>CAVXVN010000001.1:0-12040 GCA_963765265.1 uncultured Bacillaceae bacterium
GGTTCAAGTTCGCTGTGACAGTTCAAAACCACTAAAAAAGTCCATTTTTAAAAAATAAGAAGGCAATTACCTACTTTATGTAGATAATTGCCTTCTTTTATTTAATGTATATTGATAGAAATCCAAGTTCATTGTTCAAAGCAACCACTTTTTCAGTGGCCTCGGACGGTTCTAAATTCTGTTTAAAGAAGGAGATTAGAACTTTCTCCCTCCGCCTCCAATACCGCCACCACCCGAACTGTGTCCGCTATTGTTGTTACTTTGAATTTTTTGTTGGGTCACGCTGGTATTATAATGTCGGTCTCGCTTCTTTGTAATTGTAAATGAATTGTCTTGTAAATAGGTTCTAGCATTGACTGTCGAGCGCCCCTTATTGCTCAGTGACATAATGCCTACCGCTATCCCACCAATGGCAATCGAGATCAGCAAATAGATTCCTAGTTTCTGAATCCAACTCGGTTCACTCGTCATTTCCGTATAGGTATAGCCTGATTCCCCGGACTGATTGGAAGGAGGTCCGGAAGCCATGATTTTTTCTACTTCATCAAGGAAGATGCGAACACTTTCACTATAGTTCTCTTCCCCTAAGGGCGGATATACTTGGTCTAGTAAATCTTCAATTCTACTAGCATGAATATAATCAGTTCCCTTATCTCTTGTAAAAATATAGACTTCTCGTTCACCCATATTTAATAAATAAAGGACACCGTCTAACGTTCCTTGATAGCCAAAACCATGCTTATCATAAAAGTCTAATGCATATTGGCTTGATGATTTCCCCTTGCTATCGTTAGTCGTCACAATGATGATATCCATCTCGGTTTGATCGCTTAAAATTTTTGCTTTGTCATTGATTTCCACTCGTTCTTCTTCAGAAAATAAATCGGCCTCATCATAAACCTTTTCATAAGATGCTAGCGAAATAGACCCTGCAGAAAATAAGAGAATCAATAACAACGGCAGTAGGAAGAAGGACTTTTTACTTTTTACCATAAAAATTGCCCTCCAATCAAAAGAATGGAAAACACGGCGGCAGAAATCAACCCAAACCAAGAACCCGCTCTGCCGAGACTAACCGGTAACTTACCGGATATTTTCCCTGTCTGCCCGTTCATCGCAAACATATAGGTCTTTCCTTTAAACTGATAAGTAAATATCCAAACAGGCAACAACACATAGGTCGCTTCTACATTTTTTAATTTAATCTCTGAGTTTTTAACATTAACAGTGTTATAGCCTTGAATCGTATCTCGAAGTAAGACATCCATATTATTACGAATGATTCCTGAAACTCTTCCATACACATCATTTTGATCCATATCATATTTTTCGGCTAAGTATCCTGATAAATAGGACATGGAAAAATCGGTTAGATCCTTATAATTATACGGCTCCAAGGATACTCATGAACTCGTCGTCCATTTTTTTCGATCCATCTGCTGGGACATCTCTAAAAATGGCTTGCCCTTCTCGAAGAATACGATAATATTTTGTTTCTGTATAGCGGGTATCTCCTCTTGTGTAGGTACGAACTCTGGTTGCCACGCCGCTGATTTCTCCCAGGGAATTACAATCAAACAGCCAAAACGGTATATATACTCCGGACAGTTTTTCAAGTTCAGATGTCGTAGTAAACTGTTTGGAGAGAAGTGGTTTTTTCTTACACCACTTAATAAATAATTCAGTCGCTTTGTCTCGATTAAACTTAAACGGAATTAATTTTTCGGGACGATATTCCCCTTCCAACCTTCGTGGGATGATGGTTGGATTATGACAGTAATAACAGAAGGTTGCTGCTGTTGTTTCATCCGTTACAATCTCAGCGCCACAGCTTCCACACGTGAATCCCAACGCCTTTTCTTGAAATTCCTGATCTTGCTCCTGCTGTTGTTGTAAAACGGCTGCACTGGTTTCCCCCTCAGCTTGTGCTTGCTCATTCTGAATAAAACCACGAACTTCTTGTTCCGTAAATTCACTCAAACAATAATCACATGTCCAGTTTTGGGTATCTGCCTTAAAAGTAAGTGGACCCCCGCAGTTGATACACTTGTAAACGATAACCCCCATTCCCCATCACCTCTTTGTTCCTTTTACTAAAATTTTGTTCCGCATTCTGGACAGAACTTTCATGTTTACATCTTCTAGAAAGGGGTGAACCCACACTGGCTACATGTTAACACTTCAGGTCTTTTATTCCCGC
Source organism: uncultured Bacillaceae bacterium (assembly GCA_963765265.1). Taxonomy (GTDB): domain Bacteria; phylum Bacillota; class Bacilli; order Bacillales; family Cytobacillaceae; genus Bacillus_BD. The sequence continues at coordinate 2,201 of CAVXVN010000001.1, forward strand.
AGTTTGAGCAAAACTTTCCATTATTTTCGTTCCCACATGCACATGTCCAGGTGTTATGCTGTGGCTTTGGTGATCCACATTCAGAACAAAACTTTCCATCATTGTTATGACCACATTGGCATTGCCAAGTATCGGTGGGAGCATGATTTTGAGGTGGCTGGGCTTGTTGTTGCATTTGATAGCGATTCGTTTCGGAGACATCTTTGGTAAAACCACCTGCACCTTGCATGCCCATACCCATTCCTATAAATCCATTCAACGCTCCACCTTCATTGGATCCAGCAGCTTCAAGTCCTCTGGCGATCGATCCTTGTACATAGCCTTCTCTAACGGAAGGATCTTGAAGCATAGCTCCTTGGTTTCTCATATTGATTAGTTTTTGTGATTGGTCATCGTACGTAATACTATTGATTCCAACCGACTCGACTTGCATTCCACGAAGCTGTGTCCAGCCTTCATCTAACACATTGGACATGTATTTCGCCAATTCCATTCCCCGTGAAGAAACAAACGAAATGCGGATTCCATCACTCGACATTTGGTTAATCGCCGTTTGCAAGGCATTCATAAATTCAGATAAATATTGTGCATTAATGTCCTTTATATCCACAACATTTTTATTTCTTGGAATTGCTTCTACAAAGAACTTTTAGTGGATCCACAATTTTAATTGAATACGATCCGTGTGCGCGTAAAAATAACTCTGCATTATAAAAATTATCAAAGTAGTTAATCGGATTACGTGTCCCAAACTTAATCCCTTTGATTTCTTGCAGATTTATGAAATACGCTTTTTGTGAAGAAGATGGAACACCACCAAATTTAATTCGATTAAACGTCTCCTGTACGGCATCGTCCAATTGCCCATTAAATATGGAAGGCATCGAAGAGTTCATCACTTCGTAATAGCCTTCTTCGGCTGTATAGTCAATAATTCTTCCCCCGTCGACCAAGAGCATAAATTGGTTGGGCTGGACATGAATGATCGATCCATTTGAAATCGTTGAGTCGGTCCCTTTTTTATTATGATTTCTTCGATCCTTTGCTCGAACCTTCGCACCAACTGACATGACCGTTGTATCACTCATCTCTTGCGATGCAATGACCTCCAACCATTGATCCGCAAATCCTCCTTTTATAGTATCAACCGCGGCTTTAATAATTCCCAATCTAAATTCCCCCTCTATTACCTTCCATTAATCCCTCTTTATTGTAAATGAAGAAAAAAATTTCACTCCCTTAGTATAACATGAGCTTTGGTTTCGGTACCTGTGACGCCACTTGCCCCGATTATAATCTAATTCATCTCATTACGAGTAATGGCATTGGTATTTAAATCAAAAAGAAACAAACGTGTAAGTGAACGATTATTATCAATAGGTAGTAAAAAAGGGAAGTAGGTCATCTGCAGATAGTGGATGACCTACTTCCCTTTTCTTTTTGGCTCAGTTAAAGTTTAATACTGCTTGAAGTATTGATATCGTATCTTCAGTTACCATTCTATATGGCGGCAAGTTTGTGCTGTTTTTTAATAGTTTATTAAAGGTATGAATAAGACTAGAAAGTGAAGCTTGTTCATCTTTTCCAATCATAAACTTAATACCGTATTCGATTAAATCCTCATTTATTTCTTCTTTCCAAACGATACTCCCATTCAATGTAAGAACTCTTCCAAGGATTTCTGTTTCAAACTGAAAAAGAACATCCCCTCTAACGGGTAATTTAAGTGTTGAAATATATCGTAGACCGCCAATGCTCATATCTTCAATTAATACATTTGATTTTCCTAATTCCATGCTACGGCCTGCAATGGATACAAGCCGCATTTCAGCCTCAAGTGGATATGGGAATTGAAGACGGTAATGTTTTCGTTTGCTTTGCTTTGCTTTTAATTCAGGATCTATGGGTGGTAATATCTTCTTCTGTAAAAGTGTTTCAAACTCATCAACTGGTACAGGATGGCTAAATAAATAGCCTTGAATTTCATTACATTGTTCTTTTTGAAGTATTTTTAGTTGTTTAATCGTTTCCACACCTTCTGCGACTACTTTTAATTGTAATCCTTTGGCCATATAAATAATTGATTTTGCAATATGCAAATCTCGATCACTTTTGTGCATGTTCCGTATGAATGATTTATCAATTTTAATCACATCAAATGGATATTGGGTTAAATAGGAAAGGGAAGAATAGCCTTTTCCAAAATCATCTAATGCAATCTTAATTCCTAATAACTCTTAATCGATCAATGGTATTTTTCACCATTTCTTTATTATTTAATAATGTACTTTCTGTAATTTCAAGTTCAATATCATGTGGATAAATACCTGTTTCTCTAATTATCTGTTGCTACTGTACTAGGCCAATCTTGTTTCATAAAATGAACAGCAGAGATATTAATAGAAATTGGAACAGTCTGTAGCTTTTTATTTTTCCATTTTTTTATTTGATTACATACTTCTTTTAAGACCCAATCATCTATATCCGTAATTAAACCATTTTCTTCAGCTAATGTAAGAAATTCATGGGGAGAAATAAGACCCCATTCGGGATGATTCCATCGGATAAGAGCTTCTGCACTAATGATTTGATTAGAATGAGCGTCAACTCGAGGTTGATAATATAAAATCATTTCGTTATTTTCTATTGCTTTCTTTAAATCTCTTCCAATGCTATAGGTTTTAAAGGATTGAATACTACTTGAATGTGAGAGAATATGATAATTGTTTTTCCCGCTTTTTTCAGCATTCGTATAATGCAAGATCTGCATTTCTTAATAATTCAAGGCTACTTACCCCATTTTCAGGATAGGTACTAATCCCAATACTTGCTGTGACATATAATTGATACTCTTTTATATAGAATGGTTCATTAATACATTCAATTATTTCATTGACTACTATTTTCAGAGATTCAATCGATTTCATATTTCCTATTAATATCATAAATTCATCTCCGCCACGGCGAGCAAGCATATCATGAGGTGTTAAATGTTTTGAAAGGCGATCAGAAATTTGTATTAATAATTCATCTCCAACTTGGTTTCCAAGTGTATCGTTAACGTATTTGAAACGATCAATATCCAATTTCATGACAGCAAATTGATTATTACTGTTAGCGTATTCATCTGTTAGTTGCTTGTAGCTTTTCAATAAATTTTTGACGATTTGGCAGTTTCGTTAAAGGGTCATAATCAGACAAGTACTTAATTTTTTCATTTAATACTTTTTGCTCCGTAATATCTGAAGTTAGCCCATTTAATTGAATGAGTCTTCCATTATCATCTAATGTAGGAATTGTATAATCTTGCACCCATCTAATGTCACCATTCTTATGAATAATGCGGTATTGATGACGAAGTAATATTTCCTGATTCTAATTTACGCTGGTTTTCCAAATATTGTGGTAAATCTTCCGGATGTACAATGGAGGGCCACTGAACCCGTTATTAAAATCTTCTGTTGTATAACCACTTATATATTCAATTCCTTTTGAACAGTTCTAGATATTAGGCCTGTTTGGAATATCAATAGACCAAATTCCTACATCAGGGTTGTCATAAATCTGAGTTAACTGCTTTTCTTTTTCCAATACATGATCGGAAATTTTGCTATTTGTAATATCTTGAATAAATCCAATCAACCCATCAAGATATCCTTTTTTATCAAGAAGAATTTCTGCTTGTTCATAAACATAACGGACGGTTTGATCTTTTCTAAGCAATCGATATTCTATTTGATACCCAGTCTTTTCATTTAAAGCGGTTTGAACGGTATCTTTTACTCGATTACGATCGTCAGGGTGAACATACTGTAATAGTTGTTTAAGTGTAGGGGAATAATTGTTTTTCTGCATTGATTCCAAAAATAGTAGGAAATTGTTTAGATAAATAATGAAAATCGTTAATCGCATCGTAGTAAAAATTACAAATATCTTCAAGTTCATTAAAGGTCTCCTGCTTTTTTTGGAGTAGAAATAGCTCTCTTTCCTGCTCTTGAAATTCAGTGATATTTTTTATAATTACATATATATTCTTGCTAGCTTTTATCTTTTATAGGAATCAAGTGTGACATTGATATGGACTGAATTTCCGTTCTTACAAAGACCTAAAGCATTAAATTTTTGTGTTTTGCCTAAGATGGCCTTTTCAAAGTATTGATTTTTTTCAAATGTTTCATTTTTAATGAAAACATCTAAAAAGGGTTTTTTAAAATCTTGCTCATTATATCCATATTGTTTAGAAAATGCTTGGTTAAAAGAAACGAGATTTCCATTATTGTCTAATTTAATAACGCTATTTAGATGATCATAAATTTCAGAATTAACCGAGTCTCGCCATCTAATATGTGGGAATAATGGTTCTGTTTTAGTCTTTTTAAATAGCCTTTTCATATCGATAAATACCTCACTTTAATATTATAGAATTCATAGATGATATTTTACATATTAGAAATAAAGTTCTATATTGATTAGTTATTACTATGTGTGAAATAATAAACTAATTAATAAATCTATCAATATATTATACTACATAAATACCAATTAATTGTTAAAATAGATATATCTATAATACTAGTTACGTACAAATGTTCTATTTAATTTGTCATTATATTTTAATTAGTTAATTAAAATGTCGATATTTTGTATATGATCATGAATAAGTTTGATTTGATCACTCTATCACGGTTTGTGATAAATTAGTTATGATCGTGATAAGGAGGATATTAATGGATCTACAAAAATATAAAAATCATTTACTCCAAAATATTAAAAATAAGTTATCAGAATGGTTATATTTGGATGAAGGAGGAAACAGTTTCAAATGCGGAAGTATATCGATTTCTCCACTCTATTAAAGGGACTTCGGGAACACTTCAACTTGGCGGACTTATGCAGCTTTCAGTAGAGCTATTAGATCAGTTGGATGAAGAAAGTGAAAAGGTATGGGGAAAAATTGAATTGAAAAACTTCCTATTTGCTTTAATTGAACTTACATATAAATACGAAAACTTTGATGAATTAGTCATTCCAGATGAACCAGTCTATCATTCTAATGCACCGCTTATTCAAATCATCGATGATGATGTTTCGATGCTTATTCTCCTTAAAGATGTGCTAGAAGAAAAAGGCTGGATGGTTATGACTCATACAAATCCTGAAAAAGCAGTTAAACAGTATTTCGAAATGAAACCGGATTGTCTCATTCTTGATATTCAGTTACCACAGAAAGATGGTTTTCAAGTGCTTCAGGAGATTCAGGAGCATAATGAAAAATACTTTATTCCAACGATTATGATTAGTGTTAAAAATAATAAGCAAGTACGAATAAAAGCTTATCAAAACGGTGCAGATGACTTTTTTGAAAAGCCGATTGATATTGAAGAATTTGTTGTAAAAGTCGATCGACATTTACAACGAAAGACAAATTTTTGATCAATCCGTTTTAATTGATGAACTGACCCAAGTTTATAATCGAAAATACCTTGTAGAATAGTTTACCTCGTTTTTTCCAAGATTTTAAACGAACAGGGCAGGCCTTTACCATTTGTATCGTTGATATTGACTTTTTTAAGAAAATAAACGATACGTATGGTCATCTTATGGGTGATCAAGTGCTTAGGGATTTTGCTCAATATTTAAAACAAAATATTCGTAGTTTGGATATGATTTACCGATATGGAGGAGAAGAATTTGTCATCGTATTTCCAAAAACGACTAGTGAGGAAGCGAAGGGACGTCTAAATGAATTAATTAAAGGTTTTTCTGAAATTGTATTCACCCATAAAGGAATAAGTTTCTCCGTTACATTTTCAGCGGGTGTATTTACGGTAGAGAATGAATCCGTTACGATGGATGAAGCGCTTAAAAGAGCAGACTTGTTCGTTGTATGAAGCAAAAAGTCTCGGACGAGCGAGGTGTGAATGTGCTACAATTAGACGTCTAATTCGTATAAAAAGTCCATTCTAAATATTTCTGTTATTGATGATGATATCATTATTCGGTCTCTGTTAGCCCAAATGTTAGAATCTTTAACCATTGACCATTTAGAATTAAACATTAAGGTATTTGAGAATGGACCATCCTTTTTACAATCGGAACATGCAAAAGAGGATGTCAACCATTTCTTAATTCTAGATGGTGTCATGCCTATGATGGATGGAATAGAGGTTCTTCAAAAGATTAAACAAGGAGAAAATGCCAACCGATATAAAGTATTAATGCTTACTGGAAGAAAAAGCAAAGAATGAAATCGAACGGGCTTTAAAGCTAGGTGCAGATGATTATGTAACAAAACCGTTTTATGTAAGAGAGCTCCAAGCGAGAATTGAACGAATATTAAATCAGATGAAATGAGTGAGGAGGATAACCAATGAAACGAATTTTATTGGCTGAGGATGAAGAAGTGCTTCGTATGCTTGTTGTAGATACCCTTGAAGATGAAGATTATATGGTCGATGAAGCTGCTGATGGCGGTGAGGCTATGGAATTATTTCAAAACAATCCATATGATCTCGTCATCCTAGATTATATGATGCCTGTTTATACAGGACTTGAAGTGATTGAGAAAATCCGGAATACTGAAACAAAGGAGCATACGAAAATCCTTATGCTTTCAGCAAAAAATCAATCCTATGAACAAGAGCAGATTTTACAAACAGGTGCTGATTATTTTATGGCAAAGCCATTCAGTCCAATGAAACTGTTGGAATTAGTTGAGGATATTCTTAATGAAAATATTTAATTATTTTAATCGATCCTTATCGAGCCAAGTTTTATCCATTGATGGGAGTATGTTTTCTCTTTTTCATCAGTAGGGACCGGACTATTATTCTATTTTCAGCATAAAGTGCAGGATGAATATATTCAACAGCGCGAGATCATTGAAGATAAACAGCAGATCATTCAATTATATTTATGATCAAATTCAAACGAACATTTTAGTCATGACAGACTCTGTAGCTATTAAAGTGCCGGAAAATAAGGAAGTCAGCACTTAATCAAGAAACGGAAATGAATCAACAAATGGCCGAACTAGATCAATTAATTGTAACGGAGGAAGAACGATCATTTTATCAGAGATATTGACGACTTTACAACCTATTATTTTACAGAAATCATTCCGTCCATAATGAATGAATATAACATTCAACAGGATCCAAGTGTCGATCTAACCGATAGCCATGTCGCTTCAAAAGTAAAAGAATTTCTTGATCAAACAGATTCTTTTAGTAAGCTTACTTCGATGAACAGCTTGATGATAATGCCAACAGATTGAATGAAAAGCAAGAGATTCATACAAAATAGCATCAATATCATTATTATTTTATTTCTGATCCTCTTACTTTCTAGTATTCTGATGATTTTCAAGAAGATCGGGAAACCACTTGCGGATTTTACCTATTCCGCCAATGAAATTGCTGCTGGCAGAGATGCGGTCATACAAGTGGATTCGAATCGAAAAGATGAACTGGGTACCTTATCTGTCGCTTTCCAAAAGATGGTGAAAAGCATTCAGGATAAAGAGCAAGATTTGATCGCCCATAACGAAGAACTCATTGCACAACAAGATGAGCTTCAAGCTCAACAACAAGAACTTCAGTCCACACTTGAGATTTTAACGGAAAATGAACAAAAACTTATACGGAGAAATGAGTTAATCAATGGCATTTCCTCTTCGCTTGATAAAGAGAAAGTACTTCAAAGTATCGTTAAGAGTATGTGTAAAGTTACCAGATCAGATAAGGGAATTATTACCTACCTTCATGAAGAGACTTTTGCTTCATATGCTGTTTCAAGCTTGGGTGTCGAACAATTTAGGAGAAATTTAGACAGTGGATTTATTCATCGCTTAACTACTGAAAAAAAAGCATTTACCGTAAAGCGGGAACAAGATCCTATCGAAAAGGGATATCATGACACTCTCCATTATAGCTATGACTGTATATTTACCGATTATTTCCGACCTTCAAGTAGTAGCCATTATGGTGTTTACCCGATATGGAGATCCTTTTTCAGAAAGTGAGCTAGATGAATACGAAACACTGGCCAGACAAATTGCCATTTATCTTGAAAAAATCAAGCTATTTGAACAATCTGAGACGGACAGACATTTAAACCAGGATATCTTAAATACGGTCCAGGAAGGGATACAGTTAATTGATAAGGACCGAAAAATTATACAAGTGAACAAACAGTTATGTGAAATATTCAAAAGTAGTCATTCCAGTTGAAGAAATGTTGGGACTATCATGGGATAAATGGAGCATGATGATGGCAGAACAAGTTCAAGAAAATGAGTTCATTGACTCCTTAAATCATTTGATTGATTCAGCGTTTCTTAACCCAGATGAAGAGCATTCTTTATTTACAGAAAGAACGACAGCAATCAAGTCATTCAAGTATATTGTAAATCATTTAAAAATGAATGCAATGAAGACTTTGGAACATTACTTGTCCATCGAGATATTACAAAAGAATATGAAGTCGCTCAAATGAAGTCTGAATTTGTCAGCACGGTCAGTCATGAACTAAGAACACCTTTAGCAAGCGTTCTTGGCTTCACAGAATTGTTATTAACGAAAGAATTAAAACCAGAGCGAAAAACAAAGTATCTACAGACGATTTATAATGAGGCCAAACGACTTACTGCACTAATAAATGATTTTCTAGATATCCAAAGGATGGAGTCGCAGAAACAGACGTATGAAAAGAAATATATAGACATCACATCCATTTTACAAAATGTGATTGAGCTTCAAGAAGTCAATACATCCTTACACAGGATTAATCTTTCAGTTGAATTAGAGGAAACAACGATTCTTGGAGACCGGAATAAAATGGAACAAGTGTTTACAAACTTATTAAGCAATGCGATTAAATATTCTCCTAATGGAGGAAACATATTTATCCGAATATATGGCAGTCATAACATGGTTTCTATTGACTTTAAAGATGAAGGCCTTGGCATCCCAGAGGATGCAATTCCTAATTTATTCCAACAATTTTACAGAGTCGACAATTCTGACAGAAGAAGAATCGGGGGAACAGGTCTTGGACTTGCGATTGTGCAAGAGATTGTCAAAGCGCACGATGGAACGATTTCAGTAAGCTCTGAATATGGAAAGGGTAGTACTTTTACCACTCAATTCCCAGAAGTAAGTATGAAAGTCGGAGAAACAAAGTGATGATGAATCGAGATACAATGCTTAAATACACGATTATGGTTATTGAGGATGACCTAAGCCTTGCAGAACTCTTAAACCATGAATTGCAAGATAATGGGTTTCATGTAGATCACTATAATAGTGGTAAAAAGGCGTTGGAACAAATGAAAATATCAGCACCTGATGCCATTGTTCTGGACATCATGCTTGAAGATGAAATAGATGGCTGGACCATTATGAAAGAAATGAAAGCAAATGAAAGAATTAAAAGATATTCCGATTTTCGTTTCAACAGCCATTGATGATAAAGAACGAGGGTTTTCCTTAGGAGCACAGGATTACTTGGTAAAGCCCTACAAACCAAGTCAATTGATCAAACTCATTATGCATACACTTTTAAGAAATGAAAGGAACGGTCAAGTTCTAGTACCTCAGGAAAATTAGATTTTACCTATGAAAATATCCTTAGTGAGTTCTTTATGGGGTACAATTTAATATTTATTTAAAAGTTTACAAAAAAGCTGTTGCCTCAACGCATCAGCTTTTTTTTACTTGATTCTATATTCTTCAACCTGGGATCTTTGTGACTCAGGTTTTTTTATTTTAAAATGTCAGGATTAAAGGTATTAAAATATTCATAGTAATGTCGATATATAAGATAACCGAATCATTTGCA
>CAVXVN010000002.1:0-233380 GCA_963765265.1 uncultured Bacillaceae bacterium
CTTTTTTGGTGAACATTCTACAAACATATGGTTGACTCATATGTTTTTTTATATGTCAATTTTTCCAGAACTGACATTTTCACCCAAATATCCAATCTTAATTTTTGCTTGGTTACTTGTTCTTTGCCTTATTTCGTCATATGTCATTAATTCTATATATAATCCCGTAATAAGGATGATTGATAAAAAAGTTTCCAAGGGGCCTAATAACTACCTTAGTGTAGTTGATCGAAAGTCAACATAGATCTAAAATGGTGTTTTATTAAAGGAAGCAAAAATCAGAAAGAATATATGCCCACAAATAATAGTATCCTTCAAAGAAGTCTAGCGTCTTAATGAACAATTTAAGATGCTTTTTTTTTGTCCAGATGCAGCATGGTTAAGTTTCAATGTAAAGGAGGGGATAAAATGATATTTGCATCATATGAATTTATATTTCTTATTTTTTCCTATAGTCATTATAGGTTATTTTTTACTTTCTAAGTTTCAATCATTAAAATTGCAACATATTTTTTTGGTAATTGCATCATTGGTTTTTTATTCATGGTTTAACGTATCATATTTGTGGATCATCTTAGTTTCGATCATTATTAATTATTTGATAGCTAAGTGGATGAATACCTTATCGGATGAGCCAAAAGGCTAGAAAGTTCGTTTTTATATTAGGTATAATATTCAACATTTTATTACTAGGTTATTTTAAATACTACGATTTTTTTGTGGGAAATCTTAATTACATATTTAATGAAGACTTGATTTTGAAAAATATATTACTTCCATTAGGAATCAGTTTTTTTACCTTTCAACAAATATCCTTTTTGCTTAGCTGCTATAGGAAAGAAGAGAAGGTTAGTGGTTTCATAGACTATTGTTTATTTGTTTCCTTTTTCCCTCAGCTTGTGGCAGGTCCAATAGTGCTTTATAGCGAAATGATGCCGCAATTTAAGGATAGTAAAAGACGTTATCTGAATTGGGACAATATTGCTAAAGGCTTATATATTTTTGTGATCGGTTTATTTAAGAAAATAGTTATTGCAGATACGTTAGCTATATGGGCAAATAACGGGTTTGATAATATGAGCGAAATTGGCTTCTTTGCAGCCTGGGCAACAGCTATTGCATATACGCTGCAAATTTACTTTGACTTTAGTGGATATTCAGATATGGCAATCGGACTGGCTAAAATGTTTAACATTGATCTTCCTACTAACTTTAATTCTCCATATAAATCAAAAAATATTGGAGAGTTTTGGCGCCGTTGGCATATAACCCTGGGGAGATCTCTCTTTGAGTATATTTATAAACCGCTTGGAGGAAATAGAAAAGGAGAATTTAAAACTTATAGAAATCTTATCATTACATTTTTTATCAGCGGTTTATGGCATGGGGCATCATGGTTGTTTATATTATGGGGAGTATCACATGGATTAGCTATTGTGACACAAAGAATATGGAAAAAGGCAGGTCTTGAAACTGAATCATTACATCTCTGTTTTATTAACATTTTTATTTGTAAACTTTACATGGGTACTGTTTAGAGCTGAAAGTTTTGAACAGGCATTAAAAATACTAAAATCCATGGTATTTCCAGATTCATTTAATTTCATGGAAATAGGGCTATTATTTTATGATGGAGTCATGAACTTGCCTACAGCATTATGTACGGTCGCGATAGTAGGTACATTATTTGCCTTGCTTATAGTTGTATTTAAAGCTCCAAATACTCTTGAACTTGCAAAACACTTTAAGGCAGATAATAAGACGGTATATATAACGGCTGCATTACTTTTTTTATCAATTATTTGCCTAAGCAGAGTTAGTGCTTTTATCTATTTTAATTTTTAGGAAGTGTTAGTGATGAAGCATGAATACACAAGTAAAAAATTTGTTAAATCTGTTATCCTGTCATTAGTAGCTATGATGACAATTACAGCATCTTTAGGTTACATGTTAGATCCAAATCTTTACTACAGATTACCTAAATACCACACGTATTTGAGTGAAGCTTTTACAACTGCAGGACTGATGAAAAATTACCCGGCAGATATAGCTGTTATAGGATCCTCTATGATGCAAAATACAGACATGGACTTAGTAAGGAACGAGTTTGGACAGGAAGCAGTAAAGTATACGAGAAGTGGTATGAATATAGATGAAATAGCGATGCTTATTGATAAAGCTACTTCTATAGAAAAAAATAGTGTAGACAAATTTATCGTAAATATTGATATGACTACGTTTAATTCTGAATCTAGTTCACCATACGATAAATTTCCTGAGTATTTATACGATGATAGTAAACTAAATGACATAAAATATTTATTAGGTTTTGAAACTTGGACAAAATTTATTCCATTCAATCTTATATATAATACATCAGTTAATATCGATCACCCTATAACAAATAAGATAGTCGCATACATTTTCTAAGACTACAGATATAGATTTAATGGGAGATTGGAGTTATGGAACTCAATTTGGTGAAGATATCGTTAAGGGCAAATATAAAAACAATCTTGAAGCTGTATCTAAACAGAATGTGAATGGAATGTATGAAAGAATGAAAAACCGATTCGATAAGGATTTTTATCCTGTATTGCAAAATAACCAAGATAAAGAATTTATGTTAGTATTGCCGCCATATTCTGCATTAATGTGGTATGAGGCGGAACAACAAGGATATGTAGAAGAACTATATGACTTTAAAAAGTATATGGTAACTCGTTTTTCAGAATTAGATAATGTAACGATTTATGATTTTCAGGATTATAGAGGGATTACTAATTTAAATAATTATAAAGATACTACTCACTATATTCCTGAATTCAATGACATGATGATTGAGAGCATTGCAGCAATCTAAGAATGTAGTAGATAAGGATAATGTTGATAATAAAATTAACAATCTTGAAAATATAGTATTAGAATTTAAAACTAAAAATAATGATTGGTTAGATTAGGTTAGTAGTTTCGATCCTTAATGGAATAGAAGCAGATTTTTCTTAGATGTTTATTTCCATATCGGGAAAATCGACTGCTTCTTGAACAGATTCAGTTGATAAACTACATCGAGAGCAAAGGCCGATATGGTTGGCACACTGAAGATTCAGTTATTAAATTAATTAATAAGCAGGGTTTTTGGAATAGTGACACTTAAAAAGTCGAGTAATAGATTTTTTTGTCATTATTCGGGTGATTATCGAGATTTGAGGTGGGAATTATATTAAAATTTCTTTACTGTAACTTTTAAATTAGTACTTTCTGTATGTTTTAGAACGATGGAATTGAGTGTTCTTAAGTTATGGTCGGTTGTACAATTCAGATGTGTCAGACACACCGAATACATAGGGTTCCAGTGTATTCAGGTTATGATTAATTACAGCTAAGTATTTTTCACCGTCTATCTTAATGTGAACGTTTGCTTTATAAATGTTGTGACTCATAACCAATCTAGATTCCTGGAGCTTGGGTAGGTGGATGGTGTTATTGAGCCACGGTTTTACACTGATATTAAATTAATCATCGGAATTCTTCTCTCATAATGTACGACTGAATGGTTTGGCACCAGTGCTTTAGAAATTCCGTTTCTGTTAAAAACAAAGTGGAGCCTGGCCTCATTTTGCAACGTTGTCTTGGCTCTCAATAGATAAGTGAAGATTTGGGTTAGAGCCTTTCAATATTACATCTGTTTAAGTAAATCATTCCTTTTTGGTGCAAGTCAGTTGCAAATAGATTACGTACTGTATTTGCTACTAAGTCACAATCGTTTAATGTAGTTGTTGCAGCAAAACCAGCCGAATTTATATTCCCACTTTTACTACAGTATCTTAAATTTTGAATTAGTAATCTTTACTTCACAGTTTTGTATTAGAAATATGATTTATTAATAGGCTAGTATTAAATTAGCAGTTATCTATCAAAACTTTTTCACTCATGGTAAATCCAATTAAAGTTTAGACGTTTATCCGTAATTGTTAAGGGAAGCATCAGTTCCATCAATAGCTCGAAAAGTTAACTTATTTGTCACCTGATATTGACTCAAATCTAGAGTTAAAAATTTTCTATATTATTTACTATAAAATTAATGAGATACCGGAAACGTTTTCAAATTTGAAATAATTGTTTTAAATAGAATTGTCTATATTATTAATTCCCATATGAATAGGAAGTGCCTTTCGGAAAATTGATTTTCTGAAATTACTTAAAAATGCTAGAAGGGATATTGGTATACTGATTACTAAAATAGGTATGCAAATTATCGGTAACTGCGAAGCAGACAGTTTAAGGAACATCGATCATCCAAGAGTCCAATTATTAAGGACTTGGATTATCAATTTCTTATCTTTTGTGGAATGCTGCCACAACTGCGAGACGTATGTGTGTCGATAAGGATTTTCGCTCTATCCTTCTTTTGCAGTTGCTAAACTCTAAAAATGTACATCAAACGACATCCCTCACCTATATGGATCGGTATCCTACAATTTTTTCAGCATGCCGATACTATTTTGATGGCAAACAAGATCTCAAGATACTTTCTTATGGGTGTTCGACAGGGGAAGAAGTTTTAACTCTTCGTAGATATTTCCCTAATGCGCACATAATAGGCGCAGATATTAACAAACATAGCCTTGCAAGATGTAGAAAGCTTCCAGTGGACGAGAAATTACCTTTATATATTCTACACCTAGTGAAATCCAAAAGTATGGACCTTTCGATGCAATTTTCTGCATGGCTGTTTTGCAACGAAAGCCGCATTATATTGAAGCAAAAGGTATTAATAGTCTAAAAAAAATCTATCCCTTTGAAAAGTTTGAACAGCAGATTATCGAGCTCGATGGTCTAGTCAATCCAAAGGGATTATTAATTTGTTCACTTTACACAATATTCATTTTGGGATACTACAGTAGCCTCGAAGTATGAGGCTTTAGGTAATCATAACCAGAATGATTATTTATCACCTGTATTTGATAGAAATAGTAATCTAGTAAAGAATGCAACTACCACAGAACACCATTTTTGTTAAATTGTATGAGTTAAAATCCTAATCATTTACATAATTGAGCTGAAGATACTTTAGATATTGCATCACTCTTTACAAATTTATGGAGAAATTTACTCGTCACCAAATTTGTAAAGAGATTTATTTCGTTTAGGCAAGTACACAGTGAATGCTGTAAGTCATTACGTTATTTGAAAAAGTTGAAAGTAAATAAAAATATTGATTGAACTTGTAACCTATTTGTTTCGAATTATTAATCTACAGTGATTGCTGATACAATAGTTGTAAAGTGAAAAGTTAGTTCTTCTTTTAGAACGTATTTGAGAAATATTTCTATTGTCTGAAGCTAAACAATAGAAAATAATTAAAAATTACTTCATAAAGTTGGGAGGAATTATCATTATGAAATTAGCATTTATTTCCGATATTCACGGCAACGCAACCGCTTTAGATGCCGTTTTACATGACATAAAGAACAAAAGTGTTGATAAGGTTTATGTTCTTGGCGATATTTGCTACAGAGGATTAGAACCACAGCGTTCACTTGATCTTGTTCAATCATTACATACGGACGTCATAAAAGGAAATGCGGATGAATGGGTAGTTCGTGGTGTTCAACAAGGTGAGGTGCCAGATCCTGCTCTCGAAATGATGAATAAAGAGCGTGATTGGATTGTGTCTCATTTAGAAAGTGATAGTATTGAGTATCTTAAAAATCTGCCAACTGAATTGAAGTTGGAATATGAAGGGATTAAGATTCATGCTTTCCATGCGACTCCAACCAGCTTGTTCGACGTTGTCCTGCCAGATGAAAGGGAGGAAACTCTTGTTGAAAAAATGATGGGTGCTGATGCGAGATATCTATATTTATGCGCATATCCATAAACCGTATATCCGGTATATCAATGGAAAATGTATCATCAACATTGGTAGTGTTGGTTTACCTTTTGATGGCTTAAATAAAGCTTCATACATGTTATTAGATATAAACGACAATAGTTTTCAAACTTCGATTGTTCGGGTAGGGTATGATGTTGAGCATGTAATCGACCAATTCCGAAAGTCAGATTATCCTAATCGTGAAATGCTGATCAAAATTTTTCCAATGCTAAAATCTTAAAAAAAATAAAACCTTTTTCCTTCCTACACTAGAAAGAGGAAATAATTTATTGTTCTTTTTTAAGAACAATATAAATGATATAATTCTCTTATATAGAACAAATAGGTATTTTTTTCTCAAGTATAGGGAGGATTTAGAATGACTCAACGTTACGAAGAACTGGATTCATTAAGAGGATTAGCTGCTTTGTCTGTCTTTTTCAGTCACATGTACTTAATGTTTAATGAAAGTATGGTTTCAACATTTTTATTTGAATATGGACCTTTTCGTGCATTTATTGCTGGGAGTGAAGCTGTTATATTATTCTTTGTACTTAGTGGATTTGTATTAGTCTATTCCGTTTTATTCCAATAATAAAATCAATTTTGGCTCTTTTACAATAAAACGAATTTGTAGGATATATATTCCTTATATAATAGCTATTTCATTGGCAATTCTATTTAAAGAGATGTTTTATACCGGGAAAATTGAGAGTTTTTCTAATTGGTTTAATGTAAACTGGACTAATCCATTGAATGGAAAATCAATTTTTGATCATCTTTTTTTAGTGGGGACTTTTACTAGTAATCTTAATAATGTAGTTTGGACATTAGTACATGAAATAAGGATTTCTCTTGTTTTTCCAATAATTATGTTTATCTTAGTACGTATGAATTTAATGAAGGGCATAGGTCTAGCTCTGGGGTTATCGGGTGTGAGTATAATTTATGCATCTGTGACCAACGCTTCCTTTTTGGGGAACAGAGTTTTATGTGACTATTCACTACGTTGCAATTTTTGTACTAGGAGCTTTAATGGCAAGGTATCAAAACAACATTCGTAATTTATTCCTTGGTTTAAATACAGTCACTAAGTATTTATTATTTATATTTGGACTAATTTTGTATTTGTATGCTCATCCATCTTTTATATTGAATTTACTTATTGAAGATTTCAATCCCTTTTACCGGACAGTAATAGATTCTTGGTTTGTATCAATAGGCGCAGGAATATTGATATTGTTTGCAACATCATCTTATAAAGTATCCAAAATATTAAAGAATAAAGTTGTAAATTACATTGGTAAGATTTCTTTCAGCCTTTATCTTGTGCATCTTTTAGTGCTGTTTTCGTGTATTCACTTTTTTAATGGGATCCTTCCTATTTGGTTGATTTTATTAATGGTTGTTATTCTTACATTTATATTATCTAGTGTTATGTATAAGTTTGTAGAAAAGCCTTCGATAAAGCTTGGAAAATTACTAATAAGAAATATGGGTAAAAATAAACAAACTGAGGGTGAAATTAGTATTCCTTCAAAGATATAATGATTACTTTTTTAGTTTTTGTAAGATTGATTTTTTTTATTATGCTTGTATTTCATCTTTATATTAATAGATGATCTTAAATCTATCTTTTAAAATAAATCTCCGTTTTAGAAGAACGTAGTTCAAATGGAGATCTTGTTTTGAATCATTCAATAGGTTTTAAGAAAGGCTGGTACTTGGGTGGGGAAGATTGTGGTTCGTTTGCTTTTTATCATGCTTTTAATTCTATATACAACTCTCATTTGGATGCAGTCTAGTTATTTTGATCCAGAGTCCATTTATAGTTTATCGAGTGACATTCGGCTGGAGGTTCTTTTATTAGTTGGGATCGGTTTTGAGATGTTCCATTTCTTTCAGTTTGGCATTCTTTATTTGCTGATTATTTTAGCGTTTCTTAGTTTTGGAAAGCTTACGAAAGGAATGGAGATTGTAGCTATAATTATTTCGGCTTCATATGGATTAATTGATGAAATCCACCAAATGTTTGTCCCTTTTCGTTCTTTTTCCATCGGTGATCTTATCAAAGATGCGGTAGGTGTTTTAGTGGTTTCGTTCATTATTCATAGAAGTTACTTCACAAAAAGTCGATCAAAGCTTGGAGTGGTGTTAAGGCGAATTGAGGATTCAGCGAAAAAGGATAATCGTAATATATCTTTATAATCCTCATTTAGGACTACGCAAGTTTAGAATATAATCCTAATCAGGATGAAGGTTGAACAGTTCCCTCATCCTGAATAGAACCTTAATACCATACTCCATCCATTAATAAAACTTCGTAGTATGACTTTCATTTTTTTCTCCTTATGGTTTTCTACATGTTAGGATCCACTTTTTCAATTATGCATAAATACTTCTAAGCTTAAAATAGTGCAAGTATTTCATAACCTCCATTCTTTCCAACATCACACTATCGAACCATGCAATTAATTACACTTTTTACCAAACTGTTATAAGTTTGTAAATTTGAATATTCATAGGAATTTCCATTAAGAAATTCACCATAAATGATGGTCTCAACAAGGTGAAATGAATGTCAACATGTTAATTGACATAGGGATAAAAAGCTAGTAATATTTGCTTATTGAGTTCATTATATAGAACGAATAATTTGTTATAAAATGTATGATATTTGCTGATTGACCACTATTTAAATCCATTTATTAAATAATAGGTTTCTATGAGCGATACTAATATACGAATGATACGGAGTGGAATACTATATGACTCTAATTATGAACAATCTCTTATACAGGGCTTTTGGTTTAAATATTCAAAGCGAATTCTATCTACCAGAATTACTAACGCTCCCGGTGGAAAATCAGGACTATAGATATAGTTATTGAAAGTGGCTGATCTGACAAAAAGATGGGCAGAAGTAAATGAACAAAATAGATATTTTATGATAAAGGAAAACCTTTGTATGTTTGAGGTTCCAGATGTAGCTATTTTTTTAATTGAAAATGGAAATAAGATTACCGTTTCACCTATGGTAAATGCACAAGAAAATCAACTTCGTCTTTATCTTCTCGGGTCTTGTATGGGTGCCATATTAATGCAAAGAAGAATCCTTCCTTTACACGGAAGTGCGATTGCTATTAATGGGAAGGCATATGCAATCGTAGGTGATTCTGGTGCTGGAAAATCCACATTAGCTTCTGCCTTTTTAAACAAAGGGTATCAACTACTAAGTGATGATGTAATTCCGGTCACTCTTTCATCTGACTCTATACCCTTTGTAACACCTGCCTATCCGCAGCAAAAATTGTGGATAGAGAGTTTAAATGAGTTCGGAATGAATGCCAAAGATTATCAACCACTTATTGATAGGGAAACTAAGTTTTCAGTTCCTGTTGCTGCCCAATTTGCTCATGAACCTTTACCTCTAGCTGGCATCTTTGAACTGGTTAAAACAGAAGAAAATAGAATTAAACTTCATTCCATTCAAAAAATGGAACGCTTCCTCACCTTGTATCAACATACCTATCGTAATTTTTATATAGAGGACATGGGATTGATGAATTGGCATTTTGACACTTGTGCACAAATGGTAAATAAAATAAATTTTTACCAACTAAGTAGACCTATATCTCGTTTTACCCCACATGAATTAGTGGATTTAATTTTAACGACAATTAAGAAGGAGGAAGTAATCAATGATCCAAGATGGAAAGGAGGTGAAGAGATTATGAAAAAAGAATGGAAAAAACCAGATTTAGAAGTTCTTGATTTTAGTATGACTATGGGTAATGGCAATGGTAATGGAATGGCAAGGGTCATGATAAGGATAAGGGTAAGGGTCATGGTTATGATGATGGTCCTGGTATGGGCCCTGGTAAAGGACTAGGAAAGGGACACTGGAAAAATAATACTTTTGGTTCTTAATTGTATTTTTTAAGGTGTTTTTCTAAGTGTGTTGATTCATGTAATTACTAGTATGTTAAGTTTTCGAAAAGTAGGCAATATTTACTGAATTTTAACTAGGATTCAGAGTTGAGAAGCTTTGAATCCTTTATTCACCTTGATATTGAACAAAAATAAATATATTAAGATAAACCTTTTACTAAATATATCATAAAGCAATTAACCATAAAAAGATTTTTACTGGAGTGTCATTTATGCTGAAACAGCAAAAACAAAGATTAGGTCAAATGGTAAAGCCATATTTCAAGATAACAGATATCAAAAAAACCTACGTTTTATTAAAGCCATTTATTTTAAAACAATGGAAGGTTTATCTCGTGTTGTTTATTTTATTAGCGGTGGATATCTTTTTCACATTAGCTTATGCTTGGTTCTTCGGTAATTTGACTGATGCTGCGATTCATAGTGACTTTGACGATTAAAAAAGCTCGTTCCAATTGGAATACTGTTCACAATAATAAGTATTGTGACTAATTTTGTTGGGATTTATTTTGAGACGATTGCTTTACAGGGAGTAAAACAAGAGTTACAGAGCTATTTATTTCAGCATATATTACTGCTTACCAGCTGGAACTGCAGCTAATTTACGTTCAGGTGAACTTTTATCTTATTTCACAAATGATATTCATAGTGTTTATGGACTAACGGGCGCTAGTTTAATCAATTGGATTCGCCTGCCTGTTACGTATATCGCTGTACTTATATATTTAATTCAAATTAATTGGATTCTTTGCTTGATTACGATGTTGGTAGCTCCTTGTGCCATTATTGGCGGTGCTTTATTTGGCTGGTTATTAAAGAAAAATGGTCGTGAACTACATGAGTTAACAGCGAATATTAATCACACCTTGAGTGAAACATTTCAAGGTTTTCAAGTGATTCGTTCTTTTACACTGGAGAGGAAAATCTTTCAGACCTTTTCTCGTCAAACGAAGGATTATTATCAGTTGGAGCTGAAAAATGCGAAGTTGCAAGGCTGGTATTCTTCTGCAGGGTATTTGCTTAATTCGGTTGTGTTTTTGTTTAGTCTTTGCCTTGGAGCCTACTTTGTCTCGGAAAAAACGATGACTGTAGGTAATTTATTGACGTTTACGAATCTTGTTGGTCATTTGGTCTATCCATTAACTGGTTTAGCTAGTCAATGGGCAGGGTTTCAACGATCGCTTGCAGCCATGGAAAGGATCATTGATTTATTAGAAAAACCAGTTGCTTCACAAGAGCTACCATCATTCTCTCCTACGATTAAACATGTTCAATCTATTCACTTTGAAAAATTAACCTTCTCATATGATGAAAAGAAAAATGTGTTTGATCAGTTTGATTTACATATCCCAGTTGGAAAAGTAATAGCTTTTGTTGGTCCGAGTGGTGCTGGAAAGAGTACATTGTTTAACTTGTTACAAGGATTTTACAAACCTCAAACAGGAAGAATACGGATCAATGGTATGCCGATTGAAGAGTTATCCTTTGCAGACTTGAGAAGTGCAATTGCTCATGTACCACAGGAAACGTTCCTATTTGGTGGGACATTTCGAGAAAACTTAGTTATGGCTCGTCCGTCTGTTCAAGAGGAAGAAATGATAGAAGCTTGTCGATCGGCCTTTATTCATGATTTTATCCAATCAATGCCAGATGGGTACGATACTCAGATTGGTGAGCGGGGAGTAAAACTTTCAGGTGGGCAGAAGCAAAGGTTGGCCATAGCTCGGGCGATCCTTAAAGATGCCCCTATTTTATTATTAGATGAAGCGACATCAGCATTGGATGGAGAAACTGAATATTTGGTCAAGTGCGCACTGGATGAATTAATGAAAAATAAAACGACTCTTGTGATTGCGCATAGACTTTCGACCATTCAAACCGCTGATCTCATTATAGTCATTGATAATGGAAAGATTGTACAAAAAGGAAAACACGAGGATTTAATCCTGCAAAAGGGATTGTACCAGAAATTAAATGGTTCGGTTTTTATAGCAGATATCGAGAGTAGTAAAACGGTTGGCGCATAGAATGAATCTGAATTAATTGTAAGGAATTATAAATGTGGATAGGGGAATGAAAACAAATAAATTCAATACAATTCATTGCATGACAACAAAAGGGCCAAGATAGGACCCTATCGGTTTGACTTTCCAAGAAATTCGCCAATTTCTTTGCAATGAAAGAAAAGAGTGTCTTTTTAGTCATTCTTGTCCATTACTTAATTGACTAGAACATTAAAAATAGCTCAGTTTTATTAATTGCACCAAATTAAATTATCAAATTATTGCACCAAAATTATTATTACCATGTTAAATTGCACCAAAACCAAAGATAATTGCACATCTTTCCAAAAATAGGGATTTTCACACTAATAAAAATAGCTCACCTCAAAGAAAAAGCTGTCGAATCTCGACAGCCTCACATTTTAATCTACTAGACTACTCCAATATATCAACAAACATATCTTTCACCACATGATCTTTCGTAATTAATTCATTCTCTTTTAACCAGTTAGCCACATCTTGCCAAGACTGTTCTGTTTGACTTCCGAAACCATCCTCTGATTCCATTTTCGTTAACAAGATATCTAAGCTTTTGGTTTCTACACTTTCTTCAAGTGGGAAGTTGGCTTGGTCTTGATTGTTTAATAAGATTTGTAGCGATTCTTCTGGATTATTTTTTGTGTATTCGAATCCTTTTGTAGCCGCTCTCCAGAAGGCTTTAATACTGTCAGAGTCTTTCTCCCATGTCTGGTCACCCGTTACTTCAATTTCCAATTGCTAAACTCGTTACTTTATCTGAAGATGTTGAGAATAAAAACCTATCGATAGAAGACTTAAAATAAGTGTCAGAAAAATTAGATAAAATAATAATGTATCGCTTGTAAAACTTATGATCGTTAGGTTTCTAATTTTTATTTTCATATAATTATTATATTTTTAATATTAAGAAAATTCTAAATATATTGACTTGTTCTTTATGAAGAATTAATATAAGGATACATCTATATTTTTCATTTTGAACAATTATTAGTAGGCCATTGGAGGAAAATAAAATTAAGTTTTTTTAATCAAATCGTTCTTTATAAAACACAAATGTAGAACGAAAATATCCTTTTGGTGATGCCTTCTTACCATTATAAATGGAGGCACTCGGTCATACTGTGGGTTGAAATAGACCTTAGACGCAAGTCGTCAAGAGTATGGTGTGAGGGGGGGTTGAATGCCCCATATATAATTGAAAACTAGTAAGTTTAAGTTACATAGCAAATAACTTATTTTAGATGTAGAAATCCCAGTGGTCTAGGTCAGATCTTAAATGCATTAGTGTCATTAAAATTGAAAATATTCGATTTAATAACAAAATATATTTATTGGGTTTTGCTTTATTCGTAATGGATGAAGCAATTTTGATTTGGTCTATATATTGTAATCGTTTACGAAGGAAATACACATTATGTTCCGATTCATTGCAACTATAATACTGGAGGGCAAGTATGGAGGATACAATCAGTCTATTGGATATTTTTAATACACTTAAGAAACGTTGGAAGTTAATTGTGCTCATAACATTGGCTGCAGCGTTGATTAGTGGTACTATTTCTTATTTTGTATTGACACCTATATATCAGGCATCTACACAAATCCTGGTGAATCAGAAAAATACGGAGAATCAACTTGATATTTCACAAATCAATAGCAATGTCGATTTGATTAACACGTATAGCGTGATCATAAAAAGTCCAGCCATATTGGACAAAGTCATAGATCAACTTAATCTTACACAAAATGTCGAGCAACTGAATCAAAATATTTCTGTTAATAGCCAAGAGAACTCCCAGGTCTTTTCTTTAACAGTTACAGATAAAAATGCAGGTACGGCAGTCGAAATTGCAAATACAGTTTCTGAAACCTTTCAAAAAGAAATTCAGGGCATTATGAACGTCGATAATGTGAGCATTCTAGCGAAAGCCGAATTAAAAGAGAATCCTACTCCGATAAAACCCGACCCATTAATGAATATTGCCATCGCAATTGTAGTTGGTTCAATGGCAGGTATTGGCCTTGCATTCCTACTAGAGTACTTGGATAATACTTTGAAAAATGGATACGATGTAGAAACGTATCTTGACATGCCTGTACTAGGATCGATCCAAAAAATCCCACAAAATTTAAACAAAAAAGGTTCTAAAATACAACAAATGGGAGTTGAAACACTTGAGTCGTAAGCTGAAATACAAAGATAGAAAGACAGTTCCTTTAATTACTCATAGTCATCCAAAGTTGCCCATTTCAGAACAATATCGATCAATCAGAACGAATATACAATTCTCATCAGTGGATAAAGAAATCAAATCCATCGTAGTTACTTCACCAGAACCTTCTGATGGTAAATCAACAACAGCTGCCAACCTAGCTATTGTCTTAGCACAACAGGGAAAGCATGTATTACTTGTTGATACTGATTTAAGAAAACCATCTGTTCATTATACGTTTAATGTCAGTAATATGGAGGGACTAACTAGTGTTCTGACAAAGGGAATTACCTTATATGAGGGAATTACCAAGACAAAAATTCCCAATTTGGACATTTTAACAAGTGGACCGATTCCACCTAACCCTTCGGAACTATTAGATTCAAAAGCTATGGAAACAATGATAGAAGAGCTGAAAAATAGGTTTGATTATATCGTCTTTGATACTCCACCTGTTCTAGCTGTCACAGATCCACAAATAATGGCTAGTAAATGCGATGGTATTGTAATGGTTGTGGCCAGTGGAAAGACTAAAAAGGATCGTGCTGTAAAAGCAAAAGAATTGTTGGAAAAAGCAAAGTCTCATTTTCTTGGTGTGATAGTGAATGGGGTAGAATCTAAGAACAACGAATATTATAGACATTATGGTTGAAAGGTTATTCTAAATAAAAAACCCTATTCTATTATTAGTTCTTAGAAGGAGGTTCGAATGTTTTGATTGATTTGCATTGTCATATTCTACCTGGGATTGATGATGGACCCTCTAATTTTTTAGGGTTTATAGAAATGGTCAATACCGCAGTAAGTGCTGGAATTACCCATGTATTTGCTACACCACATCATCTGAATGGACAATATGAAAATTCAAAAGACGATATCTTGGAGCGTGTACTTGAGTTTAATAACCATTTGGAAAAGTAACTTGATTTTAAGAGAATAATTCGAGTAGAAAAAAGGATTTTGGATTGTTGCTGTAATTAAAGCACAAATAGCGGAAGTCATTTTAAAAGAGATGTGAAAGAAAAATTTTTTTAATTTAGATGTTCGTTATATAGAATTATTTGATATACAAAGATGATGTTTCCTTACCATTATCTATGGAGGTACTCGGTTATGATGTGGGTTGAAAAACCTTAGACACCAGTCGTCGATAGTTTGATGTGAGGAGGGGTTAAATGCCCCATTCATTAATAAAGTACTTAATGATGTGTTCTTTACTAAGATTCAATCATTAAACACTTTATTCTAATCATTCATCAAGGAGATGTGGTTGTGCAGAATATCGATCAGTATCCAAAATCAATTAAGAAAGCTGTTCGTTATATTAAACAAGATGCAACAAAAGAACAGCTAGAGGAGATTAGAAAACTCATTGATTATGCGATAAAGAGACGAAAGATGAATTTGGAATAATTGTCGTTATATAAAGGAGGATGAGATTGTTCTCACCTTCATTTTTTTATTCGATTTTTAGTTCATGACAACAGATGTCATGACTATTCCTATAGACGTTATTTTATTAGCAACCATATTAAGTCAACATTATTAATTTCGAGGTAAGATTACTATTTTGATAATGCCCTGAGTTAGAACAAAACCTATTGGAAAAGGTAAACTGGATTTTTTACAGAAAATCCAATACTATTTGAATATAGTAAAGATTCATTATATTCTGCAGAATGAACCGAAAGGGTTGGGGCATGTAGTTTGGTCCGCTCGGAATTTTATTGTGGACGAGCCTTTTGCAGTGCCTTTGGGTGATGATATTATTCAGCGCTATACACCTTGTTTGCGTCAATTAATGGGCTATTACGATGAAAGAGGTACTTTCATTAGAGTTCTTAGAGCAAATAGTTAAGAGATGTGCTGCCTAAAAGGTGAATGCTTAAGGATCAATTTCAGATAATACATGTGAGAATGAAATTTTTCAAAGGAATTGGTTAAGGAGCAAAAATTCCAATCAGCAATTGTCGTTTGTTCGATTTTCATAGGAGAAGAGTCAGGATGGTGTTTGATAGGGAATACAAGGATACTAATGTGAATTTGACTTATAAAGCTGCACACGATCAAGTATTTGAACAAGAACTGTAGTGGTCTAGTAATAATAGTTTAACGACCACGATTATAGAATATATAAGATTAACTGGTTATACGTTAGGGGAAAATTCTTAGACTTGTATCAAGTTCGTTCAGTAAGGATCTTATTTTACCTGAAAAGTTTGCAAAGGGGTGTTTGTTTATTAAAAAGCAGAAAGAGAATAGAAAGGGTATCCAATAATGATCGGTAATAATATTTATAATCTTCGAAAAAAAAGTGGTCTTACATTATCAGAGCTTGCTAAAAGAGCTCTAATTTCTAAGTCGTATTTAAGTAGTATTGAGCGAGATATAAATAAGAATCCTTCTATTCAAATAATGGAAAAAATTGCGGGTGTTTTACAGGTAGATCTTTCAATGCTACTTAAACCTGAGATAGTGGAAGTGGAACCACCAGTTGAAGAAGAATGGCTTCATTTTATTCAGGAATTAAAAGAAGTAGGGATTAAAATAGAAGATATTCGAGATAATATCTTACTCATTGAATTTATTAAATGGCGTCAGGAAAATAAATGATAAGACATTTATTTATATACCAATTTGTCAGTGTCGGAACCATTTTTCGTGTTCGAATTTTGAATTCATTCCGAGTTCACAATATAAAACAAAAGAAATAATTACTTTTCTTATCCTGAAAAATTCATAGGACATAAAATTTATGGCTTGTTGAACCATTAGTGTTCTTATGATGAACGTACTGACTTTTTTGAGACCTATTATTTTATGAGTATATGGGCACAATGATTGCTGAACAATGGATATAAAGTTAAACTAATCATGTGTTCTTTTTTTAGAATGTATTTGAGAAATGTCAATTGAATAACCAAATGTAACAATGAAAAAAATTAAAAGATTTCAGTAATAGTTGGGAGGAAATTCGTTATGAAGTTAGCATTCATTTCCGATATTCACGGCAACGCAACTGCTTTAGATGCTGTTTTACAAGACATAAAGAACAAAAATGTTGATAAGGTTTATGTTCTTGGTGATATTTGCTATCGAGGACCAGAACCGCAGCGTTCACTTGATCTTGTTCGGTCATTACATACGGACGTCATAAAAGGAAATGCGGATGAATGGGTGGTTCGTGGTGTTCAACAAGGTGAGGTACCGGATCCTGCTCTGGAAATGATGAATAAAGAGCGTGATTGGATTGTGTCCCATTTAGAAAGTGATAGTATTGAGTATCTTAAAAATCTACCAACTGAATTGAAGCTGGAATTTGAAGGGATTAAGATTCATGCTTTCCATGCCACTCCAACTAGCTTGTTCGACGTTGTCTTGCCAGATGAAAATGAGGAAACTCTTGTTGAAAAAATGATGGGTGCTGATGCGGATATCTATGTTTATGCCCATATCCATAAACCGTATATCCGGTATATCAATGGAAAATGTATCATCAACATTGGTAGTGTTGGTTTACCTTTTGATGGCTTAAATAAAGCTTCATATATGTTATTAGATATAAACGACAACAGCTTCCAAACTTCGATTGTTCGGGTGGGGTATGATGTCGAGCACGTAATCAACCAATTCCGAAAGTCGGATTATCCTAATCGTGAAATGCTTGCGAATATTTTACTCCATGCAAAAATATGAAGTAGTGTTACGATTTGATGAATTTCGGTTTTAGAAGAAAGTAGTTCAAAAGGGGTTTTTGGATCATTCAATAGGTTTTAAGAAAGGCTGGTACTTGTGTGGGGAAGATTGTGGTTCGTTTGTTTTTTATCATGCTTCTATTTCTATATACAACTCTCATTTGGATGCAGTCTAGTTACTTCGATCCAGAGTCCATCTATATTTTATCGAGTGACATTCGGATGGAGGTTCTTTTATTAGTTGGGATCGGTTTTGAGTTGTTCCATTTCTTTCAGTTTGGCATTCTTTATTTGCTGATTATTTTTGCGTTTCTTAGTTTTGGAAAGCTTACGAAAGGAATGGAGATTGTAGCAGTCATTATTTCGGCTTCATATGGATTAATTGATGAAATCCACCAAATGTTTGTCCCTTTTCGTTCTTTTTCCATCGGTGATCTTATAAAAGATGCGGTAGGTGTTTTAGTGGTTTCGTTCATTATTCATAGAAGTTACTTTACAAAAAGTCGATCAAAGCTTGGGGTTCTGTTAAGGAGAATTGAGGGTTTATCGAAAAAGGATAATCGTAATATATCTTTATAATCATCATTTAGGACTATGTAAGTTTAGAACGGTGTTTGTCAGTGGTCGCTGATCGACCTTCACGCCACCATCGGATACCCAGCGTTCATACGTACGACGCTAATGTGTAGCTCCTGACAAGCTTTCGCTAATCGCGCACCATTTTGGTTGGCTTCTTGAATTAATTCTACAGCTAGTGCGCGATTTGATGGGCCAATCATTCGTCCTCGTCGTCCCCCCAAATCGCTTGGGCCTTTTTTCGCAAAAGGAGTAATGCCGCAGCTTCCGCTAGTGCTTTCTCTTTCTTTTGTAGATCTTTTTCTAAAGCCTTTGCACGTTTCTGTTCTTCTTTCAGCTGCACATTCAACTGCTTTGCCTGATCAAACGCCTGACCATTTGCCTGAAGGCAAACACTCTTCCATGCTTCAATCTGTTCACGATACAATCCTTTTTTACGACAATACTCTGCAAGCTCCAGTTCATTCATCGCAAACGTTTCCATCACGATTAAAAACTTATCCTGGCTACTCCATTTGTCGCTTGTTTGTCCATTACCTGGTGTTGCACTACCAGCTACGCGAGCTTCCTTTCGCCACTTGTACAACGTCACTTCTGAAATGCCTTCTTCTTTCGAAATTTGCGCTACCGATTCATTATTTGGTGGCATCATACGTTTAATAATTTCTGCTTTTCTTTCTTGCGTATAACGTACTCCATTTTTTCCTGTCATATCGATCGACCTCCGTGTTATTTACTTAATCATATCACGTTAGCCTCGTACGACTTCTATCCTAACAGAGGGGGAAGTCAACTTACATTAGTCTTCTCCTTAAAATATTCAATCGTATCCGAAGGGAAAAGGTTTCTTTGTGATTTCATAGAGGCTCATGCCGATTCATCATTTAAAAAAACAAACAAAGTTCTTTTCAAGGAATTGAAATAATAAACTAAGACAACTGTATTTTAATTTTAAAAAGATAAAAAGCTTTTAGTTGAATGGTTATAAAAAGAGAAACTTAAAATATACTTTAGAACAAGTTGTTAAAGAGAATAAGTGAATATTTGTTGCGAATGTCGCTTTTTAAAAAAAATTAATAGTTATTTTATATAGGATTATTGGTGACGCCTTCTTACCATTATCAATGGAGGCACTCGGTTATACTGTGGGTTGAAATAGACCTTAGACGCAAGTCGTCAAGAGTATGATGTGAGGAGGGGTTGAATGCCCCATATATAATTGAAATCTTTCATTACAAGGTCTTAGGAAGGCCTTATTATGAAAGATTTCAATTTACATAAACTGGAGGGGTGATACACAAAGAATGTGGATAACTATCCAAATTGACTTAAGAAAGCAGTGAGGTATTTAAAACAGGATGCAACAAAAGGTACATAGAAGAGTTAAGAAAAATTATTGACTATGCAATTAAGAAAAGGACCAACAGATTGCAATAAAAAATATAATGACCAAATAGATCTGTGAAAGGAGAACGAAAATGACCTATAAACAAAGGCTGTCTTTATTTATTTTAGTTGACTCTTCCATTGTTATAACAGCCGTTTTTTCAGCCGATTTATAGAAGAAATCGGAATAGAATTTATCGGAATAAGGCCAGGGAGAAATTGTTCGAGGAACTTTTAAAAGATGAAGAGGTTCAAGAACAACAAATCTATCCAAAAATCTATGTTGGCAAAAGATCCGAGCTACTTATCGAGGAAATAGATGATTTACTTGAGAACTTTATGACAATGGAAAAAGCAGAACTGAGAGAAAGATTGTTAGTGATTGCACACAGCAAAATGGATTCTAAGCAGAAATTATCGATTTCAACCTAGTAATGAATACTAAACAGTATTTTTTGATTGTAAAAAACTAATTAGAAGGAAGGGTAGGATTTGTTAAATACGACGTTGAAAAGTAGAATTTTCCTTTCCTCACCTCATATGAGTGGGAACGGAAATGAAATATATTAATGAAGCATTTGAATCCAATTGGATTGCTCCACTAGGACCAAATGTAGATGCATTTGAAAAGGAAATAGCAATTTATGCCGGGAGTAAAAGGCGCCGTTGCGTGAGTTCAGGAACTGCGGCGATTCATTTGGCACTCTCTTTATTGAATGTTCAAAAAGGAGATACTGTTTTTTGTTCAAGTCTCTACCTTTGTAGCTACTGCCAATCCGATTTTGTATCAAGGTGCAAAACCAGTTTTCATCGATTCAGAACCAGACACTTGGAATATGTCCCCATCAGCTTTGGAAACTGCTTTTAAGGAAGCGGATGAAACGGGTAAACTGCCAAAGGCTGTCATCATTGTCAATCTGTATGGTCAGCCTGCTAAGATGGATGCACTGATTTCCATTTGTAATAAATATCATGTTCCGATTATAGAAGATGCAGCGGAATCACTTGGAGCCAAGTATAAAGGCAAAGCGAGCGGAACTTTCGGAAAATTCGGAATATACTCTTTCAATGGCAATAAAATTATTACGACATCAGGTGGAGGAATGCTCATTTCCAATCATACGAGGCATTAGCATAAAGCTCGTTTTTTAGCGACACAAGCAAGAGATGCCGCACCTCATTACCAGCATAGTGAGCTTGGCTATAATTATCGAATGAGTAATATCCTCGCCGGAATCGGAAGAAGCCAGTTAGAAGTGTTGGATAGCAGGGTCCGTGCGAAGAAGGTCCATTTTTCAACTGTACCAACAAGAATTAGCGGAGCTTCCAGGTGTATCGTTTATGCCGGAACTAGAGAATACATTCTCTAACAGATGGCTGACGGCACTAACCATTAATGAGCAGGAAGCCCGGTGTAAACATCAAACAGTTACTGAACGCTTTAGAGATGCAAAATATTGAAGCAAGGCATGTTTGGAAGCCGCTTCACATGCAGCCTCTTTTTCAAGAATGTACATACTATCCGCATCATGAAAATATCATGTTTCTGAAAATCTTTTTCAAACAGGTATTTGTTTACCATCAGGTTCCAATATGACACTGCAGGATCAAATGAGAGTGATTCAGTGTATAAAAAAAACGTTCAGAGAAGAAAAAAGGTTATTGGAGTAAAAATAAAAGGTCTGCTTGGAATAGGAAAAAGTAATAGCAATAAAAAAGGTTGGAAGAAAATACTGAGGGGGGCACTATGGAAGATACATCAATCAGTCTAGTTGAGACTATGAATAAGTTAAAAAAACGGTGGAAGTTAATTCTAATGATCACATTAGCTGCAGGGCTAATTAGCGGTGCTATTTCTTATTTATTATTGACTCCTATATATCAGGCCTCGGCACAAATTCTAGTGAATCAGAAAGATACAGAAAATCAATTTGATGCTAATCTATTGCAAAGCAATGTCAACCTTATTAATACGTATAGTGTGATCATAAAAAGCCCTGCCATACTGGAAAAAGTAATAGATGAACTCCATCTCAAACAAAGTGTTGAAGATCTAAATAAACATATTACAGTGGACAGTCAAGAGAATTCACAAGTGTTTTCTTTAAGCGTTGAAAATCCTGATGCAGCGAAAGCGGCTGAAATTGCTAACACAGTGTCGCAAACGTTCCAAAATGAAATTCAGGGCATTATGAACGTCGATAACGTCAGTATTCTTGCGAAAGCAGACGTAAACGAAAATCCTCTTCCTGTCAGACCCAATCCTGTATTGAACATCGTTATTGCCGTTGTCGCAGGATTGATGCTTGGAATGGGGATCGCACTTCTTTTAAATTTCATGGACACTACATTGAAGGATGACGAGGATGTGGCAGCACTACTCGGAGTCCCAGTACTCGGATCTGTCCAAAAAGAAGCACCTAATTACAACAAAGAGGAGAACAACCCAACCATACAAAAAACGGGAAGTGAGTCTAGTGTTTCTTAAGATTAAAAACAAAGATAAAGGCAAAAAAATAATTACTTTAACTGCACATGATCAGCCTCAATCACCTATTACGGAACAGTATCGTTTGATTAGGAATAATATCCATTTTTCATCCGTAGATAAAGAGATTAAATGTATGGTCGTCACATCAGCTGAACCGGATGATGGCAAATCGACAACAGCAGTCAATTTAGCGATTGTCCTCGCACAGCAAGGAAAACAGGTGTTACTTGTTGATGCAGATTTAAGGAAACCTTCTATTCATTATGCGTTTAAAGAAAGTAATATAGATGGACTAACAAGTGTATTGACTAAGGAAGTTAGCTTAACGATGGCCATTTCTAAGGCACATGTTCCAAATTTGGATATTTTAACAAGTGGCCCCTTGCCTCCGAATCCTTCTGAACTATTAAATACAAAAACGATGGAGAATGTCATAGAAGAACTAAAAATCATATATGATTATGTTATTTTTGATACGCCGCCTATCCTTTCTGTTACAGATTCACAAATTTTGGCCAATAAAAGCGATGGTGTTGTTATGGTCGTTTCGAGTGGAAAGACACGTAAGGACCGAGCGCTGAAGGCGAAAGAACTATTAGAAAGGGCAAATGCTCAAATACTTGGTGTGGTAGTGAATGGAGTACAGCCTAAACCGAACGAGTATTATGGACATTATCGTTAAGATCCTAAAGGAAAATACGATTCTGCTATTCTAGTTTTTAAAAAAGGGGATTGAATATCTTGATTGATTTGCATTGCCATATTTTACCCGATGTTGATGATGGTCCCCCTCATTATGCAGCCTCTATAGAGATGGCAAAAAAAGCAGTACAGTGTGGAATCACGGATGTATTTGCTACACCTCATCATCTGAATGGACGATATGAAAATTCAAAAGCACATATTTTGGAACGTGCACTGGAGTTCAATCATTATTTAGAAAGGGAGGATATTCCTCTGAACATCCATCCCGGTCAAGAATTAAGGATTCATCGAGAATTATTTACTTCACTTGAAATGGATGAAGTACTGACTCTTGAAATAAGGGGAAATATTTATTGTTAGAACTTCCTTCAGGTGAAGTTCCAACTTACACTCAGAGAGTTGATCTATGAACTATTACTGAAAAGAGATCACTCCGATTATTGTACACCCAGAGAGAAATAGCGAGATTTATCGAGGATCACGATCGTACTATTTGAATTAGTGCAAGAGGGAGCGTTAACCCAACTTACAGCTGGGAGTATAATTGGTCATTTTGGAAAAAGGATTAAATCCTTTTCGAAAAAAATCATTGAACATCATTTGGCTCATTTCATTGCAACTGATGCTCATAATATAGGTTCAAGAGGGTCTCTATCTTCAAGAAGCTTATGAAACGATTACAAAAACATATGGAATCCATCGTACATTTTATTTTAGAGAAAATGCTGAATTGGTTTTATGTGGGCAAAACCTTCAAATTGAGCAGCCAGTTCCAATTAGAAAAAGGATTTTAGGGTTCTTTTAGAAAATATGTTCAGACATGTTTTCTAAAAAATCTATTTTCATATTGAACTTGTAGGGGGTGATTATTTTTGAACATATTGTTTTTAACTTTATCAGATATGGAGAATATAGGTGAAAGAGGAATATATACGGATCTTGTAAGGGAACTTGCTCGAAGGGGAATAAATATGCATGTAGTCTTTCCAAGCGAGAGAAGAACAAATTTATCTACAGAGCTAACTATAAAAGAAAATATTAAGTTATTAAAAGTAAAAACAGGAAATATTAGGCAAACAAATTTGATTGAAAAAGGAATTTCAACGCTTACTATAGAGAACCAATATCTTAAGGCAGTAAAAAAGTATTTTACAGGTATTCGATTTGATTTAATTATGTATTCAACACCACCAATAACATTTGAAAAAGTAGTGAATTATTTTAAACAAAAGCATAAAAGTAAAACATATTTAGTGCTTAAAGATATTTTTCCTCAAAATGCAGTTGATCTTAATATGATGAAAGACGGCGGCCTTATATGGAAATATTTTAGGAAAAAAGAGAAAAAGTTGTATGAAGTGTCAGATATGATTGGCTGCATGTCGCAAGGAAATGTTGATTACTTATTAACCCATAATCCTTTTATACATAAGAGCAAGGTGGAAATTTTCCCAAATTCCATTAAGCCAGTTGAAAGAAAAACTAGTACGAATTCAAATGAAGAACTATCTAGTAAAATATAATATCCCAAAGGAATCAACTTTATTTGTCTATGGAGGAAATTTAGGTAAACCGCAAGGAATCGATTTTTTATTAAATGTAATCGATCATTTCCACAAAGTTGATCATGGACACTTATTAATCGTAGGATCCGGTACAGAATATGAAACAATTAGAAATCATATAAATACTTTTCATCCCAAAAATGTAAGCTTATTTAAATATCTGCCTAAAAGTGAATATGATCAATTACTTGAAATGGCTGATGTAGGTTTAATTTTTTTAGATAAGAGATTTACAATACCGAACTTTCCATCTAGATTAACTTCTTATATGGAATATTCACTGCCAGTACTTGCAGCAACAGATAAAAATACAGATTTAAAAGATATATTAAGAGAAGCAAAATGTGGATTATGGTCAGAAAGTGGGGATTTGAATACCTTTATTGATAACGCTAGGAAACTTTCAACAAATAAAGAGTTAAGAGATCAAATGGGTCAGAATGGAAGGGATTATTTAGAAGAACATTATGATATTAGAAAAACAGTTAATACCATTATAAAGCATTTATAGAGGAGACGTTTTGATTATGTTTAAAGATAAAACTTTACTAATTACAGGTGGAACAGGTTCCTTTGGTAATGCTGTAATGGAAAGATTTTTAGATACTGATATAAAAGAAATTCGTATTTTTTCTCGTGATGAAAAAAAACAAGATGATATGAGAAAACATATATAAAAATGATAAATTAAAGTTTTATATTGGAGATGTAAGAGATCTTAGCAAGTGTAAAAAATGCTATGCATGGTGTAGATTATATTTTTCATGCAGCAGCATTAAAACAAGTTCCATCTTGTGAATTTTTTCCTCTTGAAGCTGTAAAAACAAATATATTAGGTACTGATAATGTATTAACAGCTGCTATTGATTATGGAGTAAAAAAGGTAATTTGTCTTTCAACTGATAAAGCAGCATATCCAATTAATGCAATGGGAATTTCAAAAGCGATGATGGAAAAGGTATTTGTTGCAAAATCAAAAACAGTTTCTCCAGATAGAACTCTTATTTGTGGTACAAGATATGGTAATGTGATGGCTTCACGTGGATCAGTTATTCCATTATTTATTGAACAAATTAAAAGTGGACAGCCTTTAACAGTAACAGATCCTAATATGACAAGATTTCTTATGAGTTTAGAAGAGGCAGTTGAGCTTAGTTGTATTTGCTTTCCAAAATGCTGAGGCAGGAGATATTATGGTTCAAAAATCACCAGCTAGTACAATTGGAGATCTTGCTCAAGCTGTTAAAGGAATTATTTAATGCGGATAATGAAATTAAAATTATTGGAACTCGTCATGGAGAAAAACGTTATGAAACACTTCTTACTAAAGAAGAATATGTAGTGGCAGAAGATTTAGGTGGTTTCTTTAGAGTTCCTGCTGATCAAAGAGATCTTAACTATGATAAGTATTTTGCAGAAGGAGATCAAAAGCTTACTACTGTAGAAGAATATAATTCGGATAATACACAAATTTTAACTATTGAACAAATTAAAGAAAAATTACTTGAATTAGATTATGTTCAAAAGACTATAAAGATGCAGAAACATCGAACTAATAGAAGGAATGGAATCAATATAAAAAGATTCACTGTAATGAACTAAAAGGTGGAATTGATATTGATGAATATTCTTGTTACAGGAGCAAAAGGATTTGTAGGGAAAAATCTTATCGCTGAACTTAAAAATAAAGGATATAATGAAATATTTGAAGTTTACTAGAGAAAGTGATCCTTCATTACTTGAAAAATATACAAAAGAATGTGACTTTGTATTTCATTTAGCTGGGGTAAATAGACCAAAAGATGAAAATGAATTTATGGAAGGCAATTTTGGTTTTACTTCTAGAATTACTAGAACTATTAAAAAAACATGATAATAAAGCTCCTGTACTTATTACTTCATCTATTCAGGCAGAAAAGGATAATCCTTATGGGAGAAGTAAAAAGGCTGGAGAGGATTTATTATTTAATTACTAGCAAAGAAACTGGATGTAAAAGTTTATGTATATAGACTACCAAATCTTATTTGGTAAGTGGAGTAAACCTAATTATAATACTGTAGTAGCTACTTATTGTCATAATATAGCTAGAGACTTAGATATTCAGATAAATAATCCAGATGCAGAGCTTAATCTTTGTTATATAGATGATGTATTAGAAGAATTTTTAAAAGCATTAGAAGGAAATGAATCAAGAATGGATAATTTCTGTATTGTTCCTGTAACACATAATATTAAACTTGGAGAATTGCGGACAAGCTCTACTCTTTTAAAAATAACAGAGAATCAATTTAAGTATTCCTTAGAAGAGGAATTTGATCAAGCATTTATAGTACTTCTTGTCTTTTTACCGGAAGATAAGTTTTCTTATAACTTAAAATGAATAGTGATAATAGAGGTTCTTTTACAGAGTTTATTAAATCCGAAAGAGGACAAGTATTTATCTAAAATCAAAACCAGGGATTACAAAAGGAAATCATTGGCATCATACAAAAGTAGAAAAGTTTCTTGTTATTAAGGAGAAGAGTTAATTAGATTTAGAAAGATTGATTCTGATGAAATTATTGAATATAAAGTAAGTGGAGAAATTCCTCAAGTTGTAGATATTCCTATTGGTTATACGCACTCCATTGTAAATTGGGGATGAAGATCTTATAACAGTAATGTGGGCAAATGAATGCTTTAATCCAGAAAAGCCGGATACTTATTTCTTGGAGGTATAAGCAAATGAAAAAATTAAAAGTCATGACAGTCGTTGGAACTAGACCAGAGATTATAAGATTATCAGCAGTTATAAAAGCTTGTGATAGATATTTTAATCATATATTAGTTCATACAGGACAAAATTGGGATTACGCATTAAATGAAATCTTTTTTGAAGAATTAGGTTTAAGACAGCCTGATCATTATTTAGGAGTTGTTGGGGAAGATTGGGTGAAACAATGGGAAATATCATTGCTGCTTCCTACAAAATTTTAAAAGAAGAACAACCAGATGCACTTTTAATTCTAGGAGATACAAATAGTTGTTTAAGTGCTATTGCAGCAAAACGCTTAAAAATTCCAATTTTCCATATGGAAGCAGGAAATCGATGTTTTGACCAAAATGTACCAGAAGAAATTAATCGAAAAATTGTTGACCATGTCTCAGACATAAATCTTCCTTATACAGAACATAGTCGTCGATATTTGTTATCAGAAGGGATTCGAAAAGAACATATTTTTGTTACAGGATCACCAATGACAGAAGTATTAAAGAAAAACATGAATAGTATTCAAAATAGTAAAGTTCTTCAAGAATTAAATCTTGAAAAAGAAAACTACATTCTTGTATCAGCACATCGTGAAGAAAATATTGATCATGAAGAAAACTTTCTTATCACTTGATGAATGCAATCAATCATATTGCTGAAAAGTATCAACGTACCAGTTATTTATTCGACACATCCACGCAGTTGGAAGAAGATTGAGGAAAGAGGATTTACTTTTCATCCCCTTGTTCGTCAACTGAAACCATTTGGTTTTTTTGACTATAATCATTTACAGATGAATGCTTTCACTGTTCTTTCTGATAGCGGAACTCTTTCAGAAGAATCAGCTATTCTTGGGTTTCCAGGAGTCTTAATCAGAACATCAACTGAACGCCCAGAAGTATTAGATAAAGGAACAGTTGTGATTGGTGGAATTACAGAAAAAGATATTGTGCAGGCCGTTGGAGTTAAGTAGAGCCATGTGGGAAAACAAAGAAAAGAACATATCTTGCTAATGATTATCAGGATGAAAATGTGTCAGTGAAAGTGACGAAGATTATTCAGAGTTATACGGAAATCATTAATAAGATTGTTTGGAGGAAGGCGTAAAAGAATGAACATAATGGTTTTTGATGTCCCTGCTGAACATAGAGGAGCATTATCTATACTAAATGATTTTTATGATGAAGTAAAATCACATCATGATAAAAATATAAATTGGATATTTGTTGTTAGTAAACCGACATTGCCGGAAACGGAAAATATAAAAGTTTTGAGATTTCCTTGGGTAAAGAAAAGTTGGGCACATAGGTTTTTATTTGATCAATTTATAGCAGCTAAGTTAATAAAGAAGTACAAAATTGATAAGGTATTATCATTTCAAAACCTAGTTATTCCAAAAACGAATGTTCCACAAATTTTATATGTTCATCAACCATTACCATTTGTTTCTTATAAATTTAGTCTGAGAGAAAATAAAATTTATTGGATTTACCAAAATGTAATAGGAAAAAAAATAATACATTCTATTCAGCATGCGAATCAAGTAATTGTTCAAACTGAATGGATGAAACGAGCATGTAAAGAAAAATCTGGAGTAAAACATGAAAAAATAAATGTAATATCTCCAAATATTCATATTAATGTTAAGGAGTTTTTTAAACCAACTGCAGATTCTTTCTCTACTTTCTTTTATCCAGCTGGGGCAAGTACTTATAAAAACCATAAAATCATTATTGATACGTGCAAACATTTAAAAAATGAAAATATTAGAGATTTTAAAGTGATTTTCACTTTAAAAGGGAATGAAAATGACCATATTGTAAAGTTATATAAAGAAGTTAAAGATCATCATTTACCAATAGATTTTGTTGGAAGTTTATCTAGAGAGGAGGTGTTTGATTTATATACGAAGTCAATATTGCTATTCCCGTCTTATATTGAAACGTATGGATTACCGTTGCTTGAGACTAGATTGCATCGAGGAATAGTACTAGCTTCTGATTCTCCCTTCTCCAATGAAATTCTCCATAAATATGAAAACGCATATTTTTTTAATCCTTTCAACTCAGATGAACTCTTATTATTGATGAAAAAAATCATACAGCTTAAAGTGGAATATAAAAATGTTGAAGAAAACCAATTCTTACATTCATATGCTCAAAAACCGAAATTAATTGAGAAGCTTATTTAAATGTAATTTAGCTCAACTGAATTGAATTCTTAATATTACCCTCTGGAGTGAGCGTAAATAGTGAGTAATTTATTGACAAATAATGTAACTCGATCCTTAAAGGATAATTTTATTTGGACACTGATTGGAAATGTTGTATATGCTGCGTGTCAATGGGGGATATTTATTGCCATCACTAAGTTAGGAACAGCCGAAATGGTTGGTCAATATGCATTAGGACTAGCTGTAACAGCCCCGATCTTTTTATTTTTAAATTTAAATCTTCGGGTCGTTATGGTTACAGACAAACAAGGTCAATTCGATTTTAAAGATTATCTTAAATTAAGGTTATTTACATTACTATTGTCCATGCTGATTATCTTCTTGATCCTTCTCTTTTTAGACTATAGTTTTATCACATTAATGGTTATATTTCTAGTTGGGTGTTCAAAAGTGATTGAGTCGATTAGCGAAATATATAATGGCATTAACCAAAAGGTTGAGCAGATGCATATTATAGCTATTTCTAAAATTTTAAAGGGAGTTATCTCTCTATTAGGTGTGGTTATGATATTATTTTTAACCCATAATATCATATTTACAAATCTTATGATCATACTGTGTTGGATGATCGTTTTTATTTATGATTATAAAAAAGGCATGGAATCACTAGTATTAGATGGAAGCAATAAAAATATAAATAAGACAATATCAAAACTAATATCTGTAAAGAATATGAAAAGTATAGCTGTTATATCGTTGCCGTTAGGCATAGTAGCAATATTAGATTCGTTAAATCTTAACATCCCTAGGTATTTTATCCAAGAGATACAAGGGGAGGAATCGCTTGGGTATTTTGCTGCCATACTTTATCTTATGGTTGCAGGAGGTACAGTGATCGGTGCTCTATGTCAATCAGCTCTGCCTAGATTAACTCAACTTTATATAGATAAGAAATACGTCATGTTTAAAACACTGTTGTATAAACTATTATTAATCGCTTGTATTATTGGTGCATTAGGAATAATGATCGCTGCCTTATCTGGAGAAACAGTATTAACCCTTATTTATAATAAAGATTATGCCCAGTATAAAAGCAGCTTTATTTTAATCATGAGTGCAACAGCCTTTTGGTATTTATCGTCTTTCTTAGATGCTGGAATCAATGCTACGCAAAGTTTTAAGATGCAAATTCCTATTTATGCAGCTACTATAATCATTACAATAGGTTCATCTTTTTACTTTATACCCACATTTCAACTAATAGGCGGGGCCATAGTAGTATGCATAGGAATGTTAGTACGCCTATTAACGAGTATTATAGTTTTGACAAAAATATTAGCTCAGAGCTCCAAAGAACTTTACAAGAAACAGATAGCAGCGGAGTGAGTGAATACGTATTTTATATATTATCTGGGTACTAGAGAGTTGATTGCCCCAAAATGAAATGAGAATTAACTGAATTATCGAAAATAATCCTGGTCATTGGGAAATTGAAATATGGAGTGCTTCTATGGTTATATTTATGGTTGCGTTAATGTTAATGATCATTTTTTTGATTCCAATTTTATTTTCGCTTAAATACGATATGAAAAATGGAGACCTCTTAAAACCATCAAGAATAGTTGCAACTGTGCACTTAGTTAGTATAGTGCCTTATTTATTTATGGTTTCATTTAATAATGAAACTATTTCTTCTTTAGTAAGAAATCATAAAAGTATGGAAAACTTAGATATCACGATTGCGTATTATGGTTTAATACAAACTTTAGGGTTTCTTGCGATACTATTGGGCCTAAATTCAAGGGCAGCAAAAAAAATACCGGCCTTTTTTCCATATGTAGGGATCACATACACAAGAAAACAGTTGTGGTTAAGTTTTGTATGTGCTGGTTTTATAGGTTTAGGAGCATTTTTTCTATTTTTATCAAAAATAGGAGGACTAGATTATTTATTAAACCATTTAGAATATAGAACTTTTATTACTGCCGGAAATAATTACTTAACAAGTCTGTTTTCAGGTCTCTATATTGCGTTGGCCATAATAATCTATTCCTTGAGAGAAAAGAAAACTGTTATTAAATACTTATTGATAACCATTTTATCCTTAGTAACAATTTTTGTATTTTCATCCATGGGGGGGAGAAGTTCAACTATTTATCTACTGTTCTTAATCGTTCTAGTATTTCATTATGGTGTAAAAAGAATCAAGAAAATTCCGTTAAGAGGTATATTCATTGTTTCTATGGTGGTCATTTACTTTATTGCTGTGCCATTATTGAGAACACCAAATGCCTTTGAAAGTTATAGCAGCAATATTAATGAACTAGGGAAAGACATAGTAGAAAATTATGAGATTGTATTTACTCAGACAAGCTATGTAGACAACTATTTATTAATTGTTACTTATTTTGATATTGATAAATTATGGTTAGGTTCAAGTTATAGAGATTTGTTAACTGCACCCATACCAAGTTCTCTTATTCCAAATAAAGCACCGGTTGACGATGGTGTCTATTTAAGAACGATAGCCGAGGGAAGGGATGTCCGCCCATCTATGTCATATGACGACCTGTATCAATCTTCTTGGCCCCCAGAAACTTTAGGAATTATGTATATGAATTTTTGGATACCTGGAGTTTTGATTGGGATGTATTTGTTAGGGGTTATTTACAAAATTTTTTATCATTACATGATTTTTTCAAAATACAATATCTTTTCTATTCTAATCTATTCTAATATTTTATTTAGCTTCCACCTAAGTAATTTAAGAATAGTTCAAACCTTGACAAATATCATAGTAATATCCCTATTTTTCATCCTATTTTTTAGAGTAAAGTTTGGCGCAATATATAAATTTCAAGATGAAAGATATAATTTGGAAGTAAATGGTGAACGTTAATGATCGGAAGGAATTTTAGCCTGATTGAGAAAGGAATATAAAATGAAGCGGAGAAGTCTCCTACGGAATAGTATCCTTTTTATTGTTGCTTTTATTTTTGGCTACACAGTCAAAAAGGAGGGGGAAAGTATGGTATTACAACGAGTTGATGCGACCATGGAAGGGAAATCGTTAAAGAATTTATTGAAAGATATTGGCGACTTATCAATGTTAGGTGATGAACCTTCTAGCATTGTGTCAACGATAAAAGATCGTGGCTTAAACGTGAAGGATTTTGGAGCAAAAGGGGACGGACTGACCGATGACTCAGCTTCGATTAAACGAGCTATTGAGTTTATATTATTAATGAGACCAAATACCGAGGGAGGAAAAACAGTCCTTTATTTCCCTCCTGGTATTTATCATGTTTTAGATGACAAAATCTTTAGTAATTATAATTTTGGCCGTCTTGGCATAACTCAATCTGTGCACGATGGAATTACCTTCAAAGGGGCTGGCCGTAAATCATCTATTATTAAACTGATTACAAATGGGACGGAGAAGTGGCTATATGATAATGAAAGTATTGACACACAAAAATTTCAATATTTGAATTTTGAGCATCTAGGTTTTCAAACGGATGACACAGCTAAAGGAAATGGTTTTAAACAATGGTCACAAGGTGGAGAAAAACAATTCAGGTTTCTTTATTGTGACATACATTTAGCCAAAATCATGCAGTTTGAAGGAACGGGGAATGCAGATTTAAACCGATTTCTTATGTGTTCCATAAGAGCAGGCAACTATGCCTTTGTGTTTAATAATAATCAAGCTGTATCAACAGAATTAGTTTCATGTGATGCCTATTTGGAGAAGGGACTTGTTTATCTAATGAAAGGGGGCGGAGGAAGCTTCAAGGTAATGCTTGGAAATTATGAAATGCACCCTCATCCTGTCGATAAAACCGACCATTACTTTTTCAATATGGATCAAGACCCTAATATTGGACAAGGGAATTGTGATTTTAACTTTACAGATATTCGTTTTGAAATACATGCTGAAAATAAAAAGCTGGTTAATACCACTTTAAACAATAAACAACTCAATATCAACTTTACCCGTTGCCAATTTGGAACAGTTAACGGAGGAAGTCGAGAGGTTGTTTATGTGACACCAACAAAAAGAGTGGTATTTGATAATTGTATCTTAAACGACTCCTTTATTTATAAAGTGGAAGGAACATTCTCAACTTCACATGGAACACCGTCAGGAGCTCAGTTACTATTTTTAAATTGTGATGTAGGACGAACGAAAAACCTGCATGAGAGAATTGAAACGATTGGGGACGTTTTTCGTGTGGCAGCGGAGAATTGTTTCAGACAGTCATCTGCTGCCAATGAGCCCATAGTCATACAGGATTTTGACTATGGATGGGAAAATATTGCACCAGCGGGAATCTCTGCGAAGAAGAAAATTGCTCCTATAAAGCAAGCTTGGGTATCCTTTCCTAATAGTAAAGGGGGGGAAAGAACGCTAACTCTCCCCAAAAATTGCTATATAGTAAGAATATTTATTAAAAAACCAAAGACAACATCAACAAAAAGCAGCTATAACTTGAAGATCGGCAATGTGGAAAAATCTATCGAGTTAGGAGAGTCAGGATTAAAGGAACACAGCCAAGAACACATCATTGATTTGCAAGATATCGGGGTCCTTCCTTTTAACAAATTAACACTTTGGGCAGAAGGAAATGCTGCTGGAAATCAAGCAGGAGGAATCGCTTATGTGGAATACATTTGATGGGGTTAGATGGTATTCGAAAGCTCCAAATATTGTAGTTGCATTTAATGGTAAGGAGGCAAGACCAGTGATTATAAATTATAAAAGAAGTTTTTTAAAAGTGGAAGAAATATGGGGAAGAAGGAAAGCTGAAACGGTAAAGAAGGCGGATATTTTGCTTAAGAAACAGCTTTTGTTATCTGAACCAGAAAATTCTTTAGTAAAATGGCGAGGGAATAGGAACTCTTTAGAGGTATGTGTACCTAATTTCTTAATAGACTTAAGTCAGGACGAGGAAAAAATTTGTCAAAAGATACACAAGAGTACTAGAGCAGATATAAGGAAGGCTATTGAAAATGCTGAGCTTACCTATTATGAAACAGATCATCCAACTGATGAAGAAATTATGGAATTTTCTTTGCTTTATAATTCATTTGCTAAAAAGAAAAATATTACTCCATGTTTCAAGGAGCAATTATTAGCGATTAGGAATAATAATTCTTTAATAATGACTTCTGTTAAGGATCAACAAAATAATATTCTTTGTGCTGGTACATTGTTACAAGATAGA
The DNA here is from genome assembly GCA_963765265.1 of uncultured Bacillaceae bacterium. GTDB lineage: Bacteria > Bacillota > Bacilli > Bacillales > Cytobacillaceae > Bacillus_BD. The sequence continues at coordinate 34,654 of CAVXVN010000002.1, forward strand.
GAGAACAAGCAATTATATGGTTTATATGGCGTATCAAAGCGTTTATTAAAAACGACCAATAACGAAAGAAGATTAATAGGAAGAGCTAATAAATATCTCCACTGGAGAGAAATACAATCAGCTAAGAAAAGAGGGATGGACTGGTATAATTTTGGAGGAGAAGTGTTTCGAGAAGAAGACAAAGGGGTTAATGATTTTAAAAGAAGGTTTGGAGCAATACGCGGATACGATTATAATATATTTACGCCAAAGAGCATAATTGGAAAAATTTGTGTCCATTTGCTGTATCATAAATGGAAAAAGAACTTTAATTCTAATCAATCAAAAAGTAATCTTAATACAGGTAGTAGTGCAATTTTTATAGTTAGTTCCATTTTACAATATATCCCACTAGTTGTTATTGTGTAAAAATAAAACATTTTCTGCGGTATAAATAGCATTTTGTATTATGAATAAATTTAAAGTTAATCATTTAGTTAACTATACAAAATGTAGTATAAATTTTTCACCCCCCCTTGTTCTCTATAAGATATATTTAGTAAGTTAATAAGAAATTACAGGGTTTTTGTATCATTTAAAGGAAAATAATGATATTAAAAAACAGACTAGACTACTGAACTAGATAGTAATTTAAGGATATAAACAATTAAATATATAGCTAGAAAACTAACATAGTATAAAAAATAAGGGGATAAAAATGCTAACTTTTAATTATAGAAAAAAGTTTATTAATATGACTGAACGAATTGGCTATGAAGATCTTTCAGTTGAATTTGTGGATGTCAAGACTGATATTTTAATGGAAATGGAACTTTTGTTTTCCCAGGAAGAAGTAAAAAAATTTAAGGAGAAAAAACATTCAGTCTATTTAGTGATGCCTTGTTATATAGTGGATTTAAACGAAACTGAAACGGAAATTTTTAAAAGAATGCATAGAAGTACAAAATACGAAATTAATAGGGCAATGAAGAGAGATGACTTAGAATTTGTGGAATATGGCTCACCTACGAATGAACAAATAGTCTATTTTAGTCTCATTTATAATTCATTTGCAAAAGAACTAAAGATATCAAAATGTGATGTAAACAGATTAAAAGCCATCAGAGATTGTGGGGCATTAGTTATTTCGTATATAACGAAAGATAACCAAATTCTATGTAGTACAGCTTATCTAATTGACGGAAATCATGCTTATGGGATCTATTCTTCTTCTGGCCGCTTCTCTAAAGAGGACTCCATAGATCGCAATGTAATGGGAAGAGCGAATAGATACTTACATTGGCGAAATATACAAAGTTCTAAAAATAGAGGCTGTAAATGGTATAACTTCGGAGGCCAGTTTACTAATCATAATGACGAACAAGGCCAAAATGTCAATAAATTCAAGATGTCGTTTGGACCTACATTAGCTTACGATGCAAAAAGATTTACTTCTAAAAATATTCTTAGTAGACTAATTCTTTTTGTTTACTATTTAAAGTGGAAAGACCTTAACCTTAATGATCTCGTTTTATACGAAAAAAATGATATAAAATTATTAAAGAACAACGAGTGAATCTTAGTGAGTTGCAAAGGGTTTTTCGATAAAAATGAATCGTATTTTATCTTTAATGAAGGATGTGGCTCAACTTTGTATCAAGTTGTTTCTTTTAAAGAAAAACAAGAGTGGGATAACATTATTGACCTATTTAATCATAAAGATATTTATTATTTTCATGGATATTGTTCATTATATGATTTAATTGGAGATGGAGAACCATCCCTTTTTTTTTACCAAGATCATAATGGAAGTATGATTTGTTATCCGTTTATTAAGAGAACAATAGACGTTCCATTTTCGACGAACGATAGATCCGAGGGAAAGCTTTATGATATTATAACGCCTTATGGATATGGTGGCCCATTAACACAAAATGTAAATGAACAAGTTATACAGGATTTCAGGAAATCGTTTGATGAGTATTGTCACAATAATAATATTATTAGTGAATTTATTAGATTTCATCCCCTTTTAAAAAATCATTATTATCTAGAAGGGTTAATAGATGTTGTTTATGATAGAGAAACAGTATACATTGATCTAACGAAAAGTGAGGAAGAAATTTTAAGTCAATATCATAAAAATCATAGACGTAATTTAAATAAGGCAATAAGAAACAAATTAGAATTTAGAATATTCGAGAAAGAACATTGTCTACAAATTATGGATCGTTTTTATTATTTATATAAGGAAACAATGGATAAGTTGAATGCATCACCTTACTATTATTTTTCAAGGAATTATTTTAAAGAGTTATTAAGCGGTCTTAGCGCTAATAGCATGATTGCAGCTGTTTTTTTTGAAGGAAAAATGATTTCAGCTGCCCTTTGTATGTACGAAGATGGATATTTACATTATCATTTAGGCTGTTCAGATAAGGAATTTTCACACCTGGGAACTAACATTTTTCAATTTCATCATATAGCACTTTGGGGAAAACATAACCGTATTCATACTTTTCATCTTGGTGGAGGATATACAAGTAGAGATTCCTTATTTCAATTTAAGCATAGGTTTAATCAAGAAGGAACTCTTGAATTCCATGTGGGTAAAAAAATTCATAATCTAGATAAATATAATGTACTAATTGCAAGTTGGGAGCGGTACTATTCACAAAAATCAACTGATACTTTCTTTCCTGCTTATCGTTCGAAGCCTCTAAGTAATATCTCTGTTTAAAAAATGACGTTATGGATAACAATATTGTAACTAATTCATCAGGTGTTTATGGTAACCATACTTCAAATCTAACTGATACAGGCGACAGATATGCTGCCATTGAACTTAACCAACATACAAAACTGCCCACCAATGTATCTATAAGCGGAAATATATTAACCGACAATGTACGAAACTTGTCCGCTTTATCGAAAAGATCAATGAATATACGTTAAGTAGAGATTCCTAGTATATCCCTTTCGTATGAAGGAGATTGATGTGTAAAGTATCTAAAAATCCCCATCTGCACTGATGGTGATTTAAAGTTCTCGTTTTGTCGATAAGAATTCGTTAACAACTTCAAACCATAATTGGTATCCTTTATCATTTGGGTGCAGTCCGTCTGTAAGAATATCATCGAGATGTAAATGCTCTTGCTTTCTTTTTTGCTCTATTCCTGAGTAAACATCGACATACTTCCATCCTTTTGATTCAATAAAAGTTTTTGTTTGATCTAGATAATCTTGATAAGAAAGACCAACTGCGTTTCGCTCATCGGATGTTTTGTATGAACTTGGGTTAGGGGATGTAATGATTATTTTTGAATGAGGCAATTCACTTCTGATGGCAGTGACAATACGTTCAATGTTTCTTATCGTCTTAGCGACAGGTACGGATTTCGTATGATCATTTAAAATCGCTGTTTCAAAAATGACTAAGTCAGGGGACGCGGCAATGATATCTTGCACTTTATGTTCCTTTACTAAATCCATTGTTGAATAGCCCCAAAAACCGTTATTGACGATCTTTGCATTCAAGCCTTTCATACGCAGTTCACTCGCTAACCGCCCTGGCCATGACAATGAATAAACACTTGCTCCGGTTCCCTTTGTCACACTGCTTCCTAATACGGATATCGTGACCTCTTCTTTAGCTTGCAACTTATACTCTAAAAAATCATAGTAAGATTGTTGTTTCTCTTGTTCATTTTTTGTCATAGTTATTACACTATCGTTTGTATCTTCCTTGTCTTGGTCGTTGGCGTACAATAAAACAGAAAAACCAAGTATCCCTACAACAATGACTGTAATAGTGATCTTTCTTTTCATTTTTACTCCCTCCATCTAAATGGCAGCGGAACGTGATCGAGTCATCTTCTGCTATTAACGATCTCGCCCATGCATTTTCTCCCTTACAAGACCATCTCTTATTTCTCCCAGTGTATTTTCTATAACACTACCATTATAACGAGGGCAAAGTTGGAATTTTGTCGAACGAACGGCAAATAGTGAAATAATCAATAAATTCGCCTCTACTAACAGTCAGTACCTATAAAGCATTCATTTCATCATAAGGCTATGTTATCAATGAAGATGCATTGGATTTCGAGATCGAGAAAAAATGGAAATTTATTGTAAATTATCTATTTTTTAACATTTAAATGTTCTTTAAAAGAAATATTTTGAATAGATTAAGGATGTGAAGGAGTTGGATCATCATGTAAATGGTCATGAACGATGTGATTTAATATAGAAATCTATTAGATCCTAGAAGGAGAGAAAGAAATTGACCTATAGACAAAGACTGTCTTTATTTATCTTTGTGGATTCTTGTATTGTCATAACAGCCATTTTTTTTAGCCGGTTTTTAGTGAATGCAACACTAGACGTTTTTATTAGTCCGATGATGATCATGGCTATAATCATCTTGATTAGCCATCATGTATTTTCAGTGAAGCTAAATTTATATAAAAAGGCATGGGAATACGCAAGTATTGGGGAATTATTCATTATTTTCAAGGTCGTTACGTATTCAATTCTGGTCACCGCTATTCTGCAGAAAATCATGTTGGGAGAAATCTATTTAAGACTGATGATCACGACATGGATGCTTCATATTCTATTGATAAGCGGTTCGCGACTTTGCTGGAGAATGTATAAAATTTTGTTTATTAACAAAGTTCCTCTTACTAATAAAGATACAAACAAGAAGAGAACCTTGATCGTTGGGGCAGGATCGGCCGGGACGATGGTAGCAAGACAACTGCAAAAAAGTCATGAAGCAGACCTCCTTCCTGTTGGATTTATTGATGATGATGTAAAAAAGCAAAAACTAGATATTATGGGAATTCCCGTAGTTGGCGGAGTTCATTCAATAGAATTCATTGTTAAAAGGCTGAATGTGGAGAACATCATCATTGCCATCCCTTCCTTGGGCAAAAGGGAATTGAATACTATTTTCCAAGAATGTGCAAAAACAAATGCCAAAACACAAATTTTTCCCATGCTGGAGGATTTGGTTACTGGAAAGCTTTCGGTCAATCAATTCCGTAATGTTCAGGTAGAGGATTTATTAGGGAGAGAGTCAGTCAAGTTGGATACCGACAGTATATCTGAATATGTTACAGGAAAAACAATTCTTGTGACGGGCGCTGGCGGTTCAATCGGTTCAGAAATTTGCCGCCAAATTGCACGGTATCATCCTGAGCGGCTTATTTTGTTAGGACACGGTGAAAATAGCATCTATTCAATTGAAATGGAGTTAAAAGAGAGCTATGGAGCGTCCTCCATCGAGATTATGACAGAAATCGCGGATATGCAGGATGGGGATAAAATAGAATCTGTGATGAGTACATATCAACCACATGTCGTTTATCATGCTGCTGCTCACAAACATGTTCCGCTTATGGAAAGAAATCCTGAAGAGGCCGTCAAAAATAACGTAATAGGTACGATGAATGTGGCCAAGGCCGCCAGTTTGCAGGGGGTACAAACCTTTGTCATGATCTCCACCGATAAAGCTGTAAATCCGACAAGTGTCATGGGGGCAACAAAACGATTGGCTGAAATGGTGATCCAGGAAATTGATAAAAGAAGTTCAACAAAATTTGTAGCTGTTCGGTTTGGAAATGTGCTTGGAAGCCGTGGCAGTGTGATTCCGCTTTTTAAAAAGCAAATCGAAAAGGGCGGTCCTGTAACGGTTACCCATCCTGATATGGTGCGCTATTTTATGACGATTCCCGAAGCATCGAAACTCGTGATACAGGCGGGGGCTTTGGCTAGAGGAGGAGAAATCTTTGTATTAGATATGGGGGAACCGGTTAAAATTGTGGATCTTGCCAAAAATTTGATTAAGTTATCAGGTTACTCCGTTGAAGAAATCGGGATTGAATTCACGGGAATGAGACCAGGAGAAAAATTGTTTGAGGAACTTTTAAAAGAAGAAGAAATTCAAGAGCAGCAAATTTATCCGAAAATCTATACAGGCAAGATGTCAGAGATCTTTATCGAAGAGATTGAGGATTTGCTAACGACTTTTACGAATATGACAAAAGATCAACTAAGGGAAAGACTGTTAATGATTGCTGATGGAAGAGTGACTTCCCAAGTCTAAACCAAGTCTAAACATTCATTGATCGTTAGGGAGGGATTGAATGAAGAGAAAAAAGGGATCAATTCAGAAATCGCGCTGAAAACAAGGCTTATACCGACAACGAAAATGTGAAAATTCAAAATAATAAACGCACAGGAGTGGGGTGGAAAATGAAAAGGTTATTTGACCTAGCAGTATCGATTGTTTGTCTTATTTTATTGCTACCCATTATGCCGCTAGTTGCTGTGCTCATCATATTAAAGCTAGGAACTCCCATTATGTTTACACAGGAACGTCCAGGGTTAAATGGGAAGCCGTTTGTTCTGTATAAATTTCGTACGATGACAGACGGGCGTGATGAGAACGGGGAGTTATTGCCCGATCATTTACGATTAACTTCGTTTGGAAAATGGCTTAGAAAATTAAGCTTAGATGAAGTTCCGCAACTATTTAATGTGATCAAAGGAGATATGAGTTTAATAGGGCCTAGGCCTCTATTAACAGAGTATTTATCATTGTACACAGATGAACAAGCGAAACGGCATCATGTGAAACCAGGAATGACAGGCTGGGCACAGATTAATGGCAGAAATGCTATTACATGGGAAGAAAAATTCAAACTAGATGTTTGGTATGTAGAAAACCAAAGTTTTCTGCTTGATTTAAAAATTGTATTATTAACGATCAAAAAAATCATCACTTCAGAGGGCATTAGTAACAAGAACCATGTGACAATGCCGAAATTTGGTGGGGAGTCTCCTGAAAAGCAGCGTAATCATACGCCGATGTAAAGAGTCTGGCCATTTAAATGATATTAAAACTGGGGGAAATATGTGTGAACAGACGCTATAAGGAACTAGATTCATTGAGAGGAATTGCAGCCATGACCGTCTTCCTCTTTCATATTGCCATGGTTCTTCCAGAATCTTGGAGAGAAGGAGTAGTATGGAAGATTATCTATTTTAGTCCTCTTCGCTTTTTTGTTAACGGAGAACAGCCTGTTATTCTCTTTTTTGTTCTCAGTGGATTTGTTCTTTCCTTAGTCTTTTTCTCTGGGAAGGAAATTTCCTATGTATCTTTTGCTTCCAAAAGGGTCTTTCGATTATATATTCCGTATATTACGGCTATTATTTTTGCCATGATGTTATTCCTCTTGTTTTCCAAAGGGGGAAATGAGAGTCTTGGCGATTTGTTTAACCGGTTATGGGTAGACCCGATTAACACGAATATTGTCATGAATCACTTCCTTTTTCTCGGTAACTATAATATTTATTCCTTCAATGTTGTGATATGGTCTCTCATTCATGAAATGAGAATCTCCTTTATTCTTCCATTACTGGTATTATTGGCAGTTCGGTTTAGCTGGAAAGTCAATTTGGCAGTTGGATTTGGATTAGCCGTGATAGGCGCAGGTATTCATCTTGTATTCCAAGAGCTTTATCAGCCTGTTTATAAAACATTATTTTACATCCTGATGTTTATTGTCGGGATATTACTAAGCAAGAATCGAGTGTATTTAATAGAGAAGTTCAAGTCATTTACAACAAGATCTAAAGTGATTCTGACAATTATTGGGGCTGTCCTTTACATTTACGCTGATTTTCTTGGTAATCCTCTTCTGACTGATTGGGTGACTACGATCGGTGTATCAGCTTTACTCATTATTTCCTTATCATCGACACTTGCTTCGAAAGTGTTGCTGTGGAGACCGTTCCAATTCCTTGGGGAGATTTCCTATAGTCTGTACTTATACCATCTTCCGATTTTACTAAGTTTATTCTATGTATTTTATGGCCGATTGCCTTTGCTCGTCATTGCTGGTATGTCCATTATCATGACGATTATTGTATCTAGAGTGGCTTGGAAGATCATTGAAAAACCTTCTATAAAAATAGCAAACACATTTTCGAATAAATTAGCTATTAAGCCATTAGCACCGGTTTTAAAAGAAAAAAATGAAATGGGTAAATAACTTGATTGAAACAGAGAGCGGTGACAGCTTCATTATTATCATTAATAGGAAAATAGGTGACTCAATTTGAAAGCAGCTTTTAAAAATTCGATTATCAAGGGGATTTCAACGGCCATTCCAAGGGACGTATTTGAACTAAGTTCTTTAGGTTCTCAATATGGGGAGGATGAAGTTAGGAGAATCATAGCTAGTACAGGAATCCAAAAGATTCGTCTGGCAAGAGGTGGACAGTGTACATCTGATTTATGTGCAATCGCTGCAGAAGCTTTGTTGGAGAAATTGGAAATGAATCCACTGACAATAGACGGCATTGTGTTTGTATCGCAAACACCTGATTATAAAATGCCTGCAACAAGTACGATCCTTCAGCACAGGCTCGGGCTGCCTACAACTGCTGTTGCTTTCGATATTAATTATGGTTGTTCGGGCTTTGTTTACGGTTTATATCAAGCATCTATGATGATTGAAGCTGGCGGTTGTGAAAGAGTCTTAGTTTGTGCAGGAGATACTTCAACAAGAATGGTTCATCGGGGAGATCGATCCGTTCGGATGGTTTTCGGAGATGGAGGCAGCGCAACACTGGTTGAAAAAGGAGAATCTACCACACATTTTATATTAAGAACAGATGGATCTGGAGCAGATCATTTGATCATTCCTGCCGGTGGATCGCGAAAGCCAACTAGTAAAGAAACATCCCTCCCAATAGAAGTGGAGGATGGGAATATCCGTAATGAAGAAACCGTAAGAATGAACGGAATGGAGATTATGTCATTCGCTTTAAGAGAAATTCCTCCGATGGTAGAGGAGCTTCTGGATCAAACGGGATGGAGAAAAGATGAAGTAGGTACGTATGCACTTCATCAAGCGAATGCATTCATGCTGGAATATTTACGCAAGAAGATGAAACTGCAGAAGCCTGTTGTGCCGATTGCTGTATCTGATGTAGGAAATACCGGTCCAGCATCCATCCCTTTGATGTTATGTATAAAACATAGAGAATTATCAAGTAATCATCAGCTTCAAAAAGTGATTTGCTGCGGTTTTGGGGTAGGTTTATCATGGGCTTCATGTTCACTTGATCTAGCTTCAACGCTCATATTAGATCCCATTGAAGCTTAACTCATTTATAGGAAAGAGGAATGAAAAATGCGTGGGAAAATCTTCAAAATTGTTTTCGCTACAATCGAAGAATTTAATGGTATTTATGAACAGAAGATACCGCTCCAATTAGGAGAAGATACTCCACTGTACGGAAAAGAAGGAATGTTAGATTCTTTAGGACTGGTTTCATTGATCGTTATGATTGAGCAGGCGATCGAAAATGAACTGGAAGTATCCCTTATCTTAGCGGACGAGAAGGCTATGTCTCAAGAAACGAGTCCATTTTTAAAGGTCAGCTTGCTCGTTGACTATATTGACAGATTGGTAGAAGAGGAGGTGTCAGCGTGAATCGAAAGATCACGTTAATCACAGGAACACGAAAAGGGATCGGAAAGTATTTAGCACATCATTATGTACGGCAAGGGCATCTTGTGATTGGCTGCAGCAGAAATGAACCAGAGTGGAGCCTTGAAGGATATGAGCACTACAGAGTAGATGTTTCGGATGAAGAAGGGGTAAAGGAACTGTTTTCGTCCATTCGTAAAAAGTATGGAAGATTAGACCATTTGATCAACAATGCCGGTATAGCCTCCATGAATCACTTTTTATTGACACCCGCATCTACAGTCCAGAACATTTTGAATACAAACATGGTCGGTACTTTCCTCTTTAGCCGAGAAGCAGCCAAGTTAATGCAAATAAAGAGTTATGGAAGAATTGTCAATTTTACAACCGTAGCTGCTCCTTTAAAGCTTGAGGGAGAGTCTATCTATGCAGCGTCAAAAGCAGCTGTGATCTCGTTGACCGAAGTCACAGCAAGAGAGTTATCTCCTTTTGGAATAACCGTTAATTGTATTGGCCCGACTCCAATCGAAACGGACTTGATTCGTTCTGTTCCAAAGGAGAAAATTCAATCACTTATTAATAGACAAGCAATCAAAAGGTACGGCACCGTAGAAGATGTAGCGAATGTCATTGATTTTTTCTTAAAGAAGGAAAGTTCGTTTATTACGGGTCAAACGCTATTTCTCGGAGGTGTGTAATGTTTATCGATTTTCTGCTGGATGGATTTAAAAGAAATGCCGCTAAAGAAGCTCTCATTTGGCATCATGAAACCTATTCATATGGCCGAATGCTGGAACTATTCCAAAGCTGGAAAGTGAAATTAGAGAAGGAGAATCTTCCAGAGGGAAGTGTGGTCGCATTAGATGCAGATTTTTCCCCGGCATCTGTCTCTCTGCTCTTGGCATTAATAGAATCAAAATGCATGATCGCTTTGTTAAGCAGAGCTGTAAAGGAAAAGAAAGAGGAATTTTGTGAGATTGCAGAAGCAGAATATATCATCACCTTACATTCTGATGACAATGTTTCGGTGAGTAAACAAGATCGGAAAGCTGAACATGAAATCTATATGGCCCTTCGTCATGTAGGACATCCTGGTGTCGTCCTCTTTTCTTCAGGATCAACGGGGAAAAGTAAAGCAGCTGTCCACGACTTTGTCCCATTATTGGAAAAGTTTAAAACAGCCAGGCATGCTAAGCGTACGATTGCCTTTTTGCTTTTTGACCATATTGGCGGGTTGAATACGATGTTTTATACCTTTTCGAACGGCGGCTGTCTTGTTACCGTTAGAGACCGCTCTCCAGAGTCTGTATGCTCTGCCATCGAAAACTATCGTGTTCAGACTCTTCCGACGTCGCCTACATTTATCAATCTTATTATGCTAAGTGAAGCCTACAAGAGATATGATTTAGGAAGTCTTGAATTAGTGACCTATGGAACAGAAGTCATGCCCCAATCAACGTTAAAGAAATTCCATGCTTTGTTTCCGGATATTCGTCTGCAGCAGACTTATGGTCTATCTGAAGTTGGAATTCTTCGTTCAAAATCAAAGTCATCCGATTCGCTGTGGGTGAAAGTGGGCGGTGAGGAATTCCAAACTCGAGTCAGGAATGGCATGTTGGAAATAAAGGCGAAATCCGCTATGCTTGGCTATCTCAATGCACCGTCTCCTTACACAGAAGACGGGTGGCTTATGACTCAGGATGAAGTTCAGGTAGATGGGGATTATATTAAAATTCTTGGCCGGACATCGGAAATCATTAATGTAGGCGGGGAAAAGGTTTTTCCAGCAGAGGTAGAGAGTATTATTCAGTTGATGGAAGGTGTGCAGGAGGTGGCTGTTAGCGGCGAACCTAACCCTATTACAGGTCAAATGGTGAAAGCCGCTGTAAAGCTTTCAACATCGGAAAGTTTAAAGGATTTCCGAATCCGGCTGCTGCAATTTTGTAAAGATAAATTACCAGCATACAAAATTCCGCAAAGGCTTGTACTCGTTGATCAATGGATGCACAATGACAGATTTAAAAAAATGCGGAGAGGTTTAAAATGAATTTTTTTGATGTGAAGTGCGATAGATAAAAAAAGTAGGAGGAGATATGAGGATGGAAAAAGAAAATTTCTTGCTTGAATTATCGGAATTATTAGAAATAGATAGACAAGAATTTACGAGTGATTATGTATTAGAAGAGAATGAGAATTGGGATTCCTTAGCCCTCATTTCAGTCATTGTGATGTTTGATGAACATTTTAAGATGAGCGTTTCAAATGAGGATCTTCGAAAGTGCCAAGTTGTGGGAGATTTGTTCAAACTCATTAGTGATTAAGGCTGGCATGTTAACATATAGAGATTATTTTTTGGAGTCCATTAAATAGCGGGGGAAGATCAAAGATGAAAAAAGTGATCATTGTTGGTGCAGGAGGATTGGCAAGAATGATCTATAGCTGGCTCCCTGATGTTTTTGACAATAGATGGGAGCCTATTGGTTTTATTAGTGATCGGTTAGACATATTAGATAGTTATGACTATGAACTTCCTGTATTAAGTACGATACAGGAGTATCGCCCGGAAGCTGATCATGTTTTGGTGATGGCCATTGCCGATCCTAAGGCTAAGCTCATGATAGCTGAAGAGCTTGAAGGGCGGGGTGCTAAATTTATGAGCTTCATTCATCCAACAGCCATAGTTGGAAAACATGTTGAAATCGGGAAAGGCTGTGTAGTATGCCCGCGTGCCGTATTAACATGTGATATTGGAATAGGGGACTTTGTACTGGTTAACTTAGGTGTCACGATAGGGCATGACGTCATTATAGGTGACGGTTGTACGATTAACTCTCATGCTGATGTGACAGGGGGCGTTCATTTAGGTACAGGCGTTTTTTTAGGAAGTCACGCTGTAATTACCCCAGGTGTAAAGGTGAAAGACTTTGCTAAGATTGGCGCGGGAAGTGTTGTTGTGAAACAGGTAAAACCCGATATCACGGTCTTTGGAGTACCAGCTAGGAAGATTTGATACGTATTCAAAGGTTTTAGTTTATTTCTATGCCTGAAAAGCAAAGGGGAAAAAATGATGGATGTACCGTTAATATCAATCATCATACCTGTTTATAATGCTGAAAAAACAATTGGGAGAGCAATAGATAGTATCTTGAGTCAAACCTCTTTAGATTTTGAATTGTTGCTCATAAATGATGGCTCTAGTGATAATAGCCTGCAAGTCATGAATTCGTATGGAAGTGATGATTCACGAATTAGAGTTTTTGATATTACGAATTCAGGAGTCAGTCATGCAAGAAACCTCGGCATGAAACATGCAAAAGGAAAGTACATGACATTTTTAGATGCAGATGATTATTACGTAGAAAAGGCTTTAGAAAACATACTATCCGATATAGATGACACAACTCAGTTAGTTATATTTGGTTGCAACGTAGAATATGAAAATAAGTTTTCATATTCTAGACTTCCGAATGATGAGATTTTACAATTTAAAAGCCAAAAGATATTCAGGGAATATATCGTTTCATTAATGCAATAATGAAATGATCAATGTTCCTTGGAATAAAATTTACTTGACTAGTTACTTAAAAGAAAATGACATCCTTTTTCCGCCTCAATTAAATATAGGTGAAGATTTAAAGTTTAATTTGGCCGTTATAAGAGACATTCAATATGTAAAAGTATTGAATAAAGCATTAGTCAACTACACAGTGAAAAAAGGAGAAGGGCTTGTGTCACAATTCAGGCCAAATAGATTAGAGTTGAGGTACTCCCTTCTGAACGATATAAAAGAGCTGCTCACTTATTGGGGTATCATACTAGAACATCAGACCATGATAGATCGCATGCTAATCAGAGATATCATGGCTTATTTTATGGATTTTTTCAAAAAACATTGCCAGTACTCTTATGAAAAAAAACTTAAAATCATCAACGAAGTGATAGGAAGAAAAGAAATAAAAGAAACCATAACGAAAAGTCATTATTCTGATCTTTCCACTAAAGTCATAAAGGGAATATTAAAAACGAATAATGACAGATTTATATTATTATCTGCCAAAATTTTAAATATCAAACGAGTATTGAGATGAAAATAGGTGCAAGAGTAATATAATTAGTGAATTTATCAGATTCCATCCTCTTTTACAAAATCATCAGCATTTAGAAGGATTAGTTGATGTTGTTTATGATAGAGAAACGATATACATTGATCTAACTAAAGATGAAGAAGAAATTTTAAGTAACTATCATAAAAATCATAGACGTAATTTAAATAAGGCCATAAGAAACAAATTGGAATTTAGAATATTCGAGAAAGAACATAGTCTACAAATTATTGACCGTTTTTATTATTTATATAAAGAAACAATGGACACGGTGAATGCGTCCCCTTACTATTATTTTTCAAGGGATTATTTTAAAGAGTTATTAAGTGGCCTTAGCGGTAACAGCATGATTGCAGCCGTTTTTTTTGAAGGAAAGATGACTTCAGCTGCCCTTTGTATGTATAAAGATGGATATTTACATTATCATTTAGGCTGTTCAGATAAAGAATTTTTAAACTTGGGAACGAACATTTTTCAATTTCATCATATTGCACTTTGGGGAAAAGATCACGGTATTCATACTTTTCATCTCGGTGGAGGATATACAAGCAGAGATTCTTTATTTCAATTTAAGCATAGGTTTAATCAAGAAAGAACACTGGAATTTTATATAGGTAGAAAGGTTCACAATCCAGAGAAATACCATTTATTAGTTTCCAGTTGGGAAAGGTATTATGAACAGAAAATGACCGGTAATTTCTTCCCTGCCTATCGTAATAAGTCTTCAGAAGACGTGACCATTAAAAATTTATAAAGATGGTCATCTTTAATTTTTCGAATGGTCGGTCGATCTACTTTTACTGCTTATGTTTACTGCGTACATAAAGACTTGTTGTAGCAGGCCGACCGATCGATCGTTTCTTATGTCCGCACTATCCCTTTATTAATCTCTCCCGGTCATCAGCCTGTGGAGGCTCCTCCATCCAATCGTGTTTGATCATGATATTCGCTCCATCTTCTGCATACAGTGCAATTTCTGGAATTAAGGATCTTATTTTACCTGAAAAGTTTACAAAGGGGTGTTTGTTTATAAAAAATCAGAAAGAAAGTAGAAGGGGTACCAAATAATGATCGGTAATAAAATTTATTATTTTCGAAAACAAAGGGGTCTTACATTATCAGAGCTTGCTAAAAGAGCTCTAATTTCTAAGTCGTATTTAAGTAATATTGAGCGAAATATAAATAAGAATCCTTCTATTCAAATAATGGAAAAAATTGCGGGTGTTTTACAGGTAGATCTTTCAATGCTACTTAAACCTGAGATAGTGGATGTGGAACCGCCGGTTGAAGAAGAATGGCTTCATTTTATTCAGGAGTTAAAAGAAGCAGGGATTAACATAGAAGATATTCGAGATAATATCTTACTGATTAAATTTATCAAATGGCGTCAGAAAATAAATGAAATTAAATGAAGGAAACAGAGTTGTATTAATAATCGGTTTCCTTCATTTAATTTCAAATAACTGCAATTCATTCCGAGTTCACAATATAAAATCAAATGTAACAATGAAAAGATTTCAGTAGATACAATTCGTGAGGCACTAATAAGGATGAAGTTTGAAAATAAACCTCATCCTTATCAGATTCCTATGTAGATATGTTGGGCAATACTCAGAGATTTGATTTTTCAATGTTATCTTGATTATCATTCATAGACAGAGGATTTGTTTTTACTCCCTGTTTTTCTTTTTTCGACGTCATACCACCGGACAGAATGAATTTCATAGCATCTTCTGCTTTTACATCAATCACTTCTATTTGGTCCTTTGGAATTAATAGTGTGAGGCCAGCGATTTGAAAGGTTTGTTGAATATAAACAGCACAATAGTCTTTTAAAGGATCATAAAAGTTTTCTAGATCTTCAGTGGTAATAAATCCAATGCTTTTTATGTCTGTACCAGGAATCGTGATGAGGGCTACTTTAGAAAAGGATTTTTTTTCGCCAAGAAATGATTGGAAGGTATCTTTTATAACAGAATAGATGGTTTTTACAATCGGAATATTTTCAAGCAGCCAATCAAGCAAACGAATAACCGTTCCTGTTAAAAATTTGGTAGACATCCATCCTAGAATGGTGATAAGTGCAAGCGTGGCTAGTAAACCAATGCCTGGAATGTAATCCTCTTTTAAATAAGGTTTTAACACATTCCCAAGAATGCTATCTAAAAACATAAAGGATTTATATACTACATAAACAACTAGAATAATCGGTACAATGGTTAAAACTCCATTAATAAAACTTCGTAATATTACTTTCATTTTCTTCTCCTTATGGTTTTCTACATGTTAGGATTCACTTTTTCAATTATACATAAATATTCTTAAGGTTAAAATAGTGCTAGTGTTTCATAACTTCCATTCTTTCCAACATCACACTATCGAACTATACAAATAATTACATTTTTTACCGAACTATTAAAAGTTTGTAAATTTAAGTTTAATTATTGTAATTTATACTAAAGTAGTAGTATTATTGTACTAGAACTTAGTAATTAAATAATTCTAAATATTTATTGAATATAGAATATAAGATTTAATGTTTTTAATACTGGTAAAGAAATTTGAAAAGGGAGAAGAAAGTTATGTTATCCGGAAATAAGATAGATTCAGAGTGGATGTCGTTGATTGTTGAGGCAAAAAACATCGGTATGACTGTTCAAGAAATTCGCCAATTTCTTTGCAATGAAAGAAAGGAGTGTCTTTTTAGTCATTCTTGTCCATTACTTAATTGCGGAGAACAGTAAAAATAGCTCAGTTTTATTAATTGCACCAGATTTAAATTAATTGCACCAAAATCCAGATAATTTGCACCAAAACCAAAGTTAATTGCACATCTTTCCAAAATTAGGGATTCTCTACTACTAAGAAGAGCTCACTCAATCAAAAGAAAGCTGTCGAATCTCGACAGCCTCACATTTTATTCTTCTAGACTACTCCAATACATCAACAAACATATCTTTCACCACAGGATCTTTCGTAATCAATTCATTCTCTTTCAACCAGTCTGCTACATCTTGCCAAGACTGTTCTGTTTGACTGCCGAATCCATCTTCTGATTCCATTTTTGGTAACAAGATATCTAAGCTTTTGGTTTCTACACTTTTCTCTAAGTGGGAAGTTCGCTTGGTCTTGATTGTTTAATAAGATTTGTAGCGATTCTTCTGGATTATTTTTTGTGTATTCGAATCCTTTTGTAGCCGCTCTCCAGAAGGCTTTTATTGTTTCAGAGTCTTTCTCCCATGTCTGGTCACCCGTTACGGCTACTAATTCATAATAAGAAGGGACCCCGTAGTCTGCAGGATCGATATCCACCACATCGTAGCCTTTTTCTTGTAATAACGGCACTTCGTGGTTAATAAAGGCTCCAATGACAGCATCTGCTTTTTTACTGATCAGTGATGAGTTTAATTCAAAGCCAACATCAACGATTTTGACAGTATCTGGATTTCCACCATCATTTTCAATGATCTTTTTTAAGATCGATTCATGCAGAGGAGTACCATTAAATCCGACTGTTTTTCCTTCTAAATCTTTTGGTCGTGTAATGCCGCTCTCTTTTAAAGTGATCAAGCGGTTAAGCGGTGAACGTACAATCGTACCCACTGATTTAACCGGCACATCTTCATTTGTTCGTGCCATGACAACATCTGGCTGATAATAAAAACCTAATGTGATTTTTCCTGCTGCTGCTAAATTCAGCGGATCGGTCGGATTTGCTGGGAATTGAAGTTCGACATCCAGGCCTTCTTCTTTAAAATAACCCTTTTCTTCTGCTACATATAAAAAGCTATGTACGGCATTGGGATACCAATCAAGCATAACGGTCACTTTTTTTAATTTTTCATCCTCACTCTTACTTGTGGATGCTGTCTCACCTTGACTACAGGCTGCAAGCATACCCATTAAAAGTACACTTACGAAAATTGCTGCTAACCATTTCTTCATTCTGTTTTCCTCCATTTCAATGTGCGTTTTTCTATGAAAACAACGATACTAAATAAAATAATTCCTAATACGTGATAAGACGATAATCGGAGCAAAGACACCAGCTCCATCAAATTGTGTCATCATCCGACGACTAAAATAGCCTAGACCGGCTTGCTGCACCGAGCCATTCCCCAATCGTGGCACCAATAATACTGAAGGTGACCGCTAGTTTTAAGCCAGAGAAAAAGTGGGGGAGAGCAGACGGGATGCTTAATTTTACAAAAAGATCCTTTTTTGAAGCGCCCATAGTTAAAAATAATTCCTTTAACTCTTTATTGGTTGAGCGCAGTCCATCAAAGGTGCTGACGGTTATGGGAAAAAAGGTAATTAAAACAGTAACGACGACTTTACTCCAAATGGAATACCCAAACCAAAGGATAAAAATAGGTGCAAGGGCTATGGTTGGAATCATTTGTGAAGCGATAATAATCGGATAGAAGGCTCGTTCGACTAATTTACTTCGATACATCCAAATGGCGAGTCCAATTCCGAGTACGATCGAAATACCTAAACCAATTAGGATGATTAGGAAGGTGGACGGCAGATGTTCAAAAAGTAAAACACTTTTTAACTCCCAAAGTTTTACTGTAATAGCGGTTGGGGTCGGTAAAATGAATGGTAAATCTACGATACGTGCACCGATTTCCCAGCATATCAATAACAATAGAACAAGGAAGGCTGAGGCACCATAATGCTTCATATTTCCACCTTCAATCTTAGTTGCTCGAGTAGATATTCCTTTAACTCTAGCATTTCTTGTTTATTTAAATCACTTTGGCTGCGAGGACGTCCTAGCGGTACATGGACTTCTTCAAGCCTTTTCATGGGTGTATCGGAAACAATGAAAATACGATCGGATAAAAAGAGTGCTTCGTTTACATCGTGTGTGATAAATAGAATGGTATGTTTTCTTTTCTGCCACTGCTCTAGTAGCCATTCTTGCATGGAAAGACGTGTGATCGCATCAAGTGCGCTAAAGGGCTCATCGAGTAAAAGTACATTTGAACCACTTAAGACACTTCGTAAAAAGGAAACCCGTTGTTTCATTCCTCCTGATAGATCACTAGGGAAACGTTGCTCAACTCCTTTCAAGCCAAATTCCTCAAGTAATTCCTGTGCTTGTTTAAGTGCCTGGGATTTTTTCATTCCTTTTAACTCAAGCGGTAATGAAGCATTATCGATGATGGTCCGCCAGGGTAAAAGAAGATCTTGTTGGGGCATGTATCCAACTTTGCCGAGACGGTTCCCTAAATTCTGTCCATTGATTAAAATGGACCCCTTCGTTTCTTGCTCAAGACCCGTTATCAACCGAAATAATGTACTCTTACCCGAACCACTCGCTCCGACGATACTAATAAATTCTCCATCCTGTATCGTAAAATTCAAGGAATCTACAAGACTAAACTCGCTGTTTGGATAGCTGAAACTTACATTTTGAAATTCTAAAACGGATTCACTCATTCATGATCACCTCCCATGTGTTTGTTTTTTAGAATGATTCGCTTCTGACGAAAATAGGTATCTATCTCAAAACGACATAAAAAAACACTTCTTTTTATAGAAAAGAAGTGTTTGAATAAACAAATTATAAGGATTCATCTGTTGATACAACAAATAATTACCCATTACAATACCTCTTTCCTACGCTAGTATTACCTAGTTCAGGTTTAAGGGTTAAGATCTACATCTCTCTCAGCTATAAAGCACCCCTAGTGGTGTTGGAAATATTTAATTGAAAAGCTTCATTCATTAATCAGTATTGTTGAACAAATCCAACTAATGTTAATAGACTGATTTATTATTCTAAGTAATACTATCATACAAAAATAGTTAATTCAATTGTGTAAAAAATATTGTTGTTTCATTTTCGTTTTTTCTAAGTTGATCGAAGAGATTTTCTTCTGATGTCAAGTTAGATCACTTCATTTGCCATTTTTTTAACAGGAGCAACACTAATGCCCGTTGATTCTTCAAAATCATAGAAGTCTGAAGGGATATCCGTAAAACGTTCTAATTCGTTATATGCTGGGATACCGTGATAAGACATATCCAATCCTTCCTCTTCTTCACGTTCACTTGCACGAAAGCCGACAGTTACTTCACAAATTTTTGCAATACATGTCCCAGCAACTAGTCCGAAGACGACAACTACAGCGGCACCTAAAATTTGAATTTTGATTAATGAAAAATCGCCAGTTGTTAAAAGTCCTTGGGAGGTATCAAATAATCCTACCGCAATCGTACCAAACACACCATTAAAACCATGTACGGCTACTGCTCCAACGGGATCATCAATTTTCAAATGATCAATAAATAAAGTAGCATAAATAACGATTAAACCAGCAATGGCTCCAATCATAATGGCACCCCATTGGGAAACAAAGGCACAACCTGCTGTGATGGCCACTAATCCGGATAACACTCCATTTATCGTCATACTTGGATCTGCTTTACCAAATTTATTCATTGTCATAAAGAGGGCAACCGATCCGCCGCTTGCTCCTGCTAACATTGTATTTATAGCAATGGGGGCGAGGGATGAACTTGAAGCGTCCAATGTACTTCCAGCATTAAAAGCAAACCACCCAAACCATAAAATAAATGCACCGGATGAAGCAAGAGGAATGTTACTCGGTGCGAATACATTGGTACTGCCATCACTATTAAACCTTCCTTTTCTTGCTCCTAATTTTCTTGCCATTGCTAAAGCTATAAATCCACCAAGGGCATGGATGGCAGCTGAACCTGCGAAATCCTTCATGCCTAATTGAGCTAGCCATCCATTACTATTCCAAATCCAGTGACCAGAAAGTGGATAAATGATCATACATATAAGGGCAACTGTTACGATATAGGCCTTAAAATTCATTCGTTCCGCTACAGCTCCTGAAACAATCGAAACACAAGCGACTGCAAATCCCATTTGAAATAACACAAAGGCTGCACTAGGTAGATCAATAGATAAAGAGATACTTTCGGGATTACCAAAAAAGCTAGTACCAATAAATCCAAACTGATCTTTTCCAAACAAAAAGCCAAATCCGATCAGCCAAAAAGCCAGAGCCCCTATTGTTAAATCAACAAAGATCTTCATGGTTACATTCACGGCATTTTTTGTTCGTACTAAACCTGCTTCAAGTAAACTAAATCCGCCTTCCATAAATAAAACCATTGCTGCAGCTAGGACGGTCCATACCGTATTTAAATAGATGAGCTCCATGATCATTCCCTCTCTTCATTAGCTAGGTCGTCAATATCAAAATCTGATGCACCCGTGCGGATATTATAAGCTTCATAGATCGGATAGACGTAAATTTTACCGTCTCCATCTTCACCTGTTTGAGCGCTATTTATGATCGTATTTATTGTAGGAGTTACCATATAATCTGAAAGAACAATTTCAAGTTTAACTTTTGGATGTAAGGTTACTTTATAGTTTTTTCCACGATAAACTCCTTGAGTGTCCTTTTGTTTTCCTCTTCCTACGACCTTGGATACTGTAATACCGGTTATACCTATTTTTTTTAAACCTCTTATCGTATCCGTAATTTTTTCAGGCCGTATTATCGCTTCAATCTTTTTCATTTGGTCACCCCTTTTTTTGTATGTTATTTTTCCTAACATTAATATGTTAAAAATTATAACATGTATATTGATTGAGTCAATGGAAAAAAAGTAAAGAAAAATTCTTTTGAAAATCTGTCTTTCTAGGAGAGACAATATTATGAGATTTTTAATTTCAAGAGCAGTAAACCATTTTAACAGTTTCAAAAAAACCATCCTCCGAAACGATTTCGGAGGATGGTTGCAAACTTCAGTATTTAAAAATCGAAAAGAAAGGGAGCACGATAATGGCTAAGGATAGAATAAAAACCATAAAGGCTCCGAATTTCTGTTTTCCTTTCCATAAGGTGATCGCAAAGCCTAATGTATAAAGGGTAATCAGAAGTAAGAAAACACCTAATAAAATATTCAACTCGCCTTCCCCTTTCCTTTAGGTGTTTTTGAATGTTTACCGTAGTCGATGATTTGAATGTCTGCTTTCACGGAAATGTCTGCTTCTGGATAGGATTTTACCCAATTGAATTTTTTGAATTCCTCATTCGTTCCAAAATATTTTCGCGCATAAGTGGATAAAGGGTATGGGGCTCCTTTTAATTCGGTTTGTGTTTTTTTAAATACGCCTTCAAAAAGTGATTCAGTTTGATCAATTAAGCTTTTTTTTAAGATTTCCTGGTTCTTTTTACTATTTGCATAATTTGTCCTGGTTGGATTTGTTAGGATTTCAAATTGTAATGGTACTGTGATATGAATCTTTGATTTTGGACCTTTCAAGTTCATTTTGATCCTATTATTTTTTGTTTTCAGTATTCTTACTGCTATCATCTGGTTATTCGAAAATGGATCCTTATACGTTGCTAGTATTTCTTTAATTTCTGTTGTATCATCAAGAATATTGACGATGCGTGTGTCTTGTCCATTTAGTTTATCGATCATGACGCCATTCTTGAAGACAGCGGATCCGATAAATTGTGTATGGTCAATCTCACCTGTTGCATCAAATTGTCCTGCCAAATATTCATCTTCATTTTTGATTTCAGGATTCTTTTCCTGTTTGGCTGTTGTGTACATGGCTAAAAAGAGATCTGTCCCTCTATTCGTTGTTTTAAAAAAACGAAAGAGTGTAGAATCGGGAATGAGTCCATTTTCAATTCCATGCTCGATCATGTATTGAAAGTATTTATGTGGTCTTGTTTCCATTTTTGGTTTGTTATTCTTGAAATAATCACTTGGCTTTTCCTTCGATACGGCTAAATAGGCATCCAAGCGAATTTCTCTATCTCTTAAGGCATCATAGATCCATGTAACAAACTTTGGATCTTTTGCTAGTTCTTCAGAAACAACAATAATCTTCAGTAAGTCATAACTAATTTGACGGGAGATCACCACATTGGCTGTGCTTTTCGCTGATAGGAAATCATTCGCATCAAATGAGATGATTTCTCTTGGTTTTTCCGATGAACCCCCTCCTCCTTGCACACTTCCAACTTCAGGATTTGCAATGAGCATCGTGACTTTGATTTTATCTTCAGCTTTGGAATGATCAAGTCCTAACCCAATGACATAGGCTTTATCCTCTAGTTCTTCACGGTCCGAACATCCTGATAATAGGAATACAGTGGCTAGGAACAACAATGATTTACATGCTATTTTTGTTTTTTTCATGCTTAAATTCTCCTTTTAACCATGCGGTCAACCATACAATTATCGATATAGAGGCAAATAAAAGACCAGCCACATTAACGATTTTAGATCGAATCACTAAGCTAACGTCAAATGGTGTATCTGGTATGATTCCAATCAATAAATAAAGTGTTGCGAGCGAGGGAATCAAGAATTCAAAGTCTTTAATTTTAAATAAATGGCCGAACATAAGTGCACATAGATACAAAAAGGCAGAAAAACGAATAAAAGTAGCCGTGAGCCATATCGGAAAGAATAATGTTTCAACATTCGAAAGGAAAGTCCCAATTGAAATAAAACGAATGGCTGTGTGAAAGGGATAGCCCAATCCAGCTACGGATGTATCAAATAGTACGATGTAAATCATGAAAGCGCCACTAATGAGGATCATAGAGAAAACATAGGAAATCCAAGTGCCTTTTCGAAAATCCTTCATGGATGTGAGATAAGGTATTATTAAGGTAAGAAGAAAAAAGTCTGCGAAAAGGGTTGTTTTCAGTGAACTTTGCTTGAATATTTCTAGTTTTCCAGGTCCCCAAATCGGAAATATGGATTGAATCGTACTATCCTTAAGACATAAAAATAAGGCAAGAATTAAGGCGCTTATTGAATAGAAAAAAAGCATCCAAGAGACGGAACCAATGTGTTGGATTCCTTTTTTCGCTCCATACGCACAAACGGACATTAAGATCGCATAGAGGATGACATTGGGTGTTGTTGTAAAATAAAACGACCTGATAATATTCACATAAGCTCTTGAATCGAAAGCAAGGGCAGTTGAACTTAGGACAAATATCAGAAGGCAAACAACAAAACCAATGTATTTTCCAAGTAATTTTTGAATAACGGTAAATAGATTCTTGTTTTTATATAAGGTCAATGTTTTGAGTAATAAAAAGAGCGGAACAAAAAAGATTCCACCTGATACGAGCGGGAGCATCCATGTGGCGTTATGTAATTGGTTATATATAAGAGCCACTGTATCGTCAGTTAATTTTGCACTAGTCATAAAAATGGCGATGGCGGTGTATTCACGAATGCCAAGTTTTCCAGGCTGATTTTCCATATTATTTTATTCCTTTCCTCGTTTGACCATATCTTTTGGTTTTAAATATCCAGGACGAAATCTTTCTTTCATTGGGACATGACGAATAATCATGTCTTTCCCTGAAATGGAATGTGGAGCCATAGGTGCAAAGTAAGGAACACCGAATGATTTCAATGAAACTAAATAAAAGAGTCCAGCAAAGAAAAGAGCAGTTATTCCATAAATGCCGATAAAGCCAGCTGAAAAAATTAACAAAATACGGGTACATACGAATAGCGAAATTCATGCTTACATCACTGACAACAAAAGTGCTTAAGCCACTTAAGGCGATGACGATGATGACAATTGGACTAATAATATTGGCTTGTACAGCAGCTTGGCCTACGATTAATGCACCGACAATCCCAATGGTTGGACCAATAGGGCTTGGAACTCGTAAACCAGCTTCTCGAATGAGTTCAAAGGCTAGTTCCATCATGAGAATTTCAATGATGGATGGAAAAGGGACTCTTTCTCTTGTCCCGGCAATGGCCATTAACAAATCAGGCGGGATCATTCCTACATGAAAGTTCGTAATGGCAATATAAATAGAAGAGGTAAAAATGGCAACAAACATAGCGATAAACCGTAGCATCCTTATAAAATTTCCTGCTGGAGCACGGAGGTAATAATCCTCGGGTGAATGGATCAGTGCCCAAAAGGTAGCAGGAAGTACAAGGCAGCTAGGCGAATTTTCCATAAGAAGAACGATGTGACCTGCCTCGATGAAAGAGGATGCTCGATCAGGACGTTCTGTATAAAGAATAGATGGAAAAATAGATCTTGGGCGTTCTTCAATGTATTGCTCTAATATAGATATATTTGGAATGGTATCCGTATTAATTGAAGCAAGCCTATCTTTTATGGTTTGCAGGAGTTCGTCATTGACAAGGTCTTTTTCATAAAGAAGAAATACATCATTTCTTGATCGTTTGGAAATGACCATGGCCTCGACGACTAGGTTCTCATTTTTAATTTTTTTTCGGATTAAGGAAATATTCGTAATGGCTTTTTCAATAAACGATTCTTTTGGTCCTTTAATAATGACTTCATCTGCAGGTTTTTCAATGGAGCGACTTTGAATATTGGTTGTTTCAAAGATGTAGCATTGAGTATCGCCTTCCACGATAAGGGCTGTATTGCCACTGTTAATTTCTTGCAGAATATCCTGGATAATGGTGACCGTTTTACAGAATGGATTGCCAACGATATCCTGGATCTTACGGTTTGGGTCCTGATTTTGTAGGAGCTTTTCCATAATGCCTTCTTGAATATCCTTTGTATCAGCCATTGTACTAAGAAAAACAATAAATGCTCGCTGATTGAGTGAACCTATATTGAACTCTCGGATCTTGACATCGATACTATCAGGAAAACTGTAAATGCTTTTGAAGGTAGATAAATTTTTATCATTATCAGTGCTTAGTGTCTGTTTCTTTATTTCAATATCCTGTGTGGAGGACTGCTCTTTGAATTTCGGTTCTTTGTGTAACATCTCGGATAGCTTTTTCACCATCTTTTTCCTCATCGTTTAACACCCTCCATTTTTTTGATAGTTTTCCATTCGTGGGGAATTTTATGTAAGGATTTATTGAAGTTTAATGGGCAGTAAAGATCCTCACTGATGAAGTCTTCATGATCCGTAACGAAGGATCACCAGGCGGTAAAGCTTTAGAGTGATTTCTGGTAGTTCTTTATCTTATAAAATATTTTGAAAGAATATTTAGAAAATTTATTGACCATCGTTTAATAAACGATTAATATTTAATTAAACAGTGGTTAATTAGGAGGTTATGATGTCACCAAGAAAATCTGTAGAACAAGAATTAACAAGAGATATGATCATGGATGCTGCAAGGGATTTATTTGTGGAAAAAGGGTATCAGCATGTTTCTATGAGACAAATTGCCAAGGAATTGAAATATAGTCACGGAGCGATCTATTATCATTTTCAAAATAAAGCTGAGTTATTTTATGCACTTGTTGAAGAACATTTTCATCTATTGGAATTAGAATTAGACAGGATTATGAAACAAGAATTAGATCCAAGCGATAAATTGAAACAAATCTTTTTAGGCTATATCCGATTTGGTTTAAACAATCAAAGCCATTATGAAATTATGTTTTTAATTAAAGATGAGGAAGTCAAGAATTATATCAATCAAGGGTCCAAACAAAACCTATGAAAAATTTGCGCAGAGTGTTCATTCTCTATGTGGAAAAAACATAAATATTCAAGAGATATGGTCTCTTTTTTTATCGTTACATGGCTTTGTTTCACATTATTGTCGTCATGTTGATGGCTATGATGAAGTGGAAGGTTTAGCTGTTTCCCATACTAATTTTTTACTGAAAGCAATGAATTAATTTTTTTACTATTAATTGAACAATGGTTAATTAAAACAGGAATGCTTATCACAAGGGGAATAAGGTTTAAAAAATTTATTTGGGAGGAATAAATCATGAAAAAAGCACTTGTCTTAGGGGCTTCAGGTGGAATGGGATATTCTATTGTGAAGGAATTATCTAGCAGGGGAATAAGCGTTACGGCTTTCGCTAGGACAAAGGGGAAATTAGAAAAGTTATTTGGGGAAGATCCCAATGTAACCATACTAGCAGGTGATATTTTTCAAATAGAGGATTTACGAAAAGCAGCTCAAGATGTGGAGGTTATTTTCCAATCTGCTAATATTCCTTATTCAGAATGGAAAGAGAAGTTACCCTTACTCATGGGCAATATTGTTTCTGTAGCGGAGCATCAATCTGCGAAGCTTGCTATTGTTGATAATATTTATGCTTACGGGCGAAGCAAAGGGGAGAAGGTGAGGGAGACATATGTTAAGAATCCTCACACGAAAAAAGGGAAGATTCGGTTACAGGTAGATACCATGATTAAAGAGTCTGGTGTACCTGCAGTTATCGCTCATTTTCCCGACTTTTACGGTCCAAATGCAGAAAACACCATTCTACACTATACACTTCAAAATATAGTAAAAGATAAAAAGGCTGGATTTGTTGGAGATCAAAGAATTGCAAGAGAATTTATCTTTACTCCTGATGGTGCGAAGGCGCTTGTTCAGTTAGCGTTAAGGGAAGAGGCATATCAAAGAATTGCAAGAGAATTTATCTTTACTCCTGATGGTGCGAAGGCGCTTGTTCAGTTAGCATTAAGGGAAGATGCATACGGACAAAATTGGAATATTCCGGGCTACGGTGTTATTACAGGGGAAGATCTTGTAAAGACCATTCGAGAGATCACTCATTATTCAAAAGGGGTATCAACGATTACGAAGGGCATGATCCAATTTCTTGGTCTATTCAGTGCAAATATGCGTGAGGTTGTTGAAATGTTTTATTTAAATGAAGAACCTGTCGTCCTAGACGGTGAAAAATATGAGAGAATGATTGGACCCGTTCCGCGTACATCTTATAGAGAGGGATTGCGAAAAACCATTGAATATATGCAGGCTAGAAAATAATGAATACTCCTGTTTCGAAATAAAGGAATACGGACCTTTATTTCGAAACTTAATTGAGGAGTCTAACTACCCGATAAAATACGATTATTAAATTTCTAAAATGTTCTTGAAACCAATCAGCTGTTTCTTTCGTTATTCTATAAGAAGGAACAGAGTTCTACTTGAAAGGATTTAATATCTTGAAAAGAAAATGGTTTGGAAGCTCATTTATAACATTTTTCCTCGTCCTCATCGCGATCCTCTTATACTACCAATACTTGACGAAACCAGAGGTCAATCCCAATGTCCCGATGCCTGATGGACTTCACCCTGTTGTACAGGAACGTACGAATCAACTCGTTCAGCAGGCTGCACAAAAGGGAATTTCAATTGTCATAACGGATGATTTTCGTAGTGCTGAAGATCAGGATCTGTTGTTTGAGAAAGGTCGTTCTACAGAAGGAAATATTGTCACCCATGCAAAAGGCGGAGAATCTTATCATAATTTTGGCCTTGCCGTTGACTTTGCTATTAAGACATCATCCAATGATGTTATCTGGGATATGAAATATGATGGAAATGGAAATTCTGTTGCAGACTGGACAGAAGTGGTCCAATTAGCAAAAGAACTAGGCTTTGATTGGGGTGGTGATTGGGCGAACTTCAAAGATTATCCCCATCTGCAAATGAATTTTGGACTTTCTATCGCTGAATTGCAGAGCGGGCAAAGACCGTCGGATCAACCGCTGATAGTGGAGCTTTTCAATTAATTGTTCTGTTAGTCGCTATTGTAGATAGACCTAATATTTATTGTAAAAAGCAAGGATCTGGCAGAATTTTCTGCCAGATCCTTGCTTTTTAGTTTAACAGTACTTCCTTTTGGAGGTATAATATTTTGGTGAAATGTAGCACTAGATGTAAATGGTTGTTAGAATATGTTTATTTAGGGAAAACTAACGTTCAAAACAGGGGAGGTAAGAAATAGAAATGAAACCATTTTCGAAAGAGAAGGATAGGAGGTTCAAGATTGCTCATAAGGAAGCAATTATTGGCATTATCCTCGTCGTTATTAATTTTCTATTGTGGTATGGGTTTGCTTATGGGCTTGGTTCAGGGGATCCGAGGGAATATCAGTATATTTTAGGAATGCCGGAATGGTTTTTTTACAGTTGTGTGGTTGGATCGATTGTCATGTTTATTCTTGTTTCCCTAAGTGTTAAATTTCTTTTTAAAGAGGTATCTTTTGAGGAAGAGGACGGGAGCGAGTAATGAATATAGCCGTTATTTTGCCATTATTATTTATTTATGATTATTTTTTTTATGATTGGTTTTTGGGCAAATACATATGTGAAATCGTCGAATAGCTTTTTGCAAGAATATTTTCTTGGTGGAAGAGAGTTAGGCGGATTTGTTCTGGCGATGACCATGATTGCAACCTATGGGAGTGCAAGTAGTTTTATTGGTGGACCTGGAGTTGCCTATACGAAGGGATTGGGTTGGGTGCTTCTTTCGATGGCGCAGCTTCCAATGGGGTACTTTGTGCTCATGGTGTTAGGAAAGAAATTTGCCATTATTGCGCGGAAAAATAATTATGTAACCATCATTGATTTTTTAAAGGATCGCTATCAAAGTAATGTGATCGTATTAATTTCAGCGTTGAGTATTATTATCTTTTTGTTCTCAGCTATGACCGCTCAGTGGGTTGGGGGAGCCAGGTTAATTGAATCGTTAACAGGATTAAATTACATACCTTCACTATTTATCTTTGCTGTTTCCGTCTTAGTATATGTTATCATTGGCGGATTTAGAGCGGTAGCGCTGTCAGACACTGTTCAAGGAATGATTATGTTAGTAGGAACGATCATTTTACTAGTAGGAACCATTATTGCTGGTGGTGGTATGTCTAATATTATGGCAGAGTTGGTTGAGATCAATCCAAATCTTATTTCTCCATTTGGCTCAGAGCAAGAATTAACACCTATCTATGTGTCTTCTTTTTGGATTTTAGTAGGGGTTGGGGTTATCGGGCTTCCACAAATTGCTGTCAGAGCCATGTCCTATAAAGATTCCAAAGCGATGCACAAAGCCATCATTATTGGGACATTTGTGATTGGCACGATTATGTTTGGAATGCATTTGATTGGCGTGTTAGCACGTGCTGTAATACCAGGAATTGAGATTGGTGATAAAGTGATGCCAACCCTTACATTGGAAGTTTTGCCCCCCTTATTAGCTGGCATTGTTCTCTCGGCACCAATGGCTGCGATTATGTCTACGGTTAATGCTTTACTCATTATGGTTAGTTCCACTGTTGTGAAGGATATCTATTTGAATTTTATCAAAAAGGATGCCACAGAGAAACAGATCAAAAATACAAGTCTTATTGTGACAACGATTATTGGACTAGCAGTCTTATTATTTGCGCTCAATCCTCCAGATTTATTAGTTTGGTTAAATTTATTCTCCTTTGGTGGCTTAGAGTCTGTATTTATTTGGCCGATTGTTTTTGGACTGTACTGGAGCAGGGGAAATAAATATGGAGCTTGTATCTCCATGATCGTGGGAATGGGCTCATACATCGTAATTGACCGCTTCTTTGCCAATCCATTTGGATTACACACGGTCATCTTGCCTATTTTGCTATCCCTCGTAACCTTTATTCTGGGAAGTATACTAGTGTCAGGCACCGCTCGAAGACAGTCCTAGGAATTTATGTGTGTGGGGCGGACATTTTATTTAATAGGGCAGTCTTTAGTGGTGATCAATCTTGTTATCTTCATCTCTTTCCAGTCGATCAGTTGAAAATCGATCAATCCTTTGTGCGAAATTTAACGAATGATCAATCAAATGAAGCGATTGTCGAAACCATTATTTCTCTTGGCCATCATTTACGTTTGGAATTAATGGCAGAAGGTGTGGAAACAATAGAACAAGCAGATTTCCTCTCTAGTAGTCATTGCAATGGGATACAGGGATATATAATTAGTAGACCCTTACCTGCCTGTGAGATGGAAAACCTTTTTCACATTGAAAAGCTATATGATGGACAATTAACAGTTCTTAATTAAATAAGAGGTAAAATAGTAGAGCCGGGTCTGGATAATAAATCCACCCGGCTTTTTTAGTTCTCTTCATAAATATAAATATCCATATTTGGTGCCTGACACCAAATATTTTACATCAGTTATCAACAGGTGTGGAATCTTTAATCTGAAGTATTCCACAGGTTTATCCACATTATCCACAAGTTACGGACGGTATAAAGATCGAATTATCCACAAAACATCCTACTTTAAAAGGTTGATAATAGTAGTTTAAGGTTTATTATCCACAATGTTCATAAAAATGGGGATAACTTTATTAACAGTTTAACTTCATTCAGCAGAAGTCTCCCACTTCTATAAGTGGTGAGATGAATGCCAGCTTTTATCAATTCAGTGGGGGTTTAAACCCTCGACTGAATGAAGTTAAAGCCTCCGGCGGAGACATTCGATTTTAAAAGGAAGTTTGCCCCATCTTAACGGGCAGTAAGACCCCTTATCAAAACCATAAGGGGTCTACTGTCTGTAAAGATCCGATAAGTGCGATAAGATCTTTTCTTAGGGCTTCAGCTCTTAGAAAAGTCAATCAGGCGTAGCGTGACTAACCATAAGTGGGAGGTCTCCCACTTATGGAAGTCTTCTTTATCGAGCGAGCGAAGGTATTATCTGGGCGCAAATACGCCGAGGCGCATTTGATATGAAGTGTTATTTATTTTTAGCTCTTCGATTGGCAGCTTTCGCTCGCGCTTGTGCTTCTATATCTGCATGATCCGCAAGTTCTTCTGAAAATTCCTCGTCAATCCCATCTGATAGGATTTGACTGGAAACCTGTCGGGATGATTCATTAAATGTGACTTCTGTAGAATTTGCTTGATTACGGTTCATTTCAAAAACCCCTTTCAAAAAGTGCTATTAGATGATAAAAAAACCTTTTTTTATTTTTTGTTCCCTTGGACTCTTTGATTAGCGGCATTTGCCCATGCTTGTTCTTCCAGGCTGACTTGATTATTTAGTTCCGCCGCATATTCTTCGCTCATACGATCATATTTCATGTTTTTTGGTGTTTGTGGAAGTGATGCTTTATTTTTGTCACGTGATTTACTACCTCTAGATCGACCCATATCAAAAACCCCTTTCAACAAAATAAAGTATGGAGAATTGGCTCCATACTTTATTATGCTCAGGGTAACAACTGAATATAAAAGGAAGTTGTTACAAGATTGAGGTATCTACTTTCTACCTTTACGATCTGTAAAGCCAGCTGCACGGTCTGCCATTTTAAAATCACGCTGATAACTTACTGCTTGCATACTGGTTAAAGCACTTTTTTCTTTGTCTGTTTTTTTTCCCATATAAACACAACCCTTCGATGAAGATATTTCTCCCTTATTTTTCCCTAATAGGTAATTTTCATACTTGAAATTGAATGCTTTTAATATTTCGGTTCAACTGTAGTAATGGAATATGCTACATTTAACATGAGGTGAAAGTAAATGCCGATTATAACGAAAATCACAACCCAGCAAAAAAATAAAGATCGATATAATATATTTACGGATGAAGGAAAGGGAGAAAAGTATGCCTTTAGTGTGGATGAGGCCGTTCTCATAAAGTTCCAATTAAAAAAAGGGATGGAATTGGATGAATTATTTTTAACCGAAATCCACTATGAAGATGATGTAAGAAAGGCTTATAATCGTGCTCTTCATTATTTATCAAGAAGAATGAGATCTGAGGGTGAGGTACGTACCTATTTATTAGAAAAAGAAATAGATGCGCCCATTATTCAAGAGGTTATATTGAAGCTGTATCATTATCAATTTCTTAATGACGAGCAATACGCAATCGCCTATGTGCGAACGCAAATGAACACGACAGATAAAGGAAGTATCGTAATTAAGCGTGAACTAAAAGAAAGAGGAGTTAACGATGGCTTAATCGAAAAGGCATTACAAGAGTACTCATATGAGGCACAATTGGAGACAGCCCAAAAGCTTTGTGTGAAAATGGTTAATAAGAATAAAAAGGACTCCGATCTTGTTTTAAAGCAAAAAATAGAACAAATGCTTGTCCGTAAGGGATATAGCTTTGAAATTATATCGGATGCTCTGGCAAAAACGGAATTAGATAGAAAAGACGAAGTGATGGATGCGTTACGTTACCAAGCTGAAAAGTTGGAACGTAAATATGCAAATTATACTGGATATGAATATGAGCAGAAAATGAAAAGTGCTTTGTATCGAAAAGGTTTTGCTATGGAGCAAATTGAAAAGTATCTCAGTCAAAGACCACTGATGAGGATAGCTTTGAGTTAAAAGGGCATGCTGGATGATTAATCTAAAGTAATAAGGTTTGGTTGAGTCAGCAGTCTTTATTAATACTAGAATTTTCATTATACTTAACATAAAAAGATTGGTTTTGCGGTTAAAGAAGGGGATGTTTTCATGGGAGAAAAAAGATACAGTCAATTATCTGCTTACGAATTAAATCAGGAAATTGCTCAATTACATGAGAAGGCTCGAAAGGCAGAGCAAATGGGAATGGTCAATGAGTTTGCTGTTTTAGAAAGAAAAGCAGTTATGGCAAAAGCTTATTTATTAAATCCAGATGACTTTATTCCTGAAGAAATTTATCAAATTGCAGGAGACCCAGGGGCCTATTTCAAAATAAGTTATTTAAATGGTGTTTTTGCATGGGGTCATCGATTAAGAGGTGTAGAGGAAGAAGAAGCTCTTCCGATTTCAATGTTAACGAAATTACAGTGAGGATCATAACATCCTCACTGTATGAATTGCGGAATTCATGGTTTAAAATAAATCAGATGTATCGCTATCTCTGTTGTTGGAAGCACGCATTCTTTCTTGTGGATGGGTATTAATGGTTCCATCTGCACGCTTGGAGGCGTATTCGGCTTTAGCACGAGGCCCATCGCCTTCAAGTTTATTGCTACTCTGATTAGGGAAATTTTTTGCATTGTTACGCATGTTTAAAACCTCCTGAATGCGATGATCAAAGCTACCGTGATCATCAAAGTGTTGCACTTTGATAACCACGTAAGTATAGTATGAGTCGAGCTCTTAATTGTTATGTTATCAAATAGAGCGAAATATATGGAAAACAGATGATAGGTCCAATAATACGATGGCTTTGGCATTTTCAACTAAAAAAACGATGTCAATCAGTGACATCGTTTTAATTTGGAATAATATCGAGTTTTTTTCGTAATTTTTGTTCACTGAAAATCCAGCCTGTATAAGATGTTTTAATATCTAAATCTAAATTTAACTGAACAACAGCGACAAATGGGTAATAATCTTTGCTTCTATAACGCAAGTCAATAAATCGCACTTCATAATAATCATCAAATTCGTCTACTTCCCAACGGTATACTGGTGAAAAGGAGAGGAATGCGGAAAGGTTTGCATCTTTTTTTGCTGCATCTAAAACAGGTGTTTGTGGCACTTCAACTCGATTGAACTGATCCAAAATGGTCACTTGCTTATTTTCAGATCGTCCAACGAAGAATTGGTGCTCATTCATGACAGCTATTTTCCATTGATGAAACCTCATTGTAGGAGAAATCAGGATTTCAGTTGCATCAGGGATCATCATCGTAACTTTTTTGTAAACATTTCTTCTGGCCATGAATCTAAAGATATAATAGAACACCAAAATCGCATAGATGCCGCTAAAGGTATAACCAGGATCTGAACCGAGACCCCATAAGATTAAACCGAATACATGTAGACCGAAAATGTACGGATCAAATGTATTAATCACACCAAGTGCCACCCATTTTGAAGAAAAGGGTCTTAAGGCTTGTGTGCCGTATGCATTAAAAATATCAACAAAAACATGCAGAAAAACGGCTAAAAAGGTCCAAAGCCATAGATGTAATAAATTTGTTTCTGGATAAAATGGGTAAAGGATCCCCACGATTACTAAGGGCCATAATAGTACGGCTGGAATGGAATGTGTAATTCCACGGTGGTTTCGAATATAGGTAGCATTATTTTTAAATTTTAACACCGTATCGATATCAGGAATTTGGGAGCCTGCAATGACGGCGATTAACACACTCGTGGCGGTTTGGGAATGTTCGACAACCACAGGATCAAGCGTAGCTAAGCCACCGAGTGCTAGACCCATAACAATATGTGTACCTGTGTCCAAGGAAAAAACCTCCTTAATAGGGTATTCCATTGGTGAAGAATATCCAGTGTTCCATACTGAAATTCCAGTCTCAAAACAGAATCCTGTAAGGGAATCTTAATATAAAAAAGGATTTCAGTTTTCTGTAATTTTAGTTTACCAAAATATTCTTACCTATGCAGTTAAAATAATGTATTTTTTACGATAATTAATGAGATCATGTCTCAATTCATTTAAGTTTGTTTTTCAACCTTAATATCTCCTAATTATAAAGAATTAATAGCTTGGAGGAACAAAAGTGACAAACAGTAGTTTAATACATCTAGATAAAATGGATATTGAAGGGTTCTGTCGAGATTTAATCGGATGGTTTAATGATGAGAAGCGTGATCTTCCGTGGAGAAAAGATCAGGATCCTTATAAAATTTGGGTATCGGAAATCATGCTTCAGCAAACAAGAGTGGATACAGTGATCCCTTATTTTAATCGTTTTATTGATCAGTTTCCGACGATTGAAGCGTTATCTATGGCAGAAGAAGAAAAGATTCTAAAAGCATGGGAAGGTCTTGGCTATTATTCGCGAGCGCGAAACTTGCATAGTGCTGTTAAAGAGGTTCATGAGAAGTATGGTGGACAAGTTCCAGCAGATCCAAAAGAAATTTCCGCATTAAAAGGGGTCGGTCCCTATACGGCAGGGGCGATTTTGAGTATTGCTTATGGAATTCCAGAACCTGCTGTTGATGGAAATGTCATGCGTGTTTTATCACGTATTTTATTAATTAAGGAGGATATTGCCAAGTCTTCTACAAGAAAAATATTTGAACAAGCAGTCAGAAAACTCATTTCACATGAAAATCCTTCCTATTTTAATCAGGCACTAATGGAAATGGGTGCGATGGTCTGTACTCCAACTTCTCCTTCTTGTTTATTATGTCCAGTGCGTGAACATTGTGTGGGTTTTCATGAAGGTGTTCAAAATGAATTACCTATAAAGACGAAGAATAAAAAGAAGCGTGATGTTCATTTGGCTGCTGTTGTCTTAAGGGATTCATTAGGCCGAACACTCATTCATAAAAGATCTGAAAAGGGATTATTAGCCAATCTTTGGGAGTTTCCAAATATCGAAATCCATCTACCTTTTAAAACGGTAAAGGATCAACTGAGGGAAGCGTTGAAAAATGAATATGGAGCAGAGGTTGAGCTTGGAGAAATGGTTGGGAAAATTGAACATGTTTTTTCACATTTAACTTGGAATGTCGATGTATACGAAGGGAAGCTGGTTGACTTTAAAAGAGGAAAAGGAAGATTTAAAAAGGGTATCGGAACGAAGAAATAGAGGCATTCCCTTTTCCTGTCTCACATCAAAAAATGATCAAAAGTTTCTTGAAAAAAGAAGGTCTAGAATAAAATACTACCGCAAAAGGACATTTGTCTTTTTGCGGTGCTGACATTACATATTTAATACGATTTTTTCCTTCGGTTGTATTTTTCTTCGAGGACTTCTCTATACAGTGTTTGTCCTTCAGCATTTAAATAGGGCAATATCTGCTGAAACGAATGGTGGTAAAAGTCTAATTCACTTTCTTCCCAGTCTGTTTTTGACATCATGGAAAGTTCCGTCATATCTCTTCCATCATACATAAGTTTCTACCTTCCTTTCTTAAAAGTATTACCTTTCTATTATTTTTACTTCATTGCCAACTATACATAGAAAAGCTAAAATAAAAGAAATTCAGTATAAGAAAGGAAAGAATTATGACACAAAAAGTAGCACTTGTAACAGGATCTAGTCGAGGAATCGGAAAAGCAACCGCACTACAACTGGCAAGAGAAGGTTATGATCTTGTCATTAATTATGCGCGTAGCAAAACAGCGGCACTTGAAACAGCTGCAGAAATTGAAGCGTTAGGTAGAAAAGCCTTAGTGGTAAAAGCAAATGTGGGGGATGTTGATAAAATTAAAAAGCTTTTCGAAGCCATTAAAGAGGAATTTGGTCGTCTAGATGTATTTGTAAATAATGCAGCTTCAGGGGTTCAAAGACCTCTAATGGAACTTGAGGAATCTCATTGGGACTGGACGATGAACATCAATAGTAAAGCATTGCTATTTTGTGCTCAAGAAGCGGCCAAACTAATGGATCAAGGTGGAAAAATTGTTAGTATAAGTTCCCTTGGTTCAATTCGTGTCATAGAGAATTATACAGTCGTGGGTGTATCAAAAGCAGCTCTTGAAGCATTGACACGTTATTTGGCCGTTGAATTGGCTGCGAAGAATATAGTGGTTAATGCCGTTTCTGGTGGAGTTGTTGATACCGAGGCTTTGAAGCATTTTCCAAATCGAGCAGAAATGCTTGGCTGAATCAGAAGAAAGAACACCTGCGGGCAGAATGGTTCAAATCGAGGATATGGTGAATGCGATCATGTTCTTACTTTCCGATCAATCAAGCATGATTCGTGGGCAAACGATTATTGTTGACGGTGGAATCTCTTTATTAATGTAAAGTAAAAATAGGTTGTCCAGATGTCTCTGATTGAAAAGCCTTCTACAATATTGTTATGCTTCATTCAATAAAATTATTAAATTTTTTGGGGATAGTTCACTTCACGCATGGTTACATTAAAGAGCGTGGAGGTGATA
Organism: uncultured Bacillaceae bacterium; assembly: GCA_963765265.1. Lineage (GTDB taxonomy): Bacteria > Bacillota > Bacilli > Bacillales > Cytobacillaceae > Bacillus_BD. The sequence goes on from CAVXVN010000002.1 coordinate 71,851, forward strand.
AAGATGGCAAAACAACCAAATCAATCTCAATCAGGTACAAATATTCAACAAGTGAGACAACAAAATGCACAATCGGGGTGCTGCTGGACAAGGTCAGTACGGTACAGAATTTGCTAGTGAAACAGATGTTCAAGAAGTAAAACAACGCAACGCACAAGCAGAAGCAAACAAAGCGAAAAACTCTGGTCAATATGGCGGACAAAACAGCTAATTGAAAAATAAAAATGGGCACTCTGGATTCGAAAAGAGTGCCCTTCCTATGTCTTTTAACTTCATTCAGCAGAAGTCTCCCACTTCTATAAGTGGTGAGATGAATGCTAGCTTTTATCAATTCAGTGGGGATTCAAACTCCGACTGAATGAAGTTAAAGCCTCCGGCGGAGACATTCAGATTTTAAAAGGAATTTTACCCGAGCGAGCTCAGGTATTATCTGGGCGCAAATACGCCAAGGCGTATTTGATTCAAAACAATCACTTTCTATTCAAAAATAGATTCGAAGAGAAAGTGCCTCAATTTTTTTATTCCGTCAAAAATTTCCTATATTCAACAATACTTTTCAAAGGAATGCAGTAAAAAAAAGCGAATACATAAGAGAGAATAAATCCCTCAGGTTAATCTTTGTACTGGTGGAAAAATAAAGTAGGCGGGGGTGGTACAGTGGAAGAATTCAACCGTTTAGTAACCGAACAAATGAAAACTATGGATAAGCTTTTATTTTTACAGAGTGAATTAGAAAGATGTCAGGATATTGAGATACAAATAAGAAAGTTGGAACAGGAAAATGAGCTTGAAAGTGTGCATATGGAATTGTCTAAAATGAAAGATGAATTAAAGCAACTTCAAAAAATGTTTGAAATGCAAACTGAGGACGTGATTCGTTCCTATCAAGAAATGAAAGTAACAGCAGGATAAGAGAGGCGATCACCCATTATTCAACTCCATAATTATAGCTATAATGATAAAAAATAAACAACCATTGATAAATTCAATGGTTGTTTTGTTTTAAATTCTTTCATTAACCGTTATAATAATAAATAATAGAAAATAGGAATTGTTCTTTGTTGCCTTTTGTCTTTATATTTGGCTAAGTCAGAAAAACAGGTTAATCAACAGAATCGACTAAAAAAAGCCTAATATTTTTAGAGGAGTATAACTATCTTTTGCAAAGTTATATGCATGAAACATTGATAGGTTGCAAAGCGTCCGAACATGAAAGTAGGGGAAATTATGGGCGTACCCATCGTAGGAGAACCAGTACAAATTCATAGTTTTAAGCATAATGGTCACATCCATCGCGTGTGGGACGAAACCACGGTGTTAAAAGGATCGCAAAAGTTAGTAATTGGCGGAAATGATCGTACCATCGTAACAGAATCGGATGGTAGAACATGGCTGACGAGAGAGCCAGCTATTACTTATTTTCATGCTCAACAATGGTTTAATATTATAGGGATGTTGCGAGAAGACGGCATTTATTATTATTGTAATTTAAGTTCACCCTTTATTTATGACGGAGAAGCAATAAAGTACATTGATTATGATTTGGACATAAAAGTCTTTCCGGATATGACATTTAATTTACTGGATGAGGATGAGTATGAACGACATCGAATCGAAATGAACTATCCGACCGCGATAGATAAAATATTAAAAGCGAATGTAAATACTTTGATACATTGGATTCGTCAACGTAAAGGTCCTTTTTCACCTGATTTTATCGATATATGGTATGAAAGATATTTAACATACAGACGCTAACTAGATGAATCAGCTTAAGTATGGAAACATATTCTCTCGTTTATTTATTAATCGCCACCTGTTGATTCCATCAACAGGTTTTATTTCACTCTTAAGAAAGTATAAAATTACAGCGCTGGAGAAGTTCGACGTAGTGGCAATTTTTAGGAAAACAGTATAAGTGCAACTACGCCTCTGTCTTCGCCTTGCAGGCTCGCCAATCGGCGAGTTTTCTTTAAAGTAAAACGATCAAACGTGAATTTTTTTTAATCTTCTGTACAAAAGAAAAAAGTAAGGTGGGGGAAACTTGGATAGTATACGACGTTATCTTCATTTTGTAAGACCATATCGCTTCCAAATCATCGCTACCATCGTTATTGGGATTATCAAATTTGCCATTCCTTTAATGATTCCATTGCTTATAAAATATGTTTTAGATGATATCGTTGGGAATAGCGCAATGGCAAAAGCGGACAAAATTGAACACTTAATGATCATTATGGTCGTCATGATTATTGTTTTTGTGGTTATGCGACCACCTATTGAGTATTTCCGGCAATATTATGCACAATGGACATCAAGTAAAATCCTATATGATATCCGTGAACAGTTATATGGCCACATTCAAAGACTTAGTTTTAAATTTTACTCCAATACGAAAACCGGTGAAGTCATCTCACGGGTGATTAATGACGTTGAACAAACAAAAACGTTTGTCGTGACTGGCTTGATGAACGTGTGGCTTGATCTTGCTACGATTTTAATTGCCATGGCGATCATGTTTACGATGGATATTACTTTAACATTTGTATCGATATTATTATTTCCCTTCTATGCGTTTTCTGTTAAATACTTTTTTGGTAACTTGCGTTCAGTGACAAGAAAACGTTCGCAGGCATTGGCGGAAGTTCAAGGCTATTTGCATGAACGTGTTTCAGGGATGGCTGTGGTTAAGAGTTTTGCGATCGAAGACTTTGAACAAAAAAAGTTTGATCAACAGAACCAAAACTTTTTGGAAAAAGCGATTGTCCATACAAAATGGAATGCAAAATCCTTTGCAGTGGTCAATACGATTACTGACATTGCACCACTTTTTGTGATTGGTGTTGCCGGTTATCAAGTCATTAATGGAAGTCTTTCAATTGGTGAGATGGCCGCCTTTATTGCCTATATTGATCGGTTGTATGAACCGTTAAGACGTCTTGTCAATTCTTCAACAACCTTAACGCAATCATTTGCGTCGATGGACCGTGTCTTTGAATTAATGGATGAAAAATATGACATCGAAGACGGACCAGATTCCGTTGAGTGTCAAAATGTAAAGGGACATATTGTGTTTGACCATATTAATTTCTCGTATGATGATGAGAATGAAATGGTTCTGAAAGATGTTACACTAGATGTTCAACAAGGTGAAACCATTGCCTTTGTAGGTATGAGTGGCGGCGGGAAATCATCCCTAATAAGCTTAATTCCTCGTTTCTATGATGTAACAGCAGGGAGAATTTTACTAGATGGTACGGATATTCGTTCATTTAAGGTGAGGTCCTTAAGGGATAAAATAGGGATGGTCCTCCAAGATAATATTCTTTTCAGTGAATCCGTAAAGGAAAATATCTTATTGGGCAATCCAATCGCTACGGATGAAGAAGTGTATGAAGCAGCTAAAGCGGCCAATGCTCATGAATTTATTATGAATTTACCAAACGGATATGATACGAAGGTGGGGGAGCGTGGTGTAAAACTTTCTGGTGGACAAAAACAAAGGGTAGCAATTGCTCGTGTATTTTTGAAAAACCCACCTATTCTCGTGTTAGATGAAGCGACATCTGCTCTTGATTTAGAAAGTGAGCATCTGATCCAAGAAGCAATTGATAAACTTGCGAGAGAACGGACAACCTTTATTGTTGCTCATCGCTTATCCACCATTACCCATGCAGACCGAATTGTGTTAATTGAGCATGGAGAGATCGTCGAAATTGGCAGTCATGAACAATTAATGTCATTAAAGGGCCATTATTATAAGCTCTTCCAAGTGCAGCAACTTGAGAATTAAATATAAAAAGAAAAAAGCAGCTGGATTTTTTAGCTGCTTTTTTGTTTTAACATTTATTGTTATTCCTGCCTTAAAGATTCTCTGGTAGGGTAATATCACTATCCTCTTTATGATGGGATTGAAAGCTTGAAATTAATAGATCGAGATGTTCGATCTCTTCGTCGTATTCAATGATAGCAGAAATGACTTGCAAGAGATGGTATTGCGTGAATTGTTCCTCAGCGATTAATTGAGAATTAGAGGATAAAAACAAGTCGAAAAGTTCCTTGCGATTTAAACCGATATCTCCTTCTTCAAAAATCACATGGGGTTTGACTTTGCCTATGAATTTTAGCATCACATGCTCGTGATGGTGAATGAGAATATCTAACTGCTGTTGAATGGTATTTTGTAAATCGTCCGGCAGATTTACCATTTCGTTTTCATAGCGATGCAGTCTTTTGAGTGTAGCTAATGCTCGTTGGACAGTCGCGATCATTTGACGATAGATCACAAGCTTTCTTGATTTCACGACATCATTTCTTTTAAAAAAATTACGTTCTTCTTTAAACATAATATAGAGCTGGTCAATTTTAATTAAGCTATCTTTCAATATTTCGATGTCATTCTTTAGCAAAGTATGTTCGGAGGCACCTCTTATGGTAAGTCGAATCCATTTTGTGATTTCAGTTGTCGAATTAGAAATCCTTAAATAGAGTTTATTTTCATACTTAGGAGGTAGAAAGACAAGGTTCACGATAAATGCTGATAAAACACCAAGCATGATGGTTGAAAAGCGAATTACGGCAAATTGAATAAAGACATCTCCAGGTGTCTCCATAATGGCGATTAGAGTGACTAATGATAATCCAACTGCATTTTCTAGCTTTAATTTTAGATGAATGGCAATCAAGATAATGGCAGCAAGCCCAATGATAAAGACATTATTTCCAAAAAGTAATACTGAAATGACAGCAAGCAAAGCTCCCAAAATGTTTCCTTGTATTTGCTCGATGATGGATAAATACGATCTATAAATTGTTGGCTGCACGGCAAAGATGGCTGCAATTCCTGCAAAGACCGGTGAAGGTAAATCAAGTGATTGTGCAATAAGCAATGATAATATCAGAGCAATCCCTGTTTTTAATATCCGGGCGCCTAACTTCATATCGATGATTTCCTTTCTGATAATAATAAAGGTGTTCAATACCTTCATTAAACCATTTTGTGTTCTTTTAAACAACAATGTATGATTCGGAAAAGAAATTATGAATTTTAAAAAGGTTTATTTCGATGATAAAGACTGAATTGCACCAAAATCCATCAGAATTGCACATCCTTCTCGTAAAATGGAAACTAACGTTATCATGGTTAATCATGGTCACCGCAGTCGCATAGAAAAACCGCTCGCTAGGAAAAAAGCGAACGGTTTTTTGAAAAAACTTCTAGGATAAAGAAATCATCATTCTGTTGATACGGATGGATCGGCTTGTTCTTTCACTGGAATGATCTGTAGAAAATGGTTTTCCAAGTCTACAAGAAGCTTGTCAAGGCTAGTTGCTTCCTCAGTTTGACCTTGTTCGGCAAGCATCCCTGTATACTGACCAAGTAATTCGCTGATGTCAGCTTTTCCTTTATCAGATAATTGGGTGATGGTCACGTTGGCACCTTTGGCCATTCTACGTGAGATCGCTTCTTTTGTTAATCCCATTTCAGGCTGGTGTCTTACATATACGACACCACCGGTCATTCCTGCACAAATCCATGGACCTGGATCCCCAAGGACCAACGCTCTTCCATTTGTCATATATTCAAAAGCAAATCCTTTTATATTTGCATGTACGGCAATGTTTCCTAATTCGTGCTCGGGAATCGGTTTTTTCAATAGACCTCCGATAATCATATCGGCTCCGGAAAGGCGAATTCCTGCTCTGGCATCGGCATCCCCTTGTGCAACCAAGAGCCCTTTTTGTGCGCCATAACCAAATCCTTTCCCGACCGAACCATTATAGAAGTTCCCATCTTTTCCTTCTGACTTAAAAATAAGAATTTTTCCACCGAAAGAGGTTTTTCCAATTCCATCTTGTGCCCCACCATTAACTGCAATTTCGATTCCAGTACTATTATAAGCTCCGAGACCATTGCCTGGAATCGAGCCCTTTGTATATTTCAATTTCACTATTGGTAGCTTTTTATAAGAACCATCCAAACGATTGCGAACGCGATGACACGATACGCGACTCCCTAAAACACGTTGTTCAGACGTTACGCTTTCATATTCACGTGACTGATTTAGATCTTCGACTGTACTGTCTAAATATTCAGCACCAACTGCAATTTGTAGTTTTCCTTCCTGTGCTGTTGAAGATGCAACAGTCTCATGAGGGCTAAATTGACCAATTTCAAGTGGTTTTAATAAATAGGTGAGGTCAAGCTGATCTTTCCCCGTTACTTGCTCTAAAAGATCTGAACGGCCAACCACATTTTGTAATGTTTTTACACCAAGAGATGCGACTAACTCCTTGAGTTCATTACCAAAAGCCGTAAATAAGTTTGTTATGCCTTGAACGGCTAAATCAAATTGACGAGGAACAAATCGTCTTAAACCATGGTCTTTTGCTTGTGCTTCAGATTCAATTTGGGTAGCAATTCCAACATGGCAAGTATCTAAATGGCAGCCACGACATGTGGTACAACCAATGGCGACCATGGATAGGGTTCCAAATCCAACACGGTTCGCTCCTAGTAGCATCACCTTTAATACATCTGATGCACTTTTCATCCCACCATCAGCCCAAATTTCAACTTCATCTCGAATACCGGCTTCTAAGAGAGCGTTATGGGCGGCTTTGACCCCAATTTCAACAGGTAGACCTACATTTTGGAGAGCATGAATTCTAGCTGCACCTGTTCCACCATCAAAACCACTTAATGTAATGATGTCTGCACCTGCTTTTGCAATTCCGACTGCAATGGTTCCAATATTTGGGACAACTGGTACTTTAACAGCTACTCTTGCTTGGTCATTTGCTGTTTTTAATTCATGAATCATTTGAGCTAAATCTTCGATCGAATAGATATCATGATTATTGGATGGGGAAATTAAATCAGACCCAATCGTTGCATTTCTCGCTTCTGCAATTTTTTCAGTTACTTTTGAGCCTGGTAAGTGTCCGCCTTCACCAGGTTTTGCTCCTTGACCAATTTTTATTTCAAGGAGATTAGAAGAGTTTAATAATTCTGCATTGACCCCAAACCTACCTGATGCAATCTGTTGACCGCGTGTATTTGGATATTTTCCAAGCATATCTTTAATTTCTCCGCCTTCACCGTTCAAGCTCACCATGTTGAGACGGTTCGCTCCTTCTGCATAGGCTCTAAAAGCAATCTCATTTTGTGAGCCAAAGGACATGGAAGAAATAATAAATGGAAGACTATGCTGACCTACACTAATATCCACATCTTGAGAGGTGATGGATGAAACTTGTCTTTTAAAACTTGTTAAATGGCGAATCGTTGTTGGATTTTGTACTTCCTGTTCACTTATTTTTTGGCGATAATTCGTATAATCTCCAGTTGAAGCTACTTCACCGATTGCTTTCCAAATTCGTGGGAAGAGATGGAATGTTTTTCCGATTCTTTCTGCTTTATTATGAAAATCGGCAGCCCGCGAAACGGCATCTTCTTTCATTGCATCAAAGTTGTAGGCCAATTCCTTCGAGCCTAAGAAATTGACGATATTTAAAGTATCTGCAATCTCTTCATGGAGTCCTATTGCAGAGAATAATCTTCCGTACCCACGAAGTTCATGAATTCCAATGGTCGAGATTACTTTTTCCAGACCTTTCACAAGGGCGGAATATAGATTGAGTATGGGCTTTTCTTTATCTTCCATGACGGTCATAAACATATAATATGGACTAATCAAATCAGCTCCTAATCCGAAAACAGTAATGATATCGTGTAAAGAACGAATGGATGCAGATCGTAAGACAAGTGAGCAGTCTCTACGCAATGATTCTTTTACAAGTGTCTGATCAATAACAGAGGTAACTAAGTGTGGATCAAGCCAATAATGACCTTCATGATGGGTTTTAGAGTCATCTAAGATTAGAATGGTGTTTCCTTCTTTCACTGCTGTAACGGCTTCAGTAGAAAGTCGTGATAAGGCTGTTTCAATGCTTTCCTCAGGTTGGAAGGTGATTGCCATTGTTTTGACTTTCTTTTGAAAAAAATGAATCAATTGATCATAGCTTGGTTGCCCAAGTTCAGTGGAGACAGTTTCTCCTATCTTTCCTTCTATTAAAAGAGGTGTTTGTAATTCAAGAATTTCTCCACCTGCTTCATGATGAAAAAGACCCGGACGTTTCCCAACAATAATACGGGTAGAGAAATGCTCTGTTTCCCGATCCCGATCGATCGCTGGATTGGTAACAACTGCAACACTTTCTTTAATAAAATCAGCAATATTTTTTCTTTCTGGATTAAGGGCAGCCAGTGGTGCATCATGACCAAGTGAACGAATGGGTTCCGCTCCTTTTTCAGCCATTTGCTCGATTAATTGAATATGATCTTTTTCCCAGCCAAAAGCTTTATATTGTCCGTTATCTATTTTAGTCAGTTTGATTGAATGGAATATTTATCTTTTCAAGAATGGAAGGTTTTAAATGATTCCTTGTTCCTTCGAACGGAATTCGCCTTGAAAAACGACGATAAACCTCTTCCTGATAGTCTTCTTGGATAAAGTATTTTAGTTCATCGCGATCCCATTTAAAACCGACTTTTTCTCCAGGAGCAAGTGGCCTTGGGTCATTGACAAATTCACTCGATGGAACGATGCCAGGTTCTGAAGAGAAAAGATAAGAGCTTACCGTTTCCAGCATCCATAATGGGCGAAGTCCTAAGGCATCAACGCTAAAGACTGCTTCATCACCGTAACGGGAAACAATTCCAGCGGGTCCTTGAGCAAAATGTCCCCAACCTTCACGCATATACGTGTACAAATCTTGGAGATGGTCTGGATAGGCTTTTATTTCATTAATAATGGGTGGGAAAAGAAGATCAATCGCTTCGAATAGTGAGTATCCCCCACGACAAATAAAGGTATCGATGGTTCGATTTAAATCTTGTGAGTCACTTCCATTATTTACGAGAGGAACATCCATCATATTGGCTTCATCTCTTAGCTTTGCAATGGTATTGATTTCCCCATTATGCCCAAGAACACTGAAAGGTTGAACGCGAAAAAAACTAGATAATGTATTGGTAGAGTATCGATTGTGACCGAGAGTCATCGTAGAGGCAATAAGTGGATTTGCTAGATCAGGGTAATATTTAGGGAGAATATCTCCAGCACCCATCACTTTATAAATAACATGATATTGACTTAATGAAGCAACATGAACGTGATCATCTTGTTCAAATTCGATCGATAAATCAAAGAGTTTGTTCGTTAATTGCTGCCCACTAAGGTTTGATATACAGGCAAATTGAAGGAAAATGGGGTTTTCTTGGATGGCGATCGGGCCAAGTGCGGCGGAATTAGTGACTTTATCTGAGTGAAATAGAACTGTAAACCCGGCCTCATCAAGCTTTTTTAAGAGGATAGTCTTTTTTGCTTCAGCCTCTTTCGTTCTTGTTATAAAGATATGTCCGACAACAAAGTGTTCTTTATCATCCACCATTAGGGGATTTAAACCGATTTCTTGTAGTTTTTCTTTCCAAAGTAAACGAGGAATATCAATGTGGATGCCAACTCCATCACCTTCGCCATTGATAAAGCCAGCACGATGGTTCATCGTAACTAAAGCATCTATACAATTGAATATATTTTCTCTAGTTGGGATTTTCTTTTTTTCGAGAGAAGCTACGATTCCACATGCATCATGTTCTTGGCTGCGAAAGTTCTGAAAGATTGAAGGGCTATAGGTTTGTGTCATCATGTTTCGGCTTAATAGAACGACTTTCCTTAAGCCGGTTCACCTCCTAGTAATTGGGGTAATTTTTTTCGATTACAGTCAAGTTTTCGAAATGCATGTATAAATACCCTCTATTTGTAGTAGATAAGAGGTTTTAATATAAGGGACACGTCTACAAAAAATTCCGGAACAAGTACATTAATATTATCACACGGATTTTTGGAAATCAATTAATTGTGTGAATATTTATGATAATTATAATTGATAAACATACACGTCGAAAGCGCAATCAGCCTCTCGACATGTACAATCATGTATATTTATTTTGCTAGTTGAGAAAATGCATTTTCAACAGCATGTAATGTAGCTTCAATATCTTCTTCTGTATGGGCAATGGTGATAAACCATGCTTCATATTTAGAAGGAGCAAGATTAATTCCTTGATGAAGCATCAGTTTAAAAAACTTAGCGAACATTTCTCCATCTGTTTTTTCAGCTTGATCGTAGTTTTCAATCTTTTCATTTGTAAAATAAACCGTTAAAGCTCCTTTTAGACGATTAATGGTTATTTGAATATCATGTTTCTTGGCTGCTTGTAGAATTCCTTCTTCAAGCATAGAACCAAGTCGATCTAAGTAATCATAGACACCTTCTTGCTTTAATACCTCAAGACAAGCGATACCTGACAACATGGAAGCTGGGTTTCCTGCCATTGTGCCCGCTTGGTATGCAGGTCCGAGTGGGGCAACTTGTTCCATGATATCTTTTCTTCCGCCATAAGCCCCAATTGGTAGACCTCCACCAATAATTTTTCCTAGTGCCGTTAAATCAGGGGTAACGCCAAGTAAATCTTGTGCTCCACCGTACATGAACCTGAAAGCCGTAATCACTTCATCATAAATGACTAGTGCACCAGCTTCATGTGTCAACTCATTGACTTGTTCAAGGAATCCAGGGTGAGGTTCAACAATCCCAAAGTTTCCAACAATCGGTTCAACCAGAACAGCAGCAATTTCATCTCCCCATTTCTCTAATGCTTCTTTGAAAGGTTCGATGGTATTGAATGGCACGGTGATGACTTCTTGGGCAATGCTTTTTGGGACCCCTGCAGAATCTGGTATTCCAAGTGTAGAAGGACCAGAGCCAGCTGCAACAAGAACAAGATCAGAATGACCATGATAGCAACCAGCAAATTTGATGATTTTATCTCTGCCTGTGTAAGCACGAGCGACACGAATGGTTGTCATCACGGCTTCCGTACCAGAATTCACAAACCGTACTTTTTCTAAGTTTGGCATGGCCTCTTTAAGCATTTTGGCAAGTGTGATTTCATGTGTAGTAGGAGTTCCAAATAGCACGCCACTTTCAGCTGCTTTTTTAATCGCTTCTGTAATGTGGGGATGAGCAAAACCAGTAATAATTGGTCCATAGGCCGCTAAATAATCAATATATTGGTTTCCGTCGACATCAAAGAAATAGGCACCTTGCCCGCGTTCCATGACAACAGGTGCACCTCCACCAACTGCTTTGTAAGAGCGAGAAGGACTATTCACTCCACCGACAATGTGTTCTAGTGCTTCATTATGTAACCGTTCTGAATTTGTAAAATTCATGAATAAAACCTCCTTCATTTTCTGCTTCTATATTTTAGCATTACTTTTAGTAGGATAGGGATATAACCATACATTTTCTTGAAAAATAAGCAGAGTCCAGATGGATGAAATATTCAAGTTCTTATCAACTGACAATTCGATCAAAATAATCTCGGCTCGTTTACTTATAATTGTTGTTTGCTAGTTGGTCATTGCATATAGATTAAAAGAGAATAGCTTGTTTAAAGGAACTTTAGTAGTTTCGTATTGAATATGGAGCTGGAAAAGAGGGGAAACATGTTATATATCATTTCTCTTGCTTTTACGATTTACTGTATTGTGATGAGCCTTAAAACCATTTTTATTCCAAATACCATTAAAGGGAAACTAGTATCTTTAGAGAATTTTTTATATTTAACCTTTGTATACATTACGATATTAATTGGTTTTGGTTTAATTTATATTTTACTTGAAACGAAGGGTCATCAAGTACTGATCGAGCAGTACCCCATGAAGACAGAAGACTTTGTTGAACGATTAGGAACGTATATTTATTTTAGTGCGGTGACGCTATTTTCGGTTGGATACGGAGATATCGCCCCAATTGGAATTGGTCGGTTGATTGCCATGATTGAAGCGCTGATTGGCTATACGATACCTGCCGCCTTTGTGGCAAGAGCAGTCTTTGATCTTGAAAGGAAATAAGTTGCTATTGTGTAAAGGTTAGGAATAAGTTAATCTGTTAGTAATCATGAATTTAAAGGGTTTTCGTAAATAACATAATAAATGATATAGTTATATTATGAATGAAGGAGGAATGACGTATGACAACTCTCGTTGGTCAAATAGCACCGGATTTTGCTTTACCCGCAAGTAATGGACAAACTGTTCGTTTAGCTGATTTTCAGGGCAAAAATATTGTGCTCTATTTTTATCCAAAAGATATGACACCAGGATGTACAACAGAGGCGTGTGATTTCCGTGATCGTCATCAAGACTTTTCTGGGTCAAACACGGTTATACTAGGTGTTAGTCCAGATCCAGTATTAAAACATGAAAAATTTATTGAAAAGCATAGTTTACCGTTTTTATTGCTAGCGGATGAGCAAAATGAGTTCGCAAAAGCGTTTGATGTTTGGAAGCTGAAGAAAAACTTTGGCAAGGAATATATGGGGATTGAACGCAGTACCTTTATAATTGATTCAGAAGGAAAAGTCGTAAAGGAATGGCGTAAAGTAAAAGTGAAGGGTCATACAGACGAAGTATTTCAATTTATTCAAGAAAATTTAGCTTAACGATCTAAAAGAGTCTTTCACCGGAGAGAAGTAGAGGCTCTTTTATTAGATGAAGAGTTACAATGGGGGCAAACGACGAATGAAGTTAAAGCCTGGATTTTGTTTAAACTGTAATGATCGCCGGTTTATGTCACTAAAATTTTTTATATCATTCTATTCGTCTAATATATTGAAGGTCAATTGCAATCATTCCTATTATATGGTGATAATCATGAGAGATAAATATATTTATATTCTTCTAACCGATACTGGAACGTGGTTTTCGAAATTGGTTAAATTTTATACAAAAGCACCGTACAATCATGCGTCCATTTCACTCGATGATAATCTTGAAGAATTGTATAGCTTTGGTCGGAAAGTTTATTTTAATCCCCTATCTGCTGGTTTTGTAAAGGAAGCTCTGAATCAGGGTGTTTACTATTATAAGAAAAATACTAAATGCATCCTTTATAAGATAGAGATTAGTCAGAAACAGTATGAGGAGATTTTTGGGAAAATAAATGAGTTTAAATGTTTCCCTCAGCACTATCGATACAATTTACTTGGAGTAATGGGAATTGCGCTTGGTAAAAGAATTATTAGGGAAAATGCGTTTACTTGTTCTCAGTTTGTGGCTTCGGTATTGACTACTAGTGGGATATACGCATTTGAAAAGTATACGGAGTTGATCACACCTGAGGATATTGCTAAGATTCCTCAATTGCAATTTATTTATGAAGGAAAATTGAGTGACTATCAACAAGGTCAAGCATCTGTATTTAATCCGAACCTATTAAGCTGGAATCAATACAAAGCAAATTATTAAAGACTTATATAATAATATTCGTTTTAAAAAGCCTATTTTTTTACAGATGAGGCGATTGTCCATTCAATTATCTTAGTTTTGAATATGATCTTATTAGGGCATACCTCCTCAGATAATTTTGCAGGTCGAATAAACGGCCTGTTTTTTTTGCGTCAAATAGCAAAATATTCAAATATTAGATGTTATGGTTTAGAAAAAGGGGTATGGAGGAGAAAATTATGCGTATTGTATCATCTGTTTTTCCAAAGGAAATCATTCAAGAAGACATCAAGTGTGAGTTTCCTGAAATCCAATTTGAATTTTATAAAGGAATGAAAGATGCAGAAAAAGCTTTTTATGAATGTGAAGTATTTCTTACATATGGCGATGACTTGACTGACAATCATATCCAAAAAAATGATCATTTAAAATGGATTATGCAAATGTCTGCTGGCTTAGAGAAATTACCCTTAAAAGCGATCGAAGAAAAAGGCATCATGATTACGAATGCTCGTGGGATACATAAAATCCCAATGGCAGAGTATACATTGGGGACAATGCTTCAATGGGTAAAACAAACGAGAGCCCTGCTAGAGAATGAACAGGAAGAGAATTGGAATCGAAAAATTAGAATGGAAGAGTTATTTGAGAAGACGGTATTAATTCTAGGAGTTGGGGCTATTGGAGGGGAAATTGCTAGACTAGCCAAGGCATTTAGAATGAAGACGATTGGTGTGAATCGTAGTGGTAAGGGAGTAGAAAACATTGATGAATTATATCTTACTGAACAAATGATGGATGCTTTACCAAAAGCAGACTTTATTGTGTCTATTTTACCAAGTACGCCTGATACAAAGCATTTATTAACGAAAGATCACTTCGTCGCTATGAAAAATACAGCTGTGTTTATCAATATTGGCCGCGGGGATTTAGTGGATGAATCTCTACTGCTACACGTTTTGGAAAAAAATGAAATTGCTCACGCTTTCTTGGATGTGTTTGAAAAAGAACCTTTAGTAAAAGACCATCCATTTTGGAAAATGAAAAATGTGACCGTCACACCTCATTTATCAAGTGTTACACAGAATTATTTACCTAGAGCCTTTGAAATATTTAAGCATAACTTGAATACTTATTTGAATAAAACTGGAGATTATATGAATGTAATTGATTTGAAAAAAGGGTACTGACAACGGTAAAAAAACGCTGTATTATAAAAAAATGCTAGAAAATTGAAATTTCATTCTATTTAATATTAGGAATGATGGGAAAAAACAAGGATATCCCTTAATACATCATGTTAAAAGGGTTATTATATTGACAAAGGTAGTAATTAATTAGTAAACTGATTATAATAATTATAAAATAATAATGTTTTTTTAGAAAAGGGGTGTATGGCGGTGGAAGAAAATCATTTAAAAGACGCATTGGAAACATTAAAAGAGACACGGGTTCGTATTACACCACAACGTCATGCGATACTCGAATATTTAATAAGCTCAATGTCACACCCAACAGCAGATGAAATTTATAAGGCATTAGAAGGAAAGTTTCCTAATATGAGTGTTGCTACAGTTTATAATAATCTAAGAGTATTTCGTGAAGTTGGTCTTGTTAAGGAATTGACTTATGGAGATGCATCTAGCCGTTTTGATTTTGTTACAACACAGCACTATCATGTGATCTGTGATAGTTGTGGTAAAATTGTTGATTTTCATTATCCTGGATTAGATGAAGTTGAACAGTTGGCAAGTCATGTAACGGGATTCAATATTCGTTACCATCGATTAGAAATCTATGGTTCATGTCCAGATTGTGCGAGGAAAGAAGCTCATTAAGGATTAATAAAGAAAAACTCTGCTGCTGATAGTTACTGCTATCGGCTTTTTTTTGTTTGTCCTACTCTTGATGGACAATAAAATCCCCCACTGAATGGAAGTATTCTTGATGAAATTTGAAGAAAATAGATAGAAGCATTCTCATCTAACCATCCTGCAAATGAAGATGTTTGTTTTTGAAGGATGGTTAGATAGTGTGTGTTGACAGATTATTGTGTAATGTTTTTACGATTATATTTTTCATCAAATTCTTGTCCTTCTAAGTTGGGATCAAGTGTTAGAGGTTCTTTACAATACATGCACATATCAACTCGACCTAGTATTTTAGAATGTTTACCACAGTTTGGACAAACTACTTGTATGGCTTTTGTTGAAAGCATCCCAATCCAAAAATAAACGATCGTACTTGCAACGATACAAAGTAAACCAAGTAACATAAAAATAGTCATCACGATTGGAACATTTCTAAAGAATATACCGAAGTACATAACAAAAAATCCAATAAAAATTAAACTAAGAGCAAACGTACGAATTTTATTGATTTTACTTGAATGTTTTTTAGCCAACCTGAGTTCCCTCCCCTTATTGAACAACTATACCATATTTATTTTCAAAAAATTGAATAATTTGATTGAGACGGTTGTTTTATGAATGTCTCTATTAATTTGTAGAGTGAATTAGAATTACTTTTCTAAAATAGATGAACAAAGGAGGAGTATTTTCGACAATCGTCGAAATTTATATTGCTAGAAAGCAATCATCCAAACATCTGTTTTTGGAAAATGAGGGGGGATTAATAGTGGAAGACATTCTTCGACCGATATATCAAGAACGTGCGAGCCAAGAGAACACCATGGGTATTATGATCATTGAAAAACGAGAGAAGTCTATTCTTATTACGGATACATTCGATGCCATTTTGCTAATTATTGTGAAAGAAGCGGAACAACCGGTATTTATTAAGCATTACTCCTATTTAGAGAAAAAAGCTGCCATGCACATCGTTACGGAAGAAAAAATTAATCAATGGCTGCTTTTAGGTACCAATCGTAAATTAGTTGAATGGATTTATTCGGGAAGGATTATGTTTGACCGAAATGATTTTTTACATAATCTTAGGCAGGAATTGCAAGAGTTTCCTTTCCATGGTAGAAAGTTGAAAATGGGTTTAGAATATGCAAAGTTGATTCGTCGCTATAAGGACGGAAAAGCTTTTTTTGCAAATTATCAGTATTTAGACGCCTATAATCATATTGTCCATTCTTTGCATCATCTTGCAAGGTTATCTGTAATTGAAAATGGGTTTCATCCAGAAGTAACAGTATGGAAACAAGTGAAGCAGATTGAACCAGAGATTTATAAGTTATATGATGAGCTAGTTAATAGCGAGGAAAATCTAGAGAAACGATTAGAATTATTATTTTTAGCCAGTGATTTTCTCATTCACTCAAGGACAGAAGTTGGGATCAATCATTTAATTGAAATTCTTATGACAAGGGAGTATTGGTCTTTTAATGAGATCTTAACACACTCAGAGTTAAGCTTATATTCAGTTGATTTAGAAGTGTTATTTGAATTTTTAATTGATAAGCATTACATTGAAGTAGTGACGGTTGAAACGAAGGGAAATGGTATCTTTCATAGATATTATAAAGTAGCTGAAAAAAATATTTTAAAAAAATAATCAAATGCTATTGACCTCAATAATATTTCTTGTTATATTAATAACCGTCGCTGCGAAACATTCAAAAAACACAATTCGTAGCTGACGGAAAGATTTTAAAAAATGTGTTGACAGGTAAAACGTCGAATGTTATATTAATAAAGTCGCTTCTGAAGCGAGTCCTAAATTGCTCTTTGAAAACTAAACAAACAAAAACGTCAACGTTTTAAATTTTAGTCTTCATTAAAAAGACAACATATGAGCAAGTCAAACAATCTTATTGGAGAGTTTGATCCTGGCTCAGGACGAACGCTGGCGGCGTGCCTAATACATGCAAGTCGAGCGAATTTTTGGGAGCTTGCTCCCAAAGATTAGCGGCGGACGGGTGAGTAACACGTGGGCAACCTGCCTGTAAGACTGGGATAACTTCGGGAAACCGGAGCTAATACCGGATAATTCTTTTCTTCTCATGAAGAAAAGCTGAAAGACGGTTTACGCTGTCACTTATAGATGGGCCCGCGGCGCATTAGCTAGTTGGTGAGGTAACGGCTCACCAAGGCGACGATGCGTAGCCGACCTGAGAGGGTGATCGGCCACACTGGGACTGAGACACGGCCCAGACTCCTACGGGAGGCAGCAGTAGGGAATCTTCCGCAATGGACGAAAGTCTGACGGAGCAACGCCGCGTGAGTGATGAAGGCTTTCGGGTCGTAAAACTCTGTTGTTAGGGAAGAACAAGTACCAGAGTAACTGCTGGTACCTTGACGGTACCTAACCAGAAAGCCACGGCTAACTACGTGCCAGCAGCCGCGGTAATACGTAGGTGGCAAGCGTTGTCCGGAATTATTGGGCGTAAAGCGCGCGCAGGCGGTCCTTTAAGTCTGATGTGAAAGCCCACGGCTCAACCGTGGAGGGTCATTGGAAACTGGGGGACTTGAGTGCAGAAGAGGAAAGTGGAATTCCACGTGTAGCGGTGAAATGCGTAGAGATGTGGAGGAACACCAGTGGCGAAGGCGACTTTCTGGTCTGTAACTGACGCTGAGGCGCGAAAGCGTGGGGAGCAAACAGGATTAGATACCCTGGTAGTCCACGCCGTAAACGATGAGTGCTAAGTGTTAGAGGGTTTCCGCCCTTTAGTGCTGCAGCTAACGCATTAAGCACTCCGCCTGGGGAGTACGGCCGCAAGGCTGAAACTCAAAGGAATTGACGGGGACCCGCACAAGCGGTGGAGCATGTGGTTTAATTCGAAGCAACGCGAAGAACCTTACCAGGTCTTGACATCCTCTGACACTCCTAGAGATAGGACGTTCCCCTTCGGGGGACAGAGTGACAGGTGGTGCATGGTTGTCGTCAGCTCGTGTCGTGAGATGTTGGGTTAAGTCCCGCAACGAGCGCAACCCTTGATCTTAGTTGCCAGCATTCAGTTGGGCACTCTAAGGTGACTGCCGGTGACAAACCGGAGGAAGGTGGGGATGACGTCAAATCATCATGCCCCTTATGACCTGGGCTACACACGTGCTACAATGGATGGTACAAAGGGCTGCAAAACCGCGAGGTCGAGCCAATCCCATAAAACCATTCTCAGTTCGGATTGTAGGCTGCAACTCGCCTACATGAAGCTGGAATCGCTAGTAATCGCGGATCAGCATGCCGCGGTGAATACGTTCCCGGGCCTTGTACACACCGCCCGTCACACCACGAGAGTTTGTAACACCCGAAGTCGGTGGGGTAACCGTAAGGAGCCAGCCGCCTAAGGTGGGACAGATGATTGGGGTGAAGTCGTAACAAGGTAGCCGTATCGGAAGGTGCGGCTGGATCACCTCCTTTCTAAGGATATTTACGGAAAACTTTGGTTTATACCAAAGTTAAATAAGTTGACGCTTTTTGTTTGTTTAGTTTTGAGAGAGTAATTCCTCAAGAATACTTTGTTCCTTGAAAACTAGATAATGCAATGAAGAAGAAAGAAAACCGAGTAATCGCACAATATATTTTTCTTGTTTTTTTAAAACATGGTTAAGTTAGAAAGGGCGCACGGTGAATGCCTTGGCACTAGGAGCCGATGAAGGACGGGACTAACACCGATATGCTTCGGGGAGCTGTAAGTAAGCTTTGATCCGGAGATTTCCGAATGGGGGAACCCACTGTTCGTAATGGAACAGTATCTTTACCTGAATACATAGGGTATTGAAGGCAGACCCGGGGAACTGAAACATCTAAGTACCCGGAGGAAGAGAAAGCAAATGCGATTCCCTGAGTAGCGGCGAGCGAAACGGGATTAGCCCAAACCAAGAGGCTTGCCTCTTGGGGTTGTAGGACACTCAACATGGAGTTACAAAGGAACGGGGTAGATGAAGCGATCTGGAAAGGTCCGTCATAGAAGGTAAAAACCCTGTAGTTGAAACTTCGTTCCCTCCTGAGTGGATCCTGAGTACGGCGGGACACGAGAAATCCCGTCGGAAGCAGGGAGGACCATCTCCCAAGGCTAAATACTCCCTAGTGACCGATAGTGAACCAGTACCGTGAGGGAAAGGTGAAAAGCACCCCGGAAGGGGAGTGAAATAGTTCCTGAAACCGTGTGCCTACAAGTAGTCAAAGCCCGTTAATGGGTAATGGCGTGCCTTTTGTAGAATGAACCGGCGAGTTACGATTACATGCAAGGTTAAGTTGAAAAGACGGAGCCGCAGCGAAAGCGAGTCTGAATAGGGCGAATTAGTATGTGGTCGTAGACCCGAAACCAGGTGATCTACCCATGTCCAGGGTGAAGTTCAGGTAACACTGAATGGAGGCCCGAACCCACGCACGTTGAAAAGTGCGGGGATGAGGTGTGGGTAGCGGAGAAATTCCAATCGAACTTGGAGATAGCTGGTTCTCTCCGAAATAGCTTTAGGGCTAGCCTCACGTAGAAGAGTCTTGGAGGTAGAGCACTGTTTGGACTAGGGGCCCCCATCGGGTTACCGAATTCAGACAAACTCCGAATGCCAAAGACTTATCCATGGGAGTCAGACTGCGAGTGATAAGATCCGTAGTCAAAAGGGAAACAGCCCAGACCACCAGCTAAGGTCCCAAAGTATACGTTAAGTGGAAAAGGATGTGGAGTTGCTTAGACAACCAGGATGTTGGCTCAGAAGCAGCCACCATTTAAAGAGTGCGTAATAGCTCACTGGTCGAGTGACTCTGCGCCGAAAATGTACCGGGGCTAAACGTATCACCGAAGCTGTGGATGGACATCTTAGGATGTCCGTGGTAGGAGAGCGTTCTAAGGGCGTTGAAGCTAGACCGTAAGGACTGGTGGAGCGCTTAGAAGTGAGAATGCCGGTATGAGTAGCGAAAGATGGGTGAGAATCCCATCCACCGAATGCCTAAGGTTTCCTGAGGAAGGCTCGTCCGCTCAGGGTTAGTCGGGACCTAAGCCGAGGCTGAAAAGCGTAGGCGATGGACAACAGGTTGATATTCCTGTACCACCACACTATCGTTTGAGCAATGGGGGGACGCAGGAGGATAGGGTAAGCGCGCTGTTGGATATGCGCGTCCAAGCAGTTAGGCCGTGAGTGAGGCAAATCCCACTGGCAAAGGCTGAGCTGTGATGGCGAGGGAAATTAAGTACCGAAGTTCCTGATTCCACACTGCCAAGAAAAGCCTCTAGCGAGATAAAAGGTGCCCGTACCGCAAACCGACACAGGTAGGCGAGGAGAGAATCCTAAGGTGAGCGAGAGAACTCTCGTTAAGGAACTCGGCAAAATGACCCCGTAACTTCGGGAGAAGGGGTGCTTTTTAGGGTGAATAGCCCCGAAGAGCCGCAGTGAATAGGCCCAGGCGACTGTTTAGCAAAAACACAGGTCTCTGCGAAGCCGCAAGGCGAAGTATAGGGGCTGACGCCTGCCCGGTGCTGGAAGGTTAAGAGGAGAGGTTAGCGCAAGCGAAGCTTTGAATTGAAGCCCCAGTAAACGGCGGCCGTAACTATAACGGTCCTAAGGTAGCGAAATTCCTTGTCGGGTAAGTTCCGACCCGCACGAAAGGCGTAACGATCTGGGCACTGTCTCAACGAGAGACTCGGTGAAATTATAGTACCTGTGAAGATGCAGGTTACCCGCGACAGGACGGAAAGACCCCGTGGAGCTTTACTGTAGCCTGATATTGAATTTTGGTACAGCTTGTACAGGATAGGTAGGAGCCTAAGAAGCCGGAGCGCCAGCTTCGGTGGAGGCGTTGGTGGGATACTACCCTGGCTGTATTGACATTCTAACCCGCACCCCTTATCGGGGTGGGAGACAGTGTCAGGTGGGCAGTTTGACTGGGGCGGTCGCCTCCTAAAGAGTAACGGAGGCGCCCAAAGGTTCCCTCAGAATGGTTGGAAATCATTCGTAGAGTGTAAAGGCACAAGGGAGCTTGACTGCGAGACCTACAAGTCGAGCAGGGACGAAAGTCGGGCTTAGTGATCCGGTGGTTCCGCATGGAAGGGCCATCGCTCAACGGATAAAAGCTACCCTGGGGATAACAGGCTTATCTCCCCCAAGAGTCCACATCGACGGGGAGGTTTGGCACCTCGATGTCGGCTCATCGCATCCTGGGGCTGTAGTCGGTCCCAAGGGTTGGGCTGTTCGCCCATTAAAGCGGTACGCGAGCTGGGTTCAGAACGTCGTGAGACAGTTCGGTCCCTATCCGTCGTGGGCGCAGGAAATTTGAGAGGAGCTGTCCTTAGTACGAGAGGACCGGGATGGACGCACCGCTGGTGTACCAGTTGTTCTGCCAAGAGCATCGCTGGGTAGCTATGTGCGGACGGGATAAGTGCTGAAAGCATCTAAGCATGAAGCCCCCCTCGAGATGAGATTTCCCATAGCGCAAGCTAGTAAGATCCCTGAAAGATGATCAGGTTGATAGGTCTGAGGTGGAAGCGTGGTGACACGTGGAGCTGACAAATACTAATCGGTCGAGGACTTAACCAAAATGAAATGCGTATTACAACGTTCTTCTAATTCTTCTTCAGCATTATCTAGTTTTGAGGGAATAATATTTTATGAAAACTCTTGAAAAATTTCAAAAAGACATTATAATAATATATGTCTTGAAATTAGTCTGGTGACGATAGCGAGAAGGTCACACCCGTTCCCATACCGAACACGGAAGTTAAGCTTCTCAGCGCCGATGGTAGTTGGGGGTTCTCCCCCTGTGAGAGTAGGACGTCGCCAAGCATTTACTTTTTATTATTCCGCAGTAGCTCAGTGGTAGAGCAATCGGCTGTTAACCGATCGGTCGTAGGTTCGAGTCCTACCTTCGGAGCCATTAGGAGAGCTGTCCGAGTGGCCGAAGGAGCACGATTGGAAATCGTGTAGGCGGGCAAACCCTGTCTCAAGGGTTCAAATCCCTTGCTCTCCGCCATAATTTTTATGGCCCCTTGGTCAAGCGGTTAAGACACCGCCCTTTCACGGCGGTAACACGGGTTCGAATCCCGTAGGGGTCACCATTTATATGGAGGATTAGCTCAGCTGGGAGAGCATCTGCCTTACAAGCAGAGGGTCGGCGGTTCGATCCCGTCATCCTCCACCATTTTACTTAATTTTATTGTCGCGGGGTGGAGCAGTCCGGTAGCTCGTCGGGCTCATAACCCGAAGGTCGCAGGTTCAAATCCTGTCCCCGCAATTTGGTCCGGTAGTTCAGTTGGTTAGAATGCCTGCCTGTCACGCAGGAGGTCGCGGGTTCGAGTCCCGTCCGGACCGCCATTTTTATAAAGTAAGTGGCTTAATATATGGCTCAGTAGCTCAGTCGGTAGAGCAAAGGACTGAAAATCCATGTGTCGGCGGTTCGATTCCGTCCTGAGCCACCTTTTTTTAATTAGTTTTGCTAAATATGGGGGATTCTTTTCTTCTTATTAGCATTTACTATATGGAGGGGTAGCGAAGTGGCTAAACGCGGCGGACTGTAAATCCGCTCCCTCGGGTTCGGCGGTTCGAATCCGTCCCCCTCCACCATATTATATTTAGGGGTATAGTTTAAAGGTAGAACAGAGGTCTCCAAAACCTCCAGTGTGGGTTCGAGTCCTACTACCCCTGCCAATATGAATATGGCGGTTGTGGCGAAGTGGTTAACGCACCGGATTGTGATTCCGGCATTCGTGGGTTCAATTCCCATCAGTCGCCCCATTTAACTTAAAAATATAAATATAATTAATAGAAACTAATATACTATTGGGCTATAGCCAAGCGGTAAGGCAACGGATTTTGATTCCGTCATGCGAAGGTTCGAATCCTTCTAGCCCAGCCATTTTGCGGAAGTAGTTCAGTGGTAGAACATCACCTTGCCAAGGTGGGGGTCGCGGGTTCGAATCCCGTCTTCCGCTCCAATAATATGGCGGCATAGCCAAGTGGTAAGGCAGAGGTCTGCAAAACCTTTACCACCGGTTCGAATCCGGTTGCCGCCTCCATAATTAATTTAATGATTTTTGTATATTGATGTGCCGGGGTGGCGGAACTGGCAGACGCACAGGACTTAAAATCCTGCGGTAGGTGACTACCGTACCGGTTCGATTCCGGTTCTCGGCATCAAAACAAATAATTAATTACGCCGGTGTGGCGGAATTGGCAGACGCGCACGACTCAAAATCGTGTTCCTTCTGGAGTGTCGGTTCGACCCCGACCACCGGTATTAACAATTCGTTACTTTTTATCGAAAAAAGACATTCACTATTTATTAGTGAATGTCTTTTTTCGTATGTTCACTAAATGTTTTTGGTTCTTTCCTATTTTTTCAGGATGGAAATGTAGAGAGCATTACTCCTATTTGCAGTCATTAAAGCAATGCCATACAAGCCGTGTGGATTCGAATGCGTCTCCTTTTTATTATTCGAGCATATTCTAAAATAAGGAGGCTTAAAACAATGAAAGAATCTATTAAACAGCTTCGACTCGACCAAACAAGGGAGTTTAACACATTTTGCGATAAAATACTTACTCATGATGGGAGTTATTCAAAGCCAGTTATTCGGCAACTACAATATTATCGAAAATTATTCACTGCAATATCAGGGAACGATGAATTTCGTGAGTTGGCAAGCGAAAACCTACATCGGTTAGTTGTGATACAATTACACATCGATACTCAGAATGAGGAGCAGTCTTTAAAAGCACCAAAACGGTAACGAAACGGCCCCATTCATGTCCAAAAAAAAACCAGTGAAGCTTCAAAAACGGTAACGAAACAGCTCCATACTTGCCTAAAAATTCAGTAAAGTCTTAAAAAGTGGTAATGAACTAAGTCCGCCAAGCGTGTGAATACAGTTATGATGAATCCAGATATAGGAAAGCATTGTCAGACGTGCCCATTATGGAAAAACAAAAATTGAAACAGGTGATGAATTATCTTTGTAGTTTTGCTGAGGTACTAGGGGAAATGGGACTAAGGAACTAAAACAATTTGAGACAAAAGCTGAAGTACTAGCAGCAAAAGAGGAATTAGAAGTGTCCCAAAAAATATTAATAGCAGCTTTTGAAGAATTGAGAGTTCAATATGATCGAGTAAAACAGCTATGAGTATTTCTTTATATTGCCTTACTGATGGTTTATCGGTTTCGTGGATCAAGTAAAAACAGCCATCCATCTTCAAAATGGATAGTTGTTTTTTTCGTTCTTATAATGCTTAATAAATTTAAGAATGGCAAACGAGAACCGGTTGTTTCATTAATTTTGGTAAATAAGATCAGGTTTTACTAGCTTAAAGGAGAACACATATTTTAATAGAATATGCGGCCTTCTTTTTTTATTTTTTCTATTTTAGGTTTTTATGACAAAGTTGAAGTAAGACCTAGTTTTGTTATTGCTAAAAGTGGTATTACATCAAGCGATATTGGTACAAAAGGTCTTGAAGTGCAAAGGTCAACCGTCGCAGGACAGATTAGACCGGGTATTCCTGTTTGGAAAACGGGAAGTGAAAGTAAATTTGCAGGTATTGGTTACGTGATCTTCCCAGGTAATGTAGGGACAAAGACAGATTTAAGAGAAGTTGTTGAAATGTTAAGCAAGAAGCAATTCATTAATGGAAAGTGTTAAAAAAGTTCAACTTAATTCAGCAGAAGTCTCCCACTTCTATAAGACAGGAACCTAAGGATTTCTATTGGTTCAGCTACACTAGAAGGTATGACAGCGCGGGTGTAGTTTAGTGGTAAAACCTCAGCCTTCCAAGCTGATGATGAGAGTTCGATTCTCTTCACCCGCTCCATACATAACTCGATAACAACGCAGTATTTCGTTTCCAAAAGAGAACGAAGTATTGCGTTTTTTTATTTTTGCTGATAATAATATTCATTATTAATATATAGAACATTTTAGACAATCATTCATTTTGAGGGAGGGTTTTTTTTCATGAACTTTTTTGAATTAAAAAAGGATATTATCCAATACAGTAAAACCATTGGAATTGATAAAATTGGATTTACAACAGCATCTCCTTTTGATGAATTGAAAAATCGTCTTATTCGGCAACAAGAGTTACATTATCAATCCGGTTTTGAAGAACCAGATATTGACAAGCGAACAAATCCAAGTCTTTTGATGGATGGGGCTCAATCTATTATTTCAATTGCAGTTGCTTACCCTTCTAAAATGACGAATCGGGTTGTGAGTAAAAAAGGGGAGAGACGAGGAATTTTTTCTCGGGCATCCTGGGGAATGGATTATCATATTGTTTTACGTGAGCGTCTGAGAAAACTGGAAGCCTATATAAAAGAAAAAGTACCAGGAGCCCTTTGTAAATCAATGGTTGATACGGGTGAATTAGCAGACCGGGCCGTTGCTGAAAGAGCGGGGATTGGTTGGAGTGGGAAAAATTGTGCGGTCATCACTCCTGAATTCGGTTCATATGTGTATTTAGGTGAAATGATAACAAACCTTCCATTTGAACCAGATATCCCCATGGAAGATCAATGTGGTACATGCAATAAATGTATAGAAGCTTGTCCAACAGGAGCGTTAGTTCAGGGTGGACAAATCAACGCTCAAGCCTGTATTTCTTTTTTAACTCAAACGAAAGGAATGATTGCAGAGGAGTTTCGTAACAAAATCGGTAACAGACTGTATGGCTGTGATTCGTGTCAAACGGCCTGCCCTGTAAATAAGGGGAAAGACTTTCATTTACATCAGGAAGTAGAACCAGAGCCTGAGATTGCAAAGCCATTATTAAGACCTATTCTTCAGTTAAGCAATCGCCAGTTTAAAGAAAAATTCGGCCATGTTTCAGGAGCTTGGCGAGGAAAAAATCCAATCCAGCGAAATGCGATGATCGCTCTCGCTCATTTTAAAGATGAATCAGCGCTTGAAGATCTGGTGGACCTATTGAATCATGATTCACGTCCGATGATACGAGCTACTGCTGCTTGGGCAATTAGAATGATTGCTGGAAAAGAATCTAAAGCAACACTTGAAGAGGCTTTAAGAGTGGAAAGTGATGATACCGTTAAAACTGAAATTGAAAAAGCATTAAACCAATAAGGGGGAGTATTCCTCCTTTATTTTTGTTGATGTGCATAATTTGTTTTTAACCCAACATACAAGAAATGAAACTCCTTTCATATATTTATAGAAGGAAAGGGGTGGGATATTGCGACAACAGATTATAGATTTAATTGAGAAGCGAGCACAGCAATGTGTTTCAAGCTCAAGAAATTCCATTCGAACCTGTGAAAAAATGGAGAATAAAAAAGAATACCATGCTCAGTAGAAATGCGGAGATGATTAAAGTAAAAGCCAAGGGTCAGATGGATCATATTAGAAAGCTTGAAGAAGAAATAGAAGCTGTCACCTATCGGGTTCATTTTCAATACTTAATCCAGCAGGGAAGTCACATTTATATGGAGGAAGAGGTTGAGAAAAGAAAGGCTGAATTTTATAAAGGGATACTTGTAGATGATATGGAAATTATGCCGTATCAGGTAGAAACAGTTAATGAGATTTTTAAGACCATCTATTGAAGAAGAAGTGGGAGAAGAAAGGGGAGGAGGTTTTGGCTATAACCGTTTGAAGGCCGTGCAATATGCAGAAAGATGGTGGAATGATCATAATCCTACCTTTAAAAAATTTGATGTAGACTGCACGAATTATATATCACAATGCCTTCATGCAGGTGGTGCTCCGATGAGAGGATATCCGAATCGAGGCAAGGGGTGGTGGATGAGGAACAATAATTGGAGTTTTAGTTGGTCTGTTGCGAATTCATTAAGAATATATTTGCCAGCTTCCACAACAGGGTTGAGAGCAAAGGAAGTGTCCAGTCCCGATCAATTATTGCTTGGTGATGTGATTTGCTATGATTTTCAAGGAGACGGCCGTTATGACCATAACACAATTGTAACGGGAAAAGATGCTCATGGGATGCCACTGGTAAATGCTCATACGACAAATAGCCGAATGCGATATTGGGCATATGAAGATTCAACAGCTTATACTCCAAATATTAAATACAAATTTTTTACGATTGTTAGTGATGATTCATCAGCTAGTAAAAGTATATAATGATGGAAGAAGGCTCTCCTTTTGATCGAGTATGGAGAGTGATATAATATAGTGTATAGTATATATTAGAGGTGAAAAGTAATTGGCAATCCATGTAGTTTTATATCAACCAGAAATCCCAGCAAATACAGGTAATATCGCTCGAACTTGTGCAGCAACAGACACTACTTTACATTTAATTAGGCCTTTAGGCTTTTCGACGGATGACAAAATGTTGAAACGAGCAGGCCTTGATTATTGGGAGTATGTCAATATCATGTATTATGATTCACTTGATGAATTTTTTGAAAAAAATAAGGGTGAATTTTATTATATTGAAACATATGGAGAAAAAACTCATTCCGATTACGATTATAGTGATCAAAATAAAGACTATTATTTCATGTTTGGCAAGGAATCAACCGGTTTACCAATAGAATTATTAGAAGCAGAATAAAGATCATTGTCTACGAATCCCGATGACGACGAATGTCCGTTCATTAAACTTATCTAATACGGCTGCGATTCTCATTTACGAGGCATTGCGCCAACAAGATTATATCCATCTAAAATAATTAAAGGAGCCTTTATCGGTTCCTTTTTTGTTGGAAAAAAAGGGATCTTAGTTAATATTAGGGTATTAATACATAATGAAAGGATGAGATGTATGAATCAAACGATTGAAACATTATTGTCACACCGGTCGGTTCGTCATTTTGAGGACAAGCCATTAACAAATGAACAGATTGAAATGATCGTGATGAGTGCACAAGGTGCTTCAACTTCGAGTAATATTCAAGCCTATTCCATTATTGGTATTACAGATCCAGAGAAGAAAAAGAAATTGGCTGAACTAGCAGGGAATCAAAGTTATGTGGAGAAAAATGGACATTTCTTTGTGTTTTGTGCAGACTTATACCGTCATGAAATCGTAGGGGAAATAGAAAATAGTGATGTAATAACTTCGATCGAAAGTACAGAGAAATTTATGGTGACACTTATTGATACGGCACTTGCAGCTCAAAATGCAGCAATTGCTGCTGAGTCGATGGGATTAGGAATTTGTTATATTGGTGGAATCCGCAATCATCTTGATGAAGTATGTAACCTCTTAAAGACTCCACAAAGGGTGATTCCTCTTTTTGGTATGGCTGTTGGCTATCCTGAAAAATTGGTGGATCAAAAACCACGCTTGTCCTTTTCACATATTTATCATGAAAATGAATATGAACAGGATGTATCGAAATATAAAAACCAGCTGTTAGAATATAATGAGATCGTATCAAATTATTATAATGAAAGAACAAGGGGATTAAGAAAAGATTCATGGACAGAACAGATGGTAGGAATGCTTGGTAACCCTAGAAGAATGTACATGAAGGAATTTATTAAACAACATGGACTGGATAAAAGATAATTGTATACCTGTATCAAAATAAGAAAAAAGGTCGCACTTTGCGGCCTTTTTCTTATTTTGTACGAGTTGGTTTATCATTGTATCCTGCTACAAAGATGGAAGCAAGGAAAGTAACCATGACTACGAGAATAAGGATCAAATCCATTGATATGTATCCCCCCACTAATCAGAATGATCTACGATTTCAAAAACATATGACCAATTTGAACTGCAGTTTCATTATAACTTATTATAGAAAGACTGTGAATGAAATGTAAGAATATTTTTAAAAAAAAGAAAATATTTTTCGGTTACTGTCCTAAATCTATATTTCATTCATAAAATACTAAAAAATGCTCCTTTAAGTTTTAATTCATAGGTTTGTAATAGTAATTGTCTCTATTAGAAGCCACGTTATTTCCTTTTTAGGCATGTCACCTATAATGCGAGCATACAGTATATTAATCAGCTTTGCTAAACTTTTTCACCCTAGGCTAAAATTGCCTACGTAATTGTCACCCATATGAAGTGGTGTAATGCAATAATTACTTATGCTCGGACTCTTGTGGGCAGAATCCCCCGATCAGGCTTCTAGGAGTTAACTGTTTTCAAAGTGGGGGATGTTTTTCTGACCGCAAAATTGGGAAAAAGCGACAGGGGAGGTCCATATGGATATATTAAAAAAGATTGAGCTATATCGTAAGGAAGAGGAAATGCTTAAATGGGAAGGAACCTTTAGGGAATATTTAGAAATTATTAAAGAAAAGCCATGGGTGGCTCAGTCAGCACATTCACGTGTATATAATATGATTAAGGATTCAGGTGTTGAAGAGGAAAAAGGAGTAAAAAAGTATGAGTTTTTCTCAAATCAACTATTTGGTTTAGAAGAGTCGCTTGAAAGACTTATAGAGGAATATTTGCATCCATCGGCAAAAAGGCTAGATGTCCGAAAAAGGATTCTGCTATTAATGGGTCCGGTCAGTGGTGGTAAATCGACTTTGGTGACCATGTTAAAAAGAGGATTAGAAGCTTACTCATTAACAGATAGAGGAGCTGTTTTCAGCATTAAGGGCTGCCCAATGCATGAAGATCCCCTTCATTTAATTCCTCAACATCTACGGAAAGACTTTTTTGATGAATATGGAATCCGAATTGAAGGAAATCTTTCACCTTTAAATGTGATGAGACTTGAAGAAGAATATGGGGGTCGGATTGAGGATGTACAGGTCGAAAGGGTATTCTTCTCTGAGGATCGAAGAGTTGGGATTGGGACATTCAGTCCATCTGATCCAAAATCTCAGGATATTGCGGATTTAACTGGAAGTATTGATTTTTCAACGATTGCCGAGTTTGGTTCTGAATCGGATCCTCGTGCTTATCGTTTTGATGGGGAATTAAATAAAGCCAATCGTGGGATGATGGAGTTCCAAGAGATGTTAAAATGTGATGAAAAATTCCTGTGGCATTTGCTTTCACTTACACAGGAAGGGAATTTTAAAGCGGGTAGATTTGCTTTGATAAGTGCAGATGAATTGATCGTGGCACATACAAATGAAACAGAATATCGTTCATTCATATCCAATAAAAAGAATGAAGCTCTACATTCAAGGATCATTGTTATGCCAATTCCGTATAACTTAAAGGTGACAGAAGAAGAGAAAATCTATGAAAAAATGATAAGTGAAAGTGATGTAGCAAATGTGCACATTGCACCGCATACATTGAGAGTTGCCGCTATGTTTACTATATTAACGCGATTAAAGGAACCTAAAAAAGGTGACATTGACTTAGTGAAGAAAATGCGTCTTTACGATGGTGAAAACGTGGAAGGCTTTAATTTAGCAGATGTGAATGAATTGAAAAAAGAGTATGGGGACGAGGGAATGAGCGGGATTGATCCACGTTATGTGATTAATCGAATCTCTTCTACCATTATTCGAAAAGAAATGACTAGTATTAATGCACTAGATGTACTTAGTTCATTAAAAAAGGGACTTGATCAACATCCATCGATTACACCAGAATTACGTGAGCGTTATTTGAACTTTATTTCAGTTGCCCGTAAAGAATACGATGAAATTGCTAAGAAAGAAGTACAAAAAGCATTTGTCTACTCCTATGAAGAATCAGCGAAAACATTAATGGATAACTATTTGGACAATGTAGAAGCGTATTGCAATAAAATAAAGCTTCAAGATCCGATTACAGGCGAGGAAATCAATCCAGATGAAAAATTAATGCGTTCTATTGAGGAACAAATTGGTATTTCTGAAAATGCTAAAAAGGCATTCCGTGAAGAAATCCTAATTCGAATCTCTGCGTATGCACGAAAAGGAAAGAGGTTTGATTATAATTCTCATGATCGTCTTCGTGATGCGATTCAAAAGAAATTATTTGCAGACTTAAAGGACGTTGTCAAAATTACCACATCATCCAAAACACCGGATGAGCAGCAATTGAAGAAAGTGAATGATGTAGTGGCTCGTTTAATTGATGAACATGGTTATAATTCTACCTCAGCAAATGAATTACTACGATATGTAGGAAGTTTATTAAACCGTTAAAAAGATAGATAGGAATGGAAAAAGAGATCACCTAAAAAATGGTGGTCTCTTTTTTATGTTGGAGAAATATTTTATTCAATTGTAAGATTAGTCACACTTAATAAAATAGTTCCTATGTTATAATGTTGTTACTTATATAGGTCTTTAGAATTATGTAAGCGTTTTCAATCAATTGTATAGAAAATAATTCAATCATGTAAGATTGATGAGATTCCTTAATGTGAGAAGCACGATAAACGAGCAATAGGTCATTAGGGATTTTCTTTTTGGGGAAAATTACACTAAAACAAAATTTGGAAGTTATTTTTAAAAGGGGGCATCTAGAGTGAAAATATCAATTGGTAAAAAACTGTTAGGTGGATTTTTATTTATTCTAATTTTATTAGCAATTGGCAGTGGAGTTTCAAATAATCGCATTAGTCATATCGATAAAACCTACCAGGGGCTTATCACAGGAAATGTTGAGAAAGCGATGATGGCTAAGGACTTGGATATATATTATATCAATCAATCTAATTCCATAAAAAATTACTTATTAACGGGTAATGATCAATTTTTAGTTCAATATGAAACGAATGCTGATGAAGCGACTAAGACCATTAATAGGATGGAGGATACATATAAAAGAGCAGAAGACAAAGAAATCATCAAACAACTGTCAGCATTGCAAGTGAGATACTCTGAAATAATCAAAAAAGAAATAGCCTTTAAAAATGTAGGGGATGAAATAGGATATACGAACTTGATGAATACGACTGAAAAAACGATTTCAACCGTTTTTCAAAAAAAAATAACAGATTTAAATAGAGGACAAGAAACACTAGTATCTGTGGGATTAAAAGAAACGACAAAAGATGTAGGGAGCACAAAATCAATTGTACTTTATTTAGGGATTTTTAGTTTTATCATCGGTATATTTCTAGCTTACTACATTAGTCGATCCATTTCTAATCCGATTAAGCTAGCGGCTGAAGCTGTTCAGGAAGTATCTCAAGGAAACTTACATATAGATCATTTAAAGGTGAAGCATCATGATGAAGTAGGAGATCTTATTAAAGGTATTAATCGTATGAATCAAGATTTGCGAGAAGTTGTAGGGAGGATCCATGAGTCTTCATCTAGCGTTGCCTCAAGTAGTGAGGAGCTCGCAGCAAGTGCAGAGCAAAGTATGTCAGCTTCAGAACAAGTATCCAGGATTACTCAGGTTAGTGCAGAAGGAATTGAACAACAACTGTTACAATACGAAGAACTTTGTAGTTCAATTAGTGAGATGAATGATGGCATACATCAAATTACTGAAAATAGTGAAGAAATGCTCCAGATCACGGAAAAAACGAGCGTGTTAACTCGTGAGGGAGGAGAAATTATTGATCTTGTTGTTGGACAAATGAATCAAATTAACCAATCTGTTACAAAAGCAAGCACTTCTATTATTTCATTAAGAGAACGTTCAAATGAAATTAGCCAAATTATTGAAATCATTACTGGAGTTGCAGAGCAAACCAATTTATTAGCTTTAAATGCTGCCATTGAAGCCGCTAGAGCAGGAGAACATGGAAAAGGATTTTCGGTTGTAGCGGAAGAAGTAAGGAAATTGGCAGAGGAATCGAAGAAATCAGCTAATCAAATTACGGTCATGATCAATCATATTCAGAAAGAAGCAAATCAATCTGTACAAATGATGAGTGAGGAAACAACTCTAGTTGAGCATGGATTAAAAGAAACAGAAAATGCACATGAAACATTCGCATTAATTTCACAAGCAATGAATGAAGTCACTGATAAAGTAGTGGAAGTATCTTCTTCTGTTCAACAGTTGATGGCAGTGAGCAAACAAATCTTAGAATCAGTAGATTTCGCAAAAAGGGTTGCCGAAAAAAGTGTTCTAAGTAGCCAAGAAAGTGCTGCCGCAACACAGGAGCAATTTGCAGCAATGGAAGAAGTGGCAGCATCTGCACAGTTCCTATCTCAAATGGCAGAAGACCTTCAATCTATTATTTCTAAATTTAAACTATAATCTTTTCTTTATAAGGAGGGAGTCACCATCCATGAAAAAATATATACTTCTTGTTGTTGATATTGAGCTTGATTTTTAGCAGGCTGTTCTAAACCTACTACGAGAGAACAAAGTGGTAGCGACGAAAAAACATATGTGATAAAAGCTGGGCATGCAGCATCAAAGGAACATTTTGCGCAAAAATCATTTGAAAAATTTAAAGAGATTGTTGAAACAAATAGTAAGGGGAAAATTAAGGTCGAAATTTATCCAGAGGGCGAACTTGGTGGAGAAAGAGAAATGGTTGAGCAAGTGTTATTAGGTGATTTAACTATGATGGCGCCAGCATCTGCACCATTAGATGCAGCTACAAAGAGCATGGCAGTTTGGGATCTTCCTTATTTATTTAAAGATCGAGAAACGGCTCATAAAGTGTTGGATGGTGAAGTTGGACAAGAAATTCTAGACTCTCTTTCTGATGTAGGTTTAAAAGGGCTTGTGTATTGGGAAAATGGTTTCCGCCACCTAACGAATAGTAAAAAACCTGTTACAAGTATTAAACGATATGAAGGGCATGAATATGCGGACGTTAGAAAATTCCATGCAAATAAAAGCATGGTCTGCAACAGGGGCAAATACTACACCAATTGCCTTTACTGAATTATATAAAGCTCTGCAGTCGAAAACAGTTGACGCTCAGGAAACTCCACTTTCACTGATGTATGCATCAAAATTTTATGAAGTACAGACCTATTTAACATTAACGGGACATACCTATTCACCATGGCCAGTAGTCATCAATAAAAAGTTTTATGATGGGCTTCCAGAGAATTTACAGCAAGTGGTTATGGATGCAGCGGTTGAAACACGTGAGTATAATAGAGAATTATCTAGAGCAGACGAAGAAAAGTCACTGACTCTTCTGAAAGAAAATGGAATGGAAGTGATCGAATTGTCTGATCAACAGAAACAAGAATTTAAAGAGGCAATGAGTGGAATTTATACGGATGTAAAAGAAGATGTTGGTGCTGACATTCTTCGATAAATTAATGTCGGAAGTCTCTAAGTAAAATTAAGTTCATATTATTTTAAAAACTCGGTATATACCGAGTTTTTTTCGATTAGATTTCCTTAAGTTTTACATAAAAATCATGTGGGCTTGTCAGTTTTTTAATAGGCAAATGATCTATTATTCAAATTATTTGTAAATTATTTTGTCTTATTGCATATGATAGAGTAATCCAGATTTTTAAGTGATTTTGACACTTTGTGATATTGTATGTTTGCAAGGAAAAAGTGTGCAAAAGAAATGATTTATTTAAGGAGGGGTTGAAATGAGCGATAATAATAACCATCAATTTGTGATTTCTAAAGAAGATTGGTCCCTCCATCGTAAAGGCCACGATGACCAACAGCGGCACCAAGAAAAAGTTCAAGAAGCGATTCGTAATAATCTCCCCGATTTAATAACTGAAGAGAGTATTATCATGTCTAACGGTCGAGAAGTGGTAAAAATTCCGATTCGTTCTCTTGATGAGTATAAGATTCGTTATAACTATGATAAGAACAAACATGTGGGCCAAGGCGACGGAGAAAGTAAGGTAGGTGATGTGGTTGCCCGTGATGGTTCGGAAGGACAAAAGGGTCCAGGAAAAGGTCAAGGTGCAGGAGATCAACCTGGAGAGGATTATTTTGAGGCCGAGGTTTCTTTAATGGAATTGGAAGAAGCTTTGTTTAAGCAACTAGAACTACCAAATTTAAAACGCAAAGAGAAGCAGGAACATCTTGTAGAGGACATTGAATTCAATGATATTAGAAAAACAGGATTAATGGGAAATATTGATAAGAAGAGAACGATGATGACGGCATTTAAACGGAATGCTATGAAGGGCACTCCAAAATTTCATCCCATTTATCAGGAAGATTTGAAGTTTAAGACGTGGAATGAGATCGTGAAACCAGATTCGAAAGCGGTTGTTCTGGCTATGATGGATACGAGTGGATCAATGGGGATTTGGGAAAAATATATGGCACGGAGTTTTTTCTTCTGGATGACTAGGTTTTTAAGATCTAAATACGAAACAGTAGAAATTGAATTTATTGCACATCATACAGAAGCGAAAGTTGTTACGGAAGAAGACTTCTTTTCAAAAGGCGAAAGCGGAGGAACGATTTGTTCATCTGCCTATCGAAAAGCTCTAGAGCTTATTGAGAAAAAATATCATCCAGATCAATTTAATATCTATCCGTTTCATTTTTCCGATGGGGATAACTTAACCTCAGACAATGCTCGTTGTGTCAAACTTGTAGAGGAATTGATGAAAGTTTCGAACTTATTCGGGTACGGGGAAGTAAATCAATACAATCGCCATAGTACTTTAATGTCCGCATATAAAAACATCAAAAATGAAGATTTCAAATATTATATCCTCAAACAGAAAGTAGACGTATTCCACGCAATGAAGAGTTTCTTTAAGCAGGAAGAGAATAAGCAATATGCATAAAAAAACGGTAGGTGTAGACCTACCGTTTTTTCATTAATTTAGAAATTTAATGCAGACAGGATGTGGAACCGGAATATCATTTTGTATAAGTGTAAGTTTTCCGGTTTCAGCATTTCTTCTATAAACAACCAGATTACTTGATTCTTGATTCGAACCGATCAGGAAGGTTTCAGTTGGATCTAAAGAAAAATCGCGTGGCCAATCTCCCTCTGATGAAGTATGCTCCACGAACGTCAGCTTATGTTAGTGTCTTGTTCCACACGAAATACAGCAATACTGTTATGTCCACGATTTCCAGCATAAACAAAGCGACCATCAGATGTGATATGGATTGCACTACATTGATTGTTGTCAGTAGAATGAGTGGGAATAGTAGAAATGGATTGAACTTGTGTAAACGTACCATTTTCCTCATCATATTTTACAACAATGACTTCTGAACTCAATTCGGTCAATAAATATGCATATTGACCGTTCGGATGAAAGACTAAATGTCTAGGACCGCTACCTGGATTTAAATTCAATTGGCTTACTTTTATCAATTGATCATTTATTAGTTTGTATGTTAGCAATTGATCAATTCCAAGATCAACTACCGCAATAAATTTTTCATCTGGAGTGAAAGCGGCAAAATGTGTATGTGGTTTCTGTCCTTCCGTTATCCCTTTATGCTCAATAATCGAATGTTCCCCATTAATTGAGCTGTTCTCTTTGTTTAAAGTGTAGGCTTCTACCAACCCTTTATGATAATTTCCAGATAGTAAATAACGATTTTTACGATCAACACTAACGTGACATGGTGGAGATCCTTCTGCAGTTTGCTTATTGATTAATTGAAGCTCTCCATTTGAGTTGTTAAGAGCAAAAGCTGCAACACCACCGCTAGAACCTTCTTGTACAACGGAATATAAGAATTGATTATGGGTGCTGATGGCTAAATAGGTAGGATTGTCGAGAGTTGCTGCAACCTTAATATCTTCTATTTTTCCAGTATCCGCATGAAAGGTAAAGGAGTATATACCTTGACTGTCTCCTTTTGTATAGGTACCAATAAACCCAGTAAACTTTTGTTCACTTGTCATTGCTATTCAACCTCCTTGATGTAATCCAATTAACATTTCCAGTGCAGATAAAATTTTATCATACAACTCATTTAATAACGAATATAGCCTATTAGAAAAAGAGGATACATAAAAGATGAAAATTAAATGGAATAAGTAGAGGAAAGGCTGTATATGTTTAATAACGTCCCAGCTTTTTGTTTTAGTAAAAGGATGCTTCAGGAAAAGAGTTGAAAAAAATTTCAGGGGTAGGATCAAATGGTGAAAAAGATATTCTTTTATTTATTCGGAATTTTCATTGCTTGTATGGGAGTTACGTTTATTTTAAAATCAAATGCGGGGGCAGGTCCCCAAGATATTGTTTTATTAGTATTAACTGAAAAAACAGGGTTTACGTTTGGTACATGGGTGATCATTTCTCAAGGTTTTTTCTTGTTATTTAATTCGTTCCTACTAAAAAAAAGACCTGAATTCGAGTCCGTTATTACGATGATGATTTGGGGGATCATCATGGACTTTTGGATGGAAATCATCTTTGCAAATTTACAACTCTGGTTAGATTCCCCATTATTAAGGTGGGCTTGTTTTCTACTTGGTGTTTTGTTGATTGGGATTGGTGTAGGAATTTATTTAACACCTAATTTACCAAGGATGCCATATGATGGCATGATGGTCGCATTGTGTGAAAAATTTCAAATGAGTTTAATGATGTCTCGTACAATTTTAGAAATATCTTTTATTATTATAGGGGTTATCATTGGAGGGAAAATAGGGGTTGGTTCCATCGTTTTAGTTCTTTGTATTGGAACCATTATTCAATTTTTTAATAAGCTTTCGGTCAAAATTTATAACGATCCTCTTCTTTTATAAACATTTATATATAAAAAAATCAACAGGTGTCATATAGCACCTGTTGATTTTTTATGCAAAACTATATTGATTGACTTGTGTAACCTTATCGTATTCTTGACAGAGATTATCGATGATCGTCTGAACAGGTAGAATTTCTTTAATTTCTCCGACTCTTGATCCTGCAAAAACGAGTCCATTTTCAATGTCGCCATCTACTACTTTGAGTAAAGAATCCATTGTACAAAAACGGTAAGAACAATTCTTGAGACAATCTAAACATTTTTCTATTTTAACATTGTCTGGACGTGAGATTAAATCACTAAATTTATTTTTAATAACCCTGCCATGTAGGCCAACAGTTGTTTTGACGAGAAGGGTGTCTTCTTTACGGGCATCCACATATCTTTGTTTAAAGTTTAATGGTGCATCACATTCTTCACTTGCGACAAATCTTGTACCCATTTGAACCCCAGATGCGCCCATTTCAAAGGCTTTTGCGATATCGGCACCTGTTAAAATTCCGCCTGCTGCAATCACAGGGATTGAAACAGCTTCAATTACTTCTGGCAGAATGTCAAATACAGGTCTGTCCGTTCCAAGATGTCCACCTGCATCAAATCCTTCAACGACAACAGCAGAAGCGCCAAGTCTTTCGGAAATACGCGCAAGTTTCCCAGAGGAGACGATCGAGAGAACCGGAATATTAGCCTTTTTTCCCCATGCATACATATCACGTGAGATACCTGCACCTGAAATAATAAAATCAACCTTTTCTTCTAGAGCAACTTTCATTTTTTCAGCAAAGTCATTCATAGCAAATAACATATTTACACCGATATAACCTGCATGATTTGTAACTTGTTCTTTTGCTTTACGAATATGGTAACGCATTTCATCTATAGAAATTCCAGTTCCGGAAATGATGCCAATTCCACCAGCATTAGCTACAGCAGAAGCTAGTCCGCTAAGTGAAATTCCAACACCCATTCCTCCCTGTATAATAGGAACTTTTGGAGCCATATGGCCAATTTTTAATTGTGGAAAGTTCAATCGAATACCCCATTTCTTTTCATCATGTGAATACTTTTTTATTATATCAGCAAAATTTTTTTTGAGTAGTGACATTTATACATGGTATTAATAGTTAGTTTTAAATATAATAATATTTTATTCGAAAAAACCAGCCTCCAATGGCTGGTTTTTGTTTCCATTTCTAGGTTTTATTATTGTAATGTGGGGCTTCCAGTAGATGTTGAGAAACTGTTCACGAGCGTTTGCATATCTTGTTCAGAAAATTGCGGTACTTGATAGTATTGATGTTTGTTCTGATATAGGAATAGTTCATAAGCCATTTCAATAAAGTTTGGAACAGAGTCGGCCATTACTCTTCTTACGACTGGATTTGTGACCTCGAGAGAAGCCATTGTTAGTGCGCTAGCATCTGACTTCATTAAGCCCATCATATAGCCAGAAATACACTTGTCCCCAATTTCGGATGCATTCATTTTTGGTTTCATTGGTTGTCCTGGTGTTAAGCCGTACACTACATCATTATTTTGTGTCATGTTATAGACGGATGTAGAATGGGACGGTTTCATCCCTGATTTAAAAGATTCAACAAGTACATTATATTGATCAAGTATGAATTGATGTTGACGGTTTAATATATCCGTTAATTCGGGATCTTTTACATGTTGCTTATATAGTAAATATTGATCCAAGGTTGCGATCGTACAACTAAGGACTTCATGAACGTCCATCACTTCGTGTCCGCCATGTTTTGTATCAGTAGGCTGCATATTCGGCATTGTTTGTTGTGTGTTTTGTGGTTGTTGTTGTGTATTCATCATAATTTTGGATAACCCCCAGTGTAATTTTGTAGACAATCATCTTTGTCATACATCATTATTGTGTTTAAAATGAAGAAGTTGATAACTGGAAAATATAATTAGTTTCATTCTGTAATATAATTCAAATGAAGTAAAAGAGTAAAAGAGGTCATCCCTGACGTCCGATCGTTTACATAAGCTCATTGAAAAAGAAAAAGGGTAAGTATTTACTAGTTGTACGATACTAGTGAATGCTTACCCTTAATTATTATTAGGATTAAATCAAATACGCCTTGGCGTATTTGCGCCCAGATAATACCTTCGCTCGCTCGATAAACTTCCCTTTAAAATCTGTGGCATCCGCCGGAGGCTTTAACTTCATTCAGTCAGAGTTTGAACCCCCACTGAATTGATAAAAGCTAGCATTCATCTCACCACTTATAGAAGTAGGAGACTTCTGCTGAATGAAGTTAAAAAATAAAGTTCAATATAAAATAGATAAGTCCAGCTGCAGTAGCGGAAATTGGTAATGTGATGACCCATGTTACGATCATTCGTTGTGCAGTTCCCCACTGTACGCCTTTTAATCGATGAGAAGCGCCAACTCCCATAATCGAAGATGAAATGACATGTGTAGTACTAACAGGTAATCCAATAAAAGTAGCCCCAAAAATAATCATCGCACCTGAAAGGTCTGCTGCTACTCCGTTGATAGGCCGTATTTTCATGATGTTGCCACCAACTGTTTTTATAATTTTCCAACCACCAACAGAGGTACCAAGGCCCATTGCGGTAGCACAAGCAAATTGTACCCAAAATGGGATATCATCTGAGGATAGATTACCACTGGCAATTAAGGCCATTGTGATAATCCCCATTGTTTTCTGCGCATCATTTGTTCCGTGTGTGTACGCTTGTAAAGATGCAGTGAAAATTTGGAATATCCGAAAACTTTTATTTGTTTTCGCCAAATTATTCTTCTTAAATACTACTTTGAAAATGCTATACACAATATAACCAACTACAAAGGCAATGATAGGAGAAACGATGAGTGCCTTAATAATATTGATAAAACCGCTATAATTTAATGCGTTGAATCCTGCTGCAGCAATGGCAGCACCAGCAATAGAACCGATAATTGCATGCGAAGAACTACTAGGAATTCCAAAGTACCAAGTAATTAAGTTCCACGAGATAGCTGCAATAAGGGCGGCCAAAATAACTAGTGAGCCATTTGGTAGTGTAAAGGGATCTACAATGTCTTTTGTAATGGTTTTTGCTACACCCGTAAAAGTCAGTGCACCAATAAAGTTCATGACAGCAGCCAATATAATCGCATGTCTTGGCTTTAGAGCCTTCGTTGAAACCGCTGTGGCAATTGCATTTGCCGTGTCATGGAATCCATTGATAAAATCAAATGCCAAGGCAAAAATGACAATCAAGATCGTTAAAATTAAAATTCCATCCATTTGTCAATCTCCTTATGCATTTTTCATAATAATAGTTTCTAACGTATTTGCAACATTTTGACAGTAATCAGCAATATCTTCAAGGTTTTCATAAATTTCTTTATATTGAATAATTCGAATAGGATCTTTTTCAACTGAAAAGAGATGTTTAATGGATTGTCGTTGAATACCGTCACACTGTGATTCATAATCTTTAATTTTAATGGCATGTTGACGAATTTGTGGTAACTTTTTATTAATTAGAAGATTAATTGAATCCTCAATTTCATGAGAGCACATTTTGATTGCCTCGACAAATCTCAACATGAAATCATCCGCTGTAGTGATAGAATACATTTCAAATAATGCAGTAGTGTGTTCAATTCCATCTAATACGTCATCCATACTCATTGTTAGAGCAAGAATGTCTTCACGCTCAATGGGTGTAATAAACGCATTATTTAATTCTTTAATGACTTCATGAACGTATGTATCTCCTTTTGTTTCATATTCTTTCATTGTTTCTGAAAAGATTTTTAAATCACTGACATTTTTCAATTTGTAGTCAGAGAAATAGTTGGCAGCTTCTTTAAGATTTGTAGAGATGTCAATCAATAAGATCGCAAACTTGTCCTTTTTCTTAAAAACCATTTTGTTACCTCCAATTATTTATCCAAGGAATCATAGGTCATTCAAACG
Organism: uncultured Bacillaceae bacterium; assembly: GCA_963765265.1. Taxonomy (GTDB): domain Bacteria; phylum Bacillota; class Bacilli; order Bacillales; family Cytobacillaceae; genus Bacillus_BD. The sequence continues at coordinate 113,537 of CAVXVN010000002.1, forward strand.
TAATCATTTTATACGAAATTTGTCGAACTTAATATAATTTACACGAAAAATTTACAATATCTTAATATTAATGATCTTGAAAAATTAATAAATATTAAATATTTATTTTCTGAATAATAAATAACTTTCTTAAATGATTTATCAAAATAGACAAACAAAGTAAAATTAAACCGAAGAAAAAGAGTAAAAGTCGTATAAGGTACAAAGTGTCAAACGCTGTTCAAATACTCATTAATAAAGAAAGAGGGTAAGCAACCAATAATTCTGGTGGATGCTTACCCTTCAATAAGATGATAAAGTTGTCTCTTTGTATGATTAGTGGTGATAAATAAGAACCGCATTTTTCAACAAATAGATTAAAAAATAAAGTTCAAAATATAATAAATAAGTCCAGCTAGGGTAGCGGAAATGGGTAATGTGACAGACCACGTAATAATCATGCGTTGTGAGGTTTTCCATTTAACGCCTTTTGAACGATGGGAAGTACCAACCCCCATAATCGAAGATGAAATGACATGAGTAGTGCTAACAGGTAAACCAATGAAAGTTGCCCCAAAAATAATTATTACACTGGATAAGTCAGCGGCTACTCCGTTGGCAGGACGGATCTTCATGATGTTTCCACTAATTGTCTTAATAATCTTCCAACCACCGAAAGAAGTACCAAGACTCATTGCAATGGCACAAGCTAACTGGACCCAAAAAGGAATGGTGTTTGAAGAAAGATAGCCGTTAGCAATGAGAGCCATCGTAATAATCCCCATTGCTTTTTGGGCATCATTTGTTCCGTGTGTAAAGGCTTGTAACGCTGCAGTGATGATCTGGGTAAATCGAAAACCTTTATTCATTTTCGTTAAATTATTATTATTAAACAACAATTTGAAAATGCTATATACGATATAGCCTAAAAGAAATGCAATGACTGGGGAGAGGAGAAGTGCCTCTAGGATTTTGATAAGCCCTTTGTAATTTAATGTGCTGAATCCGGTCGCAGCAATGGCAGCACCCGCGATTGCTCCGATAATAGCATGGGAAGAACTACTAGGAATTCCAAAATACCAAGTAATTAAGTTCCATGAAATAGCAGCAATGAGAGCAGCCAATATAACTAATGAGCCATTTGGCAATGTAAAAGGATCAACAATACCTTCTGTAATGGTTTTTGCTACCCCTGTAAAGGTCATTGCACCGATAAAATTCATAACGGATGCCAATAAAATTGCTTGTCTTGGCTTAAGGGCTCTCGTTGAAACGGATGTAGCAATTGCATTTGCCGTGTCATGGAACCCATTAATAAAAGAAAATGCCAAGGTGAAAAAGATAATTAAGATCGTCAAAATAAGAAGCCCATCCATATGTTAAAACTCCTTATGCATTTTTCATAATTATGGTTTCTAATGTATTCGCGACATTTTGACAGTAATCTGCAATATCTTCAAGGTTTTCATAGATTTCTTTTAATTGAATAATCCGAATGGGATCTTTTTCAACTGAAAAAAGATGTTTAATGGATTGTCGTTGAATACCGTCACATTTTGATTCATAATCTTTAATTTTAATGGCATGTTGTCGGATTTGTGGTAGCTTATTAGCAACGAGAAGATCGATGGAATCTTGAATTTCATGTGTGCTTTTATTAATGGCATCAACAAATTTAAGCATGAAATCGTCAAATGTCGTGATGGAATACATTTCAAATATTGCTGCACAATGTTCTAGTCCGTCTAATACGTCATCCATACTCATCGTTAAAGCAAGGATATCTTCACGCTCAATGGGCGTAATAAAAGCATTATTTAATTCGATAATAACCTCATGTACGAATGTATCTCCTTTTACTTCGAATTCTTTCATTGTTTCTGAAAGGATTTTTAAATCACTTACATTTTTCAATTTATATTCAGAAAAAAAGTTAGAAGCTTCTTTAAGGTTTGTAGAAATGTTCTTCAATAAGCTTGCAAACCTATCCTTTTTTTTAAAAGCCATTTTGTTACCCCCAATACGTTGCCAATATATAAATGTGTTTATTTTATCTAATATTTGTCAAGTTTGATAGAGATAGACTGGAAAAATTACATAATCTTAATATTAATGATCTTGAAAAAGTAATAATAACAAATTGATAATGATCAGATAAAACATTTTAGGTTTTATGAGGAATGCTTCATCCATATGATCCATGACGCATTTATGTGAAATAGACGATTCAGATTTCTTCCAACAAAAGGTTATTAGTGGCTTAAAATGATTTCAGTCATGATACAATATAAGTAATTTGACGAATGGAGGTCTTCTAATGACATATAGTATTACCCATAAAGTACGTTTACATAATGGTGTGGAAATGCCTCAGTTTGGGCTTGGGGTGTACAAGGTAGAAGATGGAAAAGAGGTCGTGGATACCGTAAAAGCAGCTTTAGATCTTGGATATCGTTCGATTGATACAGCGGCTTTATATGGGAACGAAGAGGGTGTTGGACAGGGAATCAAAGAGAGTGGGATTCCACGAGAGGAGCTTTTTGTTACGACAAAGGTGTGGAATACGGATCAAGGGTATGAATCGACCCTTGCTGCATTTGAGAAGAGCTTAAAGAAACTTGATATAGAATATTTAGACCTATATTTAATCCACTGGCCTGTTGAAGGAAAATATATTGAAACTTGGAAAGCATTAGAAAAGCTTTATCAAGAAGGTAAAGTAAAAGCGATAGGGGTAAGCAATTTTCAAATTCATCATTTACAAGATTTAATGGCTAACACAACAGAAAAACCTGTTGTGAATCAAGTGGAATTGCATCCTAGTTTAATACAAGAGGAAGTTAGAGCCTATTGTAAGGAAATGGATATTGCTGTGGAAGCATGGGCCCCGCTTGGAAGAGGGAAGCTAATGGAGGAACCTACATTATTGTCGATCGGAGAAAAATACGGAAAATCTTCAGCTCAAGTAATTTTAAGATGGCATTTACAAAATGATGTGATCATTATACCTAAATCATCAAAGCCTGCAAGATTAAAGGAAAATGCTGATATATTTGACTTTGCACTATCAACAGAAGAAATGACTAGGATCAGTCAATTAAATAAGAATGAGCGAGTAGGTCCAGATCCAGATAACTTTAGCTTCTAATTAGGTTATTACTTGGTAAAAATCCAGCATGAAGATCGTGCTGGATTTTTTGTTGAGATGTCTCATAATCAAATGCGCCTCGGTGCATTTGCGCCCAGATTTTATCGAGCTCGCTCGATAAACTTCCTTTTAAAATCTGTGGCATCCGCCGGAGGCTTTAACTTCATTCAGTCGGTGATTTGAACTCCTACTGAATTGGTAAAAGCAGGCATTCATCTCACCACTTTTAGAAGTGGGAGACTTCTGCTGAATGAAGTTATAATCGATAGGGATCAACCCCTTTGAAAATTTCTGGTTTATCTTGAAATGGGGCATGACAAGTAATGCGTTCTTCAGTAAATGGATGAATAAATTCGAGCTTCACGGCATGCAAGGCTTGCCTTGGAAAAATAGGTTTCCCCCCGTATAATTGATCACCAACCAAGGGATGACCAATATGACTAAAATGCACTCGGATTTGATGAGTTCGTCCTGTAGCAAGTATGCATTTTACATAGGTTAGCTTCTTTTGGTGATCGGTTTTTAGTACTTCAAAATTTGTAGTGGCCTGTTGTCCACTTGGGGAGACTCGCCTTCTTGTCGCATGATGGCGATCACGCCCAATGGGTTCCTGGATTGTCCCTTTATGGTGTGGAAGTACCCCTTGAACGATGGCGAGATAGGTACGTCTGATTTCCCGTTCTTCAAGCATGCGATCAAGCATGGAACCAATGAAAGGATGTTTGGCAAATAGAACGGCACCTGTTGTATCACGATCAAGTCTATGGACATGTTTCACTTGTCTAAATTCTCCCTTTGCTAGTAAATGATAGGCCACTGCGTTGCTAAGAGTATCAGTCTGTTCAACAGAGTTGGGGTGTGTGTCCATGTTGGAGGGCTTATTAACGACTAGTAGATGGTCGTCTTCAAATAGAATAGGTACATCATAAAAGGTTGGATGTACGCTAAACTCTGCCTCTTGGAAAAAATGGATTTCGAGAACATCTTTTATTTTAAGTGGAGCTGTCCAATCCGCTACTTCTCCGTTTATTTTTACTTCTTTATTCATTCGTAAGGAATGAGTTTGTTTTTTAGGTGCATGCCAAATCATCTGAAATAACTGCTCTAAAGTGTAGTTTGACCATTTTTCAGGAATAATGATTTCAAACCATTCACCATTGCGGTTTGTTTTTAACATACGATCTCCTTTTAATGACGGATACAGTCTTTTAAACAAACTTGTATCCTTTTTTATATGAATGTCGTGGTGATAATTACCACCATAATAACATAGGAAAATATGTTATTCTAACAGTATCTATTTGAATGATGATTGAGTGATAAAGGTGGGTTTTATGTGAAGGTAGTTCAGGCGTCAACTCCTTGTCAGGAAGAAGAAATCAAGAAGTTAATTAAACAAGTGTATTCAGAGGTATTTCCGATCTATTTCTCTGATAAAGAAATTCAAACATATGAAAAATGCAATGTGTTATATATGTCAACAAAACACTTTGAACGATTTAGTACATTAAAAGAAGCCTATCAAGTAATAGCAAGCTTGCAAACCTTAATTACTATTCTTAAAAATGAAAGATTCGATGATCAATATATCGAAATCTTTTATAAAAATGTTTCCACTTTAGTGGAGTATGACTTATATTTTCCTTTTGAATATGAGCATTTTTCAGAATCAAAAATTAGAGGAAATGAAAGATTAAGTATGTTTACAAGTGCAGCAAATGAGATACTGATATAGAAAACAAAAAAAGGCGGTCAAGGACTGCCTTTTTTTGTTTTCTTACATAAATTTAGTTCAGACTATTTTCCGTAAACCATTGCTTATATTCAGCTTCGTCTCTCAAATCAGCGATTCTTGCCACTTCTTTTCCATCTTTAAATTGTACGATGGTAGGTGTTCCTTCGATCGCATAATCATCCCAACCTTGTTCAAATTCTAGGAGATTATATTGTACTAGGTCTACTCCCAGCTCTTCAGCTAATGGAGAAAGAATAGGTGTAGCTACTTTACAATATTGGCATGTTGATTGGAAGAAATAAACAGTTTTATCCCCTTGATCCTTCAATTCTTGATCGAGTACGTTAGGTAAGATGATATTTTGATAATTTTCATCATCTAATAAAGCTATTGTTTCTGGATGAAGGGAAGTTTTCCCGTAAGGATTATCCTCAGATACTTTCTCACTGTTTTGCCTATTTGTTAAGAAAGCAAGACTACCAAATAACACAATAATAATTCCTAAAAAGATTAAAATTTTCTTCATTGATTAGGCCTCCTTTGACTTCTTCAAAATAAGATAACTACAAACAAAGATAATGATAAAAGCAATTAATGCCAAAAAGGGTATGGTAATGAATCCAAACCAATTGATGTATTGTCCTGTACAAGGAACTCTTCCACAAGCGGGTCCGATATCTGCAATAAAACTTAACTTTTGCATTGAATAGTGGAATAAAGAAATACATCCTCCAATCCCTGATAAAACAAGCGAATAAAGGGAAATCTTATAATCCTTTTTAACGGTAGCAATGCCTAAAATGACAACCATTGGATACATCAGAATACGTTGATACCAACATAGTTCACAGGGTTCAAACTGACGAATTTCCGAAAAATATAAACTACCAAACATAGCAATGACAGACGCAGCCCATGCTATAAAAAGCAATGTTTCACGGGATTCTTTCTGATTCTCTTTCATCGGGGCTCCTTTGTTAAGATCGTATTTGTTACTTTCTGAATTTAATCTATACTACCTGAATTATATATGGGTGAAAAAAATGTGTAAATAAACATGCTTGCTCATTCATAAAATTGGAGGTTTTCTTTGCCCCATCTTAACGGGCAGTATGACCCTAGCTCAAGTCTTTAAGAAAATCGAGGAAGGAAGTCTTCTTTATAAATTCTGGATTTTACGGTATATTTTAAACAAGGATTCCTCATTGATGAACAGATAATAGGATAGGATAAATTGAATCAGAAGGGTGTGTACATATTGGATTGGAAACAAAAAGCAAAAAAATGGTTGCAGTACGAATTTTTAGATGAAGTGGTAAAAGGACAATTAGACCGTATTAAATCAGATGAGAAAAGTATGGAAGAGGCCTTTTATAAAAACTTAGAATTTGGTACTGGTGGCATGAGGGGTGAGATTGGCGCTGGAACGAATAGAATGAACTTATACACGGTTCGAAAAGCATCTGCTGGTCTTGCTGCCTATATTGAAGGGAATGGCTTAGAAGCGAAAAGACGCGGAGTAGTCATCGCTTATGATTCACGCCACTTTTCTCCGGAATTTGCGATGGAGGCGGCAAAAACGTTGGCAACTAGAGGTATTCAAACCTATGTATTTGAAAAGCTAACTCCTACACCGGAGCTTTCCTTCGCGGTACGCTATTTACAAGCATTTTCTGGTATTGTTGTCACAGCTAGTCACAATCCTCCAGAATATAACGGATATAAAGTGTATGGTTCCGATGGTGGTCAATTACCTCCTGAAGGAGCAGATGTAATCATTTCAAAAGTAAATGAGATTGAGAATGAGTTATTGATTGAAGTTGAGGATAAAGAGACTTTGATGGAGAAAGGGTTAATTACATTAATCGGTCATGAGGTGGATCAGGCTTATACTGAAAAGTTGATGACCATCTCAGAAAATCCGACCATTTCTGATGAGATCGATGTTAAAGTTGTCTTTACTCCACTTCATGGAACGGGCAATCTTCCCGTTCGCAATGGCTTTAAGGCATTGAAATATCAACATGTAACCGTTGTGAAAGAACAAGAGCTTCCAGATGCTGAATTTTCCACTGTGAAAAGTCCGAATCCTGAAGAACATGCTGCATTTGAATTAGCCATTCAAGAAGGGAATAAAATCGGAGCAGACGTATTAATCGCTACCGATCCAGATGCGGATCGATTAGGGATCGCTGTAAAGAATCCTAAAGGTGAGTATGTTGTGTTAACAGGAAATCAAACGGGTGCTCTTCTTCTTCATTATATATTGTCCGAAAAACAAAGGAAAGCAACGCTACCAAAAAACGGAATCTTATTGAAGACCATTGTGACCAGTGAGTTAGGGAGAAAAGTGGCCGATTCTTTTGGAGTTACTACTTTAGACGTATTAACAGGGTTTAAGTTTATTGGTGAAAAAATAAAAGAATACGAATCAACGGGTGAGTATAAATTTTTATTTGGGTATGAAGAAAGTTATGGTTACTTAATTGGTGATTTTGTTCGTGATAAAGATGCCGTTCAAGCAGCATTAATGGCAACGGAAGTGTGTGCTTATTATAAGAAAAAGGGTATGAGCCTTTATGATGCACTGTTGGATCTTTTTGAAAAGTATGGTTATTTCCAAGAAGGACTCCGTTCTTTAACCTTAAAAGGAAAAGATGGAGCGGAGCTGATTCAAAAGACACTTGCTTCATTTCGTGCGAATCCATTGCAGGATTTGGGTGGCTTAAAAGTGACAGCTGTTGAAGATTACTTATTTAGTACTCGCACAGAATCGGAAGGAACGGAGAAAAGCATTAACTTGCCAAAATCAAATGTCATAAAGTATCATTTTGAAGATGGAACATGGGTTTGCTTAAGGCCGTCAGGTACTGAGCCAAAAGTTAAATTTTACTTTAGCGTGTTCAGTTCAAGCTTAGAAGAAAGTAAACAAAAGCTTGCACGAATTGAAAGTGAATTTATGGAACTTGTACAACAAAAAATATCTGATTTGAAATAAAAAGATGAGCTAAAAACACGATTCCAAAAAGGATTCGTGTTTTTAGTTTGGAAAACATTCCTATTTTTTTAAGGAAGCATTTTTATCTTTTTATTTGTTACTTCACCTTCATTTAATGCATTTGCATGGTCAATATAGCGAAGTAAGCTATATAATTTTTTTTCGATAATCGCATAATCTTTTTCGAAATTATAGGCATGTAGAAAATGTTCTATTTTCTTTTCTAAAAAGTTGTCTGTTGTTCGAACCATCAGGATAAGTAAGTTATCCCATTCCGATCGATGTGTGTAATATAACGCACGGTCATAATCCATTTTTATCATCTTTTCCTCTCCTCCTCATCCAGGAGTTGATATTAGTGTATGGAAGATGTAAAAGAATGTTGCAGTGTAAATGTTGGGTAGTTTGTGTGGATGGGATTTCCAATATTTAAATTCATTAAAAGCATATGTCATTTAGTAAAAGCAAATCATATATCATACATGAAAAATGATAAAAACTGTTCAGAACACCATTGAGGACAAACAAACACTCATCTTTCTGCTTGTTTTCTCATACATTGTGATAAGGAAGCAAGAAGGGGGATAGACGAATGAATGAAGAAGATCGCAAGGGCCTTGAGTATGCAATTAGTGAAATTACAGAAATTGCAACGGGGTTCGGACTTGATTTTTACCCGATGCGTTATGAAATTTGTCCGGCAGATATCATTTATACATTTGGAGCCTACGGGATGCCAACTCGATTTTCCCATTGGAGTTTTGGAAAACAATTCCACAAAATGAAGCTTCATTATGATTTCGGTTTATCGAAAATTTATGAGCTCGTCATCAATTCAAATCCTTGTTATGCTTTTTTACTCGATTCTAATTCACTTATTCAAAATAAACTGATTGTTGCTCACGTGCTTGCACACTGTGATTTCTTTAAAAATAATATTCGCTTTCAAAATACGAAGCGTGATATGGTGGAAAGCATGTCTGCGACAGCAGAAAGAATCCGAAAGTACGAAATCCTTCATGGAAAACAAGAAGTGGAAGTGTTTTTGGATGCAGTACTGGCGATTGAGGAACATATTGATCCATTGCTTATGCGACCAAAGCTTGCATGGAATGTAAATGAAATTGATTTTGAAGAGGAAGTTGAAAAAACACCTAGTCCATACGATGAGTTATGGAATCTTGATAAAAGTAATCAGCCACCACCGAGAAAAAAGGTTATAAAGAATCTCCCTCCACAGCCTGAAAAGGATCTACTCTTGTTTATCGAGAGTTACAGTCGAGAGCTTGACGAATGGCAGCGGGATATCCTAACGATGATGAGAGAAGAGATGCTCTACTTTTGGCCGCAGCTGGAAACAAAAATAATGAATGAAGGCTGGGCGTCATATTGGCATCAGCGAATTCTAAGAGAATTGGATCTAACAAGTGCAGAGGCATTGGAATTTGCTAAGTTAAATGCAGGTGTTGTTCAACCTTCCCGTACTGGAATAAATCCTTATTATTTAGGATTAAAGATATTTGAAGATATTGAAGAACGGTATAATAATCCTACAGATGAAATGAAGAAAAGAGGGATCTTACCTCATTCAGGTCGTGAGAAAATGTTTGAAGTAAGAGAAATAGAATCGGATATTTCATTCTTGCGTAACTATTTGACGAAGGATTTAGTGATGCGGGAAGATATGTATCTTTTTCAAAAACAGGGTAAAGATTATAAAATTATTGGAAAAGAGTGGGAAGAAGTTCGCGATCAGCTTGTAAATATGAGAGTGAATGGAGGCTTTCCATATATTACGGTAAATGATGGTGATTATTTAAAAAGTGGGGAGTTATACTTAAAGCACTGGTACGAAGGAATTGAATTGGATTTACGTTATTTAGAAAAGGTATTACCTTATATTCATCAGCTTTGGGGGAGAATCATCCATCTCGAAACGATAAGTGAGGGTCGAAATATATTATTCACGTACGATGGAAAAAATATTCAACGTAAATTCCTATAAGTTCTGATGAATAATGGACAATAATTGAAGCGAATGAGACAGAAAAAAAGCAAGCTGCATGAGTTTGCAGCTTGCTATTCTACGTCTCAGAGACGGTTCCTTTTTGCTTTTCGACTTCAATGAAAAGAATATGATGACCTTCTATTTCTTTAACTTTAAAGATATAACCTTCGCTTGTAACTTGATCCCCTAATTTAACATCAAAGTGCTGGGATAAAAACCAGCCTCCAAAAGTATCGATCTCATCTTCAGCGAGGTTTGTTCCAAGCAAGTCATTAATATCTTCCATTAATACTCTTCCGCTGATGATATAATGGTCTTGGTCAATTTTACGAATATCTGCCACTTCATCCGCATCAAATTCGTCTCGTATTTCTCCAACAATTTCTTCAATAATATCCTCTACCGTGACGAGTCCAGCTGTTCCACCATACTCATCGTGTAAAATAGCCATATGGAATCGTTCTTTTTGCATTTTCAAAAGTAGATCGTGTATGGGTATGGTTTCGATTACTCGGATTACTGGCTTTATAAAAGGAATAATCGTGCCTTTTAGATTTATGGAAGATTGATGTATGGATGCAGTTAAAAGCTCTTTAATATTAACAACACCTTCAATATTATCTTTATCTCCATTTATGACAGGGTAGCGTGTATATTTTTCCTCCTTGATAATACCGAGAACTTCTTCCATTGTCATATCTATTGGAAAACTAACCATTTCTGTACGAGGTACCATAATTTCTTTGGCGATTCGATTATCAAATTCAAATATGTTGTTTACATATGTGAGTTCAGATTTGTTAATCTCACCACTTTTATAGCTTTCTGACAAAATAATACGCAATTCTTCTTCAGTGTGAGCTAATTCATTCTCAGATGCTGGTTTTATGCCAAATAATCCGACAAGGACTCTTGCGGATCCATTGAGGATCCAAATAAATGGAAACATGATCTTATAAAACCAAATAATTGGCTTTGCCACAGATAATGCAATGGCTTCGGCTTTTTGGATGGCAAAGGTTTTTGGAGCTAATTCGCCTACAACAACGTGAATAAATGTCATGAGGCTAAAAGCAATGATAAAGGATAAAATATGTGTTAAGGACTCATTTAATTGCAAATAATGAAAAAATGGTTCTAATATTTTTTCGATGGTTGGTTCTCCCAACCATCCTAAACCGAGTGCAGTTACGGTAATTCCGAGTTGACAAGCAGATAGATACTCATCTAAATGAGTAATAACATGCTTGGCAGCTTTTGCTCTAGGTTCGTTTTCCTCAATTAATTGATTAATTCTTGAACTTCTTACTTTAACAATCGCAAATTCAGTTGCAACGAAAAAAGCAGTTAATGCAATTAAAATGGCGACTAAAATCAAGTTAATAGTGATCAATAATTGGCCTTACGAATGTAAGGCATACACCTCCTGGAGATCTTTATGAAATAAAATGCATTTGATTTTATATAAAATTTCGATATTCCGAATTTTTTGTTTAGTCTTAATAAATGGTATTCAGAGTAATATACTTTTTTTATTATATCATAATGGGAACAAAGTATGTTGGATTTTTCAGACGAGTCGATTTCACCCAAAAAGTATACAATAGATGTATATTTTTCCTATACTCGTATAAATAAATCAGCTAATATATATATCAGAGATATGATAAGTCTTGATTATGAAGAACGTTTATGGATTTTTATTATTATACAAAAGGGGAATTAGATCGATTATGAATGAACTCACAAAACTGTTTCAGAACAAAGGTGTAAAAAGGGTCATTATATTTGTTCTTATTGCCCTCCTATTATATAGCCTAAGAAGTATGATTAATTTTATATTACTTACGTTTATTTTTACATTCTTAATGGATCGCCTAGTCAGTCTCGTCACTCAAAAATTCCGAATTAATTGGAAGTTAACCGTGTTAGTTTCTTATACCGCGATTGTAGGGTTCCTCACCTATGGAATCATAAAATATTCACCAATTATTATTTATGAAATTACAGCGCTGGTTAAGCAGGTAACAGCCTTCTACCAACAGCCACAGGATAATGAAGTGATGAATTATTTAGTGAGTTATCTTGAAAATAACCAAATCTCTCAATATCTAGAGCAAGGCTTAACATTTGTGATGAAATATTTCACAGATGTCAGTCAATTCGCTTTACAAGTGTTACTCGCCCTTCTTCTTAGTTTGTTTTTCTTATTAGAGAAGCCACGATTGGTCATATTTACAAAGAAATTTCAAAATAGCAAATTAGCAGCTTTCTATAATGAAATTGGATTTTTTGGAAATAAATTTGCCAGTTCATTTGGTAAAGTGATTGAAGCCCAATTTATTATTGCCATTGTCAATACGATTTTATCGGTGATCGCCTTATCGTTTATGGGGTTCCCACAATTATTTGGACTAGCTATCATGATATTTTTCCTTGGTTTAATACCAGTAGCAGGTGTGATTATTTCTCTCATACCGCTTAGCTTAATTGCTTATTCGATTGGTGGTTTAATTCAGGTCGTATACGTTCTAATTATGGTCATGATTATTCATGGTATTGAAGCCTATATTTTAAATCCTAAATTAATGAGTTCTAAGACAGATTTGCCGATTTTCTATACATTTATTGTATTGATTTTCTCAGAGCACTTCTTTGGCGTTTGGGGATTAATCATAGGGATACCCATTTTTGTTTTCTTCCTTGATGTTTTAGATGTAACTAATCGTGATGAAAAAAAGAGCTAATTAATAATTAAAGATAGATATTCATAAATTTTAGTAAGCTAAAGGGTATATTAATGAAAGAAGAATTAATTGATTTTAAGACATTTACAAAAAGCTTCTATTGAAATGGCAGTCTTAGCCAATTATGCTATGAGGCTTTATACCACCCTGTAAATAACAAAAAGGGGTATTTTATGATTAAATTACATCATGTTAGTAAAACCTATTCACAGTTTCAGGCCATTAAATCCATATCCATAACCATAAATAAAGGTGAGATTCATGGAATTATAGGAGCTAGTGGAGCAGGTAAATCCACCTTGTTACGGTTAATGAATTTGTTAGAAGTCCCAGATGAAGGTGAAGTAGAAGTGAATGGCCAAAAGTTAACAAATTTGGATGGCAAAAAACTTAGGCAAGCACGGAAATCAATCGGGATGATTTTTCAGCATTTTAATTTAGTGGCGAATAAAACGGTTTACGAGAATGTAGCTGTATCGTTAGAATTGGCGAACTATCCAAAGAAAGCACGACGGAATCGCGTGATTGAGTGTCTTCATTTTGTAGGGTTGGAGAGTTTACCTGAAAAATACCCCTCCCAGTTAAGTGGTGGACAAAAACAGCGTGTTGCCATCGCGAGGGCATTAGCGAATAATCCGCAAGTTTTGTTATGTGATGAACCAACCTCCTCTCTTGATCCTAATACAACTGCTGAAATATTGGGTGTTTTAGAAAATATCAATAAAAGTTTCGGTGTTACCATTGTCATTGTCAGTCATGAAATGGAAGTGATTAAAAGTATCTGTAATCGCGTAACTGTAATGGCAAATGGGGAAATCTATGACACGGTATTAAGTGAGCCAAAGGGGATTCAAAAGATAGATAATAGTCCCGCATACTTTGTAGAACAACTAACAAAGGACGGTGGGGAAGAGTATGCCTGAAATTTTAGTTCAATATGAAGCTGAAATTTGGCAGTCTATTGGAGAAACCTTTGTCATGGTTGGTGTTTCTATTCTAGCTGCGATTCTAATAGGACTTCCGGTTGGGACGTTGCTTTTCCTTTGCAGGAAGGGCCAAATACTTGAGAACCGGTCTGTTTTTTCGACATTAAATTTATTGGTTAATATCACCCGTTCTTTTCCGTTTTTATTATTGGTTGTTTTTTTGATACCATTTACAAGATTAATCATTGGAACGGCAATTGGCACAGCGGCTGCGACTGTTCCATTAGCGATAATCTCGATTGCGCATTATTCGCGACTAGTCGAGCAGTCCTTATTGGATGTACCAAAAGGTGTGATAGAAGCGGCCATTTCCATGGGTGCCTCTGCTAAGGGAGTTATTTTTAAATTCCTTTATGTTGAGGCACGTTCAGGGCTAGTTCTCGGATTAACAACCTCAATTATTAGCTTTATTTCTTATTCGACAATAATGGGTGTGGTCGGAGGCGGTGGTATCGGAGATTTTGCCATTCGGTATGGCTATCAACAATTTAAAACAGAACTAATGATATATGTGATTATTATTATGGTCATTCTGGTACAGGTCTTACAATTTATTGGAACATCTGTATCAAGGATGATTGATAAAAGATAAACATCAGGAGGATAACAACATGAAAAAAATACTCTTACTTATTTTGGCACTTCTATTTATTGCAGCAGGATGTGGCCAAAATAAAGAAACAAAGGAAAAAGAAGAAAGTGCAAATGTGCAAAAAACTGAAGAAGTTACGACATTGAAAGTAGCCTCATTAATTCCGCCAATGACGGAAATTCTTGAGCTTGTAAAACCAAAACTTGCAGAAGAAGGCATTAATCTTGAAATGGTTGTATTAGGTGATAATGTTCAGCCCAATAGTGCTCTTGCGGCAGGAGAAGTAGATGCAAACTTCTTCCAACATGTGCCGTATATGGAGGAATTCAATCGCAATAATAATGCAGAACTAGTTCCGGTTGTACCTATCTATTTTGCGAATTATGGTGTCTATTCGAAGGAATACAAATCGATGGAAGAATTACCAGAAGATGCCGTCATTGCCATCGCAAATGACGTATCAAATATAGATCGTTCATTGGCTTTGTTAGCTCAACATAAGGTTATCACTTTAAAAGAAAAAACGGGTGTATATTATACAGAAGCTGATGTTATTGAAAATCCAAAAAACTATAAGTTTGAAACTGTCGATCTTCTAATGTTAGCAAGAATGTACGATGACGCAGATGCAGTAATCATGACACCTGCTTATGCTAAACCACTTGGATTGACACCAAAAAGTGATGCACTCCTTACTGAAGGAGTTGAAAATGACTTTGCGATTACTCTAGTAGCACGCAAAGATAATGCTGATTCTGAGCCAATTCAAAAGTTGGCCAAAGCCATGACGAGTCCAGAGGTACGAAAATTTTTAGAAGAAAATTATAGTGAAACTGCTATTCCAGCATTCAAATAATGATATAAAAAAAGGGCCATTCGAGTTGTTTTCACAACAGAGAATGGCCTTTTTTAAAACACGAAACTCAACCAACGCCCGCATCCTAGTGAAGTCCAGTTGCGGTGGCTAGGGACTCGGGTCATAAGCCAAGCCAGTGATGAGGTTAAAGTGCGAACCTCACCACTGACTCGTCTTATGCCTGACGTCCCTGGGCAAGCCACCTCCACATTTCAGTGAATAGCGCGTTTTTTGAATCTTCCTCCTCGGACTTCGGTTATGTTTGCGATGGCGAGGAAGGCGGAGGTGTCTATTTCTTCGACGATGGATTTTAGTTTTGCTTCTTCGAGTCTTGTGATGACACAGAAGATTACTTGTTTGTTGTCGCCGGTGTAAGCTCCTTCACCACTTAAATAAGTAACTCCACGACCAAGGCGAGCTAATATGGTATCCCCAATTAATTTATGATTTTCACTAATAATCCAAACGGATTTTGATTCTTCTAATCCAATAATCATAAGATCCATCACTTTATAGGCGATGAAATAAGCGATTAGTGAGTACATGGCACGATCCCAGCCGAAAACAAAGCCAGCAATGATAAAAATAAAAATATTGAAAAACATGACAATTTCTCCGACGGAAAAGGGAAGTTTTTTATTTAATAAAATGGCCATGATTTCGGTTCCGTCTAGTGAGCCTCCAAAACGGATAACAATTCCTACTCCGGCTCCCAATACAATTCCCCCAAAAACAGTAGCTAAAAGAAGATCTTCTGTAAAGACCGGAACATTATGTAAAAGAGAGGTGGTTATAGATAGAACAGTAATGCCTAAAAGAGTAGAAAGAGCGAAGGTTTTCCCAATTTGTTTATAACCAATAAAGAAAAAGGGAATGTTAAGAATAAAGATAAATACTCCTAATTTCCAACCTATAAAATGGGATAAAATAATCGAAATTCCGACAATCCCTCCATCAAGGACTTTGTTTGGAACAAGAAATTCCTCTAGCCCTACTCCCATTAAAATGGACCCAAGGATAATAAAAATAGCTCTTTTTGCAATGTTTGCTTTTGTTAATTTTTTGTGGTTAATAACCATCTGCACTTCCTGTGGTATTGAATCCATTCGGTTTCCCCCTTGTTTCTGCTACCTTATTTCTCTATTTGTAATCAATATTTTATTCTTTAATTTGATAAAAAGAAAGGCAAGTGGAGTAAGTTGATTCATTTAAACCAGCCTTTCTTTTTAAACCAAATGTACATGCCTATCCCGATGATAGCCATGAGTAACAATGCTTCGAAGTAACCATATTGCCACTTTAGTTCTGGCATATTCTCGAAATTCATCCCATAAACACCAACAATAAAGGTTAGGGGCATAAAGATACTAGTGAAAACCGTTAGTATTTTCATGACACGATTTGTTTGATGTGAATTATAGGAGAGATAGCTATCTCTTATATCAGCCGTAATTTCCCGATTGGCTTCAATTAATTCGGTTAATTTAAGTAAGTGATCGTAAATGTCTAAGAAATAGGCTCTGTTTTTATCTATTCCGGGCAAGCGTTGCGAGTTTAACATTCTGTACATGAGATCTCTCATGGGTGCTACAGTTTGCCTTAAGGAAAGTAAGTTATGTCGAGCGGCAAATAATTTATCAAGTAATGTTTCCATTGATTCATTTTGAGAATTGTCTTCAATGGAGTTAAGTGTATCTTCAATTTTATAGTTAATAGGAAAATAATTGTCTACGAGTTCATCCATAATACGATGTAGTATTTTATATGTATCCCAATCTTCAGTATGAATATCATTGTGAAAATCCCGGAATACTTTGTTGACTTCCTCAGATTGTAAATGATGATAAGTGACAATGTAATTCTTACTGACAAATATGTTTAATTCTTCTTTTGCTAAAGTTTTCGGATTGATACTATAGGTAACAAAAAAGGTATGATCTTCATAATAATCCAGTTTGGGTCTTTGAAGTCTATAAATACAATCTTCAATAGCAAGTGGATGAAATTCTAAAGGTGTTCTAAGTTTGTGAGTCTCTTTTTCATCCGGTTGATCAAAATCGATCCAATACCATACATAATTATTTGAATGGAGGGAGTCTAGTGGGATATTTCTTTCTAATTGATTTTGTTTATTAATCGCAATTGTTCTAATCAATTGTCCGCCTCCTTTCGTTAGGAATTATCTTTGTATTTACATTATATATGGATAGTATTAAAAAAATAAAACTTTTCTTACAATGATTGAAAAAGGGATTGGATTAACAGTGAATTACACTGGTTAACCAACCCCTTTTTAGTATATTTGATCCAGCTTGGCTTATTAGAATTTATATCCAAGAATTCTAAATCGCATAAGTGCAACTACGTCTCTGGCTTCGCCTAGCGGCTCGCCAATCGTCGAGTTTTCTTTATCGCGCCTGAGCAAGCAACTTCCGCTTTTCCTAAAGACCTCGATCTAACAAATAAAGTTGTTGATAGCGTTCATTTGTTTTTAATAGTTCTGAATGGGAACCATTCATGACAATTTTACCTTTATCAATAAAAAGAACTTGGTCCATTTGTTCGATTCCGATTAAATGATGTGTGACCCAAATAACGGTCTTATCTTTAAGGGTAGTAAAAATAGTTTCCAATAAAGATCGTTCTGTTTGAGGATCTAGTCCAACAGTTGGTTCATCCAAGATGACAATAGGTGTATTTTTTAATAAGATACGAGCTAAAGCGATCCGTTGTCTTTCCCCACCAGAAAAACGTTGTCCGGTTTCTTCCATCTGGGTATCTAATCCATTTTTTAGTGAATGGATGTATTCTTCAAGTTTCACCTGTCTAACAACTTGTTCGATTTCCTCTTGGGTGGCTGATTGATTTCCTAACCTAATATTATTTTTAACACTCGTAGCAAATAAGTAAGGTTTTTGATTTAAGACACTGATCATTTCAAATATGTTCTCCTCATAAGTGTCGGGAGGATGTCCGTTCATTTCAATACTTCCTGCAGAAGGCGAGATTGCTCCGAGTAATAACTGGAGGAAAGTGGATTTTCCAGCACCGCTTTTCCCAAGTATAGCGATTTTTTTACCTTGTGGAATGGAAAGGGAAATCTGTTGTAGTGCATCCATTCCTTCATTATTATATCGATAATAAACATCCTTCATTTCAAGAACTGCTTTGGAAGAAATGGGAGCAGTTACATCTGATTTATGAGTTGCTTTTGGAACAAACTGTTCGATGTAATCCAGTCGTTTCAAGGATTCATGGTAGGTAGGAATCCGTTCAATGGCATGTGAGATAGGAATTAACCCCTCAATGATTGGGAGGGTTACTAGTGTAAAGGCTGCTATATAGGTTGGTGCAATTTCACCTGCTAGGGCCTGATCACCAGCCCAGAGTCCAACGAAGATTAGGATCATACCCGTAATCAGTTGCAATTGGAATGTTCGAGATTGGTTCCAATGACGAATCTTTTTATCAATTACATTACTTTCTAGACTATTGCGGGAGTATTGTGTGATAAAATGTTCTTTTTGTCCGCTTATGATCCAGTCGCCTAGACCAAAAATAGCATCTGTTAATGTTTGATAAAGGGTACTTCTCTTTTGTTTTTGTTCCACTTGTCGTTTCTTTAAAAGAAAGAGTGAGATTAGTGGATAGACTACTACAATAATACTTAAACATAAAGCGATCCAAAGTGCGAACTGCCAATCAAATAAAGCAAGTGACATAATTGAAGCTACGAATAGAAATAAGGAAACCAGTGTTGGGAAAATCGTGCGGATGTAAACATCCTGTAAATGTTCAATATCATCTGCTAATGTCCCAAGTAAATCACCGGTTTGAAATCGTGAGCGTATAAAAAGTGCTTGTGGTTCTAATACTCCATATAACTTTACTCGCATTTGAGAGAGAATTTTTAGAACCGCATTATGCCCCGTTAATCTTTCTAAATAATGGGTGACTGCACGTGAAATACCAAATGTACGTACTAATACAACTGGAACATAGATCATTAAAATGTTTTCCGGTCTTTGTGAAGCACGCGAGATTAAGTACCCAGATGTAAAGGTGAGCATAGAAGCACCAAAGACGGTTATCATAGCAAAAAAGATGGCAAGTAATATGGAACGATTATACTGTTTCAAATAGGGCATGATATAAGTTTGAAATAGCTTCATTTGATCGTTCCTCCCTGTGCCTGAATCAGTCGAAAATAGGCACCTTTTTTGTTATATAGTTCATCGTGTGTTCCCGTTTCAACAAGCACACCATCTTCTAACACTAGAATGAAGTCCATTTCTCGCATCCAATGTAAACGATGTGTTGCAAAAAAGACCAGTTTATTTTTTAAATGGGGCAATATTAATCGTTTTATTTCATGTTCTGTTTCAATATCCAAATGGGCGGTCGGTTCATCAAACAACAAAATAGGTCGATCTTGCAACAAAGAACGTGTAAAGGCAATCCTTTGTTCTTCACCGCCACTCAAAAATCGTCCACCTTGACCGATACGTTCGTCTAATCCATTTGGAAGACGTTCAACCAGTTCAGTTAAACCAGTTATTTTGATCGCTTCTTCAATCTCAGCCTTTGTTGAGTTCGGTGCATACAAGCTAATATTTTCAGCAACAGTACCCGAAATGATGTAAGGATGTTGTGGGATATAGATGATCTGCTCTTGCCAACCAGGAGTAGCGAAATTTTCCATTAGCCTTTCATTTACTGTAATGAATCCACTAGTTGGTAATGAGAATCCTGATAAGACATCAATTAAGGTTGATTTACCTGCACCAGAAGCACCAATAATACCCACTTTTTGAAAGCCACTCACACAAAAACTTAAATCTTTAAGGATTGATGTACTTTCCTCTTCGGAGTCTTTTTGTAATTGTTGTACAGTAAGAGTACTTTCAGTATTCCATTTTGGAACTTCTATGGTTTTTATTTGATCGGTGAGTGTCTTTTGATCTAATAAGTTGTGAATTTGTTCACCTGCATCTTTTCCATTCATGGTTGCATGATAGTCATTCCCTAGATCTCGAATTGGCTGAAAGTATTCAGGTGCAAGAATCAATATAGCTAATGCAGCTTGAAGACCAGTCACACCATCGATCAATCTGAGACCAAGTTCAACTGCAACAACAGCGACCGAGAGGCTAGAAAAGAAATCTAAAGAAAAGGTCGATAAAAACGCAATGCGTAAGGTCCGGTTTGTGGCAATGCGATATTTATTACTGACAGATTCTATAGCATTTTGATGGGATTTACTTCTACCTAAATATTTTAAGGTGACAAGTCCTCGCAACGAATCAACAAAGTGACGTGAAAGCAATTGATAGGTACCCCATTGTGCATTTGTGTATTTTTTGCACGTGCAACGAGACCTAAAAGAATGAGAAAAGCAATCATAATTGGCATTGTTAAGACTAGGACAACTCCTGAAAGTGTATCCGTTGTAAAGATGTAAATGAGTAGGACGATTGGAATACAGAACATGGAAATAGCACGGGGGATAAATAGTTCAAGATATGTACGGAAATTCGGAATTCCTTCTAAAGCGAGTGTAATCATATTTCCTGAACCATTCTTTCCGATTCCACGTGGACCTAATTCAAATAGTTTTCGAATAAATAGGTTCTGTAAATCAAAGGATGTTTTCTCTGCAAAACGAAACGAAAGTCTTTCTTTCAACCATTGAATGAAATGTCTAACAATAAATACACCAGCAAAGCCGAAAAAATAGGGAAGGACAGCAGTCGATGCTGTCCCTTTAAACATGTTTGTAATTGCTGTTGACAATAACAGTGCTTGAAAAATAATTGCTATGGCCTGACAGACTGTTAGTATTCCGACTATGAACATATGAGTTTTAATACCTTTATAGTGGAAAAGTTGTTTATCCATTAATATTCTAGATGCTCCTTATCCGTTACACGTTTACGGAAAACGTAATAACTCCAAATGGTATACGCGAGAACAATAGGTACCATTGTAAAAGCAACAATGGCCATTATTTTTAGTGAATATTCCCCTGAAGCCGCATTATAAACAGTCAGATTATAGGCTATATCTGTCGAACTAATCATGACATTTGGAAATAGTATGATGAAAATAGATGCTGTTACAAGAATGATAATGAATCCCGTTGTAGCAAAGCTAATGCCTTCTTTTTTCTTCTTCAATAATGGGAAGAGCAGCAAGTAAAGAACAATAGCAACAACATACAATGGAATGAGTATGAAACCTTTTTCAGTGAATGCATCCGTATAGACACCTGTTAAAATAACAAATAATACAATTACTGCAGCGCAGGCAATATATATTTTTTGTGCTGCTTCACGTGCACGTTCGCGAAGTGTACCTGTCGTTTTTAACGAAATAAACATTAATCCATGCATATAGGATAACGAAACAAAAGCTACCCCACCAACAATGGTGTAAAGATTTACAATATCAGTAAAACTTGCATACATATTCATATCTTGGTCAATAGGCACACCTTTTATTAGATAGTAAATGATAGGCACACCTTTAATGAGACTTGTAAATAAAACACCTAATAAGAAAGGGGGTAATAAACTTCCTAAGAAAATCGACCAATCCCAAGTTTTTGTCCATTTTTTTGAGTCCATTTTTCCTCTGAATTCAAAAGCTACTCCACGGGCAATTAAGGCAAGTAATAAAACAACAAATGGTAAATAATATCCACTAAATAAAGTGGCATACCAATGTGGGAAGGCAGCAAACATGGCGCCCCAGCAGTAATAAGCCATACTTCATTTGCATCCCAGAAAGGTCCAATTGAATTAATCAGAACTCGTTTTTCTAAATCATTTTTGGCTAGGAATTTTGTACTCATCCCAACCCCGAAATCAAATCCTTCTAAAAAGAGAAATCCAATAAATAGTACCGCGATTAATAGGAACCATATCTCACTTAGTTGCATGGGTGAAACCCCCTTCATTGAAAGGATCTGTAGCACTTACATCTTCTTTTGCTTTTTCATTCGGACCTTGTTTAATGTATTTGACAAATAAAGCGACCATGGCAATGGCTAAAAGTGTATATACTAATGAGAATGAAACAAGTGAAAATAAAATTTGACCGATATAATTGAAACAAGTGAAAATAAAATTTGACGATGATACATTCGGTGACACACCGTCAGCAGTTTTCATTAGACCATTTACGATCCACGGTTGACGACCGATTTCAGACATAATCCACCCAGCGGAGTTTGCAATAAATGGGAAAAATAGAGTTGCAACCAATAATTTTGAATACCATGGTTTATTTTCGAGTGTTCCGCGTCGGTTGAAGTATAAGCCTATTAAACTTAATAAAACGAGTACACCACCAAGACCCGCCATGATTCGGAAAGTCCAAAAGGTTGTTTTTACAGGAGGAATATAATTACCCTCACCATATTTTTCTTCGTATTCTGCTTGAAGTTTGTTCATGCCGTCTACTTTTCCCTTAAATTCCCCATAAGCTAAATAGCTTAATGCGTAAGGAACTTCAAGTCGCATAGAGGATTCCTTATTCGCCGTATCGATGTTAGCAATAACGGTCCAGGCCGCTGGATCACCGCTATCTTCCCACAAACCTTCAGCAGCTGCCATTTTCATTGGCTGTGCGCCCATAAGATATTGTGATTGTGCATGTCCTGAAAAAGCAATAAATCCTAGACTGGATATTAATCCAACAATTAACCCAATCGTTATGGAGCTTTTGAAGAAATCAAGATCACGTTTTTTCAAAAAGTTCCATGCACTGACACCGACAACAAAAAAGGCGCCTGTTGCCAAGCTTGCGAAAATGACATGTGGGAAGGCAACTAATAATTTAGGATTTGTTATAATAGCAAGGAAATCAGTTGTTTCGGCACGTCCATTTCGAAGGGCATAGCCCACCGGATTTTGCATAAATGAGTTGGCTGCTAGAATCCAAAAGGCTGATAAGCCGGTTGCAATCGAAACAAGCCATATACAGGCTAAATGCAATTTCTTCGGCAGTTTATCCCAACCAAATACCCATAAGCCAATAAAGGTTGATTCAATAAAAAAGGCAAGAAGAGCTTCAATGGCCAAAGGAGCACCAAATACATCTCCCATGAATCGGGAGTAGCTAGACCAGTTCATTCCAAATTGAAATTCTTGAATAATACCAGTCACAATACCGACAGCGAAATTAATAAGGAAAAAAATGCTCCAAAATTTCGTCATCTTTTTGTAGATTTCTTTCTTTTTAACTAAGTAAAGCGTTTGCATAAAAGAATTTCTTTCTTTTTAACTAAATAAAGCGTTTGCATCACAGCGATAATAAATGCGAGACCAATAGATAAAGGAACAAAAATAAAATGAAACAATGTTGTGGAAGCAAACTGAATTCGTGCGAGCATAAGTTCTTCCATGAATATAAACCTCCTGCTTAAGTTTCGTATCTATTCCTACTATAGCATTGCAAATGGAAATTTGTGAACATTCAACGAATAAAATATGACAATTTTAGCAATTCAAACAAAAAGTGATTATAATTATTGACAAAGAATATTGACTTTAAAAATGAATAAAAAAATACCCAAAATGAATACATTTTGGGTATTAATGACTACAGTGCTTGACGTATTTTAGTATAATGCTTCTGATTTGGCTAAAGGTATAGGAGAGGGAAGTTCCAATTCTTGTTGTTTATCTTGATTCACTATTTCAGCAAGAAACTTCTCATCTTCCATTTTGATTACTTCGATATATTTAATATGATGATCTTCCATGTCTACAATTTTAAAAGAATATGAATTGTGGTAGAGGATATCCCCTTGTTTCACTTCGTAATTTTCAGTCAGAATCCAACCACCAATCGTATCAACATCTTCATCATTAATATCAAGTCCAAGCATATCATTAACCTCAGTAACAAGTACTTTTGAATCAAAAATAAAGTGTCCATCTTTTATTTTTCGAACTTCTGAAACTTCATCCATATCAAATTCATCACGAATTTCTCCCACAATTTCTTCAATAATATCTTCCACAGTCACCAAACCGGAAGTTCCACCATACTCATCCATTAGGATGGCCATATGAATGCGATCTTTCTGCATTTTGACAAGTAGGTCCTGAATAGGTGCTGTTTCAATTACTTTAATGATGGGACGGATATAAGATTCAATTGTTATAGCCTTTAGGTCTTTATAATCTAAGAGGTCCGTTACAATTTCTTTTAAATTAATCATACCAATAATATGGTCTTTATCACCATCAATGATGGGATAACGTGTAAATTTTTCAACATGAATAATAGAAAGAAACTCGTCTAGGGTTTGTTCCTTTGAAAGGGAAACAATTTCTGTTCTCGGAACCATAATTTCTTTGGCGATTCTATTATCAAATTCGAAAATTTTATTTACATACTTAAACTCCGATTGGTTTATTTCACCATTTTTATAGCTTTCTGACAAAATGATTCGAAGTTCTTCTTCTGAATGGGCCAATTCCCGTTCTGATGCAGCCTTGAGTCCAAAAAGGTGAGTGATAAATTGTGCTGAATGATTTAAAACCCAAATAACCGGAAACATAATTCTATAGAACAGAATTAGTGGACGTGCAGTTATTAGTGAAATCCACTCAGCCTTTTGAATGGCAACGGTTTTAGGAGCAAGTTCCCCAACGACCACATGCAGAAACGTTATAATTGTAAAAGCAACGGCGATGGATAGAATTGAAGTAATTGATTCTGAAATATTGAACCAAACAAAAATAGGATGAAAAATATGCTCAAAAGTTGGTTCACCAAGTGCACCAATTCCCAGAGCGGTTACTGTAATACCTAATTGACAAGCAGATAAGTATTCATCCAAATTTGAAATTACTTTTTTTGCCGAAAGGGCTCTTTTATTTCCTTCTTCAATCAACTGATCAATTCTTGAACTTCTAACTTTTACAATAGCAAACTCAGAAGTTACAAAAAATGCTGTCAAAGCAATTAAAATGGCTATAATCACCAAGTTTAATATGTCCAAATAAATTTCCTTATCCTGTCTTAAACAGGTAAGGAGTCACCTCCTGATATTTACAAAAATTTTAGTCATACGTCATTCTTTCCAACGATTCAATGAGTGCTGAACCTTCTTCATTTAGCTTATTAGACATGGAATCATGTTTGTATTCTTGAATGATAGGTAAGAGCATGGAAAGATCATTATTTAACTGTTTCATTTGAATGGCCAATCTTTTTAATTGATTTTCAACTTCTCTATTTTGAAGCTGAGTATGATTCTTTAATTCTAGTTTTCCTTTAATCTCATGAAGTGGTAAATGTACCTTTTTATAATCTTCAATCGTTTTTAAATCGTCTAAAGCATCTTCTGGATATATTCTATAGTTGCCTTTTGAACGTTTTGCATTTAATAACCCTAAGCCGGTATAATAGTCGATGGTTCTTTTTGAAACGTTCGCTAAATTTGCTAGTTCTCCAATACGATAGACTGCCCCACTATACCACCCCATTCTAATTGATATTATTTAATTTTATTATAAGGTACTCTAAACAATACAGTCAAACGTTTCAGTTTCGGTGTGTATTTCTCAAATTATATGCAATAAAATTCAGCACTATGAAAATTCATATGAAGAAAATGAATTTTTAGTGAAATTTAGTGATGATTTTGATTTAACCAGTCATGAGATAACATTCCATAGACAACCAAATCGTGATAATGGTCGTAAAGAAATTCCCCGTCTCGAATCACACCTTCTTGTTTGAAGCCGAGTCGTTCAGGAATAGCACGGCTTTTTTTATTATGCACCCCGCAACGAACTTCGACACGATGAAGATGTAAATGAAGGAATATATAGAAAAGAATTGCTTGCACGGTTTTGGTCATAATGCCTTTGCCTTCGTATCCTTTTCCTAAGTAATAACCGAGGGATGTTTGTTGGTTATTCCAGTCAATGGAGTTTAGGCTGATCACACCTACTAATTTTCCCTTGAAACGGATTCCAGCATTTAGACCGTTATGATCTGCATATTGCTTTAACCAAGCGTTAATAATTGGAAAATATTGATGGGAGGAAGTGATACTGTCTACCCAGGGTAGCCATTCTCTTAAATGATTTCGGTTTGATTCAACAAGCTGAAATAGTTCGGAACAATCTTGTTGTTGAAAAAGCTGCAAATTGATTTCATGATCTACTTTTATATTAAGCATTACGAACACTCCTTTTGGAAAACATCATGATCCTTTTTCCATATGATATGGTTCAATGTGGATTAATGCTTTGGTCACTTGATGTTTTTCGAGGAGTATACTTCAAATAAAACCTTATCAAACGAAGAACTTGTGGGTCTATAGAAACATTATGGCGGTTAAACAAAAATTATTAATCTTATATGAAAAATTGCTTATTGGAAAATTGAAGTTTTCTTTATCCCGGTTTAACAGGCTGTAATATCCCCACTGATGGAAATTTACTTTATCTATGACTTTTATTCTTCAAAAATTCACAAATCATTATAGATTGAGATAATCATTCTCAATTAGATGTGGTAATATAAAAGTGGGTGATGGATATGCTAGGGAATTTACGAAAAGGTGAAAAAGGAAAAATTATTGATTTATCACAAGTTAATCGATTAGTTAAAAGAAGACTTCTTGATTTTGGTATAACAGAAGGTTCAGAAGTCTTTGTGAAAAATAAGATGCCGTTTGGCGGTCCGTTAATGCTTGAATCAAGCGGACAATGTGTTGGAATCCGAAAACAGGAAGCCTTAAGAATTGAAGTGGAGAGACTATAATGGAAATTGCACTTCTAGGTAATCCAAATACGGGGAAAACCTCTCTTTTTAATCATTTAACAGGTTCCTACGAATATGTAGGGAATTGGAGTGGTGTAACGGTTGAAAAGAAGGTTGGTCAATTTAAAAATAAAAAAGATCTATTAATCGATTTACCAGGAATTTATACTGTAAGTCCCCTTTCAAAGGATGAAGCGGTTGTTTCGCATTTTTTTTTACATGATCATGTAGATAAACTTTTAAATATCCTTGATGCTTCTCAATTAAAAAGAAATCTTCATTTGACCATACAAATACTAGAGTATGGGAAACCAGTGGTTATTGGGTTAAATATGATGGATGTAGCAAAAAACCGTGGAATTGAAGTAGATGTGAATAAGTTATCTGCCTACCTGGGTGTTCCGGTAGTGCCTATTATTGCACGATCTGGAGAGGGATGTGACGAGTTAGCACAGACGATAACTAGCCAACAATATTCATATTCTGAAAAAAATCTTATTTATTATGGAAAAGAGATAGAAGAAGCTGTCTTAAAATTAGAAAATCTGCTTACCAGCATTCGATAACGCTTTCATCTAGATGGCTTACACTTCAATTCCTTGAAGGAAATCAAAGTATAAAATCATATTTATTGAATTTCATTGAAGTAGATGTTTTAAATAAATTGGTTCTGGAATTGGAAGAAAAATTGAAGAATGAACATGATGCTAAATCAATTGATCAATATATTTATAATAAAAGATCGGAGTTCATTCATAAAATTCTAGTGGGATCCATTGTGAATTCAAAAGATCAAAAAGTGAACTTTTACGGATAAGGTAGATCGAATGGTTACAAATCGATTTCTTGGAATTCCAATCTTTCTATTATTAATGTACCTTATGTTTATGTTAACTTTTGATTGGCTAGGGTTTCCACTTTCAGATATACTGGATTCTTTTATTACAGGCCCTTTAACATCCGGTATTGAATCTTTTTTAGCTTATGTCGGTGCTTCTGCATTTATACATGATTTAATTATTGATGGAATTGTTGCGGGTGTTGGTGGTGTTTTAGTTTTTGTTCCACAAATCTTTATTTTATTCTTTTTTATTTCATTATTAGAAGATTCTGGTTATATGGCGCGAGTGGCTCTTGTTATGGATCGGATTATGGAAGGCATCGGATTGAATGGAAAGGCATTTATCCCTATGATCATTGGCTTTGGTTGTAATGTGCCAGGAATAATGGCTGCAAGGACGATTGAAACGCCGAGGGAAAGGTTGCTGACCGTTTTATTAACACCGCTCATGTCATGTTCTGCGCGTCTTCCAGTGTATGCCTTATTTGTTGGAACCTTTTTTGTTCAATATAAAGCGTTAGTTGTTCTCTCATTATATGTTCTTGGTGTTTTGCTTGCTTTAGGTTTAGCTAAGCTATTCTCTGTTACGATTTTAAAAGGTGATCATTCTTTATTTGTCATTGAACTTCCTCCTTATCGTGTACCACAGAGAAAAGCATTGTGGAGAAGTACATGGGATAAAGGAAAAGGATTTATAAGAAAAGCAGGTACCTTTATATTTGCTGGATCAGTCCTTATTTGGCTTTTTGCTTATTTAGGTCCTAGTGGATTGAATGTTGACATGGATCATAGCTTTTTAGCTGCAATTGGAGGGATATTTGCACCTATTCTTGCACCACTAGGATTTGGTACCTGGCAGGCTGGTGCTTCTTTAATAACAGGGTTTCTTGCGAAAGAATCGATTATTTCATCTATGAATATTATTTATTTTGTTCCAGATCAAGCATCGTTACAAGGATTGCTGGCAACACAATTTACTCCACTCGCAGCGGTTAGCTTTATGGTCTTTATTTTACTTTATATTCCTTGTTTAGCTACTACGGCAACCATTTATAAAGAAACGAATTCGAAAAAATGGACAGCTTTTGCTATAGGATATGCCCTTATTTTAGCCTATATTTTGTCGTTTATTATTTATCAGGGTGGTAAATTATTAGGTTTAGCATAAAAAGACTCTCAGTGGGGTCTCATCCCCACTGAGGGTTAGCCAGCTACGCCTGATGACTTTTCTAAGGGCTGAAGCCCTAGAAAGATCTTGTCGGATCTTTACGGGCATTTGATCCCCCAGCTATCTCTTTTGATACTTAGAATCTCAAGGTGGCGATCTTACGCCCGTTAAGATGGGGCAACGGAAAGGGGTGGGCGATATGATCATAAACATAGTGCTGGTGTAGCTATTTTTGGATATGCAGGTTGGGCTTTGGTTCGCCATATTAATAAATCAAAGGAAGGCAAATGTGCTGCGTGTAGTGTGAAATCTTCTTGTGTAAGTAACTGTATAACAGAGCTTAAGTCAGATGTAAAATAAGTATGTTCGATATAAGAAAGCCCCCTTTATTAAAAAAGGGGGCTTTATCCATTTGCTATGAAGTTGTTTTTATTAAAAATACTGCATTACTTAGAAAGAACCACCAAGTTGTTGCTCCGCCATTTGAACAAGGCGTTTTGTAATTTCTCCTCCAACAGATCCGTTAGCACGAGAAGTAGTTTCTGCCCCTAAGTTTACACCAAACTCATTAGCGATCTCATATTTCATTTGATCTAAAGCTTGTGATACCCCAGGAACTAATAATTGGTTTGAAGAATTGTTGTTTGGCATTGATGCGCACTCTCCTTCAGTCATTTTTTTTGGTGGACTATTTTGGAATTGAACCAAATTGATGTTTCCATCAAGCAACCAGCACAGTCCAATAGGTAAAGGAAAAATAAGTATTTCTTGTTACATAAATGACCATTTATTAGGTAAAGCTATTGTAGTGAGTTTTTTTGTTGCTGTTTTTTGCTTTGTACTCTCTATTATGGTTAAAAAACTTCATGCTATTCGTCTATTTGTTCAGGTAATTTTTACCTATTTATTACGTTCATTCTAAAGTTTTTGGAGGGTGCGAATGATGGGAATATGTCCTATTTGCAATGGTTTTGAGGCATTAGAGCTAAAATGCCCTAAATGTGGCGCACAAATAAATGATACTGGAAGAATAATGGATTTTTTTGATGATTATAGTGCCTATATGCCTATTGATCAAATGAAACTGGAAGACGGTTATAAAGAAGATTTTAAAAAAGGACAATGTCCACATTTATTAAAATGTGATGGATGTAACTATGAAGTAACATATTTAATTAAAGAATAGCTTGTTCTATTAGTGTATTTGATGAATAGGTAATTGTTAGTGAAACCAAATCATTCGTTACTTGTCAACAAAAAAGTGTCTGCACATTTTGCTGTACAGACACTTTTTATTATTGAATTTCGTGTGGAGGGGCCTCTTTTTCTAAATCTCGTGCTTCTTCGATATTTGTTATGTTTTCACGAAAATGGACGGATCCACCTGACATCCCTTCATTAATCATTCGATCTATATCAAGGTATAACTCATCGCGGCCTTCATAATCTACCCCTTTTTCAGTTGCTTTCTTGCTCATTTGTCTTTCCCTCCTTTGATGAATATATCATATAGGTTTCCAGAAAGGATCTATTGTCATACCAGGATTTTTATTAAAATAATCTATGAATGTGCAATTTTTGAAGGGTGCACAATGGTAAATACATCTAAATTTTGGTAAGATGAAGTGAATTTTGAATTTGGAGAAGGAGTGATAGGATGTCTGTTAATCTACATGATAGTGCCTATGAATTGCAAAAAACGATTAGGAATAGTGATGAATATATTACATTAAAGAATCAATATGATGTAGTGAATGCGGATGAATCAGCGAAACAAATGTTTGAAAAGTTTCGTAATATGCAAATGCAGCTTCAACAAAAACAAATGATGGGACAGGAAATTCCCCAGGATGAGATTGCACAAGCACAAATTCTTGTTTCAGATGTACAAAAAAATGAAAAAATTTCCAAATTAATGGAAGCAGAACAAAGAATGAGTATGATTGTAAATGAATTAAATCAAATCATTCTCAAGCCACTAGAAGAGCTATACGGTTCAATTAATCAATAATCCATTTGTATGAATGTGGAAGGCACCTAAAGGGGTCTTCTTTTTTTTGCACTCTTAAGAAAGTATAAAATTGCAACGCAGGAGAAGTTCGGCGTAGTGGAAATTTTTAGGAAAACAGTATAAGTGCAACTAGGCCTCTGTCTTCGCCTTGCAGGCTCGCCAATCATCGAGTTTTCTTTATATGGTCGAGCTTTGTTCTATTCCCTTATTTCCTTTCATAATCTTTAGTATAGGATTTTTCACCAAGAATAGGGGGAGCAACGATGATCTACCGTATGCTTGCTGTCAATATTGACGGTACACTTCTTCAAACAAATGGAAGAATGAATAAATTAACGAAAGAAGCAATTGATTATGTACAACATAAAGGGATTTATGTAACCCTTGTGACATCGCGTAGTTTTCTTTCTGCTAAAAAGGTCGCAAAAGCTTTAAAGATTAATTCAATCTTGATCACTCATAGTGGAGCTTATATCGCAAAAGAGATAGGAAAACCG
Source organism: uncultured Bacillaceae bacterium (assembly GCA_963765265.1). Lineage (GTDB taxonomy): Bacteria > Bacillota > Bacilli > Bacillales > Cytobacillaceae > Bacillus_BD. The sequence goes on from CAVXVN010000002.1 coordinate 144,893, forward strand.
ATTCATGCTGCTCGAATTGAAGAAAATACTACGTATGACATCATACGTTTACTTGAAGGATTTCCATGCCAAATTAGGCTTGTTCATGAACATTACTCACTTGCCAATAAATATAAACTTAACCATAATTTGCTTGCAAAAACAGTATTTACTTCAGGTGATCCAGTATCGTATTCTCAACAGTTTGTTGATTCAATAGGAGAAACGATTGTCGATGAACCAGCCAGCCCTTCAAGTATTGAAGTGTATTTTGAATACAAGGAAGATCTTAAAGATGTAAAGGAAGCAATTGAAAATGTATTTTCTGAGGTTGATTGTATACAATTGGATGAATTAAGATTAAATATCGTTCCAACAAGTGTTTCAAAATTAAATGGTTTACTCTATTTAGCCGAAAGATTAGGAATTCCAAGAAGTCAGATCGTCAGTATCGGGGATGACCTTGATGACATAGAGATGATTGAAGCGGTCGGTCTTGGAGTGGCCATGGGGAATGCTCCAGTTGAAGTGAAAAGAGCAGCGAATTGGATTACACGTTCACAAAATCAGAATGGTGTTGCTTATATGATCAAAGAGCACTTCCGAAAACAACAGCCAATAGAGTTTCTAAAAAAGATGAACATAATCAAATAGGTTATGATGTTTGTGGATATTGAAATAAGATGATTTTCACGATTACTTTTTAGAAGCCTGCAAATATGCAGGCTTTTTTCATATATAATAAATAATAATGAGAAAAGTGAATCTTATTTTTAAAAAGTTCGTAGATAATGTTAAAGGGGGAGGAAAAAATGGTTTTAGAGCTTAAGGATGTCACAAAACGATTTGGAAACTTTACTGCTGTAGATCAATTAACACTCTCGATTCCAGATCAAGAAATGTTTGGTTTCCTCGGTGCGAACGGTGCAGGGAAAACAACTGCATTTCGAATGATTTTAGGTTTATTAAGCCCAAGCAGTGGGTCGATTACATGGAATGGAAAGAATATTGACTATTCAACAAGTCCGTTGATTGGCTATTTGCCTGAGGAAAGGGGTTTGTATCCAAAGCTAAAAGTTCGAGATCAAATGGTTTATTTAGCAAGACTTAGAGGGATGCCCAAAAAAGAAACATTAAAAGAGTTGGATTATTGGCTTTCTCGATTTAAGGTACCAGAATATGTAGATAAAAAGGTAGAAGAGCTCTCGAAAGGAAATCAGCAGAAAATCCAGTTTATTGCTGCTATTATACATAAACCCAAACTGTTGATTCTTGATGAACCATTCAGTGGTTTAGATCCAGTGAATGTGGAGCAATTGAAAAAAGCGGTAATTGATTTAAAGGATAATGGGACAACCATTGTGTTTTCAAGCCATCGAATGGAACATGTAGAAGAAATGTGTGAACACCTTTGCATCCTGCATAAGGGAAAACCAATTGTGCAAGGAATACTGAAGGACATTAAACGATCGTATGGGAAAAAGAACTTAGTGATTCATGCCGATTTTGATCTGGAGGAACTGAAGAATTTCTCAGGTGTTACGAATGCCAAAACGACACCTGAAGGTATTTCTTTACAAATTAAAGACGAAGAGGTTTCTTCACATATTCTAAAGAGTATTGTTGATAAGGGGTTTATTTCAAAATTTGTTTTAGAAGAACCTTCTTTAAATGACATCTTTATTGAAAAGGTAGGTGCTTCCTATGAGTAGGTTTTGGATTATTCTTTTTCATACATATGTCAGTAAGTTAAAAACAAAGTCTTTTATTATTACAACTTTGGTTACAGCGATAATATTAATTGGGTTAACGAATATGACAAACATTATCGATTATTTTAACAAGGGGAATGGCGAAGAAAAAGTTGCCGTAATCGATGAAACGGGAGAATTATTCCCATTGTTTGAAGCAAGGTTGAAAACAGTCAATGAAGAGCTGATCATTGAAAAATTTAAGGGATCTGAAACAGAAGCAGAAGATCAGGTTGAAAGTGAACAATTTCAAGGTTTGTTGATTCTTGACTATAACGAAGCCATGCTTCCCATCGCCACTTATAAATCATTGAGTGTTGCAGATTTTGCGATTCCAGGTGATTTGCAAGCGACTCTTCAACAAGTAAAGTCTCAACTTGCAGCCTCTCAACTACAGCTAACAACGGAACAACTTGGAAAGTTATCGGAACCCGCTTCTTTTGAACGAATTGCCTTAAAGGATAATGCAAAAACACAGGAAGAATTAAGCGAAGCACGTGGTCTTGTATATGTCATCCTGTTTGTCATTTATTTTGCTGTCATTATGTATGCAAACATGATTGCCATGGAAGTTGCGACAGAGAAATCTTCTCGTGTAATGGAAATATTGATTTCCAGTGTGTCACCTATCAAGCAAATGTATGGGAAAATTCTCGGTATTGGGTTATTAAGTTTGACACAAATGGCCATTTTATTATTGACTGGATCTTATTTTGTAAAGAAGAATCTTCAAACCATGCAAGGTGGATTCTTTGAGTTTCTTGGCTTTCAAAATATCCCAGCTTCGACCATTGTGTATGCCGTTATTTTCTTTATTCTAGGCTACTTTCTGTATGCCACTCTTGCGGCCTTCCTCGGATCGCTTGTCAGCAGAATAGAGGATGTTCAGCAAATGATCACACCAATGACCATGCTCGTTGTTGCTGGCTTTATGATTGCTATGTTTGGATTAAATCAACCGGATACAACATTTATTACGGTTACATCATATATCCCGTTTTTTACACCTATGCTTATGTTTATGCGCGTTGGGATGCTAACCTTGCCATTCTGGGAGCCGATTCTGGGAATTATTATTTTGGTGATCACCATCGCGATTCTTGCAATATTTGGTGCCAAAGTATATTCAGGTGGGGTCCTCATGTATGGAAAATCGAATTCATTTAAAGATATTAAAAGGGCCTTGCAGTTAACAAAAAAGGATTAAGGAATGCATAGCATATAGGTAATTAGAGTGGAAATAAAAGAGATCGTTTTTCATGACTCCTGCTAATAAACGAGCAGCATAGGAGGTGAAAAATGATCTCTTTTTCAATATTCTTTATCCCGGATTAAAAGGCTGTAATACCCCCACTGATGGAAGTTTTCTTTATAAGAACGTGCATTCGATTATAGCGGATGGTAGAATGGATATAAGATTATTTCTTCTGAACTAAAGAGGAAAGTTGGAGTGAGTATAATCAATGAAACAAATAACTTTTATTCATGCAGCGGATTTGCATTTAGATAGCCCAATGATCGGACTTTCGCATTTGCCAAAAGAAATTTTTGAAAGACTTAAGGAGAGTACGTTTGTAGCGTTAAAAAAACTAGTAGACGAGGCGATTAACCATCAAGTAGATTTTGTCATTCTAGCGGGTGATTTATTTGATGAACAGGATCGTAGTGTACGTGCACAAATGAGGCTACGAAAGGAAATGGAAAGACTGGACCAGTATCATATTCCTGTTTTCGTCATACATGGGAACCACGATCATTTAAATGGGGAATGGATTCATTTGGACATGCCAAGTAATGTTCACATTTTTGGTGAAAAAGTAGAATTCAAAAAATGTATCGCAGAAGAAATCGTAACCCATTTGTATGGATTTAGTTATGGATCGCGACATGTCATGGAAAGCCATTTAGATGAATACGTCAAGCATGAGGGTGCTGATTTTCATATCGGGATATTGCATGGACATGGAGAAGGATCAAGTGGTCATAGTCATTATGCACCCTTTCATTTAAAAGAGCTTATTGATAAAAAGTTTGATTACTGGGCGCTTGGGCATATTCATAAACGTTCCATCCTTCATGAGAATCCTTATATTGTTTATCCAGGAAATATACAGGGGAGAAATAGAAAAGAAACAGGAAAAAAGGGCTCTTACCTTGTTAGATTGACTAAGAGTGATACAAAGCTTGATTTTATCGAAACGTCGGATATTCGCTGGAAAACTCTTCAACTTGATGGACAGGAGGCAAATAGCTTTCAACAGTTGTACCTGCTCTGTCAAAATAAAATGGAAGAAAATCGTCTGCAAGGAAAAGGAATCCTATTATCCCTTACTCTACATAATGTACGTCTTCCAGATAAGGAGTTAGCGAGTGTGTTAAATGGTGACCTATTACAAACTTTGCAGGATGAAGAGCGCGAGGAGCCTTCTTTTGTGTGGCCTATACAAATTGAAATAGAAAGAGCCTATGAATGGAATCGAAGTCAGCTTGAAAAAGAATCTGATTTTTATTATGAGCTCTTTCAAGCATCCGATCAATTAGATACTGTAACAGAGAGTATCCGTCCGCTATATGAACATCCGATTGCGAGGAAATTTATACCGGAACTAACTGAAAAAGAAATGCAGGTATTGAAGCAAGAGGCATTACAAACACTGCTTCACTTACTACATCAGCGTTAAGGGGTAGATGATATGAAAATAATGGAAATATACATATATGGTTATGGAAAGTTTGAAGATGTTAAATTTTCTAATTTGCATAACCAACAAGTATTCTATGGAGAAAATGAAGCAGGAAAGTCCACCATTATGTCCTTCATACACAGTATATTATTTGGGTTTCCCACTAAACAACAGACTGAACTACGCTACGAACCCAAAAAAGGAGCTAAATATGGCGGGCAACTTACAGTGTTTTTTCCTGGTAAAGGAAAAACCGTCATTGAACGAGTAAAGGGAAAAGCAACAGGGGACGTTTCCGTTCACATTGAAAATGGAAGGATAGGCGGGGAAGAACTTCTTAAGGAATTGTTATCTTCAATGGATAAGAATTTGTTTCAATCCATATTTTCCTTTAATCTTCAGGGCTTGCAAAATGTCCATCACATAAAGGGAGAAGATATTGGTCGTTTTTTATTTTCAACAGGAACAATTGGTTCAGACCGTCTATTAAAAGCAGAAAATGAGCTTGCCAAAGAGTTAGAATCCCGCTTTAAGCCAAATGGGAGAAATCCACTTTTGAATACAAAATTGAAGGAACTCCGAAATTTGCGGACTGAGCTGCAAAAAGCAGAGGAAAACAATGAGCAGTATAAAAGTTTATTAACCAAAAGGGATTCTATTGAGAAACAGATTGAGGAGATCAAATCCGAAATCATTTCACTCACCGAACAGCAAACTCGTTTGGAAGAATGGAAAAAAGTCTCCCCTATGTTTCAACAAGAAAAAATCATTCAAAAAGAATTGGTTCCTTATGATCATCTTGATTTTCCGGAAAATGGTCTTGAACAGCTTGAAAGACTCAAAATCGTGCAAACACAGCTTGAGAGGAAAATATATATTCTCAAACAACGAATGGATACGTTACAAGCAGATATGAAGGCTATTCAACCGAATTTCACTCTTCTTGAGAAGGAAAATGAAATCAATAGGATTGTAGAGAGTTTATCATTGTTGGATAAATGGAAACAGGATCATAATCAATTACATATAAAAATGAAGAATATGGAAGGTGAGATTCAACGGTTACAAAATAATATTCATCTACCCCTTTCTACAAAGGATCTATTAAGACGCTAATACAAGTGTTTTTATGAAAGAAAAAATAGTTGGGCTAAAGGCTAATCAGCAGCGTTTAACCGAAAAGAAACGTGAACTTGGATGAACAATTTCAGGTAGAGAAAAAACGATTGGAAGAATTGGAAACGGAAGAAGCTTTATTGAAAGCACAGCTAATGCATGAAAAGGAACGAAAAGAATTAATAGAACGATTGAACAGCATGGAATCAAGTGATACTCTCGCTGAAAAACGCCAACAGGTTAAAGAGCGGTTAGCTATATTAACAGCATCGCATATGCATGCTACAAATAAAGGGAAAAAGGAAAAATGGCAGTTTCTCTTTATGGCTATGTTGTTTATGATTCTCTGTGGATGGGGAATAGCGTCTCAAGAGCTCTTACTGGTATTGGTGGGTGGAATCGGTTTGTTCGTTTCTATTCTTTTCTATATAAAAAGTAAATCGGCCGTAAGTGATGAAGTTTTACAAACTGAAATTAAGAATTTGCAGGAGCAGGAGATTGAGTTTGAAAAGAAATGGAAGCAGCCATTAGAGCATGTAGAGCTTCTAAAACAAAAACTTGAAAAGGATTCACTCCTACGGGAACAATTTATACATGTAAACGTGAATCTTGAAAGACAGCAAGAGCAATATCATCATGTCATTGATCGTTTTGAATTATGGGAACAAGAGACAGCCAACCTTCGAAAGGAATTGCTTAATGTTGGTGAACAATTAAAGATACCTGATGAGATAGCTAATAAGTATTTATTTGATGCTTTTCAAATGATTGATAGTCTGAAAAAGCTACACCAAGAGAAGTTTTATACCGTTGAACAGATGAATTTGAATCATGAGGCAATAAAGAAAATAATGGAACCACTTCGGTAAATTATCACTGCAGTTTTTAAACGATGATCAATTATCTCCCCATGAGGTGACCTTCACTTTAAAAAAGAAATTAAAGCTGGAGTTAGAAAAGCAAATTCAATTTAATGAAAAAAAGGATCAATTAGGTAAGCTTCAAGATGAACTAGAAGAGGATCAATTTGAATTAAACCGGGTCATGGATGAAATGGTCATTTTATATTCCAAAGCAAATGCTCAAAATGAAGATCATTTTCGAGAAATAGGAAAGAAAGCAGCATTAAAAGAGGAGTTAATGATTCAGTGGAATAGCATTTCGATTCAGTTAAAGTTGTCTTCTTTCACGAAAGAGGACGCTGAAAAATTTTCAAGCATCGAATCCATTGAGTTAGCGATTCAGAAAATCACGGATATGAAGGATAAACAAAATAGTGAATTATCCCAATTGCACGATGATTTTGCGTCATTGAAATATAATATACAACGGATAGAGGATGGTGGGACTTATGCGGACCTCCTACATCGGTTCAAACAGTTAAAATCTGAATTTGAGGATGAAGCTCGTGAATGGGCACGCTTTGCCACTGCAAAGGAGATTCTTCAAAGAACCGTAAATAATTTCAAAAAAGTGCGTTTACCTAAAATGCTCCATAAGGCAGAAGAATATTTGTCGTTTTTAACAGGCGGGAATTATTGCCGTATTTTGACAAAACAAGAAGGCAACGGTTTTTTAATTGAAAGTAAAGACCATTTACTTTATGAGGCAAACGAATTAAGCCAAGCAACAACTGAACAAATATATGTGTCATTGCGACTTGCGCTTGCGGTTACCATATATGAAAAATATAAGTTTCCGATTATCATTGATGATAGTTTTGTTAATTTTGATGGCTTACGGACTAGTAGAGTAGTGGAACTTTTAAAACAGCTAGATGGACAACAAATTCTATTTTTTACTTGTCATGAGCATTTATTAAAATATTTTCAATGGGCAGAAGTGGTTCATTTAAGTGATAAAAGCCTAGTTGATCTTTCCCAACAGATACAATCATGAAGGGTCAATTTGAAAATAATGATATGGTATACTTTGGTTGTGAAATGAACAAGTGATCAAATGAAAAACGTGCAAAGGGAATATGAAAAATCTTGATAGATATACGTAGAAGGGAGCGAGTAAGCATGGCAAAAGGAATTCTTCTTTATAATGTGGGTGAGTCTGCTGAACTTTTTTTACTCATTAAAAGTGCAGTTAAAGGAGTGGCAAGTAATGGGAAACCTTTTTTAACGATTGTTTTTCAAGATAAAAGTGGTGAGATAGAAGCAAAACTTTGGGATGCATCTGAAGAGGATGTACAAAGTTATAGGCCTCAGCAAATCGTAAAAATCTCTGGAGATATTCAAAGTTATCGAGGAAGAAATCAGCTTCGGATTAAACAGATACGTCCAACCACTTCAAACGATCAAGTCAGACTTGATGATTTTCTTGAAACAGCGCCATTAGGCACAGAGGAAATGTCTAATAAACTCACACAGTATATTTTTGAAATGAAGAATCCGAATATACAACGGATCACGAGACATTTAGTAAAAAAGCATTTAAAGGAATTTCTTGAATATCCAGCAGCAATGAAAAATCATCATGAATTCGTTTCAGGACTCGCTTATCATGTTGTCAGTATGCTTGATCTAGCAAAAGCAATTGCTGGTCTATATCCAAGTCTAGATACAGATCTTCTCTATGCAGGAGTCATCCTTCATGATTTAGGGAAGGTAAAGGAATTATCTGGACCCATTTCAACAACTTATACAATTGAAGGAAATTTACTTGGCCACATTACGATTATGGTGAATGAAATTGATCGGGCTGCAGAAGAACTTAGTATTAGTGGCGAAGAAGTGCTCATGTTACAGCACCTAGTATTAAGCCATCATGGAAAAGCGGAATGGGGAAGTCCAAAACCTCCACTTATTAAAGAAGCTGAAATTCTCCATTATATCGATAATTTGGATGCTAAAATGAATATGCTTGATCGAGCATTAGAAAGAGTAACACCAGGTGAATATACTGAACGCATCTTTGCTTTAGATAACCGAGCTTTTTATAAACCTGAATTTCATCAGTAATTAAGCTATCACCGATCGTTTTGATGGTTCATTAGACATAATCTTTACGACTTAACATAGAATGTATGGACAACCATTATTCGTAAAGAGGTGAAAAGGATGGATATTCCATTTTGGATCTATTTCGTTGTTATGGGGATTATTACAAGTGCATATATGGTCGTTCGTACAGGGAAAGAAGAAAAACTCATAGAAGAAGAAATGATCGAGCGTGAGGGAGATATCTACATGCAAAGATTAGAGCAGGAACGAGAAGGTAAAAAGGAATCTGAAAAATCACTTGGTGTATAGGGAATTCAAGTTTGGTAAAAAAGAAAAGAGGCTGTCCCATTAAAGGTGTTATTCACCTTTTGGGACAGCCTTTTTTAGGAAGAATGTTTTAGAGATAGCGATTATTTTGCTTCACTTTTTGAATCACTCTTTGTATCTTCTGTACCTAAAACTCCTTTTAAATCTTTATCTTTAATGTCAACTTTGGCATTTTTCAATTCAGTATCAATTACTTTTTGAACTTTTGCGGAATCATTAAGTTCTGCATTTTTTAATTGCTCTTTCATTTCGTCTTTTACTTCTTCAAATGGTTGTTTTTCTTTTTTCTCTGTTACTTGAATAATGTGGTAACCAAAATCGGATTTAACAGGTTCACTAATCGCATTTATTTCTAGGGCATAAGCAGCTTCTTCAAATGCAGGTACCATTTTACCAGCACCAAACCAGCCAAGGTCCCCACCTTTTTCAGCGGATTGTGTATCCGTTGAATTTTCCTTCGCTAGCTTCTGCGAAGTCTTCACCAGCATCAAGTTTTGCTTTTATCTCTTTAGCCTTTGCTTCATCTGCCACTAAAATATGACGAGCTTTAATTTCAGGCTTGTAATTTTCTTCGTAATATTTCTTCACATCTTCATCTGTAATATCTTTAAGAACGGCTTTTTCAATAAGAAGGTTGGTTTTTAAAGTCTTTTTAAGAGCAGCTTCGTCTTCAAAGCCAGATTGAAGAAGTGCCATTTCGTAATTTTCACCAAGCTGGTCTTTCATTTCTTTCACTTTTGCATCTACTTCTTTGTCTGTTACTTCATATTTATCAGCAAGAACTTGTGAATATAAAAGTTCTTGAAGGACGGATTGTCCAACTTTGTCTTTCATGGCATTGTAAAGATCATCTTTCGTAATATCTCCAGATTCTGATTTTACTACTACATCGCCATTAGCACCGTTACATGCTGTTAAAGCTAGCACGCTAGTCGCTAATGTAAGGCTAATTATCCATTTTTTCACTTATTAACACTCCTAATATTAGTTTAAATCGAACCATCAACTTTCATAACTATATCATAAATTAGAGTCAGAACAAATTATAATGATAGGCTATCACCGTATTTTTTTGAAATGTGGGTGTTTGACCATCCCAGACGGGGAAATCGGACATATGATAAAACGAAAGCAAAAGGAGGTAGGTTATAGGATATTCGCCAATGTCGATTTGTTAATTGTCGATCCATTCCTACTTAGAATCATTCTTAAGCCCGCTTTTACCTGAGACTTTGTATCTGGCTGAATAACCTGAGGACTTAATTTCAGCTAACCTGTATATGGTATATCCCTTGTAAAGGAGGTGTTACTATGGGCCACTCACACGGCGGAGGATTTGCGTTAATCGTTGTATTGTTCATTTTATTAATCATTGTTGGTGCATCTTGGCTATAAGTCCTTATCGACGAAGGTGGCTTGTTTAGCCGCCTGCTTTAGTTTCTCCCGGTTTAACAGGCTGTAATATCCCCCTCAAGCTTTGATAAAAGACAAAAAGGATAGGTGGGGGATAAACAGCCTGTAAAACCCCGATAAGTGCAACTAACCATCAGTGGGGGATGAGGCAGACTAAAAACGCGACGTCCTGTCGCAACGTCTGCACTAGCACGTCCTGTGCGTCGAAAAACCCACACTGATGGAAGTTTTCTTTATTTACGCGAAAGGAGGGTATTTCATGTCAGGTTCACATGGGGATTTTGGTGGAGGATTTGCATTGCTTGTTGTTTTATTCATTCTGCTTATCATTATTGGAGCTTCTTGCTTTTGTTAAAGCATGAAAAAAGCGTTGAGAACAACCTCAACGCTTTTTTCATGCTTATAATGGGATTTTAGAAGCGAATTATGAAGCAAGTAAAATTTCCACATAAGAAGAGATTAATAAGATGGTTACGAGAATATTAATCGTATGAAAGACCTTAGGTTGTTTTTCCTTTGGAATCTCTTTTATTAAACAAAGAGAATTTGTCATCTTATTAATATAGAATAATATAAATATCGCAAATATGATATAAAGGGAGATCATCAATGATTTCCTCCTTTTGAGAGGCTGATTGTATTTCTAATAATGGGGTAAAAATCCACCAAATGAAATCGTATGATATTTACATTAGCAAATAATCGTTAAAAAAGATAGGACTAAAATAATTTAAATAACTAGTTAAACGATATGAAAGCTAGTAAGATAATAAAATAAGGAGTAAGGAAATACAGAACAAAAAAGCGGGGAGCAGTAATGAATATGGACGATCTTTTAAAAAGAATTAAACGTATAGAGTATCATCAGACTCTATTGTTAAAAATGAGTCAAACTTCAACACAAGCATTTTATAAGCTTATAATTGAAAAATCGCTTGGAGAAGAAGACGTCAAGCGATTCCAATTACTTTGTGAGGAATTGAACAATGAATGGGAAGAACAGAAAGCGGAGGGGTTTGTTTATTTTCATCCGCTTTTTAATAAACTAACTAAGAAGTTGCATCCGGCACTACAAACTGAGGAAACTATTGAAGCTTGTATCGCACAGAGGATATATTTACCATTGATGACAGAATTAAAAAAGTATTTATAATCTAAAAGTATCAATATTCGATTAGATAAGTTCTGTTTTTATAGGGATCTTTCTTCTAAGTTTTCCCTCGTAATCATCAAAACCATTTTCAATATTGTTAAATGATTTTTCGAATATCTCCATGAAATCATCTCCGTAAATATTACGAACGATCGCCATCATTTCCATAATTTCAGGAAATTTACCATATAAATCTTTTAGGGGCATCGCGGCTGAATAAACTGCGTTTTGATTCGGATCATAAGATTCCATTATTTTCAGAAAAATAGTTTCCCCTTTTTCTGTCAGTTTAATATACGTATTCCTCTTATCATTCTCTTTTTTGGAGAATTCTAAAAAACCACGTTCCTCTAATTTCTTTGAAAAATTAAAAGCAGTTGAAACATGCATGACTCCGAATTTGGCCACATCAGAAATAGAAGCCCCATTTAGTTGGTAAGCGATCCATAAAATATGGTGCTCATTAATGTTTAGATCAAATGGTTTAATCCATTGTTGCCAGTCTTTTTCAATTGACTTCCATAATGCTTTGCTAAGTTGACAGATTCTCTGACTAAATAATAATGCTTCCTTCATTGAATACTCTTTTTCTTCCATCCTCTTAATCCCCTTTTTAATATCTCTGCATATTCATTATGCCAATAAAACAAAGATTAATAAAGTAAAAATTTACTAAATTTTTAGATATTATGTAAAGCTTTGAGCATAATCTTATATTATTTGCTTATAGTTTTTTAATATTCTATTTTTATAATACTCTGTTTTCGCTGAAAAAGAAAAAAATCCTTCTTAAAATCAGGATTTTTTTTAATTTTTGAATTATTTTGTATTCTTATTTGATTTTTTATAGATATTGGATTCAAGTTCTTGAATACTGTATTCAATTTCTTGCAGCTCTTTTTGAAGTTCTTGTTGATGTGGATGAATTTCTTGTTTCCAATCGGATACAACTGTCTTAATATCTGAAATGAAATTTTTTAATTCAACTTTTCCTTCTAAAGAGGAGGAGGACAGGGTCTTTTGTAACTCTTTAATGCTGTCTTTAACTTCACTAAATTGTTTGATCCAAACATCTGTATTTGCTTTCATATTCATTCGTGTCTTTTCTCCAGAATGTGGGACAGTCAGCAGTGTGCTAATGCCTGCTGCAGCACCACCGATTAAAAAACCAACTAAGAAACTTTTTCCTTTCATCATAATCACCTCTGTCATTTTTATTCGATACCTAACGCGAAGTCAGACTAAGTACGTCAGGTCCTTTCACGATACGCCCAATTGATTTTTCTAAGGGCTAAAGCCCAAGGAAAACCTTCTGACAATGTCTGCACTAGCAAGTCCTGTGTTTTTTATGACCCTCACAAATGGAAATGTTTCCGTATACCATTATCTTCTATATCATCTGATAAAACTCCTTTATCATTGTAGCCATATTGTTGATAAAGCACTATTTTTGTTGAGGAAAATAGGTTAGAAGACCTAATTGATATTTGAACACCGTTATATATGAAAAAACTTCGCATACAATGTATCAGAGCATGTGTTGTGAAGGAGTGTAAAAGAATTTGACTAAGATGACTGTTTTATTTTTTCTCTTAAGTATTTGTTCTTTTCTATCGTGCATGCATTTTATTTTGACCATGAAGAGTAGGGGAATTTATCCACCAAAGTATATTTTAATTAAAAATGCAAAATTTATGTCCGTTATAGGTACTGGGTTCTTTCTAATTGGATTAATGATCCATTTATTTCGTTAAAATGGAAATAGATCGATAAACAAAAGACCCGTCAAATGACGAGTCTTTAAAGGTGCAACTAATACCAGATGTATAAGCTTTTCTTATTGACTGATTGTTTGTGTTTCTGAGAATTTGGTTTTCTTCAAAACGGTTGTCGCCACAGGGTATAACACGATCATTACAATCGTATTCACTACTGCTGCTGGTAAAACGGCTGCTGCAAACATACCAACGAATTGCCCCGGTAATCCAACAAGAAAATAGGCAGATCCTAAAAATACAGTACCTGAAATCAATGTGCCAATAGCTGTTAATATAGCAACTGAAACAATTGATTTTTGGATTTTTGAGAAGACCAGAAATAAAGCTAAAAAGATAAATGCTGTAACAAATTTATCAATAATATTCGGAAATAATCCTCCAGGGAAAGAACTCGTTATTCCTGAAATGATCCCAGTTGTGAGACCAAGTAATAAAACGCTTTTCTTATCTGGAAATAAAATAATACCTAAAAACATCATCGTTAACATCATGTCTGGCTTCATACCAAGTGCAAATCCCGGTACAACAGCGTGTAATACAGTACCCATTCCAACTAAAAGGGCAATGGTAACAAGTTTTTTCGTATTCAATTCTAATCTCTCCTCTGCTCGTCTAAAGCTATTTTTTAAACTCCTCCTATAGTACACTATTGTCTATAGCGAAAAGTTTCTTCTATTATAGCATACTAATTGATTTTTTCTAGTAGTTAAATATGGATAATTATTCTTATAGAAAATGAAAAAGTTCTTAATTGAGGATTGACAAGGAAAACTAAAAATTCTCCTAGAAGGAGAATTTAAAGATTATTGCCTATTTCTGCAGCAATTTTTTGTAGGTCTTCTGAACTGTATTCACTTTGATTATCTTTCCAAATAGCACCAAAGCCATCCCCTTTTCCGTAACGAGGGATTAGATGCATATGGAAATGAAATACAGATTGTCCAGCTTGTTCACCGTTGTTATTTAATAGGTTTAGCCCAAGTGGATGAAAGGTTTCCTTTAAAGCATTTGCAATCGTTGGGACAACTTCAAAAATATTTTTTGCGATTTCTGGAGTTAATTCAAATAGATTTTCCTTATGTACTTTTGGGATAATCAAAGTATGCCCTTTTGTCACTTGGCTAAGATCAAGGAAGGCAAAGACATGTTCATTTTCATAAACTTTTGCGGAAGGAATTTCCCCATTCGCGATTTTACAGAATATACAGTCACTCATCATTATCAATCCTTTAGCTTATTTGAATTCAAAAATATTGTAACATATGCTGTTTTTTTTCTAAAGGAATATAACGGATGGTTCGCTTTCTTTGGATATGAAATAAAGAATGAAAAAAGGGCAGGATTCGCTAGGAATCCCACCCTGATGCAGGGGAATTTCATTTCATATACTTCATTCGATTACAGGTTCGTTTCTGCGATAAACACCTCATTTGATTTAATAAATGTTTGTGTTTATTAAGTTCTTTTCTGCGACAAACACCTCATTTGTTTTTAATAAATGTTTGTGTTTATTTTTAGAAAAATTGACCTTTGTTCAAGCTAACCATCCCCTATTTCTTATAAGTTTTACAACGTATAATGATCGGTAGAGTGGTCTTTGACAAACACCTCATTTTCAAAGTGATTTGAAATGATTGGTGTAAATATCATCTTGGTTTTCAGGCAACTTGTGCAATGCAAACATCCCCTTATAGGAACGATATGAGCATATGGGTTTATTGAATGAACTTGTCTTTAACAGACACCTCATTTCAATTTTGATGACCTTAAATCATCTTTTGTCTTTCCCCTACATAGATTAGAATGTCCGTTTTTTGAAATCTATATACGTGATTGTTAATTTTTTTTAAATTATTTGTTAACCCTATATTTTTGCTTACTTCATCTAAATTTGTAGAAACTGGACAAGCAGGGAGCCTATTTCTTACAATAATAAAGATAATCCATTAAAGGAAGGACGTTTTGCAATGTCTTTGTTACAAATTAAAAACATAACAGGCGGGTACACACGGAATCCTGTTTTAAAGGATGTTTCCTTTGAAGTAAATGAAGGAGAACTTGTTGGATTAATTGGCCTGAATGGAGCAGGTAAAAGTACAACGATTAAACATATCATTGGTTTGATGGAGCCGCATAGCGGTGAAATTACGATCCATGATGCCACGTTTGAAAGTGATCGTGAAGCATATAGAAGACAATTTACATTTGTGCCGGAAACCCCGGTTCTATATGAAGAGCTAACTCTTGAAGAACATTTAAAGTTAACAGCAATGGCCTATGGGATTGAAGAAACGATGTATAACGATCGAATTGCCGTTCTTTTAAATGAGTTTCGGATGGAGAAAAGATTGAAGTGGTTTCCTGCTCATTTTTCAAAAGGGATGAAGCAAAAGGTCATGATCATGTGTGCATTTCTTGTACAACCGTCCCTTTATATTGTGGATGAACCATTTGTTGGACTTGATCCACTTGGAATTCAATCATTATTGGATTTAATGAAAAAAATGAAGGAAAATGGAGCAGGCATTTTAATGTCTACACATATTTTAGCAACGGCTGAACGCTATTGTGATCGTTTTATTATTTTACATGAAGGAAAAGTACGGGCTCATGGAACACTTGAACAATTGCGCAAGGAGTTTGCTATGCCGGGAGCAACTCTAGATGATCTTTATATTCAACTGACAAAGGAAGAACATAATGTTTGATGAAAAGTTGTTGTGGAAGGAACGATTCGGCCGGACAAGCAAAGAACTTTCCCGTTATCTTCGCTACATCTTTAATGGTCATCTTGTCATTGTATTTGTGTTTCTAATTGGAACAGCTGCTTACTATTATCAGGAATGGTTAAAAACATTACCGGAAACATTTCCTTCTGCGATTATTATGTCCGTTTGTATGGCGATCCTTTTAACCTATAGCCCAATTTATACTTTTATGTCTGAAGCGGATCGTATTTTTCTCCTTCCGTTAGAAACAAAGCTGGGAGGTTATTTTAGAAAATCCTTTTTGATTAGCTTTTCGTTGCAAGTTTATTTATTACTGATCGGTTTAGCGGTATTAATGCCGATGTATGCGGCAGTGAACCAGGGCAATTTTAAACGTTTTTTTCCTTTTTTAATTGCGATCTTAATTGTGAAGGTTCTCAATTTATTAATTCGTTGGCATGTGCAATATTATGGAGAAGTACATGTTCTTAGTATTGATAGTCTAATTCGTTTCTTGGTTAATCTTGTCTTTCTCTATTTATTATTTTCCAATGCGGCAATTTATTTATCAATCATCGCTGCTGCCATCCTCTTTGGGTTGTATGTTTATTATAAACAGCAAACAAAGGATAAAGGGTTAAAATGGGAATTCCTTATTGAACAAGATGAAAGTCGCATGACTTCATTTTATCGTTTGGCTAATTTATTTACGGATGTTCCTAAACTAAAAAATCAGGTAAAGCGGAGAAAATGGCTTGATAGCCTGTTAGTGCGGATTCCTTTTCAACAAGATAAAGCATTCACCTACTTATTCACACGAACCTTTTTGCGATCAGGTGATTATTGGGGGCTGTTCGTTCGCTTATCGGTAATAGGGGCGGGAGCGATTTATTTCCTGACATTTGGAATTGGACAAGTCATTATGGCTGTTGTGTTTATCTATCTAACAGGGTTTCAGTTGCTACCATTATGGAAACACCATCAATACCATTCGATGCTTGAATTGTATCCTTTAAGCGAAAGTAGAAAAGAATTTTCCTTTTTAAGTTTCCTTCGTAAGGTACTATTTTCACAATCGATTCTCTTTGCGCTTGTCTTATTCGTTAAGGGGGAATTTGCGGTTGCATCCATCACATTGCTTGTCTGTATTGTTTTCTCTTTTTATTTTGTCTCCATTTATACAAAAAGAAAAATAAAGGGCTAAATCAGCGAAACCAAACCTTCTTCCGATGCGTACTTAATACAGAAGGTGGTGTGTTTTTAGATGGGGGAGTATGAAGTAAAAGCCTATGCGGAAGTGCTTGAATGGAAAAGGAAAATGTTGAAGCGCCCAAAGATGGTTCAGCGATTGTCGAAACAGAGTACAGTTAAAAATCAATGAAAAAATACCTGATAAAGCACATGAAATCATAACGGATGCTATCAAAAAATTTGTGAAGGTGACGTTAGCGGGCTCCCAATTAACAACGAAAATAAGTCAGGTTGAAAACGGAACACTGGAACAAAGAGATAAACAGCTAGATGAGAAATTATCTATTTATCGAAAAACCGCTGTTGTTGAAGGTGCAGGTACTGGTGCAGGCGGATTTTTGTTAGGATTAGCCGATTTTCCTGCTTTGTTATCCATTAAAATGAAATTTTTATTTGACGCGGCGAACATTTATGGCTTTGATACGAAAAAGATAGAGGAGCGTATTTTTATCCTCCAAGTATTTCAAGTGGCCTTTTCAAGTGCAGAAAAAAGGAAAGAAATTCTGGAAATAATAGAAGGTTGGGAGGAGAGAAAAACATCCATGCTTGATCTTGATTGGAAAGAGTTTCAACAGGAATATCGTGATCATATCGATTTTGTAAAAATGCTCCAGTTGATGCCAGGAATTGGAGCGGTTGTTGGTGCTTTTGCTAATTATAATCTGCTCGACCAACTGGGTGAAACTGCTAAAAATTGCTATCGTATTCGACATCTAACAAATCCCCCTATGCAATAAGCGTAGGGGTTCAATTTTGTGAACACTAAAGATATTTATTGTTTTAATGATTTAACTTTTTCCAAATATTATGTAGTATAATCTTTTTGTTCATTATTTAGAAAGTATGCATCGAAGGGATTGGGGAAATGAGAAAAGCAAAGGGTATGTTTATTGTTTTAGGATTGGCTCTTGTGGCATCCTTGTACTTTGTGGTTAGTGCAAGAAGTAAAGAGCCATCTGTTTTAGATGAAGTTTTGGCTGATTTTGTGATGAGTATTTTTCAAGAGCCAAGTTATCCTTTTTTTACGATGATTTCAGAGCTAGGAGATAAGCTTGGAATAGGGATTGTTGCCTTACTCGTACTCCTTTGGATATGGCTGAAAAAACGCGATTATATCGGAATGGTAGTATTTGTCTTGGCTGTTGGACTTGGGAATGAAGTGAGTAAATGGATAAAAGAGCTTGTTGGTAGAGAACGACCTGTGTTCGATCAAGTAGATGTAGCTGAATCCTTGAGCTTTCCAAGTGGACATGCAATGGTAGGCTTCATTTTATATATGCTTGCGGCCCATTTTTTAGCGGAAAATGTGAAGTCAAATGGGGTTAAGTTAGCAATTGGACTCTTGGCTTTTGTCATTGTTTTATTAATTGGTTTAAGTCGGATTGTACTTCAAGCGCATTTTCCAACAGATGTATTAGGTGGGTATACCATGGGGGCTGCTTGGACCATATTGTGGATTATTTTTTACGATTGGATGTATGAACGGTTTCCTAAAAAATAGAAGCTATCCGCTGGATAGCTTCTATTTTTGTTGTGAACAGGACGTGTTGAAGTCGATGTTCTCTATACTTAATGGAACGCTTGAAGCGAGTGCTACACCGAGGTCATTCACAGAATCTAGCTCCAGGAAGCCCACTCCTTTAGGTGTCGGGAGGAATGGGTGCTTTTAAATTTGTCAAACATATGTTCCTATTATATAATGAAAGAAAACATAATCATAAAGAGGTGTAATTTGTGAAAAAAGCTAATCAACCATCGTTTATTTTAGAATTGAAGTTATCAGCGCTCGTTTGGCAACAACATATTTTAAAGACACGATTTGAATTGGCTCGCAGACTCTACAACACCACCCTTTCTTATGCCTTAAAACAAGTTCAATTCATGAAAGAATCGAAACGTTATCGTAAACAACTTTATTTCTATCGAGAACTCAAATCCAAAGTGAAACGAAATACGAATAAAAAACTCATTCAATTCTATCAAAAGGAATTAGACACTTTCACTCAAAACTTAAACGAGATCCGTCAATCATTTGGGTTAAGTGAATTCGGACTTCATGCGTATATTAAAAAGCATCAACATAACTATAAGAGACACATAGACAGCAATACCGCTCAAAAGATTGCTTCGAAGGTATGGCAATCCATTGAAGAGGTCCTTTTTAAAGGGAGTAAAGCCCATTTTAAAAAGTATGGTACCATGACTTCGGTTGAAGGAAAAACGAACAAATCAGGCATTCGCTTTCGGGATAACCACATACATTGGAATGGATTAGAAATTCCTGTTATGATTCGTAAAAATGATTTATTTGCACAGGAAGTGCTTTCTTGCCACAAAATTAAATACTGTCGTATCGTCAAAAAGGCTATTCGTGGCAATGATATCTACTACGTTCAATTGATCATGGAGGGAATTCCACCTTCCAAACGAGTGAATTCGACAGGTGCTTTTCGTCATCCTGAAATGCCCCATGGTCGTGTAGGAATTGATATTGGCACTTCCACTGTTGCTGTTGCTTCCGACAAAGAGGTTTGGATTCAACCGCTTGCACCAAAAGTTCCGCAACTAGATAAAGAAAAAAGACGGTTGCTACGAAAACTGGATCGCAGCCGAAGAAGCACGAATCCAGACAACTTCAATACTAATGGTACAGTGAAAAAAGGAATCAAACTGACATGGGAACGAAGTAACCACTACATGAAAACGCTGTACCAACTAAAAGAAGTCTATCGAAAACGGAGTGCCAATGTAAAAGAACAACATTCAAAAATAGCCAACCGACTACTAACTTGTGGGGGTGAAGTCTATGTAGAAAAGATGAATTTTCGGGCGTTAGCCAAACGAGCAAAAGAAACTAAAATCAATGCCAAAGGGAAATTCCAACGAAAAAAGCGATTTGGTAAAAGTATTGGTTCTTATGCTCCGGCCATGTTGATAACGATTATAGATCGAAAGTTAAAATACCAACATACTGAAATTCATAAAGTGAATACCAACACCTTTAAGGCAAGTCAATATAACCACATAACAGACTCTTACAAAAAGAAAAAACTTCATCAAAGATGGACGACAATCGGAAACCATTTGGTTCAACGAGATTTATACAGTGCCTTTTTATTGATGAACAGTGAAGCTAACTTACAACAAACGAATCGAGAATCATGTAACCAAACCTTTCATTCATTCCTAACGTTACACAATCAACAAATCGAAGCATTAAAACAAATGAAAGAACAACGACCAAGCAGTATCGGAATCAAAATAGTAAGTTAAAGATTTTATCCTTCGTAGGTGGAGCTACCCGCCTCCGTTAAAAGTGTTCGTCAACACAACATTGGTTGTGTAGAGCATAAAGTCTTATGGAACAGAAGATCAATCAAAGATGTTGTACACAGATTCCTGTTTAAAAACAAAAAAGAAAGGTAATGCCTTCCTTTTTCATTTAAATGGACTGTGGAGAGCTTGTAAGGCTTCTATTAAGTACATGAGAACCCCAATGCTTAGCTGTGGGAGTAGTCAGAATTCCATTTGACGCTTGTGAGAGGCACCAAAAAGAAAAAATATCCAGTTAGGCTGAATGAATAAAGAAAGAATTTAATCTTGATTTTCTTTTTCGTCTTCCATGACGAGAAAATATTTTGTGACAAAAGAAGGTCGTGGAAAGAATTTGGATTTTTGCTTTTTAGAGATTTCCTTTTCAACTATATATGAATGGACTTTTTCAAAGGAATTTGAGGTTTTCCAATTTTTAAAAGACCATTCATTTTCCCATAATGTGAAAACAACATAATTATCCCCAGTAAATGGACGGAGTACTCGGATCGCAATAAAACCGGGTTGGTTTTCAATTTCTCCTATAGAGTTTTTAAAGTGATATTCAAATAGCGGTCTTCCTTCATCACTAACAGGAATATGATTAAAAACAGCAAATCCAACATCGGCAAATTCACCTAAAGATTTTATCACTTCATATTTTCTTGGTTCTTTAAAAAAAGAATTTCCCTCTGTTTCATGGACTAATAGGAAAGCACCTTCATTTTGCATGAATAGCAAAACTTCATTTGGATGATCTTCCACGAGCTTTTTTAAATATACATCTGTGCCGCTAGTAAAGAATAGGTTCATTATGTCACCTCATTTTTTTCTTCATTATAACTCTTATCCTAAGAGCAAGCTTGATCCAACCAGCCGCTATTTCTTTTTAGATTGAAAACGACAATATTTCGACAGTTAACAAGGTAAACTATACAATAATAGGTGGAAAGGGTAACATGGGATTGTTATAAAGTTCATATTTGTATTATTTCTAATTTTAAACTTAATATATTACACTAGATGGTAGATTGTTCTTAGAGGGGGATACTATTTAATGGAAAAGCAGGTCAAAGATACTTTTTTAAAAGCGGCAAGAGGAGAACGAACTGATTTTGTCCCGGTGTGGTATATGAGGCAAGCAGGGCGATCTCAACCGCAATACAGGGAGATTAAGCAAAAGTATTCATTATTTGAAATTACTCATCAGCCTGAACTATGTGCATATGTAACTAGATTACCGGTTGAGCAATATGGAGTGGACGCGGCTATCCTTTACAAGGATATTATGACACCACTTCCAGCTATCGGTGTTGATGTGGAAATCAAATCTGGAATTGGTCCAGTTATCTCTAATCCGATCACTTCTTTAGCCGACGTTGAGAAACTAGGAGAAATTCATCCTGAGGAAGATGTCCCGTATGTTCTTGAAACGATAAAGATTCTTACGAAGGAACAGTTAACCGTTCCTCTCATTGGTTTTTCTGGTGCACCATTCACACTTGCTAGTTATATGATCGAGGGAGGCCCTTCGAAAAATTATACAAAAACAAAAGCTTTCATGTATGCAGAGCCTAAAGCTTGGTTTGCCTTGATGGATAAGCTTGCAGAAGTCAGTATTACATATATCAAATCACAAATTCAGGCAGGAGCAAAGGCAGTTCAAATATTTGATTCTTGGGTAGGGGCTTTAAATGTAGAAGATTATCGCTATTATATAAAACCGATTATGAATCGCATTTTTTCCTCATTGAAGGAAGAAAATGTTCCGCTTATTATGTTTGGTGTAGGTGCCAGTCATTTAGCACTTGAGTGGAATGATTTACCAATCGATGTAGTGGGGCTTGATTGGAGACTTCCTATTCGTGAAGCAAGAAGCTTAGGTGTAACAAAATCGATTCAAGGTAACTTGGATCCAGCTTTGCTGCTTGCTCCTTGGGATGTTATTGAAGAAAAAACAAAAGCGATTCTTGATCAAGGAATGGAAAAACCGGGTTATATCTTTAATTTGGGCCATGGTGTATTTCCGGAAGTTAATCCGGAGACATTGAAAAAATTAACAGCTTTTGTTCATGAATACTCAGCTCAAAGGTTATCTAATTAAAAGAGCTCAACAAGAACCCTACACGACAACGAATGGATGTGTTGCATATAATGAAAAGGAAAATGGGTCTTCTTGTGATGGCCTATGGAACGCCCTATAAAGAAGATGATGTAGAACGTTATTATACACATATAAGAAGAGGCAGGAAGCCTACTTTAGAGATGTTGGAAGACTTGCGTAATCGATATGAAGCAATTGGAGGGATTTCACCACTTGCAAAAATTACCCTTGAACAAGCGAAAAAATTGGAAGAACATTTAAATGAAATTCAAGATGAAATAGAATTTCACATGTACCTTGGTTTAAAGCATATTGAGCCGTTTATTGAAGATGCCGTGAAACAAATGCATGAAGATGGAATAAAAGAAGCGATCAGTATCGTGTTGGCTCCTCATTTTTCGACTTTCAGCATCCAATCCTATAACGGAAGAGCCAAGGAGGAAGCTGAAAAAATAGGGGGACCTGAGATTACCTGTATTGAGAGCTGGTATAAGGAACCGAAATTTATTCAGTATTGGACAGATCAAGTAAAGAAGATTCTTCTTGATATGACGGAAGAAGAACGAAATCAGGCTGTTTTCATTTTTTCTGCCCATAGCTTACCTGAAAAAATTATTAGTATGGGTGATCCATATCCGGATCAATTACATGAAACAGCAGATTTAATAGCAAAAAATGCTAATGTCGTTCATTATGAAATTGGTTGGCAAAGTGCTGGAAACACGCCAGATACCATGGATTGGACCAGATGTACAAGATTTAACCCGCACATTATTTAATGAAAAAGGGTATAAAACATTCGTATATGTTCCAGTTGGTTTTGTATCCGATCATCTTGAAGTATTATTTGATAACGATTTTGAATGTAAGGTTGTTTGCGATCAGTTGGGAGCAAGCTATTATCGTCCAGAAATGCCGAATTGTCAGCCTGAATTTATAGATGCTCTTTCAACTGTTGTATTAAATAAAGTTAGTTTCATTAAAGTGATTTTACTATGAGTCTTTGGCAAATTGGGTATAACACAGCTAATCAAAAAAAGAAACTGCTATATAAATAGACAGTTTCTTTTTTTCTATCAAAATTAATAGTCCATAACTATTAATAAATATTTTATAAGAGTATTAATATTTTACGAAACATCTTAGAGATCATGCAATCCTAGACAGTGATCACATGTGTTTCCATAGCAATCCGCTTGTTCTGCAATTTGTTTTCCGCAATCTGTACATTTCTTTGCTGGTAGATTTTTGAAAAATTCTACGATACTTTTTACCATGATGAAACCCTCCAATGATTTATTTTTTTGAAATATTTAGTCATTTATTTGTTAAGTTAATTGTATTACAACAGAGCGGAAGTTTGTCAATAACTGTTTTAAGACAAAAATGGATATGTTGAAATAATCAAACAAATTGAGAGTGATTTTGTAAACGGAACCAAATGATTTTATAATAGATATACAATCACAAAGGAGATGTTCGGTATAATGCAGGTAACGATTGTAGGTCATTGGGGAGGATATCCAAAAGTAGATGAGGCAAGTTCAGGCTATTTAATTGAGCATGAGGGTTTCCAGATATTGCTTGATTGTGGGAGCGGTGTTTTATCAAAGCTACAAAAATTCGTTCAACCAGAAATGCTAAATGGAGTAATTACTTTCCCATTACCATCCAGATCATATTGCTGATATTGGTGTATTGCAGCATGCGAGGTTAATAAGAGGTTTATTAGGGTCATAAGATGGATTGTTTGCCGATTTATGCGCATTCCTCGAATATGCAGGAGTTTTCCAAATTAACTTATAAAGAGATTACGAAAGGGATTGCTTATGATCCAGATGAAGTTTTAAAAGTTGGGCCCTTTTCCCTTCGTTTTCTTCAAACAGATCACCCAGTAGAATGTTATGCGATGAGGGTAGAAGTCGGGGGCTACTCGATTGTTTATACTGCGGATACGTCGTTTAAAGAGGAATTAATTTCCATTCTCGCAAAAGGCCAATGTTTTATTGTGTGAGTGTAATTTCTATGGAAATCAGGATGGGCGTCAGGCGGGACATATGACGAGCATTGGACGGAGGTAAGTTAGCGCATGCCGCACAGGTAGAGCAACTGTATTCTGACTCATTTGCCACATTACGGAGATTTACAACAGTTAAGAGTAGAGGCGGCAACCCTGTTTAAGGGTTCAATCGTATTAGCTCAAAGCGGTTTGAATCTGAAATTATAAAAATGGTAATACTACCCAATAAAGGAGTTGGGTGGAATGAAGGTTACCTATCATGGTCATTCAGTGGTGAAAATCGAGACAGGTGGAAAGAACATTATCATTGATCCTTTTATTACAGGAAATGAATTAACAGATTTAAAGGTAGAGGAAGTCAAGCCAGATGTCATTATTTTGACTCATGGTCATGGTGATCATGTAGGGGATACAGTAGAAATAGCAAAAGAAAATGATTCATTAGTCATTGCAAATGATGAATTATCTACTTATTTAAGTTGGCAAGGATTAAGGGTACATGGAATGCATATTGGCGGATCCTATCAATTTGATTTTGGAACAGTAAAGCTGACCCCTGCGTTTCACGGAACAGGTTTTCAGACAAAGGATAATCAAATCATTTATTGTGGCATGCCTGCAGGAATATTGTTTACAGCTGAAGGGAAAACGATTTACCATGCTGGTGATACGGCTTGTTTTCTGATATGAAATTAATTGGTGAACGTCATCCGATCGATCTGGCCTTTCTTCCAATTGGAGATAATTATACGATGGGCCCGGAGGATGCAGCCTATGCTGCTAAACTACTTTCTGCCAAAAAGGTTGTACCGATTCATTATAATACGTTTCCTGTTATTACACAGGATCCGCAAAAGTTTATTCAAATGCTAGAACAAAATACAGGAACGATCTTATTGCCAGGTGAAGGAATCAATCTTTGAAGTATAAAGAAGACTAACCATCAGTGGGGATCTTACTGCCCGTTAAGACGGGATAAATAACAAATGTTTAACGAAAATTCGAAAAAGGTTAAAGAACAATATCAGCATGTTCCCGAAAAAACATAGCTGCTGTTGTTCTTTTTTTGACTTTTCTTAAGCTTGTTTGCATAGAATGTTATAAGTAGAAAAGGAGTGAATAGGATGAATAAAAATAGATATATTATATGTTTGTTAGTAAGTGGAATGCTTCTTTATTTTGCAGTTCCACGTTTGTCCGTTTCAAGTGCAGGAGTGGAAGGTATATTTGCAATCACTTGGCTATCATTTGCCTTAATGGTTATTTCTGGAAACTTAATAGGACTGTTATATACACCTCGAAGTAAAAGGAAGCAACAGATTAGTGACAATCAAGTGAAAAAACGTATCAAATCGCGCCATTATCATTAAAATTTAAAGAGGTACAAATTGAAACAGTTGGAAAAGACCCTTATAATAGAATTAAAATACTTGAAATTATGTAAAGGATGAGGGTCTTGGCTACAAAACATGAACTAATTTTACACTATATTGATGGTTTACCAGTCGGTGAAAAAATTTCTGTAAGATCGATTGCCAAGGCGTTAGAGGTCAGTGAAGGAACGGCTTATAGAGCAATCAAAGAAGCTGAAAATAAAGGCTATGTAAGCACGATTGAAAGGGTCGGAACGATCCGAATTGAACAAAAGAAAAAAGAAAATATTGAAAAACTAACTTTTGCCGAAGTTGTAAATATTGTTGATGGTCAGGTGCTCGGAGGGCGAACAGGCTTACACAAAACCCTTAATAAATTTGTTATTGGTGCCATGAAATTAGACGCAATGATGCGTTATACAGACGCAGGAAATCTTCTGATTGTAGGGAACCGTGTAGATGCACAGGAACTGGCATTGAAGGCAGGAGCGGCTGTTTTAATAACAGGTGGATTTGATACAGATGAGTCTGTAAAAAAACTAGCAAATGATTTAAATATGCCGATCATTTCAAGTAGTTATGATTCATTTACGGTTGCTACGATGATTAATCGGGCAATTGAAAATCAATTAATAAAAAAGGAAATTATCCTTGTGGAGGATATATTAACATCCTTTGAAAATACTAGTTATTTAAAAACCACAGATACGATTTCTGACTGGTATTTATTGAATCATGAAACTGGGCATAGTCGTTTCCCGGTTGTTGATCACAATTTGAGGGTGCAGGGGATGGTTACTTCAAAGGATGTGATTGGTCATGATAAGGAATGGACCCTTGAAAAAATTATGACTCGAAATCCAATGACAGTAAGTAGTAAAACAAGTGTAGCTTCATCCGCTCATATGATGGTCTGGGAAAGCATTGAAGTCATTCCAGTTGTGGATGATTCAAATCGACTAGAAGGAATCATCAGTCGTCAAGATGTATTAAAAGCATTACAGATGGTACAACGACAACCACAGGTTGGAGAGACAATTGATGATACTGTCACAAAACAGCTGAATTTGATGAAAGGGAAAATAAAGGGAGAGGACCTGTATCGATTTGAGGTAACTCCACAAATGACCAATCACCTAGGAACCATATCGTGCGGTGTATTTACAACCATTGTAGCCGAAGCGGCCAATCGAGTGATCAGAGGACATAAAAAAGGCGATCTAGTTGTAGAAAATATGACTATTTATTTTCTGAAACCTGTGCAAATAGATAGTATGATCGATATATATCCTAGGGTACTAGAAGTAGGACGGAAATTTGGAAAAGTCGATATTGAAGTATTTAATGAAGGGCATATTGTTGGAAAAGCCATGATGACATGCCAGCTTATTGACAAACATTAATAACGAAAAGCGGTTTTGCCTGAACCTTTTGGCATTACCGCTTTCGTTCTTGATTAGAAAATTATAGATTTGCATATTATGGAGATTGTAATTATACTGCGTTCAGCTTCAGCGCATGTGTTATTATTTCGCTTTCTTTGTTTCCTGTGCTTCTAACAAGGTGAGTGGTAGAAAGTACTTATAAGCTTTAAAACCAGAAAAAATACTCAGGAGTCCGATTATGATAAAAACTGCAGCTACAATATACGTCACCGTTGATTGAAATAAAAACAATTGATTGATTCCGAACAAAGCAACGAATGATCCCAATGAAATACTAGATTTGCTTGATATCCATTTCTTTTCAATGGGGAGTTTGGAACGAAAATACTTCGTCTTATAAAAAATATAAAATGCTAGAGAAATCATAATGAATATGACCAAAAGGGGCATTTGATGTTGTCCTCCATTTTTCTAAATATACTATATATTTTAACGATTTCTAAAATAAATTACTATTAATTGAACTTCATTTCTTTTTCTTTCAGTCTATTTATGCTATTAATTAAGTATTCATATAAATAAGAAGGAGAAACCAATGAAAGAAAAAATACTTGAGACAATCAAACAATATAATTCCATTATCATTCATCGACATGTGCGTCCGGATCCTGATGCTTATGGTTCACAAGGAGGACTTGCTGAATTATTAAAAGCATCATTTCCTGAAAAGTCCATCTATACAGTCGGAAAAGAAGAGGAATCGCTTAACTTTATGCGACGTCTTGATGAAATACCTGATGATACCTACAAGGAAGCGCTTGTTATTGTGTGCGATACGGCAAATCAAGCACGCATAGATGACAAAAGATACAAGTTGGGTGATAAATTGATCAAAATTGACCATCATCCAAATGAGGATCCATACGGGGATTTGTTATGGGTAGATACAACGGCAAGTTCTGTAAGTGAGATGATTTATGAGTTTTATCTTTTCGGAAAGGACAAAGGACTTAAATTATCAGATGAGGGTGCAAGACTTATTTATGCAGGCATCGTTGGAGATACTGGACGCTTTTTATTTCCGAGTACAAGTGATAAAACGTTTGCTTATGCAGGAGAATTAATTCATTATAATTTTTCTCGTACGGATATTTATGAAGGTATGTATAATCTAAAAATGAATATTGTAAAGCTGAATGGTTACATTTTGCAAAACTTTTCAATTGAAGCAAATGGAGTTGCCAGTGTGAGGTTGACAAAAGAGTTACTGGCACAATTCCAGGCGGTACCATCCGATGCATCTTTGCTGATAGGCACATTAGGAAATATCCAAGGAATTATGGCATGGGTTTTCTTTATTCAAGAAGAGGATCAAATCAGAGTACGACTACGGTCAAAGGGCCCTATCATTAATGGGATTGCCAGCAACTTTAAAGGTGGTGGACATCCACTCGCTGCAGGTGCATCCATTCATTCGTGGAGTGAAGCGGATTTAGTGATAAAGGAACTAGAAGAAGCATGTGAAGAATACGCCCGGAATATAAAACCGGGCGTTATTTCTTAGTTGATTTAGTTTGCAATGCTTATTTCAATCTCAATGGATAGAGTGGTATAAATCGTCATTTCCGTTACCTTTAAATTGTAGCGTTTATCATTCATTTGTATAGTTCTATTCTCGATGATTTTTTTGATTAATTCACGGCTATTATTAACCGTGTCAATATCTTTAGCCATCATCATTCCGATGTCTTCTTTCACTTTATCTTCCATCTCAAATACGCTTAGCGAATCAAGGTGATATTTCTCTTTGTTTGTAATTTTAATATAAATGGTCTGAACGGTAAGTTTATCTCGACTTTCTTTGTTTAATTTTTTAAATTCATCCTGCCAAATGGTCTTCTCTTTTTTTAAGTCCATGATCTGATTTTGTTGTGTTTTTATTTTTTTACTATAATCCTCTTGCCACTCACCAAAAATATACAAAAAGATAAACCAACAGATGATTCCACCGATTGCCATTCCAGCAAAAAAATGTTGCCATGTTGGTTTTCGGTAGTATGGCGGTATTCTCATAAAGAAATGTGCTCCTGGGTCAACCAATTAATAATTAATGCCCCTGTTTGGGCTCCTCCAAGTGCAGAAAGAATTAATAAGAAATGTTTGAACAAATCCTTGGTTTGACCGTCTAAAAAGCCTCTCTCAAAGGTATATACCGTATCAAACGTACCGCCAATGGCGGTGACAATGGCCCAAATTTTAATCATATTGGAAAGCCGATAGATTTCGGTTAAAGGAGGTTTTCCAGTTAAAAATGCAGCCATCCCACCAATAATAGCTCCTCCAATCAGAACACCTAAAGCGATAAAATAGCTTTGTAAAAACAGAGGGAAAAAGGGTTGATTCTGCATATGATCCCATCCTTATATCAATATAATCTTCCTTTCTATAAACATATGGACAAGTGTTGAGCAAATTATGATTAAACAGGAAAGTAAAAAACAGAACATATTTTCTTTTTTAGCATAACACTCTCTATAATAATGGAATAAGACGGTAAGGATGTGTATGATTGTGTCTTTTATTCATCTTCATGTATATAGTGCTTTTAGTTTATTAACGAGTACGGCATCGGTTGAACAGCTCGTAATGGATGCAAAGGCAAAAGGGTATAAAACGTTAGCCTTAACCGACAGAAATGTCATGTATGGGGCCGTTTCTTTTTATAAAGAATGTTTGAAACAATCGATAAAGCCAATAATGGGATTAACAGTTGACGTAATAAGCGAGGAACAGGAAGATGAAGCATACCCGCTTGTTCTTTTAGCAAAAAATCAAACGGGTTTTCATCATTTGCTGAAAATAACGAGCTCTGTCCAAACAAAATCTTTAAAAGGAATCCCAATTAAATGGCTTAAACATTATTCAGATGGACTCTTTGCTTTAACACCAGGTACCGAAGGGGAAATAGAGAGCGCCCTTCAAGATGGAGAAAATGAAAAAGCAGCAAGAGTATTAAACCTTTATCAGCAATTATTTGGAAACGATTCATTTTATATAAGTCTACAAAATCATCAAATTCCGATTGAGCAATCATTGAATCAAAAACTGATTGATTTTGCGAATAACCATCAAGTAAAGCTTGTCGCAACGAATCAGGTATTTTATTTACAAAAAGAAGATTCTTTTGCGCATGAATGCCTACTTTCCATAAAAAATGGTGATAAATTACAAGATCAAGAGAGACAGCGACTTGATAGCGATCAATATTATTTAAAAACCCCCAATGAAATGACCGAACTTTTTGCAGATCTACCCAATTTGTTAGAGAACACGTTAAAGATTGCAGAGGAATGTAATGTCATGATTGAGTTGCATAAATCAAAACTCCCTAAATTCCCGACAGAGATGGATCAAACTCCAGAGAATTTGCTAGAGGAGTTATGTTGGAAAGGTTTTAATGAAAGGATACGTAAACCAGATGAAGAAGCGAAAAAACGACTGAAATATGAGTTGAGTATTATTCATAAGATGAAATTCAGTGATTATTTTCTGATCGTTTGGGATTTTATGAAATTTGCTCGAGAAGCTGGAATTCTTACTGGTCCTGGTAGGGGGTCAGCTGCAGGATCACTAGTGGCTTACACCCTTTACATAACGGATGTTGATCCGATTGAGCATCAACTGCTCTTTGAACGTTTCCTTAATCCAGAACGAATTTCGATGCCGGATATTGATATTGATTTTCCAGATCATAGACGTGATGAAGTGATTCAATATGTCGTAAAGAAATATGGCCAGCTTCATGTTGCGCAAATTATGACATTTGGTACATTGGCAGCAAAAGCTTCTCTTCGCGATGTTGGTAGGGTATTTGGTTTAAATACAAAAGAATTAGACCAGTTATCTAGGATGATTCCATCAAAGCTTGGTATCACCCTCTCTGAAGCATTGAAAGAATCGGAATCTCTAAAAAACTTTGTTAATGAATCAAGTCAAAATCGACAATTGTTTGAGACCGCTATGAGGCTTGAAGGCTTACCGAGACATATATCAACACATGCTGCCGGTGTAGTAATCAGTGAACAGCCTCTTGTGGAGGTGATTCCCATTCAGAACGGGCATGACCAAATATTTTTAACTCAATATTCAATGGAATATTTAGAGGAGCTTGGTTTACTTAAGATCGATTTTCTTGGTTTAAGAAATCTTTCGTTGATTGAGTCCATTTTGAAGTCTATTTTTCGCAAAACTGGTAAACAGTTGGATATAAAAACCATTCCAATGGATGATCCATCCACTTATCAACTGATCAGCAGTGGGCAAACAACAGGGGTATTTCAATTGGAATCCGAAGGAATGCGCAATGTATTGAAAAGGCTTCAGCCTAATCGTTTTGAGGATGTTGTGGCTGTAAATGCTCTTTATCGACCAGGTCCGATGGAGAATATTCCCCATTTCATTGATCGTAAACATGGGCGCGAGAAAGTAGTCTATCCACATCCAAATTTAAAGCCCATTCTAGAAAATACGTATGGAGTAATCGTTTATCAGGAGCAAATTATGCAAATTGCTGCTACCATGGCAGGTTTTACTTTAGGAGAGGCAGATTTATTAAGACGTGCGGTAAGTAAAAAACAGAGGGAAGTACTTGATCAAGAAAGAGCCCATTTTATTTCAGGTGCTGAGCAAAAAGGCTATGAAAGAGTAACTGCAAATCAAATCTATGATTTAATTGTCCGATTTGCAAACTATGGCTTTAACCGAAGTCATGCAGTAGCTTATAGCTTTATTTCTTATCAACTTGCTTATTTAAAAGCTCATTATTCCGTTCATTTTATGGCATCGATTTTGACTTCTGCTTCAGGGAATGAAGGAAAGGTTGCCCAATATATTCGAGAATTGAATCTAATGAATGTTTCGGTCTTACCACCTTCTATTAATAGAAGTGGATACACTTTTCTGGCTGAAGAGGAAGCTATTCGCTTTAGTCTTAGCGCTATAAAGGGCGTGGGGATTGCTGCTCTAAAGGAAATTTTTCGTGCGCGAAAAACAAAAAAGTTCGTGGATCTATTTGACTTTTGTATGCGGGTATCCGGTAAAATTGTGAATCGAAAAACGATAGAAGCGCTTATTTATTCAGGTAGTTTTGATGAATTTGGAGAAGATCGTGCTATTTTGTTGGCGAGCTTGGATGTTGCTCTTGAACATGCGCAACTTGTTATGCCGATAGAAGGAGAACAAGGAGATTTATTCGCAAATGTTGAATTTAACATCAGACCCAAATACATGGTTGTCGAGCCTATTCAAGAGGAAGATAAACTACGCCTAGAAAAAGAAGTGCTTGGCTTTTATTTATCAAGTCATCCAGTGTCCATTTATGAGAAATTCTTGTCTCAGTTAAACATCACTTTCTTGTATGAATTTATTCCGCCAAAGAATTATGGAAAAGCCGTTGTCTATATCGGTGAAATGAAAAAAATACGTACAAAGAAAGGTGAGCAGATGGCCTTTTTTACCATGAGTGATCAAACTGGTGAAATGGAGGCAGTTGTGTTCCCGAATGTCCTGAAAAAAATGGCTACTATTTTGCAACAAGGAAATATTTTGGTGGTTGAAGGAAAAATTGAAGAAAGGCAAGGGAAAATTCAGTTTATTGTACAAAAAGGTCAAGACATTAAGGAAGCCATTCATTCCATCCCAGCCAATAAGTCAAAACTGTATTTAAAAATACCAAAAGAACAAGAGACAGTCGAACATTTACAGAATTTAAAAGAGGTCATCAGAAAATATCCTGGAACAATAAACGTGATTCTTTATTATGAAAGTTCGAGAAAAAGCATAGGTTTAGAAAAGTCATTACTCATTGAACCAAGCGAACAATGTATAGAAGAATTAATAAAAATGATCGGAAATGAGAATGTATTTTTGAAATAAAGGAGCAAATTGCTTCTTTACAAGATATTAAGTAATGTTATATTGTTGAGTAGGAAATTGGTCAGACCACTAAAAAACACTTATTTGTTATCAAACCAGTGGGAGTGCCATTAAGATAACGTGAGCAGGTACCTTGTGCTTTTATTTAGGGGAGTGGAAGAGTTGACACTAAGAGAAGAAGCATTATATATGCACCGAGAAAATCAAGGGAAACTTGAGACAACAGCGAAAGTAAAGGTTCAAAATGGACGGGATTTAAGTTTGGCATACTCTCCTGGCGTTGCAGAGCCATGTAAAGAAATATATGATCGGCCTGAATCCGTTTATGAATATACAATGAAAGGGAACACCGTTGCCGTTGTAACGGATGGTACAGCAGTACTTGGACTTGGAAATATTGGTCCAGCCGCAGCACTTCCAGTTATGGAAGGAAAAGCAGTCTTATTTAAAAGCTTTGCTGGTGTGGATGCTTTCCCGATTTGTTTAAATACAACAGACGTTGAAAAAATCATTGAAACTGTGAAGCTTTTAGAACCAACATTTGGCGGTGTGAATTTAGAAGATATTGCAGCCCCTCGTTGCTTTGAAATTGAAGAAAGACTAAAAAAGGAAACGAATATTCCTATTTTCCACGATGATCAACATGGTACAGCTATTGTAACGGCAGCAGGACTTTTAAATGCTTTAAAAATCGTCAATAAAAAAATGTCGGAAATAAAAGTAATTGCCAATGGTGCAGGTGCAGCTGGAATTGCTATAATTAAGCTCCTATATAGCTTTGGGGTTCGTGAAATTATTATGTGTGATACAAAAGGAGCGATTTATGAAGGTCGCTCAAACGGGATGAATGAGATTAAAAATGAAATAGCCAAATTTACAAATCGGAATAATAAAATGGGTAGTTTGCAAGATGTTATTGTGGGTGCAGATGTGTTTATTGGAGTTTCAGCGGAAGGAGCACTTACGAAAGAAATGGTAGAAACAATGAGTGCTGATCCCATTATTTTTGCTATGGCTAATCCAAATCCAGAAATAACTCCTAGTGACGCAAAGGCTGCTGGTGCTGCAGTAATTGGAACCGGTAGATCCGATTATCCTAACCAGGTTAACAATGTTCTTGCTTTTCCAGGAATCTTCCGTGGAGCGCTCGACGTCAGAGCAACTCATATAAATGAACAAATGAAAGTGGCTGCTGTTGAAGCCATTGCGAGTCTTATAAGTGAAGATGACTTAAGTGCAGATAATGTGATTCCTAACCCCTTTGATCTTAGAGTTGCCCCAGCAGTAGCTGCAGCGGTTGCAAAAGCAGCGATGGAAACAGGTGTGGCTAGGATAAAGATGGATCCTGAAGACATTAAGGAAAAAACGCGCAAGTTAGCCAGTATTGGGAAAAGTGAGTGAGAGCTAATAGCTTCTTACCTTATTCATAGAATAAAACGAGGGAGGTCTCACCTTGCTTAAAGATTTTTTTACAAAATCGAAGAAAAAGTATGCAACTATCCCTTCGGAAAATGGAAAGCAAGAAGTTCCAGAAGGAATTTTAACTAAATGTCCAAATTGCAAAAAAATCATGTATTCAAAAGAATGTATAAAAAATTTAAAAGTTTGTTCACATTGCGGCTATCATCATCCTATGAATTCACAAGAACGGATTGATTCTTTTCTAGATGAGCAATCTTTTCAAGAATTAAATGGTGATATGGTGTCTGGAAATCCATTGCAATTTCCAGGATATGAAGACAAACTTGAGAAGGACCGTCAAAAGACAAATTTAAATGATGCAGTCAAAACTGGCATAGGAAAAGTCAGTGGTATGAAAGTAGTCGTCGCTATTATGGACCCTACCTTTCGAATGGGAAGTATGGGCTCTGTCGTTGGCGAAAAAATTACATGTGCCATTGAAAAAGCGCATGAACTATCTGTCCCATTTATTATTTTTACAGCCTCAGGTGGAGCAAGAATGCAAGAGGGTGCACTCAGTTTAATGCAAATGGCGAAGACGAGTGTTGCATTAAAGAGGTTTAGTGACCAAGGTGGATTATTTATTTCAATCATGACTCACCCCACAACAGGTGGAGTTTCAGCAAGTTTCGCATCCCTGGGAGATTATAATTTTGCTGAGCCAGGCGCCTTAATTGGTTTTGCTGGTAAAAGGGTAATTGAACAAACCATTCGTGAAGAACTGCCAGAAGACTTCCAAACTGCTGAATTTCAATTAAAACATGGTCAACTAGATGCTATTATTCCTCGTTCGGAATTGAAAGACCAATTGACAACGATTCTAGATATTCATCAGCCAAAGGGGGTAGTTGAATGGTAGGAGAATTTCAATTTGAAAAACCTATTTTGGAATTAAAACAGAAGATTTCCGATTTAAAGGATTTTACGAAAAGTGCTGAAGTGGACCTATCGTCAGAAATAGAAAAATTGGAGATACGGTTGACCAAATTAGAGAAAGATATATATAGCAATATTACACCATGGGATCGTGTCCAAATTGCCCGTCATCCGAACAGACCTACAACGTTGGATTATATTTCCAGGTTGTTTACAGATTTCTTTGAATGTCATGGTGATCGAACATTTGGTGATGATGAAGCAATTGTTGGGGGTATTGCCAAATTTAAGGGACTACCAATCACTATTATTGGTCATCAACGAGGAAAAGATACGAAAGAGAATATTCGCCGAAACTTTGGGATGCCACACCCTGAAGGATATAGAAAAGCTCTTCGACTAATGAAACAAGCAGATAAATTTAATCGACCAATCATTTGCTTCATTGATACGAAAGGGGCCTATCCCGGAAAATCCGCAGAGGAAAGAGGACAAAGTGAAGCGATTGCCCGCAATTTATTCGAAATGGGAGGATTCACTGTTCCTATTGTTTGTATAGTGATTGGCGAAGGCGGTAGTGGTGGAGCTCTTGCATTGGGTGTAGGAAATCATATCTTTATGTTAGAAAACTCCACATACTCTGTTATATCACCAGAAGGTGCTGCTTCCATCCTTTGGAAGGATTCTGGTCAAGCAAAAAAAGCTGCAGAATCCATGAAAATTACTGCGCCTGATCTAAAGAAATTAAAGGTTATTGATGACATCATTCCTGAGGTAAAGGGTGGTGCTCATAAAGATGTTGATGAGCAAGCAGCTGAGATTGAAAAAGTACTTGTTCGTTCATTGAAAGAACTTACCATGATGGATAAGGAAGCATTAGTAGTTCATCGTTATGAAAAGTTTAAAAACATTGGTGAAGTTTCCTTTTTAAAAGACTATATTGAAGTTAATTAAACGTACCTTAATAGGTGCGTTTTCTTTTTAGGCCTATACATTAGGTTTATAAATAAAATCGAGCAATAAAGGTAAAAATTCTTAGATACAGTAAGAACCAAAGTATAAAACGCTTTCAATAGATAAATAATTCCGCCTTTTAGTAAAATGGATAGATTAGGTTGAGATACAAGATTCTTCGTGGTATTTTAAATGTATTCTTAGTATTTTGTTTGTGAAAAATGTATATGCGAACACTACTACATATTTGATCCACATAGTTGATTCAACCTTAATTATTTACAAAGCCTAATATACTTGTATACGGGGGAGAAATTATGAAAACAATAGGTGTGTTAACTAGTGGTGGAGATGCTCCAGGAATGAATGCTGCTGTAAGAGCAGTTGTCCGGAAAGCGATATATCATGGCGTTGAAGTTTATGGCATTATCGGTGGTTATGCAGGATTAATTAGCGGGAATGTACAAAAACTTGAACTAGGGTCTGTGGGTGATATTATTCATCGAGGTGGGACGATGCTTTTTTCAGCTAGATGTGACGAATTTAAGACAAAAGAAGGCCAATTAAAGGGTATTAAGCATCTAAAAAAATTGGGGATTGAAGGACTTATTGTGATTGGTGGAGATGGTTCATATCGAGGGGCGCAGGCACTAACAGAGCATGGTTTTCCATGTATAGGTGTTCCTGGAACAATTGATAATGATATTTGTGGCACTCAGTTTACGATTGGATTTGATACAGCCTTAAATACAGTTATTGATGCGATTGATAAAATAAGAGATACTGCTACTTCACATGAACGAACTTTTGTTATTGAGGTAATGGGAAGAAATGCAGGTGATATTGCTCTTTGGTCCGGACTTGCTGGTGGAGCAGAAACGATCCTTATCCCAGAAGAAAATTATGATATGAAAGACATCTGTGACCGGTTAAAAAAAGGTCATGAACGGGGCAAAAAACATAGTATTATCATTGTTGCTGAAGGTGTAGCAAGCGGCATTGAATTGGGCAAGAAAATAAAAGAATTAACAAACTTTGATACTCGTGTTTCTGTGCTTGGTCACATGCAACGAGGAGGTTCACCAACAGCCTTTGACCGTGTGTTAGCGAGTCGACTGGGCTCGCGTGCAGTTGAACTGATGATGGCTGGAACAGGTGGAAGAGCAGTTGGGATTGAAAACAATAAAGTGGTTGACCATGATTTTACGGAAGTATTAAATGAAACACATAAAGTTGATTATAATCTTTTAAAATTGGCAAATGAATTATCGATTTAAGAGAGTGATACATATCCTAGGAGGTTGGAAATATATGCGCAAAACAAAAATAGTTTGTACAATTGGTCCTGC
The DNA here is from genome assembly GCA_963765265.1 of uncultured Bacillaceae bacterium. Taxonomy (GTDB): domain Bacteria; phylum Bacillota; class Bacilli; order Bacillales; family Cytobacillaceae; genus Bacillus_BD. The sequence goes on from CAVXVN010000002.1 coordinate 182,772, forward strand.
AAGTGAAAGTATTGAAAAGCTTACACAATTAATGGAAGCTGGAATGAATGTAGCACGTTTAAATTTCTCACACGGAGATTTTGAAGAACATGGTGCAAGAATTAAGAACATTCGTGAAGCGTCTAAAAAAATCGGTAAGAATGTTGCTATTCTTCTTGATACAAAAGGACCCGAAATCCGTACTCATAGTATGGTGAATGGAACAATCGAATTACAGTCAGGAAGCAAATGCATTATATCAATGACAGAAGTAGAAGGAACTCCAGAAAAATTTTCTGTATCGTATGAAGGTTTAATTGATGATGTTCAGGTGGGTTCAAAAATTCTTCTCGACGATGGTTTAATTGGTCTGGAAGTTGAAAAGCTAGATAAAGAAAATGGCGAGATTCATGTAAATGTATTAAATACGGGTACATTAAAGAATAAAAAGGGTGTAAACGTTCCAGGAGTTTCGGTGAAATTACCTGGAATCACTGAAAAGGATGCAAATGATATTTTGTTTGGAATTGAACAAAATGTTGATTTTATAGCTGCTTCTTTTGTTCGTAGAGCTTCTGATGTTTTAGAAATTAGAGAATTACTTGAGAAAAATAATGCAACACATATCCATATCATTCCTAAGATTGAGAATCAGGAAGGTGTGGACAATATTGATGAGATTCTTGAAGTTTCGGATGGTTTAATGGTAGCACGTGGTGATCTTGGAGTAGAGATTCCTGCTGAAGAAGTGCCTTTAGTGCAAAAGGACCTTATTAGGAAATGTAATGCGTTCGGTAAACCAGTTATTACAGCTACTCAAATGCTTGATTCTATGCAAAGAAACCCACGTCCAACTCGCGCAGAGGCAAGTGACGTTGCGAATGCCATCTTTGATGGAACAGATGCAATCATGCTATCTGGTGAAACAGCTGCAGGTAATTACCCTGTGGAATCTGTTCAAACGATGCACAATATTGCCTCTCGTGCAGAATCAGCATTAGATCATAAAAAATTGTTATCCGCTCAAAGCAAAAATAGTGAATATACGTTAACAGATGCTATTGGACAATCTGTTGCACATACGGCATTAAATTTAGATGTGAATGCGATTATTTCAGCGACTGAAAGTGGACATACGGCTCGAATGATCTCAAAATATCGTCCTAAGGCACCTATTGTTGCTGTGACAGCAAACGAACATGTAGTAAGACGTCTTGCTTTAGTTTGGGGTGTATATCCGCAATTAGGTCAAAAAACATATTCTACGGATGAAATGCTTGATAATGCTGTAGAAGAAAGTTTAAATAGTGGATTTGTTTCGCATGGTGACTTAGTTGTCATTTCAGCTGGAGTACCTATTGGAGAAAGTGGAACAACCAATTTAATGAAAATTCATGTGGTTGGAGATATCGTAGCTAAAGCGCAAGGGATTGGACGTAAATCCGCTTTTGGTAAAGTAGTAATAGCAAAAAATGCAGAAGAAGCGATTGCTAAGGTAACAGAAGGTTCTATCTTAGTAACAATTGGTTCTGATAAAGAAATGATGCCTGCCATTGAAAAATGTAGTGCGCTGGTTACTCAAGAAGGTGGATTAACTAGCCATGCGGCGGTTGTGGGATTGAGTCTTGGAATCCCAGTAATTGTTGGAGTAGAAGATGCGACACAATTGTTGAAAGATGGTCAAGAAATTACAGTTGATGCTCAAAGTGGTGTGATCTATAACGGTCATGCTAGCGTATTATAATAAAAATAGGATGTAGGAAGGGAGAAACTCCCTTCCTTTTCCGTCTTAAAAGGGATAATGAAGATTCGAAATTAAGTAGTTGGAGTCCTATTTTTTTCTAAATGAAGGAGGGTTCAAATGAAAATTTTTATACTAATATTCATTTTAGTTCCTGTTGCAGAACTTGGCGTTTTACTCTTTTCTGGACAAACAATTGGAGTGTGGCCTACCTTAATCCTTCTTATCGTAACGGGATTGCTTGGATCTTATTTAGCAAAGAAACAAGGAATAAATACGATTCGAAAAGTGCAAGAGCAAATTCAATTCGGAAGGGTGCCAGGGAATGAAATACTGGATGGATTGTGTGTGCTTTTTGGTGGAATATTATTACTCTCACCCGGTTTCCTAACTGATATTTTGGGACTGATTTTATTGCTTCCATTTACAAGAACATTGATAAAGCCGTTTATCCTCAAATTAATTCGAAAGTGGATAGATAAAAATACCTTTACAATCATTCGGTAAAAACATTCTGAATTCTCTAATGTAGAAAATGATTGCCTATTGATTCGCTTGGATGTCTTATTCTCCTTTAATAAAAGTCCATACATCATGAAATACATTTGCTTTTTGTAAGGTCGTAAGGATAACAAGTGTAATTGGACCAACGATTAAACCTAAAAATCCAATTAACTTAAAACCGACAAATAAAGAAATTAAGGTTGCGAGCGGGTCCACTCCAATGTTTGATGATAGGACCTTAGGCTCCACAATTTGACGTTGAACGAGAACAATAACGTAAAGAACCACTAAACCGATGGCAAGATTTATATCCCCAGTGATGAACTCATAAATAATCCAGGGAACGAAAATTAATCCTGTTCCAAGATAAGGAATTAAATCAACTAGCCCTGCTACAAGTGCAATTGTGATGGCATAATTAACACGTAAAACCAGTAGGCCAATCAAAATAATAATGGTTGTAATGGAAATGAGTGTTAATTGGGCTTTAATAAAGCCAAAGAAGGCTCTTTTTAAATCAACAAAAACAGTTCTGCTGTTTGTTTTGGCTCGTTTTGGTAAGAGTAGAGATCCATTTCTCATTAGACGATCCCAGTCCTTGCTAATAAAAAAGGTTGCAAGGAGAGAGAATATTAATACGGTTGCCGCATTAGGAAACCAAGTGATAATCGTGGGAATAAATCCGAAAAAGCGTTGAATAAAATCTCCTAGGGTTTTCCCAATTGTGTTCCCTACATTTTGAATGTTTTTTAATATGGTATCCTGCTCGCCACTCCCTAAACTGTTAAAAAGACTCGTTAGTTGATTATAAAAGGGGATGATTTGGTCGGCTAAAAAATATTCTATATAACGAATTAATGTGTCTAGTTGGCTCGGAACAACTTTTGCTAAATAATCTGCTCCCGTGACAATTTCAGCCACAAGCAAGGTAAGGATTCCAGCGAAAAAAGCAAAAACAAGAATTAATGTAAAGATGACAGAGAATGTTCGTGGAATTTTTGCTTTCCTTTGAAAAAAAGTAACAAGTGGATTGATTAGAAAAGCTATGGCTAGTCCAATTAAAAAAGGATAAAGGATTTTTGATAGATAAAAAATCCCAATCAATGAAATAATAACAGTTCCCGCTACAAACAAAAATCGAAGGGTACGATTTACATAGATACTGTTCAAATTGGATCTCCTTCTTTAATAAGATTTTTTTTATAGAATAAGGGTATCAAAATATTAAGGATATTAATACTTACGAAATAAAATTTAAAATGATTCGCGCACACTTTAAAAGATATTTCATTTAGAAGTTTGATTTTCCTTCAAGTATAAGAGACTTTTGATAATGCTTTTTGTCAAATCTAACTTATGATATAATAATTTAGTATACAAAGGGGAGAAAACCCGTTGATATCACAAGCTACATTCTTCTTATTATTTTTACTGGCAATAGGGTTTATTGCTAAAAATCAATCACTTATGATTGCCGTTATTGCTTTGTTGCTCATGAAACTAATTGGTTTTGATTCTAAGATCTTTTCTTACATACAAGCAAAAGGAATTAATTGGGGTGTTACAGTGATTACCTTTGCTGTTCTAGCACCTATTGCAAGTGGTGAAATTGGATTTAAAGATTTATCCTCAGCTTTTAAATCTCCTTATGCGTGGATCGCCCTTATATCGGGAATAATCGTGGCACTCCTTGCAAAAGGTGGAGTAACCCTACTGGCTGAAGATCCACATATTACAACTGCTCTCGTATTAGGTACAATCCTTTCTGTTACTCTTTTTAAAGGAGTTGCAGTTGGACCTCTAATTGGTGCTGGTATTGCCTATTTAGCGATGAAGATCCTTGATTTAGTTAAATAATAAATGTGTAAAGGTAATTAATTTACATTTTAAAATTATTTTTTATTCACAAAAGTCTGATAATTGTTTATAATTAAAGTTGTATTGGAAATAGACTTATTTTGATTTGCGTTATTTGGTAAAAATGTAAGCATTTTCTTTTTGACTAAAACCGAACAAGCGCTCAACTTCATTGTTGTTATTAACATAGTCAATCATTTGGTGTGTGATTGGTTGCATAAAAGCAGTCACACACGAAATTTGTGGTTGTGATTTATTTGTCTAAAAATCGGAAAATATTTCTAGTGGTAAAAGATGTATTCAATTGAATAGAATATAGGGTATACAGACATTTAGGTATGGGGGGATTTTATTGTATGGTTTTACAATATTGTTGCTGCAATAAAGGTCTGTGTGATACATGATAGGTTTACATAGATATGCGTATAATATGCTATCTATGTATTGTTAAGGCAACTTGTTAAGTAGTATTCTTTAAAAGCTATAAAAAGTGTAAAATTTGTTTTTTAAAGGAGAGAATGACATATGACAGTAACTCGTGGTCTTGAAGGGGTAGTCGCAACTTCTTCTTCAATTAGTTCAATCATTGATGATACGTTAACATATGTTGGATACAACATTGATGATTTGACAGAGAATGCTAGTTTTGAAGAAGTAGTCTATCTTCTTTGGCATAGAAAATTACCCACAAAATTACAATTAGATAAATTAAAGCGTGAACTTGCAGAAAATGCTCAACTTCCCCAAGCTGTTCTTGAACACTTCAAAAATTATCCCATTAATAAAGTTCATCCAATGGCTGCCCTGCGTACCGCTGTTTCCCTATTGGCTTTATATGATGAAGAAGCGGATCTAATGGATAATGAAGCGAACTATCGAAAAGCCATTCGTCTTCAAGCAAAATTGCCATCCATTGTTGCTGCTTTTGCACGGATTCGTAAAGGTTTAGAGCCGATCTCTCCTAAAAGTAATTTGAGTTTTTCTGCTAACTTCTTGTATATGTTATCTGGTAAAGATCCAAACCCGATTGCAGAAGAAGCGATTAATAAAGCGCTTATTCTGCATGCGGATCATGAATTAAATGCTTCTACCTTTACCGCCCGAGTTTGTGTAGCAACACTTTCTGATATTTATTCCGGAATTACTGCTGCAATTGGTGCCTTAAAGGGGCCCTTGCACGGTGGTGCAAATGAAGCAGTTATGAAAATGCTTTCTGAGATTGATTCTCCGGAAAATGTTGATACTTTTATTCGTGAAAAGATGGCTAAAAAGGAAAAAATTATGGGCTTTGGTCATCGTGTTTATAGGAATGGTGATCCACGTGCGAAGCACCTGAAAATAATGTCTGAAAAATTAACAAAACTAACTGGTGAGCCAAAATGGTTTGAAATGTCGGTTCTAATTGAAAACATTGTGACAGGTGAAAAGAAATTACCGCCAAATGTGGATTTTTATTCCGCCTCGGTGTATCACAGTCTAGGTATTGATCATGATCTATTTACACCTATTTTCGCAGTGAGTCGTGTTTCAGGTTGGTTGGCTCATATTCTTGAACAATACGAAAATAATCGGTTGATTCGTCCTCGCGCAGAATATACTGGACCAGGAATGCAAGTATATGTTCCAGTAGAGAATCGCGGAGAATAGATAGTATAATTTTTACTTTTTTACCAAAATGAGTTTTAATAGAGAAAGATGGGGAGAAGGGTAGAGGCTGAATATCTGTTTGTTATTTTTGGAAGATCAGTCTCTGCCAGTCTTAACTCCCCAAAGGTAAATAATTGTTGGAGGGAAATCATTATGCAAGGTGAAAAAATTACAGTATCAAACGGGGTATTAAATGTACCAAACAATCCAATCGTTCCATTTATTGAAGGAGACGGAATTGGATCGGATATTTGGGCATCTGCATCAAGAGTATTGGATGCTGCGGTTGAAAAAGCTTATAGTGGTGAACGAAAAATAGTCTGGACTGAGGTTCTTGCTGGTGAGAAAGCTTTTAATAAAACAGGTGAGTGGCTTCCAAAAGAAACATTAGATGTTATCAATGAATATTTAATTGCGATTAAAGGTCCATTAACGACTCCTGTTGGAGGTGGAATTCGTTCATTAAATGTTGCACTTCGTCAAGAATTGGATCTATATGTTTGTCTACGTCCTGTTCGTTGGTTTGAAGGTGTTCCTTCACCAGTTAAGCGTCCACAAGATACTGACATGGTAATTTTCCGCGAAAATACGGAAGATATCTATGCTGGAATTGAGTATGCACAAGGTTCGAAAGAAGCAGAAACATTAATTGCTTATTTACAAAATGAATTTGGTGTAAAGAAAATCCGTTTTCCTGAAACATCCGGGATTGGGATTAAAACGGTATCTCAAGAAGGTTCAAGCCGTTTAGTACGTGCTGCTATTGAATACGCCATCAAAGAAGGAAGAAAATCAGTAACGCTTGTACATAAAGGAAATATTATGAAGTTTACTGAAGGAGCTTTCAAAAATTGGGGCTATGAAGTGGCTGAAAAGGAATATAGTGATAAAGTATTTACGTGGGCTCAGTACGATCGTATTAAAGAAGAACAAGGTGTGGATGCTGCAAATAAAGCACAAGCTGACGCCGAAACAGCAGGAAAAATTATTGTTAAAGATGCCATTGCAGATATTTTCTTACAACAAATTCTAACTCGTCCGAGTGAGTTTGATGTTGTGGCAACTATGAACCTAAATGGAGACTTTATTTCCGATGCGTTAGCTGCTCAAGTTGGGGGCATTGGGATTGCACCAGGTGCTAACATTAACTATGTAACTGGACATGCTATTTTTGAAGCTACCCATGGTACAGCTCCAAAATATGCTGGTTTAGATAAAGTGAATCCATCATCCGTAATCCTTTCAGGTGTGCTTTTACTTGAACATCTTGGCTGGAATGAAGCTGCTAAGATGATCGTGAAATCAGTGGAAGAAACAATTGCTTCTAAAGTTGTTACATATGACTTTGCCCGATTAATGGAAGGCGCAACAGAAGTGAAATGTTCTGAATTTGGGGATGAATTAATTAAAAACTTGAAATAAAGATAAGTATTGTTGCCATTCCTTTCACAGACTACATTGACAGAAACGCCATGTCCTCAGGCCATTTATGGTCTAAGGACTGGCTAATAAATACGAACATGGGGATATTTGTTATCATAGCCAATTAGGAAGTTGCATATGGATATGTAAAATAAATAAAAAGGGAGAAATGTTCATGACTATAAAACGCAAAAAAATATCTGTCATTGGTAGTGGTTTTACTGGAGCAACAACTGCATTTTTACTGGCTCAGAAAGAATTAGGGGATGTTGTTATAGTGGATATTCCACAAATGGAAAATCCCACAAAAGGAAAAGCGTTAGATATGTTTGAAGCTAGTCCTGTTCAAGGGTTTGATGCTACTATTACTGGTACTTCAAATTATGAAGATACGAAGGATTCAGATGTTGTCATTATTACGGCAGGAATTGCACGTAAGCCTGGTATGAGTAGAGATGATTTAGTACAAACCAATCAAAAAATCATGAAATCCGTATCTAAAGAAATTTCAAAATATTCGCCATATTCTAATATTATTGTATTAACCAATCCGGTTGATGCTATGACTTATACTGTTTTTCAAGAGTCAGGATTTCCAAAGAATCGTGTCATTGGTCAATCTGGGGTATTAGATTCAGCACGATTCCGTACATTTGTTGCTCAAGAATTAAATCTTTCGGTTAAAGATATCACAGGCTTTGTATTAGGTGGGCATGGGGATGATATGGTGCCATTAGTACGTTATTCATATGCTGGAGGCATTCCACTTGAAGCTTTAATTTCTCAAGATCGTCTTGATGCCATTGTTGAACGTACTCGTAAGGGTGGAGGAGAAATTGTAAATCTACTAGGTAATGGAAGTGCTTATTATGCACCAGCTGCCTCTTTAGTAGAAATGACTGAAGCCATTCTGAAAGATCAACGTCGTGTTCTTCCAGCAATTGCCTATCTTGAAGGTGAATATGGCTATACTGGGATTTATCTCGGTGTACCGACCATTCTGGGTGCAAATGGAATTGAGAAAGTGATCCAACTTGAATTAACGGACGAAGAAAAAGCGGCACTTGATCGTTCAGCAGAATCAGTTAAAAATGTAATGGCTGTATTGGCTTGAAAATAGAAAAATTGTAAAAAAATCAGGAGAGAACTTCTCCTAGTTTTTGATTACGCAATAGATCATTTTTTTGAAAGGAAACAAATTTCAACAGAGATATGTCATGTACATGTCTCTTTTTTATGTGTATATTATTAGTATAAGATTAGGATACTTTGGATTGAAGGGGTTTCAAATAGTATTTTATACAAACGGAGGATTCTATGAAAAAAAAGGTGCTTGTTGTCGATGATGAACAATCAATTCTTACTTTACTTCAGTATAACCTGCAGCAGGCGGGTTATGATGTTCTTACTGCATCAGATGGAGAGGAAGGGAAAAATCTTGCTTTAAAGGAAAACCCAGATTTAATTGTCCTAGATTTAATGCTTCCAAAATTGGATGGTTTGGAAGTTTGTAAGCAACTTCGTCAACAAAAAAATTTTACTCCAGTATTAATGTTAACGGCAAAAGACGATGAATTTGATAAAGTTCTTGGACTTGAATTGGGTGCAGATGATTATATGACTAAGCCTTTTAGTCCCAGAGAAGTGGTTGCGCGTATTAAAGCCATTTTGCGGCGTTCGCAGATTCGAAATGAGGAATCAGATGTTGTGCAAACAAGCAGTTTAGATCATTTGGTTATTAGTAATTTAACCATTTATCCTGAACAGTATGAAGCTTTCTTTGAAGAGAAATTATTGGAATTGACTCCGAAGGAATTTGAATTGTTACTCTATTTAGCTAAGAATAAGGGAAGAGTATTAACTCGTGATCAGTTATTAAGTGCAGTGTGGAATTATGATTTCGCTGGGGACACCAGAATTGTGGACGTTCATATCAGTCATTTACGTGAAAAAATTGAGCAAAATACAAAAAAACCCGTTTATATAAAAACGATTCGAGGATTAGGTTACAAATTAGAGGAGCCTAAAGTAGAATGACAAAGTTTCGGACGAGACTTCTTTTTACCCTTCTGACTCTTTTTAGTATTGTTATAGTCGGACTCGGTCTTCTTTTAGGTGAGCTATTTAAAAATTATTATCTAAATACGATTGATGAACGACTTGAAAAAGAGAATGCTCTTATTGCTGCGTCTGTAGAAGATAGCGGAGGGGTTACGTCAATCCAGCAGGATAGACTTACAAATTTTAGTGAAAAATTAGATGTAAGATTATCTATTATTGATAGAGATGGAGTTGTTTTATACGATAGTGGCTTAAATAGCAATGAATTAAAGGATATTAGTAATCAAATAACCAAGATTGATGAAGAAAATAAAAATGAGTTCAAAGTCATTGATCAATCAAATTTGCATTATTATTGGGAGCCGATTTTACATAATGGTCAAAAAGAAGGTTTTCTTCTTTTAAGTACAAAAATGTCGGAATTAAAAAAGGCCTATCAACAGATATGGTGGATTTTAACCTTTAGTTTCGGTTTAGCGTTCGTTATTATCTTATTTCTTGGAAGTAAAATTACGAATCGATACACAAAACCAATTGAACGGGCAACAAATGTAGCGTTTGAATTGGCTAAAGGAAATTATCGTGCTAGAACGTATGAAGATCAACTTGAAGAGACCGGGATGTTAAATTCCTCGATTAATATTTTAGCTCGCAATCTTCAAAATATGATGAAGGCACACGAAGTGCAAAAAGATCGGCTTGGAACACTTATTGAAAATATGGGGAGTGGCCTAATCCTTATAGATAGTCGGGGATATATTAATTTAATCAATCGCACCTATAAGGAACTTTTCGGGGTAAGGAATTCAGAATACTTATTTAAGCTTTATTATGAAGTGATTGAAAATAAAGAAGTATGTAAAATCATAGAAGATATTTTTATGACAGAGCAAAAAGTAAGGAAGCAACTCGTTATTCCAATAAAAATAGAACGTCGTCATTTTGAAGTTTATGGTGTACCCATTATCGGAACAAATGATGTATGGAAAGGAATCTTACTTGTTTTTCATGACATAACAGAAATAAAAAAGTTAGAGCAAACGAGGAAAGATTTTGTTGCGAATGTGTCCCATGAATTAAGGACGCCCATTACTTCTATTAAAGGCTTTTCAGAGACACTTTTGGATGGCGCCATGGAGAATAAAGAAACTCTTGAAGCCTTTTTAAATATCATATTAAAAGAAACAGATCGGCTACAATCATTAATAAATGATCTACTTGAATTATCTAAAATAGAAAATGAAGGATTTAGTTTGTCTATTCAATCATTTAATTTAGTAGATTCCCTAAAAGAAGTAGTTGAAATATTACATGGAAAAGCTGCGGAAAAAGAGATTACCTTAGGGATTGAAGAGTGTCCTGAAGAGGTCTTTATTGAAGGTGATATTTATCGATTAAAGCAAGTCTTTATTAATATTGTTTCAAATGCCTTATTGTACACTCCAAATGGGGGCAAAGTCTCTATAAAGATTGAAGAATCCACTAAAAAAGTGCAGGTTCATATTAGCGACACTGGAATGGGAATTGAAAAGGCAGAGATTCCAAGGATTTTTGAGAGGTTTTACCGTGTGAATAAAGCCAGGGATCGAAATTCTGGAGGAACAGGTTTAGGACTAGCTATCGTAAAGCATCTATTAGAAGCACATAAGGGGAAAGTAACAGTTGATAGTGAAGTGGGTAAAAGTACAACCTTTTGTATTGAATTATTAAAGAAATTCCCACTTCATTAATCGTTATGGATGAGAATAACTTTGAAATAGGGAATATTTACATATTATTAACAACTTCTTAATGTATTTTTTATGATATGTTTACAATTTGTTGGTATAGTAATAATTGAAATACCCCTTCATCCAAGGAGCCAAATAAAAGAGACTTAAGCTGACCTCGCTTTCGTCTCTTTTATTTTTTTGTTTTATAAACGAATAGTAATCTTTAAAATGACATGATTATTTTTACATAAGTATATGAATACACTGAGGTTGGAATCTATCTAGAACACGACGAAACCTTTTTAACTTTAAAACGTAATAGACGTATAGAGAAAAATAGGAGGAGAGGGGGAAGTTTGATGAGTCTAAAGAGAATTTATATGAGTGTAGGTACTGTTTTTTTGATTATCATTTTAGGAATTGTTATCCTTACCACTTGGTACACAGTAGATGAGTCACAACAAGCAGTGATTCTTACCTTTGGTGAAGCCAAAGAAGGTACAAGTGAACCTGGTCTACATTTTAAGTTGCCATGGCCAATCCAACAAGTTGAAAAACTTTCGAAAGAAACCTTTAGTTTACAGTTTGGTTATAAAGAAGAAAAAGGGGAAATAACGGATTTTCCAGAAGAGACAAAAATGATTACGGGCGATGAGAATATTGTATTAGCAGATCTTGTTGTACAATGGAAAATTACTGATCCAACTAAATTTTTGTATAATTCAGCCAATCCAGAGGAGATTTTATATGATACAACTTCTGCTTCTTTACGGAGTATCATTGGTAGTTCAAAAATTGACGATGCCTTGACTTCAGGTAAAGCTGAAATTGAAGCAGATGTAAGGGATTTATTATCTAATTTAATTAAAAAATATGATCTTGGAATTTCAATTTTAGCTGTTAAATTGCAGGATGTGGAGCTTCCGAATGATGAGGTAAGGAAGGCGTTTACGGATGTAACAGACGCACGTGAAACGATGAACACAAAAATTAATGAAGCAAGAAAGTATGAAAACAAGCGAATCAATGAAGCGGATGGTGAAAAAGAAGCCATTATCTATAATGCACAGGGGGATAAATCCGCTCGAATTGAACAGGCACGTGGTGATGTGGCGGTGTTTGATAAATTGTATGAAGAATATCGTTTGAATCCAGCCATTACAAAAGAACGTCTAATCATTGAAACCATTGAGCAAGTGCTTCCAACCGCTGAAGTGTATATTATGAATGATGATGGAAATACATTGAAATACTTCCCAATTCGGCCACTTGAAAAAGAAGAAGTGAAAGTGGATGAAACAAACAAAGGAAGTGAATCTAATGACTAATGAAAAAGTTGTTGATATGAAAGAAAGAGGACCCTTTAAATGGCGAGGCTATACGAAAATAGGCATCTTTTTAGTCCTATTGATCGCGGTGATTCTCTTTATCCTTTCGAATCTTTTTATTGTAAAAGAAGGAGAATATAAGGTAATCAGGCAATTTGGAGAAGTCGTTCGAATTGTGGATAAACCTGGTTTGAACTATAAAATTCCATTTTTACAAAGTATGACCACTTTACCTAAATATCAAATGATTTATGATGTGAAAGAAGCTGAAATTAATACAAAAGATAAGAAACGAATGATCATTGATAATTATGTGGTTTGGAAAATAACAGATCCTAAATTAATGATTGGAAATGCAAGAACAACCGAAAATGCAGAAAGTAGAATGGAAGAATTTATTTACTCTGTTGTTCGTTCAGAGCTCGGTCAATTGAATTATGATGAAATTATTAACGATGAAAAGTCAACAAGAGGTTCATTAAATGACAGGGTTACGGAAAAAGTAAATGAGTTGTTGGCAACAGACCAGTATGGAATCGTTGTCATAGATGTTCGAATGAAGAGAACAGACTTGCCAACAGAAAACGAACAATCGGTTTACACAAGGATGATATCAGAACGGGAATCAAAAGCACAAGAGTATTTGTCTATGGGAGATGCGGAAAAGAATAAAATAACCGCAGGGACAGACAAAACCGTTCAAGAGCTATTAGCAACCGCAAAAGCAGATGCTGAAACCATTCGTGGGGAAGGTGAAGCAGAGGCAGCCAAAGTATATAATCAGTCCTACTCCAAAGATGCAGAATTTTATTCTGTATTCCGTACTTTGGAATCCTATAAAAAGACGATCAATGGTGAAACGGTACTCGTGTTACCATCTAACTCTCCATATGCTCGTTTACTAATGGGATCTACAGAATAAACTATTTTAACTTCATTCAGCAGATTTGATCAAGACACCGTTATTTTCCTTTCCTAGTTTAATCATGATAAACTAGGAAAGAAAAATGGTGTTTTTTGATTTGGATTTTTACATATTTGATACGGGACTTAGGTCTTTCATATAAGATTGGAGTGTTTGGATTGACAAAAAAGTTAGTACTAATTGATGGAAATAGTATTGCCTATCGAGCTTTTTTTGCTTTACCACTTTTAAATAATGATAAAGGAATACATACGAATGCGATTTATGGATTTACGATGATGTTGATGAAAATTCTTGAGGATGAAAAACCAACACATATTCTGGTTGCTTTTGATGCTGGAAAAACGACCTTTCGTCACAAAGCTTTTAGCGAATATAAAGGTGGGAGACAGAAAACTCCTCCTGAATTATCAGAGCAATTTCCGTTTATTCGTGAGTTATTGGATGCGTATCAAATCTCAAGATATGAACTTGATAATTATGAAGCAGACGATATCATTGGAACCCTTTCGTTACAGGCAGAAAAGGAAGGCTTTGAGATAAAAATCATTTCGGGGGATAAAGATTTAACGCAGCTCAGTTCACCTCATACAACTGTAGGAATTACGAGAAAGGGAATCACAGATATCGAGGAATATACACCTGCCCATATTGAGGAAAAATACGGCTTAGCACCAGAACAAATAATTGATATGAAGGGGCTGATGGGTGACAATTCGGATAACATCCCTGGTGTCCCAGGGGTAGGAGAAAAAACAGCCATAAAGTTGTTAAAGGAATTTCACACGTTAGAGGAACTATTATCTTCCATTGAAAAGGTCAGTGGGAATAAACTGAAAGAAAAGCTGTCAACGTTTAAAGATCAAGCCGTATTAAGTAAAGAGCTTGCTACAATTATGAGGGAAGCTCCAGTTGATGTTCAATTAGATGATATTTATTATGAAGGGATTCGAGAAAGGAAAAACTCCATCATTTATTTAAGGAGCTTGGGTTTCAGTCTTTATTGGACAAGCTTGGACAAGATATTGTACCTAGAAGATATGGCAGAGATAGAAGACATTGAATTTGAAATGGTGGAGCAAATAAATGAGGAAATATTTGCTGAACATAACTTTTTTTATGTTGAAGTTCTTGAAGATAACTACCATTATGCGGATATTATCGGCTTCTCACTCGTGAATGCAAAAGGTCATTTCTTTATTTCTACTGAAAAAGCACTGGAGTCATCCATATTTAAATCATGGGCAGAAGATGCGGATAGAAAGAAAACGGTTTATGATGTAAAACGAACCGAGGTTGTCTTGCGGCATCATGGCATTCATTTAAAAGGGGTGACCTTTGATTTATTAATTGCCTCATACTTAGCGAACCCATCTGAAACCATTGATGATGTGACATCTGTTGCGAAAAGATATGACTTTAATGCCATTCAATCAGATGATGTTTTTTACGGGAAGGGTGCTAAGAGGAGAATTCCTGAGGAAAAAGAGCTTGCAGACCATCTTGTACGAAAGGCTCTCGTTCTTAATGATTTAGAGGAAAAACTAGAGGCTGAATTAAAAGATAATCAGCAACTTAAATTATACTATGATCTCGAAATGCCACTTGCGTTCATATTAGCGGATATGGAATCACAGGGTGTAAAGGTGGATATTGAACGTCTACGGTCCATGGGAGAAGAACTTAAGAACAGACTGAAAGACCTTGAGGAATTAATTTATTCGCTTGCTGGTGAATCCTTTAATATTAATTCTCCAAAGCAACTCGGGATCATCTTATTTGAAAAACTTGGCCTGCCAATGATTAAAAAAACGAAAACGGGATATTCCACCTCAGCAGATGTCTTGGAAAAGTTAGAAAAGGATCATGAAATGATTAGGCACATTCTAGATTTTCGTCAGTTGGGAAAACTACAATCGACCTATATTGAGGGTCTACTCAAGATTGTGAATAAAAAAACGGATAAAGTTCATACCATTTTTAATCAGACTTTAACACAAACAGGACGGTTAAGTTCTACAGATCCAAATTTGCAAAATATCCCTATTCGTTTAGAGGAAGGAAGGAAAATTCGCCAAGCATTTGTCCCATCAGAAAAGGATTGGATCATCTTTGCTGCTGACTATTCACAAATTGAGTTGCGTGTTCTTGCTCATATAGCTGATGATCAAAAGTTGATTGAAGCCTTTAAAGAAGGTATGGATATTCATACAAAGACAGCGATGGATGTCTTCCATGTGACAAAAGATGAGGTCACTTCGATTATGCGTCGACATGCGAAGGCGGTTAATTTTGGGATTGTATATGGAATTAGTGATTACGGATTAAGTCAGAGCCTGCATATTACACGTAAAGAAGCTGGTCAGTTTATTGATCGGTATTTGGAAAGCTATCCAGGTGTTAAAGAATATATGGATGAGATTGTAAAAGATGCGAAGCAAAAAGGATTTGTCTCAACATTGTTACAGCGCAGAAGATATCTTCCTGAGATTACAAGTCGAAACTTCAATTTGCGAAGTTTTGCAGAAAGAACAGCGATGAATACGCCTATCCAAGGAAGCGCAGCGGATATTATTAAAAAGGCAATGATTGATATGGCAGACCGATTAAGTAGTGAAGGATTGAGGACACGTCTATTACTACAAGTACATGATGAGCTAATCTTTGAGGCCCCTCCAGAGGAAATTGAGAAATTGAAGGAAATCGTTCCAGATGTAATGGAAAATTGTATTGAGCTAAAAGTACCATTAAAAGTTGATTATGCATATGGCCCTACATGGTTCGATGCAAAATAAATAGAAATGGCCGGCAAAGAGCGTCACATCCTGTGGCGAAGCCGGCACGGCTAAGATCTCGAGCGGCTAGGTGTCGAAGCAGGACAAATCGTATTTGGTGTCCATTGTATATGGACAGATAGTTAAGAAGGGAGGGGAGCATTTGCCAGAGCTTCCTGAGGTAGAAACAATCAAAGAAACTTTACGTGAACTAGTCCTTCATAAACAAATCCAGTCTGTTTCTGTATTCTGGCCTAAAATCATTAAACATCCAATAGAGGTTGAACAGTTTACAGATGCTTTAGTCGGTCAGACTATTCTAGATATCAAGAGAAGAGGAAAATTTCTTGTTTTTTATACAGAGATTTACTCGTTGGTATCACATTTGAGAATGGAAGGTAGGTATAATCTATTTCGTTCTAGTGACCCTATTGACAAGCATACACATGTCATTTTTCATTTTACCGATGGTACAGAACTTCGCTATCGTGATGTTCGTAAATTCGGTACGATGCATCTATTTCACAAGGGATCCGAATTTGAAATACCTCCATTATCCTTACTTGGTCCAGAACCACTTGATGATCAATTTGATATGAAGGAGTTCGCAACTAAACTTGCGAGTACGAGGCGATCAATTAAATCAACTCTTCTTGATCAAACTGTTGTAGTAGGGCTGGGAAATATCTATGTAGATGAATCCTTGTTCAAGGCGAAAATTCATCCGGAAAGAATCGCACAATCCCTTTCGATACAAGAGGTACAGCGACTTTATGAGCAGATTGTTGAAACGTTATCTGAAGCAGTAAAAAAAGGTGGTAGCACGGTTCGATCTTATGTGAACTCTCAAGGGAAAATTGGAATGTTTCAATTTGAACACAATGTATACGGTCGAAAAGGGGAAGACTGTAAGATTTGTGGAACGCCATTAATAAAGACTGTTGTGGGTGGCCGTGGTACAGTATATTGTCCAAGCTGTCAAAACTAAAAATAATCTCAATAAGTTATTAACACTGTAAGGGCTCCTTTCATAAACTAAGATAGTTGTTTACTAGGAAGGAGTGTAATCCATTGGCAAATGCATTCTCGATCATATTATTAGCACTAGCTGTCAGTTTGGATAGCTTTAGTGTCGGATTCACATATGGACTAAGGAAAATGCGAATTCCTTTTAAGTCAATTGCTATTATTGCCTGCTGTTCAGCTTTGACTTTAACCATCGCGATGTTAATAGGGCATCTACTGCAACAAGTTGTGTCATCAGAATTCGCTGGAAAAATGGGTGGGATTATATTAATTATTCTTGGAGTCTGGGTTATTTACCAATTTTTTCGTCCGGAAAAAGAAAAGGATATATTGCCACATGAAAAAGTGATTATTAATTTGGAAATTAAGTCACTCGGGCTCGTTATTCATATATTAAAAAAGCCAATGAGTGCTGATTTTGACAAGTCTGGAACGATCACCGGGGTGGAGGCTATTATGCTAGGATTGGCATTATCACTCGATTCATTTGGTGCAGGAATTGGAGCGGCAATGCTTGGATATTCACCAGGATACTTAGCTTTAGCTGTCGCCTTATTAAGTTCATTACTCGTATTTCTTGGGATCAAGCTTGGATCCTATTTATCTCAAATTACATGGTTGCAACGCTTTACTTTTTTACCAGGGATTTTACTTATTATTATAGGAGTCTGGAAAATATAATTTGATACACTAATTGTACTAAAGGATGGAATATATATGGCATTAATCATTGGATTAACGGGTGGAATTGCAAGCGGAAAAAGTACGATTGCAAACATGTTGAAAAATGAAGGAATCACTGTTATTGATGCAGACGTGGAATCGAGACTCGCTGTGGAACAAGGTGAAGAAGCCTATGATCACATTGTGAATCATTTTAGCAAAAGTATTCTCCTTGAAGATGGATCCATTAATCGAGCAAAACTGGGTGAGATTATTTTCAATATCAAAGAAGAGCGTATGAAATTAAATGAAATCGTTCATCCCGCGGTTAGAAAAAGAATGTTACAAAAAAAGGAAAGTGCTGAAAATAATGGTGAAGCTATTATTATCATGGATATCCCTCTTTTATATGAAAGTAAATTTACTGAATTAGTGGATAAAACATTACTCGTTTTTGTAGATGAGGATATTCAATTACAAAGATTAATGGAAAGAAATCATTATTCAAAGCAGGAGGCACTGGCAAGAATTCATTCGCAAATGCCTTTAGCAGATAAAAAAAGACTTGCAGATGTTGTTATTGACAACAATGGTTCGCTTGAACAAACTGAGTTACAACTGAAGAATGTTCTCTCAGAATGGGGATTCCAAAAAGAAGAAGCCTAGTGCTTCTTTTTTTGTTTACAACTTAGAAAAATGGATAAGTAGGAAGAAAAAATAATATTAGTAATAAATTTACACTTAAGTATATCGCTATGAATCTCCATTGTGTTATACTAATTGCATGTGAAAAGGGAAAACAGTATAACACTATTGTGGAAGGGGCTTGAAAATGAAAGCAAGAGTAGCAATTAATGGATTTGGAAGAATTGGAAGAATGGTGTTCAGAAAAGCAATTTTGGAAGATAATCTTGAAATAGTGGCCATTAATGCAAGTCATCCAGCGGAGACACTTGCTCATTTAATAAAATATGATACAAATCATGGAAAATTCGCTGGTGAAGTATCTGCTGAGCAGGATGCGATTATTGTAAATGGTAAGCGCGTTCAACTATTAAGTAACCGAAATCCTGAAGAACTTCCATGGGAAGAGTTGAAAGTTGATATTGTCATTGAAGCAACTGGAAAGTTTAACTCACGAGACAAAGCTAGTTTACATTTAAATGCAGGTGCTAAAAAGGTTATTTTGACTGCTCCTGGCAAAAATGAAGATGTTACCATTGTAATGGGGGTTAATGAGTCTGCATTAGATCTTTCTAAGCATGATGTCATTTCTAATGCTTCCTGCACAACAAACTGTTTAGCACCAGTAGCAAAAGTACTTGATCAGCATTTTGGTATCGAAAATGGATTGATGACGACTGTACATGCGTATACGAATGATCAAAAGAACATCGATAATCCTCATAAAGATTTAAGAAGGGCAAGAGCATGCGCTCAGTCGATCATTCCAACTTCAACAGGGGCTGCAAAAGCGTTAGCGCTTGTACTACCACAATTAAAAGGAAAACTTCATGGAATGTCCTTGCGTGTACCAACCCCTAACGTATCATTAGTTGATTTAGTCGTTGATCTTAAGCAAGAGGTAACAATAGATGATATCAACACTGCGTTCAAACAAGAGGCACTAGGGGATTTAAAAGGAATTTTAGATTTTACAGAAGAACCTTTAGTTTCGATTGATTTTAACACGAACGAGCATTCAGCGATTATTGATGGGTTATCGACAATGGTAATCGGATCAAAAAAGGTGAAGGTATTGGCATGGTATGATAATGAATGGGGATACTCATGTCGAGTTGTTGATCTAGTTAACTATGTGGCTCAGAATTTAACAAAGTCATCGACAGTAAAAACGGTCTGATCTATAGTTTCTTTCATCAAACTAAATTTTTTAGAGGGTTGCCTTTCGGGTAATCCTTTTTCTTTATTCATGTTCAACTTAAATCAAAAATTCATCACTATTTTGACTTGTACTAACAAGTTCTTTCTAATAAGATAGAAAGTAGGAAATAAAAGTCGGAGCTGATTGAATGAAATGCCCTGCATGTCAAAATAACAATACTCGTGTTGTTGATTCACGTCCAGTTGATGAATATCGGTCCATTCGGCGGAGAAGAGAATGTGAAAGATGCAATTATCGTTTTACAACCTTCGAGAAAGTAGAAGAAACCCCTCTTGTCGTTGTTAAGAAAGAAGGAACAAGAGAAGAATTCACCCGTGAGAAAATATTACGTGGTTTAATTAAAGCTTGTGAAAAACGCCCAGTTTCTTTGAAACAATTAGAAGATCTTACTGCAGATGTTGAAATGGAATTACGCAGCCAAGGTGTTTCTGAAATTAAGAGTGGAGAAGTGGGTGAAATGGTGATGGATCGATTAGCAAAAATTGATGAGGTTGCCTATGTTCGTTTTGCTTCTGTTTATCGCCAGTTTAAAGATATAAATGTATTTATTGAGGAATTAAAAGAATTAATAAAAAAAGAACAATCCTGATGAGCTGAAGAGTTTCTTTAGCTCTTTTTTTCAATAGATTTCTGGTATATGCTAGGCAAAGACTAACCTTAGGCTTAAACTTTTAACTTCATTCAGCAGAAGTCTCCTACTTCTATAAGTGGTGAGATGAATGCAAGATTTTATCCATTCAGTGGGGGTTCAAACTGACTGAATGAAGTTAAAGCCTCCGGCGGAGACATCCGATTTTAAAAGGAAGTTTATCGAGCGAGCGAAGGTATTATCTAGGCGCAAATACGCCAAGGCGAATTTGATTAGGAAAGGTTGACTGCTATGACTCAACATTGGCAAGAATTATTACCCATTGATCATTATGTCGTCTCTGCCAATGGTATTTTACACGAATACGATCGGAAAATTCTTACCTTTTTATATCAACCACTTGTCGGTGCAAGTTGTTTAAGCTTGTATATGACGTTATGGGCGGAATTGGAAGAAAATCGACTTTGGTCGGAATCCCATTCCCATCATAGTATAATGAATTTTATGGATATGAATTTAAAGCAAATTTATGAAAGTCGTTTAAAACTCGAAGGAATCGGACTTTTAAAAACCTTTGTTAAAAAAGAGGAGGAACGAAGATCTTTTGTATATGAACTGCAGCCACCTCTTACTCCAGAGCAATTTTTATTAGACGGTATGCTAAATATTTATTTGTATCGGAAAATTGGAAAAACACAATTTGCAAGGATCAAGCGTTTTTTTAGTGAAAAAAAACTGAATGATCCAGAATTCATGCAAGTCACGAAACCTTTTCAAGATGTTTTTTCTTCAAATCATTCAAACTTACTTTCTTATAACGACGAGACAAAACATGATCTTATAGAATCAGAAGAGAATCATTTTATCGGTAGGCAACAGCCAAGTCGTATAAAAGCTGAGGATGTTGACTTCAATTTCGAATTGCTTTTCGCAGGGTTGCATGAGAATTTAATTTCGAATACTGCTTTTACCAAAAAAGTAAAAGAAGCGATAAGTAGTCTGGCTTTTCTGTATGGAATTGACGCTATTCAAATGAAGAATATTGTCATAAGTGCCATAACAGAGGACAATGAAATTAATATAGAAGAATTAAGGAAGTCTGCCCGCGACTGGTATCAATTTGAACACCAAGACAAGCTTCCGTTGCTTATTGAAAAGACACAACCAGTGATTTATCAAACAGCAAAACAAGAGCCTGTCACAAGGGAAGAAAAACTTATTCATTATTTTGAGACTACCTCGCCTTTGCAATTTCTAAGAGATATTGGTGGAGGGACGGAACCTTCAAAGGCAGATGTAAAAATCATTGAAGATGTATTATTTCAACAAAAGCTAACTCCTGGTGTGGTCAATGTTTTAGTTGATAACGTGTTGAGAAAGACAGATATGAAGTTAACTAAGAATTATGTTGAAAAAATTGCCAGTCATTGGGCGCGAAAAAATATTAAAACAGTCACGGAAGCCATGGAATTGGCAAAAATGGAACACCGCCAATATGCTGAATGGGCAGAAGGTAATAAATCGGGTAATAAAACAAGTTATAAAAAGAAACCAATTAGAACAGAAGTATTACCGGATTGGTTTGATAATGAAGAAAAAATGGAAAAATCAACACAAAGTAAGAAAGATGAGAGTACAGAATCAAAAAAACAAGAAATTGATGAGATGTTAAAAAAATTACGTTCATAGTAGGTGGCTCGCATGGAGAGGATCAATAAAACATTACAACGATTATCTGGAAATGAAAATTTTCAAAAAAGATATCAAGCAATGAAACAAGAAATTTTAAAAAATGATGAGGTACGTGTATTCCTTCATGAACATAAGGATGAATTGACTTCTGAAATGATTGAAAAAAACTTAATGAAACTGTATGAATATGGAAATCAAAGCAAAGAATGCAATAAATGTGCCAGTCTTGGTAGTTGCATAAATTTGATGAAGGGCTATCACCCCGAATTAATCATTTCAAGAGGGGCCATTGAAGTCCATTATGATCAATGTCCCAGAAAAGTAATGGAAGATGAAAAAAGAAGGAATGAAAAATTGATTCAAAGCCTTTATGTTCCCAAAGACATCTTAAGAGCCTCATTTGATGATATTGAAACGGATGAACGATCGGATGCCATTCAAAAGGCGCTTGCATTTGTATTAAATTATAAAGAGGGAAATTCAATTAAAGGTCTCTATTTTTATGGACAATTTGGAGTTGGAAAGTCCTATATTCTTGGTGCAATCGCAAATGAGTTAGCGGCAAAAAGAATTCCTTCCATGATTGTATATGTTCCAGAGTTGTTTAGAGAATTAAAAAGTTCGATTGGTGACTCTACAATAAATGAAAAATTGGAAGCAATCAAAAAGGAACCCATATTAATGCTAGATGATATCGGCGCGGAATCGATGTCAAGTTGGGTGAGAGATGAAATCCTTGGCCCGATTTTGCAATTTCGCATGTTGGATAATTTGCCTACCTTTTTCACATCCAATTATGATTTCCCAGGTTTAGAACATCATCTTACTTATAGTCAACGAGGAGAAGAGGAAAAGCTAAAGGCTCGTCGTGTGATGGAAAGAATCAAATATTTAGCAGAACCTGTACGAGTAACAGGAAAAAATCGTAGAAATTAACCGACTGAATATAGATCAGTCGGTTTTTTTAGGCCAAAAAGCAAGTAAAATGACTCTTTATCGAAGTTTTCTTGATGTATGCTTCTAATTCAACTTATTTCTCCATATATATTTATACAGAGATATAAAGGGGTGATATGGTTGATTGAAGTCCATTTTCAGGAAAAAGAGGATGCAAGAAGGCTGCACACTTTTTTACAACAGCAATCATCAGCCTTTGAGCCGCTCATTCATACTATTCTTCATTTTGAAGACTCACATATTGTTCAATGTATAAATAAAGATAAAAATAGTGTACATCATAGCAAAAAGTATCTTTTACAATGGTTAAAAAAATCTCTTTGTCAATTTATTATGACGATCAAATTAAATGACTGGTTAAGACATATATTATCTACACATTATTATTATTGTGATGAAGATGAGCAGCAACAAATTATTGATATTGTTCATTCTGTTTTAAATGGAAAAAAGGAAGAACTTACCGTGTTTTTGCCACAAATGAATATTAAAGAATACGTTATGATTAAGATTGATGATTGGTTACATGAACACGCAAAATTTTCTTTTGATGCATTTGTGACCTTTCGGCTTCGTTCGTTCATGATAGAGTTAAAAAAGTATGTTGAACTATCTCTGGATGAATACAAAATGGAACAGGAATATCAAATGTTTATTCAAACGTTAAGGGAATTTTTGATTGAACGCGATCCTAAACTACAACAGCTGCACTTGTTATTTTCAGATGTCACTACCTTTTATGATAGTGAATTTAACGAAATTAAACGGGTTGATCTGGCGAAAATGGTTGATCGAAAGCTTTTAATCAATCATCCGGTTTATATTGATTCCGTTACGATCGCACCGTTGTTATCCATTGCACCTACAAGAATCTTTTTATATTCTGATGAAAACGATCAGCCACTAATTAGAACAATCCAAAACATTTTTGAAGAGCGAGTGATCCGTCATTCAAGGGCCACTTTTTTTGAAAAGAGAAGCCATTATGGCTTTTCAATAAATGATAGAATTTAATCTACTCTTGTTTTCTCATTAAGAAATAACTATAATAACATACATAGTACTTAAATAATGAAATGTAATGATGAGGACAAGGGTATTCTTTTTACGGTTTAGAGAGAGGGAAGACACGGCTGAAATCTTCCTAACACGAGCTGAATACTTACCACCTCTAAACTTCAACCGGGAAATGACGAAAAAGGCAGAATGAACTTGTCTAATCGTTTTTGAGTATCGGAAGACGGACCACAACCGTTATCTGGCTACAAGTCGTTTTTGTTTTGCTGAAAAATGAGAAGTAGGGTGGAACCACGTGTCTAATAGCTCGTCCCTTTTATTGGGACGGGCTTTTTATCTTGCACTAAATGCTATTAATTAGGAGGAAAAATCATGTCTGATATGGTAAAAATTTCGTTTCCAGATGGAGCAGTGAAGGAATTTCCTAAGGGAACAACAACAGAAGATATTGCAGCTTCTATTAGTTCAGGTCTAAAGAAAAAAGCTTTAGCTGGAAAATTGAACGGTACAATGTATGACTTAAAACGTCCAATTGAGATGGATGGAATGATTGAAATCATCACTCAGGATCAACCTGAAGCGCTAGAAATACTACGACACAGCAGTGCGCATCTAATGGCACAAGCGATTAAACGTTTATATAAGGATGTTAAGCTAGGCGTAGGCCCTGTCATTGAGGGTGGATTCTATTATGATATTGATCTGGAGCAATCTTTAACACCAGAAGATTTACCTTTAATAGAAAAAGAAATGAAAAAAATCATCAATGAAAACATCTCTATTGTTCGCAAAGAAGTCAGCCGTGCAGAAGCGATTCAAATTTATAAGGAGATAGGCGATGAGTATAAGCTTGAACTGATCGAAGCGATTCCAGAAGATGAAACGGTAACACTTTATGAACAAGGTGATTTCTTTGATCTTTGTCGTGGTGTACACGTTCCATCAACAGGTAAGTTAAAAGAAATAAAGCTACTTAGTATTGCGGGTGCCTACTGGCGTGGAAATAGCGATAATAAAATGTTACAACGTATATATGGAACAGCCTTTTTCAAAAAGGAAGATTTGGCCGAACATTTGCGTCTTTTAGAAGAAGCGAAAGAACGAGATCATCGTAAAATTGGGAAGGAATTAAATCTGTTTACTCACTCACAAAAAGTTGGACAAGGACTACCATTATGGCTTCCAAAAGGTGCAACCATTCGCCGAATCATTGAACGTTATATTGTCGATAAAGAGATTAGCCTTGGCTATGACCATGTGTATACACCAATCATGGCAAATGTTGAACTTTATAAAACATCAGGCCACTGGGATCATTATCAAGACGACATGTTCCCTGTCATGGATATGGATAATGAACAACTTGTTCTTCGTCCAATGAACTGTCCACATCATATGATGGTATATAAAAATGGAATCCATAGTTACCGTGAGTTGCCAATCCGAATTGCAGAATTAGGAATGATGCACCGTTATGAAATGTCTGGTGCTCTTTCAGGATTACAACGTGTTCGTGGGATGACTTTAAATGATGCTCATATTTTTGTTCGTCCAGATCAAATTAAAGCGGAATTTAAGCGAGTAGTTGAATTAATTTTAGAGGTTTATAAAGATTTTAATTTTAC
Organism: uncultured Bacillaceae bacterium; assembly: GCA_963765265.1. Lineage (GTDB taxonomy): Bacteria > Bacillota > Bacilli > Bacillales > Cytobacillaceae > Bacillus_BD. The sequence continues at coordinate 208,197 of CAVXVN010000002.1, forward strand.
AGATTATTCATTCCGTTTATCTTATCGTGATCCTGAAAATACAGAAAAATATTATGATGATGATGAGATGTGGGAAAAAGCACAAGGCATGCTGAAAGAAGTAATCGATGAAATGGGTGTGCCGTATTACGAAGCAGAAGGAGAAGCTGCATTTTATGGACCTAAGCTTGATGTTCAAGTGAAAACGGCATTAGGGAAAGATGAAACACTTTCTACTGTTCAGCTTGACTTCTTACTTCCTGAACGCTTTGACCTCACTTATGTTGGAGAAGATGGCAAACAACATCGTCCAGTTGTCATTCACCGTGGTGTCGTATCCACAATGGAACGTTTTGTTGCCTTCTTAATCGAAGAATACAAGGGAGCATTCCCAACTTGGCTTGCCCCTGTTCAAGTTCAAGTGATCCCAGTATCTCCTGATGTTCACTTTGATTATGCGAAAAAAATTCATGAACAATTAAAAGCAAAAGGATTCCGTGTTGAAATAGATGATCGTAATGAAAAAATGGGTTACAAAATTCGTGAAGCACAAATGCAAAAAATCCCATACATGCTAGTTGTTGGGGACCAAGAAGTAACAGATGAGGCAGTGAATGTACGTAAATATGGTGAACAAAAATCAGAAACGGTTCCATTTGTGGACTTCCTAAGTGGACTTCAAGAAGAAGTAAATAGATAATTGTTCCATTCATCATTATTTATAGTGAAAAAATTGTTGCATGAATGAATTTTCTTTGCTATAATTTTTTCTTGTGATAAGGAAATAAACATTTGCATGGGAATTTGTATTTTATTATTTAATAATTTATTACTTCTTTGACAAAGCAACATTGTTGTGATATAGTGAAGCAGTTGTAATTGAATACGATTTATAGGAAAGAAGAAGCACCCGCTTCTCACCTGATTGACGCCATTGGTTGTCTACAGGTTTACGCAAACATTTTGTTGAGTAATTAACGTTTTCGTAAAGTGTGGGTCTTCATGCCCACACTTTTTTTGTTGGGTTAAAGATGTCAACAGGGATCAGGTGATTCTGACCTAAACTTTGTATTCGATAAAACCATGGAGGTGTTTTACTATTAGCAAAGATATGTTATTAAATGAAGGAATTCGTGCTCGAGAAGTTCGCTTAATTGATCAGAATGGTGAACAGTTAGGAATTAAATCAAAGATCGAAGCACTTGAAATTGCTGCTCGTGTTAATCTTGATCTTGTTCTTGTTGCTCCAAACGCAAAGCCTCCTGTAGGCCGTATTATGGACTATGGAAAATATAAGTTCGAACAACAGAAAAAGGATAAAGAAGCTCGTAAAAATCAAAAAGTTATTAGTATTAAAGAAGTTCGTTTAAGCCCAACGAATTGATGAACATGATTTCAATACAAAACTTCGTAATGCGATCAAATTCCTTGAAAAAGGCGATAAAGTGAAAGCATCGATCCGTTTTAAAGGTCGTGCAATCACACATAAAGAAATTGGCCAACGTGTTTTAGATCGTTTTTCAGAAGCATGTAAAGAAATTGCAACTGTTGAATCAAATCCAAAGATGGATGGCCGAAGCATGTTTATGGTCTTGGCACCTAAAATCGACAAGTAAGAGGAGGAATACCAAATGCCAAAAATGAAAACTCACCGTGGCGCAGCAAAGCGTTTCAAAAAAACTGGATCTGGTAAATTAAAACGTTCTCGTGCATATACAAGCCACTTATTCGCAAATAAATCTACAAAACAAAAACGTCATCTTCGTAAAAGTGTATTAGTTTCTAAAGGTGATTTCAAACGTATTCGTCATTTATTAGACAATATTAAGTAATAGTTTATAATAGGAGGGAAACCATATGCCACGTGTAAAAGGCGGTACAGTTACGCGCAAACGTCGTAAAAGAGTTCTTAAATTAGCTAAAGGTTATTACGGTTCAAAACATACATTATATAAAGTTGCTAATCAAGCAGTTATGAAATCCCTACAATACGCTTATCGCGATCGTCGTCAAAAGAAACGTGATTTCCGTAAACTTTGGATTACTCGTATCAATGCAGCTGCACGCATCAACGGACTTTCATACAGCCGTTTAATGCACGGTTTAAAACTTGCTGGTATCGAAGTTAACCGTAAAATGCTTGCTGAATTAGCGATAAGTGATGAAAAAGCATTTGCTGAATTAGCATCTGTTGCAAAAACAAATTTAAGTAAATAATTTCTTCTATAAATGAAAAGCCATTCTCTATTTTGGAGAGTGGTTTTTTCCATATTACGGAGAGATGTGCAATACATCGGGATTTTGGTGCAATTAAAGGGAAAACTGGTGCAATAATCGTGGCAATTTTGGTGCAATTATTAAAAAAAGGGTACATATGTACAAAATTAAGTAGAGGAAAACCTTTTAGGAGGGTAAAAAATGTCTTATTTCATTCATCATTTTATTTATTGTTATGAACATAGCTGGATTGGTTATCATGAAAGTGGATAAAAAAAGAGCAGTAAAGCATCAATATAGAATTAGCGAGCGTACTCTTTGGTTATTTGCCATATTTGGGGGTGCAATTGGTTGTACTCTTGGAATGAATACGTATCGACATAAAACAAAGCATCTTGCTTTTAAAATAGGCTTTCCATTTTTAGCAATTGTTGAAGCGGTTCTCTTTATTTATTTTCTTTATTTGTCATAAGGACGATCCTTTTCCGATAGACTTTATTGACATCAGGTTATTTGCAGAAAAGAGGTAAAGAATATGGATGAGGGTCTGTCAATTTTATTTGTCATGGTAGAAGTGGGCGGAATCTGGGCACCGATTGTTTTTATTTTCTTCCATATTTTTCGGCAGTTTTTATTTATCCCTGTTTCACTGGTTTGTATGGCAGGTGGAATCCTTTTCGGATCTGTATTTGGAACGATTTTCTCTTTCTTTGGTTTACTTTTAAGCTCCATTCTGTTTTATTTCGTCATTGGAAAATTGCCTAAAACCCATGAGAAATTATCTAGATTAAGAAAAAAATGGTTTGGAGAATTTCGTCATATAACGGTTACGCAATCGGCTATTTTACGGTTAATTCCATTCATACATTTTCACTTACTCAATTTTTGCCTTCTTGAAAAAAATCGTAGTTTTAACACATATTTAAAAAATAGTGTATTGTCTAATTTGCCTTTTGCCTTTTTTTATTCGGTCTTCGGGCAGTTTATTCGCGAGTTTACACCACCCCTAATCGCCATTATTTTATTTTCATTAATCCTTTTAGCTTATCTGTTCAGAGAAAAGGTGACTGTGATCAAATGGGATAAGTTTTTTAGGGTTAAAGAAGGTTAGCCTATAATAATTAGAAAAAACCAACACCAGGTTGGTTTTTTTATTCATATGGGGTTTCAGGATCCGTATGTTTGTGCATGAATTCCTTTATAGGACTTTTCCAATCCAGTTTCGTATTTGGATATTCATCAAGGATTTTACGTTCAATAAATAGAAAATCTTCTCTCACAAATCCCATTAAAGAGGATACACTATGTGGCCAAATGAAAATGGAAACGACGTCAAAAGCATTGTCCGTTGTGCCCAAATACTTTTCTCCTTCAAACAGAACACCTTTGTATGTGAGTAGAAAGTTTTTTCTAACATTGTTTTGATCATCTAAAAAATAATAGCGTTTTTGTTCGTGCGCAAGCTCTAGCTTTCGTTTGGGATTTATTATAAACTTGACCATTCTGTAAAGGAGAAAAAGAATGAGAGCAAATAGTAGTAGGCGTATTAGAATCATCATAAGGAACTCTCCCCTCTCTTAATATCTATTGTTTACGACTGAAATAAGAAAAGGTTTCACTTAAACATCATTTTTTCTTAGAAATAATAAAGTTCATCAAGCTTGTGAATTTTCATGTTGCTTGTATATTGATAATTTCCTTCTGTATAATAAGTAAAGAGACTATATGAAGGAGTTGAAATGATGTCTAAATTAGATGATACTCTATTGATGTTAAAAGAGCTAACCGATGCGAAGGGGATCGCAGGAAATGAAAGAGAACCTCGGGAAGTCATGAAAAAATACATAGCTCCATTTTCTGATGAAGTGACGAGTGATAATCTTGGAAGTTTAATTGCCAAAAAAGTGGGTGACGAAAATGGTCCCCAAATCGTCGTAACAGGTCATTTAGATGAAGTCGGATTTATGGTGACACAAATCGATAAAAAGGGATTTATTAAATTCCAAACGGTTGGTGGATGGTGGAATCAGGTTATGCTGGCTCAACGTGTAACCATTGTCACTAGTAAAGGAGATATAACTGGAATTATCGGTTCTAAACCACCGCATATTTTATCACCAGAGGCACGTAAAAAACCTTATGAAATCAAAGATATGTTTATTGATATTGGGGCGACAAGTAAGGAAGAGGCAGAAGAATGGGGGATTCGACCAGGTGACATGATTGTGCCATATTTCGAATTTACCGTGATGAATAATGAAAAAATGCTGCTTGCAAAGGCATGGGATAATCGAATTGGTTGTGCAATCGCGATTAATGTTTTGAAGGAATTGAAAGGCGTAAATCATCCAAATGTTGTATACGGAATTGGAGCCGTTCAAGAAGAAGTAGGTTTACGTGGTTCAAAAACGTCAACGTTCAAAATTCAACCGGATATTGGTTTTGCGGTAGATGTTGGGATTGCGGGTGACACACCAGGAATTTCAGAAAATGAATCACAAAGTAAAATGGGGGAGGGTCCACAAATCGTACTTTACGATGCTTCTATGGTGTCTCACAAAGGCTTACGTGATTTAGTAACCGACACAGCGGATGAACTGAATATCCCTTATCAATTTGCTTCCATGCCTGGAGGAGGAACGGATGCAGGTTCTATTCATGTAACGGCTAAAGGAGTTCCTGCCCTTTCAATCGGAATTGCAACACGATATATTCACTCTCATGCTGCCATGCTCCATCGTGATGACTTTGAGAATGCAGTAAAACTCGTTGTGGAAGTCATCAAAAAATTAGATCGTGAAACGGTTGATAAAATCACGTATGAATAAGGTTTAAGCTCGCCTTTTATCTAAAAAGAAATGCTTCATGATTGGCTAAAGCGGGAGTTTGAATACCAAGTCCACAATAATAATAAAAACTCGCCTATTTACGGCGAGTTTTTATTTGCAAATATTTACGTCAAACAAAATACCATTTTGGCAGTGAAATCTAGATCCAAACTCTCATTAGTATTCATTTCGATACTGAGTTAAAGCTTCTATTACTTCGGATTGCCTTTGTTTTGCCCTATCATAATGAGAGCTTAAAGCATATGAGCTAGGTGCTTGCGGTAAGCCAGCCAAGAGAGTTGCTTCATCGTAACTCAGCCCGGCAGGTACTTTACCAAAATAATTTTCACTGGCTTCTTTAATGCCATAATTACCATCTCCATAATAAATGACATTGACATAAAGTTCTAAAACATCATCTTTGTTATATATTTTTTCAAGGTCGAAGGCTACAAATAGTTCAGCGACTTTTCGGATAAAGCTTCGGTCGTTACTGAAGTAAAGATTTTTAGCAACTTGTTGTGTTAATGTGCTTCCGCCTTGAGTGACTTCTTTTGCATGTAAGTTGGCGAAAGTTGCTCGGATCAGCGAAATAAAATCGAAGGCACCATGTTCATAAAAGCGATGATCCTCGATGGCAACAATCGCATCCGTGAAATCGGGAGTGATTTCTACTAGAGGCACAAAACTTGTATCTTCTCTTATAGATGTTACTACTTTTCTAATGGGCATCTCTGAAATGGCTTCTTTATATTTAAAATAGCCTAGTAATCCAATAATTGAACCTACAAGGATGACAACGATTAATCCCAATTTTATTAGTTTTTTTATCAATTTGAACATGGATTTACCTCTTACATTTTGACATATATTGTTATTATATCAAATGAACGTAAAGCTATTAATGGCTTGTGATGTATTGGCCTAAAAGAAATAGATGAGATTCGTAAAAAGGTTATGGATATTTTTCAACCCGAATGATGACCCTCTTATACACTTTCAATATTATTAATTTGAGCTTGTCGAAAAAGATTTTTTAGTCATAAAAATACTCTTCTTTAGGTATCAGATTTTTATTCTATCATCTGACTACCTAAAGGAGAGCATATTATTTACGGTGTGCTTTTTGAGCTTTTATATCACTTTTAACGGGCAAAGCCCCCCCACCAAGATTCCTAGTATACAATACAACGAAGATAGGTAGAGTTAACTTTCCGTAAAGGTCCACTGATGGAAGTCTTCTTTATTTCAAACCATTTTCTAACGCTTGTAGCATATCTTGTTTATCCTGATCAGAGGCATTTTTCCAAATGACTTCAAATAAAACACCCAAACCAGGCAACATTTTTTCTTCACCGTTTTGAATCGCATCGACAATCGTATCTTTAAGTTCATCCTGGTGTATTTCCAGAAACGTTGTGAATAATGGCATTTCGTAAATTTAAATTCATGATATTTCCTCCTTCTTTGAAAAGCGCAAGGCGCCTCTTGTATAGGTTAAAGATCGACGAACAGTAGGCTACCTTTAGCTTGACATTTATACATATCCTAAACGATAGGCTTCCCAATTTGGGATGCATTATGTATGGAAATTAAGCTATAATAGGAAAACAATGTGAAAAATAAAGGAGCGTTAAGATTGAAATATATCGAATCTGTCAAAAATCCAAAGGTGAAGGCATGGAAAAAGCTTTTGACAAAAAAAGAACGCGATCAATCAGGCCATTATTTAATAGAAGGATTTCATCTTGTGGAAGAAGCGTTAAAAGAACAAATCGTTCTTGAAGTGATCGTCAATCAGGACATGGTAAAGCCGGTTCACTTGAATCTAGAAGGAACAGAAGTTGTCTATGTAAACGAAGCTGTGATGAAGGCTATTTGTGATACGGAAACACCACAGGGAGTTGTGGCGGTATGTGAAAAAAGAATGGATTGTATGGAAAATGTCAAAATGGAAAAACTGTTATTATTAGATAGAGTGCAGGATCCTGGCAATTTGGGTACGATGATTCGTACCGCAGATGCAGCGGGAGTGGATGCCATTATTTTAGGTGAAGGCTGTGCGGATCCTTATAATCCAAAAGTCGTTCGTGCAACGCAAGGAAGCTTATTTCACTTGCCGTTGATAAAAGCTGACCTTTCCGAGTTCATCGATGAACTTGAAATTCCTGTATATGGGACAGCCTTAGAGGGAGCTATACCATTCAAACAAGTAGAACCATCAGAGACTTTTGCCTTACTTGTTGGCAATGAAGGTCAAGGGGTTTCTGAAGAATTACTTGGCAAAACAACGAAAAACTTGTATATTCCGATTTACGGAAAAAGTGAATCACTTAATGTGGGTATTGCTGCAGGAATTTTAATGTACTATTTAAGAAAATGAGTTTGAAACAAGGATTAAAATATACTATAATAATACAGAATTTAATAAATAAAGATGAAGACAGAGACTAGTAGCTTAGGACATCCATTTTTAGGGAAAAAATGCCGCGACTGAAAGCATTTTAATGGCACTGCTTAAGGGAATTCACCTCTCGAGTCGACATTGGGAAGATTCTATGAATCCGAAAGATGTTCCGGTGAAGAGCCGTTATTTTTATAATGAAGTGAGTGTATATTTTTTATTAATTTACGCTAATAAGGGTGGTACCGCGAAACATAAACCTCGTCCCTTTATGGGATTGGGGTTTTTTTGTATTTAAAAATAAAGGAGGAATTCTTGATGCAGGAACGTTTACAAGAACTACAAGTAGAAGCGCTGCAAAAGGTAGAGGCAGCTTCTGATTTAAAAGAACTGAATGATATTCGTGTTGCTTATTTAGGAAAAAAAGGACCGATCACAGAAGTATTACGTGGTATGGGCAAATTGACTGCTGAGGAACGTCCGAAAATGGGTGCACTAGTGAATGTTGTTCGTGAAACGATTACTACTAGTATCGAAGAAAAACAAGTTGCTCTTGAAGAGGCAGCTGTTCATGCACAATTAGCAGCGGAAACGATTGATATCACACTCCCTGGTAGACCTGTTAATAAAGGAAATCATCATCCATTAACACGTATTGTAGAAGAAATTGAAGATGTGTTTATTGGTATGGGCTATACAGTTGCTGAAGGTCCAGAAGTTGAAAGTGATTATTATAATTTTGAAGCATTGAACTTGCCTAAGAGCCATCCAGCACGTGATATGCAGGATTCTTTCTATATTACAGATGAAAAAGTCTTGTTGCGTACACATACTTCTCCTGTGCAAGCAAGAACGATGGAGAAGCATAAAGGCCAAGGTCCAGTTAAAATTATTTGTCCTGGTAAAGTTTACCGTCGTGATAATGATGATGCGACACATTCGCATCAATTTATGCAAATTGAAGGTCTAGTCATTGATGAAAACATTTCTATGAGTGATCTTAAAAGGAACACTTGAAGTATTCTTGAAAAAGGTATTTGGTCAAGATCGTGAAATCCGTCTTCGTCCAAGTTTCTTCCCATTCACAGAGCCTTCTGTTGAGGTGGATATTTCTTGTAAAATTTGTAAGGGAAAAGGCTGTAATGTATGTAAGCAAACAGGTTGGATTGAAGTATTAGGTGGAGGAATTGTTCATCCAAATGTACTTGAAATGGCTGGTTTTGATTCGAAAAAATACTCTGGTTTTGCTTTCGGTATTGGTGTTGAACGGATTGCGATGCTGAAATACGGTGTCGATGATATTCGTCATTTCTATACAAATGATGTTCGTTTCTTAAAACAATTCCACCATCATGAAGCTTGAGAAAATAGCAGGATTGAAAAGGAAATTCGAAATTAAAAGGAGGACCAATGATGTTTGTTTCATATAAATGGTTACAAGATTATGTAGATCTATCTGGCATCAATGCGACTGATCTTGCTGATAAAATTACAAAAAGCGGCATTGAAGTAGAAGGGGTAGAAAAGAAAAGTGAAGGCTTAAAAGGTGTTGTAATTGGTCATGTATTGGAATGTGAAAAACATCCAGATGCTGATAAATTGAATAAATGTTTAGTAGACATTGGTGCGGAAGAACCTGTCCAAATTATTTGCGGAGCACCAAATGTTGGGAAAGGCCAAAAAGTAGCAGTTGCTACAGTTGGTGCTGTATTACCAGGTAATTTTAAAATTAAAAAGGCAAAGCTTCGTGGAGAAGTATCACAATGGTATGATTTGTTCTCTACAAGAGCTTGGAATCGAATCTAAATTAGTTGCAAAAGAATATTCTGTTGGAATTTTCAATTTCCCACAAGATGCACAAGTTGGTGAAGATGCTCTAGTAGCTCTTGGATTAGATGATGAAATTCTTGAATTAAGCCTTAACACCAAATCGTTCTGATGCACTAAGTATGCTAGGTGTAGCTTATGAAGTGGCAGCTATTCTTGGGCGTGATGTAAAATGGCCAACAATTGAAAAAGAAGAAGCAACTGAAAAAGCATCTGATTATATTAAGTGTTAGTGTAGAAGCAGCAGAAGACAATCCATCTATATATGGCAAAAATCGTTAAAAATGTAAAAGTGGGTCCTTCTCCGTTATGGATGCAAACTCGTCTAATGAACGCTGGGATTCGTCCACACAATAATGTGGTTGATATTACAAACTATATTTTACTTGAATATGGTCAACCACTTCATGCGTTTGATTACGATCGACTTGGATCAAAAGAGATTGTTATTCGTCGTGCAAAGGATGCTGAAAAAATTACTACTCTTGATGATACAGAACGTACACTTTCATCAAATCATCTTAGTCATTACAAATGGCATTGAGCCAGTTGCGATTGCAGGGGTCATGGGTGGAGCTAATTCTGAAGTGAAAGATGATACAACAACTGTTATCATTGAAGCCGCTTATTTTGCGGGTCCGGTCATACGCAAAGCGTCAAAAGATCATGGATTACGTAGTGAAGCAAGTGCACGTTTTGAAAAAGGTGTGGATCCAGCACGTGTTCGCGAAGCAGGAGAGACGAGCTGCAGAATTAATGGCTAAATATGCAGGAGGCACTATTTTAGAAGGTAGCGCAGAATTCAATGTTATCAGCGTTGAACCAGCAATCGTTTCAATCACATTGGATAAAATAAACGCTTCAATTGGTACCAATATTACTTCATCTGAAGTGATGGATATTTTCACTCGTTTAAAATTTAATGTAACATGTAGATGGAGAAACATTTATTGTGAACGTTCCAACACGTCGTGGGGATATTACCATTGAAGCAGATTTAGTTGAAGAAGTAGCTCGTTTATATGGATATGACAATATTCCTTCAACACTTCCAGTCTGGCTCAACAACTCCTGGTGCCTTAACGGATTACCAACAAAAACGTCGTATCAGCTCGTCGTACATTAGAAGGGGCAGGACTTTACCAAGCTACAACTTATTCATTAACAAGTGTTGAAAAGGTAGCGCAATTTGCTTTAAAAACAAGTGAATCGATTCGTCTTTCCATGCCAATGAGTGAAGAACGTAGTCAGCTTCGTATGAGCATTTTGCCTCAATTACTTGAAGTAGTGAAATACAATAATGCTCGTCAAATGGAATCAGTTGCCTTATATGAAATGGGATCTGTATTTTTAAAACATGACGGCGAACAGCTGCCAGAAGAAATAGAGCATGTTGCAGGTGCAATAACAGGTCTTTGGGAAGCGAATCTTTGGCAAGGTGAGAAGAAACCGGTTGATTTTTACGTTGCCAAGGGAGTATTAGAAGTATTATTTGATGAACTTGGTTTGACGAAAGAAATTGCTTATCGTCAAGTTGAAATCAAAGATATGCATCCAGGACGTACTGCGGAAATCGTCTTAAACGGTGAAGTCATTGGTTTTGTTGGACAAGTGCATCCAACGATTCAAAAAGAAATGGATATTAAAGAAACGTATGTTTTCGAATTGTCATTTAAAGCTCTTGCTGATTCAGAAGTGGCACCTATTTCTTATGAAATGATTCCACGATTCCCATCTATCACACGGGATATTGCCCTTGTTGTTGATCAGGATAAAGCAGCAGGTGAACTTGCTCACATTATTACAACGGCGGGTGGCTCATTATTAAAAGAGGTTCATCTTTTTGACTTATATGAAGGCGAACATATGGAAGTAGGCAAAAAATCACTTGCTTTCTCTCTAAAATATTTTGATCCAGAACGCACATTGACGGATGAAGATGTAACAAAGGCACATGAAAAAGTTCTGAATGCTGTTGAAGAACAAGCCGGTGCCGTTTTACGAGGTTAATTGTATAAATTGCAACGATATTCATTTTCCTTGACGTATGCGAAATGAGAAAAAATCCTCCACTTGTCATCTCCTGAGTGGAGGATTTTTTCATTTTTAGCTCTTCCGAAGCAAATTCATGGCTTTTTCAGTATTGGCAAAGTGGAGCTTTACAAAGGAGGGAAGAACTTCGGTCCCTTTTTCTTTTATTAATCGAGCAGCGGCAACATCCACTTGTGATCCCGCACCTTTGGGGATTTTAAAGCCAGCCATTTTGCTCAAGCTTTCAAAATGTTGAACAAAGGCATGGCGAGCGATAATGGAGGCAGCGGCTACGGCCAAATGAATGCTCTCCGCTTTTGTACTAAAATAGACATTCTCTCTTTGTACATTTTTTTGACCTTTTAAATAATTGTAATATACTTCTGGTTTGGCAAATTGATCGATTAAGATCAATTCGGGTTTTTCGGGAGAAATCTTTTCTAGCAGATTCCCAATTGCTTGATTGTGAAGGAGTGCTTTTAGTTTCCCCTGTGACATACCAGATTGTTGCATGCTGTTATATTTTTCATTGTGGAGAATAAGTAAACTATAGGGTAAAAACTGAATGATTTGTTTTGCAATAGATGAAATTTTATCGTCATTTAGATTTTTAGAATCTTGAACACCGAGTTCCTTCAATAAATGAAGCTGATCTTGACGTACATATGCAGCACAAACGGTAATGGGGCCGAAAAAATCTCCAGTTCCGACTTCGTCTGAACCAATAATGGATAATTCCCGGATATTCGTTGGCAAATTTGACGAAGAAAGTGTTTTTGTTTTTTTCGATGTTAGACTCGTGTTAGGTGAAGTTGGGATTCCCCATTTACCTGCTTCTGCTTCACATCCGCCTCCTTGAAACAACACTTTGCCAGACTTGTAGGCTGTAATCGTACAATTTGAGGTTTTAGCTGTGAAAAGGCCCCCAGGTGGGGTTTTGCTAGTTAAACTTGGTCGATAATAATCCATCATTTTGATCATGTCTTCATTGGTTTTTTTTAGTACTACATTACTCATGTGGGTTCACTCCTTTATATGAATCTTTTCGTCTCACTAAACTCTATTTGACATGATTCTGCTTATTCTCTGACATTTCTTTCTTTTCACCGTTTTCTGTTCATGTTATGATAATATTTAGGATTCTCTTGAATGGAGGCATGAAGCTTGTCAGAAACAAGAAAAACCCGTACAACTGTGGATATTAATGGTATACAATATGTTATAATCGGAACAGAAAGCGCCAACCATATTCGACTTGTTGCTTCAATGGTCGATGATAAAATGCGCGAAATTAACTCCATGAATCCGTCACTCGGTACAAATAAACTGGCTGTCTTAACGGCGATTAATGCTGTAAACGATTATCTTTTATTGAAAGATAAACTTGAAAGTCTCGAGAATGAATTAAAAAGAGAAAAGGACTGAAATCGTCATGTTAGATCTTGCAGTACTCATTATTTTATGTTTTGGATTTTTAATGGGATTAAGAAGAGGATTTATCCTTCAGCTCATTCATCTAACTGGATTTATTATTGCTTCTATCATTGCTTATTTATATTACGAGCAACTTGCACCAAAGTTAACCCTTTGGGTTCCATACCCTAATTTAAGTACGAATTTAACATTGCCATCCGTGTTCGACAATGTTAATTTAGAAGATGCTTATTATCGCGCCATTGCATTTGTCGTGATTTTTTTTGCGGTAAAAATTTTATTGCAAATTATTGGAAGCATGCTTGATTTTGTTGCACAAATTCCAGTTTTGAAACAGTTAAACATTTGGGCTGGAGGAATGCTAGGATTCATTGAAGTATATCTTATCATGTTTATCCTATTATTTATAGCTGCTCTATTACCAATAGAATCAATCCAAGGATCATTAACAGATTCCATATTAGCTGAGTTCATGATCAAGCAAACACCGATTCTCTCACAGCTAATTCAAGACCTATGGATTATTTGATTCAGTGAAATAACTTCTCTTTCGAAGAGAAGTTTTCTTTTTACGGCCATAATAATAAAAAGTAAAACGATAAGTAGGTGACTAAAAATGTCTGTTAATAAAAAGGATATCGTTCAATTATTAGAGAGTATTGCCGTTTATATGGAATTAAAAGGTGAAAATTCATTTAAGGTATCCGCATTTAGAAAAGCAGCACAAGCCTTGGAATTATCACCAGTTAACTTTGGAAGAAATAACAGATGTTACCTCATTGCCTGGGATCGGAAAAGGAACAGCTGCAGTTATAGAAGAATATAGAATGGAAGGAAAGTCTACGGTTCTTAATGAGTTACAGGAATCCGTTCCTAAAGGGTTGATTCCCCTTTTACAGTTACCAGGATTAGGTGGCAAAAAGATTGCCAAGCTGTATAAGGAGCTGGGAATTGAAAGTGCAGATGATTTAGAAGCGGCTTGCCGTACTCATAAAATCCAAGGTTTAGCGGGGTTTGGGAAAAAAACAGAAGACAACATTCTTGCAGCACTAGCTAATGCCGGGGGTAGACCGGATCGATTACCACTTAGTTTTATGTTGCCAATTGCAGAGAGAATCGAAGAGGTTCTTTCTAAAATGGAATATGTCCTCAAATACTCAAGAGCGGGAAGTCTCCGTAGAATGAGAGAAACCATTAAGGACCTGGATTTTATTATCGCCACTGAAAATCCTTTAGAGGTAAAGGAACAGCTTCTAAAAATAGATCATGTAAAAGAAGTAATTGCCGCAGGAGATACAAAAGTTTCGATTATTCTTGATCTGGATTATGATGTGTCTGTTGATTTTCGACTTGTTCAGTTATCAGAGTTTGCTACTACTTTACATCATTTTACGGGATCGAAGGACCATAACGTTCGTATGAGACAGCTTGCTAAAGCAAGAGGAGAAAAGATCAGTGAATATGGTGTTGAAAAGAGTGAAACTGGTGAGGTACTCACATTTTCTTCTGAAGCTGAATTCTATGCTCATTTTGATCTTCCGCTTATCCCTCCTGAAATGAGAGAAGATGGGAGAGAGGTGGAAGAGTATAAGGATGATTATGGTCTTGATTTCACTTTCAGATATGAAAGGGGATCTCCACATGCATACAACGTGGAGTGATGGTGCCCATTCAATTGAAGAGATGGTAGAAGCATGTCGGAAAAAAGGCTATCAGTATATGGCGATCACCGACCATTCACAATATTTGAAAGTGGCGAATGGGCTGACAGCAGAGCGGCTTAGAGAACAAAGAGAAGAAATTAGACGATTAAACAAGAAGTATGAGGATTTCACCATACTTTCAGGAGTTGAAATGGACATTCTTCCCGATGGGACGCTTGATTATGAGGATGATATTCTAGAAGAAATGGACTTTGTCATCGCTTCGATCCATTCGGCTTTTTCACAGCCAAAGGAAAAAATAATGGAACGATTAAAAACAGCCTTGTGTAATGCAAATGTAGATTTGATTGCACACCCAACAGGTCGAAAGATTGGTAAAAGAAAGGGATATGACGTCGATATCGATAGTCTAATCCAACTTGCAAAGGATACAAATACAGCATTGGAGTTAAATGCAAATCCAAATCGACTTGATTTATCCTCTGAAAATATTCGCAAAGCTCAGGAGGCTGGCGTGAAAATCATGATAAATACAGATGCACATAAAATGGAAACATTAGATCATATGAAAATCGGTGTATCAACCGCCAAAAAAGGGTGGGTTAAAAAAACGACTGTATTAAATACATTGGATATACATGAATTGCTAGCGTATTTACATGATAGACAGTAGAAAAAAGTCTTTATATATAAAGGGAGGAAACATCTCCATGAAGCAAAAAGTATTAAAAATACTCGAATTTGATAAAGTAAGAGAACAACTTTTGGAGCATGTCTCATCATCATTAGGAAGAGCAGAGGTAGAAAGACTGATCCCCTCAACTAATTTTGATGAAGTCGTGCAACGACAGGAAGAAACAGATGAAGCGGTTAAAGTTTTTCGTCTAAAGGGAAATATTCCATTAGGGGGAATTTTTGATATTCGTCCCCATGTGAAACGTGCAGTGATTGGGGGAGTTCTTAGTTCCCATGAATTAATGCAAGTTGCTAGCACGGTACATGCGAGTAGACAAATCAAACGATTTATTGAAGATTTTGCTGAAGGCGACCCAAGCATCCCTTTCTTATTAGCGGAAGTTGAAAAAATCATTGTATTAGCTGACTTGGAAGAAAATATAAAAAATGCCATCGATGATCATGGAGAAGTATTAGATAGTGCTAGTGATACTTTACGTTCACTCAGGAACCAGCAGCGTACAAAAGAAGCACGAGTAAGAGAGCGGCTTGAAAGTATGATTCGTTCCTCAAATGCGCAGAAAATGCTTTCCGATGCGATCGTAACGATTCGGAATGACCGTTTTGTGATTCCAGTAAAGCAGGAGTACCGTGGACATTATGGAGGAATTATTCATGATCAAAGTTCTTCGGGACAAACCTTATTTATTGAGCCACAAACGATTGTTCAACTAAATAATGAATTGCAAAGCATCCGTCTCAAAGAACAACAAGAAATTGAACGGATTTTAATGATTTTGTCTGCACAAACTGGTGAATTTAGCTATGAACTTGAGACGATTACAGAAGTGCTGGCAAATATAGACTTTATGTTTGCCAAAGCTCGGTACAGTAGGAAAATCAAAGGTAGTAAGCCCATCATGAATAACGAAGGACGAATTTCATTAGTAAAAGCCAGACATCCGTTAATTTCAATGGATGAAGTGGTAGCCAATGATATTGTCCTAGGTAAGGAATATACGACCATTCTCATAACAGGTCCTAATACAGGCGGAAAAACGGTAACTCTTAAAACAGTTGGTCTTTGCACACTAATGGCACAGGCTGGCTTGCAGGTGCCTGCTCTAGATGGATCTGAGATGGCTGTTTTTGGTGCAGTATATGCCGATATTGGGGATGAACAATCCATTGAACAAAGCTTAAGTACATTTTCTTCACATATGGTGAATATTGTAGAAATTTTAAAAACAGTTGATTTTGAAGGCCTTGTCTTATTTGATGAATTGGGTGCAGGAACAGATCCACAAGAAGGTGCTGCCCTGGCAATTTCTATTTTAGATGAGGTGTACAAGCGTGGTGCAAGAGTCATTGCGACTACTCATTATCCTGAATTAAAAGCATATGGGTATAATAGAGAAGGAGTCGTGAATGCAAGTGTCGAATTTGATATCGAGACATTAAGTCCAACCTATCGATTATTAATTGGGGTTCCAGGACGAAGCAATGCATTTGAAATTTCAAAACGACTCGGGTTAAGTGATCATGTGATTAGTCTGGCTCGTTCTTATGTGAGTGAAGACAGTCAACAAGTTGAAAATATGATTGCGTCACTAGAAGACAGTAAGCGACAAGCGGAAAAAGAATTAAAGGAAGCACATGAAGTGTTGAAAAATGCAGAGTTGCTTCAACAAGATTTACAAAAGAAAATGATTGAGTACTATGATACACAAGATGCACTTCAAGAAAAGGCAGCAGATGAAGCTCGAGATATTGTTGAAAAAGCAAAACGAGAAGCAGATGGAATTATCCATGATCTACGAAGAATGCGCATTGAAAAGCATGCTGAAGTGAAGGAACATGAATTAATTGATGCACAGAAAAAATTAAATGAAGCTGCACCAAAAGAAAGAAAATCAAAAAAATCAATAGTAAAGCAATCTAAAAAGCATATTTTTGAGCCTGGAGATGAAGTAAAGGTATTAAGTTTTGATCAAAAGGGTCAGCTTATTTCGAAAGTAACAGAAAATTCATGGCAAGTTCAGATCGGTATTTTAAAAATGAAGGTTCAAGAGAGTGATCTTGAATTTATTAAAACACCTAAAGTGGTGGAAACAAGACATATTGCATCCGTGAAAGGAAAAGACTTTCATGTGAGTCTAGAGTTAGATTTGCGCGGTGAAAGGTATGATAATGCTTTGGCAAGGGTTGAGAAATATATTGATGATGCATTACTCGCTTCGTATCCTCGCGTATCCATTATTCATGGGAAGGGAACGGGAGCATTGAGAGTAGGAGTTCAGGAATATTTACGAAATCACCGTTCAGTAAAAAGCATTCGTTTTGGTGACCACGGTGAAGGAGGAATCGGAGTTACAGTTGTAGAGTTAAAATAATAGGCGGTGGACCACTTATGAATCAGCTTTGGCAGAATGAATATGTTCTAGCAGCTGCAAATTACAGTGTTATCATACTTTGTATCATTGTTCTATTGGCCGTCTTTGAACTTGTTACGAAATATAAAAATTGGCAGGAAATCAAAAATGGGAATATAGCAGTTGCCTTGACAACCGGAGGAAAACTCTTGGCGATCATGAATATATTCCGTTTTTCCATCGAACGTAATGAATCGTTTTTGGTTATGCTTGGCTGGGGGATTTTTGGATTTGGATTATTGTTTGCAGGTTACTTTATTTTTGAATTTTTAACACCGACCTTTAAGATTGATGAAGAAATAGAAAAAGATAACCGAGCAGTGGGGTTGATATCCATGACCATATTAATTGGGTTATCTTATGTAATTGGAGCTGGAATCACATAAGGGGAGAGCGTAAGTGGAGAAACTGGCAAAAATTCTGTTGATTTGTTGTGCTGTTTTTTTTCTAATCGGAATGATTTATATGACTTTTTTTGTATAGAAATGAAGAAGAACTTACCTCATGGGGTAGGTTCTTTTTTGTTAGTTCTAAATTCAATACAAGTACGAATAGACTATAAAGAGATTTGAAATGATTGTATTTCATAATGAGGTGGGGAAGCGATGTCAAGTCCAAAGCCTTGGCTTCAACATTATCCTGAGGAAATTCCAATATCATTAACTTACAGTAATGAGCCTCTTCAAACTTATTTAGTGAAGACAGCTTCAGAGTTTCCAATGAAAAAAGCAATCCATTTCCTGGGGAAGGAATTTACATTTCAATATATATTTGAATCAGCTGAAAAGTTAGCAGGTTATTTACAAAGTATTGGAATTAAAAAGGGTGACCGTGTTGCGATTATGTTACCGAATATTCCTCAGGCAGTCATTGGCTTCTATGCTATATTGATGGCAGGTGGAGTGGTAGTAGAGACAAATCCCCTATATACAGAACGAGAACTTGAATATCAAATGAAGGATTCTGGTGCAAAGGTGATCCTAACACTTGATCTATTATTTCCAAGAGTCACAAAAATAAAAGGAAATACTGAATTACAACATATTATTGTTACCGCTATCAAAGATTTTTTGCCCTTTCCGAAAAACCTACTTTATCCCTTCGTTCAAAAAAAACAATATGGCCTGGTTGTCAATGTTAAGCATGAAGGCACTCATCATTTATTATTAGAAATATTAAAACAACCTAAAAGGTCCCTCAATTCATTTGATGTTCTTATTGAAGACATTGCTTTGCTCCAATACACGGGAGGGACAACGGGTCTCCCTAAAGGGGTTATACTCACTCATAGAAATCTTGTTTCAAATGTTACCATGTGCTCGGCTTGGCTTTACAAATGTAAACGTGGAGAAGAAATCATGTTAGGTGTGATCCCTTTTTTTCATGTATATGGGGTAACAACGGTCATGATTTTATCTGTTATGCAAGCATATAAGATGGTTTTATTGCCTAAATTTGATGTTGAAACCACATTAAAGACGATTCATAAAGAGCGGCCTACTCTATTTCCTGGTGCCCCGACAATCTATATAGGTATTCTTAACTATCCTAAATTAAGCCGATACGATCTTTCCTCCATTGATTCCTGCCTTAGTGGTTCAGCGCCATTACCCGTTGAAGTACAAGAAGAGTTTGAAGAGGCAACAGGTGGCAAGCTCGTCGAAGGGTATGGATTAACAGAATCTGCACCGATTACCCATGCGAATTTTTTGTGGGATCGTCCGAGGAAAAAGGGGAGCGTGGGCGTTCCATGGCCAGACACGGATGCAAGAATCTTATCATTAGAAACTGGAGAATCACTACCTCCTGGTGAAATTGGTGAAATTGTTGTAAAAGGACCACAAGTCATGAGTGGCTATTGGAATCATCCTGAGGAAACAGAGAAAGTCTTAAAAGAGGGTTGGTTACTAACCGGTGATTTAGGTTATATGGATGAAGAAGGTTATTTCTATGTGGTGGATCGGAAAAAAGATATGATCATTGCTGGCGGATTTAATGTATACCCTCGAGAAGTAGAAGAAGTATTATATGAACACCCTGATGTTCAGGAAGCAGTAGTTGTCGGCATTCCAGATCCTTACAGGGGGGAAACTGTGAAAGCCTATATTGTCCGAAAAGAAGGATCTCTTATTTCAGAGCAGGAATTAAATGAGTTTTCAAGAAAACATTTAGCTCCTTATAAAGTACCCAGAAAATATGAGTTTCGTCATGAACTACCTAAAACGGTTATCGGAAAAATTTTACGGAGAGTATTAATTGATGAAGAAGAAATGAAATCGCTTGATCAAGAGGAGAATAGGGATTAATTGAAAAGTCGGATAAAAAAGAGCTTTTCCTCACTTTATAAAAGATATGATTGATTAACTTTTTAAAAGTTCGGATAGATCGTAACGAAAGGGTTTAATACCATTTTGGAGGGAACATTGTGAATATTTATGTGCTTTTGAAAAGAACCTTCGATACCGAAGAGAAAATTGTCCTTTCAGGAGAAAAAATAAATGAAGATGAAGCAGAGTTTATTATCAATCCGTATGATGAATACGCGGTGGAAGAAGCTCTAAGGGTTCGAGAATCCCATGGAGGAGAAGTGACTGTTATTTCTGTTGGAAGTGAAGATTCAGAAACACAACTACGCACAGCATTAGCAATGGGAGCGGATAAAGCAGTACTTATTCTTACGGAAGAAGAGCTTGAATATGGTGATCAGGTTACAACATCTAAAATACTGGCAGCCTTTTTAAAGGATAAGGAAGTTGACTTAATCTTATCAGGAAACGTAGCCATTGATGAAGGGTCCGGTCAAGTAGGTCCTCGTGTTGCTGAGTTACTTGGGATCCCATACGTAACAACGATCACAAAGCTTGAAATTGAAGGAACGAAGGTTACTGTCGTACGAGATGTGGAAGGAGACTCTGAAGTGATTGAAGTAAGCCTTCCATTGTTAGTTACATCTCAACAGGGTTTAAATGAACCTCGTTATCCATCCTTACCAGGGATTATGAAAGCAAAGAAAAAACCATTATGATCATCTTGAACTAGATGATCTCGATCTTGATGTGGAAGACGTTCAGGCTAAAACAAAAGTAATTGAAATTTTTCTTCCTCCTAAAAAAGCTGCGGGCCGTGTATTGGAAGGGGAACTTGATTCACAAGTAAAAGAACTTGTTAAGCTCCTTCATACAGAAGCAAAAGTTATTTAATAAGATATAAATTATAGCTATCAGGCTCCATCGACTCGTTGGTCTACAGCGGGCGCCTTATGCTTTTCAAGATAGGAGGCAGTTTAATAGATGGCTAAAAAAATGCTTGTACTTGGTGAAGTACGTGAAAATTCTTTACGAAATGTCTCATTTGAGTCACTTGCAGCTGCCAAAACGGTAGCTGCGGGCGGAGAAGTAATTGGTGTATTAATTGGGGAATCCATCCGTGCATTAGGGAATGAATTCATTCACAATGGTGCGGATCGTGTAGTGGTCGTAGAAAATTCCAAATTAGCTCATTATACATCAGACGGATATGCGCAAGCGATGTTAGCTGTAATAAAAGATGTAAATCCAGATGGAATTATTTTTGGACATACAGCATTAGGAAAAGATCTTTCACCGAAATTGGCCGCGAAATTAGATTCTGGTTTAATATCTGATGTTACGGAAATCGAAGAAATAGGGGGAAATATATTATTTACCCGTCCGATTTATTCTGGAAAAGCATTTGAAAAGAAGATCATAACTGAGGGTATTACGTTTGTGACGATTCGTCCAAATAATATTGCCCTTCCCCAAAAGGATGAGTCTAAAACCGGGGAAATTACTTCACTTCAGGTTGATATTACAGATTTGCGGTCCATGATCAAAGAAATCGTACGAAAAGCGAGTAAAGGAGTTGATCTTTCAGAGGCGAAAGTAGTTATTGCGGGTGGTCGTGGTGTGAAAAGTGAGGAAGGTTTTGAACCATTAAAGGAATTAGCTAGTGTGTTAGGTGGTGCAGTGGGTGCAACTCGAGGAGCGTGTGATGCTGAGTATTGTGATTATTCCCTGCAGATCGGGCAAACGGGTAAAGTGGTGACACCCGACTTGTATATTGCTTGTGGAATTTCTGGCGCTATCCAACATCTTGCCGGAATGTCTAACTCAAAAGTAATTGTCGCAATCAATAAAGATCCAGAGGCTAATATTTTTAATGTAGCTGATTATGGAATCGTGGGAGATCTATTTGAAGTGGTTCCGTTGTTAACAGAAGCGTTTAAAAATCAAAGCTTAATAAATGATCATTCAAAGGGGATCTAGGAAAGGTGATCAACCTTCCTATTTCCTCTTTTTTGTTGGGATACAACGCTTCATAAAGGGTAAAATAAGAATGAAGCAAAAAAGTAGCATGATAAATAAAACGGTGTTATACTTTCGTTAGAATTTTAGTTATATAAGGGAGGCAATATTTTATGGCAATTACACATGCAACTGATGCAACATTTGCAAATGAAACAGGCGATGGCCTAGTCCTAGTTGATTTCTGGGCTCCTTGGTGCGGACCTTGTAAAATGATAGCTCCAGTATTAGAAGATCTTGATTCTGAAATTGGTGATAAAGTAAAAATCGTCAAACTTGATGTGGATGAAAACCAAGAAACAGCAAGCAAATTTGGCGTTATGAGTATCCCAACTTTAATCGTATTAAAAGACGGTGAAGTAGTGGATAAAGTGGTTGGATTCCAACCAAAAGAAGCTCTAGCAGAACGTTTGGAACAACAATTTTAATTTAATGACTGAATTCCCCTAGCTTAGAGCTTGGGGTTTTTATTTCACTCTTAAGTATAAAATTGCAACGCTGGAGAAGTTCGACGTAGCGGCAATTTTTAGGAAAACAGTATAAGTGCAACTACACCTCTGTCTTCGCCTTGCAGGCTCGCCAATCGGCGAGTTTTCTTTATGTCTTGTCTCCTACTTGCTCAATAGTCCTTTTAACCTCTACAATGATAAGTGGAAACTTTAAGGAGGGACCTCTACATGAACGACACGATCAAAAATAAACTTACCCTTTTACCTGGACAACCCGGCTGTTATTTAATGAAAGACCGACAAGGAACGATTATTTATGTTGGAAAAGCAAAAATCCTTAAAAATCGGGTTCGTTCTTATTTTACAGGTTCCCATGATGGAAAAACATTCAGACTCGTAAATGAAATTGAGGATTTTGAATATATTGTCACATCGTCAAATATAGAAGCCCTTATTCTTGAACTGAATTTAATCAAAAAGTATGATCCAAAATACAATGTCATGTTAAAGGATGATAAAACCTATCCATTTATTAAGTTGACTAATGAGAGACATCCACGACTTATTACGACTCGCAAGGTAAAAAAAGATAAAGGGAAGTATTTTGGCCCATATCCAAACGTCCATTCAGCGAATGAAACCAAAAAGCTTCTTGACCGTATTTATCCTTTACGGAAATGTTCGAAGCTTCCTGACCGTGTTTGCCTTTACTATCATCTAGATCAGTGCCTGGCTCCATGTGTATATGAGGTGAAGGAAGAACAGTACCAAACGATTGTCGAAGAGATCTCCCGTTTTTTAAATGGGGGATATAGTGATATTAAAAAGGAATTAACAAAAAAAATGACTGCATGTGCGGAGGAACTTGATTTTGAACGAGCGAAAGAGTATCGAGATCAAATTGTTCATATAGAAACAACCATGGAAAAGCAGAAAATAACAACAACAGATTTCACGGACCGTGATGTATTTGGTTATGCGTTTGACAAAGGATGGATGTGTGTTCAAGTATTCTTTATCAGACAAGGAAAGCTTATTGAAAGAGATGTATCCATGTTTCCCCTATATAATGAACCGGAAGAAGAGATTTTGACTTACTTAGGTCAATTTTACACAAAAGCGAATCATTTTAAGCCAAAGGAAATACTTGTTCCGGACACTGTAGATGTGGACATGGCAGAGGAACTCTTAAACGTAAAAGTGTTGAAACCACAAAGAGGGCCAAAAAAAGAATTGCTTAAGCTGGCTAATAAGAATGCCAAAATCGCTCTTACCGAAAAATTCTCGCTCATCGAACGAGACGAAGAACGATCGATTAAGGCAGTTGAACGTCTTGGACAGGAAATGGGGATTTTTACCCCACATCGTATAGAAGCATTTGACAACTCCAATATTCAAGGTACCAATCCTGTATCTGCCATGATTGTCTTTATCGATGGAAAGCCAGAAAAAAAGGAATATCGGAAATACAAGATAAAATCCGTGGAAGGACCCGATGATTATGAATCCATGCGAGAAGTTGTTCGCAGAAGATATAGCCGCGTATTAAATGAAGATTTACCCTTACCAGATTTAATCATTATTGATGGTGGAAAGGGTCATATTGAAGCGGTGAGAGATGTATTGGAAAATGAACTTGGTCTAGATGTACCGATTGCTGGACTTGTTAAGGATGAGAAACATAGGACATCTCAGCTATTATATGGAAATCCTCTTGAGATTGTAGCATTAGATAGAAATAGCCAGGAATTTTATTTATTACAAAGGATTCAAGATGAAGTTCATCGGTTTGCTATCACTTTTCATCGACAATTACGAGGGAAAAATGCCTTTCATTCCATGCTTGATGAAATTCCAGGGATTGGTGAGAAACGAAAGAAATTACTATTAAAAGAATTTGGCTCGGTGAAGAAAATGAAAGAAGCATCATTGGAACAAATGATTTCAATCGGCATCCCACAAAATGTGGCGGAAGAGCTTATAGAGAAATTAAAGGATTAACATGTATAGAGAAAATAAAATGTGGCAGAAGTTCTTCAAGAGGACTTTGCCACGCACTTTGTCATAATGATGTGACGATTTTTGTCTACGTTCAACTTCAGAAGGGGCATTGTACTTCTCATTAAATAATTGAATCTTTTTTATCCCATCTAACTGTAAAATGAACAATTCCATTTCGTTTTCTTGGATGTTCAAATGTTTCAGCAATTACTTGTTTTTGTATTTCAATTTGTTCAGCTAAAAAGCCTGCTTCAATTTGGAAATAACGAGGTTCTTGGTTTTTTATACGTTTGGTGATAAGGTTACTGGATAATTCTAATTCAAGTTCTTTTTTTGTTTCACTTTTAATGGTTAGAACTCCCCATCCTGCACGTTTAAAAAAATCTATGATTTCTGTAAGGTTTTGGAGTGGATACTTTCTTGCAAGCTTTTTTCCTGCCCAATATAATATCTCAGGAGTATCACTTCCCAATAGTTCAGGAATCAACACTTCCCTAATTAATTCATAACCAAATGCAGGTACCGTTTCAGAATCTTGAACCTGCGCTAATTCTTCAGATAACGTATCGCTCAATGATCTCCCCTCTTTCTATAAATCTATTATATACAAATTCCATTTTAATTAAGGTTTTTATTGAAAAAAAAACAAATGGTAATAAAAACTATTTTGCTATATTCCATATTGGATGGAAAAAACTTGTTTTATTGGTGTCTTTGCTTGTTCATACTGTTGTCTAACATGATTTTCTTGACCAATTTGTTTGGAAGGTTGATGTATGCCTCCAAGAAAGTGTTGAGAAAACTCGTTTCTTCAGCCTATTCATGACCATACAGCTAAAATAAGTGAAAATTCAACAATATCCATTACCAAATAATTTTGAAAACAAGAAAAGTACAGTAATATTTCTGAATTTTCTT
>CAVXVN010000003.1:0-330493 GCA_963765265.1 uncultured Bacillaceae bacterium
GCATAAC
Source organism: uncultured Bacillaceae bacterium (assembly GCA_963765265.1). GTDB lineage: Bacteria > Bacillota > Bacilli > Bacillales > Cytobacillaceae > Bacillus_BD. The sequence goes on from CAVXVN010000003.1 coordinate 8, forward strand.
TCACCATTTGCCGGGGTGGCGGAACTGGCAGACGCACAGGACTTAAAATCCTGCGGTAGGTGACTACCGTACCGGTTCGATTCCGGTTCTCGGCACCATTTCTACTTATTTAATATAAATGCGCCCGTAGCTCAATTGGATAGAGCATCTGACTACGAATCAGAAGGTTGTAGGTTCGACTCCTGTCGGGCGCACCATTTAAACGGGAAGTAGCTCAGCTTGGTAGAGCACTTGGTTTGGGACCAAGGGGTCGCAGGTTCGAATCCTGTCTTCCCGACCATTATGCGTTTAATTGTTAGAAAATAATTCAATCCATTTTGGCGGCGTAGCTCAGCTGGCTAGAGCGTACGGTTCATACCCGTAAGGTCGGGGGTTCGATCCCCTCTGCCGCCACCAAAATTTCAGCTTTATATTTCAATTGGAGGAATACCCAAGTTCGGCTGAAGGGATCGGTCTTGAAAACCGACAGGCGGGTCAAACCGCGCGGGGGTTCGAATCCCTCTTCCTCCTCCATTTTTAATATTTCTATTGTCGCGGGGTAGAGCAGTCCGGTAGCTCGTCGGGCTCATAACCCGGAGGTCGCAGGTTCAAATCCTGTCCCCGCAATACGGTCCGGTAGTTCAGTTGGTTAGAATGCCTGCCTGTCACGCAGGAGGTCGCGGGTTCGAGTCCCGTCCGGACCGCCATTTTTATCCCAGTAGATTTTCTACTGTTGATATATAGATATTGTGTGGCTCAGTAGCTCAGTCGGTAGAGCAAAGGACTGAAAATCCTTGTGTCGGCGGTTCGATTCCGTCCTGCGCCACCATTAAACTTAATTAATCTTAGTTTTCTAATACAACATGGAGGGGTAGCGAAGTGGCTAAACGCGACGGACTGTAAATCCGTTCCTTAGGGTTCGGCGGTTCGAACCCGCCCCCCTCCACCATATAAATAAGTACCGTCTATAGAAAAAAGAAAAGCTTCAAAATTTTAATGATGTAGATCAACTTTTACTACCATATTAATCCTTATGGCGGTTGTGGCGAAGTGGTTAACGCACCGGATTGTGATTCCGGCATTCGTGGGTTCAATTCCCATCAGTCGCCCCATGATATGTACATTTGCGGGTGTAGTTTAGTGGTAAAACCTCAGCCTTCCAAGCTGATGATGAGGGTTCGATTCTCTTCACCCGCTCCAAAAATTTAATGGGCCTATAGCTCAGCTGGTTAGAGCGCACGCCTGATAAGCGTGAGGTCGATGGTTCGAGTCCATTTAGGCCCACCATTTTTTAAAAGTATTATTCCGAAGTAGCTCAGTGGTAGAGCAATCGGCTGTTAACCGATCGGTCGTAGGTTCGAGTCCTACCTTCGGAGCCATACATACGTTGAATAGGCGGAGTAAAGGCTGTCTAAGCTATAGTTCAGAGGTTTGAATCCTCTAAAATGCATATAGAACGCAAAAAAACTAACCCGGGAGTTAGTTTTTTTTTTATGTAAATTCATATGCTTAATAATAGAGAAAAGTTTTTGAAAAAGATATTAGATGATTAACAAATTTTACGATTTAAAAATAGATAAATAAATATCAGAAATTTCAGATAAATATGGTATAATACATACTAAGGATATCCGCGATTAATTGGTCAACATAATGGTTATTATGTTGGTGGTTGGGTGGTCGATACTCTGAGAAAGGTGCTGAAACGTTGATGAATACCTATTTGACGATGAAAGAACTAAAAGAGGCGCTACCTGAGATTCCGGAGAATAGTTTAAAACGCTACATACAGGAACATCAAGAATATTTGGATTTTAAAAAAGAACATAACCGTTATAAGGTTCATGTTTCTGAAATTGAGAAATTGACAATCATAAGACAATTATATAGTGCTGGTTTAAAAAAAGAGGAAGTAAACGATAAATTGGAGGCAAGTGGTATCCCCGTAACGATTACTTATAATGTAGATGAAAGCAAATCATTAGTATCGGTTAATCATGAGCTGACTGATATGAAAAAACTAGTGAGTTTTTTGGTACAACAAAATGAGCAATCTCGTCTTCAACAAAATAAAGTTAAGGAACAGAACAAACATCTCATCCATGAAGTACAAGAATTGAAAGATACAATAGAAGAAATAAGGCAAACACTAGTAAATGAATATGAACGAGAAACAGAAACCGAAGCCTTATTACGTGATAGTTTGTTAGCTACTCAAAAGTCTATCGAAGAAGTAGCTAGTAGTATTGAAGCTAAGAAAAGTAAGAGAGTTTGGTTTTTACAAATTAAAAATTTTTTCCTCAGAAGTATAAAGCCTGAGAAACATTGACCTCATGTTGGGTACCTGGTTATGCGCCTATCGAAATGGTCTGTACACGTAAATTGAATAATGAGATACAAAAGCACATGTTTGATTATGTTACACATAATCTAAACATGTGCTTTTGTATGAGGAATATTTTTTACTTATCTTCCAGGAACGATCCTTATTTTAGTTGCTAATTTTTTGATCGATGGCTTTGTATTTTCACTATGCTCCAACAATAATAGAAGACTCTCGATCAGAATGTTGCTAGGATTTTCTTTAAGGAACTCTTCTTGTAGTGCTTGTAAAGCTTCGACATTTTTTGATGCCCCGTCTCTCTTATCTGCTTTTTCACTTTCAATTGTCTCAGCTAGTAGGTTTACAAACTTTTGCTTTGGATCGTCCTGATGATTTCCACAGAGGTGTTCATTTGGCATGTTTTTTAATAATGGTTCCGATGTTTCTGATAAATCTTGGATCACCGAATCCATGCGATCGAGGATAAATGACGCAAGCCTCTCTTTTTCAAATGCGTCAGGCTTTCGTATAAGGATCAATACATACCCCTTAAATATGGATTCAAGGAATATTGTACAATCGGGCAATAATTTCGCGGGTAATTCAGGGTAGATATCACGTATCCTTTGACCAAACCAATTGAAATAGAGCATGTACATGTTTTGAAACAACTGATCGAGCCCTTTAATATTATGAATAGGCTCTCTCATCATCATTTCAATAAAGTTACTGTTGTTTGTTACTAGTTCAATGATAAAAAGAATTTTTTTGATGAATTTTTCTCTACTATTCAAACTAGAGTCCTTTTCAATCTCACTTATGACGGCTACACTCATGTCAAAACCACTTTGAAAACACGAAAGAAGTAGCTCGTCTTTTGATTTGAAATAATTATAAAAGGAGCCCTTTGCTATATGGCATCTTTCCGCAATTTCCTGGACAGAAGTGGTATGGTAACCTTTAGTTGCAAATAGGTTAACTGCTTCTTTAATAATTAACTGTTTTTTATCTACCATGTCTATTCATCCTATTCTAAAGTTCCGACTGTTCAGTCATAATTTACAATTATATCCTAATAAATAGAAGGAAACAATATCTACATAAGTAATTCATTGCATTGATGATAGGCATTCTATATAATCATAAAGTGACTAGTCAGTCATAAGTATAAGTATTTGAGTTTAATAAGTCAATTTAGGGTGGGTGTAAAGGTGAAAGGTTTAGTCAATTTTGTTTTGAAGAATAAATTAGCCGTATGGTTGCTGACCATAATCATTACGGTATCTGGTATTTATTCTGCTACACAAATGAAAACAGAGACGATTCCAGATATTTCAATTCCGTATTTAATGGTAATGGACGTGTATCCTGGGGCAACTCCTGAGAAAGTGATGGAGGATATATCCATCCCCATAGAAAAAGCAGTAGAAGGTCTGGAAGATGTTAAGTCTGTTTATTCAAATTCATATTCTAATATGTCCAATATTCAAGTGGAATACGAATATGGGATCGATATGGATGAGGCGAAACGTGCATTAGAATCTGCCTTAGATACAGTAAATTTACCAGAAGGGGCACAGGAGCCCAAAATTACAGCCATTAGCATGAATATGATGCCGGTTGTTGCATTAAGTGTAAGTAGTGAGAAAGAGGATATTGTTGAATTAACATCGACAGTAGAGGATACTTTACTTCCGAAAATTGAGAAAATCGATGGAGTTGCGTCAGCAACGATTACAGGTCAGCATATTAAAGAAGTGGAACTTACCTATAACGATGCAAAAATGGCTGAACTTGGTTTAACAGAAGATAAGGTAAAGGAAATGATTCAAGCAAGTGACTTAGCTGTTTCATTAGGTCTTTACGAGTTTGAAGAAGGTGAACAAGCTGTAGCAGTGGACGGTAAGTTCATGACAGAAGATGAGTTAAAGGAAATGCTTATTCCTGTAACACCGACTGCCAAAAATCCGTCTCCATTTGTGAAACTTAGCGATATTGCAACCATCGAAGTAGTTGGTAAAGTACAATCTGTTTCACGTACAAATGGAGAAAATGCGATTGCTATTCAAATTGTCAAAGGAACAGCAAGCAAACACGGTTGATGTTGTTAACAGTGTGAAGGAATTAGTTGAAGAAGAAAAGGCAAAAGTTGAAGGGCTTGTCATCGATGTATCACTTGATCAAGGAGCTCCAATTGAAAAATCAGTATCAACGATGGTTGAAAAAGCAATATTTGGTGGTTTAATTGCCGTACTAATCATCCTTCTGTTCCTACGTGATTTCAAATCGACTATTATTTCGATCATTTCCATACCCGTTTCGATTTTCATGGCTTTACTAATTCTAAAATGATTGGATATTACTCTAAATCTAATGACATTAGGTGCTATCACAGTTGCAATCGGTCGTGTTATTGATGACTCCATTGTCGTTGTTGAAAATATTTACCGTCGTATGCATTTAAAAGAAGAGAAACTAACAGGTCGTGCTCTTATACGTGAAGCGACCATTGAAATGTTCAAACCAATTCTATCATCGACATTAGTAACGGTTGCGGTATTCGCACCACTTATCTTTGTTGGGGGAATGGTTGGAGAATTGTTCCTGCCATTCGCATTAACGATGACATTTGCACTTGTTGCCTCGTTAATTGTGGCTATTACGATTGTTCCTGCATTATCGCACTTCTTATTTAAAAAGAAGTTATATAGTGAGAAGACAGAAATTAATCATAAAGAGGTTGGTAAATTAGCGAATAGGTATAAGGGGATCCTTAGATGGACACTTAACCATAAAGTCATTACATCACTTTTAGCGATTGTTTTATTAGTGGGTAGTTTGTCATTAACACCATTAATCGGTTTTAGCTTCATGGGTAGTGAAGAAGAAAAAGTCATGTACTTAACGTATACACCAGAAGCTGGTGAGCTACCAGAAGATACATTAGAAAACCTTGAAGTAGTAGAAGAAAAGTTACTAAAACGTGATGATATTGATATCCTTCAATTATCGATGACAGATAGTGCAGATGTTACAACAGCAATGATGGGTGGAGGGGCCGGTGGTGCATTAATGTACCTAATCTTTGATCCGGAAATGGAAAACTTCCCAGAAGTCCGCGACTGAAATTGAAGAGTATGTGTTCAATATTGGTCAAACAGGTGAATGGAAGAGTCAAAACTTCACATCGATGTCGATGTCTACAAATGAAGTTAGCTACACATTTCTACAGTGAAGATTTAGATAAACTAAATGAAGCTGTAAAAATGGTAGAAGAGGTTATGAATGAAAATGACGGCTTAGAAGATATTTCCTCAACTGCAGAGGATGCCTATGTCGAGTATGTATTTAATGTAGAACAAGATGAATTACTGCAGTATGGTTTAACAACGGGTCAAATTATCATGATGTTAAGCCCAATGACAAACACCGGAAGTTTTAACAACAGTTGAAAAAGACGGGGACTCAATAGATGTTATTGTGCAACAAGAACAAACGGCACAACCAAAATCTATTGATGAAATGTTAGCAAAACAAGTTCCGACAGCACTAGGTACTACAATGCCACTTTCCGAACTTGTAACAGTTAAGGAAGGGACAACGTTAAATACACTTGCTCGTAGTGCAGGTGAATACTATGCAACTGTTTCTGGAACAATCATTGGTGAAGATATTTCTAAAGCAACATCTGAAGTAGATGAAGCAATTGAAGATCTTGATTTACCTAAAGGTGTGACAGTTGGCGTTGCTGGTGTCGCTGCAGATATGACAGAAACCTTTACACAACTTGGTATAGCGATGATTGCCGCAGTTGCCATCGTGTACTTCATCCTTGTTGTGACTTTCGGTGAAGGTCTCGCACCATTTGCGATCCTATTCTCGTTACCATTTGCAGTAATTGGTTCATTTGTCGGTCTATTAATGGCAGGTGAAACGATTTCTGTATCTGTCATGATGGGATCTCTTAATGTTAATCGGTATCGTTGTAACGAATGCCATCGTACTTGTGGACCGTATTATTCATATGGAACGTGAAGGAATGAATATGCGTGAAGCGATTCTAGAGGCAGGGGCAACTCGTTTACGTCCAATCTTAATGACAGCAATCGCAACGATTGGTGCCTTAATTCCATTAGCCATCGGATCAGGCGGTGGTGGTTTAATCTCGAAAGGACTTGGTATTACCGTAATTGGTGGTTTGATCAGTTCAACGTTATTAACTTTAATTATTGTGCCAATCGTATATGAAGTATTATCTAAGCTATTTAAGAAAAACCGTAAAGAAATAGAAGAAAACTAATTCAAAATCCCTACAAGGTGGTAAATCATCTTGTAGGGATTTTTTTAACTTCATTCAGCAGAAGTCCTCCACTTCTATAGTTAAGGGATGAATGCAAAGTTATCTCTTTGATTCAGTGGGGCGAATTTGATTTTTAGGGTTGACATTTAATAATGATTATAATATTATTATCTCATATTCAAGATAAATTAATTAAAAATAATTTAATTAAGAACAAATAAAAGATCCGCTTAAAGTATTGGGAGCATTTAGGATTAAAAACTAAAAAACTATTGGAGGAATTTAAAATGATGGATTTAGGCTTATTATTAATACGTTTGGTCATTGGATTATTATTTGTTGGTCATGGTGCACAAAAGTTATTTGGATGGTTTGGTGGTTATGGTCTAAAAGGTACAGCGGGCTGGTTGGAGTCCATGAATATGAAGCCTGCAATTTTGATGGCGCTTATGGCAGGCTTGTCAGAATTCATTGGTGGACTATTATTTGTACTTGGGCTACTTACACCACTAGCAGGATTATTGATTGTGGCAACGATGGTGATGGCTATTGTTAAAGTTCATGGTGCAAATGGACTTTGGTCTACAGGAAACGGGTATGAATACAATCTCATTTTAATCGCAGTTGCAATTGGTTTGGCACTGATCGGACCTGGGAAGTACGCACTTGATGCATTTTTATTCTAAAATATCTTGAAATAAAGACTCTTGGGGTTGAAATAATAGAAAAAGGGATTCATAAGCAAGGGAATCGTATGAAAAGATTGAAAAAGGAGAGGGAAATAATGAAAAAGACATTAGGCATTCATCATATCACAGCCATTGTTGGGCACCCACAGGAAAATGTTGATTTTTATGCAGGTGTACTTGGATTAAGATTGGTTAAGCAAACGGTTAATTTTGATGATCCAGGAACGTATCATCTTTACTTTGGTGATGAGAAGGCAAAACCAGGAACCATCATTACCTTTTTCCCATGGGCAGGGGCTCGTCAAGGTGTGATCGGAGATGGGCAGGTTGAGGTTACTTCCTATGTTGTTCCTAAAGGAGCAATGGAATTTTGGGAGAATAGATTGCAGAACTTCCAAATCTCCTATAGTAAAAATGAACGTTTTGGAGAAGAATATTTGAAGTTTGACGATCCACATGGATTACATCTAGAGATTGTTGAAAGAGAAGAAGGCGAGATCAATACATGGACTTTTGGTGGTGTAACACCAGAAGTGGCGATCAAAGGTTTTGGTGGAGCGACATTATTGTCAGAACAACCTGCTAAAACAGCGGAACTATTGGAAAATGTAATGGGATTAGAGAAAGTAGGAGAAGAAGGAAACCTCATTCGATTCAGATCAGTAGGTGAACTTGGAAATATCATCGACTTAAAATTGACGACTGTCGGAAGAGGGACAATGGGTGTTGGTACCGTCCACCATATCGCATGGCGAGCGCAGGATGATCAAGACCAATTGGATTGGAAACAACATGTTGAAAACAATGGGTACCATGTGACTTCTGTAAAAGACCGAAACTACTTTAATGCTATTTATTTCAGGGAACACGGAAAAATATTGTTTGAAATTGCCACAGATGTTCCTGGTTTCGCTCATGACGAATCACCAGAAACAATGGGTGAGGAATTGAAGTTACCAGCACAATATGAGCCTCAACGTGGAAAGTTAGCGGAAGGTTTGATACCTTTTAAGGTAAGGGAATTAAACTAAAAAAGGGGGACTATAGTTGCTTTCATTTGACCCGTCCATGAATACAGAAAGAGAAAATTATAAACTGTTAATAGGAAGTATCATTCCTAGACCGATTGCCTTTGTTACAAGTTTGGGGAAAGATGGTACATTAAACGGAGCGCCATTTAGCTACTTTAATATTGTGTCTTCAAATCCACCGATGATTTCTCTTTCGATTCAACGTAATGGAGGAAAACAGAAGGATACAGCGCGTAATATTCTGGAGACGAAGGAATTTGTTGTTCATATTGTTGATCAGGACAATGTTGAAAAGGTGAATGAAACGGCAGCGAGTCTTCCACCAGATCAAAGTGAAATTGAACGAGCACAATTGACTCCCGTTCAAAGTACACAGATTTCCGTACCTGGAATAAAAGAAGCGAAAGTTCGATTCGAATGTACGTTAGAACATTCAGTTGAATTAGGCGGTGAGGATTCCACGGGTTGTGATCTTCTCATTGGGAAAGTGGTTCAGTTTCATATTGATGATGATATACATGAGAATGGAAGGATTAATCCACTTGCTTTAGGTGCAGTCAGCCGCTTAGCAGGTCAGAGCTATGCCAAGATTGGTGAGATTTTTGAACTGGAAAGACCAAAGTAAGTGATGAAGAATAGATCGGGGCAGCTCGTACCCGAATGGAGAAAATGGGGCCGAAATGGTAGAGATTATGACTGTTTCGTGCCGAAAATTTTTGAGGAGGAAAAAGAATGGTTGAAATGAAACATCTATTTCAAAAAGGAAAAGATTCATCAAAACCGACTTTACTTTTGCTTCATGGAACAGGTGGGAATGAATCAGATCTTCTTCCTTTAGCGGGAAAAATAGATGAAGAAGCTTCGGTTCTAAGTGTTCGTGGAAATATTTTGGAAAACGGGATGCCTCGTTTTTTCCGGAGATTAGCTGAAGGTATATTTGATGAAGAGGATTTGGTGTATCGTACGAATGAATTAAATCAATTCCTTGATGAGACGTCACAAAAATATGAATTTGATCGGGATAATATTATTGCGATTGGGTATTCTAATGGTGCTAATATTGCGGCAAGTCTATTATTCCATTATCAGGATGCTTTAAAAGCAGCCATTCTTCATCACCCAATGGTGCCAAGAAGAGGAATTGATTTACCAGACCTTTCTGGAAAGAAAGTGTTCATTGCAGCGGGAAAAAATGATCCAATTTGTTCACCAGAGGAGTCCATGGAGCTACAATCCCTTTTAGAAAAAGCCAATGCAGAAGTACAACTACATTGGGAAAATAGAGGACATCAGCTAACTTTTGAGGAAGTAGAGGCTGCTGCAAGATGGTACCAAAACATTTAGAAAAATAAATCGTAATCTTAAAAGAGGAGAAGTGATCATTTATGATCATTTCTTCTCTTTTTCTGATTTCATGATACATGAGTTTGAAAACGCCATGATGAGCCTCCTTTGAATTCCTAAACTAAATTATAATGTTTAAGCCATAGAATTGATGTGTAATATTGGTGAAAATATCCATTTCGAGTATGTGCTTTCAATCCTATGTAGGCTGTTAAATGACAAATAGAATGGTTTAATTTAAAATAGAGATATTCCACTTTTTTTATTCAACAGATTGGGTTTAATGATTAATGGATGATCATAAACTAAAACGGAAGACACGATCAAGTATTAATAGGAAATAAGGAGGAAATACAGGGTGAGTGAAACAAACTATATAAATAGTGAAGCTAGAGATGTGTTGAAGGCGACAAGCCGGACCTTTTATATTCCGATTAGCCATCTAAAAAAAGGATTACAAGAAGCAGTTGCATCGGCATATTTATGCATGAGAGCAATTGATGAGATAGAAGATCACCCTGAGCTTCCGTCTACAACGAAAAGTGACCTCTTACTTTCTGTTAGTCATATTTTGCAAAGAAAACCTTTTAATGAGGATGAATTGAAGGAGTTATTTCAACCATACCAATCTCTCCTACCTAAAGTAACGTTACAACTTGGAAGTTGGATAAAAGTTTGTCCACCGACGATTTTAGAAAGCGTCTTAGATTCGACAGCTACTATGGCAACGGGGATGGCAGAATGGGTCCGAAAAGATTGGCAGATTAATAATGAAGAAGATCTAGATCAATATACTTATTATGTTGCTGGCTTAGTAGGCGTGATGCTTTCAGACATTTGGAGATGGTATGATCAAACGGAAACCGATGAAAATTTGGCTATTGCGTTTGGACGTGGCTTACAAGCTGTTAATATTCTTCGCAATCATGATGAGGACAAGACAAGAGGGGTGAGTTTCTTCCCTGAAGGATGGGAAGTAAAAGATATGTATTCTTATGCTCGAGCGCAACCTCGAATTGGCTGACCTATATATAAAGGATATAAAAACTTCCAGCATTCTGCATTTTTGTAAAATCCCATTGGCGCTTGCCCACGGTACACTTGAAGCCCTAATGAAAGGAAAAGAAAAAATGAGTAGGTTGGATGTATTAAAGGTAGTGGGTCGAGTGGTTGGAAAATAATCTATATGTTCTTTACTTGAAGAAACCGCTCAATTATTTGGACGGTTTCTTGTATGTCCTTTGAGTTCTAGCGTAGAGGCAAACACCCCCTTTTTAAATTAATTATTAAGTTTTGTTGGATATATTGATTAATTATGTTGAACCCATTAAACTAAATTAGTAAAAAATGGAGAAGGGGGAACATAGGGTAAAAATCAGTTAATCCTATAGGGGAAATTTCATGCTGCCTCTATCCAAAAATTCGCAGGGGGTTTTTTGTATTGGAAAAAAATAATACAAAAGTGTTGGAAAGTCAACCTACTTTGTTTCATAGCCGTGTATTTCAGGCCATTATTATGTCAGGATTGTTTTTGCAAATAGGAATTTGGGTGCGAAACTTTTCTGTCCTACTGTTTGTCATGGAAAAAACGGACGGTGATCCATTTGCTATTTCCATGATATCCGTAGCGGAGTTCGCTCCTATTTTTATTTTTTCTTTTATTGGTGGTACATTTGCAGATCGGTGGCCTCCGAAAAAAACAATGGTATGGTGTGATGTATTAAGTGCAATATCAGTATTTGTCGTACTGATCACACTCCATTTTGGCACATGGCAAGTGGTGTTCTTTGCCACATTAATATCAGCAATTCTTTCACAATTCTCACAGCCTTCAGGCATGAAGTTATTTAAACTGCATTTGCCAGAAGAGCAAATACAGACGGGTATGTCGGTCTATCAAACGGTATTTGCAGTATTTATGGTGTTCGGTCCTATTCTTGGGACCTTTGCCTTTCAATCCTTTGGCATCGAAGTGTCGATTGCCATCACAGGCTTAGCCTTTTTACTTTCTGCTGGTGCACTCGGTTTCCTTCCTAAGGATTACAAATTGGAAGAAGACACTGCAGCGACAACGATTTGGCAGGAAATGAAGAGTGGAATTCAATATGTTATGAAAAAGAGAGAACTTAGTTTGTTAGGACTATGCTTTTTGGCAGCAGGTCTAGGGTTAGGCTTTATTCAACCGCTATCCATTTTCCTTGTAACGGAACAGTTAGGCTTACCGAAGGAAAATCTGCAATGGCTGTTGACCACCAATGGAATTGGCATGATTATTGGTGGTGCAGCTGTCATGATGTTGGCTCAAAAGGTTGCTCCCCAGAGATTGCTCATACTTGGTATGCTGATCAATGCAATAGGATTAGCGATCATGGGCGTATCTACTAATCTAGGGCTTACATTAGCTGCTGAGTTTATTAATGGGCTAATGCTTCCTTGTATACAGATTGGGATAAATACGATGATTTTGAAAAGAACAGAAGGGGCATTTATCGGTAGGGTGAATGGAATATTAATGCCTTTGTTTACTGGATCGATGGTACTAACCATGAGTCTAGCAGGTATTCTAAAGGAACAGTTTTCATTGGTTGCGATTTTTGAAGTAGCTGCGATTCTATTTATCATTGGTATGGCTTTTATGTTGCCATTATACAACTTGAAAATGGACTCAAATCAAGAAGAGCTTAATTTACAGGGAAAGTGAAGAATGATTTAAAGAAAAAGCATTGGCAGCAGGTCGCCGATGCTTTTTTTACAGTGTTTTTTGTCCAAGGTCTACGATCTATGTTCTATAGTTAACGATATAATGGAAAAGCCTATCGTTTCTATTGTTAGATGAGTATGAATAGAGCGTCTTTTGATTTATTTTATTTTAATGTGTTATGATATATTAGCCTTATGATTAGAAGCGGTGAAATGTTTAATATGCCAAGGGAATCATTTTTCACTTATGAAAATTTAGTGGAATTTATGTTTCGATACGGTATTTCTCCACTTCCAACCATGTAAATCCATTATTTTTAAAGGTCATATGATCTAGGAATCTATAATTTAACTGTTGCCTCTTTAGCATGATATCACTAAGAGGTGTTTTTTTATTTATCAACTAATAACAAGTTAAGCCTCCGGCGAGCCTTGCGATTTTTTAATGGAAATTCGGCGGGGCGAATTTGATTGAAAGGGTGCGAATTTAATAAAATGGGGAATAAAGCAAAGTTATGGACGAAGGATTTCTTAATTATTTCGTCTACGAATTTATTTATCTTTTTAACTTTTTATCTATTAGTGGTGACACTTTCTCTTTTTGCTACTGAACGTTTTGATGCCACACAAAGTGAAGCAGGGTTAGCTTCGGGGATTTTTGTTATTGGTGCTGTTTTGGCTCGCCCTTTTGCAGGGAAATGGATTGACCTAATTGGACGCAGGAAGATGCTATTTATAGGCTTATTATTCTTTCTAATTGGAACACTAGCTTATTTCTTCGTAAATAGTCTATCGTTATTGATTGTCATTCGTTTATTTCATGGGATGGCATTTGGAACGGCTTCTAATGCTACGGGTTCCATTGTGGCAGATATTATCCCTAATCAGCGGCGTGGAGAGGGGACAGGGTACTTTGCGATGAGCACGAATTTAGCCATGGCTATGGGCCCCTTTATAGGCTTGATTATTAGTCAGCATGTTGGCTACCAAATGGTTTTTGCCGCTAGTGCCATTTTTGCTATTTGTGGACTAGTTGCTTGTTTATTTTTACGTGTCCCAGAGGCTGAACTCACTAAAAAACAACGAGATGCGATGAAGGGATTTAAACTAAAGGATTTCTATGAATCAAGTGCCGTGCCTATTTCGATTGTTGTTGGATTAGTTGGTTTTACTTATTCAAGTATCCTTACCTTCCTTACCCCTTATGCAAAAGAGATTGGTTTACTGGATGTTGCTAGTTTCTTCTTTGTTGTCTATGCAGTTTTCCTTATTGCCTCTAGACCGTTCACGGGCAAGTTATTTGATTTAAAAGGTGAAAATGTAATTATTTATCCTTGCCTTATTTTATATGCAATAGGATTCTTATTATTGAGTCAAGTGGAACAAGGCTTTTTCCTTCTAGCAGCTGGAGCATTGATTGGGATCGGTTTTGGTACCTTCCAATCAAGTGCGCAAGCGATTGCCATTAAAAATGCACCAAAGCATCGAATGGGCTTAGCTACTTCTACTTTTTATATCCTTTATGATACTGGAATCGGAATGGGTCCTTTTCTAATGGGCTTTCTCATTCCTCTAACAGGGTTTCGAGGATTGTATTTGGTCATGGTTGTTCTTGTGGCATGTAGTATTGGATTATATTTTCTTCTACACGGAAAACGGATTGCATATGAATTCAAAGAATCTAAAGCAAGTTAGAAAGACGGATATCTATGAAGAAAATGCCTAGGCACTTTCTTATGGATCATTCGAATCATATCCGTTCCACTTCATGTGAGTCTATCAAATGGATTCTTAAGAAAGACAAAAGTGAAGAAATGTCTTTCTTTGGTGTCAGGCACCGAAACCTTTAATTGATTAGGTGTAAACAAAAGTCGAGATCTGCTTGTAAGTGTTCATGAATTAATTGTTCGGCCAGTTGTCCATCTCTTTGTTTAATGGCTTCATAAATTTTTTTGTGCTCTTCAATTAAAAAAGGTCTGTGATAGAAAACGACTGTACGACGGAATAAATAGATAATAGAATGCATTTGATCGAAAATTCTGATCATGATGGGATTATTACTGGCATGGATGATGATTTCATGGAAATGTTCATTTGCCTCCATGATTTCCTCGATATTTCCGGTTTGACCTACCCTTACACATTCTTTAAGGGTTTGGAGGTCATTTTCAGATAGGTAGGTTGCTGCACACTTTGCAGAATAGCCTTCTAATAAAATACGAACTTGAAATATATGGCGTAAATCTTTTTCTGTAGGTTTTACGACTAGTTTATTTACGATAAGGCCTTCATTTTCAAGTTTTCGTATGGACTCTCTTATTGGAGTTCGGCTGAATCCTAATTCATTAGCTAATTTTTCTTCTACTATTTTCATTCCACCGGGCAGTTCTCCATCTAGAATTTTATCACGAATTATTTCATAGGATTTCTGGTAAGCAGGTTTTGACTTTTTGCGTTTCTCAATCAATTACGTTCACCCCTATTCTTTTCCAGATTTCTAACATAATATTAGATCAAAATTTTGACTAAAAACATAGACTCTCTAGTCTTAACTATATCCTCATGATCTATTGTATACGAAATTTATATAAATGTATGCGCTTAAAATATAATTTTGTAAACGTTTTTATTTTTTTCAACTTTCATTATTTAGATTGATTATTGTTTTACACTTAATACTATGGACTGTTTTTTTATAATGTTATGGACCTATTAGAAAATCCATAATTTTGTTATATTTCTTTTAACCCACAAGAGTGGATAAAGAAGATATGGGAGGAATTATCGTGATAACAGGTACTGATCGTGTAAAAAGAGGTATGGCTGAGATGCAAAAAGGTGGCGTCATTATGGATGTAGTGAACGCAGAGCAAGCAAGAATTGCAGAAGAAGCGGGCGCTGTTGCGGTTATGGCGTTAGAACGTGTTCCATCTGATATTCGTGCTGCCGGTGGTGTAGCAAGAATGGCTGATATTTCAATTGTTGAAGAGGTTATGAATGCGGTAAGTATTCCTGTAATGGCAAAGGCAAGAATTGGTCATATTGTTGAAGCAAGAGTACTAGAATCCCTTGGGGTTGACTATATTGATGAGAGTGAAGTTCTAACACCAGCAGATGAAGAATACCACCTAAATAAAAAAGAATATACGGTTCCATTTGTTTGTGGTTGTCGTGATCTTGGTGAAGCAGCTCGTCGTATTGGTGAAGGCGCTTCCATGTTACGTACAAAAGGTGAACCAGGAACAGGAAATATTGTGGAAGCCGTAAGACATATGCGTAAAGTAAATGCTCAAGTTCGTAAAATCGTTCATATGAACGTAGATGAGCTAATGACAGAAGCGAAGTTGCTTGGAGCACCATACGAAATTCTCCTTCAAATTAAAGAACATGGCAAACTACCGGTAGTTAACTTTGCTGCTGGTGGGGTGGCTACTCCTGCTGATGCAGCGTTAATGATGCAATTGGGTGCAGATGGGGTGTTTGTTGGATCTGGTATTTTCAAATCAGAAAACCCAGCTAAATTTGCTAGAGCCATCGTAGAAGCAACTACACATTTTCAAGACTATAAATTGATTGCTGAACTATCAAAAAATCTTGGAGCAGCCATGAAAGGGATTGAAATCTCTACACTTGCACCTTCTGAACGTATGCAAGAACGTGGATGGTAAGGAGTTTTTTAAATGGCTAAAGTAGGCGTATTAGGATTGCAGGGTGCAGTAATCGAACATGTTCGCTCGATTGAAGCATGTGGAGTTGAAGCAGTTGTTGTTAAAAAGGTGGAGGAACTAGCGGATCTTGATGGATTGATTCTTCCAGGTGGCGAAAGCACAACAATGCGCAAGTTAATTGATAAATATGGGTTTATGAAGCCGTTAAAGGAATTCGCCAGTAAAGGAAAACCAATGTTTGGTACGTGTGCTGGGTTAATATTGATAGCAGAAGATCTAGTGGATTATCCTGAGCCTCATCTTGGTTTATTTGACGTGACGGTGGAGAGAAATTCTTTTGGACGGCAGAAAGAAAGCTTTGAGGCAGACTTGTCTATTCAAGGGTTGGATGAACCATTTGTGGGCGTCTTTATTCGTGCACCACATATTGTAAAAGCTGGAGAGAACGTAGAAATCCTAGCTAAGCATGAAGGTCGAATTGTTGCCGCTCGTGAAGGACAGTTTCTTGGCTGTTCATTTCATCCGGAATTAACCGAAGATCATCGGTTTACTGAGTTGTTTATTGAAATGGTCAAAAAATCTGTTGAAATTAAAGTGGAAATATAATGGAATAGATGAATAGAAAAGCTCGCTTTGGAAGCGGGCTTTTCTACTTACATGCACTTTTTTCCAAAACTAGGGCTAATCGATGAACTCCTTCAATAATTTTCTCTGAATTTAGATGTGCGAAGCCTAGTAGCAATCCTTTTCGGGGACTTTCTAAACAGTATGGACTGAGAGGGAAGACTCCTACACCTGCCTTTAAAGCAGATTGAACAACTTCAAATTCATCAAATTCATTGTTGCTTTCCAGTAATACGTGGAGACCGGATTCGGTTCCTTGCACATGGAATTGGTCTGCCAACCCTGAATCGTTTAAGGCCTGGATAATGTTGCGATGCCGTTTATGATAGATGGAACGCATTCTTCTTACATGCTTAAGAAGATCACCTGTTTCAAAAAATTGCCCTAGCGTTAGCTGTTCCATAATCGGAAGATGGCGACAAACAAATTCTTGAACTTTAGCCATCCTTTCGATTGCTTCCTTTGGACCGATTACTGCCGCTAAACGAATTCCGGGAGCGAGAAGCTTCGTAAAGCTTAATATATATAGAATGTTGGATGGCATTTGTGAATACAAACTAGGCATAGGGCCTCCGCGATAACGGAATTCTCCATCATAATCATCCTCTATAATCCAGGTTTGATTCTGTCTAGCAAATTGGATTAATTCCTGCCTACGATTGGCTGTCATTAGGACACCGCTTGGGAATTGATGTGATGGTGTCGTAAAAATGATTTTAGAATGAGGTGAAATCTTTTCCACACAAAGTCCTTGGCTATCAACAGGAATTGGTTCGATTTTCATATTACGATATTTCATGGTGGACCAAGCAACAGGAAAACCAGGATCTTCTACGGAAACTATATCTCCTTCTTGTAACAGAGCTTGTGCAATGATATCCATCGTTTGCCTTGCCCCTAAAGTGAGTAATATTTGATCGGGTTGGACATGAATGCCTCTTTCAATGGCTAAGTAGCGGCTAATTTGTTCCCGTACTGAATACAAACCATAGGGTGAGCTATATCCCCAGTCTAATACATTCTTTTCTTTCATAGCTGTATTGGAGGCACGTCTCCATGAGTTTTGAAAGGTTGAATCGATATAAGGTTCATGGAGGCGAAAATCAATATCGGCCTTTTCATCACTTTTCATGTCTGGCCAGTGATCAACACGTTTCGTGTTTTCCTCTATAAATGGGTTGGGTGGAATAGATGGCACGGATTGTTTTGATTGATAGGTATCGCTGTTTTGTATGATGTCACATACTCGTGTACCACCTCTTCTAGAGGTCAGTTACATATCCCCGCGATTGCAATTCTTCATATGCGATTTGAACACTTGATCTCGAAATAGCGAGCTCTTGAGCCAATTGACGAGTAGGAACTAACGGATCGCCAGGTGAAAGCTTTCCTTTTGTAATATAATCAATTACCTGATCCACAATCTGCAACCAAAGTGCCCGCTTATCTCCTTTGTCTAACTCAATATACATATCAGAAAACTCCCTCAGTAATAAATATGGAATGATAATTTCATCATATAATGAAATGTCAAATAAGTCCATAATTGATGTCAGGCGCCACAAATAGACACTAATGCTCATTTTGCACGCTGTAAAATAACAAAATTACCTTAGCCTTGATATAGTGATTGAACATATGAATGAAGAAAAAACGGTCAAACTTTCTAAAATATTGAATACTACAATATCAATGTTAGGAAAGACTAAACTAAAAAAAAGAGAGGAATTCCGATTGAAAAATTGAAATGAAAGAGAGGTTCTAATGTAATGGATGAAAAAGTCATAATGAAAGTAGAGGATGTGTATGAACAAGTTAGCAGGGCAAATTCATATCTTTATGACATATGGAAAGAACAGTTGCTTTTTACATTTGAATGGTGGATTGCTTTAGCATTAATCATTATTCCTTGGACGATCTGGATCATCCTACATAAAAAGCAAAGCAGAAGTCGTCTCTTATTCGCTGGATTTTTCGTTATCATCGTCGCTTGCTGGCTGGATTTTACAGGAAGCACGAATGGTCTATGGTATTATCCTATGGAGATCATACCCACCATACCTAGTTATTTAATGTGGGATATGTCGTTAATGCCTGTTATCATTATGCTGCTTTTACAATATACAAACAAATACAATCCGTTTTTAATTGGAGTCATTTTTGCATTCATCGTCTCCTTCTTGGCTGAACCCTTTTTTGAATGGATTGATTTTTATCGACGTATTCATTGGAAAAATATCTATTCATTTCCTATTTACGCCATTATCTATGTTATCACTTGTTATATTAGCAAGTGTAAAACTTTCGATCCGTTATAGTATGGTTCCTGACACCGATTAAATTAATTGCTTGGCTCCAGACACAGGAGAGCGCTATCTGTCTTCTGACTTATTTCCAAGTTAACCTGATCAATAAAGGAAGGACTTTCAAAAATATGTCTTCCATCATTGTTAAAAAGGTTCCCAAAGACGATAACTTTGGGAACCTTTTTTTCGTAACAGAGCTATCTTACAATAAATCCATCGGAAAATGAACATTGGAAAAGGATCTAATCAATATTATAAAAGACTGGTATGGTTAATAATAATTTTATCTCTGACTTCCTATAGAAAACAGCTTGTAAAAATAAAAAGGTTCTTATATCAAGTCTATAAGGTGTGAATGAAGACGATAATAATGCTAAGGGACCTTTTGTGATTTTATTTAAGTATGAGGAGGCAATAGAATGCCATATGTAACGGTTTTAGGGAATGAACCATTTGAAGTGGAAAGAGGGAAAAAATTAGTCTTAGCTCTAGAAGATAACGGAGTAAATATACTCCATCGTTGCGGAGGAAAGGCTAGGTGTACAACTTGCAGAGTTGAAATTTTAGCAGGTGAATTTGAGGATTTAACTAGAATAGAAAAAGATGCATTTTCTGCTAAAGAAATTATCGATGACCAATTGCGATTATCCTGTCAAATTCGTGTGGATGGAGATGTGACAATTCGTCCGATTTTGACTTTAGAAAGTTCCGGCACGGACCCAGGTCCGAGACCAGAGGAATAACTGGATTTATAATGAATTTGTTGATACTACTGAGAGTAATCACCTTTTATCCTACTAATATAGAGTGTGAAAGTTTTTTAAAATCCCGTTCAACGTAAAAAAGTAAGAAGGAATATTATGCTTTCTATTTTCCACGTCATTCATGAAATTGTTCGAGTCGTACTTACAGGATACAGCTTGCCATCGAAAGCAAAAGAAATTTTTCCTGTTTCTTCTGAAACAACGAGTACCAGTGCATCACTTTGCTCGGAAAGACCTAATGCAGCACGATGACGAGTGCCAAGTTTTTTTCCGCTTATAACTGTTTTTGTGAGGGGAAGAACATTTGCTGCTGATACGATTTGGTTTTCTCTAACCAATACGGCTCCATCATGAAGAGGATTTCCTGGATAAAAGATTGATTCTAATAAAGAGGGACTCAATGTTGCCTCAATATGTGTACCTCTTTGAATAATGGGCTCAAGAGGGTCCTGACGTTCCACTACAATCAATGCACCATGATGCTTAGTGGATAAATTCTGAACAGCAGTAGATAATTCGCTATATTTATCCGTAAAAGATGCTAAATAACAGTTTAAATAAAAGGAAGAAGCAAGGGATTCCATTTGGATGAACTGCTCCTTAATCTTTTCGAAGTTGCCTAAAAGACAATAGTTTTCGTTACTTAAGCTCGATAGGCTATGTTGAAGATCTTGGGTGATGTGCTGGATTCCTTCTGACAATTGCTGTTTCATGGGGGAAAAATCACAGTTACTTTTCACTTCTAGACAACTCCATTCATTTTATTCTAATATTCATACGTACAAAATTGGAACTTGTTGTTTAAGAATGTAAATTGCGCTATCCGAATTATTCATATAGATTAGTATTTGCTGAAATTCTTTCGTTTAGTGGACAATAAATAATCCTTTTTTACAATTAATTGGAAATGAAAAAGGGTAATTATCAATTAAGGCATTTGAGGCTCTTTTATACATTCAGAAATAAAGTGTGCCTGACATCGCAAAATGACAATTGTCTTTTGCAGTGTCAGGCACCTTTTTTATTTTTTATAGCGGAGATATTCATACTTGGAGGTTGGGACCTTTTTGACGACTTGACCATTTTCATTTTTATAAATTTCATATTCTCGGTAGGTTTCAACAATATCGTCATCGACTTCAGACCTGCTTTCAAGTACCATTTCTAATGAAAAGTTAAGGGCAGCGATTTCTTCTGTTTCAAGGCTTTTTTCATTTGTATCATCGTTTTCCTCTATAGAAACGGGTTCGCTATCTTTTGCAATGGTTACTTCATAAGGGATGCTTGATGAGGTAGCATACGGCTTGTTCATCACGGAATAAGGAGATTCAAGGTAACCAACCACAATGAAAATGATAGCAATTCCGACTAAAGGTAGAAATTTTTTCACACTGTATCTACTCCCTTTACCACTTAAAATCAATCCATTTTAGTCTGCAAATCAAATCAGGTGCAAGAGAAACATAAAGGTATTCGAGTTTTCTATATATGTTTATGCCTGTCCTTTTTATTTTATTACTAGGAAGATCAATCCGACAAAAAAGGAACCCTTACTTTTCGTGAACCTACATCATTAAGTTAAAAATTTACCTTTCTGATCTCTAATGTGATGCATATCACGATGCTCCTTTTCCAGAAGAAGTATACTTTTATTTGAGAATAGTTCTCATTAAAGTAACTAATAAAAAATAATATATAAATTCTCACTAAAGAGGTGAGCTGTAATGGAAAGACAAATTGACTTTCAAAAAACTGTTTATGAGTTATGTGAGGAAGATCCGTTTGTTATAGAGATTATGAAAGAACTTGGCTTTGAACAAATCACAAAGCAAGGAATGCTACAAACAGCGGGACGGATCATGACCATTTCAAAAGGAGCCCGGATGAGGGGAATCGACCTTTCAAGTATCGTTCAAACATTTGAGAAACACGGATATATCGTTAAATAATAAAGTCTCTGCAATACAATTGCATCAGCGTTATAAAGCGATAGGGGACTGCCCCTGTCAATAAGAACAGTGCAATCAATAGGAGGATGAGATAATGAGCGAGTTAATTAATAATCGTGAGCAATCCATGGAAAATAAGGCTGAACGTCAAGAAATGCTTAAGGAGATTATTAAAGAACTTCATGCTGGGAAAAATGTGGATGAAGTAAAGGCGAAATTCGAAGAAGCTGTTGGGGATGTAACGGTTGCTGAAATTTCACAATTGGAGCAGGCACTTATGCAAGAGGAAGGAATACCAGTAGCAGAGGTTCAACGACTATGCTCTGTCCATGCGGCTATTTTTAAAGGATCGATTGAAGAAATTCATCGTTCAGAAAAACCAGAGGATGAACCAGGACATCCGATTCATACATGGAAAATGGAAAACAAAGAAGTTGATATGCTCGTGAATTTTAAGGTTCAACTTCATACAGAACACTTTGAAAAAGAGGACTCTGATGAAAACAGATTTAAACTTCTTGAAGATTTGAACTTACTTTGGGATTTAGATAAGCACTATTCAAGAAAAGAAAATTTACTTTTTCCTTACCTTGAGAAGTACGGAATTGATGGTCCAACAAAGGTAATGTGGGGAGTAGATGATGCCATTCGCCTTGCGATCAAAGAAGCAAAAGTAAAATTAACGGATTATCAAGGGAATAAAGAAGAAGTGGTGGCAGTACTCAACCAGGTCATAAAAGAAGTGACGGAAATGATTTTTAAAGAAGAAAATATTCTGTTTCCGATGGCATTACAAACATTAACAGAGGATGAATGGGTCAAAATTGCGGCTGAAAGTGAGGAAATTGGATTCTGTTTGACTGCACCACAAGGTGTTTGGAAACCGGTTCGCCATCCGCATTACCTCTGGAACAGAAACAGAAGAAACCGTAGCAGTCAGAGGGATATATTCGTTTTGAAACAGGAATTGTATCATTAAAACAATTAGAAACACTTTTAAATCATTTACCGGTAGATATCACATTTATTGATGAAAATGATGTTGTTCGTTATTTCTCTCATGGAAAAGAACGTATTTTTGCGAGAACAAAGGCTGTTATTGGACGTACCGTACAAAACTGTCATCCACCACAAAGTGTTCATACAGTTGAAAAACTACTGCAGGATTTCAAATCGGGTGAGAAGGATGCAGAGGATTTCTGGATTCAAATGAAAGATAAATTTATCTATATTCGTTATTTTGCCGTTAGAGATGAAAAGGGAACTTATATGGGTACCCTTGAGTTCACGCAAAATGTTGCGGGTATTCGTGCATTAGAAGGCCAAAAAAGAATCCTTTCTGAATAGTCATCATGGAAGGGTAACATCTAGATTAAAAATGATATGAAAAAGGGGTCTATACAAATAGATCCCTTTTTCATACTGATTATTTAGAATATAAATGCACCTGAAATGTTCTACTTCTACCTTATTCTTACTCGACAATCCCTATTCGACATGTTTCACGTGAAACATGTCGAATAATAAGATTATATATATAGAACGAGAATTAGGATTGCGACAATAATACGATAAATCGCGAATGGTACAAGTTTAATTTTATTAATCAACTTCAGGAAGAAGCGAATCGAAATGAGAGCAAAGATAAAAGCACTAACAAATCCGGTGATAAAAAATGGCATGGCATCAAGCGTAAAATATTGCAAGTTATCCAAGAGAGAAATGAAACTGGCACCTGCCATAATCGGAACTGCCATAATAAACGTAAAGTCAGCAGCGGTACGATGGTTTAGGCCGGTCAATACACCCCCTGATATCGTAGCACCTGAACGAGAGAACCCTGGCCATAAAGAAAAACATTGAATGAGACCTACAATAAAAGCATGTTTGTAGGTGATTTCATCAAGTGAATCGATGGTTGGCTTATGTTTTCTGCTATATAGATCAGCGAAGATCATCAGAATAGCACCCAAGTATTAATCCAATGGCAACAGTTTGACTAAAAAATAAATGTTCATCAATGTAATCATTGAATAAAACTCCTAATATACCGGCTGGAATAATCCCAACAATGACATGAAGCAAATTCAAATGACCTTCTCCACGTTTATATATCTTCTCTTTATGGAAAAATCGATTTAATCCGAGAATATCAATGAAACGATCTTTAAACACGATCACAGATGCCAGGATTGATCCAAGCTGTATAACGATTTTAAATGTATTGGCAACCGGTTGTGTTAAAAACTCTGCTGATTTTAACCATAAATCATCAACAATAATCATATGGCCAGTAGAAGAAACGGGAGCAAATTCCGTTAAACCTTCTACGATCCCTAATATAATAGCTTTAAAAATCTCTAAGAAATCCATTTTAATCCATTCTCCTTATATACAATTAGGCTTTTTTTCTTTTTTTACGGAAAAAGAGGATGAGGAATATAATTATTCCAATTCCGATAATGGCATAAGCAATATTAGAATAAACGCCGATAAAGTTTGTAATGGATCCCCAATTTTCTCCTAAAGCAGCGCCAACAGAAACAAGAATGATGTTCCAAATCAACGTTCCAATAAAAGTAAAAAGAAGGAACAGACTAAATTTCATGTTAGACATACCAGCAGGAATGGAAATTAAACTACGTACCAATGGAATCATCCGGCAAAATAATACTGTCCAAATCCCGTACTTGTCAAACCAAGTATCTGCTTTATGTATATCTTCTTTTGTGATACGCAAGATATGTCCCCAACGATCCACAATTTTCTCGAGTCTTTCCACATCAAGTAAAAGTCCAATTCCATACAAAATAACGGCACCTACTACTGATCCAGCAGTTGATGCGAGGATAACGCCAGGAACCGTCATACTCGTGTAAGTTGTCATGAATCCACCAAAGGGAAGAATAATCTCAGAAGGGATAGGGGGAAAAACATTTTCTAAAGCAATCATAAGAAAAACGCCAATATAACCATACTGTTCCATAAAACTTGTAATCCAGCTTTCCATTTCAAACCTCCAACTTATTATCACTTTATGTAAAACCTATTTTAGGTTGTCTTGCTTCATTACAATATTATGCCATATAAAAAAAGGATATGTTGAAAGATTAACATAAAATGAGGGAAATGCCCATTCCCTATCCAAGATATAACCACTAAACCACTCACTAAAATGGACGAAATAGATGATTGGCATCCCTACATTATCCTATAAAAAATAAAGAAAAAATTAAAAAAGGCTTAAGAAGGATTAAAAAAGTATCTTATATAGAGATGTTCTCAAACTAACAATAGCAAAAAAACGTCCAAATTAAGAGCCTTGAATATGGCAAAAGAATAAAAAACTAAAATAGTGCCTGACACCGTAAAAAGACATTTGTCTTTTTACGGTGTCCAGGCACTCTGTTTTTTTAATAAACATCCTGCCTTGTAAAAACAAAGAAGGATATAAGGAGGGCTAAAAGCCACCACACGACCAAGACGCTTATTGAAAAGAGTAAGGTCATCCCTTCGATGGGTGGAGCGATTCCACTTAAATATCCAGTTAGATTTAAATTGACCATAAATAAATATTTTGCGGATTCCCATGATGAAATCATTGTACTTAAAATGGAACCGGAAACGAGGGCAGCCAGCATGATTCCCATACCAGCTGCTGTGCTTCGAATCAGGACAGACAACATAAACGAAAGGGTACCCACAACGACAGCTACAAACCAGGCAAGCCCAAAGTCCATCAATAAAAATTTCCACTGACTGATCATCCGCACACGGGAGGTATCTAAATTTCCAGCTTGAGCAGAAAAGCCTGTAATGACAGGAGCATCCATACCTTTATATCCAAACACGATCCCGGAAAGTAAGAAGGAAAGTATTCCAACAATCGCCATGATAATGGAAATGGCCAACAAGAGTGAAATATACTTGCTTACTAATATTCGCCAACGTTGGACGGGCCGGGTCAACAGCAATTTAATCGATCCGAGAGAGTGCTCAGAAGAAACGAGATCACTAGCAATGACGATTACGAGTAAGGGGATAAGCATCATTCCCGAATTTTCAATGAATATTCTCATAAACGTTGGTGCTCCTGGTTCAGATGGATTGATATCATGGTCTAGATAATATTGTTGCTGTTTTAACGTAATTTGCATCCTCTCACGAATGTCATCGGACATACCACTTGAACTGAGTCGATTGGTAATATCAATGATGGACGTTTGAACAGATGCTCTCCAGTCTGTTGTCCCTAGCTTTTCTTGGCGTTCCAAGGATTGTTTATATTGAGCATATGTAAATAAACCAACAAGTACAGCTACAATCACTGCAATCACAATCAATCGTTTTTTTGCTAACAGCTTCATCATTTCATTTTGAACGAGTTTATTCAATAGGGTCACCGCCTGTCAGTTGTAAAAATAAATCCTCTAAGACAGGAACTTTATGATTCATTTCCAAAATGGAGACTCCTTCTTCGATCAAAGCTTTACTCCACTCAGCTGCTTTCTCACCTTTAATAGGAGTACTTAAATAGTTACCCTCTACCGTTACCTCTGTAAATCGTTCCAAGACTTCCTTTCCTTTTAAAAGGGGGGAGACTTTCCAAACGAGTTTCTCCTGCTTGGTCAGTAGATTTTCAACAGAGTCAACCTGAATGATTTCTCCTTTTGTCATGATGGCTACACGATCACAAAGCAATTGGATTTCACTTAATAAATGGCTTGAGACAAGCACACTTAACCCCTCTTTTTCAGCTAAGTTGCGAATAAATTGCCGCATCTCACGGATTCCAGCGGGATCGAGTCCGTTTGTTGGCTCGTCCAAGATCAACACCTTCGGGCGATTGAGCAGAGCTTGGGCAATTCCGAGCCTTTGTCGCATCCCAAGGGAATAGGTTTTGACTTTATCATGGATTCGGTCATCAAGTCCGACAAAAGCAATTGTTTCTTTGATTTGCGCCTCAGGAACAGAGGGAAGCATTCTGGCGAAGTGCAGTAGATTATCCCAACCCGATAAGTACGGATATAACTCTGGGTTTTCCACAATACAGCCTAAATATTGCATCGCCTTCGTAAACTGCTTTCTTACATCGTAGCCACAAATTGAAATCGTTCCTTCTGTTGGCTTGATTAGACCTGTCAGCATTCGAATCGTCGTTGTTTTACCAGCTCCATTTGGTCCGAGGAAGCCAAATACTTCGCCTTTTTTAAGTTCGAAATTTAACCCTTTAATAATTTCTTTTCGTCCAATTGTTTTGTGTAAATTTTTCACGGACAATGTTACTTCAGTCATCTTGCTTAACCTCCTTTTCCCAGTTAATGAGGGATAGCAATCTGTCAGAGATTAACTGATAGCCAGCCTGATTGGGGTGGAATTTATCGGAATATAAGTAATCGTTGACAGACAACTGAAATAAGTCGAAGGTTGGGACAAAAACGATTTTGTCGAATTGTCCAGCTAATGTCTCTGTTGCATAATTCCATTCACGAACGACATTATTTGTCACGTCACTATTTTCCAAGTCAATAAAGGGGTTATATAGACCGAGAACAAAGACTGTAGTTTGATCATTATGTTCGCGAATCGTTGTAAAAATTTGTTGTAGATTTGCTAAATAGTGCGTTTGCAGCTGCTGTACTTGTGAAAGGTCAAGATTTTCTAAAGTCTCACCTTGTTGAAAAAGATCATTCCCGCCAATGGTCATTAGTACGACATCTGCTTCTTGGATTTGGCGGCCCATTTGCTGTTGCCCCATTTGTTGCAATAATTCTGATGAAGTCTGGCCTTTAATGCCCATATTATAGACAATAAGCTTCTGTGGGCTTAACTGTTCTTTCAGATTGTCAGTGACAAGACCGACATAGCCTTTTCCTGTTTCATCCCCTGTTCCTCGAGTCAAGGAATCCCCAAGTGCAACCACTGTCATATCTTTACTTACAGCTGTCTTTTTATTTTCGCTTACCTTTTCGGAAGGTTCCTTTTCTTCCGCAACAGCTGCTTTACCATAGTAAAAGTCTTGAATCGACCAAGCCAAGCCGAATATCCAAAGCAACGAAAGTAAAACGGCAACGATCGTTGTTATCCGAGTTGCATTTTTTTTCAAAAAATCATCTCCTTGGTTGCGAATGATTGAATAGAAGCAAAAATATTTTTTAACTTATCTTGTGAAATAGGCATTACGTTTATTTAATCACAGTTACTCTAGTTAAAAAAGTTTAGTCTCGTTTTAAAATAAAAAAAGTGAAACCCCCATAATGGAAGTTTCACTTTGAAGTCTTCATTATATTTTCATAACTCCACCTGAGCTTGCGTTTGTAACAAGCGCAGAGTAGCGTGCTAAGTAACCTTTTTTCACTTTTGGTTCAAAGCCTTTCCAGTTGGCTTTGCGTTTTTCCATTTCTTCATCCGAAATTTCTAATTTGATTGTACGATTATTCATATCGAGTTCAATGATGTCCCCATCTTCTACAAATGCGATCGGGCCACCCTCTGCTGCTTCTGGAGAAATATGTCCAATTGAAATACCTCTTGATGCACCTGAGAAACGTCCATCTGTAATCAAACCAACTTTGGCTCCAAGACCACGACCAACGATTTGGGAAGTAGGTGCAAGCATTTCAGGCATACCTGGTCCACCTTTAGGACCTTCATAGCGGATGACAACAACATGACCTTCTTCTACTTTACCCATAATAATTCCAGAAAGTGCATCTTCTTGAGAATCAAAGCAAATTGCAGGACCTCTATGGTAGCCGCCAACGGATTTATCAACTGCACCAACTTTGATAATTGAACCATCTGGAGCTAAGTTACCGAACAATACAGCAAGACCACCGCGCTCAGAATGTGGATTATCTAATGGATGGATGACATCCTTATCTAAAATTTCGCAACCCTCAACGTTTTCACGAATGGATTTACCTGATACGGTCAGACAATCTCCATTAAACGCACCTGGTTTTTTAAGTAATTCATTGATAATGGCACTCACGCCTCCAGCGTTATGCACATCTTCAATATGATAGTCTGATGCCGGAGCAATTTTTGCAAGATGTGGTACACGGGCTGCAATTTCATTAATACGTTCCATAGAATACTCAACTTCAGCTTCATGTGCCAATGCTAATGTGTGCAGAACTGTATTTGTCGATCCACCCATTGCCATATCTAATGCAAATGCATTATCAATTGCATCGATCGTAACGATGTCACGAGGCTTAATATCCTTTTTAATAAGTTCCATCAATTGTTTAGCTGATTTTTTAACAAATTCTTTACGCTCTTCAGCTACAGCTAAAATCGTACCATTACCAGGAAGCGCAAGACCAAGACCTTCTGCTAAACAGTTCATGGAGTTTGCTGTAAACATACCTGAACAAGAACCACATGTAGGACAAGCTACTTGCTCGATTTCTTGCAATCTTGCTGCATCAATATTACCTGCTTGGTAGGCTCCTACACCTTCGAAAACAGATGTTAGAGTCAAGGGCATTACCGCTTGCGTCTGTACCAGCTTTCATTGGTCCACCACTGACAAAGATGGTTGGAATATTGACGCGAAGAGCTGCCATCATCATTCCTGGTGTGATTTTGTCACAGTTTGGAATACAAACCATTCCATCAAACCAGTGTGCAGATACAACTGTTTCAACAGAATCAGCAATAATTTCACGGCTTGGCAATGAATAACGCATACCAATATGACCCATTGCAATTCCATCATCAACACCGATTGTATTAAATTCAAAAGGTA
Organism: uncultured Bacillaceae bacterium; assembly: GCA_963765265.1. Taxonomy (GTDB): domain Bacteria; phylum Bacillota; class Bacilli; order Bacillales; family Cytobacillaceae; genus Bacillus_BD. The sequence continues at coordinate 29,441 of CAVXVN010000003.1, forward strand.
CACCGCCCGCTTCACGAATGGCTTCCTTTACAATTTTTCCGAATTCTTGTAAATGAACATGTCCAGGAACGATATCAATATAAGAGTTACATACCGCAATAAACGGTTTGCCGAAATCCTCTTCTTTAACACCAGCTGCACGCAACAAGCTACGATGCGGTGCACGGTCGACTCCTTGTGTAATCATATCACTACGTAATTCTGCCAATCTTATTCCCTCCAATTTTTACCAATAATAATCATTCGACAATTTTTTAACTTTTTCCTATTTTATCACTATTAAGCGAATAAGTGTAGGATTTTTGGTTTGGTAGAAGGTGGAGGATTTGGCGAATGGAAGGTTGAATGATTCATTTTTGTTAAAATAGGACTTTCAATCTTTTAAAGTTAATTACTAGGTTCATCATTTGTATAATTATACTAAGAAATTTTTTTTAGGCTTGATTGTATTTTAAACCGATGATTAATTGTAAAGAGTTAGGTACTTATTGCATAATTAAGCCTTTTATTAAGAACCATAATAAAAAACCGGTAAAACAATGCGATAATTCTTTTAACTACTTATTCGTATCGAGGCTTTAGATAGAAGTAACGAATCGAACGAGAGAGAATGTCAGGAGAACTTTAATTCTTTGACAGTCGTTATTTCTTATATTAAGATAATTAAATTGATAAAACCAATAAAATAAGGAGGAAATGAAATGAAGAAATTTTCAATATTACTTTTACTACTATGTAGTTTTAGTATCATACTTGCTGCATGTGGTACGAATAAAGCGAATCCAGAAACTGCTGAACAAAACAACGCGACTGAGAAAGAAGGAGCAGAAGATCTCCTTGCGAAAATCAAAGAAGAGGGAAAAATTGTGATTGGAACTGAAGGTACATATGCTCCGTTTACTTTCCATGATGAGAGTGGTAAATTAACTGGTTTCGATGTTGAAGTTGCTCAAGAAGTGGCTAACCGTTTAGGTGTCGAAGCTGAATTTTTGGAAACACAATGGGATGCAATGTTTGCTGGATTAGATTCGAAACGGTTTGATATGGTGGCAAACCAAGTAGGAATTAAACCAGAACGTCAGGAAAAGTATGATTTTTCAGTTCCTTATATTACTTCAAAGGCCGTATTAATCACGCATGAAAGCAATGATACAGTCAAGAGCTTTGAAGATATTAAAGGGTTGAAAGCGGCTCAAACGATGACAAGCAATTATGGCGATTTAGCCCGATCCTATGGGGCAGAAGTTATAGGGATAGAAGGGTTCACTCAAGCGATTGAATTGATTAATTCAAAACGTGCAGACGTAACAATAAACGATAATATTTCATTTCTTGATTATAAAAAGAAACAGCCCAACGCTCAAGTTAAAATTGTAGCTGAAAAAGAAGAAGCAAGCCAAAGTGGATTAATGTTCCGTAAAGGGAGTGAAACTCTTGTAGAGGAAGTTAATAAAGCTTTAAATGGAATGATTGAAGATGGCACCTATTTGAAAATATCTGAGAAATGGTTTGGTGTAGATGTTCTTAAATAATATTATTGCGGATCCAGATAGGACAGCAAGATTGATTGAAATAGCTAAAAGTTCCCTTCAGCCATTGCTGGAGGGGGCTATTCTTTATACCATTCCTTTAACAATCATTACGTTTATTTGTGGATTACTACTAGCTGTATTAACGGCGTTAGCTCGCTTGTCATCTGTAAAATTTCTTCAAATCATTGCCAGAATCTATGTGTCCGTTATAAGAGGAACTCCGTTACTTGTGCAATTATTTATTATATTTTATGGGTTGCCAACTTTAGGAATTATTATCGATCCGTTTCCATCAGCAGTCATTGGCTTTTCATTAAATGTTGGAGCATATGCATCCGAAATTATAAGAGCAGCGATTGTTTCCATTCCTAAAGGCCAATGGGAGGCGGCTTACTCGTTAGGCATGTCATATCCAAAAGCATTAAAACGTGTTATTCTTCCACAGGCATCAAGGGTTTCTCTCCCACCTCTATCCAATACATTTATTAGTTTGGTTAAGGATACCTCGCTAGCAGCAATGATCCTTGTAACGGAAATGTTTAGAAGGGCACAGGAAATTGCCGCTACGAATTATGAATTTTTGCTTTTGTATAGCGAAGTAGCTCTTATTTATTGGATTATTTGTTTCCTACTATCAATCATACAAAGCAAACTTGAAAGTAAAATGGATCGGTATGTGGCAAAATAATCTCGGAGTGTTTAACGGAACTAAGGCATTTTGAATAAGGAGTTCATCCATGATTAGTATAAAAAATTTACATAAAAGATTTGATGAATTGGAAGTATTAAAGGGAATCGACTTAGAAGTGGAAAAAGGAAAAGTGATCGTTCTAATCGGACCCTCTGGTTCAGGAAAAACAACCTTTCTCAGGTGTCTTAATGTGCTGGAGACTCCGACGGCAGGCACGATTTCGATTGAAGATCAATCCCTTGATTTTTCCCAGCCAGTACCAAAAAAGAAGATTCCTTCATTTCGGAGTTTAACGGGAATGGTTTTTCAAAGCTACAATCTTTTTCCTCATATGACTGCATTAGAAAATGTGATGGAAGGGCCCATTACCGTAAAAAGAGAGACGAAAGAGACGGTTCGAAAAAAAGCCGAATCTCTTCTAGCAAAAGTAGGACTAGGAGATAAGCTCGATTATTATCCATTTCAGCTGTCGGGTGGTCAACAGCAACGTGTAGGAATTGCACGAGCATTGGCAATGGAGCCGAAGGTCATGCTCTTTGATGAACCCACATCTGCACTTGATCCTGAGCTTGTGGGCGAAGTATTAAAAGTGATGAAAGACCTTGCGAGTGAAGGGATGACGATGATCGTTGTCACTCATGAAATGAGGTTTGCCAAAGAAGTGGCAGATGAAGTTCTCTTTATGGATGGGGGCGTAATCGTCGAACGTAGCAAGCCCGAAGACATATTTACGAATCCGAAAGAAGAACGGACAAAGCGGTTTTTAAGTCTTATTCAATAAGGTAAGAAAAAAGTGAAGGGAGGAAAGAAAAATGCCTCTCTCTTCACTTTTTTTGTTAAGTATATACCTTTTAAAGTCAACACTTGTTAAAAAATAGCTACTAAGTTTGCGAAGATAGCCTTATTGAAATAGAGCCGTATTCGCATACAATGCAGGAGATCCGCCAGAATGGACAAACAAAATATTGTCTTCTTTGTTAAAATGACCTTTATGAATTAAATCAATGAGTCCTGCTGCAGCTTTGCCTGTATAGACAGGATCAAGCAAAATCCCTTCGGTTCTTGCCATGAGCTTGACGGCTTCCACCATTTCAGGTGTAGGTATCGCATATCCTGGTCCGACATACTCACCAAAGTTTGTTACAGCATCCTTCTTGATGGAATTTGGAATACCCAGATGGGTGGAAGTTTCTTCAACAAGTTTAAACACTTTTTCTTCTTGTTCCGCTTTTCCTCTGCTAACGTTGATTCCGATTACTGGGACCCCGCTGCGATTACCAGAAAAACCGGTTACTAATCCTGCCTGCATTCCACCGCTACCACTCACACAAACGACTGTATTCACATTGATACCAAGATCGAAGGTCTGTGCCAAAATTTCTTCTGCACAAGCGACATATCCTGTTGCGCCAATGACATTAGATCCCCCAACTGGAATTAAATAGGGGTGATGTCCATTCTCAGAAACCTCTTTTGCTACTTCTTCCATTTCTTTCATTAGGTCTGCACCATTAGGGACGATTTTGATATTCTCAGCACCTAATAAATGATAGAGAAAATAGTTCCCGTTATAATCTGGTTCCGTACTTTCTTCAATACCCTCTTCCAACACAAGAATGCATTTCATATTTTCTTTTACGGCAGCGGCTAAGGTTAAGCGGCAATGATTGGATTGAATGCCCCCGCAGGTGATGATTGTATCAGCGCCTTTTTTTAGTGCATCTGCCATAAGAAACTCTAATTTTCTCGTTTTATTTCCACCAGCAGTAAGACCCAGTAGATCATCTCTTTTTATATAAATAGTAGGTCCACCAAGAGCTTCTGAAAAATGAGCTAACTTTTCAATAGGTGTATAGGATAATGTGTAACGCTGTCTAGGGAATTGAGCTAAATTCATATTTAATCTCCTCCAGTATGTTTTTAATGGTGTAATTGTAAAAAGATATACCATTTCTCTATTCTAATCTAATGCTTCTAATAGAAGGAAGCTAGTAAGTAAATGAATGGCAGTTCGCTCGTTTTCGTAGCACAAATCAAATAGATCCCTGATTCGGTTCAATCGATAAAGCAATGTGTTTCGATGGATGCAAAGCCGCGTAGCGGTGGAATCCTTGTTATGCATAGTCGTACTATAGACATGAAGGGTTTTATAGTATTCTGTATTATGGATTTGGTCATAACTACGTATTTGCTCAATCGCAGGGTGAAGGTATGCCTCAGGCGTTTCATCCTCTGACAAGGTAAGAAACATATGCATGGGTGCATAGTCATTATAGATGCCAAGAGTCTTCCCGTTTTTCTTCATTACTAGTTTAGCAGTTAGCAGCGCCTGTTTGTAGTATGTTGGTATGTCATAAAAGTTATTAAAACAATTACTTATCCCACTGACTAAGTTATGACCTTCAAGAAATTTTAAGATTTGTTTAATAAACGAGTTATCTGCAGGTTGAAAATCTGAAGAGTCCAATTCACCCAATAGGATAACAATGGAATCTTCGTAAATTACAGATATGATATTGCGGTATAGTAAAGAGAGTTCAGTAACTGCAGATGCGGCAAAGGATTTCTTTGCCGTATGTGTACCTATAGGGGTTACAAGCAGCGCATAGTCCCCTAATACATATTTGTGTAAACTGGTTTCAGCATGGTTCTTTACCTGATAGGATGCATCCTTTTTGAGCATATCTTGAAGGTATAATGAGGGCGATGGTCTCCAAAGGTTATTTTTGAGCTTGTTACGGATTTCTATATTTAATGCATTTAATACAAGCTGAGCCAGTTCTATGTCCTCTTCGCAAAAAGGTCTTGTACCCAATAGTATTTCCAGATGACCAAATATACGATCATCTTTATATAAAGTCCCCATTATTCTCGGTACATTTGTAGCCAATCCCCAGTTTGCATAGAACGGTCTAAATTTGTCTGCTTTTTCATTTGAAAGTAAAGTCCGGTACTCCCAAACGGTTTCAAGAGATAGAATTTTATTTTCTATAAGCGTGTCCCAAATGGGGTCTCCAATCGGATGATGTGGAAACTGACTGATAATACGATAGTTATCATCCGTAAAAACTACGGGGCTATTAAAAATCTCATTTGCTATTTTTATGATGGCGTTTATTCCACCATTTAACATGGCTTCAAAGACCATTTTGTATGCGCCTTCATTTTTATGAGTGGATTCTGTTTTCATGTTACACCTCTTTGTCAAAATGCACAATTTAACGATAATAAATTGTCGAATGTAGACTATACATTACTATCATATCTGAACTATTATTAAATTACAAAGAGATTTACATAGTTGTTGTTTTCGCACAACATTGGATTATCTTCGTGTTTTTATAGTAAGATACATCATAATTTCGTTTCTAAATTCATTATTTATGACAACAAGGAGGAAATTCGAATGAATTCTAATAAAATGTTTGATTTGACAGGAAGAGTAGCCGTCGTTACAGGGGCTTCATCTGGGTTGGGTGTACAAATGGCGAAAGCGCTTGCAAGACATGGAGCTGATATTGCTATATTAGCAAGACGTAAAGAGAAAATGGAGTCTGTTTCTACAGAAATTAGAGATTTAGGTGTTAGATGTCTAGCAGTACAATGTGATGTGACGAGTTCTGAGTCTGTAATTGCTGCAGTTGAAGCGGTGAAGGCGGAATATGGCACCGTAGATATCGTTGTTAACAATGCAGGTACTGGCCTAGTAGGTCCTGCGGAAGATACGACGGATGAAGACTTAATACATACACTTTCAGTAGATGTAAGTGGAGTGTTCAGAGTGGCTCGTGAGTTTGGTAAGCTTATGCTTGAAAAGAAATACGGACGTATCATCAATATTGCATCTATCTATGGAATGGTTGGAAACATGGCTCTACCTAGTGCTCCATATCATACTGCAAAAGGTGCTGTAGTGAATCTAACGAGAGCATTAGCAGCTGAGTGGGGTAAACATAATATAACGGTCAATTCCATTTGTCCAGGTTATTTTGCAACAGAATTAACAGTAGACACACTAAATACAGAGTCCTTTACAGAATATATGCAATCCCATGTACCTGTTGGCCGCTATGGAAAAGAAGGAGAACTAGATTCCACAGTGGTATACCTTTCATCCGATGCATCTGCATATGTGAATGGCGTAATATTACCAGTTGATGGTGGTTATACTTCTATTTAAGATTTCATTTGATTAAATATATTGTAGGCATTTACTGAAAATTGACGACATCCTAACCAAAGAAAAGATAGACCCCTCATTTAGAAAAGCGGGGTCTATTTTTCTTTTCGTTATAATTACCGAAGACAACGATCTCAATTCGAAGTAGCTGTTTTTTTATGTCTGGACACAAATGTATTTCCAGTTATCCAGAAACGCCAAGGATAATCTTTTGCTTCTCCGGTATTGTCGATTCCAACACGGGGTCCAACTGAAATATGATCTGGAATCATTCCCGAAGCTATGTACAGAGGAGATTTTGAAAAAGAATGCCCATAATCATCCATTGTAATACCAAGTGCCTTTGTTAATTTTCCAGGTCCATTGGTTAGATTTTTCATATTGTCCGTACCACGACGAACCTTCATTAATTCATGCCCTCTAAATGGTTCAATCGCTCGTATTAAAATCGCTTCAGGCTTTTCGGTAGGACCACTTACAACATTCACAAGGGTATGGGTATGCATCGTATAGGTATAAACAAAGCCTGCTTCGCCAAACATGATTTCCGTTCGCTTAGTTCGTCGGTTTCCGAAACTGTGTGCAGCCCGGTCTTCAGGACCCATATAAGCCTCCGTTTCTACAATATATCCAGCGGCGATACCTTCTGCTGTTTCTTTTACTAGAAGACAGCCAAGTAAACTTTTGCTTAGCTCAAGTATTGGCTTTTGAAAAAAATCAGGTTGTAAGGGTTTCATTGTATGCACTCCTGAAAAAGGTTGATTTCTTTAATTTTACCCAAGTGGTACAAATTACTCCATTTTTCGTATAATTGCTATAATGATGAAGTGAAAAAGAAGATAGGATGTGAAAGAAATGGTTAAAAATATTGGTTTTATCGGATGTGGAAACATGGGCCAGGCTATTATGGCAGGGATGTTGAAGGCTGAATTGGTTCAACCAGAAAACTTGAAAGTGAGTACATCAAGGACTGAAACACTTAGCATGATCGAACAAAAGTATAAAATAAAAGGGAGTCTGCATAATCAAGAGATTGCCGAATTTGCAGATCTTCTCTTCCTAGCAGTAAAGCCAAACCTTCATAAAGAAGTGTTAGGTGAAATAAAAGAACATTTGAAAGAAGATGTTGTGATTATTACGATGGCTGCTGGGATGTCAACAAAACAGATTGAAGAGGAATTAAATAGGAAAGTAAAAGTGGTTCGGACGATGCCGAATACACCAGCATTGGTTGGAGAAGGTATGACAGCGCTGAGTGTAAACAAGGCGATTACTGAAACAGAATTAGCTGAAATTCAAAGGTTACTAAATAGTTTTGGTAAAACAGAGGTTGTAAAAGAAGACCTTATGGATGCTGTGCCTGCCATTAGTGGTTCTTCCCCAGCTTACGCTTACTTATTCATTGAAGCATTAGCAGATGGGGGAGTTCGTGATGGGATTCCTCGTAAACAGGCCTATCGTATGGCTGCTCAGGCCCTGTTAGGAGCTGCAAAGATGGTGCTGGAGACTGGAAAACATCCTGGTTCATTAAAGGATGACGTATGTACACCAGGCGGGACAACAATTGAAGCAGTTGCGGCGTTGGAGAAAAATCAATTTAGAGCAGCTATTTTAGAAGCCATGCAAGCATGTACGAATAAGACAAAAGGGATATAGAACTTCCTCTTAAAACTACTTGGACTTGCCCTTTGGTAAGCGTCAGAAGATGAATGGAGAAGAAGGGTCATTACATTTCATTGAACAAATAGAACAAAACGGGTCGATGCCCCATTTAGCTTGTTGAAAAATCCTTATTGGATAGAGTCAACAAGCTTTTTTATTATGCAGTTTTTCTCGATTCTATCATTTTTTCTTTTATGCTATAAAAATATTTGTTACATATATGTAATAAAGTTTGTGTATACAGAACAAGAAAATACTAATATAATAAGGGTGGAAAATTCAGAATTAAATAATAACTTTTAAAAAATCATAAGGAGAGTACATACATGCATGATTTTCATACGCATTTCATCCCAACGGATGTGATTCATTGGTTAAAGGAAAATGAAAAGGCTATAAATGCTGAATGGGTCAATAAAGATGAGAATAAAGAGGACTTTCTTATCATCAATCAAAAGTGTGGATTTGAATTAAAAAAATCCTTAATTGATTTTGAGGATTATATGGAAAATCAATCAAAAGTGGGTGTAACACACTCTATGATTTCTCCTATCCCACAACTTTTTTTATATGATTTCCCATTAGAAATTTGTACAGAGATGTCAAGAGTCTATAATCAATCACTATCTCAATTAGTTAAAGAGTCGCAGGGAAAACTATCAGCACTTGCAACAGTACCTTTAACGAATCCTATAAAAGCAGCGCAAGTATTAAAAGAAGCCATGAACTCAGGATTAAAGGGCGCTATCATCGGACCTGGATTAGGCGGACAGATGCTTTCGGATTCCTATTTTAAACCATTTTTTGAAGAAGCGAATCGATTGAAGGCCATCCTTTTTATACACCCTCTATTAAGTGAAGATCCACGGTTAAAGAGAAGAATGATGCCGAATTTAATTGGAATCCCATGGGAAACAACGGTTTGTGCGACCGATTTATTATTAAGTGGAATTGTGGACAAGTACCCAAATATTAAAATCCTTTTTGCACATGGAGGCGGGTTTCTTCCTTATCAAATTGGACGATTAGATAAAGGCTATGAACAATGGGAACTTGTTTCATCCAATTTACAAGCCCCACCTTCTGAATATCTCAAACGTTTTTGGTATGATACCGCTCTCTTGGAGTCAGGATAGTGTTGACTTTCTTGTGAAAACCGTTGGAGAAGACCGCGTGGTTGCGGGATCCGATTATCCATTTGATTTAAGTGTATGGCCTCCGAAAGAAATAAGTGAAAAAGGGGCACAATCTTTACTGGGTTATGCTGTGAAATAAATCAGATATTTAGCCCCCAAGAAATCATCTTTCATTAGATTTCTTGGGGTGTTTTTTAGTTTAACTTCATTCAGCAGAAGTCTCCCACTTCTATAAGTGGTGAGATGAATGTCAAGCTTTTATCAATTCAGTGGGGGTTCAAACCTCGACTGAATGAAGTTAAAGCCTTCGGCGGAGACATTCGATTTTAAAAGGAAGTTTATCGAGCGAGCGAAGGTATTATCTGGGCGCAAATACGCCGAGGCGTATTTGATTTAAAAAGAAAAACGGGCCTAGGCCCGTTTTCTCATTACATAGTAAGATCACTTTCAACACTGTCATTCATTCTCTGTTTCTTCGACTTTCTAAAATACAATAATTCATAGATACAAGGAATAACAATCAAAGTTAGGAGCGTCGCCATTGCCAAACCACCAATAACAACGATCGCGAGACTTTGTGAAACTAGGCTTCCAGATTCTGCTTCTTTAAACAATAGTGGAAGCATCGCACAAATCGTTGCGATTGCAGTCATGAAAATCGGTCTCATTCTTGTTGCGGTTGCTTCGACAAGCGCATCACGAATAATCATTTTTTGTTCATTTTGTTTGACACGGTCTAAGAGAACAATCGCATTGGTTACGACGATTCCAATGAGCATTAATGCTCCTAAAAGTGCCGTGATATCAACAGAAATTCCGCTTATAAGGATTCCTAAAATAGCTCCAATTGCAGCAAGTGGTAGAGAGCAAAGAATGGCAATTGGTGCTTTAATCGACTTAAATGTGATGACCATGATTAAAAATACAATCCCGATTGAAACAAGCATAATGAGGAATAAATCTGTAAAGTCATCTGCTTGTCTGGGTACTTGCTCCACCAACTAGAACTTCTACATCCTCAGGAAGATCGATTCCTTTATTGTTCTTTTTATCACCGAAAATTTCTAGATTTACTGTAGTCGAAATTTCAGATAGTTTGGCAGGATCAACGGATGCAGTGACTCGGAGATAGGTTTCTCCATCTTTATGGAACTGGTTTGTTGAACGTTCTTCACTTTGTAGTTTAGCAACAGACGATACAGGAACCATACCGGTATCAGTCATCACCGGAATATTTTCTAGATCTTTTGCTGTTTTCGTGTCAAGAACAGGTTCTAGAATGACTGTTGTTTGTTTGTCATTTAAGCTTATCGTTCCAATTGGTGTTTGATTTAACATCACACCAAGTTGCCCAGCAATTTGTTCTGTATTTCCTTTTGTAGGATCTACAATTAAGGAGTACACGGTTTTCTTTTCATCTTGATTGGTCGTTACTTCTTCAACGCCGTCAATGTCTGCTACTTTATCTTTAATATTAGTTGCCACTTTTTCAAGATCGGATATATTTTCACCTATTACATCAATGGTAATATTTGTTCCAGCTCCACCCATCATAAACGAAGCAGCAGATACTTCTAGTGTAGCATCAGGATATTGATCTTTTTTCTTTTCCACTTCTTTTAAAATCTGTATCGGTATCATTTTTATCCTCTAGTAAAATACTAAAGGAAGCTTCAGTTGGTGATCCAACAAAACCAAATTGAGCTGCTTCAGCTGGAGATCCTACTTGTGCAAATACATCTTCGACTTCATCCATTTCACGAATGGATGTTTCCAGTTCAATTGTTTTTTCCTTTACTTCATCAATTGGTGTATCATTCGGGTAACTTAGAGTGGCTAATACATAGTCAGCAGAAGAGTTATCAACTGCACCTTTTGGAATGGCAAAGTAAGTACCAATGGATCCAGCAAACAGTAAGAATGAAATGGAGAATACAATCCATTTATGGTTTAAAGACCAAGTAACTATTTTTGGAAAACGAACAGCTGGTTTATGCTCGGGAAGCTTTGTATTCTTCAATAATCCTGCACTCATTAATGGAACAACCGTCAATGCGACGAGTAAGGAAGCGAGCAAGGAATAGGTAACCGTTAGAGCGAATGGTAAAAGAAATTCTTGAAGCCCACCGTTTAATAAACTCATTGGTAAGAAAACGGCTACTGTTGTTAGGGTAGAAGCCGTAATGGCAACTCCCACTTGCTTCGTTGCATCAATAATCATTTGGACAGAGAATTTCTCTGTTTGCATTTTGCGGAAAATATTTTCGATGACGACGATACTGTCATCAACTAGGCGACCAACTGCAACCGCAACACCGCCGAGCGTTAAGATATTTAATGTGACTCCAGACCAGGATAACAAGAACAAGTGTTAAACAAAGCGATAGTGGAATCGATACAATCGTAATAAAAGTAGAACGGATATTACGTAAAAAGATCATAATCACAATGGTTGCAAATAATGCACCAAGAAGGACTTCTTTTACCATCGTTTGTACAGAAGTTTCCACCATATCAGCAGCTGAAACATAAATAGTAGATTCTTGCTGATCATACTTTTCATTGATTTCCTTTGTTACTTTTTCAACTTCTTTGCTAATGGACACTGCATTTGAGTTACTATCCTTTGTGATGCTAATGTCTAAGCTTTCTTTTCCGTTAAAACGACTAACGAAATTTGAATTTTTTGTTTCTTCAATGGTGGCGATTTCTCCTAAAGTGATTTTCGGAGGGACAGTAGATGGTTCTCCTGGTGTGGAAACGGGAGTTATATTGGGCGTGATGGTTAAGTCTTTTAATTTCTCTAAGCTCGTTAAGTCTCCAATCACCTTAATATTGCTCGTTTTTCCATCGATGATTCTTTCTCCAACAGCCAAAGCTGTGTTTTGACCTTGTAGAACTCCCATAACAGATTGTAGTGGAATTTGATTTTCAGCTAGTTTTTCATTATCAATTTTTACGGAAATAACAGAATCGGTTATCCCATAAAGAGCGACATTGGAGACACCTTCAATGTCTTCGATACAGTGGCTGAAGTGTTTCTCTGTGCAAATTCCATATTTTCTGGTGTCAGGCCATCATCAAAAGTAACGGCTATGTTTACGATGGGAATCATAGAAGTATTTAGCTGAGAGATGGTTGGCTTTGATATGTAGGGAGGCAAGGAAACATTGTTCAAGGCTTCTTGAACGTCTAGTTTTGCCTGTTTCATATCAGAGCCTGCTTCAAAGAACAAGTCTACTTTTGAAAAGCCATCTCCAGTTGTGGAAGATACAGATGTTTTACCATTTATTCCTGTAACAGCTCTTTCAATTGGATTGGTGACTTCGGTTTCCATTGTTTTTGAGTCTGTACCTTGACCCATTGAGATGATGGTCACTTGTGGATTATCCGCACTTGGTAAAAACTCCATAGGTAATCGAAAGTAGCTGACAACGCCAATGATCAGAATTAAAATCGTAAGCAAGGACACGGCAGCTTTATTCTTAAAAGCCCATTTTGTAAAAATTGACACGAAAATTTCTCCTCCCTAAGAGACAAATTTATAATACCGAGTTTAATGGTATCATATTTTTTCTGGAAAAAATGTAAAATTTTGACTTAATTTAAATTTACAAAAATTAAATAATACCTTGTTCCGTATGGTGTAATTTATCTGTTATAAGCTTTTTCCTCCTTTCTAAATTTAATATTACTTTTATTGGAAATATTCAGTAATGCACTAAATGCGTATTTTAAAGTAAGACTTGAGACGTAGAAAACTCTTGAAAGGTTGTCTAGAGAAATATATTAAATAGTAATAATAAATATGGAGAGGTCCGATGTTTGCAGCTATATTTGAATAAGAAAGGAACTCTGCTGACCATCATATTTCAAAAAGTATAAATTAAATGAAACTGAGGTAAAGAACAATGAATCAGTATAACCATCATCTCAAAGAGGATGTTACAACAGCCAGAATAGAAGATATCGAAAGCATGCTTTCATTAAATGATAAAATTTATCCAAAAGAGTGGCATGTGTCTCCTGAGTATATTAAAGAAATTATGCTTAGGAATCCTGAGGTTTATAAAATTCTTAAAACTTCGGATGGAGTAAAGGGAATATATGGTCTATTTCCTTTGAATAAAGAGGATTACACAGCTGTATTAGAAGGAAAGCTGGAAGAAGACGTGGTTGGAGAATTTATCCTTAACTACACGAATCCAACAACTGTATACCTTTATTTTGTTACCTTAATCGTTGATATTCACGATGCTCGAAGGAAAGAATACGCACGAAAGCTTATAGAAGACATTCCTTTAGAATTAAAACGTCTTAAAGACAAAGGAATGGATATAAAAGAGATTGGAGCGTTCGCAGTTAGCCCAGAGGGAGAAAAAATTCTGCCCAAAATTGGATTTGCTTATTTAGGAGAAAAAGTAGTGCTTAATGATAAGGAATATCCCGTATTTAGAGCAAAACTGGACAATGTCATTCATAAAATAAAAATTTAAAGTACATAACATGAAGAAATACAGTGCTTTATGATTTAATCGAGAGATTTAATTAACAGAAAATTAACAATAAAAATTCAACTGCTAGAGTATTTAATGAATGAAAATGATAATATAGTAGATAAGATTAAAATGATAGTTATCCCAACCGTGATATTTCGAGGTTGGCAATTGAAACGGGGGAATACATATGAATAATCATGATATTGATTACAAGATTTATGGCGATGATATGCAATTCGTCGAGGTGGAACTAGATCCAGGTGAAACAGTTATTGCTGAAGCTGGCGGCTTGATGATGATGGAAGATGGTATCGGTATGGAAACCATTTTTGGGGACGGAGCAAGTGGTGGTGGTAGTGGTCTAATGGGGAAACTCTTTAGTGCCGGTAAACGGGTTCTGACTGGTGAAAGTTTGTTTATGACAACCTTTACGAATCAAGGACAAGGAAAGAAACATGTTTCTTTTGCATCACCATATCCTGGTAAAATTATCCCAATGGATTTGAGTGAGTATGGTGGAAAAATTATTTGTCAAAAGGATGCCTTTCTCGCTGCTGCAAAGGGAGTTTCAGTCGGCATTGAGTTTCAACGTAAAATTGGTGCTGGATTTTTTGGTGGTGAAGGTTTTATTATGCAAAAGCTTGAAGGGGACGGATTGTCCTTTGTTCATGCAGGTGGAACGATAATAAGAAAAGAACTTCAACCAGGTGAAGTGCTTCGTGTTGATACTGGTTGTTTAGTCGCTATGACCAGTAATGTTGATTACAATATTGAAATGGTGAAAGGGGTAAAAACGGCTTTGTTTGGTGGAGAAGGACTATTTTTTGCCACATTAAGAGGTCCTGGATCGGTTTGGATTCAATCTCTTCCGTTTAGCCGATTAGCAAGCCGAGTCTTTTCTGCGGCCCCTCGAGCGGGTGGAGGATCAAAAGATGAAGGCGGTATTGGTGGATTATTCAATATGTTTAGTGATAAATAAGAAGGAAAATAAAACAGGGTTGATGTGCTAAAATGCCATCAACCCTGTTTTATTTTTCCTATTTTTCAGCTACAGATTCATCATCCTGAACATTCATTTTATCAAGCATGCTAATCGTATCGACTAAGTGATTATTAAAAATTTGTTTAGCTACTTGAAGCAGATCTATGATTAAAGGATCTCTTAATGAATAAATCACACGATTGCCACTTTTTGTACCTACAACAATGTTTTTGTTTCGTAACACCATTAGCTGCTGGGAAACGGTAGAACCTTCACTACCAATTTCACTTTGAATTTCATTTACACCCATCTTGCCGTTCGCAAGCACCTCTAGTATTTTGATTCGAAGTGGGTGGGAGAGAGCTTTAAAGAACTCAGCTTTAAATTGTTGCATTTCTAAATTCATAAATTCAGCTCCTTAAAGAGTTGAAACCCTATCTATGTGAACGTCCGCTTAACTAATTGAAGTATATACCTTTTTCTTATCTACAACCAATTCTTTTGAATCTGGAGAGACCTGCACATTCACTAAAGGCAAAATGTTTACAGCCAAGACATTTTGTTCGATCTAAGTGATTTAATGAATACTGAATGGCATCTCCAGTATGTTTGAAAAAATGTTCTTCTCCAATTGTATCGTACAAACCTGTTTTCCTTAATACTTCTTCTGGCTGGTTGCCAAGACCAGAGATTAGTACGGTACCGTGTTTTGAAAAGCTTTTAACGATACTGGCTAGATGGGCTTCACCCGTTAAATCAATAAAAGGAACCTTTCCCATTCTTAATAGCAGTAGCTTAGGTTTGTTGTTAATCGTATTCAAAATGGTTTGTTGGAAAGTTTGAGCCACTCCAAAGAATAATGGTCCTTCTATATTATAAATGGTAATCTGTGGACAGTCATGTCCTTCAGATACGACGTGCGTTTCGACTTTTTTGCTTGCCTTATTTAAGTTAGGCAATGCTTGTGCAAAAACACCTGAGTCGACCATTCTTTTTGTAAATAAGAGAACAGCAAGTAAAAGTCCTACTTCAACAGCCGTTGTTAAATCCACAAATACCGTCAAAAGAAAAGTCACTACTAATACTAGGGAATCGGATGTCTTTGTTTTTAATATATGAGAAAAGATATGTCTTTCACTCATATTCCAAGCGACAATCATTAAGACGGGTGCCAAGCTTGCAAGTGGAATATGTGACGCATATGGCGCAAAAATTATTAATACGAGTAAAACAACAATCCCATGGATGACGCCTGATAAAGGAGAAACGGCTCCATTTTTAATATTGGTCGCTGTTCTTGCAATTGCTCCGGTTGCTGGAATACCGCCGAAGAGAGGGGTAACCATATTGGCAATCCCTTGTCCGATAAGCTCTTTGTTACTGTTATGACGGGTATTGGTCATACCGTCCGCAACAACAGCGGATAGTAGGGACTCAATTCCGCCAAGAAGGGCGATGACGAACGCAGGTCCGATCAATTTCTGAATGATATTAAAATCCACATGAGGGATCGAAATGGTCGGTAGTGAGTTCGAGATTTCTCCATAAGCTGTGCCAATCGTTTGTACCTGACCTGGGTAAAAATACGCGGCTACAATCGTTGATACTAGTAATCCAATTAATGCTCCAGGTACTTTTGGAAAAAGCTTTGGTGTTATGATAATCGTAATCAGACAGATGACAGCTGTCACGACACTCAGTATATTAACTGTATTTAGTTGATGAATGATTTCCGCCATATTGGCAAGAAAGCTTTCTTTTTTCTCTATACCTGTCAGACCAAGAAAATTAGCCATTTGCCCAGTGAAAATGGTAATCGCAATTCCTGTAGTAAAGCCTATGGTTACAGGGCGAGGGATGTATTTTATCAAGGAGCCAAGCTTGAATACACCCATTAGGACTAAAATGATTCCTGCCATAAAGCCTGCTACGAGTAGATTATCATACCCATAAGTCATGACAATTCCAAAAAGAATAGGGATGAATGCACCAGTTGGTCCACCAATTTGGAATTTAGAACCTCCAAATAATGAAATGAGAATCCCAGCAATAATGGTTGTATAAATTCCGTATTCTGGTTTCACTCCAGAAGCGATGGCAAATGCCATTCCCAATGGGATTGCAATAATCCCTACAATAATTCCAGAAATAAGATCTTTCTGGAAAGCCTTCCAACTGTAGTTTTGGAACCTTTCATCAACAAAAAATTTCCCTTGCATTGCTTCCCCTTCTTTTCCTTTTTTAATATTTGTATATTTGATTATTTGAATATATTATTATTAAAATTTACAATGGATAAGGCGTTTTGTCAAAGTATTTTTATTAATAGAGAAATAGAAAGTAAAGTTATAATTATATGACACTTTTGGATATAATCAATTTGATTGGGATCGTGAGACTCCTGAAAAAATGCGAATGGAGTTTTAATGGTATACAATAAAAAAGAACATCATCATTTAGGAAGGGGTTTAAAGAATGAAATATTTCTCCCTCTATAGAATATTCACCATTGTGTGGATGGCAGTAAGAATTTTTATAGAAATTATTTTGTTTAAAAGAAGACATCACAAGAATTGGACAGATCAAATAGATAAAAAGTGGGAGGCTATGCTCAGAGAGCAGGCTCGTCGTTATAAGAAGCAAGCTTTACATTTGGAAGGAGTCATGATTAAACTCGGTCAGTATTTAAGCACACGCAAAGATATGATTCCATACTGCATACATTATAGAGTTAGAAGATTTGCTTGATCAAGTGCCTCCTGTCCCATGGGAGAAATCGAAAAAAATTCTAGAAGAGGGATGGCAGAAGCCGTATCGTGAAGTGCTTCACGAAATAAGTCCGGACCCGATTGCCTCTGCTTCCATTGGTGAAGTATATCGAGGCGTTTTACATTCAGGTGAGGTAGTGGCGATCAAAATTCAACGCCCTAAAATAGGGGATATTATTTATAGCGATTTTAGAGCCGTTAAAATCGTTTTATGGCTTGCTAAACGTTTTACAAAATTAGAAAATTCAATGGATCTTTCCTTATTTTATAGAGAGTTTGTGAGAACGATTGGAAATGAATTGAATTTTGAACTAGAGCTGGAAAATGGTCATTATTTTCAAGAGAAATATAAAGATTTCGCTGGAATTGAAATTCCCAATTACTACCCAGAACTTTCAACAAAAAAGGTCTTGGTGATGGAGTGGATGGAAGGCACAAGAGTAACAGATTTAGACTTTTTGGAAAAGCATCAGATTGATCGATATAAATTAGGAAATGTTTTGATTGAATGTTTCCTTGGACAGCTTCTTGAGGAAGGGAAATTCCATGCTGATCCCCACCCAGGAAATATTATGGTGAAATCGGATGGTACCATCGTTTTGATTGATTTTGGAATGGTAGGGGTAATAAAGAGACAGGATGCCATGCATATCCGTGATATTGTAATCGGCATCTTTTTGAAAGACTATGGGAAAGTTGTCGATGCCATTGAAGGCATGAGATTTTTACTTCCAAATGCTGATAAACAAGAAATTGAACGATTGATTAAATTATTGGTTGATGCTTATAGTGATGAGGGCATAAAGTCTAAAGATTCCAAAGTTGCTGAGGACATTATGACCGATATTGAGAAGTTGGTGAACAATCAGCCTATTCAGCTTCCAAGTGAGTATGCCTTTTTAGGACGTGCTATATCAACATTCATTGGTATTTTATATAGTTTAGATCCTAAGATGGATTTATTAGCAATGTGTAAGCCGATTGTAACGAAATGGTTAAAGGGCAATAAAGAAAGCACAAAAGAGACCGTAATAAATGTTCTTAAGTCTTCTCTGACACCACTTATTTCACTGCCCAATCAGATTCAGCAAGCATTGGAAGAGCCAAGAAAGTATCGGGAATGGCAAGAAGTCAGCCAAAAGTTGGCTATGAAACATGAAATGGTTGTTTCCAGGAAGAGGGATGCCTTTTTACTTTGTCTTCTTAGCATTGTTTTTATTTACATAAGCTACTATTTTAATCAACCCTATTTACTTTATGGAAGTTGTGGTCTTTTATTTGTCAGTCTTGGCTATTATCTAAAAATGTTAAAAAACCATCGTAAACTTTGTAAAAAGTAGTCAGATAGAGCTTTATCTCGTAAAGGTGAAGAACACTTTTACGAGATAAAGTTTTTTTGAATAAAAGGATTTCCTTTTTTTAGATTTTTCTGTTTTAATGAGTATAAAAGAAATAATATTAAAATATTATTTTTGATATGATAGAATCATCCTAGTATTTGTTGTCTCCAAACAATTGAAAAGGCTTTCTAAAACGAGGTGCGCAAAATGAAAGGATTTCAGGGATGGAGAATGGGAGAGGGGTGTTTATGTTTAGGGATTAATTGTAAAAAAAAACCTTAACAAATTTGTCACAATTGCGGTATGAAGACCATGTTATTATCGTGGTAATATTATTAATGTGAGTAATGAGCTTGATATTTCATTATTAGTAGTAAATGGTTTATTTGTCGAAAGAAAAGTTTGAAAAATGACATGTTTCAGAATTTGGAATGCTTATAGATATAAACTTTGTAAATTAAATACATAGTATGCTAGAGCATTTCGCGCAATTAACTATTTTAATCATAATTTTTTATTATTTTAATAGAAAGGGGTATTTATATGAAATTAAAGTGGGCATTATTTACGTCAATTCTAACTATTATGGCTGTACTTACTGGATGTGAACCAGTCATGGTATTAGATCCAAAAGGACCACAAGCTGAAAGACAAGCAAGTGATATCATGTTATCAATTGGAATTATGTCGTTTATCGTTATCGTTGTTTTTGCAATTTTAGTATTTGTGTTAATTAAGTATCGTGCTTCTAAACAAAGTCCAGATTATGAACCACCTCATATTGAAGGGAATTTCTGGGTTGAAGTAATTTGTGTGGGAGTTCCAGTATTAATTGTTGCGTATTTTTCATTTGTATCTGTTCAAAGTAACTACATTGTTGAAGCAACACCAGCAAGGGTATGAGGATCAAGAGCCATTAGTGATTTATGCTTCATCATCAAACTGGAAATGGCATTTTAGTTATCCAGAGGAAAATATTGAAACCGTTAACTACTTATATATTCCAGCAGATCGACCAATTGAATTTAGACTTTATTCATATGGACCTATCACTAGTTTCTGGATTCCACAGCTTGGCGGACAGAAATATGCGATGTCTGACATGATTAACACGCTACACTTAGCAGCTGACGAACCAGGTGAACTAATGGGACGAAATGCAAACTTTAGTGGGAAAGGATTTGCTGAAAATACATTTCCAGTTGAAGTACTGTCACAAGATGAATTTGATGAATGGGTAGAAGAAGTGAAAGAAACAGCTAAACCTATTACAGAAGAAAAATTTCATGAGTTATTAGAACCAGGTCATCTTGGACAGATCTACTTATACTGGAACTCATTTAGAGTTTATGCCTCCTCCAGGTGAACACAGTGAACATAATCAAGCGTCAACTGATTCTGAGATCAAATCGGATTCATCAGAATGCATGAATGATATGAATCACATGATGCAAATGGAACATAGCAATCATTAAGAATGAATGAATACTTAATTTTAAACAGTTTTAAGTAAAATAGCTAGTTTTATGTGACGAATAATATATTTCTCGAAAGGAGTCATAAAAGGATGGAATTTTTCGAACGTTTTGCCATACCACATCCAAGTCCTGCGATATACGCATCAATGGTCGCTATTGGTCTTACATTGATTGCGATTATTGTTGGGTTAACCTATTTTAAAAAATGGGGCTATTTATGGCGTGAATGGTTAACAACGGTTGACCATAAACGTATTGGTATTATGTATTTAATATCTGCATTATTGATGCTATTCCGCGGTGGTGTTGATGCGATTATGATGCGTGCACAACTTGCTGTACCAGATAATACGTTGCTAGATGCACAGCACTATAATGAAATTTTTACAACACACGGGATTGTAATGATCATGTTTATGGCAATGCCATTCATTTTTGGCATTCATGAACTATCTTGTTCCATTACAAATTGGAGCTCGTGATGTTGCTTTTCCACGATTAAATGCAATAAGTTTCTGGTTATTCTTTATGGGAGCGATGTTATTTAACATCTCTTTCGTTATTGGTGGTTCACCTGATGCAGGTTGGACTTCTTATTTCCCACTTGCAGGTACATGAATTTAGTGAATCTGTAGGAACGAATTATTATATGTTAGCTATTCAAATATCTGGTCTTGGTATCATTAATGACGGGTATTAACTATGATTACAACGATTATGAAAATGAGAGCACCTGGTATGACATTAATGAAAATGCCAATGTTTACATGGTCTACTTTAGTTGCTAACCTAATTATTGTTACTGTATTCCCTGTATTAACAGTAGCTTTAGCAATGGGAACAATGGATCGACTATTTGGAACACACTTCTTTACTATGGATAATGGCGGTATGGATATGCTTTGGGCGAACCTTTTCTGGGTTTGGGGACATCCTGAAGTGTATATCTTAATTTTGCCTGCCTTTGGTATTTATAGTGAGATTATTTCAACATTCTCAAGCCGTAATTTATATGGTTATAAATCAATGGTTGGTTCCATGGTGCTTATCTCAGTTCTTTCATGTTTAGTATGGGCTCACCATTTCTTTACAATGGGTCAAGGGGCACTATCAAACAGTATTCTTCTCGATTACAACAATGGCAATTGCCGTTCCGACTGGGGTTAAGATATTTAACTGGTTATTCACGATGTGGAAAGGAAAGATTCGCTTTACTGTACCAATGCTTTATTCTGTAGGTTTTATTCCGCTTTTCACAATCGGTGGGGTTACAGGGGTTATGCTTGCGATGTCAGCTGCTGACTATCAATACCATAATACAATGTTCTTAGTCGCTCACTTCCATAACACCATTATTCCAGGTGTTGTATATGCGATGCTTGCTGGTCTTACGTTACTATTGGCCAAAAATGTTTGGATTTCATGTTAAATGAAAAAATTGGAAAATGGACATTCTGGCTTTTATCGATCGGCTTCGTCCTTGCATTCTTCCCAATGTATATTACGGGTCTAGATGGTCAAGCACGTCGTATGTACACATACTCTGAAGCAACTGGTTATGGTGCTATTGAATATGCTTTCATTTGTTGGAGCAGGTATCATGGCAATTGCGTTCGCTTTAATCGTATACAATGTTTATTACAGCATTCGTTATTCTCCAAGAAATATTGGAAGCGATCCATGGGATGCACGTTCATTGGAATGGGCTACACATACACCAGTACCAGAATATAACTTTGCGTATTACACCACAAGTAAATTCAAGTCAACCATTCTGGGATGCTAAGAAAAATAAACATGTGTTATTCCCAGGTAAATTAGAAGAAATTCATATGCCAAATAACAGTGGTTTACCATTTATTATGAGCTGTATCTTCTTTGTATGGGGCTTTTCATTTGTATTTGCCATCTGGCCGCTTGTCATTATTTCCACAATCGGAATTTTCGCTTGTATGGCCTATCGTTCATTCGAAAAGGATCACGGACATCATATTTCTGTAGAAGAAATTAAAGAGACAGAAGAGAAATTAGGAGGTGCTAAATTATGAAAATAGATCACTCGCAACCTCTTGAATATAGTACGAAGCAAAATGATTTAAATATTTTTGGTTTCTGGATTTTCCTTGGTGCAGAAATTATGCTTTTTGCTACACTCTTTACTACTTATTTCGCATTAGCGAATCGTACAGGTAATGGTCCTACTGGAGCTGAGATTTTTGAAATTACTCCAGTTCTAATTGAAACCTTTGTCCTTTTAACAAGTAGTTTTATCATTGGACTTGGAATTCATGCGATGCGTATTGGAAACAAAAAAGCGATGATAACATTCTTTGTCAATCACACTTCTTCTTGGCTTAGTATTCTTAGGTTTTGAAATTTATGAGTTTGTTACGTATATCCATGAAGGAGCAACACTTCAAACAAGTGCATTTACAGCGATCCTATTAACAACATTAGGAACACATGGAGCACACGTTACATTTGGTTTATTCTGGGGAATATCGATTATCCTGCAAGTGAAAAAGCGTGGATTGACTCCTGAAACAGCGAATAAATCCTTTATTTTCTCTCTTTACTGGCATTTCTTAGATGTAGTCTGGATCTTTATCTTCAGCTTCATCTACTTGAAAGGAATGATGTAAAAAATGAAAGAATTATTCCCAGCTAAACAAATTATGGGTTTTGTATTTTCTTTGCTACTTACGGTAGTAGCTCTAGCAGTATACTTTTTGGACATGTCATTTGGAGCAGGCATGGCAATTCTTCTTATTACAGCGTTCGTCCAAGCACTTCTTCAGCTCGTTGTATTCATGCATGCTGGTGAAACAAAGGATAAATGGTCTATTTACGGAAGTGTATACTTTATGATATTCATTGCTTTAGTAACTATTTTCGGTACAATGTTAATCTTCCTTTGGGATATGTAATAGAAATATGTAAGAGGGCGTCAATATAGACGCTCTCTTTCTTTGCCTTGCAGGCTCGCCAATCGGCGAGTTTTCTTTATGTGTAGAGCAGTTGCCTAATAGCAGCTGCGTATCAAAAATAGATATGATCGAAATAATCAATACTCTTTGTGTTATGATCACTATGATCTTTATTTAGCTTTTCTACCTCGAATTTTGGTTACCATTTCTTCTGAAGCTACTAGAAATATTCCCATTACAAAGATAAAAACAGCACCCATAATGGTTCCAATTCCAATTCCTGTTATATTTCCGTAATCGCTTACAAAAAAACCATATAGAAAAAGAGCGATCCCCAGAATTAGGATACTTCCACCGACATATTTTGTTGCGTTTAGTATAGGTAAAAATGATTTCATTTTAATCATCCTCCTTTATATATATATTATTCATAATATTCACAAAATTGTCAATATTACATATTGATTTTTATTTTATTTTTGATATATAAATCAGTTTTTCCAAATTTTCATCAAACATTCATTCATTTTTGACACTAAAGTCTTAATAAACGATAAAAAAGAGTCGTGATTTAAATCACAGACTCTTTTTTGCTTTTAAGATTATAATAAAGGTGAGAACTGTCAGAAATTATTCTCCTAAGTATGCGTTTAACATCCATAAATGAGTATCAATTTTTTCGATTAAACCAACAGCAAGGTCATTTGTGATCGTATCATTTTCTGCTTCTGCTAGTTCAGCTAATTGTTTTAAGCTTTCATTGATTTGTGTATAGTCTTTTACAAGTGTAGCAACCATATCAGATGCTTTTGTTTCGTTAATTGATTCTTGAATGGATGCAGTTTCTAAGTATTCTTTCATTGTTGCAATAGGTTCACCTTGAATGGCTAAGAGACGCTCAGCAACTTGATCAACAACAAGTGCAGATTCATCATAAAGTTCCTCGAATTTAGCATGAAGAGTGAAGAATAAAGGACCTTTCACATACCAGTGGAAACGGTGAAGTTTTGTGTAAAGAACACTCCAGTTAGCGATTTGTAAATTAAGTTCTGATTGAATTGTCATAAATAGTTCCTCCTTGTAATTAGCTTATATACTTATTATAACAAATTGTTATTTAAAAATCAATACTAAATTATAATTATTTTAATTTAAGTATTATTATAAAAAGACTCTGATAATAATCAGAGTCTTTTTCTTTTTGAATGGAGCCATGATCTCTCTATTAAAAGTTTTTTTCAAAGCCTTTGGAATGCCTTGGGGTGTAGTGACGGTCTGACGAAAACATATAGTTCCGATGGTGATAATGAATGCTGTAGATGAGTCCCATAGCCAACATATTGCCCATCAGTGAACTTCCTCCATAGCTAATAAAAGGAAGCGGAATGCCTGTAATCGGTAATACTTGAATAGTCATTCCAATATTTTGGAATACATGAAAGGTGATCATACTTATGACTCCCACACAAATATAGGTGTTAAAGGGATCGACTGTTTCTAAGGCTGTTTTCGTTAGATGATAGATTAATAGAAAAAATAATCCAATTACCATGCTTGAGCCGATAAAACCATATTCTTCACCGATTACGCTAAAAATAAAATCGGTATGACTTTCAGGAATATATACCTTGCGTTCACCAAAGCCTTTACCGCTTAGTAAACCAGATCCAATTGCCTTTAATGAATTAGAAAGATGATAACCAGCAGCGTTATTTTCTGGATCAAGCCAGGCGTAGATTCGATCAAATTGATAAGGCTTCACACCCAAATACTTTTCTAGAACTTCTGGAGCCCAAATAACGAAATAAAAAATGATGCTAGCTAATGTAGCGCCAGTTCCGTATAAAGAGAGAATAATCTTCCATGAAATACCTGATATGAAGATAAGTCCAGTCATAATGGCAATCATGACGAGTGAGGTCCCTAAATCGGGCTGCATCATGACAAGTGAAATGGGTAGGGCTGTGACTAGTCCTATTTTAAATAAAAGAATGAAATCTGTTTTGATCGTGTTATTTAAGTGTTTTTCATTATGACGATAGATGGTTATACTTAAGCCCATTATTAGAAAGACTTTCATAAACTCGGAGGGCTGGATGGAACCAATGGGTAATTGGAACCAACTTTGTGCTCCATTAATTCTAGGAGTAAAACTTGTAACAGGGGAAATGGCTAAAATGAGTAATAATAAAATTCCGAATCCATATAAAAACCAAGAGAGTTTTCTAAGTTGATCACTGTCAAAGTGCATGATCACAGCAATAATAATGGCACCCACTACATACCAAAAGATTTGCTGTATGAGGAAATTTGTACCTTCATATTGATTTGAAGCTTGTCCGCTATAAATCGCAATACAACTTACGAGAAAAAATAAAAATAATAAGAGGGTTAGACTCCAATCAAATTTCTCTGTTACTCTGTCATTTCGATTCATCTATCCACACCTAATTTCTTCCTTATTTACCATTTGTTTAATCCTATCAAAGATAAAAAATTCCGACAATAGATTATACGAATAAGGAAAGGGAAAAGTTTCGCTTTTCAAACGGGGATGAATGGCTCATTTTATTATTCATAGGACAAAAAAACAAGCACAAATCATGAGTGGATTTGTGCTTGTTTTTCAAGTCAAATAATGAATAAACGTTGTTGCAATCCCAAAGTAAATAACCAAGGAAAAGATATCATTCAAAGTGGTAATTAGCGGACCGGAAGCAATAGCAGGATCAATGTTGATTTTATAAAGTAAAATGGGAATAATTGTACCTGCAAGTGTTCCAATAATCAAAGTTAGAAATAGAGAAGCGCCGACAACAAAGCCAAGAATGGCATTGCCTTGCCACACATAAGCAATGATTGATATTAAAACTCCACATGTTAATCCAATAAGGAGGCCAACCCCAAATTCACGTAAAATAAGTTTGTAGATGGTATTCTTATCAATATCATTATAGGAAAGTCCACGTACGACAACGGCCAGTGATTGAGTACCTGTATTTCCCGTCATTCCAGAAATCATGGGCATAAAGTAAGCGAGAGCCACTACATCCTTTAAAGTGGCTTGAAATCCACTAATGATGCTACCAGATATGAGACCAATAAATAAAAGCAAGATAAGCCATGGGAGTCGACGGTAGGCGGCTACAAGGGCTTTCGTATCAAAATCAATGGCTTTCCCGGATGCGGATAACTTTTCAATATCTTCTGTAGCTTCTCTAATGACAACGTCAATGATATCATCGACCGTTGCGATACCCATTAACACATTATCATCGTTCACAACTGGGATGGCAAGAAAGTTATAGCGCTCAATCATTCTGGCTACTTCTTCTTGGTCTGTTTCTACAGAAACCGAAAGAACCCGTTCATACATAATATCTTTAATTTTTTCGTCAGGTTCAGAAATCAATAAATCTCGATATGAAACAACGCCTACAAGCTTGCGTTCTTGATCAACTACATATAAATAGTTGATGGTTTCAGCAAATTCAACAAAGCTTTTCAGCTTATCCACGGCTTCTTTTACTGTGTCAAAAACTCGAATCCAAACAAATCGATTTGTCATTAATCGTCCGGCAGTTTCTGGCGGATAATTCATGATGTCCTGAACATATTTGGATTCTTCCTTCTTCATACCTGATAAGAGAGATGCGATTTTTTCTTGTGATAAATCATCTAATAATGAAGCCAAGTCATCATTATCCATCTCATCTAGAACTTTGTTTTTTCTTTCGATTGCAAGTTTGTTCAAAACATCAAACTGTTCTTCCTTGCTTAGTTCCTGCATTACATCAGCGATTAAATCAATTTTTAAATGTAATAAAAATCTTATACGATGCTTCTCTGGGAGATCTTCATATATTTGGGCGATATCGTATGGCTGTAATTCATCGAGAATGGTATCTAGCTCTTTTTGCTTATTCTCTTTAAGTGCTTTAATAATAAAAAGTGTGATTTGATTTTCTGTCATATTTTGGATCATACTTTTCACTCTCCTTCCATCGGACTGCGCAAGATGTTTTTCTGAATACGATCCCTCTATTTTCTAATCTATCATGATTATTATAATGAAAATGTCTCTCTAAATGAAAGGAAAGTTTCGAAAACATTATGAAATAATCGGGGTATACTATTAGAATGATCATAATAGGATATGCATACAAGAGGGAATGGGTAAAAAAAATTAATAAAATGGACACATCTTTCTAAAATATTAGTGTTTGTACATTTGTCTATTTTATTAGCAAGTTTGTTGATGGATTTGCTATTGGCTCATGACAGTGAAATAAATAGTTCAGAGGACTTATGTCGGTTGCTTTACTTTTATGAAATTCAACAATATTATTTAACATATCCAATATTTAAGTTATTTTCCATTTAATTTGCTATTATTAAGACAGAAGTAGTGGTACATAGGGAGCTACTGTATGCATTACACTTTATTATGTGTTCGGAGGTTTCACCTTGAAAAGGAATAGCGATATAAGAGATGTTATTTACGTCCATTTAAATGAAAATGATCGATATGCACTATCGTACGGAATTACATTTGATGAATTTGTGTCATGTTTATCAGAATCCATTAATCATTTACTACTGTTAGAGCATCGATTTGATGACGGTGATTTTAATATGCATACGATGCTGGACTATGTGCCAAAGAAACGAGTGATGAGGCTTGCAAGCGATGATGTATATGAATATGGTGATTTTTGCTGGATTGACTTTGAGGAAATGGAAGGTTTAGACGAAATTCCGGGCCAGGTGTTGGCAGAATTACTTTATCTCGGTCATGTAAAAGAACCATTGCGACCCCCTTTCTATACTTATTTAGGGAATCGGTATGCCTATTTAGCTCATGATGATGGTTGGTTCAATAAAACATATTATCGTGATTTAAATGATTTCTATCGACTCCTTAGCCAGGTGATTCCTATGAAGTTAGGATCCACCAAACCGGAAAAAATCCTACTCAGGTTTAAAAAAGAAACGAACATACCCTTCCGTTGATCAGCATCTTTTGTTGTCACTAAAAGGTTTTATGAGTGAAGGGTTGGTGTTATCATTAAAGGGGATTGTCCAAAACCGTTTAAGAATCGAACTCCCAATGTGGGTGATCGGGGATTTTTCTAATATGGATGATATGTATGAAGAATACGAAAAGAATAGTAGAAGGACATGTGATGCGAAACTTATTTTTGATAAAAAGTCTCGCGAATGGAAAATGCGATCAAATTAAGGACTTTGAGCGATTAGCCTAATAATCGGGAAAAAGCCAAACGTTGAGTGAGTACCTAAAAAACACTACCATTGTTTTCCTAACATGCTATAATGCATAGTAACGGAAATAATAATTTAATAATGTAAGGAAATGGGTGTCTTTTTTTATAAGACTTAAAAGGGAAGTTGGTGAAAATCCAACGCGGTCCCGCCACTGTAAAATGGGAGTGACCTGCATATCCACTGTACAAATTTGTATGGGAAGGGGCAGCGAACAATGACCATGAGCCAGGAGACCTGCCTAGTTTCTCACGCACCAAAACAACCTACGAGGATAGGGGGTGTTCGGCAAAGACTAGCCATTATTTTTTAATATAATTACTAGCATACCGGCATCTCCTCATTCGTAGGTGGTGCTTTTTATTTTGAAGAAAATGGAGGATTTAAAAGATGAAAAGGATTTACACATTATTATTTGCTTTGCTGCTATCTGTTCTTGTACTAGCAGGTTGTGGAGCAAGTGAAGAGAAAGAAACGAATCAAAGCGAGCAAGGAGCAAAAACAGAACAGACTGAAAAAGTAGCCTTTCCGGTTACGATAAAAGATGCTGCGGATGAAGATGTTGTCATTGAGGCGAAACCAGAGAAAATCGTCTCACTGATTCCTAGTAATACAGAAATTGCTTTTGCATTAGGGCTTGGTGATGAGATTGTCGGTGTTACTGATTATGATAATTATCCAGAAGAAGCATTGGAAAAAGAAAAAATTGGTGGAATGGAATTTAATGTAGAGAAAATTATTTCCTTACAGCCTGATCTTGTTCTTGCTCACGGAGGAACTGCAATGGGAAGTTCTGCAGCAGGACTGCAACAGATTCGTGATGCAGGTATTACGGTACTTGTTGTCAATGATGCGACAAACTTTGCTGAAGTATATGATTCCATTGAAATGATTGGGAAGGCAACAGGTAAAGAGGAAGAAGCTGAAACCATTGTTGCTGATATGAAAGCAAAATTGAAGAAATTAAAAGCAAAAGCAGCAACAATCAAGGCTGAAGATAAGAAAAGTGTACTATGTTGAAATATCTCAGAGTCTCCTGACTATTATGGCAGCAGGGAAAAATACATTTATAGATGAAATGCTTACTACGATCATTAATGCTAGAAAATATTGTAACTGAAGAAGGTTGGCCAAAAATTGACCAAGAAGCGATTATTGCAAGTAATCCAGATGTCATTATTACGACATATGGATTTTATGTAGAAGATCCAGTTGGACAAGTCACAAGTCGCGAAGGCTGGCAAGATATCAATGCTGTTAAAAACAAGCAAGTAGTGGATGTTCATTCCGATAAAGTGACACGTCCAGGACCTCGTCTTGTTGAAGGAGTAGAGGAAGTTGCAAAAGCGGTTTATCCAGACATTTTTAACAAATAAACCAATAGCTTATATAATCGCAGCTAGCTTTTTACTAATCTCCATGCTAGTTGCGATTTCAATCGGTACAGTACATGTACCGGTCACAGATATTCTTTCTATTTTGAGTGCGAAAATTTTCCACTTATCTACTGAACAAATCGATCCGATGTACACGAATATTGTCTGGAGTATTCGGTTACCACGGGTTTTATTAGCAGGCTTAGTAGGGGCGTCTCTTGCAATTGCAGGAGCCGCCTTTCAAGGGTTATTAAGGAATCCTCTTGCAGATCCTTATACACTTGGTGTCTCATCAGGAGCATCGGTGGGCGGGGTTGTCACCATATTTTTTAATTTATCGATACCTTTTATTGGAGCATTTACATTGCCTTTTTTAAGTGTCATTTGCGCATTTATTACGATTCTTCTTGTTCTTCTTTTCGCTCAAAAAATTGAGCGTTCGATGAAAGTGGAAACGATTATTTTAACAGGAGTTATTTTTAGTTCGTTTTTAGGTGCGTTTATTTCCCTTATGATTGCTTTAACAGGTGATGAACTTCGACAGATTATTGGCTGGTTACTTGGTAGTGTTTCAATGCGGGGCTGGGATTATATTATCATTATCCTGCCATTTTTTATTGTTGGATCAATCCTTCTATTAGTAAATGCAAATGAATTGAATGCGATGTCATTTGGTGAAGAGAGGGCAAGACACTTAGGAGTGAATGTGCAAAGAAGAAAAATGATGGTTTTAACAGCAGGTTCCATTTTAACGGGTGCTGCCGTATCCGTTTCAGGAACGATCGGATTTGTTGGACTTGTCATTCCCCATTTAACACGAATTTTATGGGGACCAGATCATAAACATTTATTGCCATTATCGATATTAATGGGAAGTGGCTTTTTAATTTTAGCAGACCTTGTCGCAAGGACGATTATTTCTCCGACAGAACTGCCAATTGGTGTAATCACAGCATTAATTGGTGCACCGGTATTTGCCCTTATTTTAATTGGTCGTAAAAGGAAGGAAAGGAGGGGATGACTATATTATCGATTCAACAACTTTATGGAGGTTACGGAAATGAAACCGTACTTTCAGATGTTTCATTAAATATCCATAAGGGTGAGCTCTTTGGAATTCTCGGACCCAATGGAAGTGGTAAAACAACGTTATTAAAGATGATCAGTGGTGTTTTGCCATTTAAGAGCGGCACTATTTTGCTAAAAGGACAGCCGATACAAACCTATTCGCCAAAGCAACTTGCTAAGGTCATTGCTGTCCTCTCCCAGCATACCACTGAAGCCTTTTCTTATACGGTAAAAGAAACTGTTTCACTTGGTCGTTATGCACATCAAAAAGGCTTTTTTAAAGAATGGAGCGATAAAGACGAGGAAATGGTTCAAAAGGTAATGAATTGGACCGGGATCACTACTTTCCAAGATCAGCCCATCCAACTTCTTTCTGGAGGGGAGCGCCAGCGAGTCTTTTTAGCTCAAGCACTGGCACAAGAACCCGAAATTCTTCTACTCGATGAACCAACAAACCATCTTGATTTATCTTACCAAAAGGAACTATTGGATTTGTTGAAAAGGTGGACGAGGGAACAAGGATTGACCGTTGTTTCTATTTTTCATGATCTTAACTTGGCTGGACTGTACTGTGATCGATTACTCCTGCTTGAAAAAGGGAAAATCAATTGTTATGACTCTCCTAATGAAGTATTAAAACAAGAAACGATCCAAGCTGTGTACAAGACGAAGGTTTTAAAACATCCTCATCCAAAGGTGCCGGCTCCACAAATGGTCCTACTCCCAGAAATCGATTCTTTCGAATGGGGGGAGGAAAAAGTAACGGAATCATGTTTAACTGTTCACGATGAATTCATTATCTTAAAATCACCCACTCCATTACGAACGATGTCCTCAGGAGTGATTGGTTCAGGAACAGGCTGGCATCATACATTTGTAAACAGACATGTGGATCGAAATTATAATTGCAGCAATCATCGAGAAGAGATGGCTGCCTTTTTAAGGAGAGAAGGTCTTGAGCCCTCTGAAACCGTTGGAATGATGACCGCTGTTCATACTAGAGATGTGGTGTATCGGTTTTATGAGGAATCTGATTTTTCCCTATTAGTGGTTGTGACAGCAGGGGTTGGGAACGCCGTTGATGTGGCAAAAAGTTATGAGCATAGCTATCCAGTTAGACCTGGTACGATTAATTCATGGGTGTTTGTCAATGGAGAACTAACCGAGGAAGCATTCATCCAGTGTATTATGACGGCGACAGAGGCCAAGGTGAAAGTGCTACATGATCGGGAGATTCGAGATGCTAATACGGGGACGATCGCTACAGGAACGTCGACGGACAGTATTATGATTGCAGCAACCCAAAAAGGAAAGATGCTTGAATTTGCCGGGACGATTACACCGCTTGGAAAATTGATTGGTAAAGGCATCTATGAATGTACGACAGAAGCAATTGAAAAAAGCAGCCAGAGAAGGGCTCATTTATCATGATTCAGCATTTAATAGCAATCACGATCGCTATTGTGATCGATCTAATTATTGGTGATCCTCCTTCATGGCCACATCCAGTTAAATGGATCGGGACACTCATAGCATGGCTTGATAAAAGATTGAATCTAAGGCCGCAATCGAAAAAGGAAAGGCATCATGATGTTAATCCTTGTTTTGTTAGCTGTGTTTGTACCCGTGTTGTTTGTGTCCTGGGTTGCCTATCAGATACATCCTTTGGTAGGCATTATAGTAGAAAGCATTCTGATGGCTACAAGTATTGCTCACAAAAGCTTGAAGGACGCGGCATTGGAAGTATATGATCCACTACAAAAAGAAGATTATCAGGAATGCGCGTTTGAAGCTTTCATATATAGTAGGAAGGGATACAGAACAGTTGGGTGAAAGTGAAATTGTTCGTGGAACGGTTGAAACGGTTGCCGAGAATACGAGTGATGGGGTAACGGCTCCAATGTTTTGGGCATGGATTGGTGGTGCCCCCTTTGCATTATTGTACCGTGCCATTAATACTTGTGATTCGATGGTGGGTTATAAAAATGATAAGTATAGTGAATTTGGTTGGGCATCTGCCCGTATGGATGATGTGGTGAATTGGATCCCAAGTAGATTGACTGGTTTTATCATGTTATGGGCGAATCGACCGCAAAAAACAAAAGTAAAAAAGACTTGGAACATTTTGTTCCGCGATGCCAAGAAGCATCCAAGTCCGAATAGTGGCTGGTGCGAAGCTGCAGCTGCAGCTATCCTGGGTGTTCAGCTCGGTGGTGTAAATACATATAAAGGAATCGTTTCAAATCGGGCTCTTATGGGGGATCCGCTTTATCACCTTGAACGGAATGATATCATAAAAATGAATCTTATTTTATCGCGAACGACTTTCTTATTTTTACTCATTTTATGGCTAGGAGGTGTGTTCATTGACATGGCCATCACATGGTTCTAATCCGCACTATTTATACGAAGCTGCTGGGCTGACAAAACCAGACCAATTGCTAGATTTCAGCGCTAATATTAATCCACTGGGACCACCCCCTTCGATTCAAAAGAACTGGGAGTCTTTTTTTCAGGGAATTGGACAATATCCTGATCCTCATACAGCTTCTTTAAAAAGAAAGTTAGCAGAACGGGAAGCCATGAATGAAGAGGAAATCTTAATTGGCAATGGCGGTTCCCAAATCATAAGTCTGGTTGGAAGACTGCTAGCAGGTAAACGAGTCCTGATTGTTGAACCGGCATTTTCTGAATATGAGAAGGCTTGCCAAGTTAATGATTGTGACCTTTCTTATTTTCAGTTGGAGGAAGGCTGGGAGATAGACTTTGAAGCGTTGAGAGAAAGGCTTTCCTATGTGGATGCCATGTTTCTTTGTAATCCAAGTAATCCAACCGGTCTTTATTATTCTCAAGAAGTCATACTGCCGATTTTGATTGAGTGTCAGAAACAAAATTGTCTTCTTATTCTAGATGAAGCGTTTCATGATTTTGTGATGGACTATGAGCCAATGGCGCCATTAATCAAGGATTATAAGAATCTGATTCTATTGCGCTCGCTAACGAAAATGTTCGCCATTCCAGGGCTTCGACTTGGTTACGTAATTGCTAATCGTGAAATCATTGCAAAGCTATCTGATTACCAACCCCATTGGAGTGTAAATAGCGTGGCGCTTGCCATAGGTAATCTGTGTATAGAGGAAGATAAGTACATAGAGAATACGGTTCAATTCATCACTTCAGAGCGAAAGGCGTTAGTGACATTTTATGAGGAAAATGGCTTTGAAGTTTCCCCTTCAAAGGTAAATTTCTATTTGCTAAGGGATTCACAATTAATTGATCAGTATCCACTCTTTCAGTGGTTGCTTAAAAAAGGAATTGTTCCGCGTCATACGTTTAATTTTCCAGGACTAGATGGACGATGGCTACGCTTTGCGATTAGAACGTCAGCGGAAAATCGAAAATTGATGGAGGCGGTGCAGGAATGGCGCATGAATCATCCATTAGCTTTATAACCGGTGGAGTTCGCAGTGGAAAGAGCTCTTTTGCTGAAAGGATGGCGATGGAATTAGCGCAATCTTTTAATGAAAGTCAACTTCAATATATTGCTGCTATGCAGCCGTCAGATGCTGAAATGAAGCAAAGAATAAGCCGTCACAAGGAAGTACGTGTACAGAGTGGATATTGTTGGAAAACGTGGGAGAAGCCTATTTTGATAGGCGAATTGGCTCGAACTTTCAAAAGTAATGATATTGTTTTGCTGGATTGTTTAACGACATGGCTAAATAATGAATTGTTTATTGTCGAGGACAAGTGGCAGGATGAACAGTTTCAAGCTGATCTTTTTGAACAAATGTGTCAGGGGATCCATGCGATTAGTCTAAAAGTAAAAGCCCTGATTATTGTTAGCAATGAAGTTTTTTATGAATCAATCCAGCAAAATGAACTCGTTTTGATTTACAGTAAACTGCTAGGCAAACTCCATCAATACATCGTAACGACTGCCAAACAAGCATTCTTAGTAGAGGCAGGGATTCCTATTTTAATGAAAGGAGAGGTGCAATGAAGGGTGTGATGATCCAAGGTACAGCATCTGATGTAGGTAAAAGTTTAATTGCAACTGCGCTTTGTCGACTTTTTGCTAATGAAGGTTTGAAAGTTGCCCCGTTTAAATCGCAGAACATGTCTAATAATTCTTATGTAACAAGTGATGGGTTGGAAATTGGCCGTGCCCAAGGGATACAGGCAGAGGCGGCGAAAATAGAAGCAACCGTTTGGATGAATCCGATTCTGTTAAAGCCACGCTCAGACCAGGAATCAGAGATTGTGCTGCTTGGGAAAGCTGTTGAAACCTTGTCCGGTAAAGGATATCGGGAAACATTTTATGAAAAAGGACTTGAAGTCATTCATAAAGCATTAAATCAGCTTTCTAAAGAATATGAGTTACTTATATTAGAGGGAGCGGGAAGTCCGGTCGAAATGAACTTAAAGGACCGGGAGCTTGTTAATATGAAAATCGCAGAACTTGCGGATGTACCTGTTTTCTTAGTTGCGGATATTGATCGCGGTGGAATCTTTGCTAGTATTGTCGGAACGCTTGAGCTGTTAACCGATGAGGAACGGAAAAGAGTGAAGGGGATCATTGATTAATAAATTCCGTGGAGATATAAATTTGTTTACAGATGGTGTGAAGTGGCTTGAGGAAAAGACAGGTATTCCCGTCTTAGGCGTTCTTCCTTATGTAAACAATCATATGATTGATCGTGAGGATTCCCTATCGATAAACGAATTTCGAAGGATGAAGAAAAAGGGTGATCTTGATATTGCGGTCATTCAGTTGCCCTATTCTTCAAACATAAGTGATATTGAACCTTTTTTATATGAAGAAGATGTGTGTCTTCGCTTTGTCCAAAGTGTAGCGGAATTTGGTAAACCAGATGCTGTTATTATTCCTGGTACAAAAAGTACAATTCGTGATTTACAGTTTATGAAAGAGACAGGTCTTTCCGAGCGGATTCTTCGTTTTACTCGAGATGGTGGGTTCGTGACAGGGATATGTGGCGGTTATCAGATGTTAGGGAGAACACTGATCGATGAGGAAGGTACAGATACTGGAGTAGTGGGATTTGAAGAAACTGGTTTGGAACTTATGGAAGCTGTAACCTATTTTCGAAAAGAAAAGCAAACGATACGGGTAAAAGGGACGTATCATCCGCAAACGGGTATTGGCAAAGAAAGAATTGAAGGATACGAAATTCATTTAGGGGATACAATCTTTTCTGATGAAGGGGAGAAAAGGCCATTATTCCGGTTTGATTCAAATCGTGAGGAAGGTTATTACAGTAAGAACGGACGTGTTGTAGGTACGTATCTTCATCACTTATTTCATAATGATGATTGGCGTCATTATTGGCTTAATACCATTCGTAAAAGTGTGAATTTACCGCAAATGCCCAAAATGGATATTGGCGTCTTGAAGGATGAACGCTATGAAGTGCTGGCAGAAGAAATGGGTAAGCATCTTGATTGGGAAAGAGTAAAGAAAATAATCACTGACTGGAGATCTGCTCGTGAAAACCATTAAGGGTCTAATCATGAGCATTCAATTTTTTACGAGTATTCCGATTCCGTATGAGGTTCCCATGGATCGGGTTCATATTGAAAAAGCGATTAAAACATTTCCGTTACTTGGTTTACTGCAAGGAATATTTTATACCTTTCTCTTGTATGGGCTCGTTCAATGGACACCATTTTCTTCGCTTGCTGTGGCTTTCTTTGTTTGGCTGGCACTGATCCTCCTAACAGGCGGGCTTCATTTAGATGGGTGGATGGATGCAAGTGATGCTTTCTTTTCCTATCGGGATAAGCAAAAGCGACTTGAAATTATGAAGGACCCAAGGATCGGAGCATTTGGGGCACTATCGGTTATTGTGCTATTGAGTGCTCGTTTTTTGTTTATTTATGAGATCATACTACGAGCTGTTGATTCTACTTACATTCTGATCGCCCTTATTCCTTTCTTGAGCAAAAGTGTGATGGGGATTCTTTTAATAAAAGTTCGGGCTGCAAAAGAGGACGGGCTTGGAACATTGTTTAAAAAAGCATCCACTCCATATACTTTATGGGTTTACCCCGTTTATATGGTGATTGTCTTCAGTGGAAGCTTGCTACTGCTTCCGGAAGCCTTAAGTGGGGCTTTGGCGTTATTGTTGATGACCATGGTCGTTTTGTTCATAGTGGCAAGGAAAGTCGTCAAATGGTTTGGGGGAATAACAGGGGATGTATTAGGCGCATCCGTAGAGGGAGTGGAGATTGTTTTATGGATGACGCTGTGGTTGTGGCATTATTTCGTCATGGTTTAACAGAGGAAAATAAACGACATGCTTATATTGGTTGGACGGATGCCTCGATTTGTGAGGATGCGAGGTTGGTTTTAGCTAAACAGATTGTTCAGCCTTCACCGTATGAGAGGATTGTGACAAGTGACTTGAAACGGTGTCTACAAACAGCAGAAATACTGTTTCCAAATCAATCTATACTAGCGTTCCCGGAATTTCGTGAGATGAATTTTGGCCAGTGGGAAGGGAAAACCTATGGAGAGCTAGCAGGGAATCCACATTATGAGGAGTGGATCAATCATCATTTTACGAGTGAACCTCCTGAAGGCGAAAGCTATCCTATTTTTACCCAGCGGATCGAAAAAGGTTGGCAGAAATTGAATGAGCTTATAGTAGAGGAAGGGTTCAAAAGTTTGGCCATTGTAACTCATGGGGGCGTGATACGTTATTTGTTATCGAAACTTGGCCAGGAGAAAC
Source organism: uncultured Bacillaceae bacterium (assembly GCA_963765265.1). Classification (GTDB taxonomy): domain Bacteria; phylum Bacillota; class Bacilli; order Bacillales; family Cytobacillaceae; genus Bacillus_BD. The sequence goes on from CAVXVN010000003.1 coordinate 67,115, forward strand.
GGGATTTTTGGGAGTGGAAGGTTCCTCATGGAAATGGATTTGAATTAGTTTGGTCAAGCAAGGAAGCTTTCAGGAGGGGAGAACGATGCAATTTGTTACGGGCGGTGCCTTTAACGGAAAATCCAGCTGGGTAAGAGCATATAATCAGATAAATGAGGATAATAGCAGTTGGCTTTCTGCATATAGTCAAGATATTCTACCAGTAAGTTTGGATCATTTTGAAAAGAGAATGGTTGTAATAGAAGGAATTGAGCAGTGGGTGAAGGAATGGCTGACTGAGTTGGATCCTGAGGTAGTTTTGGAAAAATGGCATGCACTATTGGAAAAATGGTGTATGTGGGAAAGAGCAGAACAAGGAAGATGGGTTATTCTAATTGGATCCGATATTACAAAAGGGATTGTGCCGAGTGAGGCCGAGAATAGAGTATGGCGTGATGTGACCGGAAGGATTTTTCAGGATACAGCCTCTATTTGTTCGCGAGTGGATCTAATTTGGTATGGAATCAATAAAAGGTTGAAATAAAGTAGAAAAGGGGAGAAATGAAATGAGAATTTATACAAGGACCGGTGACAAGGGACAAACAAGTATTATTGGTGGTAGAGTGGATAAGGATGATGTACGTGTTGAGGCCTATGGAACAGTGGATGAGGTTAACTGCTTTGTTGGGCAGGCTGTAACCCAACTTGAACCAGAACTTTTTCAAGATGTACGAGACGATTTGGAAAAAATTCAGCATGAATTATTTGATTGTGGTGGCGATTTAGCGAATGTAACAAAAAAACGCGAACCTAAATTAACGAGTAGAAGCCATTGTGTATTTGGAAGCTAGAATTGATGCGTTTATTGAAGAGGCGCCGGAATTGGAACGGTTTATTTTACCAGGTGGATCTTCGGGGGCAGCGACCCTTCACATTGCACGGACTGTGACAAGAAGAGCGGAAAGATTAGTGGTGAAGCTTATGAAAGAGGATAGTGGATTATCTGAACTGCCCTTGCAATTCTTAAACAGGCTTTCGGATTATTTCTTTGCTGTAGCCAGAGTGGTTAATTTTCGTCTGGGTGTAAAGGATGTTGAATATGTTCGAAGTGCTCCTGTCTTTCGTGATGGGAAAAGAAAGGAAGGAAAATAAAATGAGCATAAAGAAAATGAGTCTCATTAGTTTGTTTATCGCTTTGTCCGTTGCAGGTGCTTCGATTAAAATTCCGGCGATTGTATCCAGTGTTGCATTGGATATGGTTCCTGCCTTGTTAGCGGGTGTGATTTTAGGTGGAGGACCAGGTGCCTTAATTGCTTTACTTGGTCACCTATTATCGGCTTTTATCGGTGGCATGCCATTAGGTCCATTTCATTTTATGATTGCCGTTGAAATGGCTTTGCTTGTTTGGTTGTTTGCGATTGTTTATAGAAAAGGGAAGAAAGTGATAGCTAGTATTCTATTTGTATTAGGGAATACGTTTCTTGCTCCGTTGCCGTTTTTATTTATAATGGGAAGTGGCTTTTATATCGGGATGATTCCGTCATTGCTGATTGGTTCTGTATTAAATACAGGATTAGCGCTTATTCTAGCACCGCGTTTGACTTCTTTTTTTGCGGGGCATTTTCATAAGGAAACGGTCAAGTGAAAAGAGATGTAACGTTGATTGCCTTAAATGACAGTGAGACACTTGTTCTAGCTAGTGATAACAGTGGTGGTATTGGCTTAAAGGATATGGACATGGTCAAGACACCCTATGATGTGGTAGCTTATTATGGCTTTCGGGTAGCTGTAATGGAATGTATAGCTTCTGGGGGAGCACCTATTTCTGTGGTTCTGCACAATTTTTGTGGGGATGAACCATGGAAGGATCTGGTATGTGGAATAGAGAAAGGGTTGCAAGAGCTTGGACTGACAAATGTACCGATCACAGGAAGTACCGAAAGTAATTTTTCTTTGCTACAATCTGCACTTGGAATGATTGTAATTGGAAAAAGGGATAGAGTCATTCCTGAAGAGACGATTTTATTAGACCAAATGGAATTTGCGGTTATTGGTTCACCGCTTGTAGGTGAAGAAGTGTTGAACAAGGTAGGCGAAGTATTACCGCTGTCCCTGTTCCAATTACTTTGTCGGTTGGATCATGTGGTCATTTTACCTGTAGGGTCAAAAGGGGTTCTACACGAGTTAAAGGTCATGCTTGGCGAAGGGGGACTTTCCGATTCCTCCATTACGTGCGAAGTCGATTTACTCAAAACTTCTGGCCCATCAACATGCATACTGATCGCCTTCCCACGAGCACTTGAATCAACCATTAGGAAGCAAGCCTCCAAACTATACCACCCACTCACATGGTGTCAGGCACCGCAAAAAGACAACTGTCCATAACTGGTGCCTGACACCGATTATGTAAACTAAGAGAAGAATGGGAGAGTAGAGAATGCTATATTTATATATTGTGAGACATGGGGAAACGGAGTGGAATAAAGAGGGACGAATTCAAGGTAGACTAAACTCAAATTTAACTCCCATGGGAAAAAAATATGCTACGCTTTTAGGTGAGCGGTTAAAGGATACGGAATTTGCACACATTATTTCGAGTCCAAGTGGAAGAACGCTTGAAACCGTTCAGTTGATTAAAGGACAACGTAACATTCCCATCATGACAGATGAGCGTATTATGGAAATGAATCTAGGCTCTTGGCAAGGAATGAAGAAAGACGAACTTAAAAAACGATTTCCAAATGAATTTGAACATTTCATAAATAAACCTGATGATCATCAAATTGAGGGTGCAGAGTCACTAACTGAAATGAGCAATCGAGCTACGGAATTCCTAACAGAGCTTAAGAAGAGTAGGGACAATGGAAATCTATTAGTGGTGACGCATGGTCGATTTATTTCAGCTCTTTATGCAGTATTTAAGGGAGTCGAATTAAAGGATATATGGGCAGGGCCAACGGTTCAAGGAACAAGCTTGACGATTGTTAAGCTGAATCAGGAGCAGTATGAGGTACTGTTAGAAGCTGATATGAGCCATGTTCAAGGAGAAGAAACCATTATTCGTTCATGATTTTTGTTAAAAGGGATGCTGATTAAATACTTTTATTGGGTTTTAATCAATTCCCATCATACATACTTATAAATATAGAAAAATGATTTTTTACGCTAGATCTAATCGTTGTCAAAAATTCAAACGAAAAAACAATTTCTAATTTCTAATAAATAACTGATAAGATGACTCCCTTTCTTATTTCATTAAGTGTAAAATAGATAAGTGTGATTGACAAAATGGAGGTACTGAAATGAAAACAAAATTGGGATTATTATATGGCGGTAAATCAGCGGAACATCAAGTATCATTACGGACAGCATTAGCTGTTATTCAAGCATTAGACCATCAAAAATTTGACATACATCCGATCTATATTTCTGAAGAAGGAGAATGGTTCAAAGGACCACAATTGGACGGTCCAGTTGACGATATTAAAGGCTTTGAAATTTTCAGAAGTGGACGCATTGGAAGCTCCAACTCTATCCGCATCACTTTTTCAGACAAATGATGGAAAAGAATCATTTGATGTTATTTTTCCACTTCTTCATGGTCCGAACGGGGAAGACGGAACGGTGCAAGGGTTCCTTGAATTACTGAATCTACCTTATGTTGGAAATGGTGTGCTAGCTTCTTCGGCGGGTATGGATAAAGTCATCATGAAAAATATTTTTGCCCAAGCAGGACTTGCCCAAGTAAAATATGTATCCTTCATTAAAAGTGAGTGGACTCATGTACAGCAATCGGCTTATGAAAAAGTGGAAAAAGAGCTTGGCTATCCTTGTTTTGTGAAACCAGCTAATCTCGGATCAAGTGTTGGAATTAGTAAATGTAGTAACCGTGCAGAACTTGAAATAGCTTTTCAGGAGGCGTTCCAGTTCGATCGAAAAGTAATCATTGAAGAAGGTGTCATAGCAAGAGAAGTAGAGCTTGCTGTTCTTGGAAATGATCATCCTGAATGCTCGGTTGCTGGAGAAATTGTCCCGAAAAAAGACTTTTATGATTATAAAGCCAAATATGAAGATGGCGATACCGCTCTTATCATACCAGCAGAGATTACAAAAGAGGAATATAGCAATCTGAATGAGATGGCGATTAAAGCTTTTAAGGCGCTTGATTGTTCAGGACTCGTTCGAGCAGATTTCTTTTTAACAAAGGATGGAAAAGCGTATATCAATGAAGTGAACACGATGCCAGGATTTACTCCTATTAGTATGTTTCCACTTTTATGGTCTGAATCTGGGTTAGAGTATCCGAAATTGATTGAGCGTCTTGTGCAGCTAGCGATCGAAAGACACAAAGAAAAACAAAACATTAAATATACTGTTTAACTTTATTCAGCAGAAGTCTCCCACTTCTAAAAGTGGTGTGATGAATGCAAATCGTTATGAAATTAAGTGGCTGTCCCAAAATAAAGTGTATTAGACACCTAATGGGCCAGCCTTATTTTTGAATGGAGGGGCCTTGTATGATTAGGCGAACGATAGAGCAGATAGAGAGCATGATCCAAATTGAGAATGACCTGAAAAATTTAAAAGACGTTTCTATTCAAGGTGTTTCGATTGATTCACGCAAAATTGAACCGGGTAATTTATTTGTACCTTTTAAAGGGGACCATTCGGACGGACACCGTTTTGTAGAAGATGCCATTAAGAATGGTGCGGCAGCTGTGCTATGGCAGAAGAGTGTACCAAATCCTCCTGTCGATTTGCCGATCATCATAGTGGAGGATACACTTTTTGCCCTACAAGAGTTGGCAAGAAGCTATCGGAATGAATTAAATGTAAAAGTAGTTGGAATTACTGGCAGTAATGGTAAAACAACCGTTAAGGATATGACAACAAATCTGTTAGCCTTGCAATATAAAGTGCAAAAGACAGAAGGGAATTATAATAACCATCTTGGATTGCCACTAACAATCCTTTCGCTAGAGGAAGATACGGAAATCGCCATTTTAGAAATGGGTATGAGTGGTAAAGGAGAAATTGAATTTCTAACCAAGTTGGCACGTCCTCATGCTGTTTTAATTACAAATATCGGTGAGTCACATCTACAGGATTTAGGATCGAGAGAAGGTATTGCACAAGCAAAACTAGAAATCATTCAAGGCTTAGAGGAGAATGGTTTGATCGTCTATCTTGGCGATGAAATTCTTTTGAAGGAACCTTTTTCACATTATAAAGGAAGTGCACAAATTCAGACTTTTGGACGTACTCGTGATAATGATCTATTTCCAATCGATGTAAAGCTAGATCAAAAAGGGAGTACATTTAGAACCAATGCTTCCGAGATTGAATACTATTTGCCAGTTTTAGGTATACATAATATTTTAAATGCACTTGGGGCAATGCTTGTCGCACATTATTTTCAGATTCCGTTTAGTAAAATGGGTGAAGGGTTTTCTAGTTTAAAGTTAACCAAAATGAGAATGGAATTCGTTGAAGGTAAAAGTGGTGAAAAAATAATAAATGATGCTTATAATGCTAGCCCTACTTCGATGAAAGCCGCCATTGATCTTGTCTCCGAACTGCCTGGATATGAAAGAAAAATGATTGTCCTTGGAGACATGCTCGAATTAGGTGACCAAGAAGAAGAATTTCATTTCGAGATGGGAAAAGGGATCGATCCACAAAAGATCCATTACATTTTTACATTTGGTCATTTAGGGGCGCAGATTGCTGAAGGAGCTAAAACGAACTTTCCTGCTGATCGAGTTTTTTCTTTTAATGAGAAAACCCAGCTAATTGAAGAGTTAAAAAAATATACCAATACAGAAAGTATCATTTTAGTTAAGGCGTCCAGGGGAATGAAGCTTGAAGAAGTTGTGGATGCTTTACAAAAATAATAAGAAGATCATCTTGAGCTTTTTTTGAGATGGTCTTTTTTTAAATGGATAGCTCTTAGCTCTTTTAAAATTTTCCATGGGTATCCTAGATACCTGGGTGTAAAATAGGTATATAGCGTTTCCTAATATAATGAAAATGGCGGTGTTCTTTGAAATGATTGGTTGCTTATGTATTCATGGTTTTACAGGTGCTCCTGCTGAAATTGAGCCACTTGCACATTTTCTAAGTAAACAAACAGATTGGAAATTGGTTGTACCAACATTACCTGGACATGGAGAAACACTAGAGCTTAAAGGTGTACAATATGGGCAATGGATTTCACATGCTGAAAAAGAATTAGAAAAATTACTTCAGACGTGTGAAAAAGTGTATGTTGTTGGTTTTTCCATGGGAGGCATGATTGCCAGTTATTTAGCCGTGCATTTTCCAATTGAAAAACTAGTACTATTAAGTGCAGCGGCTTATTATGTGAACCCGAAACAGCTTGCTGTCGATATTGGAATCATGTTTAAAGATCTTCACAAGGGAAAACTCACTGAGAATGAACTCTTTATACGATACAAACGAAAGCTGAGGGAAACACCTTTTACAGCCACTCTGCAATTTCGAAAACTTGTGAATACAATTAGACCCTTGATCCCTCAAATTAGTGTTCCTACCTTTATTGCACAGGGTGAGATTGATGGAATTGTCCCTCCAAGAACAGCACAATATTTATATAATCATATTTGTTCTCCATCAAAGAAACTCTTTTATTTAAAAAACTCCAAACATTTGATTTGTCATTGTGAAGAACGAGAAGATTTATTTGAAAATATCCTTTCCTTTTTGGAAAAAAGAGGGTAGGGACGTTTTGATTTGAGCTTAGGTTATATTAAATTCATAACTAAGGGGCCTGCATTGCAAATAAAAGTAATAAATGGTAAAATTATTTCCAAAGTGCCAATGAGGGAATTTCTTTTCGAACCCAGACATACTCCAATTGGAGGAATGTCTTTTTCACTTTTTAAGTGTATTGCTGCGGTATAAAATTATTTTTCGCAGGGATTTTATAGTGGATAGGAAAGCAAACTTATTTAAAATTAGATGATATTCGAACTTTAGGCGCCGTTGGCTCGAGTATAAGCCGATAGCGGTTGCCTTCCGCTTTTCTTATAGGCTCGGGAGAAACCAATTAGCCACTTTATATAGACTATATTTTTGTTATAAAAAGGAGATTGAAAAAATTGACAAAGTTTGAAGAACTGGGTATTAGTCCGGAAACGTTGAGATCATTAAAGAGAATGGGATTTGAAGAAGCAACCCCTATTCAATCTGAAACGATTCCAATGGGTCTGGCAAAGAAGGATTTAATTGGGCAAGCACAAACGGGTACCGGAAAAACAACCGCTTTCGGAGTTCCAATGATTGACCAAATTGACTACAAAAAGGACATGATTCAAGGGATTATCATTGCTCCAACAAGAGAGTTGGCTATTCAAGTATCAGAGGAACTCTACAAAATCGGGTACGGAAAAAGAGCGAGAGTGCTAGCAATCTTTGGAGGACAGGATATTAACCGACAAATACGTGCTTTAAAACGACCTCCTCATATTATTGTTGGAACACCTGGTCGTTTACTTGACCATATTAACCGTAAAACGATGCATCTGGATCATGTTCAAACCGTTGTTTTGGACGAAGCAGACGAGATGTTGAATATGGGATTCATTGAAGATATTGAAGCAATTCTTGCGCAGATTCCTAATGAACGACAAACATTACTATTCTCTGCAACCATGCCTAAACCAATTCAACGTATTGCGGAACGCTTTATGAAGGAACCTGAAGTTATCCGTGTAAAAACAAAAGAAGTAACCGTTTCTTCTATCGAACAATTCTACATTGAAGTACAAGAAAAAAGTAAATTTGATGTATTAACAAGATTATTAGATATTCAGGCACCAGAATTATCAATCATCTTTGGACGTACAAAAAGACGAGTGGATGAACTTTCAGAAGCATTAAACCTTCGTGGCTATAATGCAGAAGGAATTCATGGAGATTTAAGCCAAGCAAAACGGATGTCTGTTTTGCGGAAGTTTAAAGAAGGTGCGATTGATGTCCTAGTGGCGACAGATGTTGCTGCTCGTGGTTTAGATATTTCTGGAGTCACACATGTTTATAATTTTGATATTCCGCAAGATCCTGAAAGCTATGTGCATCGTATTGGACGGACAGGGCGTGCTGGAAAAACGGGTGTCGCGATGACTTTAATTACACCTCGTGAAAAATCTTACTTGCATGTTGTAGAAAGAACGACAAAGAAAAAGATGGAGCGCATGGAACCACCAACGTTAGATGAAGCATTGGAGGGACAACAAAAAGCGGCGATCGAAAAGATTGTACAAACGATCGAATCTAATAATCTTCAATTTTATAAACAAGCTGCTGATGAACTTTTAGAAAATCGGGATGCATCAACAGTTGTTGCAGCTGTCTTGAAAATATTAACAAAAGAACCAGATACAACACCTGTAAAATTAACAGAAGAAAAATCAATGCCGCCAAAAAGGGATCGTAAACCAGATGATCGAAAACGTAGCTATGATAATCGAAAAAAACCATCAATGAAACCTCGTCAAGGTCAGGGGAATTCAAATAGACGCTCAAAAGATTCTCAATATAAATCAAAATCGAACAGCTATAAATAAAAACAATTAGGGTATATCATTTTTTACGTGGTATACCCTTTTTTTACAGATGAAAAAGTATCTATAAATTCTGACACGCATAAGGATAACTACGTTTCTGTTTGCGCCTAACGGTTCGCTAGTCAACGAGTTTTCTTTATCGGGGGTGTGCTTGCACTTTTCTTATAGGGGGGAATAAATAAATGGTAATGGAACCGCGAAAAAGAATTTCAGAGCGGGCATTAAAGGTATGGAGGATTTATGGGATATTTTATTCAGCTCTCTTTTTATGTCTAGCAGGGGGGATCATTGCATTGGCTATTGCTTTTAACTGGCCTAGCTGGATTAGTATTATTTCCGTCCTTTTATTTGTATTATTCCTATATATATTTGTCGTAAGGTTTCCGATGATGCGCTGGAAACGCTGGCGTTATGAAATTCGTGAGCAAGAGATTGAACTTCAGCATGGGGTATTCGTGATTAAACGTACACTCGTTCCAATGGTTCGTGTACAGCATGTTGATACAAAACAAGGACCCATTTTGAGAAAGTATCATTTATCTTCCGTTACGGTCTCAACTGCAGCAACCGTTCATGAAATACCGGCATTAGAAATGGAGGAAGCAGAGGAAATTCGCATTTCTATTTCAAAATTGGTAAAGGTGGCGGATGATGATGTCTGAACCAAAGCGGCTTCATCCCATTGCAGCAGTCATCCACTTTATAAAACATTTGAAGGATTTATTTTTTCCATTTATGGTTATTCTCTTATTTGGCGGTAACGGATTAAGTTTAAGCTTTTGGGAAATGTTGTTTACGGCGACTTTCATTATTTTATCTCTTGTCATTGGTGTTTTTTCGTGGCTGCGCTTTTCTTACCGGGTCGAGGATGGAGAACTTAGAATCGAATCAGGTGTATTTGTCAGAAAGAAACGTTATATTCCATTTGAGCGAATCCAGAGTCTTGATTTTTCGGAAGGGATTTTTCAACGGCCCTTTGGTCTTGTGAAAGTAAGAGTGGAAACAGCTGGATCCAGTGGTTCACAGGATGCAGAAGCTGTTTTGACAGCCATATCAAAAGCAGAAGCAACAGCGATTCAGGAAATTTTAACATCTGTAAAAAATACAGGTCGAGTCGAAACAGAAGCAATTGTAGAGAAACCAGAATGGGTTTATAAAATCACGATTCCCCAACTCTTTTTATTAGCTTCGACTTCTGGTGGAGTGGGAGTGGTGATATCAGCGATCATTGCTTTTGCATTTCAATTTGATGAATTGATCCCATATGAAAAAGTATTTAGTGAGTTAAAAGGATTTATTTCAAATGGTCTTGTGTTTGTGAGCACTATGGTATTCTTGATTCTTTTGATTGCATGGTTCATTTCTGTAATTGGAACCATGATAAAGTATGCTGACTTTACGATAAAAAAAGTAGAGGGTGATCTCATTATATCAAGAGGATTATTGGAAAAACGTCAACTGACGATCCCGCTAAATCGAGTTCAAGGAATTCTTATCTGTGAAAATTTAATCAGACAGCCATTCGGTTTGGGGTCTGTTTACTTAGAAAGTGCAGGGGGAACGGCAAACGAAGATCATTCAAAGGCACTGATCCTGCCCATTATGAAAAGAGGTGAGATGGCGAGCTTGCTCACTCAACTTTTTCCCGATTATCATTTTAACCCTACAATGGTACCATCTCCAAAAAGAGCTTTGAAAAGGTATATGTTTCGCCATTTGGTGCCTTCTTTCGTGATTGTAATCTTATCATTCATCCTTTTTCGGTCATGGGCATATTTAACTTTGTTACTTATTCCTTTTTCAGTGATTTGGGCATTCCAAACGCATAAAGATACGGGTTGGAATTTACATGATCTACAACTAACTCTTACATACAGAGGAATTGTTAAGAATACTATTTTTATGAAAAAGAATAGAATACAAACCATTAGTATACGGAAGAGTTTTTTTCAACAAAGACAAGCGCTTTCTACAGTTGAAGCCACTGTAAAATCTGGATTAGGTGGCTCAGGAGGTACCGTTTCAGACATAGAAGAAATAGATAGTATCAAAATCTATAACTGGTACAAACACGGTGGCACCCCAAAAACACAAATGTACTTATAAAAAGGAAAAAAACCATTGTCTGATTCCGAAGATGGGAATCAGACAATGGTTTTTTTGTTTCGAAATGCGATGTAGCCAATTAGGTATCCGGAGACAAATCCAAATAGATGTCCAATAATGTTAATATTTGGCTGAAGGAAGGTCATAATGATGCTGATGATGGTGATCGTTATGAGTAATTGAGAGTTTTCCTTTGAAAAGACATTTTTACGAAAGGCAATCATGCTAATATAAAAACCAAACAAACCGAAGATCGCACCACTGGCTCCAACGTGTGTATAGGTTAGAGGTTCTAGGAATAATGTCGCCACATTGGCTGAAATCCCTGTTACTAAATAAACCAAAATAAAGCGAAAAGATCCAATCATTCTCTCTAAAGCAGGTCCAAAAAGGATGAGAGAAAAACTATTAAAGAGGACATGAGAAAACCCACTATGCATGAAAATGGGGGTGACCAATCTCCAAAGATCTCCTTCTATAATGGATAGATTCACTCCTGACAATTGTTCAAATAGCCATAGTCTTGGAAATATAGGTAAGGTCGTTAATAGGTATAGTATAATGTGAATGCCTACAATGATGGAAATGACAGGATAATACTGGATAAATTGTTTGAAGCTTTCATTTCTAGTAAACATTAAACCCCTCCCATGGTCCGCTTAAATCCATGATAACATAGCGGTATGTAAAGATAATAAAATAAAGATTGCAAAATAGATCAAACGAATAAAATAGACAACCTATAATTTTTAAAAGGAAGATGACAGATGATTTCTGGTATTGGGCTCGATATAGTTGAATTAAAACGGATTAAAAAGATTTCTGAGCGTCAATCGAAGTTTGTGGACCGTATTCTGACTCAGAAGGAAAAAGAAACTTATGAAAAACTCACATCCAACAGGAAGGTTGAATTTTTAGCAGGAAGGTTTGCTGCTAAAGAGGCTTTTTCTAAAGCATATGGAACGGGGATCGGGAATAGTCTTTCTTTCCTTGATATTCAAGTTGAAAATGATGAAAAAGGAAAGCCGTTTATTCGTAACCCGCAAGAAAATGGGGTGTATCTCTCGATCACTCATAGTGCGGAATATGCGGTGGCTCAGGTTATCATTGAAAAGATATGAAGTAGATTTAGTAATCGTACAATAAATAATAATGAACCCCCCATCTAAGACTTCGTCATATTACAGAAGTTTGTCTCATATATTCATAGTGCAAAAGGAGAGACAAGACTTGGTAGCTTAAATACTGTTCCCTTGTCTATTTTTTAGCGCCCTCAAGGCGCTTACGTATTTGGATTTCTCTATCACGTTGAAATGAGACAAAAGGGGTTGAAGGGATGAAGAAAAAAATATTCATGCTGGCGTTAGGGCTCATGGTTGTTCTTGTTCTATCAGCTTGTGGAGAAAAATCACAGGATGATGTTGTAAAAACGCTCAACGGGAAGTTGGAGAATTTAGAGGGCTACAAGGCTAAGGCAAAAATGACATTGCAAATGGGGGCTGATCCACATACGTATGATGTAGAGATATGGCATAAAAAGCCTGATTTTTATCGGGTGGATTTAAAAAATGCCCAAAAAGATCAGAACCAAATGATTCTTCGTAATGAAGAGGGAGTTTTTGTGTTGACGCCAGCACTCAATAAAAGTTTTAAATTCCAGAGCGATTGGCCACAAAATAGTAGTCAAGCGTATTTATATGAATCACTTGTAAAAGATATTGATGAGGATAAAGAAGCAAAGTTTACAGCTACAACAGATCATTATGTGTTTGAAACAAAAACACGATATCAAAACCATAAAATGCTCCCCTTTCAGGAGATTACTCTGAATAAAAAGGATCTATCACCAGTCAGTGTAAAAGTAATGGATTCTGATCGAAATCCACTTGTCACGGTTGAATTTTCTGATGTGTCTTTTAACGCTACTTTTGATAAAAATGATTTTAATGTACAAAAAAATATGACGGGTGCACAATTAGATAAAACCGTAATGGCTGAACCTGAAAACAGAGAATTCTCAGTTAAATACCCAGAGGAAATTCCAGGAGTTCGATTAATGGGTGAAAAAGAAGTGAAAATTGATGATGGAAAACGGGTTGTATTAACATATGACGGAGAAAAATCTTTTACATTAGTTCAAGAAAAAACGACTGTTATGCCTGCTACATCTGGGCCAACTAACATGGTAGGGGAAATAGTGGATTTAGGTTTCACAATTGGAGCTATTACAGATAATAGTCTAACATGGACAAATGACGGTGTTGATTATATGATTGCGTCTAACGATTTGACGGCAGAGGAAATGGTGGACATTGCTCGTACTGTGCAGGGGAATGCAGTAAAATAAAGAAGACTTCCATCAGAGGGGGCTTACTGCCAGTTAAGATGGGGTAAAAATAAAAAAACAGGCTCAAAATGAGGAGCCTGTTTTCAATTTGTCATTTTATTCTTAAAAAAGAGTTCCAAAAGGTGTAACATGATCGATTGTGGTAAAAGCTAAGGCCTGTGAACAGGGGATATACATGTAGTGAGAAGTAGCTTTCCAGCAGAAGTTACTTAGTTAGGTTCGTTAAAGGGTTAGGTTCTCAAGATAATCTTTATATAAAATTAGGTTGTGTGCCTGGATTTTGTTGACCAACAACCTGCTTTAACCTGCCTCAGATAAAAAATCTCAACATATTTTGGGTAAACTGGCGTATGTATGCATAAAAGACTATTTTTTTGGACGATAATATGGAGAATTGTTGAATAGTCTTTGCATCTGGTAAAAATAATGATAAGATATTAAATGGTAGAGTGAATTGATGTGTATTGATGGTGGAGGTGTCGAGTTGTGTCTGAGTCAAGTGTAACGACAGAGATTATGATAAAATTACCGCAACATCTTTTAAGTGAATTAGACGGTTTTGTCAAACAAGAAAATGTGAATCGTAGTGAATTTATTTATCAAGCAACAAAAATGTATTTGCGTGAACGGAAAAAAAGACATATTCGTGAATCCATGAGACGGGGCTATATGGAAATGGCCAAAATTAATTTGACGATTGCATCTGAAGCATTTCAAGCAGAATATGAGGCAGAGCATACAGTTGAACGTCTAGTAAGCGGAGGCTAATTCTTTGATTGTCAAACGTGGAGACGTTTATTTTGCAGACCTTTCCCCAGTTGTTGGATCTGAACAAGGCGGGGTACGCCCTGTGCTCGTCATTCAAAACAATATTGGGAATCGGTTTAGTCCCACAGTAATTATTGCAGCGATCACAGCACAAATACAAAAAGCAAAGTTGCCTACTCATGTTGAAATTGATGCGAAACGTTACGGTTTTGAACGTGATTCAGTCATTCTGTTGGAACAAATTCGTACAATTGATAAGCAACGCCTAACTGATAAAATAACCCATCTTGATGATGAAATGATGGAAAAGGTTGATGAAGCCTTGCAAATTAGTCTTGGTCTTATTGAATTTTAAATAAAGTCTAAACATAACGCTCTTAAAATAGGGGCGTTTTTTATTTGCAAAAAATAGGAAAACGCTAATGATGGTTAGACTAAAAAACGGAGTGGAAATGATGAGTAAGATTTGAAGATAGAAAGATAACAGCAATAACTTTTATTTCCAAAATCCAGCTGGATACAGGTGTATCAAAAGCTGTAATTTGTTAAAATAATAAGTATATTAAACACTGGAGGCTGTACGATTGGAAAAAATGATTGAAAAACAAGAAACGCTGTATCAATTAGTTGCATCGGAACAATCACTCAATGTTAAACAGGTGAAAACTGTGATTGCCATGCTGGACGAAGGAAACACGGTGCCGTTTATTGCCCGATATCGAAAAGAGAAAACAGGATCATTGGATGAAGTGCAAATTCGCGATATTATGGAAAGATGGCAATACATACAAAACTTGGAACAACGGAAAGAGGAAGTAATTCGACTGATTGAGGAGCAGGGGAAATTAACGGCTGAACTCGAACTGAAAATATCGGGAGCTGTAAAACTGCAAGAGGTTGAGGACTTCTACCGCCCGTACAAACAAAAAAGACGAACAAAGGCGACGATTGCGAAGGAAAAAGGTCTCGAACCATTTGCGCAGTGGATATTGACCTTCCCTACCAAGGGATCGTTAGAGGAAGAAGCGAGTAAGTTCCTATCGGATGAAAAGGAAGTATTCGAAATCGCTGATGTTCTAACAGGTGCAAAAGATATTATTGCAGAATGGGTTTCTGATGAAGCGGAAAGTCGTAAATGGATTAGAAGAGAAACCAGTAAAACAGGAATCATTGAAGCAACTGTAAAGGACTCTGTTAAAGATGAAAAGCAGGTTTATGAAATGTACTATTCGTATGAGGAACCTGTTAACAAGATTGTCCCTCATCGAATTTTGGCCTTGAATCGTGGAGAAAAAGAAGGGATTCTTCGAGTTTCGATCAAGCCAGACATAGAATTTATCCTTAAGTATTTAAATAAGAAGTGGATTAATAATTCTAGTTCCATTTCTGCTACTATTGTTTCAGAGGCGATTGAAGATGGATATAAACGGCTTATCCAGCCATCCATTGAAAGAGAAATTCACAGTGAGCTGACAGAAAGGGCAGAAGAACAGGCGATCCATATCTTTTCTGAGAATCTTCGCAATCTATTGTTGCAACCTCCTTTAAAAGGGAAAGTGGTGCTAGGTGTTGACCCTGCGTATCGGACTGGCTGTAAATTGGCTGTTGTTGATGAAACAGGTAAGGTATTAGCAATCGATTTAATCTATCCACATCCGCCAGTTTCAAAAGTAAAAGAGGCGAAGGAAAAATTCATTACATTAATTAGGGAATATAATGTAGAAATGGTAGCAATTGGTAATGGAACAGCTTCGCGGGAGTCAGAACAATTTGTAGCTGATATTATAAAGGAATTATCTGAAGAAGTATTCTATATAATCGTGAATGAGGCAGGGGCAAGTGTTTACTCAGCTTCTGATATAGCGAGAGAGGAATTTCCAGATTTCCATGTAGAAGAGAGAAGTGCCGTTTCGATTGCGCGACGCCTTCAAGATCCATTAGCTGAATTAGTGAAAATTGATCCTAAATCGGTTGGGGTTGGACAATATCAACATGATGTATCGCAAAAGAAGCTATCTGAATCGCTTACGTTTGTAGTCGAAACAGCGGTTAACCAGGTAGGGGTAAATGTAAATACAGCATCTCCTTCCTTGTTACAATATGTTTCAGGTCTTTCAAAAACTGTTGCAAACAATATTGTGAAAAAGAGGGAAGAGGAAGGTAAGTTTGCGACAAGAACTCAATTAAAGAAGATCCCTCGTTTGGGATCAAAGACATTTGAACAGGCAATTGGGTTTTTAAGGGTAATTGATGGAAATGAACCATTAGATCGGACGGATATTCATCCCGAGAATTATGGGGCAGTTAAAAGTTTACTTCAATCACTAGGTTTCAAATCGGCAGATCTTGGAACTGAGGAGTTAAAGAAAGCACTTTTAACGATTGATCTACAGAAAACAGCTGAATCATTAAATATTGGCGAACTTACATTAAAAGATATAATAGAAGCTTTAATGAAACCAGAAAGAGATCCTCGTGATGATTTACCAACTCCATTGCTTAAAAAAGATGTACTTAAGCTAGATGATTTAAAAGCAGGCATGGAGCTACAGGGTACTGTTCGCAATGTGGTAGACTTCGGTGCCTTTGTTGATATTGGGGTAAAGCAAGATGGGCTTGTGCATATTTCTAAACTAAGCCGAAAATTTGTCAAGCATCCCCTTGATATCGTTTCGGTGGGTGATGTGGTTACTGTTTGGGTAGATTCGATTGATATGAATAAAGGAAGAGTCGCATTAACGATGCTGTCACCGACTGAAGCCTAATACAAATAACTGATGCATCATACATCGTCCTATTAGTTGTTCTGAGATAGGACGATGTTTTTCCTAATCAGCAGATCAAAGAGTGATGACTACATCTAAATATGCTTTTTTTTATAGAAAAACCAACATTGATTTAACAATTTGATTTGATAACGATCTTTTTCGTAAAAGGCTTTTTGTATCTTATTCTGAAACCAAGTAGGCATATGATTTACCTCCCAGACTAAGATATTCTTTAAGTATCTATAGTCTATGCAAAAATAGGTTGTCATGTTCATCATGATGTAAAAAGGAGTTTAGAGACGTGAATGATCAAGAATTGCAAAGCATAGTTGAAGAAATATCTAAGGATTTTTTTAATAAGGATTTCATCCATCAAGCTTTATTTAATCCAAGACTTATAACAACAGGTGGCCGTTATTTATTATATAGCCATAATATTGAAATAAATAAAAAATATTTGGATCAGTTAGGTATGGACGAATTGATTAGTATTATTAAACATGAATTGTGCCACTATCATCTTCATCAAGAGGGAAAGGGGTATAAGCATAGAGATAAGGATTTTAAAGAGTTGCTTCAAAAAGTTGGTGGTTCGAGATATTGTTCACCTCTACCAGAATCTTCGGTAAAAAGAAGAGAAAATAGAATTCTAACCTATATTTGCATAGAATGCAGTGATGTTTATATACGAAAAAAGAAGCTTGATACAAAAAGATATGTGTGTGGAAGTTGTCGAGGGAAATTGATTCTTAAAGAAGTTTGACGAGAGTCTCAATTGATGGTATATTTTTATCCCATGATTACTTTGGAAACTTTGTTTCTTCGTAAATATGAAAAAAAATAATTTTTACTTGACTTTCAGTAAGACGGTAAATATAATATAAAGAGTCGATATGACATACATTTGTTTTTTGCAAGAAATTAATTTGCTATTCCGCAGTAGCTCAGTGGTAGAGCAATCGGCTGTTAACCGATCGGTCGTAGGTTCGAGTCCTACCTGCGGAGCCAATATCGGGGAAGTACTCAAGAGGCTGAAGAGGCGCCCCTGCTAAGGGTGTAGGTCGCGTAAGCGGCGCGAGGGTTCAAATCCCTCCTTCTCCGCCATTATTTAATAATTAGGGCCCCTTGGTCAAGCGGTTAAGACACCGCCCTTTCACGGCGGTAACACGGGTTCGAATCCCGTAGGGGTCACTTGAAAATATCTATATTATTGATATTTCTTCCAAAAAAATATGGTCCGGTAGTTCAGTTGGTTAGAATGCCTGCCTGTCACGCAGGAGGTCGCGGGTTCGAGTCCCGTCCGGACCGCCATATTTTAAATTATTGGGCTATAGCCAAGCGGTAAGGCAACGGATTTTGATTCCGTCATGCGAAGGTTCGAATCCTTCTAGCCCAGCCATTTTTGTTCAACAAAGACATGATGAAAATATTTTATAATGAGCCATTAGCTCAGTTGGTAGAGCATCTGACTTTTAATCAGAGGGTCGCAGGTTCGAATCCTGCATAACTCACCATTATTGCGGGTGTGGCGGAATTGGCAGACGCACTAGACTTAGGATCTAGCGCCGCAAGGCGTGGGGGTTCAACTCCCTTCACCCGCACCAAAAATTACCTTGTTAGATTTGTTTAATAGACTGCTTTAATGTCGAATGATTATCATGCGGTCGTGGCGGAATGGCAGACGCGCTAGGTTGAGGGCCTAGTGGGGGTAAACCCCGTGGAGGTTCAACTCCTCTCGGCCGCACCAAAAAAAGTACTTGACATTAAAATATGAATTTGATAAGATAATAAAGTCGCTTTGAAGCGCATCTAGAAAATGCGCCCGTAGCTCAATTGGATAGAGCATCTGACTACGAATCAGAAGGTTGTAGGTTCGACTCCTGTCGGGCGCACCATATTACGGGAAGTAGCTCAGCTTGGTAGAGCACTTGGTTTGGGACCAAGGGGTCGCAGGTTCGAATCCTGTCTTCCCGACCAGAAAGTCTTTTAATATTATATATGCGGGTGTAGTTTAGTGGTAAAACCTCAGCCTTCCAAGCTGATGATGAGAGTTCGATTCTCTTCACCCGCTCCAAATTTTATTGCTCTTTGAAAACTAAACAAACAAAAACGTCAACGTTTTAAATTTTAGTACCTTTTTTAAAAAGGCAACAATTGAGCAAGTCAAACAATCTTATTGGAGAGTTTGATCCTGGCTCAGGACGAACGCTGGCGGCGTGCCTAATACATGCAAGTCGAGCGAATTTATGAGAGCTTGCTCTCTAAGATTAGCGGCGGACGGGTGAGTAACACGTGGGCAACCTGCCTGTAAGACTGGGATAACTTCGGGAAACCGGAGCTAATACCGGATAATTCATTTCTCTCATGAGAAGATGCTGAAAGACGGTTTCGCTGTCACTTACAGATGGGCCCGCGGCGCATTAGCTAGTTGGTGAGGTAACGGCTCACCAAGGCGACGATGCGTAGCCGACCTGAGAGGGTGATCGGCCACACTGGGACTGAGACACGGCCCAGACTCCTACGGGAGGCAGCAGTAGGGAATCTTCCGCAATGGACGAAAGTCTGACGGAGCAACGCCGCGTGAGCGATGAAGGCTTTCGGGTCGTAAAGCTCTGTTGTTAGGGAAGAACAAGTACCGGAGTAACTGCCGGTACCTTGACGGTACCTAACCAGAAAGCCACGGCTAACTACGTGCCAGCAGCCGCGGTAATACGTAGGTGGCAAGCGTTGTCCGGAATTATTGGGCGTAAAGCGCGCGCAGGCGGTCCTTTAAGTCTGATGTGAAAGCCCACGGCTCAACCGTGGAGGGTCATTGGAAACTGGGGGACTTGAGTACAGAAGAGGAAAGTGGAATTCCACGTGTAGCGGTGAAATGCGTAGAGATGTGGAGGAACACCAGTGGCGAAGGCGACTTTCTGGTCTGTAACTGACGCTGAGGCGCGAAAGCGTGGGGAGCAAACAGGATTAGATACCCTGGTAGTCCACGCCGTAAACGATGAGTGCTAAGTGTTAGAGGGTTTCCGCCCTTTAGTGCTGCAGCTAACGCATTAAGCACTCCGCCTGGGGAGTACGGCCGCAAGGCTGAAACTCAAAGGAATTGACGGGGGCCCGCACAAGCGGTGGAGCATGTGGTTTAATTCGAAGCAACGCGAAGAACCTTACCAGGTCTTGACATCCTCTGACACTCCTAGAGATAGGACGTTCCCCTTCGGGGGACAGAGTGACAGGTGGTGCATGGTTGTCGTCAGCTCGTGTCGTGAGATGTTGGGTTAAGTCCCGCAACGAGCGCAACCCTTGATCTTAGTTGCCAGCATTCAGTTGGGCACTCTAAGGTGACTGCCGGTGACAAACCGGAGGAAGGTGGGGATGACGTCAAATCATCATGCCCCTTATGACCTGGGCTACACACGTGCTACAATGGATGGTACAAAGGGCTGCAAAACCGCGAGGTCAAGCCAATCCCATAAAACCATTCTCAGTTCGGATTGTAGGCTGCAACTCGCCTACATGAAGCTGGAATCGCTAGTAATCGCGGATCAGCATGCCGCGGTGAATACGTTCCCGGGCCTTGTACACACCGCCCGTCACACCACGAGAGTTTGTAACACCCGAAGTCGGTGGGGTAACCTTATGGAGCCAGCCGCCTAAGGTGGGACAGATGATTGGGGTGAAGTCGTAACAAGGTAGCCGTATCGGAAGGTGCGGCTGGATCACCTCCTTTCTAAGGATATTTACGGAAAACTTTGGTTTATACCAAAGTTAAATAAGTTGACGCTTTTTGTTTGTTTAGTTTTGAGGGAGTAATTCCTCAAGAATACTTTGTTCTTGAAAACTAGATAATGCAATGAAGAAGAAAGAAAACCGAGTAATCGCCACAATATATTTTTCTTGTTTTTTAAAAACATGGTTAAGTTAGAAAGGGCGCACGGTGAATGCCTTGGCACTAGGAGCCGATGAAGGACGGGACTAACACCGATATGCTTCGGGGAGCTGTAAGTAAGCTTTGATCCGGAGATTTCCGAATGGGGAAACCCACTATCTCGTAATGGGACAGTATCTTTACCTGAATACATAGGGTATTGAAGGCAGACCCGGGGAACTGAAACATCTAAGTACCCGGAGGAAGAGAAAGCAAATGCGATTCCCTGAGTAGCGGCGAGCGAAACGGGATTAGCCCAAACCAAGAGGCTTGCCTCTTGGGGTTGTAGGACACTCAACATGGAGTTACAAAGGAACGGGGTAAATGAAGCGATCTGGAAAGGTCCGTCATAGAAGGTAAAAACCCTGTAGTTGAAACTTCGTTCCCTCCTGAGTGGATCCTGAGTACGGCGGGACACGAGAAATCCCGTCGGAAGCAGGGAGGACCATCTCCCAAGGCTAAATACTCCCTAGTGACCGATAGTGAACCAGTACCGTGAGGGAAAGGTGAAAAGCACCCCGGAAGGGGAGTGAAATAGTTCCTGAAACCGTGTGCCTACAAGTAGTCAAAGCCCGTTAATGGGTAATGGCGTGCCTTTTGTAGAATGAACCGGCGAGTTACGATTACATGCAAGGTTAAGTTGAAAAGACGGAGCCGCAGCGAAAGCGAGTCTGAATAGGGCGAATGAGTATGTGGTCGTAGACCCGAAACCAGGTGATCTACCCATGTCCAGGGTGAAGTTCAGGTAACACTGAATGGAGGCCCGAACCCACGCACGTTGAAAAGTGCGGGGATGAGGTGTGGGTAGCGGAGAAATTCCAATCGAACTTGGAGATAGCTGGTTCTCTCCGAAATAGCTTTAGGGCTAGCCTCATGTAGAAAGAGTCTTGGAGGTAGAGCACTGTTTGGACTAGGGGCCCCCATCGGGTTACCGAATTCAGACAAACTCCGAATGCCAAAGACTTATCCATGGGAGTCAGACTGCGAGTGATAAGATCCGTAGTCAAAAGGGAAACAGCCCAGACCACCAGCTAAGGTCCCAAAGTATACGTTAAGTGGAAAAGGATGTGGAGTTGCTTAGACAACCAGGATGTTGGCTCAGAAGCAGCCACCATTTAAAGAGTGCGTAATAGCTCACTGGTCGAGTGACTCTGCGCCGAAAATGTACCGGGGCTAAACGTATCACCGAAGCTGTGGATGGACATCTTAGGATGTCCGTGGTAGGAGAGCGTTCTAAGGGCGTTGAAGCTAGACCGTAAGGACTGGTGGAGCGCTTAGAAGTGAGAATGCCGGTATGAGTAGCGAAAGATGGGTGAGAATCCCATCCACCGAATGCCTAAGGTTTCCTGAGGAAGGCTCGTCCGCTCAGGGTTAGTCGGGACCTAAGCCGAGGCTGAAAAGCGTAGGCGATGGACAACAGGTTGATATTCCTGTACCACCACACTTTTGTTTGAGCAATGGGGGGACGCAGGAGGATAGGGTAAGCGCGCTGTTGGATATGCGCGTCCAAGCAGTTAGGCCGTAAGTGAGGCAAATCCCACTGGCAATAGGCGGAGCTGTGATGGCGAGGGAAATTAAGTACCGAAGTTCCTGATTCCACACTGCCAAGAAAAGCCTCTAGCGAGAAAGATGGTGCCCGTACCGCAAACCGACACAGGTAGGCGAGGAGAGAATCCTAAGGTGAGCGAGAGAACTCTCGTTAAGGAACTCGGCAAAATGACCCCGTAACTTCGGGAGAAGGGGTGCTTTTTAGGGTGAATAGCCCCGAAAAGCCGCAGTGAATAGGCCCAGGCGACTGTTTAGCAAAAACACAGGTCTCTGCGAAGCCGCAAGGCGAAGTATAGGGGCTGACGCCTGCCCGGTGCTGGAAGGTTAAGAGGAGAGGTTAGCGCAAGCGAAGCTTTGAATTGAAGCCCCAGTAAACGGCGGCCGTAACTATAACGGTCCTAAGGTAGCGAAATTCCTTGTCGGGTAAGTTCCGACCCGCACGAAAGGCGTAACGATCTGGGCACTGTCTCAACGAGAGACTCGGTGAAATTATAGTACCTGTGAAGATGCAGGTTACCCGCGACAGGACGGAAAGACCCCGTGGAGCTTTACTGTAGCCTGATATTGAATTTTGGTACAGCTTGTACAGGATAGGTAGGAGCCTAGGAAGCCGGAGCGCTAGCTTCGGTGGAGGCATTGGTGGGATACTACCCTGGCTGTATTGACATTCTAACCCGCACCCCTTATCGGGGTGGGAGACAGTGTCAGGTGGGCAGTTTGACTGGGGCGGTCGCCTCCTAAAGAGTAACGGAGGCGCCCAAAGGTTCCCTCAGAATGGTTGGAAATCATTCGTAGAGTGTAAAGGCACAAGGGAGCTTGACTGCGAGACCTACAAGTCGAGCAGGGACGAAAGTCGGGCTTAGTGATCCGGTGGTTCCGCATGGAAGGGCCATCGCTCAACGGATAAAAGCTACCCTGGGGATAACAGGCTTATCTCCCCCAAGAGTCCACATCGACGGGGAGGTTTGGCACCTCGATGTCGGCTCATCGCATCCTGGGGCTGTAGTCGGTCCCAAGGGTTGGGCTGTTCGCCCATTAAAGCGGTACGCGAGCTGGGTTCAGAACGTCGTGAGACAGTTCGGTCCCTATCCGTCGTGGGCGCAGGAAATTTGAGAGGAGCTGTCCTTAGTACGAGAGGACCGGGATGGACGCACCGCTGGTGTACCAGTTGTTCTGCCAAGAGCATCGCTGGGTAGCTATGTGCGGAAGGGATAAGTGCTGAAAGCATCTAAGCATGAAGCCCCCCTCGAGATGAGATTTCCCATAGCGCAAGCTAGTAAGACCCCTGAAAGATGATCAGGTTGATAGGTCAGAGGTGGAAGCGTGGTGACATGTGGAGCTGACAAATACTAATCGGTCGAGGACTTAACCAATTTAAGTCTGATTACAACGTTCTAATTCTTCTTCAGCATTATCTAGTTTTGAGGGAACAAACCTTCAGAATAAAATAGTTTGGTGACGATGGCGAGAAGGTCACACCCGTTCCCATACCGAACACGGAAGTTAAGCTTCTCAGCGCCGATGGTAGTTGGGGGTTCTCCCCCTGTGAGAGTAGGACGTCGCCAAGCTGTATTATTATTATATCGTCGCGGGGTAGAGCAGTCCGGTAGCTCGTCGGGCTCATAACCCGGAGGTCGCAGGTTCAAATCCTGTCCCCGCAATCAAAAAAAGTGGCTTAACCCAAGAGGTTAAGCCACTTTTTTCTATTTGGGAAACGGAAAGAATCACTTTAAACTTAACTGTTTTTGAGAAACTCAAATTGTATCGACATAAAATAGGGCAAGTGTTATCCTTTAAATATAGAAACAAAATAATTATATAATTTCAACCATCCCATTTACTTTTAGATAGAGATCAGTTGATAATTCTTTATGAAATATAGGGTCAATCTAGTGTTAGCGAGTCATTCTAAGAATTCTACTCATTTCGCATGAAACACCAAATGAAAAGGAAAGGAATGATAAAAATGAAAGCGTTTAAAAAGCTTAAAGACAGGCTCAAAGGATTAACCGATGCCATTGCCCGTTTTCCGTTAACGACTGTATTCCTTTTAGCAGCAGCAATCATTAATGCTTATGATATTAGCACAGAAAAGACCATTTCTAAGTATCTTTTAACATTTGTTGTTGGTGCGTTTCTAAGCGCTGTAGCACAGGTTGCTTATGAGCGGTATTTTAATAAATTTTCCACTCGTATCGTTTTAATGGGTGTAGTTATTTTGTTAACTGCTGGATATTACTTGATTATTATGCAGGCACCAAGTTTAAGTCTAGAAATAGAGATAAGAACTGCAGTTGCTTTATTTGGACTCCTAATTGCCTTCATGTGGGTACCTGTTATTAAAAGCAAGATAAGTTTTAATAGTAGTTTTATGATCTCATTTAAATCTCTTTTTAATTCTTTGTTCTTCTCTGGTGTTATTTTTGCAGGGATCAGTATAATCCTAACAGCGATTAACCAGTTGATTTTTACGATTGATCATACAGCTTATCCGCATACTGTAAATATTGTTTTTATTATATTTGCACCGATGTATTTTCTATCCCTCATTCCGATATTTCCAGGAGTGAAAAACAATTCAAAGAATCAAGAAAAGATGGATCTTCAAAAAGAATCCATAGACGAGTCAGCACATTGTCCGAAGTTTTTAGAAGTTCTTATTTCCTATATCCTTATTCCACTCATTGCTGTTTTCACTTTAATCTTAGTGATTTATATCATTAAAAATATTGGTGGTGAATTCTGGACAGATAACTTATTAGAACCCATGCTCGTTTCCTATGCTATTACGGTTATTCTAGTGTATATATTAGCTAGTGAAATCGAAAACAAGTTTACGGCATTTTTCAGAAAGGTTTTTCCAAAAGTGCTAGTGCCTATCGTTCTTTTTCAGATTACTTCATCGATATTAAGTCTAGCTGATACAGGAGTGACGCATACACGTTATTATGTCATATTGTTTGGTCTATTCGCTGCTGTTTCAGGTATTTTATTGAGCTTTTTACCTGTGCGAAAAAATGGTGTGATTGCAGCTCTATTGATTGTTTTTGCAACTATTTCAATTGTACCTCCAGTAGATGCATTCACTGTAAGCCGAAGTAGTCAAACCAATACGCTTAAAAATGTACTTGAGCAAAATAATATGCTTGAAAATAATAAGATCCTGCCAAATGAATCCATCTCTAACAAGGATAAACAGACGATTACGAATGCTATCAATTATTTGAGCAGGATGGAATACACAAAGAAAATTGCTTGGCTACCAGATGATTTCAATGCATATGAGGATTTTTCTGATACTTTTGGTTTTAAAGAGTATCAAGATCCTGACAATTACAATCAAGGGGTTTACCTTAGTATTGAGCAGTTCACTCCAATTAATATCACAGGGTATGATACCTTTGTTCAAACCGATATTTATATGTCCGACCAAAATAGAAAGGAAACGATTTTTGACATTGAAAAAGACGGTAAAAAGTACACCTTATTAAGAGATTTTAAAGAGGATCAAATGGATCTAACATTAATGGGGGAGAACCAAGAGCTTATTAGATTTAAGACACAAGAAATCTATGATAAGTTTTACAATTATAATTCAATGAAGAGTCTTATATCGGTAGAGGAAGCGACCTTCACAAAGGAAAATGATAACGCCAAAATGACCATTGTGGTGCAAAATTTAGGAATTGACAAGACAAATGAAAAGTATAATAACGCATTATTATTCGTTTTTGTTCAGATTAAATAGTGTTACATTACACAAAAAATAAATCGTATTTCAATGTGAACAAACGGACCATCTTCGTTCCGTTTGTTTTTCTTTTATTTAAGTTTTTGCGTGCCTGTTTGAAAAATTTCATAGCTTGATTAATAAATCATGCTTTTGCTCTAGAGGGTGAAATCATGTAAACTTATACATAGATATTTTGTCTAATTAGGAATAGTAATGTGTTTTCTGTAAAATGTCGTAACTAAGGTGATGTGAGTAGATAGATGAATCAATATGAAATCATTTCAACAAAATTAGAAGATACACAGCTTTTTTCTGAACGATTGGCTTCCAGTCTTCAACCTGGTGACGTCATTACATTAGAAGGCGATCTAGGAGCAGGAAAGACAGCTTTTACAAAAGGATTGGCTGTTGGATTAGGGATTCAAAAGAACGTGAATAGCCCTACTTTTACCATTATTAAAGAATATCAAGGAAAGATGCCTTTGTATCATATGGATGTTTATCGTCTTGAAGATTCATATGAAGATCTAGGTTTCGAAGAATATTTTAATGGAAACGGTGTAACTGTGATTGAATGGGCCCATATTATTGAAGAACAGCTACCGAATGAACGCTTAAATATTAATATCTATCATCAAGGGAATGATTCTCGGAAATTGGTTATAAAGCCAACGGGAAAACGATATGAGCAATTATGTAAGGAGATTTTTGAATGAAGGTACTAGCAATAGATACATCTAATTATTCACTTGGAATTGCTTTGGTTAATCAAGAACAAGTTATTGGTGAGTACATAACAAATATGAAAAAAAATCATTCCATTCGAGTGATGCCAGCGATTGAGAAGTTGATGCAGGACTGTGAGATGAAGCCGACTGATGTAGAAAAAATTGTTGTAGCAAAGGGTCCGGGATCCTATACAGGCGTACGTATTGGTGTAACGATTGCCAAAACACTCGCTTGGACTTTAAATATCCCTTTAGTTGGAATATCAAGTTTAGAGGCCTTAGCCGCTGGGGCAGGTCGTTATTTTGATGGTTGTATATCACCGTTATTTGATGCTCGTCGGGGACAAATTTATACAGGGCTTTATCAATATAGAAAAGGAAAATTGGAGTCTTTAGTACAAGATCAAATTATCTTATCTAAAAATTGGGCAGAACAATTGCAAAGTCTTGAAGAAAAGATCCTATTTGTGGGCACAGATATAAGTCTGCATCATGACGTTTTTCAGCAGTACTTAGGTGAAAAAGCACTCGAAGTAGCGAAAACGGAACAGAATCCACGACCATCTGAGTTAGCCTTTTTAGGGTATGATCGACCTGGTGAAGACGTGCATTCCTTCGTTCCAAACTATATACGTTTAGCAGAAGCAGAGGCCAAGTGGTTAGAGGCTCAAAAAGAATTGCCACACTCTTAACCGGCAGGCCGACTAAGTTCGCCGCGCCTTGTGCATTGAAAAACCCCCAACTGATGAAAGTCTTCTTTAAAAGTTGTGTAAGTGGTAAAAGAATGGGAGATAGGAAGTTATTATAATGGAGAATACATTTTCTTTTCGAATGATGAATGTGGATGATATTGATCAAGTGATGGTAGTCGAGGATAAATCGTTTACCATTCCATGGAGTAGGGAATCCTTTTACAATGAAATAATAACAAACCAGTTTGCTGTTTATCTTGTTTTAGAAGATGAAGGAAGAGTCATAGGATATTGTGGAGTTTGGATTGTAATTGACGAAGCACATATTACAAATATTGCTCTTCTTCCCGAATATAGGGGTAGAAAACTAGGGGAAGCCTTATTAAGAAAAATAATTGAGGTAGCAATAGAACGAGGAGCAAAAACAATGACACTTGAAGTAAGAATGAGCAATATGATTGCACAATCTCTATATAGAAAGCTCGGTTTTCAAGGTGGAGCGATTCGAAAAAGATATTATACAGATAATTATGAAGATGCATTAGTAATGTGGGTGAATTTTATATGAACAAGGATTTATTCGTAATGGGAATTGAGACAAGTTGTGATGAAACGGCTGTTTCAATCGTGAAAAATGGCAAAGAGATTGTTTCAAATATTGTATCATCGCAAATAGACAGCCATAAGCGATTTGGCGGAGTGGTTCCAGAGATTGCTTCCCGCCATCATGTAGAACAAATAACCATTGTACTGGAAGAAGCTTTAAAGGAAGCAAAGGTTTCGTACAATGAAATAGATGCAATTGCAGTAACGGAAGGGCCTGGACTTGTAGGAGCATTACTCATTGGCGTAAATGCTGCGAAGGCTGTTGCATTTGCTCATAGTATCCCTCTTGTTTCCGTACATCATATTGCTGGCCATATCTATGCAAATCGATTAGTAAAGGAGATGGAGTTTCCATTATTGGCTCTTGTTGTTTCAGGAGGGCATACGGAACTAGTCTATATGAAAGAACATGGTCATTTTGAAGTTATTGGAGAAACAAGAGATGATGCAGCAGGGGAAGCCTATGATAAAGTGGCGAGAACCCTTCATCTCCCGTATCCAGGTGGACCACAGATTGACCGATTGGCGCAAAACGGAGAAGCAACAATTAACCTTCCACGTGCATGGCTTGAAGAAGGATCTTACGATTTTAGTTTCAGTGGTCTTAAATCTTCCGTTATCAACACGGTCCACAATGCAGAACAACGAGGAGAATCCATTAAGCCTGAAGATCTTGCCGCTAGCTTCCAGGCAAGTGTGGTTGAAGTATTAGTTACGAAGACGTTGCGGGCAATTAAACATTACCCAGTGAAGCAAGTCTTATTGGCTGGTGGTGTTGCAGCTAATAAAGGGTTAAGAACAGCCTTAAGTGCTGCATTTGATGAAATCCAAGATGTGGAACTTGTGATACCTCCATTGAATTTATGTACAGATAATGCAGCCATGATTGCTGCGGTAGGAAGTATCTTATTTGAGCAAGGACATCGAGCGGGTTTAGCCTTGAATGCAAATCCTGGTTTAGACATATCCATTTACAATGATGTGAAAAACTCCTAAACTTAGGAGTTTTTTTGTGTATAAACGATGTTGATTCATTTAATAATAAAAGATATCAACAGTATTTATCGGTGAAATCCCAAAAAATAATGCCAGAATATTTATAAAATGTGGATAACCCTGTGGATAGTGTGGATAATGTGGATAAATTCAAATGTTATTGTGGATAATGTGGAAAACTCTGTGGAAATCAATAATATCAATCATTAGAATGTGCATAAAAATGTGTATAAAAAAAGAAGTGCGTCTTAAGAGTCATTTACGCGCTTCTTTGATTAATAAATAGTGGGTATTGCGAATCGAGCTTGCTGATAATTTGAAAATCTGAGCATCGCCGGAGTAACTTTATTCAGTCAGGTTTGCACTGAATTTTATCACGATTGCATTCATCCACCATATAAAATTGGAGACTTCGCTGAATAAAGTTAAACGTTTTTACAATCCTTAAAATAGAATAAAAAGAAATTAAACAGCGACAAACTCTGTTATTCATCCGCTAATAAGGTCCATTCTTCCATTAATTTTTCCAAATCTGATTTTATTTGTTCATTTTCCTGTAGAATCTTCAAGGATTTTTCATGATCTTGGAAAATTTCAGGTTCACAGAGCAATTGTTCATTTTTCTCAATAGATTGTTCAAGTTCCTCTATTTTTCCTTCAATCTCCTCGATTCTCCGAAGGCGTTGTCTTTCTAATTTTTTTGCTTCTTTATCTTGTTGATAACTATTCTTTTCTTGTTTTACCGAATTTACGCTTGATTGAGTGTTTTCTGCTAGTGCTTTTAATTCCGCTTGTTCGAGTTTCTTTTCAACAAAGTAATCATAATCACCTAAATATTCTGTAGCGCCATCCTTTTCCATTTCGACTACCTTTGATGCAATTCGATTAATAAAGTAACGGTCATGCGAAACAAAAAGAATGGTACCAGGGTAATCAAGCAATGCGTTTTCGAGTATTTCTTTACTATCTAAGTCTAGATGATTGGTAGGCTCGTCCAAGATTAATAAGTTAGCTTTTTGCATCATGAGCTTGGCAAGAGCTAAACGGGCTTTTTCTCCCCCGCTTAAAGTGGAAACAATTTTCAATACATCGTCACCAGAAAATAAAAAATTACCTAGTACGGTTCGGATATCCTTCTCAGGTTTAAAGGGATACTCGTCCCATAATTCATTCAGCACTCTTTTATTTGAAGTTAGTTCTGCTTGTTGCTGATCATAGTAACCAATCATAACGTTTGTTCCATATTGAATATCTCCTTTTAATGGAGATAGTTTATTCATAATGGTTTTTAACAAGGTTGATTTTCCGATTCCATTTGGTCCGACAAGGGCGATACTGTCCCCTCTTTTGAGTTTAAAAGAAATATCATTTGAGACTGTTGCGTTTTCATAGCCTATGGAAAGCGAGTTGATATTTAAAACTTCATTTCCAGACTGCTTTTCAATATCAAAACCAAAGGATGCAGATTTTTCATTTCCTAACGGTCTGTCCATTAGTTCCATGCTCTCAAGCTTTTTTCGTCGACTTTGTGCTCTTTTAGTCGTAGAGGCACGGGCAAGATTACGATGGATAAAATCCTGCAGCTTAGCGACTTCATCTTGTTGTTTTTCAAATTGTTTCATTTCACGCTCGTAGTTTGCTGCCTTTTTATCTAAGTAGGAACTGTAATTACCAGGGAATTTAGAGATCTCTTTTCTAGATATTTCATATACTTGATTTACTACTTTATCAAGGAAATAACGGTCATGGGAAACAATTAAAATGGCTCCATCATATCCTTGAAGATACTGTTCCAGCCAAGATAGAGTATCAATATCAAGATGGTTCGTTGGTTCATCAAGGATTAGAATATCGGGTTTAGTAAGCAATAACTTCCCGAGTGCAAGTCTCGTTTTTTGTCCACCACTCAAACTAAAGATTTTTGTGTTATAATCAAAGGACTGGAAATTTAATCCGTGTAGTACAGAACGAATGTCGGATTCAAATTGATAGCCGCCCTGATCTTTAAAATTTACTTGTAATACATCATAATCCTTTAAGATCTTCTGATATTCAGCCTCATTTTGGATAATGTTTGGGTTAGACATTTGTTGTTCAAGCGTTCGTAATGTTTTTTCTTGTTGTCTTAATTCAGCAAAAACAGACAACATTTCGTCCCAGATAGACAGATCTGATTCAAGTCCTGTATCTTGAGCTAAATAGCCAATTTTTACATCTTTAGGTTTGATCATGTCGCCGGAATCATAGGAGAGGTTTCCAGATATAATTTTTAATAGAGTGGATTTTCCTGCGCCATTTCTACCGACTAGTGCAATTCGATCGCGTGTTTGAACTTCAAGTTTTATATTTGACAAAACAATGTCAGCACCATAATATTTACATAATTGATTTATTTGCAATAAAATCATGTTTGTTTTCACCTCTGTACTATTAGATTAACTTATAAAGATAGGTTCAGCAATATCAAGAAAAAATCAATAAGTGTAGATTTTTATATCCAATATCTTGAAGAGAACTAAGACCTTGTGAAATACAACACAATGTTAAAGACAGTTAGAATGATATAGTGTATTATTTTATATAAAGAGGTGCTTACGTGGCAGAGTTTACTCACTTTAATGAAGAAGGCAGAGCAATGATGGTGGATGTAAGTGAAAAAGCCGAAACATTTCGTACAGCAATTGCTATGTCAAGTATATCGGTAAATCAAGAAATATATAATAAAATTGTGACTAAACAAATGAAAAAGGGAGATGTATTGGCAGTTGCCCAAGTTGCGGGTGTCATGGCAGCAAAAAAAACATGGGATATCATCCCCATGTGTCATCCTCTTTCTCTAACAGGTATTGATCTAACCTTTTCATGGGAAAAAAAGAATGCGGATTTTATACTACTTATTCGAGCTTTCGTAAAAACAAAGGGGAGTACAGGAGTAGAAATGGAAGCTCTAACCGCAGCGTCCGTGTGTGCCTTAACCGTTTATGATATGTGTAAAGCAATTGATAAAGGAATGGTAATAGGGCAGACATTTCTTGTGGAAAAAACAGGCGGTAAAAATGGGGATTTTAAAAGAGAAGGAATTCAAAAATAATATTTTTTTATAAATTAAGATGAAACTACTTTTCCCGAGGTTGGAATAAAGTTTAATTAAGTAAAGGAATAGGGGGGATAAAATGTCGAATGAAACGACAAAAATACCACAAGCTACAGCGAGAAGGTTGCCACTATATTATCGTTTTTTAACAAATCTCCATGCTTCTGGCAAACAAAGAGTATCATCCGCAGAACTAAGCGAAGCCGTTAAAGTAGATTCCGCAACAATTCGGAGAGATTTTTCTTATTTTGGTGCTTTGGGTAAAAAGGGATACGGTTATAACGTTCAGTATTTACTATCTTTTTTCCGAAAGACATTGGATCAAGATGCAATTTCGAAGGTTGCTTTAATTGGTGTTGGGAATCTTGGAACCGCTTTTTTAAATTATAATTTTATGAAAAATAATAATACGAAAATTGTAGTGGGATTTGATGTAACGACAGATAGAGTGGGGCAAAAGATCGGGGATATATCCGTTCATCATATGGATGATCTTGAAGAAGTGATTATGGAACAACAAATTGAGGTGGCGATCTTAACAATCCCTGCCGCACAAGCACAACCAGTAACAGATCGACTAGTGAAAGCTAATATCAAGGGAATTTTAAATTTTACACCAGCTCGATTGACCGTACCGGCAAATATTCGAGTTCATCATATTGATTTAGCGATTGAACTTCAATCACTTGTGTATTTCTTAAAGCATTATACCATTGAGGTGGAATGAACAATCGAAATCGTCATGAAAAAGATAGGCATTTGAAAAAATGAGCCACTTGGATAAGGGCTCATTTTTGTTTTTGTTGCTTTTTTATATGAAAATGTAACAGGATCATCCGAATACCTGATCCAAAATCAAAGGTTGCCAATAGGATTAGCAAAATGGTGAAAAACCCCCAACCACCATCTTCGCTTAAATTTTCAATAGCGAAGTAGGTGAAAAGTGATCCAAGTAATACATAAACGATGCCGGAAAACAATTGTGATTGTCTCAAATTAAAATCCTCCAATAAAACTTTTTATATATCTATAATTTTTGAAGCAAGTCCTGATTAAGCTGCATGATTACAACGATGGTATTCATGGATACATGGGCAAAAATGGGTACGAGTATTCGGTTTGTTTTGACATATAGGAAAGCAAAAGTAAAGCCCATTGCAGAATATAAGAGTAAATGTTCAGGTTCCCCATGTGCGAAAGCAAAAATAAGTGAGCTGATTAAGCCTGCGATAAAGAAATTCAACCGGTGATATAATACACCAAAGATAATTTTTCGGAAGACAATCTCTTCAAGAATGGGACCGATAATGGAAGTAACGATTATTATTAGGGGTGCGGTCTTTATAAGACCAACAATTTGCTCCGTATTCTCTGATCCTAATTCAATGCCAATTAAATATTCAATGTTTGCGGCAACTGTTTGGGCAAAGAAGGAAAGAAATATACCAGCAATTGCCCAGTAGATCGATTCACGAGTCGAAAGAGCATTTCTGGCACGCATAGGGTTTATCATTTCCTTGCGTAATAGAAATAGAATAATAATTAATGTAATGGAAAAACTGAACAATAGCCATATTGAAATCGCAGAACTTGCCATTTGATTATAGCTTTTTCCAATAGTAGTTCCTAAAAAGGTGATGATGGGAATTCCGATAACGCCGGAAAGCTGCATCCCTATATATGCAATTAATATAATCCAATATTCCTTCTTCAAAATTCATTTTCTCCTTTTATAGCTTCCTACTTAAAAATGCCTCTAACTCATTCTATCAATAATAGCCTATTATCATCAAATTGTTTCCTTTTGTTTTAATATACTGAAAATTTATTAATTAAAAATATGTGTTCAGACTTGCAAATTTTCTCCAAATTTATTAATATAATAGTTGTGTTAGCACTCAACTGAGATGAGTGCTAATAAATAAAATTACATATAAATCTGAGGAGGTTGTTTCATTTGTTAAAGCCACTAGGTGATCGCATTATAATCGAGCTTGTTGAATTAGAAGAAAAAACTGCAAGCGGTATTGTTTTACCAGACACTGCTAAAGAAAAGCCTCAAGAAGGTAAAGTTGTTGCTGTTGGTACTGGTCGCGTTCTTGAAAACGGAGAGCGTGTAGCTCTTGAAGTTTCAGTTGGAGATAATATCATCTTCTCAAAATATGCTGGCACAGAAGTGAAGTATGATGGCAATGAATATTTGATTGTTCGCGAAAATGATATTCTTGCAATTATTGGTAAATAAAGCAATTCATAGTTAAACGAATACGGTGAAAATTTAAGGAGGTAATTTAATAATGGCTAAAGAGATTCAATTTAGTGAAGATGCTCGTCGTGCAATGCTACGTGGTGTAGATCAATTAGCAAATGCTGTTAAAGTAACTCTTGGACCTAAAGGACGCAACGTGGTTCTAGAGAAAAAATTTGGTTCTCCACTTATTACAAATGATGGTGTAACAATTGCGAAAGAAATCGAACTAGAAGATGCTTTTGAAAACATGGGAGCAAAATTAGTAGCTGAAGTTGCTAGCAAAACAAATGATGTTGCTGGTGATGGTACTACAACTGCAACCGTTCTTGCTCAAGCAATGATTCGTGAAGGTCTTAAAAACGTAACTGCTGGTGCGAATCCAATGGGAATCCGTAAAGGAATGGAAAAAGCCATTCAAACAGCTCTTGACGAATTAAAAGCGATTTCTAAACCAATTGAAGGAAAAGAATCAATTGCTCAAGTTGCAGCTATCTCTTCAGGCGATGACGCAGTAGGCGAACTAATTGCAGAAGCAATGGAACGTGTTGGAAATGACGGCGTTATTACAATCGAAGAATCAAAGGGCTTTGCAACAGAATTAGATGTAGTAGAAGGTATGCAATTTGACCGTGGATATGCTTCTCCATACATGGTAACAAATTCGGATAAAATGGAAGCTATTCTTGAAAATCCATATATCTTAATCACAGATAAAAAAATCACAAGCATCCAAGAAATTCTTCCAGTTCTTGAGCAAGTGGTTCAACAAGGTAAACCATTATTACTTGTAGCAGAAGATGTTGAAGGTGAAGCACTTGCAACATTAGTTGTGAACAAACTTCGTGGAACATTCAATGCTGTAGCAGTTAAAGCTCCAGGATTTGGCGATCGTCGTAAAGCAATGCTTGAAGATATCGCGATCTTAACTGGTGGTGAAGTGATCACTGAAGAACTTGGACGTGATCTTAAATCTGCAACAATTGAATCATTAGGTCGCGCTTCTAAAGTTGTTGTAACAAAAGAAAACACAACTATCGTAGAAGGTGCTGGAGAAAGTGCCCAAATCGCTAGTCGTGTTGGCCAAATCCGTGTTCAATTAGAAGAAACAACTTCTGATTTCGACCGTGAAAAATTACAAGAACGCCTTGCAAAATTAGCTGGTGGTGTTGCTGTAATTAAAGTTGGTGCAGCTACTGAAACAGAACTAAAAGAACGTAAATTACGTATTGAAGATGCGCTTAACTCTACTCGTGCAGCTGTTGAAGAAGGTATCGTTGCCGGTGGTGGTACAGCTCTATTAAATATCTACAATAAAGTAGCATCTGTTCAAGCAGAAGGCGATGAAGCAACGGGTGTTAATATCGTATTACGTGCGATTGAAGAACCAGTTCGTCAAATTGCTCACAATGCTGGTCTTGAAGGATCTGTAATTGTAGAACGTTTAAAACATGAAGCAGTAGGTGTTGGCTTTAATGCTGCTACTGGCGTATGGGTAAACATGGTAGAAGCTGGTATCGTTGATCCAACTAAAGTAACTCGTTCAGCACTTCAAAATGCTGGAAGCGTTGCTGCTATGTTCTTAACAACAGAAGCTGTTGTAGCTGACAAACCAGAACCTGCTGGTGCTGGCGGCGGAATGCCTGACATGGGCGGAATGGGTGGAATGGGCGGCATGATGTAATAAGCCGCTTCACCCCTTGATATATAAGGGTTTTATGTAAGATGAGAGTGAAATGTTAACATTTTGCTAACATAGAGGATATTTAATGGAGGCTTCTCATTAGTTGAGCAAACTTTTGAGAAGCCTCTTTTTCATGTCTTTCGTTACATGAAGATAAACATTTTGATCAGTGCTTTTTCTTCCCCAATTTGCTCCACTAAAGCATAATGAATACCATCATTATGTAAATAAAAGTTGTGGAAAGTGACGGTATCAATAGGAAGGGTTTACGTCAATCAGTTTAAAAGAATTGTACTAGAAAAGTCATTTTTATTGTAATTTATATTTTATAAGTCATATTTATTTTGACAGGGTATTTTTTTATGTGATACTATTCACTTGGGAGTGGATGGGTTCTGGTGTTCCCTCTAGTCTTCAAAACTAGCATGAGGAGTTAATAGCTACTTAGGTGGGTTCAATTCCCACACATTCCCGCCAAACTTTAATATCCAGAGGTATTTTAATTTATATTTCATAAGCCATATTTATTTTATAAAAGATTGACAAGATTTTTCTTTAAGTGATACTATCCACATGGGAGTGGATGGGTTCTGGTGTTCCCTCTAGTCTTCAAAACTAGCATGAGGAGTTAATAGCTACTTAGGTGGGTTCGATTCCCACACATTCCCGCCAAACTTTAATATCTAAAGGTATTTTAATTAAGAAAAGCCTTCTTGTTATATAAAAAGACCCTAAAAATGGGTCTTTTTTTCAATTATTATGACTGAAAATCAATTTTTAATAAATTCATATTGCTTTGTTAACGGTAGGTAGGATTTTTAGTAATTGATACAGGGAATTTATTTAACTTTAAATGTTTGGAATACTTTTCAAAATGACACCGTGAAAAAGAGACTAATATCACTTTTTTGAAGGACTATTTATGATATAACGATAGTATAAAATATTTTATCAATCTCCGAATAGAAACTGATGAGTAGTGTTTTCGGTTAATCTATTAAAAGGTGAGTGGAGTGGAAAATTGGAAGGAGTATATAAAATGGACCATTTCGTAATAGGAACAGCAGGGCACGTCGATCATGGGAAGACGACCTTAATTAAAGCACTGACTGGGATTGAAACAGATACAACGGTAGAAGAGAAAACACGTGGTCTCTCGATTAATTTAGGTTTTGCCTATATGGATCTGCCAAGTGGAAAACGTGCTGGAATTGTTGATGTTCCAGGTCATGAGAAATTTATTAAAAACATGATGGCAGGTCTGTCTGGTATTCAATTGATACTTCTAGTCATTGATGCTGGAGAAGGCGTAATGCCACAAACAAGAGAACATATTGATATTTTACAAATACTAGGAATTGAAAAATATATTATTGTGCTGACAAAAGTAAATACAGTTGATCAAGAATTAGTGGAATTAGTCGAAGAAGATATTAAAGAGCAATTACAAGGAACACTGCTTGAAAGTGCTCCAATCTTTAAAGTTGATTCATTGTCCGGCATCGGAATCAATGAATTGATTTCAGAAATTGATAGCGTAAGCCAAAATATTGAACGCTCCAACTCTCTTGTTTCACCGCGAATGCACATTGACCGCGTCTTTTCAGTTAAAGGCTTTGGAACCGTTGTGACAGGGACACTGATAGAAGGTACGGTACACATAAATGATGAATTAATGATATTTCCAAAGGAGCTTCGAACAAAGATAAGAAATATCCAGGTTCACGAACAAAATGTTAATGAGGCTGTTGCCGGAATGAGAGTAGCGTTAAATTTAGCAAACGTTCATGTAAACGATATCTCAAGAGGGGATACCCTCGCTATACCTGAATCTGTCCAAAAAACATGGATGATTGATGTAAAAGCGAATTATTTAGCACATGTAGAGGAGCCTCTCAAACTTTG
The DNA here is from genome assembly GCA_963765265.1 of uncultured Bacillaceae bacterium. Taxonomy (GTDB): domain Bacteria; phylum Bacillota; class Bacilli; order Bacillales; family Cytobacillaceae; genus Bacillus_BD. The sequence goes on from CAVXVN010000003.1 coordinate 104,824, forward strand.
GGATCGACTGCGTCTTTATATAGGAACGAGAGAAGTTCTTTGCCGGGCAGTTCCTATTGGTGTTGAAATCGTAGAGCCAGGTGAAGAAGCTTTTTTACAGCTGCGGCTTGAGGAAGAAATTGTTGCAAAAAGAGGCGACAAATTTATCCTTCGCTCCTATTCTCCTATGCACGTAATTGGTGGAGGAGTCATTTTAGATACAACACCAACAAAACATCGTCGTTTTAATGAGGAAACAATTAAAACGCTTCAGACACGTGAAAAAGGTTCAACAAATGAATTGATTGATGATTTTGCTGCAAGAATAGAAGACATACTAATTTCTAAAGAAGAAGTAGTCAGTTATTTAGGCATTTCTCAAACAGAAATTAATGAAGTTATGGATGAAATGGTAAATGAAGGACAAATGATAAAAGTTAATCAGCAGTATATGCATCCATTGAAGTATGAAAAGTTTAAAAAAGATATGGTAGCCATATTAGAACGTTTTCACAAATCGTACAGGCTTCGAACAGGTATCATAAAGGAGGAATTGCGATCTCGAATTGCTCCCGATTTAAAAGGAAAAGACTTTGATAGACTTTTACAGATGTTGGCTGAAGAAGCATTAATTAAGAATCAAGATACGATCTCATTAAGTGAATTTACTGTGACATATAACAAATATCATTTGAAAGATAAAGAGGAAATCGAGCAAAAGTTGAAACAAGCTGGTTACACTCCACCAAGTGAAGCAGAACTTATTGGTGATAATAAAGAACGAAAAGAATTAATCGATTCACTTATAGGTAAAACGATTGCTCGTCTTGATCCTGAAACGGTCATCTATAAAGATTACTATGATACAGCCGTAAAAAAAGCGACAGATTTTATAAAAGAAAATGGCAAAATGACGCTCGCTGAATTTCGTGATATGACAGGATCTAGTCGAAAATATGCTCTGATTCTCCTTGAATGCTTAGATAAAAATAAAATAACTCGACGAGTTGAAGATTATCGCATCCTTAGTTAATAATCTCTATTGGAACTCTAGATCTGGGTGCCTGTAACTTTTCGAATGAAAGTTATTGGCAAACGAAGAATAAAATTAATCATGCTACCGAAAGAGAAGGTAAAAGCTCTTTATTAAGTGTAAACAAATAAAGTCCTCCCCTCTATTGTAAGGTGGGGACTGCTTGTCAATTACTCTTTGGATAGCTTAATTTACGAGTGAAAAAGCAGCCATATACGGTGGTTGCTTATTTTCATTTAATGATCCTAATATAGTTCTAGGTGCCTAGACGCTGCTTGAACTTATTGGGATTTATGATTATATAGATGACAGCACTATTAACATATTTAAATAAAATATGAGGGGGATAGTCTTGAATATACTAGTTACCGGTGGTGCAGGATATATAGGCTCACATACATGTGTCGCTTTATTAGAAGCAGGTCATACAGTAATTGTTGCCGATAATCTTTGCAACAGTAAAGCAGGAAGTATACATAAAGTAAAACAAATAACAAATAAAGAAATTACATTCTATGAGATAGATGTTACCGATGAAGAAGCGGTGAACACGATCTTTTCCAATCATGATCTAGATGGTGTTATTCATTTTGCAGGCCTTAAAGCTGTTGGTGAATCCGTTGAAAAGCCATTAGCTTATTATTATAACAACATTGTCAGCACGATGATTCTTGCTAAAGCTTGCATTAAATATGGTGTGAATCGTTTTGTTTTCAGCTCCTCAGCAACAGTGTACGGAGATAATCAAGTACCATTTGTAGAGACGATGGATCTTTTACCAACGACCAATCCTTATGGTGAAACGAAGGCGATGAGTGAGCGGATTCTAACGGATATAGCAAAAGCAAATCCTACCTTTTCAGTATCCATTCTTCGCTATTTTAATCCAGTAGGTGCACATGAAAGTGGATTAATCGGTGAAGCACCGAATGGAATTCCAAATAATCTTATGCCTTATGTTACTCAAGTGGCAAAGGGGAAACTAGAAAAATTAAGAGTCTTCGGAAATGACTATCTAACAGTGGATGGAACGGGAGTCCGTGATTATATTCATGTAATGGATCTAGCTGAGGGCCATGTGGCAGCATTGGATCATCTTACTGAAGGAGTTCATATTTATAACTTAGGAACTGGTCAGGGTACTAGTGTCTTAGAGTTAGTGAAAGCTTTTGAAGAAGCTAACGGTATTGAAGTACCTTATGAAATTGTGGATCGCAGACCTGGGGATATTGCGGAGTGTTATGCTGATGCTTCAAAAGCCGAGCGGGAGCTAGGCTGGACGGCGAAACGTGATATTATTTCGATGTGCCGGGATGCTTGGCGGTTTGAGAAGAATTATAAAGAATGAGGGGAAAATTAATGAAAGGAATAAATGTATGAGAATTTTACATATTCAAGCACAGCTGCCAAGTAAAACAGGAAGTGGAGTTTATTTTACTAATATTATTAAAGGACTAGAAGACCGTGCCCAACAAGCTTGTCTTTATGGGTGCTACTCAGATTTTGAATGGGATATTTTACCGAAAGATAAGCAGTACCAAGTCGTTTTTCCAAATAAATATTGCAATTTCCCGCTCCCGGGAATGAGTGATGTGATGCCCTATGAAAGCACCATTTATGGAGAAATGACGCCTGAAATGATTGGAAATTGGAAAAGAGCTTTTGAACCGGCAGTTCGTCAAGCGGTTGCTGATTTAAAGCCGGATATAATTATTTCTCATCATCTTTGGTTTTTAACCAACTTTATTCGCCAATGGTTTCCTGATATAAAAGTGACAGCTGTCAGCCATGGGACGGATTTGCGTCAGGCAAAAAAACATCCTCATTTAGCAAAGCAGTATACGAAACACATTAAAGATTTAGATATTATTTTTACACTGAGTTCAGAGCATATTCCTTCTATAAAAAAAATCTATGGTGCCTCTGAAAAACAAATTCACGTTTTAGGGAGCGGCTTTAACGAGGATAATTTTTATCCTGCTGAAAAAAATAAAGATAAAGATATTTCCATCGTCTATGCCGGAAAGATTGCAGACAGTAAAGGTGTTTTTCAATTAGTCGACACATTCAAAAATCAGCTGAGTGATGAGAAAAATGTAAACTTAGAGTTATATGGAGCTGGAGATAAAGAAGCTGTAGACCGATTAAAAAAAGGAATAGAATCTGATCCACGCATGACTTATTACGGAGCTGTCACTCAAGATGTATTGGGAGATATCTTCCGAAAACACGAAGTTTTTGTACTGCCATCTTATTATGAAGGTCTTCCTTTAGTTGTTTTAGAGAGTCTTGCTTGCGGTATGCGTGTAGTAGTGAATGAGTTTCCTGCTTTGATAGAGCTTTTAAGCGGAACCATTAATGAAAGCGGCTGGGTGGAGTATGTCAAACAGCCTCGCTTAGAGAACGTTGATCAGCCTGTTGAAAGTGATCTGTCAGCTTATTGTGACCGCCTGGCAGAAGCTTTAAAAAAACAAATTAAGAGAGCCCGTGAAAGTGCAGAGCTTCGGGAAGAACTTCATGAAAGCATTAATAAGTACTCTTGGACAGGACTTGTTGACCGTCTGTGGCAGACGATTCAGTAATAAGGGTTAAACAAAAAAAGGACCGGGCGGTTTTGCCCGGTTTTTCTTAATCGACTCGACAAGGTACATGTCGAGTTTGGGATTGTGGCATTAGCCCACAGCATATGGATAAAGAGAATAGAATGGGTACCTATTATTTATTCACAATAATTAATTTGTCTTGTTTATCGGTTACTTCACCAATTATCCAAGAATCATGTCCTTCGTCTTTCATTGATTTAACATATTTTTCAGCATCAGAGGGATTAATTGCGATTAATAAACCACCTGATGTAATCGCATCACAAAGAATGATTTGTTCTTCAGGAGCAATGTTGTGGTATTCCACATCTTTTTCAAGCCACTTATGATTTGATTTAGAACCTCCGGGAACAATCCCATCTTGTGCCAGTTTTAATGCACCGTCAAGAATAGGAACTTTATCATATTCAATAACAAGGGTTACATTACTGCCACTTGCCATTTCACTGCCATGTCCAAGAAGTCCAAAACCAGTAACATCTGTAACTGCACTTGGTGAAAATCGACTTAAAACTTCAGCAGCTTTCTTATTTAACATGGCCATCGTTTCTGTAACAATTTTTTCTTGTTCTGGTGTGACGGCACCTTGTTTAATCCCAGTTGTGAGAATACCGACCCCAATTGGCTTTGTTAGAACAAGAACTTGTCCAGGTTCTGCACCGACATTTCTCCAAAATTTATTAGGATGAACAATTCCGGTTACAGATAAACCATACTTAGGTTCTTGATCATCTATGGAATGTCCACCAACTAGGATAGCCCCAGCTTCTTTTATTTTGTCAGATCCACCTCGTAATATCTCAGCTAGTATTTCTCCACCTAATTTTTTCACCGGATAACCAACCATATTTAATGCTGTTTTGGGTATGCCACCCATTGCATACACATCGCTTAACGCATTGGCTGCAGCAATTTGACCGAACATATACGGGTCATCTACAACCGGGGTAAAATAATCAATGGTTTGTATTAATGCGATCGAATCTGTCAATTTATATACACCAGCATCATCAGACGTTTCACGTCCTACAAGTAATTCGGGAACGTCTTCTTGTTCAGGTAATAAGCGCAAAACTTGCGCTAGGTCTTCAGGACCAATTTTACAACCTCAACCAGCTTTTGTTGAGAATGAAGTAAGACGAATTTTTTCTTGCTCATTCAATAGAAACACCTCCAAAACATAGTATACAAGTTTTTCTCTTTAAATGTACATGACTAACTTATAACATTTGTTTAAAATAACAGTTTCGATAGCATTACTGTAGGAAAAGATAATATATACATAAGATTTTAAAACGTGAAATGTGAAAAATGATATAATCAAAAAGTATTTATCTTATTTTGGAGGGAACTTTATGAGACAATTATTGAAATATTTGCCTCCCATTCATGAACTACAGAAACATGAAAGGTTTTCCGTGTTAATGAATCAATATGGGATTGATCATACAAACATGACTGCAATTTTGACGAATGTTTTAAATGATATTAGGCAAATGCTTTTACAAAATCGATGGTCTGGAAATGAACCTGGAAATGAATTATTTATTACAGAAATTTTTAATCGTTCGGAAAAAATCATTCAACAGCAATTTCGGTACACATTAAAAAATGTAATTAATGCGACTGGTACCATTTTACATACAAATTTAGGAAGAGCACGTTTAAGCGAACAGGCGGTAGAACATGTCGCAAAAATTGCCTCGCAATATTCCAATTTAGAATATAAATTAGAAGAAGGGGAGCGCGGCTCCAGACATAGTCATGTGGAAGACCTAATTAAAAGGATTACAGGTGCAGAGGCAGCAATGGTCGTTAATAATAATGCTGCAGCAGTATATTTCATTCTTCGTGCATTTACATTAAATAAAGAAGTTATTGTTTCCAGAGGACAATTGGTTGAAATAGGTGGTTCATTCCGAATTTCATCTATTATGGAAGAAAGCGGAGCAAAGCTTATTGAAGTTGGTACCACTAATAAAACACATCTTTATGATTATGAACGTGCAATAAATGAAGAAACACGAATGATATTAAAAGTACATACCAGTAATTTTAAAATACATGGATTTACTGAATCCGTTGAAACGAAAGAATTAGTAGACTTAGCGAATCAACATGAACAAGTTATTTTTTATGAAGATTTAGGCAGTGGTGTTTTATATGATTTTCGTCAGCATGGTATTGGCGATGAGCCGGTTGTTGGAGAAGTTCTGAAGATGGGTGCTGATCTTGTTTCTTTTAGTGGGGATAAACTTTTAGGGGGTCCTCAGGCAGGAATCATTGCTGGTAACAAAGACTTAATTGATAAACTAAAAAAACACCAGCTAGCCCGTGTTTTAAGGGTAGATAAAATGACTCTTGCTGCATTAGAGGGAACATTAATGCATTATCTAAAAGGAAAAGATGAACTTAACAAAGTTCCAGTCATTAGAGACTTGTTACAAAGTAAAGATGAATTGAAACTACGTTCAGAGAGATTCAAGGAAAAACTTAATAATACCTGTGATTCCTACCATATAAATATAATGGAAGGAACAAGCCAGGTTGGAGGCGGAACAATGCCTGAAGTATTATTACCTACATTTGTGGTTGTATTAAAGCATAATGTTATATCCGCAGAAAATTTGGCAAAGATTTTAAGAGCGCATGACACTCCTGCCATCATTGTGCGAATCCAAAGGGATGAGATCCTGCTGGATTTAAGAACAGTGAATATCGAAGAAGAAGAAATCATTATTAAGGTTTTAGCATCTATAAAATAAAACTTTGTTTATCTCAGTTAAGATGCCCCTTTAGATATGATTATCTAAAGGGAATTTTTACAAGGTGCTTCCTAAAATTTTTTCTTCTACCGTGATATCCCGATAAATTTACGTTTGAAATTAACATATTAATATATTAATAGTGTAAAACCGATAAATATGGAAGATGTTGACAGCTTAATTAATGGGCTATATAATTACCTTGTAAGAAGGTATATCAATAGATGAAATTTATTATTCCATAAAAACTTTTCTTTCTAGAATGACCAAAAGAGTATATTTTTTTTGCAATTAAATGAAAGCGCTTTTAATACTTATGTGTGATATTCTTTGCAAGGTTAAAGTTTTTATGAAATAAGGGCTTGTTATCTTAAGAAAAGAAGGAGGAACTGTTTAGGCAAAAAAAGTTTTAGAAGAATTTTTATCCCCGCAGCTCAATGAATTACGTGAGTACGGCCTTTACAAACATAAGGGGTGCATAAAATGAGGGAAAAGGCAATAATAATTACGAATAATGTACTTTCGAAAGAAGATTTTGAAAAAACATCTGATGTAGTATTTGTAGAAGGTTCATTAATGGATGTAATGAAAACAGCTAGAGATTATGTTCACAAAGGCCATAGGCTCTTAACACATCCTCTTATGGGGAGTATTAAGCCAAATGAAACACCATATAAGACTATTGCTATATCCCTTAAAGCCGATAACGGGGTTAATCTGGATTCCTTGAATTTAATGGAAAACAGCATTGAGACCTCAGAAAGACTAATAAACAATAGACCTCCAAGAAACTGGTCTAAAGACATTATTGATAGGGTTTATGAGGATTATAGACTAATAGATTTTGATTTGATTTACCAAGCCTTCAATATTTAAGAAATCAAAAATGAAATTTTTGTGAAGTAGTGAACAACTGAAGAAATTAATGATAAACTTGGTTAGTAATAAGTTAGCAATTAATTACCTCGAAAGAGGAATTAAAATTTACTATACGAGGAGGTAACAAAATGTCAAAGATTTACGACATAGTAATCGTAGGCGGGGGTCCTTCAGGGCTTTCAGCGGGACTTTATGGTTCAAGAGCAAAATTAGATGTACTTGTAATTGAAAAGGCGAAGTTTGGTGGACAAATTACGACTACTTCCGAACTAGAAAATTACCCAGGAGCTGCACCTGGTTGTACAGGTCCATCTCTTTCAGAAAGAATGCATGAGCAGGCAAGTGAGTTTGGAACAGAGTTTGTAAAAGATGATGTAGTTTCAGTTGATTTCTCAGGAGATCTCAAATTTGTTAATGGTAAGAATGCTCAATATCAAGGAAGAACTGTAATAATAGCAACAGGTGCAGAACCAAGACTTGCTGGTTTTGGTAACGAGCTTGAGCTAAGAGGAAAAGGAGTTTCGTACTGTGCAACATGTGACGCTGACTTCTTTGAAGGATTAGATGTTGCTGTTATTGGTGGTGGAGACTCAGCGATAGATGAAGCAATTTACCTAACTAAGTTTGCTGAATCAGTAACAATTATTCATAGAAGAGATACGCTAAGGGCTGCTAAGTCAATTCAAGAAAAGGCATTTAACAATCCAAAGATTAAATTCATTTGGGATACAGTACCTGTAACTGCTCATGGTGATGAAATACTTGAGAGTCTTGAAGTGAAAAACCTTAAAACTGGAGAAATTTCAAACCTTGAAGTAAATGGAGTATTCGTATTCGTTGGACTTGACCCAATAACAGAAGCTTTCAAAGGCCAAGTTGAACTTGACCCAAGTGGATATGTGCCAACAGATGAAGATATGATAACTAATGTACCAGGAGTTTTCGCAGCAGGGGACGTAAGGGTAAAGACTTTAAGACAAGTTATAACAGCGTCTGCAGACGGAGCAATCGCTTCAATAGCAGCAGAAAAATATATAAATCACAAATCACTAGTGCTGCAATAATTTAATTTAAGTATAAATGTAAGCGGTTTCTAAAAAGGGTATTTCCACCTTTGTTATGTTATTTATCTTGTTAGCTCTAACAGGATAAAATATTAAACCGAAAGTTTTGACAGTATTATGCAACACTAGTGATCACAAATTTAATAAATAATTTCCACAATCAGGAGGGAAAATAATGTTTGAGTTAACTAAAGATAATTTTGAAGCTGAAGTTACTAATTACACTGAAAAACCAGTATTCGTTGATTTCTGGGGTGACAAGTGCACAACTTGTATAGAAATGATGCCAGATGTTCATAAATTAGAAGAAACTTATGGAGATAAGATTAAGTTTACTAGTTTAAATACAAGTGGAAATAGAAGACTTGCAATCGCTCAAAAGGTACTTGGCCTTCCAACAATGATTATGTATGTAAATGGAGAAAAGGCTGAGGTTCTAACTCCAGATAAAATTGCTTCAGTAGCTGATATTGAAGAAATGATTAAGGGATTCTACAAGTAATTTACTAAGTTATATTGGCTTTGCCTTTATATATAGATACAACTAGATTCATAGATACAATTCAGGAGGTGAAGGCTTTGCGCCTTGAATTAGGAAATATTTTTATTAAGGATATACAGTTTGGACCAGAGACTAAGGTAGAAAACGGTGTCCTCTATGTTAACAAGCAAGAACTTCTAAATGAAGTTGGAGGAGACGAAAAATTAGCTTCAATCGATATTGATATTGTTCATCCAGGAGATGAAGTAAGAATCATCCCTGTTAAAGACGTTATCGAGCCAAGAGTTAAGGTTGAAGGAAAGGGTGGAATATTCCCTGGATTTATTTCAAACGTTGAGCAAGTTGGATCAGGTAAAACTCATGTATTAAAGGGTGCTGCTGTTGTTACAACTGGTAAGATCGTTGGATTCCAAGAAGGAATCATAGACATGTCAGGAGAGGGAGCAAAATACACTCCGTTCTCAAAGACTCATAACGTAGTTATGATCTGTGAACCAGTTGATGGAATTAAACAACACGAACATGAAGAAGCGGTAAGAATGGTTGGATATAAGACAGCTGTTTATCTTGGAAAGGCTGGAGCAAACGTTCAACCAGACGAAGTAAAAACTTACGAAACTAAGCCATTACTTGAGCAAGTTAAGGAATACCCAGAACTACCAAAGGTAGTTTATGTATACATGCTTCAAACTCAAGGTCTTCTTCATGATACATACGTATATGGAGTAGATGCTAAGAAGATAATTCCAACATTTATATACCCAACTGAAGCATTTGATGGAGCTATAGTTAGTGGAAACTGCGTTTCAGCTTGCGATAAGAACCCATCATATGTTCATATGAACCACCCAATCATAACTGATCTTTACGAAAAACATGGTAAGGACTTCAACTTCCTTGGAGTTGTCATTACTAATGAAAACGTATACCTTGCTGATAAGGAAAGATCATCAAACATGACAGCTAAGCTTGTTGAATTCCTTGGAGCAGATGCAGTAATCATTTCAGAAGAAGGGTTTGGTAATCCAGATGCTGACCTTGTTATGAACTGTAACAAGATTACTGACAAAGGAATTAAGACTGTTCTTGTAACAGATGAGTACGCTGGAAGAGATGGAGCATCTCAATCACTTGCTGACTCAACTCCTAAGGGTGACGCAATCGTTACTGGAGGAAATGCAAATGAAATGATTATACTTCCTGCAATGAAGAAAGTTATTGGACACCCAGAAGTTGCTGATAAACTTTCAGGTGGTTTCGATGGAACATTAAGAGCTGACGGATCAATCGAGGCTGAAATCCAAGTTATCACTGGTGCTACAAGTGAAGTTGGTTTCAACTATTTAACAGCTAAATCATTCTAATTAAAATAAATTTTAGGAAATAGGAGGTTTTTTATCATGATATTAAAAGGTAGACACGTTATCGCTATAGGAGACAGAGATGGAATTCCAGGACCAGCTATTGAGGCTTGTGCAGTAAGTGCAGGAGCAGAGATCGTATTTGCTTCAACAGAATGTTTCGTTTGAACAGCCGCAGGTGCTATGGATCTGGAGATCCAAAAAAGAGTTAAAGATACAGTTGATAAATTAGGTGCAGAAAATGTAGTTGTAATCCTTGGTGGAGCAGAAGCTGAATCAGCAGGACTTTCCGCTGAAACTGTAACAGCAGGAGACCCAACTTATGCAGGGCCTTTAGCAGGTGTTGAACTAGGGCTTAGAGTATATCATGTAGTTGAAGATGAGCTTAAGGCTGAATTTGATGAGGCAGTTTATGAAGAACAATGTGGAATGATGGAAATGGTTCTTGAACTAGATGCAATCAAAGAAGAAGTAGGAAATGTCAGAAAACAATATACAAAGTTTAACGACTAATCCGCCAGAAGGAGGAAAGAACAAATGATTCGTGTCGTACATTATATAAATCAGTTCTTCGGCCAAATTGGTGGTGAAGAAATGGCTCACATTGCTCCTGAAAAACGAGAAGGAATTGTAGGGCCTGGAGCAGCATTAAATAAAAGTTTCAAAGGTGAAGCAGAAATCGTTGGAACGATTATTTGCGGTGACTCATACTTTGCTGAAAACCAAGAAAAAGCTGAACAAGAAATACTTGATATGATTAAATCATTTAACCCAGACGTATTTATAGCAGGACCTGCATTTAACGCAGGAAGATACGGTGTAGCTTGCGGTGCTGTAGCTAAATTAGTTCAGGATGAGCTTAATATACCAGTAGTAACAGGGATGTACATTGAAAATCCAGGTGCTGATATGTACAAGAAGGAACTTTATATCGTTTCAACAAAGAACAATGCAGCTGGTATCAGAGATGCAGCTCCAAAGATGGCAGCTCTTGCTTTAAAGCTTTCTAAGGGTGAAGCATTAGGAGCACCAGAAGAAGAAGGATACATCGAAAGAGGTATCAGAAGGAACTACTTCGCAACTGAAAGAGGATCAACGAGAGCAGTTGAGATGCTTGTTAAGAAGATAAAGGGCGAAGATTTCGTAACAGAATTCAAGATGCCTGACTTCGATAGAGTAGCTCCAGCAGCACCAGTTGCTGATATCACAAAAGCTAAAGTAGCTATCGTTACATCAGGTGGAATCGTTCCGAAGGGTAACCCTGATAGAATCGAAGCTTCTAACGCTCAAAAATACGGTGAATATAATATCGAAGGCTTAATGGATCTTACTAGTGAAACTCATGAAACAGCTCACGGTGGACATGACCCAGTTTACGCTAACGAAGACCCAGATAGAGTAATTCCTGTTGACGTATTAAGAGATATGGAAAAGGAAGGAAAGATCGGTAGTCTTCATAACCTCTTCTATTCAACAACTGGTAACGGAACAGCTGTTTTAAGCTCAAAGAAATATGGTCAAGAAATTGCTGCCAAATTAATAGCTGACGGAGTTCAAGCTGTAATCATGACCTCCACCTGAGGTACTTGTACAAGATGCGGTGCATCTATTTTAAAAGAAATTGAAAGAGCAGGACTTCCAATCGTTCACATGTGTACAATCGTTCCAATTTCAATGACAGTTGGAGCAAACAGAATAGTTCCTACAATAGCTATTCCACATCCACTTGGAAACCCAAGTCTAACAATGGAAGATGAAAAGGCATTAAGAAGAAAGCTTACAGAAGTAGCTCTTAAGGCTCTTGAAACTCCAGTAGAAGATCAAACTGTATTTGAAGTAAAATAGTTTAACCCAAAAGGGGGGTGGATAGCTCCACCCCCTTTAAATATGATAAAAATGCCTATGGAGGTGCACATATGTTTCCAGTAATAAAAGGAGCAAGTTATGTACTTGTTAATTCTCCTGATATGATCATTCATAACGGAACAACTCAAACTCTTGAAAGAGAGACAAACCCAGAATCAGAATACCTAAAGAAGTTACCAGAGCATATTAGATCATTTGAAGATTGCGTAGCGTATCCAGTTAATCAAGCTTATATAGGTAATGTTACTCCTTTGGAGCTTGGGGATATGGCAAAGCCATGGTTTGAAAAGAAGGTTGAAAACGCTTCAAGATTCGGAAAATATGGCGAAATCATGCCACAAGAAGAGTTTTATGGTCTGATAAAAGTATCAGATGCATTTGACCTAGTTTTAATTGAAAAAGGATTAATGGCTAGCATTAAGACTCAATTTGAAGCACACCCACTATTAAAGGACTATACATCAAAACTTGGAGAAGGTTTTGAAATGGCTGAAATTGAAGCTAGCCGTAAATACACAACATGCTGAGCCACTTTATATGAATGGCGAGCTAGTAGGATGTGTAAAGAGAGCGCATGAGCGCGATAAGAACCTCACTTCACATATAATGACAGAAAACCTTGTTGTTAAGGCGTCAGGTGTCCTTGCAGGATTACACCTAATTGATAAGTTTGGAATAAACAAGGATGAAATAGATTATATAATTGAGTGTTCAGAAGAAGCTTGTGGAGATATGAACCAAAGAGGTGGAGGTAACTTCGCGAAGGCTATCGGGGAAATACTTGGATTAAATAATGCTACTGGTTCAGATCTTAGAGGTTTCTGCGCTGCGCCATCACACTCCCTTGTAAGCGCTGCCGGACTTGTAAAGTCTGGAATATACAAGAATGTTCTTGTTATAGCAGGTGGAGCTACAGCTAAACTTGCAATGAATGGTAAGGACCACGTAAAGAAGAATATGCCAATAATCGAAGACGTACTTGGTGGATTCGCAGTTCTTGTTTCAGAAAACGATGGAGTGAACCCAATAATAAGAACGGACGCTATAGGAAGACATACTGTAGGTGCTGGTGCATCACCACAGGCTGTTATGCAGGCTCTTGTTGCTTCACCACTTGAGGCAGCTGGACTTTCATTTACAGATATTGATGTATATTCTTCAGAAATGCAAAACCCTGAAGCTACAGAACCAGCTGGTGCTGGGGACGTTCCAACAGCTAACTACAAGATGATCGGTGCTCTTGCGGTTAAGAAGGGACAATTAGAAAAAGCAAAGCTTCCTGAATTCTTTAAGAAAGCTGGGTACGTTGGATTTGCGCCAACACAAGGACACATCCCATCAGGTGTTCCATCAATAGGGTTTGCAAGAGAGCAAATTCTTGAAGGAGCAATAAATAGACTGATGGTTATCGGAAAAGGAAGCTTATTCCTTGGAAGAATGACAAATCTATTTGATGGTTGTTCATTAATAGTTGAAAAGAATACGGGATTAGTAGAAGAGGCCGGTGCAGTTTCCAAAGAAGAAGTAAAGAGCATGGTTGCAGAGGCTATGAAGGATTTTGCTTCCTACCTACTTCAGAAGTAAGGAGTGATAGCATGTCAAAGGACAACGTTAAAAATATTATAGGCCAAGTATTTAATGAAATAGCAGATGCTATGGAAAGCGGAAGCTTTGGTAACAGAGTCAGAGTAGGTTTAACAACTCTTGGAAGTGAGCATGGAGTTGAGGAACTTGTAAAGGCTGCTGAAATGGCATCAAGAAAATACAGAGACTTCGAAGTAGTATTAATTGGACCTAAGGTAGATACTAAGCTTAATGTTTACGAAGTAAGCAGTGAAGATGAAGCTCATAAGGTAATGGAAAAGCTTCTTGATTCAAATGAAATTCAAGGATGCGTTACATTACACTATAACTTCCCAATAGGTGTTTCAACAGTTGGTAGAGTAATAACTCCAGCAAGAGGCAAGGAGATGCTTATTGCTACAACTACAGGAACTTCGTCAACTCATAGAGTTGAAGGAATGGTTAAGAATGCAATTTATGGTATCATTACTGCAAAAGCTTGTGGAATTGAAAAACCAACAGTTGGTATTCTTAATGTTGATGGAGCAAGACAGGTTGAAAGAGCACTTAAAGACCTTATAGCAAAGGGATATGAAGTGAACTTTACTGAATCAGTTAGAGCAGACGGTGGAGCTGTAATGAGAGGAAATGATCTTCTTACAGGAACACCTGATGTTATGATTACTGACTCATTAACAGGAAACATTCTTATGAAGATGTTCTCATCCTTTACTACAGGAGGGGACTATGAAGCTTCAGGCTATGGATACGGCCCAGGAGTTGGCGAAGGATATGGAAGACTGATCAATATTATATCAAGAGCTTCAGGTGCGCCAGTTATTTGTGAAGCATTAAGATACTGTGCAACATGTGCTCAAAATAATATAGTTGAGATTACAAAGAATGAATTCGCTAAGCTTAACAAGGCTGGACTTAAGGATGTTCTTTCAAAGCTAACTCAAGCAAGTGAAAAGAAGGAATCTAAGTCAGAAGAAGTAGTTGCGCCTCCAAAGAAGGTTGTAACATACTCAATTCCTGGTATTGATATTCTTGAACTTGAAGATGCAGTAATAGAACTTTGGAGAAAAGGCGTTTACTCAGAAAGCGGTATGGGATGTACTGGTCCTATCGTTCTTGTATCTGATGATGAAGCTGACAAAGCTAAAGAAATATTAACTGCAACAGGCTTTATGTCATAGTTTTACATATCTATGCGTGGCATTTTTTAGCAAATCTTTTATTTAGACAAAGGCAATGGGTACTAAACATTGCCTTTTCTCTATGCTTAAAAATTGGATTGTTGTGTTTAATAATTTCATCATAGTCTGCTTTCGATATTTGCTCATCGGCCAACATATCCATGTACTTCTTTTTCCGTTTAGTACATCCAAAAAATCGATAAATGGCCATCTTAATTATTGATTATACAAATTGATTATAGGTCGATTGTCATATAAAATTAGTTATAGAAATTAACTTTCTAGTTAAAACAAGGAGGCTTCAATATGAAGATTAGTAAAATTAAATCTACTTTATTATTAGTAGTAATTGCCTTATCAATGATGTTAACAGTTGCATGTTCTCAGGATGAGACAAAACCAGCAGAAACTTCAACTACAACGGAGACCGCGGCCGAAAAGGCAGAAATTAAAACGATGACAGGCGAGGAACTAGTTGCTCAAAACTCAGATAAGAAAAAAGATGAAGTGATCATCATTGATGTTCGTTCATCAGAAGAGTACAAGGCAGGTCATATTCCTAATGCCATTAATATCAATGTGGATGAATTAGAAGGCAAATTGAATGAAATTGAAGATTATAAAAATAAACCTGTTATCACTTACTGTAATTCAGGTAAGAAAAGCGGTACAGCTGCTGAAATTCTCGTTAACAACGGATTTCAAGATGTGACCAATGCTCATGGTGTGAAAGAATTTCAATACGATTTAGTCCATTATGAAGATGTGAGAGGCGAAGCCTTCCAAACTTTAATTGATGAGAACAAAGATATCGTTTTAGTAGATGTACGCCCTGCAAAACAAGTAAAAGAAGAAGGTATGATAGCAGGAGCGATTAATGTTCCTTTTGATGAAGTTGAAAACCATTTAGACAAATTACCAAAGGACAAAACCATCGCTTTATACTGCAATACAGGTACAAAAAGTGTTGAAGTCGCTAAGCAATTAGAAGGTCTTGGTTATGAAAATGTCGTTAATGCCATTGAAGGTGTTAAAGAATACTCATTTACACTAGTAAAATAATGAGAAAAAGTGGAAGGAGTGAGCTCCTTCCACTTTTTAAGATTGTACGAGAAACCCCTTTAGATTCTCGGAAACTTAAGCTTTATTGATAGAAAACCATAACCAAAAGAGCTATTCCAAAAGTGGAATGACTCTTATCCGTATGAACATGAAGGAATCGGCATACGGTGACGCTCTAATGAAGAACTTTAGCATTAGAAGGGGTTGAAGGATATATGAAAGTTTTGTGAATAGGGGAATTCTCCCGTTATTGTAAATGCGATGAAATTAGGGTTATGCACTTTATATCAATAAAAACGATATGTTTTAAATGCCGCTATCGATAAAATGAATTTATAATCCTATTTTGTTTAATTATAATGAAGTTGCACTATACTATTATAGTAGCATAATATTGAAAAAATCAGAAAATTTAAAGCGTAAATTTTCCAATGTTAACATCCCGTTATAGTAATGGGAAAATAAGGAGGAATAGGTAATGAAATTTAACAAAAAAGCAATTATTGCAGCGGTACTATTTGTAATCATGATGGTATTTGTTGGATGTAGCTCTAACGATGGAGGGAATTCAGCTGATTCTCAAAAACAGGAAGAGAAAGCAAAAACACCTGATCAAGTAGGGGGTGTATCACTAGAAAATCCTATAAAAGTTGACAAAGAGGCTGGTACTGTAACTGTTCTTTCTCAAGTAAATGGTAAGTATTTTACAGAAGGAACACGTCACGCTTCAGTATTCAAGGATGGATCTAATGGAGCTAAATCTGTATTTACAGCATATGGAAATCCATGTAGACTTCTATAATGCACTTGTAGAGATAGGAGCTGAGCCAGGAAACAACATGACTCCTGATAATGCTTCAACTACTAAAGTTGAAGGTACACCAATTGATTTAAAGGTTACTTGGAATGGTGCTGATAAGGAATATGATGTTAATGAAGTTATTAATGATAGCAACGGAAACAAAATTGCCTTCAAATTTGGTGGAAATTTAGAAAGAGCTAAAGCTAAGAATACTGGATGCCTATCTTGTCTTGACAGCTGCCCAGTTGGTATAATATCCAACTCTGCTTATTCTAATGGTGCAGTAGAAAAAACGAAAGAAGTTAAATTCACTGGAAATCAAGATTTGCTTCCAGAAGATGGAACTTATGTAGCTACAGTATATTCAATTGCAAAATAATTTAGCTTAAGTTTATTTTTGTATGGGTTTGTCATACAGAATAATTCAGGAGGTGAAGTCTTGTTAAAATTAAGACTAATTTTTTACTATACTACTGCAGGTATAGCACTAGGCTTTCTTTTCAGTATGCTGCTGTTTTTTAGCGTAGCACTTGAAATGATGGTAGGACTAGGATTAGTAATGTATATTTTTACAGGCTTTGGACTAATGGTCGCTATTGCTAAGACAAGACTAGATTGGAAGTATTCATTTTTTTATATTGAGCTGGCGGCTATACTGATCGCTTTATTAACAGGAAGATTACAACAATTCCTTTATATTACAAAAGAAACACTAGTACTCACAAATCCTGTATCAGAGATACGACCTATTTTCATTGTAAGTGCAATAATAATAAATCTAGTGAACCTATATATTGTACGTACTATAGGAAAGTACCAAAAGGAATATACAAAGGAAGAAAGAAAAGCTTTAAAAGAACAACAGCTAAAACTAAGTGACTTAAGGGAAGAACTAGATGAAGAGCAAATTGCAAAGGTTAAGAAAAGAAGAAAACTTGGAAGAATTGTTGCAGTTGTTGGTATAGCAATTTTTATGATTTGCTACTTTACCATTCCTACTCTTCATAATGGATTAAATAATGCTTTTAGTACGATATCTAAGCTAGATACAGCAATAGTAATTGAATATTTGAGATCATATGGTAAATTAGCTATAGTAGTGTCATTTACTCTTATGGTTCTTCAATCAATTGCTGCACCAATTCCAGCGTTCCTAATTACTCTTTCAAATGCAGCTATATTTGGATGGTGGCAAGGAGCAATACTATCTTGGTCATCTGCCATGGCGGGGGCTGCACTATGCTTCTTTATAGCGAGAGTACTTGGTAGAGATGTTGTAGAAAAGCTTACTAGTAAAGGTGCAATGGAAAGTGTAGATGTTTTCTTCGAAAAATATGGAAACCGTACAATAGTAGTCTGTAGACTTTTACCATTTGTTTCCTTTGACTTTGTAAGTTATGCTGCTGGTCTTACGAATATGAGATTTTGGCCATTCTTCATAGCAACAGGTATAGGTCAATTACCTGCGACAATCGTGTATTCATACGTTGGAGGAACACTTACAGGTGGAGCTCAGAAATTGTTTGTTGGATTATTAACATTGTTTGCATTATCGATTCTAATAGGTGTTGCAAAGAAAGTATATAATGATAAACGTAAAGGTAAGATAAAAGAAGAAATAGTTTAATAACTAAAACGAAGGTGGTGTGACAAAAGCTGTAAATACTTTTATCACACCATTAATATTTTGTAACATACTATTTAAATAGTAAAATTAATGCTCCTAATTGCACTATTTCAACATCTTGTTAAAGTAACTGAACAAAATATTTTAAATGAAAAGGTGAGGTAGGTGAAAAAATCTAAAGAGAACAAAGTAAAGTCATATTTACAACTTCTCATCAGATTTATAGTCAGCGTTGGTTTAATGGTCTGGTTAGTAACGATGATTGATTGGGATGAGGCTTTCCGTATAATGAAGGAGGGCTCTCCTTTTTATTTTGTCCTTGCTTTTTTGGCGATTCAGATTACCGTCGCAACAAGTATTTGGAAATGGAGAATGCTTATCCAATCCTCTGAAAAAAGACTCCGCAACGATCAAATATCCCCAACTTACTTAGGGAAACTTTATTACATTGGTTTATTCTTTAATAACTTTATGCTAGGCAGTGTTGGCGGAGATGTCGTTAGAATTTTTTACTTGGGGAAAAAGACAGGTGTGGCAACGGCAACAACATCGGTATTATTTGAGAGAATTACAGCTGGATTCGCCCTTGTAGGCATCGTGTTGATTTCTGCTTTATTTATGGACCAATCAAGACCGTATTTGATCTCACTACTGATTTTAATTATTATCGCAGTAGCGTTGTATATTATTCATTAAATTATTTATGAAAAAGGTAACAGTAACTGAAACGGGATTCATCATCTCAGAGTAAACTAAGTATATTAATGGTAAAAGGTAAGCAAGTCATTATCGGAATTGGGGATACAGCAAAGAATTATCGAAATGAAAGCTGGGAATGGTGGGGAATGATTTTACTATTGTCTTTCCTTTTCCAAGTTGGGATGGCGTGGATTAACGATTTATTATTCCGAAGCTTTGGGATTGAAGTTTCTTTTCTTCACCTACTAGTGATTATTACATTAATTTCAGTCATTACGATGATTCCTGTTTCCTTAAATGGATTGGGTGTTCGTGAGGCTAGTTATGTTTTATTTTTCCAAAGTATTGGAGTTCCAGAAGGAATTGCCTTATCCGTTTCATTATTATTTTTCATTCTTGTCACAATCTCAAGTTTAATAGGTGGCTTATTTTGGCTAATGGAAAGGAGGGATACAACCCATGAAGTTATCCGGCAATAAAATCATTGAATCCGTTATGGAAGTAAAAGCGAAAAATATGGTTGATGCGATTATAGGGGATATCCCGATTACTCCATTTAAAAAAGAAACAAGTGATTCCATCATTGCTCTAGTCACAACGGCTGGTGTCCATGTGAAAACACAAGAGGTTTTTAATGTGGTAGATGGGGATCCTACCGTCCGGTTTATTTCGTCTACTAGTGTAGAAGATGACTTAATGATTAGTCATGAACATTTTGACCGCAGTGATGCTGACCAAGATGTAAACTGTGTTTTTCCGCTTACAAGACTGAAGGAGTTAGTGGATGAAGGTGTTATTGGCGGTGTGGCCAATACCCATTACGGATTAATGGGATATATCCCAGATACAGTACCGTTGATTGAAGAAACGATTCCGAAAATGGTTCAACAACTGATAACAGATCGAGTCGATGCTGTCATCTTGAACCCTGGCTGATATATATGTCATCAATCCGTGGGGTTGATTCAATATGGAATTGAAAAAGTAGGAATTCCAGCGATTTCAATTACTCATTTAGCTCATTTAACGAGAAAGGTTCGTGTTTCTCGTGCGCTACAGACTAAATTTCCATTAGGGCGCAGTTTTGGAAAAGCCGGTGAAGTGGACATGCAAAGACAAGTATTATTAGATTGCTTGCATTATTTAAAGGAAATAAAGGAACCTGAGACCATCATCAAGCTTCCGTATAAATGGAAAGGAAAGTTAAGAGTAAAATGAACCAACCTATTCAAAAAATTGGACAAGCAAAAAGTATTCAGCGTCAAAAAGCCCATACCGTGCAGAAAGTCCTTTGGCATGTAAGATGGATAGTCCTAAGTCTATTAATCATCTTCAATGCAATAGGTTTAATAATGAATAGTCTTCTTGTTCCATTTTTTCTAGGTATCAATGGAATAGGTTTTAGTCTTTATTTTCTATTAGGGCAGCTTGAAGGTTATTTTGAATGCAAGTCAAATTGTAGGATTTAAGATTTTGGTCAAGAATATACACGAGAGGATGTTAAAGAGTTTTGATGAAGAAAAAATTATGGTTTGTAGTATTGCTTTTCTTTATGCTGATTGCAGCAGGATGTACTTCTAATGAAAACACAAAGAAAAATGAAAATACTCCGGAAGAAAATAAACAAGGGGATGTACTGGATAAGGACTTTGAACAAATCCTTGAATCCGCTAAAGGGAGCACCGTAAGATTCTACGGGTATGGCGGTGACCAAAAAACAAATGCATGGATTGATAACTACCTGACGGAAAATGTAAAGAAAGACTATGATATCACGGTCAAACGTGTAGGTATGAATATTGATGAAGTATTAAATATTATGCTGAATGAAAAGCAGTTGAATGTTGAAAAAGGTAGCATTGATGTTGTATGGATTAATGGAGAAAACTTCTTCACGGCTAAGGAAAATGATTTGCTGTTTGGACCTTTTACGGAAAAACTGCCGAATTTCAATAAATATATTGACAAGGAATCGCCTGATGTACAATATGATTTTGGTTATCCTGTAAATGGATATGAAGCACCTTACGGTAAAGCACAATTTGTGATGATTTACAATAGTGATCATATTGACAAAACACCGGTCAATCATAAGGAATTATTGGAATTTGCAAAAGCGAATCCGGGTAAGTTTACCTATCCTGCTCCTCCTGATTTTACAGGATCGGCCTTTGTTCGAAATATTATAAGTGACATCGTAGGATATGAACAGTTCATGGATATGGAAGCGGATGAAGAGGTCGTGAGAGAGGCGATTGCTCCAGCTATTGAGTATTTCAAAGAATTAAAGCCTTATTTATGGAAAGAAGGAAAAACGTATCCAGGTGAATCTGCTCTACTTGATAATATGTATGGTGATGGCGAGGTTTGGATGACGATGTCCTATAATCCAAATTCAGCCTCAGGTATGATTGAAACAGGAGAGTTTCCTGAATCAACTAGAACATTTGTATTTGATAAAGGGACGATTGGAAATACGCATTTTTTAGCAATTCCGCATAATGCTCCGAATAAAGAAGGGGCTCTTGCCTTGATTAACTATATTTTAAATGTGGAGTCCCAGGCAACAAAATACAACCCGGCTACATGGGGAGATCTGCCTGTCTTAGATCAAGCGAAGCTTAGTCAAGAGGAAAAAGAAAGATTAGCGTCTGTTGAATTGGGCGAAGCAACATTACCGCAGGATGTGCTGTCACAGCATCGAATTCCTGAAATGCCGGCTGATTTAGTACCAATTATTGAAAAAATTTGGATGGAAGAAATACCTGGTGAATAATTTTAGAGAAGCGGTAAAACCATATCTGTTGTTGTCGCCAATGCTTTTGATTTTAATTGGGATTTTCGTCACAGGCATCGTAATGGGGCTTCTGCAGAGTTTTGGATATTTTAAAGCGATTGGATTAACTGATTTTACACTGAAATACTATAGAGAAGTCTTAACCGATTCAAATTTCCTATCATCTTTGAAGTTTAGCCTGTATACATCAGCACTATCATCGATTATAGCGGTTGTATTAGGTGTTTTACTCTCATATTCCATCCTTCAAATGAAAGGAAATAAAGAAACAGTAGAATTACTTTACAGGGTACCCATTGCAGTGCCTCATATTGTTGCAGCACTGCTAGTATATAATATCTTTTCCCAAACAGGGATTCTGCCTAGGATTTTATTTGAGACTGGCTTGATCAAGGATCAAGACCAGTTTCCTTCTTTACTTTATGAACCAAATGGTGTTGGCATCATCGCAGCTTATATATGGAAGGAAATACCCTTTGTTGCTCTAACGACTTATACCGTTCTTAGCAATGTTTCAAAGAAATTATCCGATGTAGCTTATAACCTTGGGGCCAATAAAAAACAAGTGTTTTTCTATGTACTATTACCGCTTATCATGCCTTCTGTATTATCTTCGTTTATTATTATATTTGCCTTTACTTTCGGAGCATACGAGTTGCCTCTTTTGCTAGGGCCGACGCAACCTAAGGCCTTGCCGGTACAGGCATTTATAGAATACAGCAACCCTGTCCTACAAAACAGGCCTTATGCCATGGTGTATAATATGTTGATTACCATGATTGCGGTCATCCTAACATGGCTTCTATTTTAAAGCTTTTGAAAAGGTATTTAAATACACAAGGTGATGAAATGGAGAATAAAACAAAATTACGATATAAATGGATCATAGGACTTTTTCTGAGGTTTATCTTATTACCGCTGGCAGTTATCGTGATATGGAGTTTTTCCAGGAATTGGCCTTGGCCGAAAATATTTCCCTCAGATTTTGGGATGCGGGGCTGGGAGTACTTTTTTGATCCATCATCAAAAAGCGTTGAGATTTTATTATTTAGTCTAGGATTATCTTTTAATGTCACGTTGGTGGCTTTAGCGATTACTATACCTGCAGCTAAGGCGCTGGCTTTATATCAGTTTAGGGGAAAAAGGTTCATCGAAATTCTAACCTTCGCTCCGATTATTGTTCCTACCGTTGCAGTGGCGATGGGAATTCATGTTCAGTTTATTAAAATGGGATTGGCAAATACATTTCTAGGAGTTGTATTGATTCACCTTATCCCATGTATCCCCTATACAGTAAGGATCCTTAAATCTGTTTTTGAACTAGTGGGGGAAAGAATGGAGATGCAGGCGCGAGTGTTAGGTGCAGGGAAGATTCAGACATTGATTTATGTAACTCTACCTATGATCTTACCGGGAATTATTTCCGCTGGGAGCATGGCTTTCATTGTCTCCTACAGTCAGTATTTCTTAACATTTTTGATTGGCGGAGGGAAAATTATTACTTTTTCCATGCTGATGTTTCCGTTTGTCCAAAGTGGAGACAGGATGGTTGGATCTGTATATAGCGTCGTGTTCATCCTGACTACTTTCATATTCTTAATGATCATTGAAAAACTCATGAGACGATTTTATAGGGGGAAACTAGGGGAATATCATTATGTCTAAAATAATGGTTAAAAACATACAGAAATCTTTTGGTAAAGGAAAAGTGTTGGAGAATATTGACTTTGAAGTGGATGATGGAAAGGTCGTTTCTTTGCTTGGCCCATCAGGATGTGGAAAAACGACGACTTTGAAGGTGATTGCGGGACTGCTTCAGCCTGATGAGGGGACTATTTTTATAGGTGACCAAAACATTACGAAGTTGCCGTCGGAAAAAAGAGGGACTGTCATTGTCTTTCAGGATCATCTTCTTTTTCCACATTTAAATGTGGAGCAGAACATTGGCTTTGGTCTCAAGATGGCAAAGCATCCAAAAAAGGAAATAAAGGATCGAGTGGAGGAAATGCTCGACCTAGTAAAACTAAAGGGAACGAATCGCAAGTACCCTCATGAACTCTCCGGTGGACAACAACAGAGAATCGCATTAGCCAGAGCGTTGGCTGTCTCCCCGAAAGTTCTGTTGCTTGATGAGCCATTTTCAAACCTCGATCCAAGGCTTAGGCAAGAGATTAGAGAGTTAACCTTCGAAATACAAAGGAACTTGGGCATGACAACCATTTTAGTTACGCATGATAAAGAAGAAGCGTTAATGTCTTCGGATAAAATTGCCTTTATGCAAGATGGAAAAATTAAGCAATTTGGGACTCCGGAGGAATTGTATCAAAGGCCCAACTCTATAGAAGTCGCTCATTTCCTCGGGGAAAAAAATTTCATTCCAGGCAGAATTCAAAATGGAAGATTCCAATCAGACATTGTAAGTATCCAGAGTGCCAGAAGTGATGCGAATCATGCTAGGCTCATGATAAAACCGGAGGATATCGGGATCTTTCCTGTTGGAACAAAGGATCTGGAAGGAACGGTCTAATCAAGGAAATATGCTGGGGAAAGAGTCTATTATACAGTTGTTGTTATGGGAATCGAACTTAAGATTATCTCCCAATCCGCGTCTTTTTATAACATTGGCGATAGGGTGTCCCTTGAAGTTAATATAAATGATCCGATTATATTTGAAGAATAGTCTAAGGAAGAGAAACTATGATAACGATTATCATCCCAGTACTAAATGAAGAAAAGACAATCGAAAAGTGTTTAAAAAACATAATTGAGCTTCCTGGACAAAAAGAATTGATCGTTGTCGATGGAGGAAGCCTCGATAACACAGTTGAAATAGCGAGCCGCTATGCACGGGTAATCTCTAGTCCAAAGGGAAGAGCCAAGCAGATGAATGGTGGAGCAAAGGAAGCAAAGGGGGACATTCTCTGGTTTGTTCATTCTGATTCGAGGATCCATCAGAGCAGTCTTTTTGAGATTGAAAAGACAATAGCAGAAAAATATATTGGGGGTTGCTTTAGGCTATATTTCTACGATCTAGATACAGGCTTTATGAGATTTGTAGCCCATTCCTCTAATCTAAGAGCAAAATATTTAAAATTGATTTTCGGGGACCAAGGTATTTTCATGAGAAGAGATATCTTTGAAAAGCTGGGAGGCTTCCAGGATATGGAGCTTATGGAGGATTGGGAGTTTTCCCGAAGAATCCACCAACTAGGAAAAATGAAAATGATTGATAAAAAAATTGGAGACTTCAGCTCGACGGTTCCAAAGGGAGGGGCATGCTAAAAACCTTGCTCAAGATGCATAAAATCAAGTTCCTTTACTTATTAGGTTTACCTTCGGAAAAATTAAATAGAATTTATAGAGATGTGAGATAATGAATGCTTTAATACTGATGACGAGAATTCCTATACCAGGAAAAACAAAAACAAGATTAATGGATTTGCTGACAGGCGATGAGTGTGCCGGGTTACATATGGCTTTCTTGAAGGATCTTACAGCTACTTTTACGGAATTACAGGATATCGATCTCTTTATGACCTATACGCCTGAAGATTCCTTGTTCATTCTTGAAAATGTTATTCCGGAGTCGATAGAGTCCTTTCCACAAAAGGGTGAGGATTTGGGTGAAAAGATGTTTAATGCTATCAATCAAGTTTTACTAAAAGGCTATAAAAAGGTTGTTTTAATTGGTTCAGACATACCAGATTTGTCAGCAAAGGACATCCAAACCTCTTTCCAAATATTAGACAGAGCACGATATCGTATTAGGACCAACCTATGATGGAGGATATTATCTGGTTGGAATGAAAACGTCCAATGAAAAGATATTCCGTATTCCAAAAAAATGGGGCGGGAAATCAGTATTGGAATCAACCATTGATATTGGAAACGAGCAGAATTTAACCATTGGGCTAAGTCCGAAATATCGGGATATTGATACGAAAGAGGACTTATTCGAATTTGAGAGAAAGAATGAAAACTCAAAACCCTCTCATACGATGAAATGGATTCTGGAATGGAGAAGTAAGTATGCTAAAAGGCAAATTACTAGAACAAATTAAAGAATACATCCATGATAATCAAAGCTTAAGTGATTTGAACTTAAATCGAAATACTAGAGTCAGGTTCCTCGCCCAAGGCGAATATAATATAAACTTTCTTTTGGATTCTTCCGCGAATAAATATGTTTTTAGAGTAAACACTGGCAGCCAAATGGAAAACGAAAACCAAATAAGATATGAATATGATTCAATTAAATTTCTGGAACCATCAGGCGTTACGCCTAAGGTGTATTTTGTTGACGATTCGTTCTCCTTTTTTCAATATGGCATTCTGATCATGGAATTTCTTGAAGGAGAACCACTCCAATACGAAAAGGATTTGTCCAAAGCTGCTGCTATTTTTTCAAGGATCCATTCATTGGATGTTAAGAAGAATGACACTCATTTTAAAGTAGAGGACCGTATTTTTAGTGATCGAATTAAAGAAGGGGAAAGACTTCTTGCTAACGTTTGGGAAAGCCCGCATGTCAGCATGGAGATCAAAAGCTTTTTTGATCAATTTATAGACTGGGCAAAGGTTGAATAGGAACAAGGAGCAATATTTTATTGATGAACCTTGGCATGTCGTCAATAATACAGAAGTGAATTCTCATAATTTTATTATAGGGAAGGAAAAATCCTATTTGATTGATTGGGAAAAACCTGTTATTTCTGACCCGGCCCAGGACTTAACACAATTTCTGGCCCCGACCACCACCTCCTGGAAAACAGACTATCTTCTTAGCCAAGAGGAAAAGGACCTATTCTTTCGAACCTATATTGAAGGTTTAACGGGTCAAGATAAAAATATTCGTGAGCGAGTTCAGTTATATACTCCTTACCTATATTTAAGAGCTCTCGCATGGTGTGCCCACGCTTACGTGGAGTATCATAATCCAAATAAAGAAATAAAGAACATGGATACCTTTGAAAAGATAAAAACATTTTTGCAGATAGATTTTATGCGGAAATTATGCAGCCCTTTTTGGCATTCGTCTTGATAGACGGATGTCAAAAAGGGCTGCTATTTAATTTCTTTTGATTTTAACGTTTTTCCATGTCTCAAAGATGATTTCGTTGAAAAGGTCGATATCTTTTATTGCGGTTGGAATATTGATGATATGACCCGTTTTCATGATGGTCCTCAGGTTTTAGTAATCCTTTCTGTAAATCTTTCTCATTAGAAATAATGGATTGATAACTGTCTTGAAACACTTCCGGACTAGAAATATGTACGCTTGAGACGATATCCCAATTAAAAAAACCTTCTGTGGAAAAACGTTCATTAAAATGCTCATACCAGGCATAGGCATGTTCTTAATGTATTCATATGAAGTGATATCCTTATTTTCCATTAATCTCTGGTATTCCTTTTTTCGGAATTCTGCTTGTAGACAAATATGTCCAGTCATTGTCGTTATTTTTGCACCGGAATGAAGGACGTTGTAGCATGCTTCACTATCAACTGAAAAGTTCAATTCATCCAATTTCTTACCATTGATCATTAGAGGCTCTGTTAATCCTCCCATTAATACGATTTCTTTTACCTTATCGTAAAAATGCGGATCGAGACAATAAGCTCCATATAAATTTGTAAGAGAACCGGTAGCCAGTACGGTTATTGTTATTAGGATATTGATTGACCATATCAACAAGAAAAGCGGCAGCTTCACTGTTTCTGTCAGAATCCTTTCCAGCTCCTTTTTTTAGAGGAATATCGGTTATGTTTAGATCGTGGAATAGTTTGGCAGTTGCTTGAAATACATCTTCTATATGGCTGTTGCCAAATGTCGTTGTTACGCCGAGTAAATCAATGTTACTGTTTCCCATTAAGTACATAAGGGTTAATCCGTCATCTACATCTTTGTTTGGAAGCCCCATGGTGTTGTCGCAATCAAACAGTACCTTTTTCAAAGGAATCCCTCCAGTTATTAGTGGTTCTAGGATATTATAACTTAAATCCTTATTTGGTTCAGAGGTATGTATGAAGCTTACAGCGGAATCAATTACAACAATAAATTTTTGTGAAAGACGTTTGAAATTCTATTGATTTTACAATCGAAGAATGTTGATACAATGGTTTTTAAAGAATGGAAACAAGATTACTGATTATTTTATTTCCTTACAAAAAAACTTCAAAAAGGAATTTTAGAAGAAAGATCCCTTTTTGAAGCTTTAGGTATAGTCCGCTTTGTTATTGTTTTGATCTTTTTTAAACTCAATACGATAACGACCATGAGTTGAATGGCAAAAACAATTTCAAAAACGATAATGATATAAGGATATGCCATCATTGTAATAAAAAACTCGCTGTTCATTACAATGATGATGAAAAGACTCAGTAAGATTGCTAAGGCAATTTGCACCTTGTTAAACAGGTCCATTCTCCTTTTAATAGCAGAAAACAAAAGAATGAAAAGAATTATACAAAAACAAGCAACTAAAAGGCTTTGCCATTGGATTGAATTTGGATTGTAAAATCCCTCCATATATTGCATTCTTCTTGAGTACACATGACGATATACGCCCGCTTTTGTACCTGCAAGATAATTAACAACAAAAACTGCTATAATTAAGCCGAACTTGTATAAAGAGTGGTACAAAATAGAGAAGCTTTTGTGCAAATTGTTTTTTCATAGCTTTTTATTCCTTCGGTTCTCCTGTTTCAACTGGATTACTAGGGTTATTACTCCAACCAATCCAACCATCACTGTATAAAGAAACATCCTCTAGACCGTAGACATTTGCATAGATCATAACTTCAGCTGCACGCCATCCACTTCCGCACATAAACGAAAGATGGTTGTCCATATCAATTCCAGCTTCTTTCCATAACTCTACAATCTCTTCAAAATTGCGCATGGTGTTATCAATATTACGGAAATAGTCTAATGAGTTCGCATCTGTTTTTCCGGCATATCCAAATACAGCTCCTGGAATACGGCCGGCCTTATCATGATATGAATAACCTGATGTTTCTCCGATATACTCTTCCCATGTACGATTATCAACTAAAGTAGCTTTATCAGGGTTTGCCAAAATTACGCTTTTTAGTTCATCTTGAGTATCAATAAGATCCGGATTAGCAGGAATGGTCGTACCAAAATCACTTACCGGTTCTGGTTTATTGCTGGTTGTCTCAACTTCATAACCTGCCCCGGTCCAAGCTGCCAAGCCGCCATTTAATACTCTGACATCCTCGACTCCTATATAGCTAAGAACTACAGCAACACGATAAGCAGCCATTTGGCTTTCACTAGTAACGATAACAGAATCATCTTTTGTAAAACCATTGTCTAAAGCAAATTGAGATAACTTTTCATCGCTTGCGAGCATCCATTCTGGAGGTGGCTCGACCGTATCTGTATTAATATGAAAGCTTGTAGGAACATGACCTTTTGCATAGGATTCTTTTTCTTCTCCCCAGCTAGCTTCAACGATTTTAACCTTTTTTCCTTCTTCAAATGTTTCAGGAGTCTTGCCGTCCAACACATCTTTTACAACACTTGCTGGAACTATTCTTTGATAGTTTTTATATTGAACCATTGGAAGACTCTCATCTTCAGCCCATTGATTTACATCATAAGTGTAAAGATTTTTATAACCCTTTTCACTTAAATACTTTTCTACTTTTTTAGCATCAATACCATTTGCATCATATAAAATGATATTTTTATCTGAACTGATTCCTTTTGCTTTTAGAGTTTCTTCTAATTTCTTTTCCTTGTCTTCTACATCCACATCTAGCCAATTAGCAGAGAAATCAGCAGCTCCCTCTATATGGCCGCCTCTAGCAACACCATCAAGCTTCCAACCATTAAAGGCATCGTTAATCCGTGTATCAACTATAACCCATGAATCGTCATTCAGATTTTTTTTCAAATCTTCAGTAGTAATAGTGTTTACTGTATCGCTTGTTTCGTTGGATTGCTTCACCTCTTCATCTGTGTTTGAACTGCAGGCAGAAGCTGTGAATACTGCTAAAATCATGATAATCATAAAGAGAATAGCATTCATTTTGTTCTTAACCATTTCGTACTCCTCCTTTTAATAAATTAATAAGGTAAATAAACATTTTTTATTTGACTCAGTGGGCCTTAGATACAGGTCCTGCAAAAATTGTAAACTCTGTAATCTCAAGATAATGTAATTACTTCATATTTGGCAGCTAATTCAATAAATTGGGCCATCCCGCTGATTTTCCCGGCTGTAAGCTTCTCACCAAGCTCATAGTAGTCTACGCATGTTTTACAAGCGAGAATATCAACACCCTTGTCTTCCAGTTCTTTTAATTGGAGAGAAACAAGCGATTCTTCCGTTAACGTAAATACACCCTGGTTCATACAAAAAATAGCCACAGGCAGATCTTCCCTTTGCTTGAGAATGGTAAAGAAGGTTTCCAATATTCCTTCACCTAGTTCTTTCTCTCCTTTACCAAGCTGATCTGATGCAAGTAAAATAACTTTATTATTCAATTTGTTCACCTCACTGTTTATTCATGCTGTGTTGTCGTATTTTTAGCAGACAATTAGCCACTTTTGTTAGTAGCGATATGTTACTTATTTCACAAACATCACATATACAATTTTATCATTAGTTTTCTTTATTTTCCCATACATCCTTTAGATGCAATCTATAAATGCCTATCTAATCTATCGATACGGAACACGAAGCGCGGGGACGATTCTCGCGGTTCAACGATTTATATTATGAGTATTGTTGGTTTTTATTTTTGATATGCACTAAATGAGTATGTACGTTGCTATTGCCATTTTTACTATTATATTAAGTGCAAGAGTGGAGAGACTAATTAGAAAGGCTTATTTTCTATGAAAAGTAGAAGCGTAGGATAAAAAATTCATAACTTTTATCTATATATGGTTAAAGCATATATTTTGTGTAATAGTAAGATTAATAGAATCTCTACATAAATAAAATCTGAATGAAAAAACATTCCCTCATAGTACAGTTGCTAAAACTGTGGGTAGAATGGAGGAAATATGGAAAAGAAGAAAGAAACATTTCCGTGGTTGTATTTATTGCTTCTGTCAAGCGTTACCTTTATGGGGATCTTGTCAGAGTTAGTACCATCGGGAATCTTGCCTGAAATGAGTGAAGGTTTGCATGTATCCTATTCATCTATAGGGTTATTAGTAAGTGTTTATGCCATTGCATCTGCAGTCGGAACGATTCCGTTAATTACTTTGACAATGCAAATGAACAGAAAAAAACTTTTGACGATATTGATGTATATATTCGGAGTTTCAAATTTAATCATTGCATTCTCTCCATCTTATTATCTAATAGCTGCTGCTAGACTTGTCGGAGGGATCAGTGCAGGTGTATTGTGGCCGATGGTTTCTGCATATGCAATGCGGTTAGTTCCTTCTAAATTACATGGAAGAGCCATAGCGGTAACTATGTCTGGTTCTACCCTTGGACTTGGAATTGGTTTGCCGATTATGACAGCAATTGGTACAGAGTTTGGATGGAGAATAGAATTCGGCGTTCTTTCTGCCGTTATTTTTGTCATTGCCATTTTGGGACAGATCATTTTACCTTCTGTTGAAGGGGAAAAACGAACAACGGCCAATTCGCCATTTTACATCATTCGCAATAAATCCGTCGTCATTTGCTTGGTCGTGACCTTCCTTACGATTATGGCACATTATGGTTTGTATACTTATATTTCACCGCTTGTAGAATATTTTGATTTTGCCGGTGGAATAAAGATGGCTTCCATCCTGTTTGGTATTGGGACGATTATATCTGTTGTATTGGCAGGTAAAGTTGTCGATAATCATCTTGGATCTCTAAACGTCTTTATGTTAACGTTGGCTTTTGGAACGATGTTTTTGTTCGTAGGCTTTAAGGGAATGCCATATGTCTCACATCTTGCTTTCCTTTTATGGGGTGTTTCTTTTGGAGCACTTGTTACGATGTTCCAGGCTGCAGTAACTAGACAAGTAGAAACTGGAAAGGATGTTGCCACTTCTCTTCAGTCCAGTACCTTTAATTTTGGAATTGTGTTTGGAAGTGCATTCGGTGGCACTATTTTAGAGTATTTATCGGTATACCATATTGTTTATGTAACCATCGCATTATTGGTTGTTCCAATTTTATTAAGCATTTTTTCAAAAAAGACTTTTTGGCAGAGGGACATGAATGGAGGCGAACTTCTATCAAAACACAAAGAGGTTTAAGATTTGCCTTTATCAATTGCTGAAAAATCCATCTGTAAGCAGTCACCAAAAGAAAGGGGAGAAAGGTATTTTTACTTTTCCTTTCACTTCAACTACGATCTTATTTGCTGTTTTTTCACTCTCATTAAAGATAAAAAAGCTAACTCTAATTTATGATCATTCGAGTTAGCCTGTAGTTAACATTATTCTTTTACGACAGCATCTAAAGCAACCTCGATCATTTGGTTAAAGGTTGTTTGTCTTTCTTCAGCTGAAGTTGCTTCACCTGTTAAAATGTGGTCACTTACCGTTAGAATAGACAATGCCTTTCTTCCATATTTGGCTGCTAATGTATAGAGGGCGGCTGTTTCCATTTCAACAGCTAAAATTCCATATTGTGCCCATTTTTCGTGTTCTGCATATTCATCGTAAAAAATGTCTGCGCTAAATACATTCCCTACTTTTAAACTAAGTCCTTTTTCAGTGCCGACATCATAAGCTTTTTTCAATAAGTCAAAATTAGCTGTTGGGGCATAATCCATCGCTCCAAAGATTTTTCTGTTCATATGCGAGTCGGTTGAAGCACTCATTGCGATAATGACATCACGGATCTTGACACTTTTTTCAAAGGCTCCGCAAGTGCCCACACGAACTAAATTTTGAACGTTGTAATCTTTCATTAATTCTGTTGCATAAATTGAAATGGATGGAATTCCCATACCTGATCCTTGCACAGAAACTCTTTTCCCTTTATATGTCCCTGTAAATCCAAGCATATTGCGAATTTCGTTATAGCAAACGATGTTCTCTAAAAAATTTTCAGCAATATACTTTGCCCGTAAAGGGTCTCCTGGAAGTAAAATCGTTTCAGCAATTTCGCCTGGTTTTGCTCCAATATGTGTACTCATAAATAACACTTCCTTTTTGGATTTGAATTCTCGATAGAAATAAAGTTGTTTACAATAACGTTTCGATTCTTTCATGAATTGAACTTGATTTAAGGCATAAGAAAGGGTGATGTTGTTGAGTCTGTGAGCTAATCCAAATCGTGTCTTTAAAATATGTTGCTATCAAACGAGCGTTGATAACTTCCATTCTAAAATAAACGATGGATGATGAGCTTTTTCACAAAATACACATCTTTCTGATTATGTATTCTTTTATTATACAATAAGAACGTATGTTTGACAAATTTAAAAGCACTCTATTCCTCCCGACACCTTCATGAGTGGGCTTTCTGGAGCTAAATTCTGTGAACGTTTGTAAAAGTTAAAATGAAATTATTTCCATGGTTGTAATTTACGAAAGATTGTTACTTGTTTATTATGGTCGAAAAGTACTTATAATAAAATAAAAGAACACGAGTGAAAACTTTATCTAATTAGGTCGCTATCAATAAGCTTAGGATCATTTCATTAATAAATTTACATATGTTGAACTGGAAATTATAATGAACTTGAACGCACTGAGAAAGGAAGTATTTCATGGAATTATCTAAAATGATTGATCATACTAATTTGAAGGCATCTTCGAGAAAAGATGATATTCTTAAGTTAATAGAAGAGGCGAAGAACTATCACTTTGCTTCCGTTTGTGTGAATCCAACATGGGTAGAGTTAGCTTCACAAGAACTAAATGGTACGGATGTAAAGGTTTGTACGGTTATTGGCTTCCCATTGGGTGCTAGTACAAAAGAAACGAAAATTTTTGAAACCAAAGATGCGATTGCCAAGGGCGCAGAAGAAATAGACATGGTGATCAACATAAGTAAGTTAAAAGATGGAGAGTACGACTATGTTAAAGCAGAAATAGCCGGTATTGTTGAAGCATCTAAGGGAAAAGCTTTGGTAAAAGTGATTATTGAAACATGCTTATTGACAGATGAAGAAAAGAAAAAGGCTTGTACTTTAGCTGTTCAAGCAGGAGCAGACTTTGTTAAAACATCTACAGGATTTTCAACAGGTGGTGCAACAGTAGAAGATGTTGCTTTAATGCGTCAAACAGTAGGAGAAACGGTAGGAGTAAAAGCATCAGGCGGTGTTCATTCAAAAGAAGAAGCTTTGGCTATGATTAAAGCCGGTGCAACAAGAATTGGTGCAAGTTCAGGAATTGCGATTGTATCCGAATAATACTAGGTCTCTGTCTTCGTCTTTTCAAAGCTCGCCAATCGGCGAGTTTTCTTTATAAGAAAGTTGTTTAAAATAGGTTTTGGAAACATATCAAGTTCCCTAAAATAAAATGATATTTTTGGCGTAAGATGTGAAATATACTCAATTCATCTTAATAGGAGGACTATAAAATGGAAAATTCATTTAAAAGGATTCATGTCATCGTGATGGACTCGGTAGGAATTGGTGAAGCACCTGATTCAGCTCAATTTGATGATATTGATGTTGATACCCTTGGACATATCGCTAGAGAAAAAGGGGGGCTAAATTTACCGAACCTAGCAAAGCTTGGTCTATCCAATATTCGTAAGATTGAAGGAGTTCCTGTAACGGAGAAGCCCATGGCCTATTTTGGAAAAATGCAGGAAAAATCTGTGGGAAAGGATACGATGACAGGCCACTGGGAAATTATGGGCCTATACATTGATACACCGTTTCGTGTTTTTGCGGATGGATTCCCGCAAGAATTAATCAGCCAGATTGAAGCGTTTTCTGGTCGGAAAGTGATTGGGAATAAACCAGCAAGCGGTACAGAAATCATTAAAGAACTAGGTGAAGAACAGCTAAAAACAGGTGCGTTGATTATCTATACTTCAGCAGATTCCGTTCTCCAGATTGCCGCGCATGAAGAAGAGATCCCGCTTGATGAACTGTATAAAATTTGTGAATACTGCCGTGAAATCACACGTGATGATCCTTATATGTTAGGCCGCATCATTGCAAGACCTTTCATTGGTACGAGTGCAGATAATTTCGGGCGGACTTCAAATCGCCACGATTATGCACTTAAACCTTTTGGGCCAACTGTAATGAATCATTTACAGGATGGCGGTTTAGATTCTATCGCTATTGGCAAAATTTCTGATATATACGATGGCGAAGGGGTAACAGATGCGATCCGGACAAAATCCAATATGGACGGTATGGACAAATTTATTGAATGTCTAGACCGTGATTTTCATGGGATGAGCTTTATAAACTTGGTTGATTTCGATGCGTTGTATGGTCATCGCCGGGATCCAATTGGATATGGCGATGCATTGGAAGCCTTTGATGCTCGACTACCTGAGGTCTTTGAGAAAATGACTGACGGCGATTTGCTGATCATCACAGCTGATCACGGGAATGATCCAACTTATAAAGGAACAGACCATACTCGTGAATATGTACCACTTTTAGTCTATTCGAAAGGTTTAAAAGGTGGTAAAGACCTTGGAGTACGCCAAACTTTTGCTGATTTAGGAGCAACTGTCGCAGATAACTTTAAAGTAAAAATGCCACAATATGGTACAAGTTTTCTTAGTCAATTATTTGAAGGATAAGATTTTTAAAAAACAAACTGATTAAACATGATTTTATTCATAGGACTACTTCCGAATTAATTGGAGGTAGTCCTTTTTAGCGTTTTGTATTAAATAAATTATGACAGATTGTACTTAACCAATAAGAAGAAGCGTTTCGGCAAAAAAACAGAAGCGTTTCGTCTTATTGGTTAAGTTAAGTAAGTATAATACTTTGTTCAATTTTTAAATGATAACCCTTCTTCATCCAACGCAGCCTTTAATTTAGGTAAGGAAGCGGGTCCCATCCCATGATACTTTAATATGTCTTTTTCACTAAATTGTGATAGTTGTTGTAAGGTGGTTATTCCGTTGGTTTCCAATGCCCTTCTAGCCGGCGCTGAGAGTCTTGCGAGAAATCCACTGTCAGGTTTACGTTCTTGCTCACAAATCGGGCAGCTTGGACAATCGCTGCTTTTATCGTATTGATGGCCTTTGTCGCAGGTTCTTAAAGTTTTCATTATTACATAACTCCTTTTTCAAGAACGATTATTTACTTTCTACAATCTACGAATTATCAATGAAAGGTTCTTTAGGTATTTTACCATAAATTTATAAATTACCTTCCTCCCATTCAAATTGAAAGTTGGATTAACACCAATATGAGCAACGACCCTTCTGATTACATCTACTTTTTATCTCTCTAAAAGTCTCGTTATCAAATGAAGATATGGATTGTTTTTTAACGAAAATATGGATATAGAAGAAAATCCATAGTTGAGGTATATTCTTTCTAGCTTATAAGTATTTAGAATTGAGAAAATATTTTAATAAAGAAAGAGGCCATCATATGCATTCAATATCTTTATCGACAGGAACAACTAAAACAAAAACCTTAGTCATCAATGCACTTTTCATCGCATTGACCCTTGTAGCAACCATGTTTATCAACATAAGGCTTCCAATAATGGGTAACGGAGGTCTAATCCATCTTGGAAATGTGCCTCTATTTGTAGCAGCCTTGGTTTTTGGCAAAAAGACAGGAGCCATAGCAGGCGCTTTCGGAATGGCCTTATTCGATGTGATCATGGGTTGGACATTATGGGCACCATTTACATTCGTCATCGTAGGTGCAATGGGCTATGTAGCTGGCCTTATATCCGAAAAGATGCCCGGCAAAAAAGTAATGGCATACACAGTGGCAGTTGTTGTTGCACTGATTATAAAAGTCGTAGGATACTATTTTACCGAAGTGATCCTATACAGTAACTGGGTAATTCCATTCGGCTCTATCCCTGGAAACATTTTGCAGGTTGCAATAGCTGGTATTATTGTAGTACCGATTGTTGGACGCTTAAAGAAAAGCGCAAGAATATAAGTGAGAAGGTCTTTCATCCGTTTACTGAACTGATGGGAGACCTTTTTTCTTTATTAATTGGAAGTTTTTAATAAGGATTAGGCATTACATTAAATGAAATCTTGTTGAGTATTCCGGCTTAATAATATTATAATAAAATTAGATTGAAAATTCATAAATTAAATAATAGTTAGAAATTTAAAAAGTAAATATGTGAAAGGGGTGTTTTGGTTGAAGAGACTAACACAATTTGTAGCGTTCGTCGTAAGTATCATCGTGGTTGCTGGGTGTAATACAAGTCAAGGTGAATCACAAAAGGCAACAGCTGATATGAAGATACCGGATACAATAGCGTATAAGGATGATTTTACTAGAAAGTATTTAAACTCAAACAAAGAAGTAATAAAAGGTTTTTATCCATTTAATTCAATGACTAAGGGTTATACCATGCACTTTCCGGTCAATGCAAAAGTATCTCAGGAAGAGCTCGCATTAAATTCGGATGTTTTTGAGAGCTTTCGTTTTAATGAAGTAGATCGTAAGGGAAACCTAGTTTATGATTATAAAATTACTTATGAAAATAGGCCCATCACATCTAACATTGATTTAAATCTTGCTTTGTTATCGAGTGATGTAGGATATGAAGGAAATTATGAGCAATTTGATCATGAAGGAAAAACATATTATTATGCAAAAATTGTGCAAAAGGACGAAAAAGGAATTACATATCGCTATTTTAGTTATATTAAATCCAGTCAAAGTGATAAGGCCATTAGTTATGTTATGAGCTTTATAGAGGCTGATTCAAGTGAGAATGGGAAGCCGAAACCGGAAAAGTTAGAAGAAAAATTTTTAAATATGATCAAATCTATCGATTTCTCTGAATAATAATTAATAGTAAACAACTTCTTTTAAAAACATTGACTTCATAATTTAATAGAACTGTAACCTAAGTGCCTTTTCCTTGTGTTATAAATAAAAGTATAGGAAAGGGGTTGTCTTATGCGTTCCTTAAAAAGGTTAGTTGCGATTACATTAACAAGTTTTATCTTGTTATCTACAGCAATCGTGGCAAATGCAGAAACAAGTCAAGAGATTCAAAACAGCGAAAGTAAATTAGAACAAAATGCTGAATTAATTAATCAAAAAGAGACTGAACAAAAAATGATTTTGACTGAGCTTCAAGATATGCAAAGTGGATTACATGAAATAGAAAATGAGATGTCAAAAAATAAAGAAGAAGTATCCTTGATGGAACAGAAAATTGATGAAACAAAAAAAATGATTGAAGAAAAGAAAGCAGAAATTGTCGTACTTGAAGATAAAGTTCTTGCCCGAAAAGGAATTATGGAAGAACGTCTCGTTTCTATACATAATAATGACCAAGCAAGCTTAATCATTGAAATTCTAGTAGACTCTGAAAATTTCAATGAGCTTATTCAACGTGTAACAGCGGTTTCAACAGTTTTAAATGCTGATAAAGATCTTCTTGAAAGTCAACAACAAGATTTAAAGAAAATTGAAACTGAAAAATTAGAAATTGATAAACAAGAACAAATTTTAGAAGAACAAAATAATATGTTGGCTACCAAGCAAGTTAACTTAGAGCAAAACTTACAAAAAAGGCAAGAAATTTTTACTGCTGTACAAGAAAAATACAATACCATTTCGAATGAGATTTCACTTGCTGAAAACGATAAACAAGTGATTCAGGATCAGCTTAAATCTGCTCAAGCGAATTTAAAAAGTGAACAAGAAGCAGCAACAGCTAGAGCTAAAGCAAGCGCAGAAAAGGCAGCACAACAACTAGCAGAGCAGCCAGCACAACAACCGGCACAACAACCAGTAGTGGTGAAACAACCGAGTGCTCCGAAAAATGACAGTAATTCGAATACAAGTACAAGTACAGTTAAAGAAGTAAGTAAGAGTAATGAAAGCACAAATAATGCTAAAGAATTGTATGTTTCAGCAACTGCTTATAGTCATGAAAGCTCAATAACAGGGCTTACAGCGACTGGCTATAATATCAAAGCGAATCCAAATATGAAATTAATTGCAGTAGATCCTTCTGTTATTCCTTTAGGAACAAAAGTATGGGTAGAAGGCTACGGAGAAGCAGTTGCAGGGGATACTGGTGGAGCCATCAAAGGTCATAAAATTGATGTGTTAATGCCATCAAGTGCCCAAGCTATATCATGGGGACGTAAAACAGTTAAAATTGTTATTTTAAATTAAACTTTACCAACCTTTCTATTTTCTAAATAATAAGTGATGTATCATTAATAAACGCCTTCTATCTATTCCAGTTCTTTAGATAGAGGGCTTATTTTGTACCTATATGTAGTAGAGTCTTTATTTTCCATAAGAATGACTAAAATGACGAAAGGGTATAGACACAATAAATAGAATATAGTTAGAGAATGGAATTAATAAAAATAGATCAGGTAGGATATGGGGATTCTATAAATGGGAAAAAGGGGGAGAGTTTGTGAGGGATGAGATGAATCCCGTAGTTGAAAGGATTCTACATAATATAGAAAAGGTCATCATTGGAAAACGAAATGTAGCGGAATTAAGTTTAATCGCTTTGTTGGCAGAGGGACATGTTTTGTTAGAAGATGTGCCGGGCGTAGGGAAAACCATGATGGTGCGAGCCTTAGCAAAATCTGTAGGTGCCGATTTTAAACGAATTCAATTTACTCCTGACTTGTTGCCTTCAGATATAACGGGTGTATCGATTTATAATCCAAAAGAGATGGAGTTTCAATTTAGACCAGGACCATTGACGGGAAATATTATCTTGGCAGACGAAATTAATCGGACTTCCCCGAAAACTCAATCAGCTCTTTTGGAAGCAATGGAAGAAGCTAGTGTTACCATTGATGGGGTGACCTATCATTTAGAAAAGCCGTTTTTTGTGATGGCTACACAAAATCCGATTGAATATGAAGGGACTTATCCGCTTCCAGAAGCTCAACTTGATCGGTTTCTACTAAAAATGCATATGGGTTATCCTGAGCTAGAAGAGGAAATTGAGGTATTGAATACAGTTCAAAATGTATCCCCTATCGATGATCTGGAGTCTGTTGTCGAATTGGTAGAATTGCGTAGTTTACAAAAGGAAATTAAAAATATTCATGTCGATCAGACGATGAAACGCTATATTGTTGAGCTTGCACATCAAACAAGAAATCATAAAGATGTCTATCTTGGGGTAAGTCCACGTGGTTCCATTGCTTTAATGAAAGCGGCACAAGCCTATGCTTTTGCATATGGAAGAGAATATGTGATACCAGATGATATTCAGACCCTAATACAAGCTGTTTTTGCTCATCGCATCATTTTGAAATCGGAGCCCAAATTTGCTGGCGTTTCAGCGGAGGAAATTGTGGATCGTATTAGGAAACTTGTGCCTGTTCCAGTTCGGAGGGGAGTCAGATGATCAAAACCTTCCAGTTCGTTAAAGCTGTCTGGAAGTTGTTTGTTTTATTTGCACTGAACATGATTACTTTTTCATATGCCATGTTTCAAGGGGGATTTGTTAGTTGGTTTTTATTTTATAGTTTTCTTCCTTTTTCTCTTTATGCTTTAAGTTTAGCTTTATACCCATTAGCAGAGTTTACTGTTGAAAGAAAACTTGAAAAATGGAATTATCATGCTAATGAGGCTCTTAGTATGAAAGTGACTCTTAAAAGAAACTCTTTTTTTCCCCTATTTTTTATCATTGTAGAAGACTGTTTACCAGAAGCGTGGAATGAATATGGATATAAGGAAAAAAATAAGACCTTTTTGTTTCCTGGCTTTAGAAGATTGTTTTCTTTTGACTATCACATAGAAAATCTAACGAGAGGTGAACACCAATTTCAAGGAGTCACGATTTTGACAAGTGATCCACTTGGATTGATAGAAAAAAAGAAGAATTTGAAAACGGATGAAAAAATCCTCGTCTATCCTGCCTATGAGGAATTGATTCCGATGTCATTTGAAAATCATTATGACCAAGGAAGAAATGTCTCAAGAAATCGAATTCAAAAAGAAACTTCTATGGCAGTTGGGATTAGAGAATATCAGCCAGGTGACCGATATTCGTGGATTAACTGGAAAGCTTCAGCAAGGCGTAATGAGATGATTACAAAAGAATATGAACAGCGCCAATCAGATGAAGTTTTCATCGTTATGGATGGTGAGAAGAACCATCATTTTGAAATAATCGTCTCCTTTACCGCTTCCCTTGGAAGGGCTATCTTACGAAAAAAGGCGCCTATTGGTTTTTTATTTGTAGGTGATCAAAAAGTATCCCTATCGATTCAGGCTGGTGAAATGAGTGAAATGAATTTTTTTACCCATTTGGCAAAATGTAAAGATAACAGTCCTGTTTCATTAGATGTAGTACTTGGAACAGAAAATTTTATTCTACATCATAAGAAATCCCTCATGCTTGTGACAGCTCATTTATCCACTTTCCTTATCGAAGCAGCCTATCGATTAGCCGCTAGAAAAGGCAATATTACTATTTTCCTGATTAAAACATGGGAAGAACCAGAAACTTCTTCCGAATTAGACATGAAAACGATGGCTCAAGCACGTGGGATACGCGTAATACTTATCCGTGAAGGTCAGTTTTCATCTGATTTTGCGGAGGCGATCAAAGGATGAAAAGCC
This sequence comes from uncultured Bacillaceae bacterium, assembly GCA_963765265.1. Classification (GTDB taxonomy): domain Bacteria; phylum Bacillota; class Bacilli; order Bacillales; family Cytobacillaceae; genus Bacillus_BD. The sequence continues at coordinate 146,314 of CAVXVN010000003.1, forward strand.
AGAGTTCTATTCTTTCGTTATTTTTATTTATCTTAGGGTTTCTGTTATTGCTAGAGTGGGTTTGGCCGATTGAACAATTGTCGGAAACAGCCGAAATATGGGTATTTCAAGTATTTCTGATTGTCTCACTATTGATATCCTTATTAAAGGTTCCTTTATTTATTCGTGTTTTTATAAAGGGGATCATGATCGTTTACTTTCTCCACTTTCTGTATTTTGAAGGGAGTTTTTTTCAAACAGGTTGGGTACTTCCTTTTCTCGATGAGTTTAGGATCAACATCGAGTATTTTTTGTCTGTAAATTGGACGGAATTCACTGATTCTTTTAGAAGTTTATTCTTTTTTATTTTGTTGTGGATCATGGACTATCTTCTTCATTATTGGTTCAGTCATCGTAAACAAATTTTTACCTTTATTTTCATTACGTTCCTGTTTATTACTGTTCTTGATACTTTTACACCCTATGATGCAACCGATGCGGTGGTAAGAACCGTTGTGATTAGCTCTTTAATCATAGGGACCCTTACTGTTCAACGCCTATCAGATAAGGAAAACATAGAAATAGTTAGATCTACTTATCTCAAGTGGATGATTCCTTTATCCTCCATGGTGATCTTAAGTACGGCTCTTGGGTTTGCGCTTCCGAAGTCCGATCCTATTTGGCCTGATCCAGTTCCACATATTCAAAGACTTAATGAAGTTGGCAAAAGTTCTGAAATGGGTAAGGAGAAGCGAGTTGGATATGGGGTAGACGATTCAAACCTTGGAGGGTCAATTGCAGGAGATCCTACAGTTGTTTTTCAAACCGAAGTGGAGTCCCCGCATTATTGGAAAGTGGAAACAAAGGATGTATATACAGGTAAAGGGTGGATTACTTCTGATAGTAAAGAGCCGATCCCGTTTACGCAGGATCTTGAAGTTCCGATTACTTCTTTTATGAACGAAAATACAATTGAAAAGACAGTTGAAACAAGTAAAGTTCATCAAATCAAAGAGTATCCACATGTGTTATATCCTTTTGGTGTAAAAACAATTCAATCAGGAATAGGTAATTCATATGAATTGGATCCTGTATTAGAGAAGATCTATTCATTTGAAGGATCGAAGCCAATGGCCTTGGCTGATTACTCTGTGACATATGAAATACCCAAGTATCGTGTAGAGGCGTTACAGTCGACTGAAAATGTAAGCGACTCTGGATTAGATATGAAATTTATTTCCCGATATACTCAATTACCTGAAACTCTCCCTCAGAGAGTAAAGGATTTGGCTCTTGAAATAACCATGGGCGAAGGAAATTGGTACGATAAAGCAAAAGCAATTGAAAAGTATTTTAAAGGGCCCCAGTTTTCCTATTCCACGAAAAATGTAATGGTTCCGGATGGCGAAATGGATTATGTGGATCAATTTTTGTTTGACTCCTTGAGAGGCTATTGTGATAATTTTTCAACCTCAATGGTTGTTTTATTAAGATCGCTCGATATTCCAGCAAGATGGGTTAAGGGGTATACAGAAGGAGAATCTCGTGGATATAAAGAGGGGGATTCAAATATTCGCTTATTTGATGTGACAAATAACAATGCCCATTCATGGGTAGAAGCTTATTTTCCACAAGTAGGATGGGTTTCTTTTGAACCAACACCTGGATTTACGAACGATGTAAGTGATCAATTTGCTGAAGAAAAAGCAGAAAATATAAAACCGAGTGTTGAAGTGGAAGAAACAGAAGTGCCGAAACAAAATAATGTAAATCCTGATCCTCAATCATCCGCTAAAGAAGAAAAGTGGTCATTTTCCATAACGAAATGGTGGAAGGACTTAAATGGATTTTTGAGGGATAAGAGTGGTTGGTTTTTACTCACACTGCTGGTTGTGATTGGTTTGGGCTACTATATTTATCGTAGTCGTAGCTATTGGCTTCCAGAGTTATTTTATATGGAAATTTAAAAGATTATATGAGGATGAATCTTTTGAAAAAGCCTATGTTGTGTTGTTAAAACAATTGATCGAATGGGACTGAAACGACAAAAAGATCAGACCTTAGGTGAATATGCTCGGTTTATAGATGAATATTTTTCAACCGATCAAATGACCGATTTGACCAATCAATATGAAAAATATCTATATGGAAATCAATTAGAAAAAGGAACGTGGAATCAAGTAAGGGAATTGTGGGAAAATTTAATCAAACAACATTAGCTTGACCGTAAAAATAACCTATTGTTACAATATTGTTCGGAATAAGAATAGGCATCTTCATATATTTTCGGATAATAGGTTCGAAAGTTTCTACAAAATCACCTTAAATGATTTAACAATGAAGGCAGTGATTCGTCTGTTTCGGAATTCTGCCTTCTAAGTGGAAGGAGAGTTCCTTTTTTACATAGTTTGTTCATACAATTAGTATTAATAATAATTTTTTTACCTTTTGTGTGGAGATTTATTGTTATTTAGAGAATAATAGCAGTATAACAAAATGATGATGAGGTGAATTGGCTGATGGGGAATACATTGATTGAAGATCAAGAAATGATTATCGTCCTTGATTTTGGTAGTCAGTATAATCAATTAATAACTAGAAGAATAAGGGAATTTGGAGTGTATAGTGAGTTACATCCACATACAATCACAGCTGAGGAAATTAAAAAGATGAATCCAAAAGGAATTATCTTTTCTGGTGGCCCAAACAGTGTGTATGATGAGAATGCTTTTAAATGTGATGAAGCAATTTTTGAACTAGGTTTACCTATCTTGGGTATTTGCTATGGTATGCAATTAATGACTCAACATTTTAACGGTAAAGTTGAACCAGCCACACATCGTGAATATGGAAAAGCGGCTATTCAAGTTCAAAATGATTCAAAGCTATTCGCAGAACTACCTGATGAGCAAGTTGTTTGGATGAGTCATGGTGATCTTGTTGTTGAAGCTCCTGCTGGTTTTACGATTGATGCAACAAGCGCTTCTTGCCCGATTTCATCAATGAGTGATAAAGAACGTAATTTGTATGCTGTTCAGTTCCATCCAGAAGTACGTCATTCTGTGTATGGTACAGAGATCTTGAAAAATTTCGTCCTTTCTGTGTGCGATTGTAAAGGCGATTGGTCAATGGAAAACTTCATTGAAATTGAAATGGAGAAAATTCGTCAAACAGTTGGCGATAAAAAAGTTTTATGTGGCTTAAGTGGCGGAGTGGATTCCTCTGTTGTGGCTGTTTTGCTTCATAAAGCGATTGGTGATCAGTTAACGTGTATTTTCGTGGATAATGGACTTCTTCGTAAAGGTGAAGCGGAAAGTGTAATGAAAACTTTTTCTGAAGGCTTCCACATGAATGTGATTAAAGTTGATGCGAAGGACCGCTTCCTCTCAAAACTGGAAGGCGTTAGTGATCCGGAAAAGAAACGGAAAATTATTGGGAATGAGTTTATTTATGTGTTTGATGACGAGGCAACAAAGCTTGAGGGAATTGAATTCCTAGCACAAGGAACGCTTTACACAGATATTATTGAGAGTGGTACTGCGACAGCCCAAACGATTAAATCTCATCACAATGTTGGTGGTTTGCCTGAAGATATGCAGTTTAAGCTGATTGAACCGTTAAACACATTGTTTAAAGATGAAGTACGTGCAGTAGGAACGGAACTTGGAATTCCAGATGAAATCGTTTGGCGCCAACCATTCCCGGGACCAGGACTTGGCATTCGTGTATTAGGAGCTTTATCTGATGAAAAATTGGAAATTGTTCGTGAATCAGACTATATTTTACGAGAAGAAATTAAAAAGGCAGGCTTAGATCGTGACATTTGGCAATACTTCACGGTGCTGCCAGATATTCGGAGTGTAGGGGTAATGGGAGATGCCCGTACATATGATTATACAATTGGAATTCGTGCTGTTACATCTATTGATGGAATGACTTCAGATTGGGCACGTATCCCATGGGAAGTGCTGGAGGTTATTTCGACACGTATTGTCAATGAGGTTAGCCATATTAATCGAGTGGTCTATGACATTACGAGCAAGCCACCAGCCACGATTGAATGGGAATAAAATACGAATATTAAAAAAACGAACAGGAAAAATGTTCGTTTTTTTTCTTGACGTCTTTTCAGTGAGTTGATAATATAATGACGCAGTTATTTTTGTATACATTGTATAATCTTGGAGATATGGTCCAAAAGTTTCTACCGAGCTACCGTAAATAGCTTGACTACAAGGTGATAGACAAAAGGCGGAATTAGCATTATTTCATTGTCATTATTGTAGTCAAGCACTTCGACCCATGTTGTCGAAGTGCTATTTTGGTTTTGTTTTGCTTACTTTTTATATGAAAAATGTGTGATAGTTGGTCACGTGGTTAATATAAAGTATGTGGACTCTATTTTGCTATTTTTTAGTCAGTGAATAAGCAAAGCCAAGTATTTAAGAACGAATATTATGAGGAGGGATTGAGTTGAAGAAGTATTTTCAATTTGAAGAACTTGGAACGAATTATCGTAATGAAATTATTGGCGGTATTACAACGTTTTTAGCAATGGCTTATATTTTAGTTGTTAATCCAATCACATTAACCTTAGCAGATGTACCTGATCTTCCTGATGCTCTACGAATGGATTATGGCGCGGTGTTTGTTGCAACGGCACTATCAGCAGCGATTGGTTCAATCATAATGGGCCTCATTGCTAAATATCCTCTAGCTCTTGCTCCAGGACTTGGATTAAATGCATTCTTTGGTTATACGGTGGTATTGGGAAGTGGAATTCCATGGCAACATGGTCTAGCTGCTGTATTTATATCTAGTGTGTTTTTTCTACTGTTAACTCTAACAGGATTACGGGAAAAGCTTATTAGTGCCATTCCAGTTGAACTAAAGTATGCTATTGGTGCTGGAATTGGATTATTTATCACTTTTATCGGTTTACAAACTTCAGGAATTATTGTTAAAAATGATGCAACGCTTGTTGGACTTGGAGATTTGTCGAATCCAAATACGATGCTTTCAATTTTTGGGATTTTGGTGACTGTCATTCTCATGACTAAGGGAATCAAGGGCGGAGTTTTCTATGGGATGATTATTACAATCATTGTAGGGATGATTTTTAGTCTAATTGATGTACCTACCCGGATTGTCGATAAGGTTCCAAGCATTGCTCCTACGTTTGGTGCTTTATTCGGTTCGTTTAATGACGCTTCTTTTTACACTACAACAATGGTCGGTATCATATTAACCTTTTTGTTTGTTGATTTCTTTGATAATGCGGGTACATTAGTCGCAGTGGCAAACCAAGCAGGATTTGTAAAAGATAATAAACTACCTCGTGCAGGCAAAGCGTTATTAGCTGATTCAATTGCTTCTGTATCAGGTTCAATTCTTGGGACATCTACTGTTACATCTTATGTTGAGTCATCTGCAGGAGTAGCAGCAGGAGCAAGAACAGGGTTTGCTTCACTTGTGACAGCGGCGTGTTTTCTTTTATCCCTTTTCTTCTTCCCTTTATTGCAAGTGGTAACATCAGCAGTTACAGCACCAGCATTAATCATTGTCGGTGTGTTAATGGTATCATCACTTGGGAAAATTGATTGGACAAAATTTGAAGTTGCTGTTCCAGCATTTTTAACAATGATCATAATGCCTCTTTCTTACAGCATTGCGACTGGTATTGCAGTCGGATTTATCTTTTATCCAATTACCATGATTATTAGTGGACGCAAGAAGGATATTAATCCAATTATGTATTTATTCTTTGTGATCTTTCTATTGTATTTTATTTTCTTAAAATAATATCATTTTCCTATGAGAAGCTGGCTATTTCGATAGTCAGCTTCTATTTTTTTGTCTAAATGATATGAAGAATGAATGAACAATAAACTTTATGTAAAAAATGTTGACTAGTGGTTAATTGAATGTTAATCTATGTAAACAGTCGTTAAGATATTGTTAAATATTAATTTAATGAATATCAGTTAAAAACTTTTTTAAAAAAGTTATTGACTAGCTTATGTGATTGTGGTAAATTAATAAAGTCGCTTCTGAAGCGAACTAATAAATTGCTCTTTGAAAACTAAACAAACAAAAACGTCAACGTTTTAAATTTTAGTCTTTTTTAAAAAGACAACAATTGAGCAAGTCAAACAATCTTATTGGAGAGTTTGATCCTGGCTCAGGACGAACGCTGGCGGCGTGCCTAATACATGCAAGTCGAGCGAATTTTTGAGAGCTTGCTCTCAAAAATTAGCGGCGGACGGGTGAGTAACACGTGGGCAACCTGCCTATAAGACTGGGATAACTTCGGGAAACCGGAGCTAATACCGGATAATTCACATCTACTCATGTAGATGTGCTGAAAGACGGTTTACGCTGTCACTTATAGATGGGCCCGCGGCGCATTAGCTAGTTGGTGAGGTAACGGCTCACCAAGGCCACGATGCGTAGCCGACCTGAGAGGGTGATCGGCCACACTGGGACTGAGACACGGCCCAGACTCCTACGGGAGGCAGCAGTAGGGAATCTTCCGCAATGGACGAAAGTCTGACGGAGCAACGCCGCGTGAGTGATGAAGGTTTTCGGATCGTAAAACTCTGTTGTTAGGGAAGAACAAGTACCAGAGTAACTGCTGGTACCTTGACGGTACCTAACCAGAAAGCCACGGCTAACTACGTGCCAGCAGCCGCGGTAATACGTAGGTGGCAAGCGTTGTCCGGAATTATTGGGCGTAAAGCGCGCGCAGGCGGTCCTTTAAGTCTGATGTGAAAGCCCACGGCTCAACCGTGGAGGGTCATTGGAAACTGGGGGACTTGAGTACAGAAGAGAAGAGTGGAATTCCACGTGTAGCGGTGAAATGCGTAGAGATGTGGAGGAACACCAGTGGCGAAGGCGACTCTTTGGTCTGTAACTGACGCTGAGGCGCGAAAGCGTGGGGAGCAAACAGGATTAGATACCCTGGTAGTCCACGCTGTAAACGATGAGTGCTAAGTGTTAGAGGGTTTCCGCCCTTTAGTGCTGCAGCTAACGCATTAAGCACTCCGCCTGGGGAGTACGGCCGCAAGGCTGAAACTCAAAGGAATTGACGGGGACCCGCACAAGCGGTGGAGCATGTGGTTTAATTCGAAGCAACGCGAAGAACCTTACCAGGTCTTGACATCCTCTGACACTCCTAGAGATAGGACGTTCCCCTTCGGGGGACAGAGTGACAGGTGGTGCATGGTTGTCGTCAGCTCGTGTCGTGAGATGTTGGGTTAAGTCCCGCAACGAGCGCAACCCTTGATCTTAGTTGCCAGCATTCAGTTGGGCACTCTAAGGTGACTGCCGGTGACAAACCGGAGGAAGGTGGGGATGACGTCAAATCATCATGCCCCTTATGACCTGGGCTACACACGTGCTACAATGGATGGTACAAAGGGCTGCAAAACCGCGAGGTCGAGCCAATCCCATAAAACCATTCTCAGTTCGGATTGTAGGCTGCAACTCGCCTACATGAAGCTGGAATCGCTAGTAATCGTGGATCAGCATGCCACGGTGAATACGTTCCCGGGTCTTGTACACACCGCCCGTCACACCACGAAAGTTTGTAACACCCAAAGTCGGTGGGGTAACCGTAAGGAGCCAGCCGCCTAAGGTGGGACAGATGATTGGGGTGAAGTCGTAACAAGGTAGCCGTATCGGAAGGTGCGGCTGGATCACCTCCTTTCTAAGGATATTTACGGAAAACTTTGGTTTATACCAAAGTTAAATAAGTTGACGATTTTTGTTTGTTTAGTTTTGAGGGAGTAATTCCTCAAGAATACTTTGTTCCTTGAAAACTAGATAATGCAATGAAGAAGAAAGAAAACCGAGTAATCGCCACAATATATTTTTCTTGTTTTTTTAAAAACATGGTTAAGTTAGAAAGGGCGCACGGTGAATGCCTAGGCACTAGGAGCCGATGAAGGACGGGACTAACACCGATATGCTTCGGGGAGCTGTAAGTAAGCTTTGATCCGGAGATTTCCGAATGGGGGAACCCCCTATCTTTAATAGGATAGGATCTTTACCTGAATACATAGGGTATTGAAGGCAGACCCGGGGAACTGAAACATCTAAGTACCCGGAGGAAGAGAAAGCAAATGCGATTCCCTGAGTAGCGGCGAGCGAAACGGGATTAGCCCAAACCAAGAGGCTTGCCTCTTGGGGTTGTAGGACACTCAACATGGAGTTACAAAGGAACGGGGTAAATGAATCGACCTGGAAAGGTCAGTCGTAGAAGGTAAAAACCCTGTAGTTGAAACTTCGTTCCCTCCTGAGTGGATCCTGAGTACGGCGGGACACGAGAAATCCCGTCGGAAGCAGGGAGGACCATCTCCCAAGGCTAAATACTACCTAGTGACCGATAGTGAACCAGTACCGTGAGGGAAAGGTGAAAAGCACCCCGGAAGGGGAGTGAAATAGTTCCTGAAACCGTGTGCCTACAAGTAGTCAAAGCCCGTTAATGGGTAATGGCGTGCCTTTTGTAGAATGAACCGGCGAGTTACGATTACATGCAAGGTTAAGTTGAAAAGACGGAGCCGCAGCGAAAGCGAGTCTGAATAGGGCGATTTTAGTATGTGGTTGTAGACCCGAAACCAGGTGATCTACCCATGTCCAGGGTGAAGTCCAGGTAACACTGGATGGAGGCCCGAACCCACGCACGTTGAAAAGTGCGGGGATGAGGTGTGGGTAGCGGAGAAATTCCAATCGAACTTGGAGATAGCTGGTTCTCTCCGAAATAGCTTTAGGGCTAGCCTCATGTAGAAAGAATCTTGGAGGTAGAGCACTGTTTGGACTAGGGGCCCCCATCGGGTTACCGAATTCAGACAAACTCCGAATGCCAAAGATTTATCCATGGGAGTCAGACTGCGAGTGATAAGATCCGTAGTCAAAAGGGAAACAGCCCAGACCACCAGCTAAGGTCCCAAAGTATACGTTAAGTGGAAAAGGATGTGGAGTTGCTTAGACAACCAGGATGTTGGCTCAGAAGCAGCCACCATTTAAAGAGTGCGTAATAGCTCACTGGTCGAGTGACTCCGCGCCGAAAATGTACCGGGGCTAAACGTATCACCGAAGCTGTGGATGGACATCTTAGGATGTCCGTGGTAGGAGAGCGTTCTAAGGGCGTTGAAGCTAGACCGTAAGGACTGGTGGAGCGCTTAGAAGTGAGAATGCCGGTATGAGTAGCGAAAGATGGGTGAGAATCCCATCCACCGAATGCCCAAGGTTTCCTGAGGAAGGCTCGTCCGCTCAGGGTTAGTCGGGGCCTAAGCCGAGGCTGAAAAGCGTAGGCGATGGATAACAGGTTGATATTCCTGTACCACCACACTTTTGTTTGAGCAATGGGGGGACACAGGAGGATAGGGTAAGCGCGCTGTTGGATATGCGCGTCCAAGCAGTTAGGCCGTCAGTGAGGCAAATCCCACTGGCAATAGGCGGAGCTGTGATGGCGAGGGAAATTAAGTACCGAAGTTCCTGATTCCACACTGTCTAGAAAAGCCTCTAGTGAGAAAGATGGTGCCCGTACCGCAAACCGACACAGGTAGGCGAGGAGAGAATCCTAAGGTGAGCGAGAGAACTCTCGTTAAGGAACTCGGCAAAATGACCCCGTAACTTCGGGAGAAGGGGTGCTTTTTAGGGTGAATAGCCCCAAAAAGCCGCAGTGAATAGGCCCAGGCGACTGTTTAGCAAAAACACAGGTCTCTGCGAAGCCGCAAGGCGAAGTATAGGGGCTGACGCCTGCCCGGTGCTGGAAGGTTAAGAGGAGAGGTTAGCGCAAGCGAAGCTTTGAATTGAAGCCCCAGTAAACGGCGGCCGTAACTATAACGGTCCTAAGGTAGCGAAATTCCTTGTCGGGTAAGTTCCGACCCGCACGAAAGGCGTAACGATCTGGGCACTGTCTCAACGAGAGACTCGGTGAAATTATAGTACCTGTGAAGATGCAGGTTACCCGCGACAGGACGGAAAGACCCCATGGAGCTTTACTGTAGCCTGATATTGAATTTTGGTACAGCTTGTACAGGATAGGTAGGAGCCTAGGAAGCCGGAGCGCTAGCTTCGGTGGAGGCATTGGTGGGATACTACCCTGGCTGTATTGACATTCTAACCCGCACCCATTACCTGGGTGGGAGACAGTGTCAGGTGGGCAGTTTGACTGGGGCGGTCGCCTCCTAAAGAGTAACGGAGGCGCCCAAAGGTTCCCTCAGAATGGTTGGAAATCATTCGTAGAGTGTAAAGGCATAAGGGAGCTTGACTGCGAGACCTACAAGTCGAGCAGGGACGAAAGTCGGGCTTAGTGATCCGGTGGTTCCGCATGGAAGGGCCATCGCTCAACGGATAAAAGCTACCCTGGGGATAACAGGCTTATCTCCCCCAAGAGTCCACATCGACGGGGAGGTTTGGCACCTCGATGTCGGCTCATCGCATCCTGGGGCTGTAGTCGGTCCCAAGGGTTGGGCTGTTCGCCCATTAAAGCGGTACGCGAGCTGGGTTCAGAACGTCGTGAGACAGTTCGGTCCCTATCCGTCGTGGGCGCAGGAAATTTGAGAGGAGCTGTCCTTAGTACGAGAGGACCGGGATGGACGCACCGCTGGTGTACCAGTTGTTCTGCCAAGAGCATCGCTGGGTAGCTATGTGCGGAAGGGATAAGTGCTGAAAGCATCTAAGCATGAAGCCCCCCTCGAGATGAGATTTCCCATAGCGCAAGCTAGTAAGACCCCTGAAAGATGATCAGGTTGATAGGTTTGGGGTGGAAGCGTGGTGACACGTGGAGCTGACAAATACTAATCGGTCGAGGACTTAACCAATTTAAGTCAGATTACAAGGTTATTCACTTCTTCTTCAGCATTATCTAGTTTTGAGGGAACAAACCTTCAGAATAAAATAGTTTGGTGACGATAGCGAGAAGGTCACACCCGTTCCCATACCGAACACGGAAGTTAAGCTTCTCAGCGCCGATGGTAGTTGGGGGTTCTCCCCCTGTGAGAGTAGGACGTCGCCAAGCAATAAAAGAGTATCCATAATGGATGCTCTTTTTTGTTGTCTTTAAAAATTAGAAGCTGATATTAGGGGATCTCATTGAATATAAAATCCTTCCCTTCATTTTAAAACACCTAAATCTTACAAAATTGATTTACTCTTCTCATTATAGAAATAATGGAGATCTAGCTAGTATTGCTAGCATCCTATTTTTTAGAAACGTTTCCAATTTAATTATTAGAAAGATATTTAATATAATATTAATTCAGTAATAATGAAAGGTCATGATCGAAAATGCTACTATTATAGTAGTTATTATCGAAATCAACGTTTTAGGAGGATTAGTTATTCTGATGAAAAAAACAAACTCAAAAAAGTTAACATATGAGGTACAGGATCATGAAACGATCAGTCAATGCTTAGAACGGATTCATAAAGAAGGTTATACGCCAATAAGAAGAACTGAAAAACCAATTTTTCAAGAAAAAATGGATAATGACCAAGTATTATACGAACCAGCAGGTAGACAAATTGTATTTGAAGTTAGAAAAATGGAGTAATTTAAAATCCGAACAATAAAAAATATGCTGATAAAATCGTTCGGTGTTTTATGTTGACAATTGTCGAAAATCATTGTTAAATGAATGTAGCGAAAAAATTAGTAATTAATTAAATAAATAACTCCCCTTGTATAATAATAGGAATATGGCCTATAAGTTTCTACCCGATTACCGTAAATGATCGGACTATAAGGGAAAGTCAGTTGCCCGGCAATCAGTACGAATAGAACGTTGGGGCTCTATTCATCTATGTCAATTAAACTTCCTTTGTAGCCCGGACGGATTGCTTTCTCTTTGAGAGGCTTCTGTCTGGGCTTTTTTTGTGAATAGAAGAAGTTTAAGTGTTTTTCGTATGAATCATGTTGAGTGAGTGTATTTTAATAAATATAAAACTAAATATATAAGATCTGTGGGAGGGATTGCATGAAGGCTCAAGTGGGAGTCATAATGGGCAGCAAATCAGATTGGGAAACAATGCGTCATGCTTGTGAAATTCTTGATAAATTTGAAATACCGTATGAGAAAAAAGTCGTATCTGCACATCGAACTCCGGATCTAATGTTTGAATATGCAGAAGAAGCAAGAGCAAAAGGATTAAAAGTTATTATTGCTGGAGCGGGTGGAGCGGCCCACTTACCAGGAATGGTAGCAGCTAAAACCATTTTACCTGTCATTGGTGTACCTGTTCAATCAAGGGCCTTAAATGGACTTGATTCTCTTTTGTCTATTGTACAAATGCCCGGTGGTGTTCCAGTAGCAACAGTTGCGATTGGAAAGGCAGGTGCTAAAAATGCAGGTTTATTAGCAACTCAAATACTTGCCGCATTCGATGATAAATTGGCAGAAAGATTAGAACAATATCGTCAAGAAATGAAAAAGGCAGCTTTAGAAAGTAGTGATCAGCTTGTCAAATAAAGTCATTTTACCAGGTCAAACAATTGGCATTATCGGTGGTGGACAACTTGGAAGAATGATGGCACTGTCCGCAAAAGCACAAGGTTTCCGTATTGCTGTCCTTGATCCAACAGAGGATTGTCCTTGTGGTCAAGTGGCTGATATCACGATTAATGGGTGATTATGATGATATCGAAGCCATTCAAAAGCTTGCTAAAGTAAGTGATGTAATCACATATGAATTTGAAAATATTGATGCAGAATGTTTACAGTGGCTAGATGAAAATACTTATGTACCTCAGGGTGTCAAGCTTCTTGAAATTACTCAAGATCGTATTAAAGAAAAGGAAGCTATTCAAAATGCGGGTGTAGAGGTTGCTCCATATGCTGTCATTGAAAAAGAAGCTGATATTGATCATCACATTAAAGAGCTTAGGTCTTCCAGCTGTATTAAAGACAGCAAGAGGGGGCTATGACGGAAAAGGACAGTTTGTGATTCGCAATGAAAAAGAAGTGACGGAAGCTGCTTTACTTTTACAAGCCGGAACTTGTGTACTTGAAAAATGGGTTCCTTTTGAAAAGGAAATATCCGTTATTGTTTGTCGCAATGCTAACGGTGAAACGGCTGTTTTCCCAGTGGGAGAAAATATTCACCGTGAAAATATTTTACATGAAACAATCGTTCCAGCAAGAATTAGTGAAAAGGCAGAAGAAGCTGCGATTGAAAAAGCCATACAACTGGCTCAAAGCTTTCAATTGGTCGGAACATTAGCAGTTGAGATGTTTATGACGAGTGACGATCATTTATGTGAATGAATTAGCACCAAGACCGCATAATTCAGGGCATTACTCTATTGAAGCGTGTGAAACTTCACAATTTGAACAGCATATTCGTGCCGTTTGCAATTGGCCTTTAGCAAATACAGAGTTATTAAAGCCTGCCGTCATGGTTAACATTTTAGGTGAACATCAAGATGGTGTCATTGAGAAAATTCCAGATGTGAAAGATTGGAAAATTCATTTATATGGAAAGAAAGAAGCGAAAGCTAAAAAGAAAAATGGGCCATGTGACATTATTGCGTGATTCTATTGAAGAAGCTTTATCAGAAATTGAACAAAGCGAAATATTGGCAGTAAAATATAAAGGATAATCGGAGGCATAAAGATGATAGATCGTTATACAAGACCTGAAATGGGTGCCATTTGGACAGAAGAAAACAAATATAAAGCATGGTTGGAAGTTGAAATTTTAGCAGATGAAGCATGGGCTGAGCTTGGCGTAATTCCTAAAGAAGATGTAGCCAAAATTCGTGAAAATGCATCATTTAATATTGATCGAATTTATGAAATTGAAAAAGAAACAAGACATGATGTTGTGGCATTTACTCGTGCTGTTTCTGAAACATTAGGTGAAGAAAGAAAATGGGTTCATTATGGTTTAACATCGACGGATGTTGTTGATACAGCTTGGTCTTATTTAATCAAACAGGCCAATACGATTCTTTTAAAAGATATTGAAAACTTTATTGAAATTCTAAAAAATAAAGCACAGGAACATAAATATACCGTTATGATGGGACGTACCCATGGTGTTCATGCTGAACCAACAACATTCGGATTGAAACTTGCTCTTTGGTATGAAGAAATGAAACGAAATTTAGAACGCTTTAAGCAGGCTGCTGATGGTATTGAATACGGTAAAATCTCTGGAGCAGTTGGAACTTATGCGAATATTGATCCATTTGTTGAAAAGTATGTTTGTGAGAAACTAGGTACAAAACCTGCACCAATTTCAACACAAACATTGCAACGTGATCGTCATGCTCATTATATGTCCACGATCGCTCTTATTGCGACTTCTATTGAAAAATTTGCCGTTGAAATTCGCGGTTTGCAAAAAAGTGAAATTCGTGAAGTGGAAGAAGCTTTTGCAAAAGGTCAAAAAGGCTCATCTGCAATGCCGCATAAGCGTAATCCAATTGGATCGGAAAATATGACTGGAATGGCTCGTGTTATTCGTGGCTATATGCTGACTGCCTATGAAAATGTTCCACTTATGGCATGAACGTGATATTTCCCATTCATCTGCAGAAAGAATTATTATTCCAGATGCAACGATCGCTTTAAATTATATGTTAAATCGCTTTGGAAATATCGTGAAAAACTTAACTGTGTTCCCTGAAAATATGAAACGTAATATGGAACGTACTCATGGTCTTATTTATTCACAACGCGTTCTTCTTGCTTTGATTGATAAAGGTCTTGTCTAGAGAAGAAGCGTATGATACTGTTCAACCAAAAACAATGGAATCTTGGGAAACTCAAGTTCCTTTCCGGACTTTGATCGAAGCAGAAGAAAAAATTACTTCTAAATTATCTCCAGAAGAAATTGCTGATTGTTTTGATTACAACTATCACCTAAAAAATGTAGATACTATATTTGAACGGTTAGGCTTATAAGAATAAATAGATGAAGAGGCTGTTCCAAAAAGAAATGCAGTTATCATTCTTTAAGAACAGTCTACGCAGATGAGGGGGGATTTCCAAATGGAAAAAGGTGCACTACTTTATGAAGGCAAGGCAAAACAAGTATATGCTACAGATGATGAACAAGTTGTATGGATTGAATATAAGGATTCTGCAACAGCCTTTAATGGTGTGAAAAAGGCGGAAATCCAAGGGAAAGGCCGTTTGAATAATGAAATTACAAGTCTAATTTTCATGAAGTTAAAGGAAAAGGGAATTGAATCTCATTTTATTGAACGGCTATCTGAAACAGAACAGCTTGTTAAAAAGGTTTCTATTATTCCCCTTGAAACAGTTGTACGTAATATTGCTGCAGGAAGCTTTGCAAACAGATTAGGAATTGAAGAGGGAACGCCCTTAATAAAACCAATCGTTGAATTTTATTATAAAGATGATGCACTAGGGGATCCTTTGTTAACGGATGACCATATTGAAGTGCTTCAACTTGCAAGTATAGCAGAACGGGAAGAAATAAAAGAAAAGGCACTTCAAGTGAATACTGTTTTATCGAGTCTTTTCGCAGAACTGGGAATTCGCCTTATCGATTTTAAACTTGAATTCGGAAAAGATCTCTCTGGGAAAATTTTATTAGCAGATGAAATCTCACCTGATACTTGTCGTCTTTGGGATGCAGAAACGAATGCAAAACTTGATAAAGATGTATTTCGTCGTGACTTAGGTAATTTAACGGATGTTTATGAAATCATTTTAGCCAAATTAGGGGGCCAGCAAAATGTATAAAGTTAAAGTATATGTAACATTAAGAGAAAGTGTATTAGATCCACAAGGAACAGCAGTTATGCATTCTTTACATTCAATGAATTATAACGAGGTATCAGATGTTCGTATCGGTAAGTATATGGAATTAATGGTTGAAAAGTCAGATCGTTCAGTTGAAGATGTTGTGAAAGAAGTATGTGATCGTTTATTAGCTAATCCAGTTATTGAAGATTATCGTTACGAAATTGAGGAGGCTGTTGCTAAGTGAAGTTTGCAGTCATCGTTTTTCCAGGATCAAACTGTGATATAGATATGTACCATGCCATTAAAGATGAATTAGGCGAAGAAGTCGAGTATGTATGGCATGATACAGAAAGTCTTGAGGGATTTGACGGTATTTTGCTCCCAGGTGGCTTCTCTTATGGAGATTATTTACGTACTGGTGCAATTGCCCGTTTTAGTAATGTTATGAAAGAGGTTGTAAAAGCTGCTAAAGCTGGAAAACCAGTATTGGGTGTATGTAATGGATTTCAAATTTTACTTGAAGCAGGATTACTTCCAGGAGCTATGAAAAGAAATGAAAGCTTGAAATTCATTTGTCGCCAAACTCAGTTAAAAGTGGTAAACAATGAAACGATGTTTTCAAATGTTTATCAACCAAGACGAAGTAATAACAGTTCCGATTGCTCATGGAGAAGGAAATTATTACTGTGATGAGGAAACACTTGAAAAATTAAAGAAAAATAATCAAATTGTGTTCACATATGAAGGAACCAATCCTAATGGTAGCCTCATTGATATTGCTGGAATTATAAATGAAAAAGGAAATGTATTAGGAATGATGCCACATCCTGAAAGAGCTGTTGATGAACTGCTTGGTGGAGCTGATGGTCTGAAATTATTCCAATCAATTGTTAAACAATGGAGGGAATCAAATGTCATTAATGCTTGAACCAAGTGCGGAACAAATTAAACAAGAAGAAATATACAAAACAATGGGTTTGTCCACTGAAGAGTTTGCGATGGTTGAAAAAATCCTTGGACGTCTGCCAAATTATACAGAACTTGGTCTTTTTTCTGTTATGTGGTCTGAGCACTGCAGTTATAAAACTTCAAAACCAGTGTTAAGGAAATTCCCAGTAACAGGTGAACATGTCTTACAAGGACCTGGTGAAGGTGCTGGGATTGTTGATATCGGTGATGAACAAGCGGTTGTATTTAAAATTGAAAGTCATAACCATCCATCAGCAATTGAACCGTATCAAGGTGCAGCAACAGGTGTTGGCGGAATTATTCGTGATGTCTTTTCAATGGGAGCAAGACCAATTGCGATATTGAATTCGCTTCGTTTTGGTGAACTTGATTCAGCGCGTACGAAATATCTTATTTAAAGAAATCGTTGCAGGGATTGCTGGTTACGGTAACTGTATCGGAATTCCAACAGTTGGCGGAGAAATTTAATTTGACCCTTCTTATGAAGGAAATCCATTAGTCAATGCAATGTGTGTCGGTCTTATTGATCATAAAGATATTCAAAAAGGGCAGGCAAAAGGTGTAGGAAATACTGTGATGTATGTTGGTGCCAAAACAGGTCGTGACGGAATTCACGGAGCAACTTTTGCTTCAGAAGAATTAACCGAAGCATCTGAAGAAAAGCGTCCAGCTGTTCAAGTAGGCGATCCATTTATGGAAAAATTATTACTTGAAGCCTGTCTTGAAGTAGTTCAATCTGATGCTCTTATTGGGATTCAAGATATGGGTGCTGCTGGTCTTACAAGTTCTTCAGCTGAAATGGCAAGTAAAGCTGGTTATGGAATTGAAATGAATCTTGATTTAGTTCCGCAGCGTGAAACAGGTATGACACCATATGAAATGATGCTATCTGAATCACAAGAACGTATGTTGCTTGTTGTTAAAAAAGGCCGTGAAGCGGAAATCGAAGAAATCTTTAAGAAATATGATCTAGACTGTGTAGCAGTTGGAAAAGTAACGGATGATAAAATGCTACGACTTCATCCATAATGGAGAAGTAGTAGCAGATGTTCCTGCAGATGCTTTAGCTGAAGATGCACCTGTTTATAATATGCCATCAACGGAACCTGCTTATTATCGTGAGAATCAAGCAATGAAAGGCAGAAATTCCTGATGTTGAAAATTAGAAGAAACACTTATGAAATTAATGCAACAACCAACGATTGCCAGCAAGGAATGGGTTTACGATCAGTATGATTATATGGTTCGAACAAGTACAGTTGTTTCTCCAGGTTCAGATGCTGCAGTTGTTCGTATTCGTGGTACAAGAAAAGCACTTGCTATGACAACAGACTGTAATTCTCGTTACATTTATTTGGATCCTGAAACAGGCGGTAAAATTGCTGTTGCAGAAGCAGCAAGAAATATTGTTGCTTCTGGTGCAGAGCCACTTGCAATTACGGATTGTTTAAACTTTGGTAACCCAGAAAAACCAGAAATCTTCTGGCAAATAGAAAAAGCAGCGGATGGTATGAGTGAAGCATGTAAGGTTCTTAAAACACCAGTAATTGGTGGGAACGTATCACTATATAATGAAACGAGTGGGGAAGCTATTTATCCAACACCAGTTGTCGGAATGGTTGGACTTATAAAAGATATTGATCATATTACAACACAGTCTTTCAAAAATGCTGGTGATTTAGTTTATCTATTAGGTGAAACGAAGGATGAATTTGGTGGTAGTGAATTGCAAAAACTAACGTCAGGTAAAATTTTTGGAAAAGCACCTGAATTAGATTTAGAAGTCGAAGGGAAAAATCAAAAGGCCGTTCTTAAAGCGATTCAAGAAGGACTTGTTGCTTCTGCTCATGATTTAGCTGAAGGTGGCTTAGCAGTTGCATTAGCAGAAAGTGCAATTGGTTCTGAAGGATTAGGTGTAAAGGTTAATACAACTGGTCATGCAGTATCAGCTTTATTTAGTGAATCACAATCACGTTTTATTCTTACTGTGAAAAAAGAACATCAAAGTGAGTTTGAAAAAGTAACATCTGCCGCTCTTATTGGTGAAGTAACAGAACAGCCAACACTTCAAATTGTTCATGATGGAGAAACGATTATCGATACTCCTATTGAAACTTTGGAGAAGGCTTGGAAAGGAGCTATTCCATGCTTGCTGAAATAAAGGGGCTAAATGAAGAATGTGGAGTTTTTGGGATTTGGGGCCATACTGATGCAGCTCAAATTACGTATTACGGACTTCATGCTCTACAACACCGTGGTCAAGAGGGTACAGGAATAGCCATTTCAGATGGAGAAAGCGTTAAAGGTGTTAAAGGTGAAGGTCTTGTTACAGAGATTTATACATCTGAAGCGATGAAAGAGCTAAAAACTGGGACTTCTGCGATTGGCCATGTTCGCTATGCAACAGCTGGGGGAAGTGGATATGAAAATGTCCAGCCCCTTGTCTTTCATTTTCAAACTGGAAGTCTTGCACTTGCTCATAATGGGAATTTAGTTAATGCCAATCAATTAAAAAGCCAACTTGAAGGGCAAGGAAGTATTTTTCAAACAACTTCAGATACAGAAGTATTAGCCCATTTAATTAGACGTGGAGGGAATTCTCCCTTTAAAGATCGTGTGAAAAATGCATTAAGCATGGTAAAAGGAGCTTATGCTTTTCTTATCATGACCGAAACGCAGCTAATGGTTGCCTTAGATCCAAACGGAATGCGTCCATTATCGATTGGTAAACTTGGAGATGCATATGTCGTGGCATCAGAGACTTGTGCTTTTGATGTAGTGGGAGCTGAATTTGTCCGTGATGTTTTACCAGGTGAAATTATAATGATTGATGATAACGGTCTACGCTCTGAAATATTTGCCCACGCTTCTAATCAAGCGATGTGTACGATGGAATATGTCTATTTTTCCCGTCCTGATAGCAATATTAATGGAATTAATGTTCACTCAGCTCGCAAAAGACTTGGAAAAAGGCTAGCAGAAGAAGTAAATATTGAAGCAGATGTGGTGACAGGTGTTCCTGATTCAAGTATTTCTGCAGCGATTGGGTATGCGGAAGCTTCTGGTATACCTTATGAATTAGGTTTAATCAAAAATCGTTATGTAGGAAGAACCTTTATTCAACCTACTCAGTCACTTAGAGAACAAGGGGTAAAAATGAAACTTTCTCCTGTTCGTGGTGTCGTAGAAGGGAAAAGGGTTATCATGGTTGATGATTCAATTGTTCGTGGTACAACAAGCAGACGAATTGTTCGGATGCTTAGTGATGCAGGAGCAACAGAAGTCCATGTGGTGATCAGTTCACCACCGATTAAAAATCCATGCTTTTATGGGATTGATACATCAAGACGAGATGAACTAATTGCAGCGGATAATTCAGTAGAAGATATTAGACGAGAAATCGAAGCAGATACATTAACTTTTATTAGTACAGAAGGAATGCTCGATTCAATTGGGAATCATGACAGCGGTGAAACACGTGGTCATTGCCTTGCCTGCTTTACTGGTAATTACCCAACTGAAATCTATGAGGATATCCATATGTCAAAAGAAGAAATTAAAAAAGCAGAAGAACTTGTTAAAGAATAAAGACGAACTAAATTTATATCGTATTACAAGACCATAGAATATGGTAAATTTCAGTAATAATGAATTAGGTTTTAAAGATTAAGCCTAGAGGCATCATTGGCAGATGGTATAGATACATATCAGTCTAGAAGGGTGCCTTTTTGCTTTTTCATCAATTGACCAATTGGAGGATCGAAATGGCGAAAGCATATGAAGAAGCAGGTGTAAATATTGAAGCTGGCTATGAGGCTGTTTCAAGAATGAAAAAGCATGTGCAAAAAACAATCAGACCTGGTGTTCTTGGTGGTTTAGGTGGGTTTGGTGGAATGTTTGATTTATCCGTATTAAATTTAAAAGAACCTGTATTAGTTTCAGGTACGGACGGTGTTGGAACGAAGCTCATGCTAGCGTTTATGATGGATCGCCATGATACGATCGGTATCGATGCTGTTGCTATGTGTGTCAATGACATTGTGGTTCAAGGAGCAGAACCGATCTATTTCCTAGATTATATTGCTTGTGGAAAAGCAGATCCGGCAAGAATTGAAGCCATTGTCAAGGGGATTGCAGACGGCTGTGAACAAGCTGGATGTGCTCTTGTTGGCGGAGAAACAGCAGAAATGCCAGGGATGTACAGTGAAGAGGAATATGACCTTGCTGGATTTGCAGTGGGTGCAACAGAGAAAAGCGCGATCATTACTGGACAAGAAATCAAACAAGGTGATGTATTAATTGGTCTAGCCTCAAGCGGCATTCATAGCAATGGCTATTCACTTGTTCGTAAGCTTTTTCTAGAGAAAGCTGGCATGGCTTTGACAGAACAGGTTGAAGAGCTAGGTTGTACGCTAGGTGAAGAATTATTGCGCCCAACGAGAATTTATGTAAAATCCATTTTGTCTGCTCTTAAAGAGTTCTCACTAAAAGGAATCGCTCATATTACAGGCGGTGGCTTTATTGAAAATATTCCTCGCATGCTTCCTGAAGGGCTTGGTGCAGAATTAAAAGAGGAAAATTGGGAATTACCTCCTGTATTTAAAATGATGGAAAAAATTGGGGAACTTGATCGAACAGAAATGTATAATATTTTTAATATGGGAACAGGCATGGTGATTGCTGTTGAGGAAAAAGATGCATCTGCAGTTATCGAGCATTTCAATTCTATCGGTGAAAAAGCATACAAAATTGGTGTTGTAACAGATCAGTCAGGAATTCAAATCGATTTAAAATAAAATTGACCTACGAGATACAGATAGCCTGACAGTTCAGAGTAAACGGAGGAAATTTTATGAAAAAGATTGCTGTGTTTGCTTCTGGAAGCGGCACTAATTTTCAGGCAATTATTGATGCAATAAAAGAGGGTGCCCTAGAGGCACAGATTGAACTTTTAATTTGTGACCGTAAAGGCGCCAAGTGTATTCAACGAGCAGAGACGGCAGGAATTCCAACCTTTGCTTTTTCTGCAAAAGACTATGAGGATAAAGCAGGATATGAACAAGATATTCTGCTTAAACTTAAAGAACATGATGTTGAATTTATTGTCTTAGCGGGTTATATGCGATTAATTGGACAAACCCTGCTATCTGCTTTTCAGGGGAAAATTGTCAATATTCATCCATCTCTTCTTCCTTCTTTCCAAGGAAAAGATGCAATTGGACAAGCCTTTGCAGCAAATGCGTCAACTACTGGAGTAACGGTCCACTTTGTAGATGAAGGAATGGACACTGGACCCATTATTGATCAGCAGGCCGTTACCATTGATGATGGTGAAACAAAAGAAAGCTTAGAATTAAAAATTCATGAAATTGAACATAAACTATATCCAGCCGTTTTACAAAAAATATTTCAAGAAGAAAAAACGACTTCTGTATAAATCAATCACTTAAATAAAATTGATATCTATTTATAGGGATGATCTATTTTTCTTCTTAACGTTCAATAAAGATTTGTGGATTTAACCAAGGGGGATTGATCATGAAAAAACGTGCCTTAATTAGTGTTTCAGATAAAACAGGTGTAGTTGAATTTGCCCAAAGCATTAGTAGAGCAAGGCTTTGAAGTTATTTCAACGGGTGGTACAAAAAAAGCATTGCAGGAAAGTGGGGTTCCTGTTATCGGTGTAAGTGATGTAACAGGATTTCCTGAAATTTTAGATGGACGTGTAAAAACATTAAATCCTCTTATTCATGGTGGATTATTAGGGAAACTTGATGATCCAAGTCATGTAGAGCAAATGAATGAACATAACATTGATCCTATTCAAATCGTATGTGTAAATTTATATCCATTCCAACAAACGATTGAAAAACCAGATGTAACGGTTGAAGATGCGATTGAAAATATTGATATCGGCGGTCCAACTATGCTTCGCTCAGCTGCAAAAAACCATGCAATATGTTACAGTGGTTGTGGATCCAGCTGACTATGAACAAGTAATCAGTGATTTGAAAGAAGTAAACGAAGTGAAATTTGAAACAAAACGTCAGCTAGCAGCAAAAGTATTCCGTCATACAGCAGCATATGATGCGATCATTGCGAACTATATGACTGAACTTGGTTGGGCTTGAAACACCTGAGAAATTAACGGTTACATATGAATTAAAACAGCCATTACGTTATGGAGAAAACCCACATCAAAAAGCAGCCTTTTATCAGTAAACCATTAGGATCAAAATTTTCCATTGCCTATGCAACACAGCTTCATGGAAAAGAACTTTCTTATAATAATATCCATGATGCTGATGCTGCACTTCAAATGGTGAAAGAATTTAGTGAGCCAGCTGCTGTTGCTGTTAAACATATGAATCCATGTGGAATTGGTACGTGGCAGCGATATTTTTGCAGCATTTGAAAAAGCCTTTGAAGCAGATCCTGTTTCTATTTTTGGTGGTATTATTGCCTTAAATCGTGAAGTGGATAAAAAAACAGCAGAAAAGCTTCATGAAATTTTCCTTGAAATCATTATTGCTCCATCATTCACAGAAGAAGCTCTATCTGTATTAACATCAAAGAAAAATCTTCGTCTTATTAACGATTCCATTTGATCAACAAGGGACATCTGAAATGACTTTTACTTCGGTTGAAGGTGGATTATTGACTCAAGAACAAGATCATTATACGTTTGATGATGCGACGATTACAGTTCCAACAGACAGAAAACCTACGGATGAAGAGTGGGAAGCACTTAAATTCGGCTGGAAAGTTGTAAAACATGTTAAATCAAATGCAATTGTTGTAAATGATCATCAGATATGACACTTGGAATTGGTGCAGGACAAATGAATCGTGTCGGTTCTGCAAAAATTGCTCTTGAACAAGCTGGTGAAAAAGCAAAAGGTGCAGCATTGGCATCAGATGCCTTTTTCCCAATGGATGATACGGTCGAAGTAGCTGCAAAAGCTGGAATTACAGCTATTATTCAACCAGGTGGTTCCATTAAAGATGCAGATTCCATCAAAAAAGCGAATGAATATGGAATTGCGATGGTATTTACAGGTGTTCGTCATTTTAAACATTAAGATAACGGGAGTTGAGTGGGATGAATGTTTTGGTAATCGGCCGCGGTGGTCGTGAGCATGCAATTTGCCGTAAAGTGAATGAAAGTCCTAAAGTAGACAGAGTTTTTGTTGCACCAGGTAATGATGGAATGGTTGATGTAGCTGAGTTGATTCAAATTGATGAAAGTAATCAAGACAAACTAATTGAATTTGCACTTGCAAATGATGTTGGACTTACGATTATTGGTCCGGAAATCCCTTTATTAGCAGGACTTGCTGATCATTTTGAAGAGGCTGGCTTAAAAGTATTTGGACCGAAACAAAAAGCTGCTGAAATTGAAGGAAGTAAATCTTTTGCAAAAGAACTGATGAAAAAGTATCATATTCCAACTGGCTGAATACGAAGTTTTTACAGAATATGAAAAGGCCATTGCTTATGTAAAAGAAAAAGGAGCTCCTATTGTCATTAAAGCGGATGGGTTAGCTGCTGGGAAAGGCGTAACAGTGGCTTTAACATTAGATGAAGCTTTAGAAAGCTTAAAAGATATGATGGTCGATGAAAAATTTGGTGCTGCCTCATCAACGGTTGTCGTTGAAGAATTTTTAAGTGGAGAAGAATTTTCATTAATGGCTTTTGTAAATGGGGATATTGTCATCCCACTTGAGATTGCTCAGGATCATAAACGTGCCTATGATGGCGATCAAGGGCCGAATACAGGTGGAATGGGTGCATATTCTCCAGTTCCTCATATTGATCAAGATATCGTAAATACAGCCATTGAGACGGTGTTAAAACCTGCTGCAAAAGCGATGATTCAAGAAGGTAGGAGTTTTAGTGGAATTCTTTATGCTGGATTGATTTCAACTGAAGAAGGTCCAAAAGTGATTGAATTTAATGCTCGATTTGGTGATCCTGAAACACAAGTGATTTTACCAAGAATGAAATCAGATCTTGTTGATGTTATCGAGCAAGTGTTAGATGGTAAAGAAGTTGAAATTAGTTGGGATGAGCAGTCTATGATCGGAGTTGTTGTAGCTGCAAATGGTTATCCTGAAGAATATGAAAAAGGTGCCGATCCTACAGGGCTTAGATGAAGTGAGCAAAGATGCTATTTGTTTTTCATGCAGGGACGAAAAAAGGAACTTCCGGTGAATTTGAAACAAATGGCGGTCGTGTTTTGTTAGCTGGAGCAAAAGCAGATACATTACAGCAAGCACAAGAAGCGGTTTACAAAGGGCTTGAAAAACTTCAATGTGATGGAGTATTTTATCGTAAGGATATTGGATATAAAGCGATCGCTCATGTAAACCGATAAATAAAAGAAGGTTGGTCTTTTCCTTAAATAGGGAAAGCCAGCCTTCCTTTTTATTCGAGCAAGATGTTACTACGTGCAGTTAAGTGGGATTATAGGGTATCGTTTCACCTAATATTTCTTGAGATTCTGTATGATCCGTTTTCGTTTGTAAAGGCTGATGATTTGCTTGCCCTTTTTGGATTAAGTCTGTTACCGGGCAATAACGTACAATTCCTTCAGCGACCTTCATTGCTCCGCACATGGCTACCCATAAATAGGAATCGGCAATACGGTCGTTTAACAAGCTTTGCTGTACTCCAAGATAGAATCGTTAATCCCATTGTAATTCTAATCAATGCATTAAGTATCCCAATATTTGGTTGTATCTTCAACATAATTACCCCCTTTAATAAAATTCCCTAATCTTTCAAGCTTCTTTCATGCTTTAATGAAGGAAATATGTTACGATTAGTATCGATCATTTATGAAAAGGCTTACATTACTAAAATAAAAGGAGGGTCCGTACCGTGCTGGAACAACGCTACCGATGGAAAAATAAGCAATTACGTGAACATGTTTCTGTAATAGATGGAAAAAAAGCACCAACCATATTATTAAAAAATGCTCTTTATTTGAATCAAACTTTTCGGAAATGGATGACTGCAAATATTTGGATTTATGATGATCGAATTGTGTATGTTGGCAACAAAATACCTTCTAGACTCGATCATTGCGAAGTAATTGATTGTACGGATGTATTACTTGTTCCAGGCTATATGGAACCACATGCCCATCCATTTCATTTATATAATCCCCTTTCTCTGGCTGCCTATGCATCCCAGTTTGGAACAACCACCTTAATTAATGATAATTTATTATTGTTTTTACAAACAGAAAAAAGGAAAGCGTTTTCTTTTATGAGAGAATTAAGGCATCTTCCGACATCTATGTACTGGTGGTGTCGTTTTGATTCCCAAACTGAACTTCAACATGAGGAAGAAACTTTTTCTCATAGCCATATTAAATCTTGGTTGGAACATGATGCAGTGTTACAAGGTGGAGAATTAACAGGTTGGCCAAAGTTACTTGATGGCGATGATATGATGCTTCATTGGATTCAAGAAGCGAAAAGAATGAGGAAAAAAATTGAAGGTCATTTTCCCGGGGCTTCTGAACAAACATTGGCTAAGATGGTCCTTTTGGGTGCAGATGGTGACCATGAGGCGATGACAGGACAGGAAGTATATGATCGACTTATGCAGGGATACATGGTCACATTAAGGAATTCTGAAATTCGACCAGATTTAGCCAAGATATTGGATGAAATTCATCAGCTTGGCATACAGACATACGATAAATTCATGCTTACGACAGATGGCTCTGCTGCAGGATTTTATGAGCAAGGGGTCATTGACAATATGATCAGGATTGCTATTGAAAAAGGTGTGCCAGTTATTGACGCTTATAATATGGCGACCATCAATGTAGCTCGTTATTATAATATAGAGTATTTACATGGAAACATTGCTACAGGAAGAATTGCTAATATTAATTTCCTCAGTCATGAAACCAACCCAACGCCTGTTTCTGTTTTAGCAAAAGGAAAATGGGTAAAGCGTGATGGAAAGAATCTGAGTGATGTACCTCTACCAGTCATTAGACTGGGAAGAGTTTGAATTGGAACCATTAGAGCTTGAATGGGAACTTACAGTCGATGATTTACAATTTTCAATGCCTTTTGGAATCACAATGGAAAATGCCGTTATTACAAAGCCTTATTCCATATCCATTGATGTATCGAATGATACCATAACAAACAGTAAAGATGAGTGTTTCTTTATGCTTGTGGACCGGAATGGAAAATGGAGAATCAATACGCTTATCAAAGGATTTGCTGAAGACCTATCTGGACTTGCAAGCTCTTTTTCACATACAGGTGATATTATATTAATTGGAAAAAGTAAACCTGATATGCTTCGTGCATTTAAACGGATGAAGGAAATCGCGTGGTGGAATTGTGATTGTGGAAAATGGTGAAATAGCAAAAGAGATTTCTCTTCCATTAAAAGGAATCATGTCTAATAAAAAAATTGAAGATTTAATTGTTGAGCAAAAGAGCTTTGTCGCTTATTTGCGAGAAAAAGGATATCGTTTTGAAGATCCTATTCATTCCTTATTATTTTTTTCAACAACCCATTTACCCTATATTCGCATTACACCACAAGGGATGTATGATGTGATGAATAAAATGGTACTCTTTCCAACGATAATGCGTTAAAATATAAAAGAGAGTTATGTAAGTAGACCTTTAATGAGGTGAGCCCAATGCTAAAAAAATGGCTAACGATCTCTGCAGTTGCTCTTTTGCTTTTGGTGGGGTGCAGTAAGAAAGATGAAGTAGTAGGGCCACAAGAGGAAAATACGGAGAATGAAGTGATAGAACCTGAAGTCAATGATCAAGAAAAGGAACAGCCTTTTCATTTTCCATTGACGGGTGTTGGGAGTTCAACAGAAGTTGAAGGAAGAGCCGTTGCTGTCATGATCAATAATCATCCTGCTGCAAGACCGCAATCAGGTCTTAATAAAGCAGATATTGTCTATGAAGTATTGGCAGAGGGTGATGTGACACGTTTTCTTGCTATTTTTCAAAGTGAGCAACCTGACAGTGTGGGTCCTGTCCGAAGTGCACGAAGTTACTATATCGAATTAGCAAAAGGATTCGATAGTCTTTATATCGCTCATGGGAATAGTCCGGATGCTAAGGAAATGCTCGACAATGGCTATATTGATGTTTTAAATGGTCTATACTATGATGGTACATTATTTAAAAGAGCAAGCTTTCGTAAAGCTCCACATAATTCATATATCACATATGATAATATATTAAAAGGGGCGAATCAGAACGGATATGAGATGGAACAAGCACCTCCATCATTGCCTTTTTTAACAAAGGATCAAGCGAAAGAACTTGCAGGTGAACAAGCAAATCATATTTCGATCTCATATTACGATCAAATATTTAACTCAAGTTTTGAATATGATGAGAATTTACAGAAATACAAACGTTTTTCCAATGAAAAACAAACAGTGGATTATGATACAGAAGACCCCGTATTGATTGATAATGTTTTGATTATAGAAACAAAACATCTTATAATGGATAACTCAGGCCGACGTGACATCGATTTTACTGCAGGTGGTAAAGCATTTTTAGTACAAAAGGGTAAAAAGATTGACGTTGAATGGAGAAATGTTGATGGAAGGGTTTTACCTTATAAAGATGGGAAAGTTGCAGGACTTGTTCCAGGAAAAACATGGATCAATGTAATGCCGACTGATCCGGGAATAGAACAATCTATTTCTTTTGAATAAGGTGGATTTTAACGAATATCGTTGAACCTTCCTGTTCTCTAATTATAATATAATAAATAGGTTGATTGAAGGGATAGAATATCGCTTTATATCTTAATCTTTTTTTTGAAAAAGGAGTAATTTGTACATGCAAATTGAAAAATTAAGAGGAAGAGAATTGGATCAATTATTTCAAGCTGTCCTTTCATTGAATAATTTAGAGGAATGTTATCGTTTTTTTGATGATCTGTGTACAGTAAATGAAATTCAATCGCTATCCCAACGATTAGAAGTTGCGAGAATGTTAAAAGAAGGAAAGACCTATCACGTCATTGAAACTGAAACGGGTGCAAGTACCGCTACGATTTCTCGGGTAAAACGGTGTTTAAACTATGGTAATGATGCGTATGGAATGGCATTAGAACGTTTGAAGCCAAATAATCCAACTCCAACAGAAGAATAAAGCTCCAAAAACAAAGCCGATGGATTTCATACCATCGGTTTTTTGATATACAATGTTTTTTATAAAATCTTGGTTAATCGGTTGAAAAAAATTAACCACAGAACTGCAGAGTTGAGCAAGATTAACAAAAGGAAGAGAGAAACATTCGGACAGGGGAAGAGATAAAAAGAGAGATGGAGTCTGAAAGGGAGTCTCATTCGGACAGGATGAAATGGAAAAAGCGAGATCGAGGTCCGAAAGCAGGCCTCATTCGGACAGGGCAAGAAGGAAAAAGCCAAGATCAGAGTCCGAAAGCAGGTCCTTATTCGGACAGGTCAAGAAGGAAAAAGTGAGATCGAGTCTGAAAGTAGGTCTTATTCGGACAGGACCAGAAGGAAAAAACGAGATCGAGTCTGAAAGCAGTCCTTATTCGGACAGGGCAAGAAGGAAAAATCGAGATCGAGTCTGAAAGCAGGTCTTATTCGGACAGGCAAGAAGGAAAAAACGAGATGGAGTCCGAAAACCGTCCCAATTCGGACAGGGCAAGAGGAAAATAACAATATCAAGTCTGAATGTATCTAGTTTGGAGATGTTCATAAGTCCTTCAAATACAAAAAACATTAATATTTTATTTGTAATACGTATCGCGTGTATTTCCAAATGAGGTATAGTTTTTCTTTAGAATCCTACAAAATGTCCTACTATTTAAACCCACCTTGCACCACTCATAGATACTTTGGGTTGTAATCTTTCGTTCAGGAAATAGTAGCTTAAATTCTTTCGCATGCCGTAAAATAGCTAGTTCAATTTTTTCATGCTTCCCACACTTTTTACACACAAAGTTGTAATTTTTGATAGCAACCATAAAGGAACTACAAGTTTTGCAATAAATACCCTTTTGAAGCTGGTCGTAATTATAATTAGGCAATACTGTAAATGGATTTTTAGTTTGGTGTAATGAAATTAATGTTTGGGCTAGTTTCTTGTGCCCTTCATTCAACTTAGAGGAAGTTTTGTTTAAATCTCTCAAAAAACGATTTACTTGTGTGGGTAAAATTATGGGTTGGTCCATTGGGGCTTGATATAAGGTGAATTCAGGGTTGATAAAGATAACGGAGGCATCAACAAGGTAATTTTGTTTGAGGTTTTGGAGCAGTTGGCGAAATAGAGTCGCACTCCTTTTTAACTGATCTACAGGATTCTTGTATTCTCGATCAGTCACAACGGAATAAAGTTTGTCTGATTTTAAGTAACAATCACCTTGATAATTTTTTATCTCCAAAAGGTGAATAACTCCTTGTGAAATAATCAAAGTGTCAATTTGAAAATAGGAATTGTTAACTTCAAGCAGCAAGTCATTGATGATAAACTCTTTCTTCTTGAAGACTTTCTGCCAGAAGATCAAAATTCACCTCCCCTTCATAGCCTTTTTCAAGGTTTAAATAGTGAAACTTTTCCTTTTCAGTTAACTCCAATCTCGTGTTTAATGATCGCATAATCAATAATTCATGTGATTCAGCTCGACTTTTAAGTAACATAGGCCACTTCCTTTCTTATTAGCTAAGATAATTTTATAAAAAATTATTATGAATCTATCAAAGAAATATGTATATTCTGTTAACCTTTCAATAATTTTCGGATTTAGTTTAACTTGTTTGATAGTAGGGAAATCAATATTTAGCAGGCATCTTAACGCATTTATTTATGTTGCGGTGAACCGTACCATAAAAAAATGAAGTTTTTGATTAACAATACTGAACTCTATTATATCTTCAAGGTATTGTGTCTGGGGATTTAATTCAGGACCAATTCGGACAGGATGAGATAAAAAAAGTGAGATCAAGTCCGAAAGCAGGCCTTATTCAGTGAAGGAATAACGGCCCTTATTTTCTTTTCTTATTTAATTTCTCTAATGCTATAATGATGTAATGTAATGATAGAATGGAGGAAGTTCGCATGTATGATGTGCGCGAGTGGAGGCATGTTTTTAAACTTGATCCAAATAAAACGATTTCTGATGATCATCTGGAAAGAATTTGTGAATCAGGAACAGATGCGATTATAATTGGGGGTACGGATGGAGTCACAATCGAGAAGATATTAGACTTAATGGCTCGAGTTCGACGTTACACAGTCCCTTGTGTTTTGGAGATTTCTTCGATTGAAACAGTCACACCAGGATTTGACTTATATTTTATTCCAACTGTTTTAAATAGCAGAAATCCAAAATGGGTGACAGGGCTTCATCAGCAAGCGTTAAAGGAATATGGGGATCTCATGAATTGGGATGAAGTTTTCTTTCAAGGATATTGTATTTTAAATAAAGAATGTAAAGCTGCTAGGCTAACGGAGGCAAATACAGACTTGTCAAAGGATGATGTGGCAGCCTATGCCATGGTTGCTGAAAAAATGTTTCATTTACCGATCTTTTATTTAGAGTACAGTGGTACATATGGTGACCCTGCTGTTGTTTCAGTGGTAAGAAGCAAATTAGAAAACACTGTTTTATTTTACGGCGGTGGCATTTCTTGTCTTGAGCAAGCAAAAGAAATGGCAGCATTAGCGAATGTAATAGTCGTTGGAAATATCATATATGAAGATCTAGAAAAAGCTTTACAAACGGTACTGATAAAGGTTGAAAATGACAAGTATTAAGTATAAAATGAAATAAAATAAGAACATATGTTTCTATGGTGGTGAGGATAATTATGCATTATTTAAGTGATAAACTGTTAAATGGATTGAATCCTGAGCAGCAAAGGGCCGTGAAAGCAACGGATGGTGCATTGTTAATCATGGCAGGAGCTGGAAGTGGAAAAACGCGAGTATTAACCCATCGCATTGCCTACTTAATGGTAGAAAAACAAGTGAATCCTTACAATATTTTAGCGATTACGTTCACAAATAAAGCGGCACGTGAAATGAGGGAGCGGATACAAAGATTGATGGGTGGAGCAGCAGATGAAGTTTGGATCTCCACTTTCCACTCTATGTGTGTAAGGATTTTACGGAGAGATATTGATCGTATCGGATTTAACCGAAATTTTACGATATTAGATACAACGGATCAGCTTTCGGTTATTAAGTCGATCTTAAAGGATAAAAATATAGACCCCAAAATGTATGATCCTCGTGCCCTTCTAGGTTCAATTAGTTCAGCAAAAAATGAATTAATCAGCTCCGGAAGAATATGCAAAAACAGCAGGGGACTATTTTTCTCTAATGGTTAGTGATGTGTATACTGAGTTTCAAAAGCGTTTGCGAAAGAATCAAGCGTTAGACTTTGATGATCTCATCATGATGACCATTCAGCTATTTCAACGTGTTCCTGAAGTTCTTGAGTTCTATCAACGAAAATTCCAATATATTCACGTCGACGAGTATCAGGATACCAATAAATCCCAGTATATGCTTGTAAAGTTAATGGCCTCAAGGTTCCAAAACTTATGTGTGGTAGGGGATTCAGACCAATCCATCTATCGCTGGAGGGGAGCGGATATCTCAAATATTCTCTCATTTGAGAAAGACTACCCAAGTTCACAAGTGATTCTTCTTGAACAAAACTACCGTTCAACAAAGAGGATTCTTCTTGCAGCTAATAAAGTGATTGCAAACAATATGAATCGAAAAGCTAAGAATTTATGGACGGATAATCCTGAAGGAAATAAGATTCAATATTACCGCGCTGATAGTGAACAGGGTGAAGCGCAATTTGTCGTGGCAAAAATGAAAGAATTGATGCAGAAGGGAAACCGCAAATGGTCAGAAATGGCGATCCTTTATCGGACAAATGCCCAATCACGTGTTATGGAGGAAGTTCTCTTAAAGTCCAATATTGAGTATACGATTGTGGGGGGAACTAAGTTCTATGACCGTAAGGAAATTAAGGACATTCTTGCCTACCTTCGTCTCATTGCTAATCCTGATGATGATATTAGTTTTCGAAGAGTCATTAATGTTCCCAAAAGAGGAATCGGTTCCAGTTCAGTTGATAAAATAGCAAACTTTGCTCTGAATTATGATGTTTCGATGAATCAAGCACTTGACTCAGTTGAATTGATGGGGTTAAGTCCCAAAATTACAAAAGCAGCAGCTGAATTTAGAAGACTAATGATTGGTTATTCAAACATGCAAGAGTATTTGTCTGTGACAGAACTAGTGGAAGAAGTACTTGAAAAAACGGGATACCGTGAAATGCTAGAGGCTGAGAAGTCTATTGAAGCGCAAAGTCGACTCGAAAACATAGATGAATTTTTATCCGTTACGAAAAATTTTGAAGAAAGTAGTGAGGATAAAAGTTTAGTTGGCTTTTTAACAGACCTTGCACTTGTAGCAGATATTGATAAATTAGAGGATGATGGTGAAGAATCAGATGCGGTTGTCTTAATGACTCTGCATTCAGCTAAAGGACTAGAGTTCCCAGTCGTTTTTCTAATTGGACTTGAAGAAGGCGTCTTTCCACATAGCCGTTCATTAATGGAAGAAGCTGAAATGGAAGAAGAAAGGCGTTTAATGTATGTGGGCGTGACTAGAGCGGAAGAACAGTTGTTTATTACGAATGCTCAAATGCGGACATTATATGGACGCACAAGTATGAATCCTCCTTCTCGATTTATTAAAGAAATCCCTGTAGACTTACTAGAGGGAATGGAACCAGTAAGGAAAAGTAGTTCCGTTGGCTCGAGTTCTTCATTTTCAGGAAAAACTAGACAACAGCCACAAACACAACGAAAAGCTGTTGTGAGACCTGCGACTACGTTGACCGGTGGGGATGAAAACTCGTGGAAGGTTGGAGATAAAGCAGAGCATGGAAAATGGGGAATTGGTACGGTTGTGAGCGTGAAAGGAAATGGTGAAGGAACAGAGCTTGATATTGCTTTTCCTAGTCCAGTCGGTGTTAAACGTTTATTAGCGAAGTTCGCTCCGATTAAACAAGTATAAGAAACTGTCTGTTGCAAGAAAGGTGGCTTTTATGGATCTTCCAATAGCTGAAAAAAAGATAGATGAATTGCGTCATCTTTTAAATCAATACAACTATGAATATCATGTTCTCGATCAGCCCACTATACCGGATGCTGAATATGATCAATTACTAAAAGAATTGATCAAGCTTGAAGAAGCTTTTCCAGAACTCATTACACCTGATTCACCATCGCAGCGTGTAGGTGGACAAGTTCTTGATATGTTTAAAAAAGTAAGACATGAAAGTCCGATGCTAAGTCTAAGCAATGCCTTTAATGAAAATGATCTTAGGGACTTTGATCGTAGAGTTCGCCAAGGGGTTGGGGATGAATTCTCCTATGTTTGTGAATTGAAAATTGATGGTTTAGCTGTTTCATTAAAGTATGAAAATGGTCTTTTTATACAAGGCTCTACGCGTGGCGATGGAACAGATAGGTGAAGATATTACGTCCAATTTAAAAACGATTCGGTCCATTCCCCTACGTTTACTTGAACCTATTACGATCGAAGTGCGCGGAGAAGCTTTTATGCCAAAGAGTTCTTTTGCAAGATTAAATGAAGTAAAAGAAGAAAATGGGGAAGAACCTTTTGCCAATCCACGTAATGCAGCAGCGGGTTCGTTGAGACAGCTTGATCCACAAATTGCGGCAGAACGCCAGCTTGATATTTTCTTATATGCCATTGCCAATATGGGAGAAACAAACCTATTCTTTCATAGTGAAGGACTTAATTGGTTAGATTCTATTGGTTTTAAAACCAATAAGGAACGAAAGAGCTGTGCAACGATTGAAGAAGTTCTAGCATTTATTGAAGGTTGGGCTGAAAAACGTCCACATCTAGCGTATGAAATTGATGGAATTGTCATAAAGGTGGATTCACTTGCACAGCAGGAAGAGTTAGGTACTACAGTCAAAAGTCCCCGTTGGGCGATTGCCTACAAATTTCCTGCTGAAGAAGTTGAAACTACTTTGCTTGATATTGAATTGAATGTTGGAAGGACCGGTGTCATTACACCTACTGCTGTTTTAACTCCTGTAAAAGTAGCTGGTAGTACGGTTCAGCGAGCAACGCTTCATAATGAAGATTTGATTCGTGAAAAGGATATTCGAATTGGGGATCAAGTTTTGATTAAAAAGGCGGGGGATATCATTCCTGAGGTTGTTCAAGTGTTAGTTGAAAGCAGGACAGGTAAAGAGATGGAGTTTTCTATGCCTACTCATTGCCCTGAATGCAACAGTGAACTTGTTCGTTTAGAGGGTGAAGTAGCTGTTCGCTGTATAAATCCGAAATGTCCTGCTCAAATTCGTGAAGGGTTAATTCATTTCGTATCACGAACCGCAATGAATATTGACGGCCTTGGAGAAAAAGTGGTTAGTCAGTTATTTGCTGAAAATTTGATTCAAGATGTGGCAGGTTTATATCGATTGACACGAGAACAATTGCTCGGATTGGAACGAATGGGAGAAAAGTCTGTTTCAAACTTATTAGCAGCTATTGAAGCCTCCAAGGGAAATTCACTTGAAAAACTATTATTTGGTTTAGGGATACGTCATGTAGGTGCCAAAGCAGCAAAAACCTTGGCCCAACATTTTGAACATATGGATCGAATGGTTTGTGCAACACGTGAGGAATTAACCTCTATTAATGAGATTGGTGAAAAAATGGCCGATTCTATTGTTACTTTTTTTGAACAGGAAGAAGTACTGGGTCTTCTCAATGAGTTAAAAGAAATGGGCATTAATATGACCTATACTGGTCCCAAATTGGTTACTAGTGATCAGTCTGATTCATTTTTTACGGGCAAAACGATTGTATTAACAGGAAAGTTATCTCAGCTTACTCGAAATGAAGCAAAGGACAAAATTGAATCTCTTGGTGGAAATGTTTCAGGAAGTGTGAGTAAAAAGACGGACCTTGTCGTTGCTGGAGAAGAAGCAGGATCAAAGTTAAAGAAAGCAGAAGAATTAGGGATTGATGTGTGGAATGAGGAGAGACTCGTAGAAGAATTATCAAAATAAGAGGTGTAGCACGTGAGGAAGATCTTTAGTTTATCTCTCGTTTTTGTCTTATTGCTGACAGGTTGTGCACCCAATTTTCAAAAACAGGAAGAGGTTGTACAGAAACAGAAGGATTCAGAAGAAAAGGCGATTATTCCGAAGTATAAAATTTCAGATGATTATTATCGAACGATTTTACCATTTAAGGCATCAGAGGCACGTGGATTAGTTGTTAATAATTTAAATTCAAGATATGATCTTGTTGAGTTTGAAACCGGATTAATGAGAGTAGCTCAGAATACGTTTGACCCTGAAAAATATTTGTTTCAAGAAGGGCAATACGTAAAAAAAGAAAAGATCGCACTTTGGTTGAATCGTCAGTTTACTCCAGAACAACTAAAGGAACAGAAACTTGAAGAATCAGAGAATATTGGTTTAAATCCTTTAGATGATGGCAATGGAGACATAGCTGAACGTAATCAAAAAAATCCAATTTATTTGGCCCATATTTTAGAACATGATTATTTGATAAAAGGTGATAATGAAAAAGTGAGTCTTGGTGGGATTGTGATCGGTCTTGCTTTAAACTCTGTCCACTACTATCAAAAAGTTCAATACGGGGCAACCTTTGAAACAAAAATCCCTCATGATGTATTGGAACGCGAAGGAAAGAAAATAGCAGATGAGGTCATCAAGCGTTTACGAAAGATAGATGGACTTAATGAGGTACCTATAACCATTGCTTTATTTGAACAAAAAGCAAAAACTTCCGTTGTACCAGGGAATTTCTTTGCGTTTGCAAATGCAAATAAGGGAAGTTCTGATCTAGGAGATTGGAAAGGGATTGATGAAAAGTATATGCTCTTTCCATCAACTGAGGCTACTGAGCAACATCGAGATGACGCAACTTCATTTTCAAACTTTAAGCAGGATGTAGAAGAATATTTTCCGAATTTTAATGGTGTCATTGGAAAGGCTTTTTATGCAGGAGGCCATCTTCAAGACTTAAGTATTGATATCCCCATTCAATTTTATGGGAAAACAGAAGGGATTGGCTTTACGCAATTTGTAACTGGGAAAGTAATGGAGCATTTTCCAGATTATATCTCGGTTGAAGTGAATGTATCTTCTGTTAATGGTCCGGAAGCGTTAATTGTAAAGGAAGTAGATCAAAAGGAACCGTTTGTTCATATTTATCATTAATGCGTAATAAGATAGAGAGCCGAGTGCTTCTCTATCTTTTTTTTTGCCTTTAAATAATCAGCCGGATTTTGTCGAAGGAATTAATAAAAAAATAGTTCCAAAATTCAGAAAACTGTTATATAATACAAAGTATAGAAAGATAATTGTTTTATAACAAGGGGTGGTGAGGTAAAAATGTCAACACAAACGACAGGTATTCAAATTGTAGGTGAATTATTGCCAGGCTTTGAGGAAATTTTATCTCGGGATGCATTAACCTTTATTGAGCAGTTAGAAAAGAAATTTGGTACACGGCGGAAAGAATTATTGATGAAAAGACAACAGAAACAAACCGAGATTGATCAAGGGAAACTTCCATCCTTTCTTCCTGAAACGGAATATATCCGCAAAGGCGAATGGAAGATTTGGCCACTCCCAAAGGATCTACAAGATCGTCGTGTAGAAATTACAGGACCAACTGATCGAAAGATGATTATTAATGCTCTCAATTCGGGTGCTAAGGTCTTTATGGCTGACTGCGAAGATGCTACCTCACCAACTTGGCAAAACATGATCGAAGGACAATTGAATTTAAGAGATGCCGTCATGCGGACCATTTCCTTTCAAGACCCTACTGGAAAGGAATATAAATTAAAGGATGAAACAGCTGTTTTGCTTGTTCGTCCACGAGGGCTACATTTAGAAGAAAAATATATGCTACTAGATGGTAATCCAATTTCTGGTAGTTTTCTAGACTTTGGACTGTACTTCTATCATAACGCACGTCAACTAATCACCGGGGGATCGGGCCCATACTTTTATTTGCCGAAGATTGAAAGTCATCTAGAAGCAAGGCTTTGGAATGATGTCTTTACTTTTTCGGAGTCTTACCTTGAGATCCCTCGAGGCACGATTAAAGCGACTGTATTAATCGAAACCATCTTGGCAGCCTTTGAAATGAATGAAATCTTATTTGAATTAAAGGAACATTCAGCAGGGTTAAATTGTGGGAGATGGGATTATATTTTCAGCTATATCAAAAAATTACGCAATCAGGAGAATGTCATTTTACCTGATCGCTCCCAAGTAACCATGACAGTCCCATTTATGAGATCCTACTCTTTGTTAACCATTCAAACTTGTCATCGACGAAATGCACCGGCTATTGGCGGAATGGCTGCACAAATTCCGGTTCGTGGGAATTCGGAGGCGAATGAAGAAGCTTTTGCAAAAGTTCGAGCGGATAAAGAACGAGAAGCAAGAGATGGACATGATGGAACTTGGGTAGCACATCCTGGATTAGTACCGGTTGCATTGGAAGTATTCAATCGGGAAATGCCTGAAGCCAATCAAATTCATTCAACTAAGCAACAAACCATTAAAGTAAACGATAATCATCTATTAGCTGTACCTAAAGGAACGATTACAGAAGCAGGCGTACGAATGAATATCAATGTAGGGATTCAATATGTCGCTTCATGGTTATGTGGGAGAGGGGCCGTTCCGCTTCATAATTTGATGGAAGATGCAGCAACGGCAGAAATTAGTCGAGCACAGCTGTGGCAATGGATTCGTCATCCAAAAGGAGTCTTAGATGATGGAAGAAAAGTAACAACTGAGATGTATGAGAGACTCAAAGTAGAAGAACTTGAGAAGATCAAGCAGGATATTGGAGAAGATGCTTATCAAAAAGGTCGTTTCTCTGAAGCAGTCCAATTGTTTGATGAGCTTATTTTACAAGATGATTTTGTTGATTTTCTAACTTTACCAGGCTATGAAAACCTATAATACGTGTTTAATGAACGAAAGTGGATCACTTAAAAAATGAAACTCTTGAAATGACAAAATACGATTAAAGGGGATGGATTTACATGGAAAAAAGAATTCAACAATTAAGAGAAAGCTGGAATAATGATAGCAGATGGAATGGAATTAAAAGACCTTATTCGGCCGAAGAAGTAATTAAATTAAGAGGTTCCATTGATATTGAGTACACACTAGCGAAAAAGGGAGCAGAAAAGCTTTGGTCTTTATTGAAAGAAGAGGATTATCTGGCTGCACTTGGTGCTTTAACGGGTAATCAAGCAGTACAGCAAGTAAAAGCGGGTCTTAAGGCTATATACTTAAGTGGTTGGCAGGTAGCTGCTGATGCAAATCTTTCTGGTCAAATGTATCCGGATCAAAGCTTATATCCGGCTAACAGTGTTCCAAGTGTTGTGAAGCGCATCAATCAGGCATTGCAACGGGCAGATCAGATTCATCATCTTGAAGGGGATCAGAGAATTGATTGGTTTGCTCCTATTATGGCAGATGCTGAAGCAGGATTTGGTGGGCAGTTAAATTGTTTTGAATTAATGAAAGGCATGATCGAGGCAGGGGCTTCTGGGGTTCACTTTGAAGATCAACTTTCATCTGAGAAAAAATGTGGCCATCTTGGTGGGAAAGTGCTTCTACCAACTCAAACGGCTATACGTAATTTGATTGCAGCCCGACTTGCTGCTGATGTTATGGGGGTTCCAACACTTTTGGTTGCCCGTACGGATGCGAATGCAGCGGACTTGATTACAAGTGATGTTGATCCATATGATCGTCCATTTATTACAGGAGAAAGAACTTCTGAAGGGTTCTTCCATGTAAAAGCAGGTCTTGATCAGGCCATTGCTCGTGGACTTGCGTATGCACCGTATGCGGATTTGATTTGGTGTGAAACATCGGAACCAAATATTGAAGAGGCACGCCGTTTCGCAGAGGCTATTCATGCCAAATATCCAGGAAAGCTATTAGCCTATAATTGTTCACCATCATTCAACTGGGAACAAAAGCTTGATAAAGAAACGATTGCTAGCTTCCAAAAAGAACTCGGAAAGATGGGCTATAAATTCCAATTTGTTACACTTGCTGGTTTCCATGCTCTTAATCATAGTATGTTTGAACTTGCAAGAGGCTATAAGGATTATGGAATGACAGCCTATTCCGAATTACAACAAGCGGAATTTAATAACGAGCAATATGGTTATACAGCAACAAGACATCAGAGAGAAGTTGGAACAGGCTATTTCGACAAAGTGTCAATGGTTGTAACAGGTGGTACTTCTTCAACAACAGCACTCAAAGGATCAACTGAATCAGAGCAATTCAGCTCTAAATAAAATGTTAATTCCCTATCTTATAAAGAAAATCCCCTCTTTAAAATGGAGAGGGGATTTTCTTTGTATTAAAAAGTAAAAAATGATAGCATTCACATGTAGGGGAAAAGCGGCATACAACATAATGAGGTAGAATCCTATAGGAGGTATGACTTCTATGCCAAAATCAGATTTGGATGAATATCTTCAACAAGGAATATATGGACCGAAAGTGACGAATCCGGATGAAAGAAGAAAGTTTCTCGGTACCATCAGAGAGCGGATTGAAGTAGCACTTACTCAATCGCAAGTGATGGAAAAGGTCATTTATCCTGAAGTGGAAGTGAAGATGAAAGCTTATTCACAGACTCACTTATTTTTAAATGGGCATATTGATTATAGTTATTTATCAAAATTTATTAAAAAGGCTGATCTATATAAAATTAACTATACCATCGTGACGAACAAGGAATACAATTCAGAAATTGGACTTGTCCTTGCCCATGAAAATGCTGTTGATAAAGAAGATATTTATGTAACCCCCAAAAATCACGTTCCCGAACAACAAGCTCCAATGCAAAAACAAAACAAAAAAAGCATTTTCTCTTTTTTTAAAAAGTTACGTACTAAAAAGTGATTAAAAAAAGTGTCTGGCATTGATTCATAACGATGCCAGACACTCTTGTTTAGCGTTTTAAAGTTTGATATGATCAATATTATTGTGAAATCGTTTGGATTACTTTGGAGGTGACAACAATTGACAAGGATTACAATGGATGAAGTAAAATATGTAGCGAATTTGGCAAGACTGGCTATTACAGAAGAAGAAGCTGAAAAATTTACAAATCAGCTTGATGCTATTATTTCTTTCGCTGAACAATTGAACGAACTGGATACCGATCATGTCGAGCCGACTTCCCACGTTTTAGATATTAAAAACGTGATGCGTGAAGATATAGCGAAGCCTGGATTGCCAGTGGAAGAAGTACTGAAAAATGCTCCAGATCATGAAAATGGACAAATTAGAGTCCCATCAATTATAGAGTAAGGAGGAGAGACGGTTGAGCTTGTTTGACTATAAAGTATCAGATCTTCATGAACTGCTACATAAAAAAGAACTGACAGTGTCTGATCTTGTCAATGAATCGTATAAACGAATTCAAGAGGTAGATGACAAGGTACAGGCATTTTTAACGTTAGATGAGGAAAAAGCACGGGAAACTGCCAAGAGTTTAGATGAAAAGCTTGGAACAGAAGAATCTAAAGGCTTGCTTTTTGGAATGCCAATCGGTGTGAAGGACAATATTGTCACAAAAGATTTACGGACAACTTGTGCAAGTAAAATTCTTGAAAATTTTGATCCTATTTATAATGCAACCATTGTAGATCATTTACATAAAGCAGAGACGATTACGATTGGTAAGTTAAATATGGATGAGTTTGCAATGGGTTCTTCCAATGAAAACTCAAGTTTTCAAAAAACACGTAATCCATGGAATTTAGAAACCGTTCCAGGTGGATCATCAGGTGGTTCCGCTGCATCAGTTGCAGCAGGAGAAGTACTCTTTTCCTTAGGTTCTGATACAGGTGGATCCATTCGTCAACCTGCAGCATTTTGTGGGGTAGTTGGATTAAAACCAACCTATGGACGTGTATCTCGATATGGTTTAGTAGCATTTGCGTCTTCTTTAGACCAAATTGGGCCGATTACTAGAAATGTAGAGGATAATGCCTATTTATTGCAAGCAATCTCTGGGTTGGATCCAATGGACTCTACATCAGCTAATATTGAAGTACCTAATTTTGCTGCAGCCTTGACAGGTGATATTAAAGGATTAAAAATCGCTGTACCAAAGGAATATTTAGGAGAAGGCGTTGGAGAAGAAGCACGCCAGTCTGTTAAAGATGCACTGAAGGTTTTAGAAGGTCTTGGAGCTGTGTGGGAGGAAGTATCTTTACCACATTCTAAATATGCATTAGCAGCCTATTATTTACTTTCTTCTTCAGAAGCATCAGCAAATCTATCCCGCTTTGATGGTGTACGGTATGGCTATCGTTCACCAAACTCTGACAACTTAATGGATTTGTATAAGAATTCTAGATCAGAAGGTTTTGGTGATGAAGTAAAACGCCGGATCATGCTAGGAACGTTTGCTCTAAGTTCTGGTTACTACGATGCCTATTATAAAAAAGCACAAAAAGCACGTACACTTATTAAGAAAGACTTTGAAGATGTCTTTGAAAAGTATGATGTTATTATTGGACCGACAACACCAACTCCAGCGTTTAAAATAGGTGAGAAGGTTTCCGATCCTTTAACAATGTATGCAAATGATATTTTGACCATTCCTGTTAACCTAGCAGGTGTTCCAGGAATCTCAATTCCTTGTGGATTTACTGGCGGATTACCGTTAGGGCTACAAATTATTGGAAAGCATTTTGATGAAAGTACGGTTTACCGCGTCGCACATGCATTTGAACAGGCAACAGATTATCATAAGCAAAAGCCTGCACTGTAAGGGGGGGAGAACTTTGGAATTTGAAACAGTAATTGGACTAGAGGTCCATGTGGAATTGAAAACAGATTCAAAAATATTTTCAGCAAGTCCCAATAAATTTGGTGCTGAGCCTAATACCAATACATCTGTCATCGAACTTGGCTATCCAGGTGTTTTACCCGTTTTGAATAAAAAAGTAGTAGATTTTGGCATGAAGGCATGTATGGCGTTGAA
Source organism: uncultured Bacillaceae bacterium (assembly GCA_963765265.1). Lineage (GTDB taxonomy): Bacteria > Bacillota > Bacilli > Bacillales > Cytobacillaceae > Bacillus_BD. The sequence continues at coordinate 189,134 of CAVXVN010000003.1, forward strand.
TTGTGAAGTAGCAACACATACGAAGTTTGACCGAAAAAACTACTTTTATCCGGACAATCCAAAGGCCTATCAAATTTCCCAATTTGATAAACCAATTGGGGAGCATGGCTGGATTGAGATTGAAGTGGATGGTTATAAAAAGAAAATCGGCATTACTCGTATCCATTTAGAAGAAGATGCGGGAAAATTGAATCATGAATACGGGTACTCACTATGTGATTATAATCGCCAAGGAACACCGTTAATTGAGATTGTTTCAGAACCGGATATTCGTACGCCAAATGAAGCATATGCCTATTTGGAAAAGTTGAAATCCATTATCCAATACACAGGTGTATCTGATTGTAAAATGGAAGAAGGCTCGCTTCGCTGTGATGCCAATATTTCTCTTCGTCCTGTTGGTCAAGAAGAGTTTGGAACGAAAGCTGAGTTGAAGAATTTAAATTCTTTTAACTTTGTTCGTAAAGGTCTTGAACATGAAGAAATCAGACAAGCTGCCGTTTTACGTGCAGGAGGCGTCATTGGCCAGGAAACACGTCGTTACGATGAAACAAGCAATTCAACGATCTTAATGCGTGTGAAAGAAGGATCCGATGATTATCGCTATTTCCCTGAGCCTGACTTGACAGACTTATATATCGATGAAGATTGGAAAGCAAGAATTCGTGCAGAGATTCCAGAGCTTCCAGATGTACGGAAAAAACGTTATGTAGAGGATCTAGGTTTACCAGCATACGATGCAGCTGTTTTAACGGTAACAAAAGAAATGTCTGATTTCTTTGAAGCAACTGTTAAAGCGGGTGCAGATGCAAAACTTGCCTCGAACTGGTTAATGGGAGAAGTATCAGCCTTCTTAAAAGCCGAGCAGAAGGAATTAGAAGAAGTGGCTCTTACTCCTGAAAGTCTTGCGGGTATGATCAAATTAATTGAAAATGGTACGATTTCTTCTAAAATTGCTAAAACCGTCTTTAAAGAGTTGATTGAAAATGGCGGAGATGCTGAGACAATTGTGAAAGAAAAAGGCCTTGTGCAAGTATCTGATGAAGGGGCTCTTTTGACATGGGTTACAGAGGCGATCGATGCAAATCCGAAATCCGTTGAAGACTTCAAAAACGGAAAAGCAAAAGCAGTTGGTTCCCTTGTTGGTCAAGTCATGAAAGCTTCAAAGGGACAAGCGAATCCACAAATGGTGAACAAGCTATTATTGGAAGAATTACAGAAAAGATAATAGGGAAAGTGCTGGTGAAGGGAGTTCACTAGCGCTTTTTTATTTGTGATTTCCGGAAAAAGGAAGAATGTGCAATTAATCATGGTTTTGGTGCAATTATTGTGATTTTAGTGCAATTCCTATACGTTTTGGTGCAATTATGATCGATTACGGTGCAATTCCATACCATTTTGGTGCAATTTCCTAAATTGTCCACGATTCTAGTGAGATCTGTAATGGTATTAATGCGTAAAAATGAATTCTTCCGACAAATTATTAGGAAATTTCCCGGGAAAAGATAAGAAATGACAAAAAGGACGGCGAATGCCGTCCTTTAACTATAAAAAGATGATTAATTATTCTTCACTTTTTAGTAAGCGAACACTTTCAGTAAATTCTTTCTCGATTGTTTCGTTTGGTTTGTAGGTTATGAGGCTAATAACAACCGCAAAGATTAAATTAATAATAAAGCCAGGAACGATTTCATATAATTGGAATGGAATCACACCTGCTTCTGTCAAGTTAGCCCAAAGGATAACGGTAACAGCACCTGAAATCATTCCAGAAAGAGCTCCCCATGTGGTCATTTTACGCCAGAATAAACTTAGTAGAATAACAGGACCAAAGGAACCGCCGAAACCGGCCCAAGCATATGCAACTAAATCTAAGATGGTACTATCTTGTTCAAGGGCAAGTAAAGCAGCAAATATTGAAACGAGAAGGACAGCTAATCTTCCAAGGAAAACATATTCACGATCACTTCCATTTTTACGTAACAACACTTTATATAGATCTTCTACAAGCGCACTTGAAGTGACGATTAATTGTGAAGAAATTGTACTCATAATCGCTGCGAGAACGGCTGCAAGTAAGAAGCCGGCTATAAGTGGATGGAATACAATTTGTCCAAGAGTAAGAAAGACAGCTTCAGGGTTACTTAAAGAGTACTCTGGATTTTTTGCGAAAAAGGCAATCCCAATTAATGCGGTAGCCATCGTACCGAGTAACGAGAAGATCATCCATGCCATCCCAATTCGGCGCGCACTTTTGGTTTCTTTAATCGTTGTAATCGCCATAAAACGAACAATGATATGTGGTTGACCAAAATATCCAAGTCCCCAAGCCAAAGCTGACACGATTCCGACAAAGGTAGTTCCTTTAAAGAAATCAAGCAATGTTGGGTCTATAGCTCGAATCGTTTCAAATGTTTCTGCAGGTCCACCAGTATAAAAGATAGCGATAGCTGGGACTAGCAATAGGGCGATTAACATCATTAGGCCTTGAAGAAAGTCCGTATAGCTTACGGCTAAGAACCCACCAAAGAGGGTATAGGCGACTGTAACGCCTCCGACAATAAATAATCCCGTATGATAGCTAACCCCAAAAGAGCTTTCAAAGAAAACACCGCCGGAGACCATTCCAGAAGAAACATAGAAAGTAAAAAAGACGAGGATTACAATACCAGATACAATTCTCAGCAGTTTTGTTGTATCTTTAAAACGGTTTTCCAAGTAGCTAGGAATGGTGATGGAATCATTGGCTACTTGTGTATAAGAGCGTAAGCGAGGTGCAACGAAAAACCAGTTTGCGTATGCGCCCAGTGTTAATCCAACAGCAATCCACGCATCTGCTAAACCCGTTACATAAATACCTCCTGGTAAGCCCATTAAGAGCCAGCCACTCATGTCAGCAGCACCGGCACTCAAAGCTGTTACAGCTGGTCCAAGAGAGCGACCGCCAAGCATATAATCATTTAAGTTATTTGTTTTTCTGTATGAATACCAGCCGATCAGTAACATGGCAGCTAAATAAATAATGATTGCGATCAGTTGATAGGCTTCATTTGACATCGAACTGCTCCTTTCCTTTTTGTCGATATTATAATGGATGAGTATATTATTTTTCCACAATACTATCTATTCTATATTTTTTCGTAAATAATGACAATATGTTAAAGGATAAAAACAACACAACGTCACTGATAACTGAACATGTTATTCTAATATTTGTCACATTGCTTGGATTGTATCGCACAAAATAGATTAGCCTATCTGATGATTAAAGTTACTTAAGCAATGGATAGAATGAGTGGGTGTATAAATTTGATTAAATTGACAAATTCCTGGAAAATAAGATAGACAGAGTGGTTAGATATTTATGAACATATTTTGTTCCGATGATACAAAAATGAGAAATAGGAGTGAAAAGTAGGATGGACTTGCTACAATGGTTTGAAAAAGGATTAACAGCTGAGGGATACATCTCTGGGATGAAAGTAAATAGAGAAGAAATGACTAAGATTTATAACCAATTCACTTTGAATCATGAAGAAAAGGAACAGATTCAGAAGATAAAAGGAAATGGTTGGAAGGCAATTGTTCTAACAGAAGATTGGTGTGGAGATGCGATGTTAAACATACCTATTCTTCGCAACATTGCCGAGGAAGCTAACATCGATGTTCGATATGTTTTGCGAGATCAAAATCTTGAATTAATGGATCAGTATTTAACAAATGGAACAGCAAGGTCCATCCCTATTTTTATTTTTATAGATGAAAAGGGTGAAGAAAAGGCTGTTTGGGGTCCTAGAGCGAATGAGGTTCAGGAACTTGTGAATCATGAACGTAGTCAACTTCCTAATCCTGAAAGTCCAGATTTTAAAGAAAAACAGTTGCAACTATTCAAGCAATTAGGAGCTAGATATCAACAAGATGAAGAAATTTGGCATGCGGTGGCTGGAAGCATTCTTTCCGCCCTACCAAAAGAGTAATAACGATCCTGCATGAACGATGGACACATCTGTAAAAGTGCTAATAAATGATCTTTTGAGATATCAATTCAAAATAAACAAGAGAGGGAGTCTAATAGTAGACACCCTCTCTTGTTTATTTGGGAATAATACGATCTTTAGCTAAACTTTTATCGGTAATTTTGGGCTCTTTTTTGTCTATGAAATTTCGGATGTTGGATCTGTGTAAGAAGATTAATAGGAGTAAAAAGATAAAAAAGAGAAGATCATTTTCATAGCCTGGATCTATCATTGCATAAAGGAATAGGGCTAATCCAACTGAAATAGAACCAAAAAAGACATATTTAGTTATGTAAATGACAAGAAAAAAGGAAATATAGGCAATCAAAAATAGCCAAATATTTGCTACAAGCAAGGCTCCTGCAGTCGTTGCAATCGCTTTTCCACCTCTAAATCCGGCAAAGATAGGAAAGCAATGACCGATAACGGCAATCAAACCAGGATAAAGAGGAGAAAGATCGACTTGAAATAGAATAGGCAATAAAGCGGCAAGTGCCCCTTTTCCGACATCTACTAACAGCACGGCAATGGCTGCTTGTTTTCCAAGCACCCTCAGTGTGTTGGTTGCCCCGGGATTATGACTACCATGCTCACGAATATCAATTTGGAAAAAAATTCGACCAACGATCAAGGCGGTAGGAATCGAACCAATTATATAGGCAAGAATTAAAATAAATAATGTCATAGAATCATCCTTTTATAAAGCATTTCTATCTTTTATTCTGTATTTTCTATCTCTTTTACTATAGTAGAAAGAAAATAGATTTAGAAGTGTTTTTTTCGATATTATTAAATTAGCAAAGAAATATTCAAACATAACTCTCAATCAAACGTTTGATTAAACCTGAAAAGCACTAGGTCTAAGAGGGGGCCGGATTTATTTGTAATGAAAAAGACAAAGAAAGTGGATCCTAAGTTCGAATGAACAAGGCTATGAGAAATTCAGGGGTTTTGTGTATCTTGTTGCTATGTTTATTTATTTTCGTTATGATATGATATTGAAAGATGAAATAGTAAATAGATGGTAATGAACCATTAACAATGATACTAGGATGATGAGTATGAAAAGAGCAAGAATTATATATAATCCCACTTCTGGGCGTGAAGCGATTAAAAAGAATTTACCAGATGTTTTGGAAATACTAGAAAATGCAGGCTATGAAACATCCGCCCATGCGACAACAGGTGAAGGGGATGCAATAGAAGCAGCAAAATTGGCTGTTGAGCGTCGTTATGATCTTGTGGTAGCAGCTGGGGGAGATGGAACGATTAACGAAGTGGTTAATGGAATGGCTGAGCAGGAATATCGTCCAAAACTTGGAATCATTCCAGTAGGAACGACAAATGATTTTGCAAGGGCATTGCAAATCCCTCGTGATATTGTAGCGGCGGCTGAAATTATTGCCAAGGGAGATCGAATTCCCATTGATATTGGACGTATGAATGAAAAATATTTTATTAACATTGGTGGCGGCGGAAGCCTAACGGAGCTTACATATGATGTACCAAGTAAACTTAAAACCGTTTTAGGGCAACTTGCTTATTATTTAAGGGGAATCGAAATGCTTCCATCCCTTAAGGCAACAAATATGACTATTGAATACGATGGAAAGTTATTTGAAGGAGAAGCTATGCTTTTTCTTGTCGGATTGACAAATTCGATTGGTGGATTTGAAAAGCTGTCTCCTAGTTCCTCGATCAATGATGGAATGTTTACTTTACTTATTTTGACAAAGACAAATTTAGCGGATTTTATACGAATCGCTTCGCTGGCCCTTCGTGGAGAGCATATCAATGATCCAAAAGTAATCTATACAAAGGCGAACCGGATTAAGGTGCATTCCGATGAAAAAGTACTCTTAAATTTAGATGGTGAATTTGGTGGGGTTTTACCTGCCGAATTTGTGAATTTATACCGTCATTTTGAAGTATTTGTCCCAATTGATAAAATACGTGATGAAGATCGTCCTATTGACTGGGTACAATCTTAAGAGTGTTTTTGAAGAAAATATGACAAATGTTTAGAGAATCATTACATGAAAAAGGACTAGATCATCTAGTCCTTTTTCGTTTTTGTATGGATATTATGATTCTCTAGGTAAGAGAATTCATTGTAAATGAATTAATTATTTTGCAGCTTTTGCAGCTTCAACAAAAGCATTAACGTAACCATAAGTATCTGCTAATGTAGCACCACTCACAACATATTTTTTCAGGAGTTGCTTCGTTTGCTTTAAGATCTGCTTCTAATTCAGCAACTGTTTTACCTACTACATAATCTTGAATAGCAGCGTAGTTTACATCAATTGCTTTTGTAGAACCTGCTTTTTCTTTCATCATATTGCTGTAGAATTCAGCATTATCAAGTTTAGAAGCTAAAACAGTTTTAGGATCTTTGTAACCTTCAGCGAAAGCACCATCTGAGTTAGGAACTCCTTTAACACCTTCTCCACCTAAAAATTGAAATTCATCAATAGACGCAGCTACAATTTTATCTCCATTCAAAACGACTACTGTAGTTGCAAAAGATTTGTCACCGTGAGGAGCGTTGTTAACACGTCCGATTTTAAGGTCTAAAGTAGTTTCTGTTGTAGCGGTTTCTTCTGTTGTAGTAGTAGCCTTTTCAGTATCACCAGATGTTTTTGTATCATTTGAACAACCTGCAAATACTCCTACTAAACCAAGTGCTAGAGCAAACTCAAAAACTTTTTCATAATCTTGACCTCTCCTTTTTATCTTTGACCTTCACTTTTATATTCGTTGGAATTACTTACACATAATTATATAATTATTGGGAATATTTTCAATAATCAGGCGAATGTTCCCGAATAAGTCATAATCAGGTGATCAATAAAGCGTTTGTTCAAATGTTACAAATGTAACGTTTTGTTGTGATATGTTCACAATTTTGGACGATTTTAAGAAACTAATTGTAATATCAGTACTGGCGTTCTTGGCCAGATATTATGATTCAAAATTAATTTCTTGTCTATTTTTCTATGTGCAAATTCTCACCATCGTTTAGATGAAAGCTCATTTCGTCAGGGACCTTATTTGTGATACAATTTTTCTAGTCGATAAGGAATCGGAATCTAATTGCAAAGGAAGAAATGAATGACTAAAACATTGCCTGTTCAAAAGAACGAGAGTATAGAAGTAGTTTTTGAAGATTTAACGCATGACGGGGCAGGGGTAGCAAAGGTGGATGGTTATCCGCTGTTTGTGCCGAACGGTTTGCCCGGTGAAAAAGCAATCATTAAAGTGATTAAAGTAAATAAAGGCTATGGCTTTGGAAGGCTTATGGAAATAAGGGAAGCAAGTCCATATCGTGTAGAGGCGCCCTGCCCGATTTATAAAGAATGTGGTGGCTGCCAGCTACAGCATATGAGCTATGAAGGACAATTAAAGGCGAAAGAAAAACAAGTGAAGGACGTATTAGAGAGGATTGGAAAGCTTAAGGATGTTAAGGTTCATCCTGTCTTAGGAATGGAAGAGCCGTGGCGCTATCGCAATAAAGCACAAGTTCCAATTGGTGAACAGGAAGGTGGCTTAATTGGCGGTTTTTATCAGCAGCGTAGCCATCAGATTATTGATATGCAAGCCTGTTTGATCCAACAGGAAAAGAATGATGAAGTAGTCAGGAAAGTGAAAGAGATTTGTAGTATTCATGGTGTTCGTGCTTATGATGAACAAAGGCATAAAGGCGATCTTCGTCATATAATGGCGCGTTATGGTCTAAGTAGCGGTGAGGTGATGGTTGTTTTCGTAACCAGAACGAATGAGTTGCCTAATAAAAATAAAATCATCGAGGATATTGTAGCGACCATTCCAGGTGTAAAATCGATCGTACAAAACATCAATTCGAAAAAAACAAATGTGATTTTTGGTAATGAGACGAAGGTGCTTTGGGGAGAAGAAGTGATTTATGATTACATCGGTGACATTCGTTTCGCCATTTCAGCACGATCTTTTTATCAAGTGAATCCTGAGCAAACAAAGGTATTATACGATAAAGCACTGGAGTATGCAGGTTTAAACGGAGAGGAAACCGTTATTGACGCCTATTGTGGAATTGGAACGATTTCTCTCTTCCTCGCACAAAAAGCGCGCCAAGTTTACGGAGTGGAGATCGTACCTGAAGCTATTGAAGATGCTAGAAGAAATGCAGAGCTAAATGGGATGACAAATGTGGAATTTGCTGTTGGCGAAGCAGAAACAGTCATTCCAGAATGGTATGAAAATGGGGTAGAAGCGGATGTACTCGTTGTAGATCCACCGCGTAAAGGCTGTGACGAAAAACTTCTTCAAACCATTCTTAGTATGAAACCGAAAAAAGTTGTCTATGTTTCCTGTAATCCAGCAACCCTTGCACGTGATTTAAGGATTCTGGAAGATGGAGGCTATCAGACAGTTGAAGTTCAACCAGTTGATATGTTTCCACAGACGACACATGTGGAGTGCTGCGTGTTGCTAAAATTACTTTAAATAATAGCAGATGGTAACGAGAATCTATAAAAGATCCTCGCTGTTCCGTCTGCTTTTATTTCAATTTTTTCTATTAGGCGGTGTAATAAATCAGGAGTAAGAGTATCAACCTTTTTAATTTTAGAAAGTTCCTTTTGAATTAATTGCATTTGCTCATTGCTATCTTGATTGGAAAGATTTGTTTCAATTTTTGATTTTGTTTGAAGAAGATCATACATATTTATCTCATTCTGTTTCACTACATCTCGATATTCTTCTTGGGTGATTACTTCACTTGCAAGCAATTGGATAAAATTAATTTTTTGCTTCTCAAGTTCTTTTATCTGGCGATTAATAGATTGTAGCTCTTTTTGCTGTTGTTCTAACTGCTTTTTTATTTTTCTTTCCATTTTTGATAGTAAGTTTTGTTCTTTTGCAACCGCCAATAATTTCTCGATATCTCCTAGAATATCAGAAATAAGATCTTCTTCAATTACATGGTGATCTGCACAAGCTTTAATTCCATGTTTATTGTATGAACCACAAACATACCCTCGACGATTTTTTTTATAATGCATCCCATGATGACAATCTGCACATCTTAGGGTATTGGTAAAGAGGTGAGTTTCGGCATACGGTCGCTTTTGTTTACGGGTTTCTATTAGTGCTTGTACGGCATTAAAATCTTCTTTACTAATAATGGCTTCGTGTGTATTCTCGATAATAATATATTTATCCGAGGATAAATTTTCTCTTACTTTACTAGTTACACTTCGTTTGGTTTGTCCCCCTTGCACTAAATTACCAGTGTAATGAGGATTCGATAGAATGGTTCTAAGAGAAGACCCATGCCATTTATCACCACTGTTCGATTTTCCCGCTATTTGTGCAGGTGTAGGGTGGCCTTCATTGTATAGCACTCCCCCTCTTGATGTGTACTGTTCCATCGTACCACGGTTGGCTTTGACAATATCCAGTACAAAGTGAAATCACAGGTTAATCACGATAGAAGGGAAAGTACCTATGCCGGCGGCCGCTCTATTTTGCGTTGAGTGATGGATTATAGGTCAAATGTCAATTTTATTGCGTTGTAGGGCGTTTCTCAGGCATGGGGAACGTTTTTTATTTACTTGTTTACCAATGAGAAAAGGGAAAATGTAATTCATATCGAATACTAGAACATATTGGAAAAAGATGAAAAAGGGAGATGAAGATGTGGAAACAAAGGAAGAAGAAAAAAGGTGTATATATTGTAATGATATGATAGATGATTTTATGGTTTCTCAATATATCACTCGTGATTCTCCGATTCCTGAAAAATGCGGCTATTGCTATTTGTTGTTTAGTTGAAGGGAATGAAGAAGGGGATCTTTGTTCCACTTGTTATGATAAATCTCTTGAGTTGCCTAAAGTACAACGAAAACTTAAAGCTAATCTTGATGATAAATAGTATTCATTTCATTAGGCTTAGGTATCAATATTTCCGTCGTAGGGCGATTCTCCAACACAGGATAACGTCTTTTTTCGTTCCAGCAGTAGGTCCGGTTCCGGTTGTTATTAAGAACGGTGCGAAATTATTCTGAAGCCGCCGACGATAATTTAGACGCTTATCCAAGTTCTTAGGACGTTCACCCATCTATTGGGTTGAAAGTATAACAGACTATAACAGAATATTACGGTGTCACAACTTAAGAGTTGCAGAATGATTTCATTTCGTGCACCTCAGTTCTCAAACGTTAATTCCAGACGCTTCAAAGACCCTCAACCAATTTGGTTGGAGGTCTTTTTTGTTCTGCCAGAAAAAGCTCTTGACCAAGACAAATTAGAGTAAGCAATTGCACAGATCGATATTTTAATTTGCGGTAAATGAACGTTCCTTATTCAGAAAAAGAGCTTATCATAATTTCTTACAAATTTTAGCTACAATTTACTGAGAATTAATAATGTATTCATATTTATTAGTTAAAATATAAATATAGATCACGCATCTCCCTAAAATAAAAGCGATTTTCCGCATTATATAATCTGACCTATCCCTACTCCTATTAACAAAAAGCCTGCCACTAATGAAGAGTATTTTCCTAGCAATCTGGATACAACTCCAATTCCGATAATATTACCCAAAAAAATCATGATATAGCCCCAGACAGAAATACTAAAGACCGTTGCCCATAATGATAGAGAATTTGACATAGTGGCACCAAAACCGCTAGCTATGTTTGAAAACGATAAACCCAATCCAAGGAGTATTGCTTGTTTGAACCCGGGTTTTTCTAATTTGAGTGGAGATGTTTCCTTTGATATTAGAGGATGTAAATAAGCAGTATATAAAATAAATAATCCAACTCCACATAAAACCACACAGGATACTAATTGTGCTGTATTTTCTGAGGTATATTGAGATATAATTTCACCCAAATATGCTCCTAAAAAAGCAGTGAAAAATCCCAAAAAATTAATAATAAAATTGACCCAATGTGGCAATCTGATTTTCGCAATTCCATATGCCATACCCACACTTGTATTATCAAGATTTGATCCAATACCAATCAAATTTACAATGATAAAAGCAGTAAACCAAGTCATCTAATCACCCCTTAATGTATTTCTCTTTGAAGTTTAATTTTTCTTTATTCGGGGATTTCTATGCTTTCCGAATTCTATACAGTCGATATTCTTAATATTTTATTTCATCTAATTTTGTCTTATTCTATTCAAAAAGATTTTTTAAAAAAATATTGGGAAAAAGGTGAAAATTTTTGTGTTCCTTTACATAAATATTAAGGTGTTTTTATTCTAATTAGGGTAAAAAGTCATTAGAGTCCATAGAAGGAATACTAATGAACAGCGTTCCTTGAAATAAAAAGAGCGGAACCCGAAAAGTTCCTTTTGCTTTAAGGGCTCCGCACTCTTTATGAAGCAAATCAAAACAACCAAGGCAGTAATTTTTTAATTCTACAGTATCGTTTGTATTTCCATCTAGTTGTTATTTTTGGAGATTCAATCATTCTAATTCCTCCTGTTTCAATGGAATTTTTTATATTGAAGTTCAATTAACATGAAATTCAACATAACCTTGATGCATGATCTGAATTTGCATCAAGGTTATTTTTTTCAAAAAAACTGGAATCTAATCATCTCATATCTCTAGAATACAAAAAAAGTATATTAGGGAACACTATGAAAACCGGTAATCAAGATTTAAAAGCAACTAAAAGAGGCATCATCTAGGATGCTAAGTTTCCTGAGAGGGTAAGGTCAAATTTATCTTGAGCTTTGTTGCAATAAGAGTTGGCGAGTAGAGCAACAGGAATCCGAAAAACAAATCGGGCATTTAGAAAAGTTACTAGGAAGTAATAGCATCCTGCAATTTAAATCAGTTAATTAATAAAGTATTAAGGGTGTGAGATGAATTGGAAGAGTCCATTAATTTAAATAAACCTGCTTATTATAATAATCGTGAACTTAGCTGGTTAGCGTTTAATAAGCGGGTGCTGGAAGAAGCAATAGATGAACAGAATCCGTTACTTGAAAGGCTTAAATTTCTAGCTATTTTTAGTTCAAATCTCGACGAGTTTTTTATGGTTCGCGTGGCTGGTTTAAAAGACCAAATAAAAGCAGGATATACAAAACCAGAAAATAAAGCTGGATTAACTCCGAAGGAACAAATTCATGAAATTACAAAAATTATACAGGAACTGGTACAAACACAGTACAACACATATAAAAAGCTATTATCTCATTTAGAAAAAGAAGATATTTCCTTTCTCTCTATTAATGATTTATCGGAAGAAGAAATAAAGGATCTAGAACAGCATTTTGATCAGGTTATTTTTCCTGTATTAACTCCTATGGGTATTGATGCCTATCGCCCATTTCCGTTACTCGCCAATAAAAGTTCGAATCTTGCAGTGGCCTTATGTGATAAAAATCCATGTTCAACTATCGAAAAAAAGTTGGCGATCGTGCAAATACCTAGAGGATTTGATCGATTTGTTGAGGTTTCAAAAAAGGATCAAGATTATCGGAAACGATTTGTCTTTATCGAAGATGTTATTAGCCACTTTGTTTTTAAACTGTTTAGAGGTTTGCAGGTTCAATCAGTGACGCAATTCCGGATAACAAGGAATGCAGATTTAGATATACACGAAGAAGGGGCAACAGACCTTTTAAAAGAAATCGAAGAAGAGTTAAAAATGAGAAAATGGGGTGAAACCGTCCGCTTAGAATTCTCAAACAAATTAATTGATCATGAAATGCTTCCATATTTATTAGATGAGATGGAAATTCACAAAAAAGATGCTTATTTCCTAAACGGATCTCTTGACCTCACGTTTTTATTCAAGTTTTATAAACAAATTGCTCCCTTTAAAGAGCATCTTATCTTTGAAACATTAATCCCGCAGCCTGCGCAAGATCTTATTACAGATAAGAACGGGAATAAGAACAATATTTTTGATATTGCTGCCCAAAAGGATATTCTTCTCCATCATCCCTTTGAATCTTTTGAACCGGTTATTAACCTTATCCGGTGTGCAGCGGAGGATCCAAATGTTCTTGCTATCAAACAAACTCTTTATCGAGTGAGTGGGAACTCTCCTATCATTGAAAATTTAATTAAGGCCGCTCAAAACGGAAAACAGGTGCTTGTCCTTGTTGAATTAAAAGCAAGGTTTGATGAGGAGCATAATGTACATTGGGCAAAAGAGCTAGAAGAATCAGGCTGCCTTGTTATTTATGGAAAGACATATTTAAAGACGCATAGCAAAATTACACTCGTTGTTCGAAAAAAAGATGAAAAAATTCAACGGTTTGTTCATCTTGGGACTGGTAATTATAATGAAGAGACAGCAAAGATTTATACAGATTTAGGGCTAATCACCTCTAATGATGAATTTGGAATAGATGCAACGAATTTTTTTAATTATTTAAGTGGATTCATGGAAAAGCCGGAATTTCATCATTTTTCCATGTCTCCAATGGCCATTCGTGAGGATTTCATTCAGTTTATCGATAAAGAAATTGAGTTACATAAACAATTTGGCAATGGCAGAATTATAGCTAAAATGAATGCCTTTACCGAGAAACAATTAATCATGAAACTTTACGAGGCATCTCAAGCAGGGGTGAAAATTGACCTTATTGTTCGAGGGATATGCTGTCTCAGACCGGGTATTAAAGGGGTAAGTGAAAATATCCGGGTCCTTAGTATTGTTGGGCGTTTCTTAGAGCATAGCCGAATTTATTATTTTCACCATAATGGTGAACAGAAAATCCTTCTTGCTTCCGCGGACTTAATGACAAGAAATATAGAAAATCGAGTAGAAATAGCTTTTCCAATTTATGATAAGAAACTAAAAGAGCGAATCAAACAAATCCTTTCCATTTACCTTGGTGACAATGTGAAAGCCCGTGAACAAGATCAATATGGATGTTATGCCTATGTGGAAAAAGGACAGGCAGATGAAGAGATATATAGCCAAATGACTTTTTTTGAATTGGCTTACGAGGCAGCGGATGCTGACTTCGAAGAACTGCTGCATCATTTCTTATAAGTAAAGCATGATTATGATTTGGTCCTTATTGGCTATACTAACAAAAAAGGAGGTTTTGCTGAATGTTTAGAGGAGTTTCCCTATGGGGTGGTTTGATACCAGGAGCTATGGCACAATTACAAGATACACAAGCTATTGCATCAGGCCATATGAATAAAAAGGAGTATGCCATCCAAACTTCTAAAAATGTTACCGGGAGTTTAGGTATTATGGCAGGTATTGAATATGGAGCCATACTTGGGTCATCTATATTTCCTGGAGCTGGCACTATTATAGGAGCCTTAATCGGCAGTATGGTTGGGAATCGAATTGGAAATTATGCTGGTTATCAAGTTGGCCAAATTGTATTCGATAATCAGATGATACGTAACTCCTTAACGTATGAGGAAAGGCCAAAACTTACTTAGAATAAAAAAAAGAGGAATCAATGGATTCCTCTTTTTTATTGGGGTCATACCGATCAAGGGTTTTATTAGAAATGGCAATTGTTCGAAGAGTAAAATATTATTCAAAAGGCGATTTTCCTATTTAAGAATCAAATGTACTGTCACTTAATACATTTTGAACATTTTTGTTTATTGGAATACTTTTGTTCTTGTTGATAGTATTTTTCTTTACTTTTTTTGGAGGAGGGACTTCATTATGAACCACATTTTCTTGAACGTCGCTCATAAATTCTTTACTCATCTCCATGCTATGAGCAAAGCCAGATGTTGCTTTTTCTACATTGAATTTCATATCATCAAAAACTTGATTCATCTTTGTTTTCGTTGAATCTCCTACATTTTTCATCATTTCTGAAAAATCAGGCAGATCTATTTGTTCTTTTTCAACCTTTGCTTCTTCAACGATATGACCTATTTCTTTTCTTGTCTCAACGGTTAAGAGCTTAACTTGATCCCCGACCGAGAGTAATGCGGCAGCCCCCTTAACCAGTAGTTTCCTTGTGCCTCTCCTTGCTTCTGGGGACAACGTTAATATTAGAGTTGCTGCAGTAAACGCAATACCCAGTGGATTGCTTAATGAAAATAAACGTTTAAACATTCTATAACCCTCCTCACTTTTACTTATTAATCATTTCCAAAATAGATAAAATTTATCCTAATGAAGTTTAAATTTTTTGTTAATTTTTTGTTAAAAAATGAATAATTTTTTGTAAAAAGGTCAAAATAAATCTACATAGATGTAGTGCTAGAAAGCAGGAGGTCTTTACAGGAATGGAATTAGATATAAAGAAAAGGTCCTATCATGTTATATCAGGTAGGTTGAGAACAGAGCTCTATGGTTTAAAAAATAATCCTGATGTAGCCCTACAATTTGAAAAAGTTTTTTCTTCAATAAAAGGAATTCTTTATATAGAAACAAATATCATTTCGGGGAAAATTCTTTTACAATATAACGAAAATATCATTCCACTTGATGAATTGTGTTTCCTTATTTCTAAATTTGAAGAAACGTACTTTAAACAATTACACGGGTTTAATGAAGTCGATGAGGAGGCAGATGGTACAGAAGCAGAGACTTTTTCTCAAGTTGCCGCCACTTACGATTTTTCTGCCGAAATGGGCCATGAAAGGGGCCATGCCGGAAGTTCTAAACAAAACATTGTAGGATCTATTTTAAGATCTTTGCCTAAAAATCAATGGTCACGGGCACCTGCAGACGAATCAGTACCATTGCCGCTTGCTCTTTCAGTGACGGGTCTAGGAGTCTTAGGCATAAAGCAATTATTTTTCGGAAGATCTATACTTGCTAGACACCCATTGCCTTTTTACATAGCTGCGGCTTTGTCAGTCAGCACTGGATACGCCTTTATTAAAAAGCGCCTTAAGAAATTATCGCGAAATCGAAGGTTGAATATCGATTTACTATTGTCAGCCAGCGCCCTTACGCTTGCCCTCGTTAGGGAAAATCTAATCGTGCTGGCAAGTTTGAGTTTCATCCAATACTTGAATTGGAAAAGAGAAAAGTCTGTTAAAAAAGGATTAATGGATCAAGAATTTGTTTCAGAAGAAATTGAGGCATATAGCCGAAGATCATCAAAGCTTGGTTTTATAGGAGCTGGAGCTGCATTAGCCGTTACTCGTAATCCACTTGTGTCTTTAGGCATATTGCTTGCTGCCAATCCACGTCCAATAACTGCTTCTACGGAATATGCATGGAAGCAAGCAGAACATGCTGCGAACGAAAATAAGCAAGCAATTCCAATAAACGGTTCTGTTTATCAATTGTCACAAACGGAATATATTGTTTTTGAAGACGCTTCGCTTTTAACTGCTAATGGAACCCTTCGTAAAGACTATATTCCTTTATTAACTCAATTAGCGGGTGGAAAAGTCGCAGTTGTGAATAATGAATCAAAGGAGAACCTCGATATTCTGGAAAAAAATTTAATGGAGTACGGGGTTCAACTGATTTCGCATCAAGACATAAACATTAATGCGCGCGAAGAGGTACTCGTTGTTGTAAAGGATCAGCCAGATGAAAAGAACAACGTTATTTCTTTTTATCCATACTGTACGATAGGACAGCTGAGCAGTATTGCCAAAACAATGGAAAACAGTAAGGATTTACGAAAAATAATAAAACGAAACATGTTGATAACGAGAATTTGGAATTTGGCAGGGTCTATCATTGCCATTCCAATGGTCATTAGTGCACCTCTTATCAATTTGATTGGTGATGCCCTTTCGCTAACCTTCATGGCTAATGCAAAAAAATGGACAGAGCAAAGGTTTGCTCCATCTCGCCGGAGGCAAGAGAGCACCATTGAAGGGGTTGGTAAAGTTCCATGGCATACAAAAAGCTCTGAAGAAATCTTGAAATTTTATAAGACTGATGTGCATAACGGGCTTAATACAGAGCAGGTAAATCAGACTCTTCCTTTATATGGGAAGAATCAATTGGTTTCGAAGGCACGTCCTCATTGGATAAATACCTATTTTGGCCAGTTTAAAGAATTCACGACACAAGTGTTAGGAGCTACCGCCCTTTTAAGTGCGTTTACAGGGCATTTATTTGATGGAATCATCATGGGTACCATTCTTCTTATCAATGCTGGAATAGGTACGTTCCAGGAAAGAAAAGCAGATCGGGCAGTGGAAACGATGAGTCAATTTGTGCCTCCGAATTGCCGTGTCGTTCGGGATGGCACTCTAAAAGAAATTACAGCATATGACTTAGTTCCTGGCGACATTGTGGAGTTAGAGCCAGGGGACCGGATTCCAGCCGATCTTCGAATTCTCCAAGCATGGAACTTAGAAGCAAATGAATCCGCGTTAACAGGCGAATCCCTTCCTGTTGAAAAGAAGGAATCGGTGTTAAACGAGAGTACGTCAATCTCAGATCGGTCCAACATGCTTTATATGGGCACACATATTACTAGGGGAAAATGCCTAGCCATCGTGGTTCAAACAGGCAAAAATACAGAAATGGGGCATTTATTAGCTCTGTTGTCAGAAGATGAGGATCATACAACACCACTTCAAAAGCAAGTAACAGCGATTAGTAAAAAGTTTATGAAAGGTGCTCTAGTTGTTGGTGCTATTGTTTTTATGACAGGGTTATTAAGAGGGATTCCGATTACAGAAATGGTAACTACTTCTGTTGCCTTAACTGCTTCTGCGATTCCGGAGGGGCTCCCAATAGTCATTACCTTTGCCCTAACAGCAGGAATCTTCCGTATGGCGAACAAAAAGGCGTTGGTTCGTAACCTGTCCGCTTTAGAAACGTTGGGAAGAACCACCGTTATTTGTTCAGATAAAACTGGCACTTTAACAAAGAATGAAATGACCGTGAAGCGGATTGTTACAATAGATAAAGAATTTGACATAACTGGGGATGGTTATAATCCTGAAGGTACCATTATTGGATTAAACCAAGGAAAAATTGGTTCAGAAGAGGTGGACCAACTTTTAAAAATTTCCTTACATTGCAATGATTCGGGGCTGCATCAAGAGGGCGGACGCTGGAATGTGAAAGGCGATCCGACCGAAGGAGCTCTTCTTACCCTTGCAGCGAAAAGCGGGCTGTTAAAAGAGAATTATAGCCATTGGAAGCGGGCTGGAGAAATCCCGTTTGATTCAGCAAGTGGAAAAATGAGTGTTGTTTGTCATGAAGGTGAACATGAAGATCAATGTATTGTCATGTCAAAGGGATCTGTTGAGAAACTCTTGCAGCATTGTACACACTATCAAAAAGGCGGGCAGATTTATCCATTAACAGAAAAGATTCGCAGACAAATGATGGAGAAAAATGATGCTCTAGCAAGCCAAGCTTTAAGGGTATTAGGATTTGGCTACCGAGAGTTGGAGAAGTTTAATGGAAAGATGGAAGACGTGGATCAAAGTCTTATTTTTGTTGGAATGGTCGGGATGATCGATCCACCAAAACCGGAAGTGGAAGAAAGTATTCGTGAAGCGGTCGAGCTTGGCATTAGAACGGTCATGATTACCGGAGATCATCCGTTAACTGCCCTCTCCATTGCGAAGCAAATTGGAATTTATAATGATAACAAGAGAGTGGTAACAGGGCAGGAACTAGATCGCCTTGCAGATGAAGAATTGAAAGCCATTATTGATGACGTTGCTATTTTTGCGAGAGTAACACCAGAGCATAAGCTTCGTATCGTCACAGTTCTTCAGGAAAAAGGACATATAGTAGCGATGACAGGGGATGGCGTTAATGATTCACCTGCTATAAAAAAGGCCGACGTGGGAATAGCGATGGGCCAAACGGGAACCCAGGTAACAAAAGAAACAGCTGATATGGTTTTAAAGGAGGATCATTTTGGGTCGATTGTAGACGGCGTTAAAGAAGGCCGAACCATCATAGGGAATATTCGAAAAGCCATTGGCTGTTTGTTAAGTGGAAACCTTGCAGAAATACTTGCCTCTTCCGTGGCTGTAATGGCTGGAATGCCACTGCCAATCGTACCAGTTCAAATATTACTCATGAATATGCTGACAGATGCTCTGCCTGCTATGGTCCTTGCTATCAATCCGGGCAAGAAAACAAAAGAAACAAAACGGCAGGAAATAATTGATGGCACTTTATACAAACAAGTCATTACACGTGGTGCTATTTTAGGGGTAGGATCACTTGGGCTATTCATGTGGAATTTGAGAATGGGAATGCCTGTAGCAGCGGCTCAAACCGTGGCTTTTGCAACGTTAGTAGCAGGTCAGCTCATTCAAACATTCTCATGGAGACAAGCCGGATCAGGGGAATCTATAAATGATTTGAAAAAGGATCGTTTCTTGATTGGAGCCTTGGGAATTTCCTGGTTATCACTGCTAAGTGTTATCTATATCCCACCGCTAGCTGGAATCTTTAAAACTGTTGCTCTGCCTCTTTGGAATTGGGGACCAATTCTTTTAGTGGCAATGGCATCAGCACTGCTCGCAAGACCAGCATCAAAATTATGGATTTCACGCCAGCCGGTATATCAAAAGGGGTTATCAGCCGCATAAATGAAGTATAAAAAGAGAAATATTTGACAAGAACTAAACTAATGTCACTTTCACTTTAGGAGGTCTATCTATGTTTCAAAGAAATCTACAAGGCATTGTGGTTGGCTCAGCATTAGCCATCGTAACAACAGCATTATATCCGGTCATTAAGGACACGCTTCGCCCGCTAGCTTATGATCTAACAAGGCAAATGAAATATTTTGTGGTCATTACCAAAGAAGGAATTGAAGATCTAGTAGCAGAGGTAAAGTTTGAACGGATTAGAAAAGGTCTTGATAAAGATATTTGTATTGAGAGCGAAAGTATGGAAACGAACCAGCCAAATCGGATTTTCGAATAAAACTGCGCTTGGGTTATAGAGGAGGGGTAGCATGGAACAAAAGGAAAATGAGGTTATTCTCCATCTCAAGCAGGCACTTACGCAATTGGATCAAGCCATACGTATGACCATTCAATCGCTAAAAGAAACTCCAGATTCTAAAGCCAATTTAGGTTACGTTTGGGAAGAGTTTCTTGGCACTTTTTTTGGGAAGGTAAGAACGATTGGAAAAGAGAATAAAATCAATTTGTTGAATATCATCTCATTTGAGAGGTTAAAAAAGTTTTAAGGTCTTTCTTGGCGTTGAGTATTTAATTAACATCTATCCGTGGATGGACGTTTTTTTAGGAAATGATAATGGTGAAAAGTTGTGAATAACTTTGGATTAAGTTTTCATAGTCCTGCTCCACAGGAGGAAGCAACTGAAACGATACCTCGTATACAGGAAAGTTCAGTATTAAAGGTACCATATTTTCCAATAAAAGAACGTGAAAAATACGGTTATAATGGTTACTGTAGATAAAAAGAGTAGGGAAAAACAGCCTACCCAATGCTCATAAAAATGCTCATACTTTTGCTCATAACCTTTTTTG
This sequence comes from uncultured Bacillaceae bacterium, assembly GCA_963765265.1. Taxonomy (GTDB): domain Bacteria; phylum Bacillota; class Bacilli; order Bacillales; family Cytobacillaceae; genus Bacillus_BD. The sequence goes on from CAVXVN010000003.1 coordinate 209,552, forward strand.
CTTCTGTTCTATATTATTTATAGGTGAGAGCTAAAAAACCTATTATATCAACGTTTTTTAGCTTCAATTTTTTTCTATTATATGACATGATGAATGGGCGGCATGATGTAAGGCTTTTAAGCCTCCGTCTTGAGAAGTGGTGAACGCCATTTTCCGTTCATTTTGTGAACTAGTCACGTAAACAACTATATTCGAAATGAGAGACTACTTTCCCGTAAAAGGGAGGTAGTCTTTTTTATGTTGTTGAAGTTCGGATATAAGGATTTTTTAGAAGATAGACGATTTAACAATACGTCAAAAGCAAATATAAAAAACTATGAACACTTGCTAGGAAAGTTTATCGATTACTGTACGGAGAACGAGGTTACAAACGTAGAAGATATTACTGTAAATCATGTTAAACAACACCTACTTTACTGCCAGGAGAAGGGCGATAAGCCTGGCACAATTAACACGAAGTTATTACGTATACGGGCGTTTTTGAATTACATGGTTGAATGTGAAGTGATCCAGAAGAACCCAGCGAAGAAAATAAAAATGCAGAAAGACGATGTAAAAATAAACGTATTCTCCGATGAGCAAATACAGCAGATGCTAAGTTATTACAGACGGATTAAGAGAAGAGAGAAAGACTATTTTGCATACAGGGATTACATGGTAATTATAGAAGGAACTCGGTATAAAACGTAGATACGGGAAATAGTCGGTAAATGATATAGTATCCGTTAGTACACATTTAGGATTACGATGGGTTCCGGATATGGTTCCGATATGTACGGAGCATACTTCCGAATAGGGTTCCTAATGCATGCGAATAAGGTTCCGAATCCACTAGGCGAGACGTTCACCCAGAAGACACATCCGAAATATCGATGGTATATTCGTAGAAGTTTACTTCCTATGTAATAACAACGAAAAAAAGGCAGCCAACCGATCGACCGCCTTATAAATCTAATGCCTTTACGGCTCTATCCTTTTCGTCCTGGGTGATCCCGATGTATCTTAATGTTACGGCTGGGCTACTGTGGTTAAGCATGTCTTGTAATAGTACGATATCCGTTCCCATTTTATACTGATGATAGGCGAAAGTTTTCCGCAAACTATGCGATCCGATGTTTTTTAATCCTATTTGTTCGGCAGTTTGTTGAATGATGCGCCAGGCACTCTTCCGATTAATTGGCTGAGAGTTTCCGTCCTTATCATGTTTACGAGATTTAAAGAGATATTCGTCGAGGTTGCCTTCGTAGTTATCGTTTATGTATTCCTTTAATGCCTTCTGGACGCCTTTTGTCATAGCAACTTTATTATATTTATCTGTCTTTGTTTCCTTCAATGTAAAGCGATCCAGTAATCCGCCTTTGCCGTCCATTACATCGCAGTACTTTAACGATAGTAAATCAGATACACGAAAAGCAGTATTGATTCCGATAACGAAAAGTAAATGATCTCTAGCTGATTCACTAAGTAATCTTTTCATGACGTCAATCTTTTTTCTATCTCGAATAGGCTCTACAAATTCCATTTTCAGCACCTCTTTTTATTTTATCGAATGCGACTTAACTTAAATTTATTATAATTTATGTCTCATTCAAACGCAATATAAATCTCGTAAATTACGGTAAAGGGTTTCAAAACGTTGAGGCTCTAGGGTTTATCGTACCTTTACCAATGGGACTTAATTACATTGTGTCTCATTCATATTTTATTTGTAATAGCTCAGGCGGGGTCTCGCGGAATCCGTGCTGCCGGATTAGCAACAATTCCGACCAAGAAAATGAAAGTCGAAGACCTATCGCCATCACTCAAAAAAAATTCCGCCAAAAATTTCAGAAATCCGAAGGCACTACGTAAAACTATCGAATCGATAAAATAGTCAGAATATTTCGTGTATTTTAGTAGGATTTATGATATAATAGAGGTAATAGAATAGGGGGGGTGAACAGCGTAAGAAAACGGGAATTTATATTAAAGGGTTACTTACGCCCCTTAAATCGAGGTCACTGACGCTCGATAAGCAAGACGCATGGGCAAATCGCCCTTACAACGGATGTAGGCGTACAAGCAGTAAGCTCCCCCTGGAAACGATCCAAATAAGAATACCTGCTTACAACGTATGTAGGCGTAAAGGCAGTAAGCACAATATTAAAGGCAAACCTACGGGCCTTAAATCGAGGCTACGGCGCTCGATAAATCCGCCGTCACAACGTATATACAAGCGGTGCGAATGGCAAGCGCCCATAAAAAGTAGGGGAGGTTCGCACTAGTGAAAATAACCAAAACGATGAAATATGAAATAGCTTACGATAAAACAGTTTACGATATACTAAGCGAAATCCAGTACGAAATTAGGCGAGTTAAAAATAGAGCGGTCACAATGGCGTGGGACTGGTTTAACTTCTCATTCGGTTATAAAGAGCGATACGGCGAGTATCCGAAACCGAAGGACTTACTCGGCAAGGGGCTTAAAGCGGACATTTACGCGTACACGAAAGAGCTTGCGCCGTTTGTTTACTCTATGACGGTAGACGCAGCAAGCCAAGAAGCTGTTAGCAAGTTTGAAGAAATGAAAGCGGACATACTACGAGGCGACGTTGCGATCCCCGAATACAAAAAAGGCGGTTCGTTCCCGTGCCGAGCTTCGCAAATCGGAAAACTTACGAAGGAAACGAGCAAGAAGTATCACGCCGAACTAGCGCTATTATCACGCGAAGGCGCAAAGGATCGGGGCTTAACTACGAGGTTTCCTGTAGTGCTACGAACTGGTAAGGGCGCCAACGATATACTAGACCGTATCATTGAAGGCGAATACAAGCTATGCGACAGTCGGATCAGCAAACGTAAAAAAAAATTTTACATAGACGTAGCCTATCAACACGAAGTAACGGCGCCAGTAAGGGACGAAGCTCGAGTAATGGGCGTTGACCTGGGCATTGCAAACGCGGTATACATGGCGTTCAACTTCGACAAATTCTTGTTTTAGTGTTGTTTTATTTAGGTGAACACTACTACATCTTTCAGTTTATCTATATTCAGCACACCAGACATGTGGAGTGCTGTTCACTACTCATAAGGAAAGATAAATAATAGAGATGTAACTGTGAGTAAAGAATCTTTCAATTGCGGAAAGGCTCTTTGGTTCGTATGTATGGGAGAAACTTTCATGGATGGAATAAATCAAAAGGTGAAGATTGGCAGTAAGTTCGCAAATTATATAAGTAAAATAAGGAAGAACAATTAGAATGTAAAGTGCGACTCAGGAATTATCGAGGGATACTAAAGGTATTAATGTACTATTTAATAATAACTCTGGTGGAGATGTAGCGAACAATGCAAAAGAATTCTACGCTATGTTTAGTATAGAATATGCAGGACTTTTCCCAAGGCAGTTTGATTTATTTTAGTAGATATAATCTTTGAAAATGAAAGGACTGTATGGATTCGTTTATAGAATCTATACAGTCCTTAGTTCATTAATTAACTCTTTGAATTCTTCCCTCAGACTTATATTCAATAGGAGAAAGTGATGTTTTAACAAAATCAACGGTTGCGTCTACATCTACTGGACCAACTTCTACATCAGTAGAAAGAGCTCCTATACCGTATTTAAGGTTTCCTGTCATATAGTTGTTGATTACAACAGTATATTCCTTTGTTTTATCAATCTTGCTTCCGTCTGGTAAGAAGATGTCTACAACCTTGCCTGTTTTCGCTGTGTTGTCATAAGTATACGTGTATTTAAAGCCAGCAATATGGAAGTCAAGACCTCTATCTGTAATCTGGTTATTTAAAACGGTCTCTAAATCTGCACCGCTAAGCGTTACTTTATTTAACACATTACCAAACGGCTGAATGGCAAATAAATCACCAAATGTTACTTCACCTGCTTCTAATGGAGCACGGACACCGCCACCATTCATCATGGCGAAGTCTGTGTTCATTGCAGCTTTCATACCATCCGCAATAAGATTTCCAAGAGCAAAATCACCAAATTCATTATCTACAGTTGGATAACCTTTTTCAAGAGTAGATAAAGATTGCCCAACAACTTTTGCTTTAATTGGTTCGACTTTCTCTGTATATTTTTTCATAATCTCTGCAACTTCTGGATCTGGAGTATAGTCCTTTTGATAAACCGTTTTAATCTCCGCTGATTTATTAATGATATCTCCAGTAACGCGGTCAATTTCAACTTCTACATCAGAAAAAGCAGATCCATAAGAATAGGCTTGGACAATTAGTTTGTTGTCCACTACTCGGTTTACCTTTACATGGTTGTGTGCAGCAAAGATAACATCCACTTCATCATCAATTTGTTCTGCTATTCTGCTAGCGTCGAATGAATCGGTATAACCTGTTTGAGTAGCAGGATTATGGGCAAGGACGATAATCGATTCGATTCCTTGTCCTTTTAATTCTTCTGTATACTTGTTAATGGCTTCCACTTCGTCTGTAATCTTTAATGATTCGTTTCCTTTTCTAACAATCATATTAGGTGTTTCCTGAGTGACAACTCCGATTACACCAATTTTTTGACCTTCAATGGTGAATACAGTGTAAGGATCCGTAATTAAATTTCCATCTCTTGTATCATAAGCGTTTGCGGCAACAAGTGGGAAGTTCATTCCGTCATAACCAACCGTACCGTTTGGATGATCTCCACCTTTCATCATACGGTGTAGTTCGTCAATCCCTTCATCAAATTCATGATTTCCGAATGTGCCTGCATCAAAACCGATATTTTCCAATATTTCAACGGTAGGCTCATCTTGGAAAAGAGCGGAAATTAATGGGCTTCCTCCAATCATATCTCCAGCATGTAAAAGAAGTGTATTAGGATTTGTTGCTTCCTCTTGTTTTAATGCAGCTGCTAAGTACTCAATATGCCCAGCTGATAAATCTCCGACCTTTGTAACCGTATCTAACTGTCCATGTAAATCATTTACTCCTAAAAGCTGAACCTTTAATGGGTCACTATCATGGCTATTCAAGTTAAAATTAAAGATTCCATAACCTTTTGAATCAGTTTTGCCGGAATAAGTAAATGGGCTTTCTTCAGTGATATATTGCTCTGCCTTTGGTGAAGTCGTAAAAGTAACATTCACATTTCCTGAGATTGGAGCAATAGACCAGTTTCCATCAGCTGTTGGGGTAATTTCTTTCACCTCAGAAATGTAGTCCATTAAAACTTGACGGTTTTCATCGGCTGAATCGACTACTAATTCACTGCCTTTTACTCCAGGGAAATTCCCTCCGCCACCAGCACGATAATTATTTGTAACCACTATAAATTCTTGTTCTGGATTCACAGGTTCCCCATTATATTTAAGATTCACAACACGACTTGAGTTCGCGTTTAAAAGTGTCCCATTTGGTGCGTATTTGGCAGGTTTTGTTACATCAATTTGATATTCTACGCCATCAATGACATCAAAGTTAAATACTGGAAATGATGGATTGATTAACGATTGTTCAGTTGTTTTTAAAGGATCGATGGTGTTGTATTGACCGGCAGACATTTCAAGCCACTCTTTCACAACCGAACCTTTTACTTTAATAGCTTTTAGAGAGTTGTCATAAAGGTATAAGTCAGCCGCACTACGAATGGTCAAATCACCTTGTTTAATTTCTGTGTAATCATCGGTATTATTTCGACCAGCTTTAAAAGGGGCTCCTGCTGACAAAATAGGAAGATCTTTTAATTCTGGCTTGTTTAGTTCGATATATTTTTCGACATACCATTTTTGTGCGTTTGTCACGACTTGAATAGATGGATCATCTTGTACAAGTGAAAAATAGCTATAAATGTCATCTGTTGTCGTTCCAATTGGTGTATTCACATATTCTAAGGTAGCTTCATGATCGGCTTTTACAGCATTAACAATAGCTTTGTCTGGCTCAACATTATCTATTTGTCTTGTGGAGGATTGGGAATTAGAAACAGACCATTTCCCTTTTGCTTTTTGTAAGTTAAGATCAATAATTCCTAATGATCCGCCGCCAAATCCAGCTTGTACAGCAGCTACACCGTTAATCGTTCCTTTTTCGTTGTCTACTCCAGGAAGAGGTTTTCCGTCTGCACCTTTGAACAATGTATCTAAACTAGCTACATCTTTTGCAGGGAATGTTTTATGAGTGTGTGAAAATGTAATGGCATCAATACCAGGTACTTTACTTAAAGCATAGACAGTATCTTCCGTATTTTCTTCATTTGCACTAAAACCTGAGTGAGCTAAGGCGATAATGACATCTGTGCCTTCTTCTTTCATCATAGGGATATATTTTTCAGCTGATTCTACGATGTTTTTGGTTATGACCTTTCCATCTAGATTAGATTTATCCCATTCATTAATTTGAGGAGGGACAAATCCAATATATCCAATTTTGATGACATTGGTTTTACCGGATTCATCTGTTACTTTTTTATTCACAATTTTATAAGGGGTATATTTATTAATATCATTAGTTGGATCCTGATCATGATCATCTACGTATACATTTGCATTTACAAAAGGAAAGTTGGCATCATCATATACTTCGTCTAGAAACTCCAACCCATAGTTGAACTCATGGTTTCCAAGTGTCGCCATATCATAGCCCATTAAGTTCATGGCCGCGATTGTTGGATGTTTTTCACCTTCCTCTAGCGGATCAATTTTTGCTTTGTATGTAGCGAGAGGATTCCCTTGTATAAGGTCACCATTATCCACGAGTACAGAGTTTTTTACTTCTTCTCGTGCTTTTTTAACAAGCGTTGCGGTTTTAGCCAGTCCCAATTTTGCGGCCAAACTATTTTTGTAATAATCATAGTTTAGTAGATTGTTATGGATATCAGTCGTTTCCATGATGCGAAGTTCAACCTGTGATTGAACTTTGTCTTTAGAGGGAGGTGCAGCCAATGCATTACCAGACAAGAATGGTGTTGCTAACACGGTAATTGCAAGTGTACTGGACAAAATTTTCTTGCCCCTGTTTTTTCTACCAAATTTCATAATGCACCTATCTTTCTATATTTTTAAGGTTTAATAGTCACAAATAATAATATACAAAATGAATTTTAAGACAGTGTTAATTTTTAGAGAATCAGGTAGATAATATCAGTATTATTGCGTTTTTTGTTATCAAATTGGTTAATTATGCTTACCTATAGAACTGATAAAATATTTGTTCTGAGAATAAATACATAGGTAGTTTGTAAGGGATTTATGTAAATTGAACTATCAATTTATAGTGGGGTAGAAAAATTGTAAATAGTAGTTTACATTTTATTAACAAAAAGTAAGTAAGAGGAAGATTAAGGGGATATGTTAAAATTTTTCCAGAGAGTTTAATGGGAGGTATTTTTAAAAATCCTTTTGCTTTTGAAAAAGAGACAAAAGAGCATAGCAGTAAAGAATACCTTGATCTTCAAGATCAATATGCGGAAGTACTGCCACGTTCAATCACAGGGCTTCATCGCTTTTTCAAAATTTATGTCAAAGGATTCCCTGGAGCTGGTGAATTAAGAAATCAATTGATGAACACGAAATCAACAGATGAAGTGCGTGCATTGCTTGATAACTTTGGAAAAGAATGTTGATGGAACGGGGCATTAAACAGTTCAATTAAAATTGCTTAAACCTAATCAAAATAATCTTATTTGGTTAGGTTTTTTTAATCCATTTAAGTTAAGCGCTTTTTGTTGATAATAAGAACAAACGTTTGGTATAATGTTGGTAGAAAGGAGGTGAAAGAATGATTTACAGTCGAAAAATTAAACTTATGACAAAAAAAGAACAAGAATTACAATTAGATGGTCAATCCAAAATGTGTAATTGGTTGTATAATCAACTATTTGAATTAGTTGAAGAAGATTATAAAAATGGAAAACCAAAAAAATTGCTAAATGGAAGAAAGTTAAGGGATGAAGTTCCTAAAATTAAGGGAAAATCTCCGTTCTTGTATAAAGTTCACTCCTCTCCTTTAAAAAATGCAGCCATTCGCTTGAAAGATGCATATGATCGATTTTTGGATAAAAAATTAGACAATCAAAAACCTCATTATCGGTCATGGAAAAAGAAATGGTTCTCTTTGTATTATGATGAACCAAATAAAGGTTTCAAATTACTTGAAGATAAGAAACTATCGATTTCTTTTGGGAAACTGTCAGATGAAGAATATATAGAAATGAAGAAAAAAGATAAGAAGACGCAAAAACAAATTTTTATTTTGGTTTCTTTATCAGAACCGTTCATTCTGAGAGAAAACGAAGTCATCAAAACTCTACGAATTACAAAGGATATTGGCGGTTATTACGCTTTGTTTACCGTTGAAAATAGTAAAGAAGAAAGAAAAGTAGATGAACAAAGTTTTATTGTTTTGGACCCAAATCATAAAAACTTGGCTGTTGGAATTGATCATGAAGGTCGTTCTTATGAACTCAAATCCTTATCTTCAAAGCTAAAATATTGGGATAAACGCATTGACCAAATTAAATCAAAACGGGATAAATGTCAAAAACTTTCTCGATTAGTCGTTACACCAACCACAGAATATTGGAAACCTAGCAAACGTTGGAATGATTTGAATCGAGCATTAGAAAAAGCTGAACTCACTCGACGAGAACAAATGAAGAAAGAGTTGTACAGCTTTGCTCATTATCTTAGTCATAAATATGACCATATTTTAATTGGTGATTATGTACCGACTCCGGATTTGGCAGAATACGGTTCAATGAGACGTGCGATGTTGAATCAAACACCGGTTGGTCAGTTCAGAAAAATTCTTGAATGGGTCCAAGAAAAGAATCACAAGTACTATACAAAGGTAGATGAAACAAACACAACAAAGGAATGTTGTATTTGTGGTCATATGAAAAAGAAAGAACCTGGTGTTCGCATTTTTACGTGTGAAAAATGCAAAACAACCATGTATCGCGACTTAAACAGTGCGGTGAATATGGCGAAAAAAGAAAGAAAGTTATTGCCTCGCTTGGGCTATGTAGGGGTGGAACACCCTACGTATGCAGTATGGTGGGATTGGAAACGTCAAAAAATTGTACGTGGAAAGTTTCGTCAACTGGCTGGTGTAAATAAGTCGCCAGGTCAAAACAAAGAGAATTCTTCGCCACAAGAAGAGTTTCTCCTAAATAGTATCTAAGGTTATATAAACTTTGGGTAGATTTAATCAATTTAGGGAAAGCGGCTAAGGCACCATTTTTTCGTTATTGATAAAGTAGGAATTGACAGTTTAGATACTTTACCCGTAAAGTTGCTTATGATGCAAATTAAAACGGAGGAGAACAGATGCAATTCATTAATAATCTACTTCTGGATATGGAACTAGATCCTAGATTAGTAGAATATCTTTCGATTATAATCAAGATTCTGCTAATAGGGCTTATCTGTATCGCAGCAAATTTTATTTCAAAGAAAATAGTGATCAGGATCATTACTCGTATCGTTACAAACTCCAAAGTCAAGTGGGGTAAAATCATTTTGGAAAGACAAGTTTTTCGAAAGTTATCCCATATTGTTCCTGCGATCATTATTTATTCGTTTTCTTCAACCTTTCCAACCTATCAATCAATTATCGAAAAATTGGCCATTGCCTATATCATTATTGTAGGGTTAGTGTTTATTCAAAGCTTACTAAATACACTTAATGATATTTATCAAACCTTTGAAATATCCAAGGTTAAGCCTATTAAAGGATATATTCAGGTGGTTAACATTATTATCATGACTCTCGGGTTCATCTTAGTGATCTCGAACCTAATAGGTAAGAGTCCTCTTATTCTATTAAGTGGTATTGGTGCTCTCTCGGCAGTTTTGATGTTAGTATTTAAAGATTCGTTATTAGGACTAGTGGCAGGAATTCAGTTGACGGCCAATGATATGGTTCGGGTTGGTGACTGGATTGAAATGCCAAAGTATGGAGCAGATGGTGACGTTATTGATATTTCTTTAAATACCGTAAAGGTTCAAAATGGGGACAAAACGATTACGATGATACCAAGTTATGCCCTTATTTCCGATTCTTTTAGAAACTGGAGAGGGATGCAAAGCTCAGGCGGCCGACGAATCAAGCGCCCTTTGTATATAGATACCAGTAGTATCACGTTTTGCACCGAGGAAATGATTGAGAAATTTATAAAAGTTCATTACCTTTCAGACTACATTATTCAAAAGGAAAGGGAAATTACTGAGTACAATGCCAAAAATGAAATAGATCGGAACAATCGTGTGAATGGTAGGGCCCTTACCAATATCGGTGTTTTTAGGGCGTATATCAGCAATTACCTCAAAAATCACGATGGAATCAATCAGAATATGACCTTAATGGTTAGACAGCTGGGACATAGTGAACACGGGTTGCCTCTAGAAATTTATGCATTTACCAATGACGTACAGTGGGCAGTGTATGAATCTGTGCAATCTGATATCTTTGACCATCTATTTGCAGTTGCACCAGAGTTTGGACTTAGAGTATTCCAGAATCCATCTGGGGCTGATTTAAGAAACATGGTAGAAGAATCGAGCAACAAAGCCTTGATTGGCGAAAGAAGCTATTGAAATAATCAATCACCGAAACAAAACCGACTGTTTTAAATAACACAGTCGGTTTTTTCTAATTCAAGAGACTACTTTGGTAACCCTTTATACCTTGCCGTTGTCAATTTTTGTATGTATTCCTCAAGCTCAGGCATTTCCGCTTCTCTGGCTATTCTTATGGACAATTCAATATCATAATGATATAAATTAATGCAATCGTATATTCTAGATTAAAATATAAAATAAAGAGTTATTTGCAATTTTTCACAAAAATGACAGTTGTTAACTATAAAAAGCTAAAATATACCCACTTATTATAACAGCATTAATTATAGAAAAGCAGTTGATATAGAAAAAATCTATACCATCTGCTTTTTTGTTTATAAAAATACCATTCAGGACCGATTTTCGTTAAAATAAACATTGCCGATTTTCACAAGTAGTTTTTCACAAATTATAAATGTCCAAATGTACTTGTGTTTGATAATAAGTTATTAAGCATGATATAAGTGTAAAAGAAGTGGAACATTTGGCTTTATATTTTTTGACCGAGAGTTTGAAGTTGTATCCATAGTGAGAGGATTTGAGTTTGAAATGATAGATAATTTTTGGCGTGATTTACCACGACCATTTTTTGTACTTGCACCAATGGAAGATGTGACAGATGTTGTTTTTCGTCACGTAGTAAGTGAAGCCGGTCGACCGGATGTATTTTTCACAGAGTTTACAAACTCGGATAGCTATTGTCATCCAGAGGGCATGAAAAGTGTGCGTGGCCGTTTGACTTTTACAGAAGATGAACAGCCAATGGTGGCACATATTTGGGGGGATAATCCCGAATATTTCCGTCAAATGAGTATTGGCATGGCAGAGCTAGGATTTAAAGGCATCGATATTAATATGGGCTGCCCTGTACCGAATGTGGCATCGAGAGGGAAGGGTAGTGGCCTTATTCTGCGTCCAGACGTTGCGGCAGAACTTATTCAAGCAGCAAAGATGAGCGGACTGCCTGTCAGCGTGAAAACACGACTTGGCTATAAGGAGGTTCAGGAGTGGGAGGAGTGGCTAACGCATATTTTAAAACAGGATATTGCGAACCTTTCTATTCATTTACGTACAAGAAAGGAAATGAGCCAAGTAGATGCGCATTGGGAGCTAATTCCGGAAATCAAAAAATTACGTGACCGTATCGCACCAAATACACTGCTAACAATCAATGGAGACATTCCTGACCGTCAAACTGGGCTGCAGCTTGCTGAACAATATGGTATTGATGGCGTTATGATCGGGCGAGGTATTTTTAAAAATCCTTTTGCTTTTGAAAAAGAGCCAAAAGAGCATAGCAGTAAAGAATACCTTGATCTTTTAAGACTGCAGCTTGATCTTCAAGATCAATATGCGGAAGTACTGCCACGTTCAATCACAGGGCTTCATCGCTTTTTCAAAATTTATGTCAAAGGATTCCCTGGAGCTGGTGAATTAAGAAATCAATTGATGAACACGAAATCAACAGATGAAGTGCGTGCATTGCTTGATAACTTTGGAAAAGAATGTTGATGGGACGGGGACAGTGAAATGATGTAACTCTCAAAAAGTTAGAGAAAAAATGAATCACATCAACTCATGTGTACTTATTTTATTCAGTTTCAAGTTCCTTTGCAGCCGGCAACTTTTGTTTTGATAAAGTCTGTTTTCTGAAAGAAAAAGGTCTTAAGAATGTAATAAACCCACCAGCACCCTTGTGTTGCCACATACACTCTGCACATGTGGGGACCAAGACAAATATTAAACTAGCTTAACATAAACCAGCCCAATCAAAATTGATTGGGTTATTTGCATAAAATCATATTCGTAGAAAAAACCTGTGAAACAAGATTTTTCGGTTTGTTCCTGTGAAGCGAAACAATTATCTTCCAAACTAAATGGAAAAAATTAGAGTGCTGTATGCAATCACACCTATACCTGGTGAAGGGGGAAAGGAAAGTGTTTTTGGGAAGAGGCCCTTCCCTGCCAGCTTGTCACCTGTCGATTTTATATCCTTATTTGGCATGATTTAGTGAAACAAAGTACCTGTTCATATGCCCCTTGGTCCAGCACTAGCCGGAAGAATAGTTCTTTTTATAATTTGGAAAATTTATACATTAAATGACAGTTTATTCAGTCTTTCCTTGTTAAGATAAAGGAGTATCCACTAACAGTTGGAAAGGGCTGAAAACAGTTTCTTTTTAGCGAATTTTAAAAGTAATTATTCTTAAATCTGAGTTAGTTAATGGGAGATGATTGTGTGGAAAAGTGGAAAAGCAAAGTGTCAATTTTATTTCTTCTATTATTCTGTTTAATTCTTACGGGATGCTTTAGTAAGGACGCTTCTAACGAAAAAAATGATCCCAAATCTGAACAACCGGAACCGAAGCCTTCACCGTTGCCCAATAAGAGCCCAGATCCAAACACTACAGAGCCAGAACCAAAGCTAAGACCAGACTACGAGCACCAGAACCAAAACCGACTACAGCACCAGAACCAAAACCGACTACAACACCAGAACCAAAACCGGCTCCAGCACCAGAACCAAAACCGACTCCAGCACCCACCCCAGAACCTTCGGAATATCATAAATTAAGCCCAGAAGTAATTGGCAATAAGTATGAGGGTATCCTTGATTATCCTCAAGTTACAAATTTAAAGAATAAGTCTGCCCAGGATAAAATTAATGCGACACTTAAACAGTATATTCAAACAGCATATAACGGGTATCTCAATATTAAGGCGGAAGAAAAGGAGCGGCGTCAGGATTACTTTAATAACAATGGACACGAGGTTCCCAAGGAAGAGGAATATAGGTATACCTATGAGTACCTAGTGTCCTATGAGGTAGAGTTTAATGAAAATAATCTGCTTAGCATTGTTATGAATGATGACATCTATACCGGCGGAGCCCATGGAACAACCATCGTAACATCCTATAATTTTAATATATTAACAGGCCAGCAGTTATTTGTGGGAGATATCGCAAAAAATCAAACCAATTTAAATAAAATTAAAGATTATGCGATCAATGAACTGTCAAAACGTGATTACGGGTTCAATGAAGAACTGAAGAATATAGAGCTAAATAACAACCGTCCTTTCTATTTTACACAGAACGGAATCATTCTAATGTTCCAAGAATATGAAGTAGCAGCATACGCTGCTGGAAGACCAGAAGTAAAAATACCTATTGAAGTATATAAATAAAATAATATTTTTCTACTTGGATTAGCACATTAAGACTTCCATAAACTTTGGTTAGGAAGCTTTTCTGTCACTTAACAGTAATATACTTTAAGAAACTGAAGATTAAAATTAATTCTGGTAAACTCACCAGCACTACTCTAGTGTTGCCACATACACTCTGCACATGTGGAGTGCGTGGCGCAGATCGTTTTGAAATAGTATTTTGAACATCCATTAATATAAATTTTCTAGAGCTTAGTCGCTTAAATGGATTAGGCTCTTTTATTGTTTTGTTAGTCGTTCAATTTCTGATTCTGTTTTAAACAATCGTTTATTAAGAACTTGAATTTTAGCGTTTATTTCCTCTTGTTTTTGATTATTTTGTGCGACCATATTAACAAGTTCATCCATCCTTTTAAGTAAATGATTTTTTTCGTTGCTTAGTTGTTTCTCCCTCGCTTTCTTTAATATGTTCAATAGCTTTCTCTACACGACAATTTAAATGATTGCAGATCCGGTCAATTACGTCCAGTGATACATTTGCAGCTTTCTCCATTTAACTGAACTGTTCACAAAATTGTCAATCCCTGATTCTAGTAATTTGTTTGTTTTGAGAGGAAGGGAAAGGGTTAGATAAAGTGCCCAAGATCAAGGGATTTATCCGGACAGAAGCCAACATTTTCTTTTATCTATTCAAAAAGTCAATCGATAGAAAGTTTTAATATCGATTTATTGAATAGGTTTAAGAGAATAACTTTTTTATAATGAATTAGTGGTATAGAATATGCACCTAATTATTACTTAAGAAACCATTCCTTTATACTACAATAATAAAATATTTGATTGATGGGGAGTTTTATCATGAAAAAGAATCGCAAAATACTCTTATTTACCTTTTTATTAATCTTTAGTGTTTTCTTTACTGCATGTTCTAATAAAGAAGCAACTAATACTAATAAGGAAGAAACTAATAAGGAAACAGCTCAAGCAGACTTCAAAGTGATTAGTATGGAAGACCTCCAAAAAAATATAGGTCAAGAAGATTGGGTCGTCGTTGATACTAGATCCAATGATGCTTTTAACGGGTGGACATTAGAAGGAGAGAAAAGAGGCGGTCATATCAAAGGGGCTGTTGACTTTTCCGCTGCATGGTTAGATGCAAAAATTGAAAAAAATGATGAACCATTAACAGACCTTTTAAAAACAAAAGGAATTGCCAAAGAAAAAAATATTGTACTTTATGATGCAAATGGCGAAGATGCAAAGGCAGTCGCTAATTATCTTCAAGAACAAGGCTTTGAAAGCTTATATACATTTGATGTAAAAGAATGGGCAGCCAATGAAGAGTTGGCTATGGAAAGCTATCCAAACTATGAAATGCTAGTTCCTGCAGCATGGATTAATGATACGATTGAAAAGAATAACAACGGCAAGCCATATAAAGTATTTGAAGTGAGTTGGGGAGAAGAATCTGAGGATTATAAAAAGGGACATATCCCTGGTGCCGTTCACATTAATACGGATGAAGTAGAAGAAGGACCTGTGTGGAATCGATTATCTGACGCAGAACTTGAACAATTTGCCTTAAAAAATGGAATTACAACTGATACAACGGTTATTCTTTATGGTGCTGATCAAACGGCAGCGTACCGTGTTGGAGTTATCTTAAAATACATGGGTGCAGAAGATGTTCGTGTACTAAACGGCGGTTGGGCAGCTTGGAGTAATGCTGGATATGAAATCGAAACAACAGAAAATAAAAAAGTAGCGGTTGATTCTTTCGGAGCAACTGTGCCTTCTAATCCCGACTATATCATCGATTTAGAAGAAGCGAAGCAAATCTTAGCAGATACAGAAAATAGTAAACTTGTCGATAATCGTAGTTGGGCTGAATTTACGGGTGAAACTTCTGGATACGATTATATTGAACCAAAAGGACGCCCAGCAGGTTCTGTTTGGGGTCATGCCGGAAGTGATTCCTCACATCTTGAAGATTACCGAAATCCAGATAATACGATGAGAAGTTCCCAAGAAATTTATGATATGTGGGCTGAAGAGGGAATCGATCCTTCTAATAATCTTGCTTTCTATTGCGGAACAGGCTGGAGAGCGGCTGAAGTATTATTTTATGCTGACGTTATGGGCTTAGAAAATATTTCTTTATATGATGGTGGCTGGAATGAATGGAGTATGGATTCATCAAATCCTGTTGAAACAGGAGAACCAACTAATTAATAATTTAAGAGAAAAGGAGACAATACACTTTACCGTATTGTCTTTTTCTCTGTTAAGGAGTAGTTTAAAAAGATAGTTGTGAAAAACATTAGAGTGAACGGAGTTTTTATGATGTTAAAGATAATCGGTCGTTTAACTTTTTTAATCCTGCAATTTTTAGTCATAATAGCTGCTGTTGTTTTAGAAGATTTATCAACTAAAAAAATGGGAGTCAATCGTTTTTTACTTTTTAGAAAAGAAAAGTATGCTGAATTGTTCTTGAGTCCGGAACAATTAAAGATTCATGGCATCCTTTTCATAGTTGGTATCATCGGCTGCTTCATCCTATTTATCGTTAATATGAAAAAAGTTAAAAAATGGAGTTCCATTCTTTTGGCTATTATTTATCAAATCATCGGACTAATCATTTTGTCTAAGGTGACACTTCAAGCATACCCTTTCTTTGTCTTGGGCATTTGGATCGTTATTATTTTTCAATACTTATGGATCGTGATGTCGGTAATGAAAGATAGAAAACAAAGATAATAAGT
Source organism: uncultured Bacillaceae bacterium (assembly GCA_963765265.1). Classification (GTDB taxonomy): domain Bacteria; phylum Bacillota; class Bacilli; order Bacillales; family Cytobacillaceae; genus Bacillus_BD. Next base: position 226,059 of record CAVXVN010000003.1, read on the forward strand.
GACGATTATTAAATGAGCTAAGGATTATGTTATAATACGGGAAAAGTGAGAACCGGAACGGATGAATGTAATTTGAAAACCAGAAAAATAAAGGGGCATATTTGGGTTGACAACATTAGAAAGAAGAGTCTTACTTAGTTCAGTCATTGATGCAGTTGATGCAAAAAAAGTAAAAATGAACAAGGAAGAGGTTTTAGTATGAATAATGAATTCAGGAAGTTGACACCAGAACAGCATGAAGAAATACTCGGAACATTGAAAGCCCGTTTTGAGAAAAACATGAATCGCCATGAAGAACTTGAATGGTCTAAAGTACAAGCAAAGCTAGAAACGAATGCTGAAAAGCTGTGGTCTCTTCATGAAATGGAAAGAACTGGCGGTGAACCGGATGTAATTGTTCATGATAACGAGTCGGACGAATACATTTTTTATGATTGTTCAGCGGAAAGTCCGAAAGGCCGCAGAAGTATTTGTTACGACCGTGAGGCGCTAGAGTCAAGGAAAGCAAACAAACCACAAAACAATGCTATTGATATGGCTGCTGACATGGGTATTGAGATTTTAACGGAAGAACAATACCGGGAGTTGCAGAAACTAGGAAATTTCGATCTTAAATCATCGAGCTGGGTGAAAACACCTGCTAATATTAGAAATCTCGGTGGGGCTATCTTTTGTGATCGTCGCTACGACACTGTTTTTGTTTACCACAATGGAGCAGAATCCTACTATGCTGCCAGGGGCTTTCGTGGCTCGCTAAGGATCTAAATTTTGGGACATGGGACAGATCCGTTGAACCACCCAATAATATCGGTAAATTTGGGTCGGTCCCACTGAGAAGTAACGCTTTACTATACCGGGGGACTGACCCTAAGTATCTCTTGATATATGAAGGTTTTAAGTAAGATTAGAGTGGAATGTTAACATTTGGTCACATCGAGAATATAAAAAGAGGCCTCTTAAAAGTTGAATAAACTTGTGAGAGGCCTTTTATTTGTAATCTAATTTTGAATGGGGCCCATTTAGAATGTTTATAAAAACTCACTACTTTATCGAACGAATTATATGGAGAAGATCCAAAATTGAAACACAATTCAGTTTAAGTTATGCTGAAACATCCATCTGTAAACAATAATAAATAACAGGGAGAGTGAACTTCATTATTGACGGTTTACACTCCCTATTTGATTTAAATATTTAGTTCGGTGCAATCTTAATCCATTGTTCAATCCACCATCAAATCGCATATAGCGTTATACGATACGGACAACCACTAGGCGATACAACTATAAATCCAGGGTAACAACAAAAGTAATGATTAGAACGATCCAATGAAAAGGAAATAGAGTTACCTGATACATATAATTATTCTAGAAAATGTTTAAACTATCAAGAACAAGTAATGCATCTGTAAACTATTTTTTCAACCCGGGTTTAGCAAGATCATCATGGTTATAATGTTTTGTATCGCTAGGCGATATAACTTGCTAATTTATCAAAAAACCTTCATATTTAATAGAAAAGGAAGTACAATATGAAAATATTATTAATCAAATAAAAGGGCTTTCTCTTCCCAAGAAAGTGGGGGAGTGCAACACCTGTTGTTTAAAAGTATAGCCAAATCTTAGAGCGAAATAGTGATAGGCGTAGCCATTGATTAATCCGATATTGAAGCGCATATAGCGTTACGCGATACGGACAAGAACTTAGGCGATACAGTTATAGATCTAGTGATGCAATAAAAGGAAAGATTAGAAAAATCTATTGAAATAAAGATAGCGATACCCGATACATATGACAATTTATCTTATGATCTTAATCAATTAAAAGAGTTCTTAACGTTTTAGCTAAAAAACTCGTAGCGCATGAAATGGATGGGTGTGCCTTAGCTCAAAATATAGGTTTTCTGGGTCTAGCAATCTCATTATGTTAAGTGTTTCGTATCGCTAGGCGATATAACTTGTAGATTTATCAAAAACCTGCATTTTTAATAGAAAGGGAGATTCAATATGCGAAATGATATTCAATCAAATGAACGAGCTTTCTCTTCCAAGGAAGTAGCAGAAGAATTGGGGATTGCAACACCCACTGTTCGAAAATACGGCCAAATCTTAGAGCGAAATGGATATGATTTTTTAAAAGATGGCGACAGGCGTATCTTTGTTCAATCCGACATCAAAGCGCTTATAGCGTTACGCGATACGGACAAGCCCCTAGGGGAAACAGCTAAAGACCTAGTGTTGCAACAAAAGGAAAGAATAGAAGAATTCAATGAAACAGAGATAGCGATACCCGATACATATCACAATTTACCTAACGACCCCAATCAGTTAAAAGAGTTCTTAACGTTTTTAGTCAATGAACTCGCAGCCACACGTGAAATGAATGTCCAACTGACAAACGATATGTCACAACTTAAAACTTCGGTTTCCCGACTTCAGCAAGATCATCATGTTATTAGTTCTAGTATTGGAAATTCAGCGCAAAAAACCCATGCTAAAATTGAAAAATTAACTGAACAACAAAAGACCCATTATGAAATGTTGTTGCAACAAGCAAAACGAAAAAATGAATTCTTACAAAATGAAATACAAAATTTAAGGGACGAACAGAAAGTAGAGTGGAGTTCACAAAATGATTTTAATAAACGTTTAGAAGAAGCGATACAAAAACCTAAAGAAAGACGGAAGGGTCTTTTCTCGATATTCAGTAAATAAGGTGCCTTGTTAAGCTTTTTCGCTTATATGTATCGGCCGATCTATCAAAAGAAAACGAAGGTCTTAATTGAAATTCATTCGAGATTTGTTTATGTGATATGTATCTAAGTAAAATACACAACTTGAAGTAAGCATAAATGCATGTTTGATAAAATCCGAGTTGAGGCAATAGAGAACCACTTAATAGAGTTACTTCAGAAAGGGTGTAAACGAGCCTTTTTTATTGCTGCGTATCGCTAGGCGATATAACTAGCAGGTAAATCCCCAGAACCTTCAACTTTAATAGAATCGATGTCAAATATACGACATAAAATACATTCGAAAGAACGAACATTTTCTTCCGAGGAAGTAAGTTTAAGAAATCTTTTGTTCCGACTATCTGAATTCACCAATTTCAACTAATTCCCGGGAAATATCTACAAATTTTGAGTAAGTATCGACAAAATTAGATGAAAGTACAAGATAATAGGTAAATGACACATAAGAAGTACTTAACATTAAAAATTGATTGAGGATGGATTTACAGTTAGTTTTTTGAGTTCGTAAGGGGGTTTTGAAACCTTCGGAACCCTTAAATAAGATATTAGATTTTCTTCGAATGATCCCTTTGAAAAGTTCGGAGGATTCCTTTTCAGTTGAAACCTCCCCTCTATGAAGATGAAGGACCAAGTGATGAACTAAGACTTTTTTTACCATTTGTGGTACTCTTTTGTTAAAGATTTATGATCTAAATAGAAAAGGAAGCAGTAGACTATGAATAATTTAAACCGTTTTGGACAAGTGCCAATTCTGAAGAAAGTAACAGAAGATATTAAATTATTATCGTTTCCCTATTCATTTGGAATGATACAAGTGAATTGTTTTTTATTTCGAGGGGAAAGCGGATATACGGTTGTCGACACAGGTAGTGATTCTGAAGAAGGAATAAATACTTGGGAATACTTGATGGCAGCAGGTATAACGATTGAAAAAATAGTCTTAACCCATTTTCATATTGATCATTTAGGTCTGGCCAAATGGTTTCAGGAAAAACATCATATACCTGTTTTCATCTCTAGCAAAGGATATCAAGAAATGCAAAGACGGCAGGATAAAGACCATATCAATTATGTGATTAACTTGTTTGAACAGTACGGTTGCAGTGAATTTTCTAAAATGGCTTCAGCAGATTTTACACACGCCTATGATTTTGTACCCGATGGATTATTTGAAGAAAATCAGCAAGTTCAGTTAGGAAATGATATATACGAAACGATTTGGACACCTGGGCATTCAGCAGATCATTTCTGTTTTTATCAGCCAGAGAAACAGATTATGGTCATGGGAGACCATGTATTGGAGAAAATTTCTCCCGTCGTTTTAATCGAATCACCGTATGATCTCAATCCACTTCAGGATTACTTCAATTCTATGGATAAGATTAAAGACTATTCTATACAGATAGCACTTCCAGGCCACGGTAAGGTAATGGAGGGATTAGGTAATCGGTTAGAAGAAATTAAAAGCGGCCACATTCATCGGATGAATCAAATTGTAGAATCGGTAAAAGATGAGGAAAAGACTGCATGGCAAATATGTCAAGAGACCTATCGTAAAGTGAGTTTTTTCTCTCCACTTATGGCAACGATTACGAGATGTATTTATTTAGAATCAATTGGAAAAATTAAATCGAACATAAAAAACGGCATCATTTATTATCAATCTATTGGTAAGTAAATAGTTAATCTGAGAGTATCTGTCTACTAGTACGTTACTGAACGTAATAGAGGACAGGTACTTTTTAATTCAGTAAAAAAGTGATCCGAATATGAATCGACTATATTCATATATACCTCGTATAGGTTATAGGTTGGATAAGTTTTCATCAGTTAATTCAAATGCTCCATCTTTTAATAATGCAACAGAGATAATAGGTTTATCGTTATTTTCATTATTTATATATAATAAAAGGACTAGTAATCTATTATTGATTTCTAGTCCTTAATTTTATTAAAATTTTTCATCGCAATTTCTGTAAAATCTAAAATTACTTTCTTAGTTCAGATAAGAAGATGTTTTGTGCCGCCCTTACACCTGCACCAGGTTCAAACGGATAGGAAAAATCCTGCAATCCAGCTTCTATTAGGGAAACGGCTTCAAGGATATCGCTAGGGAAGCAATAGCCCATGTGACCAAACCTGAAAATTTCCCCTTGTAAAGGCCCGAGTCCGCCGGCAAAATCAAGGTGGTATTTGTTCTTTAAATGTCCTAAATAGGTGGTAAGTTCCAATCCTTTAGGTTTCCTGATTGCAGTAATCGTTGGTGAGGCATAATCATCACCAGTCAACAACTCGATGGAAAGAGCCTTCATGGCTTCACGAACCATATTTTTCATTAAGGTATGTCGTTCGACTGTCTTCGAAAATCCACCTTCTTCATCAAATAAATCACACACAGCTGAAAGTCCCATAATAAGTGAAATCGATGGCGTGTTAGGTGTCATCCCTTTTGAAGCCCACTCGCGGTAGCTTAATAAATTTAAATAATAGGCAGGTGTGCGATTCTCTTCTATCACTTTCCAGGCTCGTTCGCTAACGCTTAAAAGAGCAAGTCCCGGAGGAAGCATCATGGCTTTTTGTGAACCTGTCACTAAAATATCGATATTCCATTCGTCCATTTTAGCTGGGGCACCCCCAATACAACTCACTCCATCGACGATAAAGAGAGCATCCGTATGGCTGCGAACTACTTCACCCAATTGATCGACAGGATTTAAGATCCCTGTTGAGGTTTCATTATAAGTGGCAAAAACGGCTTTAATGTTAGATAATGGTTTCAAAAATTCGATAAGGTCCTCTTTCGTACATGCCTCGCCCCAATTCTTTTCAAGCTTATGTACGTGGAATCCATATTTTTCGCAAATCGAAACGAAATAATCACCAAAAGCGCCAACTGTAATAACCACTACCTCTTCTCCGGGAGAAACTGTATTGACGGCGGCCGCTTCTAATGCGGCCGTCCCTCCTGAAGGAAGAAGCAAAATCTCTTGCTCGGTTCCAAAAATAGGTTTTACACGATGGGTTGTTTCTTGATATAGCTTGACAAATTCCTCCGTGCGATGGCTAATCATATCCTGGGCCATAGCATGCTCTACCTTTTTAGGAATAGGTGTTGGTCCGGGATGTCTTAGAATATTTGGATACATATATTTCCCTCCATTACACATTTTAGATACTTAAGGTAAATTATATTTCAACTAAAGGGTTTTCAGTACAAGTTGATAGCCTTATTTTTAGCATTTGGAAAGACATAATGAAAAATTTTGGATAGTGCCTGTACTCTACTCTCCAGATGAATAGCTGGAGGATGAAATAGCTGCTGTTGTTGCTATAATAATGGCTGCCTGTTGTGCTTGAATCATTGCTTCTATTGCTGCCGTCAGTCCTGTAGAAGCGTCTGCATGATCTTGTGATACAAATATGGACGCAACTGTTATAGCCATATCTTTATACCACTTAAAAGTTTTCAGGGATGTTAGATCTTGAACAAGTGATACTGCTTCATTCGTTTGATTGGAGAGAGCGATAATACCTAGAGCAGGGTAATGCATACTTTTAATTTTATAATGATTTTTTTCAAAAGCCTCTTTAGCATCAATAACTTTTCTCGTTAATTCCTGTGAAAATGCCCCATTCATTACAAGCATATTGGCTAATAATTGTAAATCGTTTCCTTTATAAAAACCTTTTTCATTTAAAGCCAGATAATATTTTTCAGATGTTTCTACAAGTGAGGAAATCTTATCAGGTTGTTTGGCCATCATAACTGCAGCAGGGTAATCATCGTATGAAGTTAGAAAACGATGATATTTTTTCATTTCATCATAAATTTTTTTGAGCTTGCTTACTTCTGTATCTTTTTCCATTAGCATCGCAGCAATATAAGTATGCATCGAAGAACGGAAGCCAATTTCCTTTAGTGCCTTGTAGTTACGATGTAAACGATCAATTTCACTATCATAATGATTCGTTTTCGCATAAATTAATCCTGCAATTGAAAAACAAATCGTTCTTAATGGGGAAAACACAGATGAACTTTTTTTCACCTTTTCTATTACATTTGTAAAATCCGAACCAATTATTCGTTTCCCTTTTGCTGCACTCTGCGCAGCAGTCATCATAACTAGTCGTTTATCCACCCATTTACCACTTGAATTGCGTAGTATTTCTATATTTTCTTGAAATAAAGCAATATCCATAATTATCACTCCAGTATCGAATATTATTGATACCTTTACATACGTACAAAAGGGAAAAAGGTTTCTATTTACAAAAAGAATTCACTTAACCTCGAGGAGTGAAGGTAGCACCCATTCTAATGGTTAAATCAGAAAAATTAACCTTTTGAATGATACAGGATAGTATTTTTGTTGAAAAATATATAGAATGAATTATGGTAAAAAAGATTCTACTTATTATTAACACAAACTTCGCACTTAAATAATTAGGCGGAACACTTGAGCCTGTAGGTTGATTCAAAGATTTATTATGCTTCTTGAAGATACTCTAAGAAAAGACTAATAAGACCATCCAAAAACAAATCAAAAGTCAACTCCAGCAGTGGATCGCTGGCTGGCCCAATTACATCAAGGATTATTTTTCGATTTCAGTCTGCGAAGTTTGAGTTGTTAAATAGTGAATCTAAAATAAAAAATAACGAAAAGATAGAAGTGGGGATAGAGAGTAATGAGTAATCAAATTAAAGTAGGAATTGTAGGCTATGGTAACCTTGGTAGAGGAACGATTGAAGCAATCAAGCAATGTTCAGATATGGAGCTTGTGGCTATTTTTACAAGAAGAGCACCTGAAAGTATTTCAATAAATGAGCCAAATGTAGAGGTTTTGCATATTTCGAGTGCAGAGGAATATAAGGACAAAATTGATGTGATGATTTTATGTGGAGGTTCTGCAACAGATCTTCCAGATCAAGGCCCTTATTTTGCTAGAATGTTTAACACAATCGATAGTTATGATACACATGCAAAGATTCCTGAATATTTTAATGTGGTTGATCAAGCGGCTAAAGAAAGTGGAAAGACTAGTATTATTTCTGTTGGCTGGGATCCAGGTTTATTCTCTTTGAATCGTTTAATGGCAGAAGCTATTTTACCAAATGGTAAAACTTACACATTCTGGGGAAAAGGACTTAGCCAAGGACATTCAGACGCCATTCGTAGAGTAGAAGGTGTAGTAGGTGGTGTTCAGTATACAGTACCGATTGATGAAGCAATAGAGAAGGTAAAAAGTGGAGTAAATCCTGAATTATCTACAGGTGAAAAACACCGACGCGTTTGTTATGTGGTAGCAGAAGAAGGATATGATCACGCAAAAATTGAACAGGATATTAAAACAATGCCTAACTACTTTGCTGACTATGATACAGAAGTAAACTTTATTACAGCAGAAGAATTAAAAGAAAACCACTCAAAATTGCCGCATGGTGGATTTGTCATTCGAAGCGGAAAAACAGGAAAAGACCATAAACAAAATATCGAATTCTCGCTTAACTTAGATAGCAATCCGGAATTTACAGCTAGTGTACTAGTGGCATATGCAAGAGCAGCTTATCGTTTGAATAAAGAAGGACAAGCTGGTGCAAAAACTGTTTTTGATGTTGCACCCGGTTATTTGTCTCCAAGACCCGCGGAAGATTTGAGAAGAGACCTATTGTAATTGTAATAGAGGTTCCTGCTCCTCGAGTGCATTAATGATTTAATGCATCGGGGCTCAGGAACCTTTATTTTGTGAACTTTATTATCTTATGTACAACTAATCAATTAACGCACGGAATTTTTCAATGACTGCTTCTGTCAAAATTTCTTCTTTATAAAAATGACTTGTATAAACGCTTAACATCATTTCATTTTCTTCCGTAATCTCCATTTTCCATAATACATGATTAATAATAACTGCCAGTTCTTTAGGATTCGCATACAGAGTGTTCCATGCACGCACTTGTAATTCCAAATCATCATTTAATGCAGCTGCTTCGAGTTCGTCTATTGGCACAGGTTCATTAAAATGCGCATATGGATCTTCATATATGTCGGTGTATATAAATTGAATCGGATTGTACTTCGTTTAAATCATATGTAAAATGATCATTTCCTACAGTAACAACCATTTCATTACTTCCAAATTCAATTGACCCGTTCTCTATGACAATGTTTTCCGATAATGATAGAATCGAACACTCTACATGTGGTGTAATGAACCAATAGCGATATTCTGAATTTAACCGTTGCGATGTATTCAGTAATTGACGTATCTTCAAGTTTGTCTTCATCTCTCAATATCGTAAATTCTTTTGGACGATAAAAATACTGGGCATCTAGCTCCTTCATGGCAATTGTCCACTGGCTTTCTGGACATTCAAATAACACACGAAATGCAAACCCATCATCGGTTTTCTGTAACTCATCATAAATAAGCCATTGTCCAACTTGGATTGGCACATCCGTTACTTCTGCTATGACTCCTTTAAAAATAAAATGAATAAGCGATTTTGAGGAAAACCCACCATCTGTATTAACGTAAAGATGAAGTGTATCCCCTTCACGTTCAATTCGCTCAATTGTTGAGTCATGCAAGCTTTCCGCAAAAACATCCTGAACTGCAGTTGATAAAAAAGGAATAGCCTGTTTTGTTCGTTCAAAGGCAGCATCTAATACTTGTTCAAATTCCCTGCCCGCTTCCCGCATCCATTGTAAATAATCTTCTCGAATGGTTTTAGGTAGTGTCGGTTGATTTAATGTATCATTTTCAAGATATGGAATGAAACGACTTGGCAAGACATGTAGTAATTCTTCTTTTACTTCATCAAGTTCTTCTTTCAAACGGGTAAAGAGATCTTCTCCTTCTTCTTTTGCTTCTCTTAATGCTAGTTCCCAATCGTGGTCGGATTCATGAATGGGGAGAAGGTTGTATTTTCTAAACTTTACTTTTGTTTCTTTCGATATATTCCACATAACCTCACCTCAAAGTATTTGCTAAAAATAGTATATGATAGATTTTGTAATTATTGAATCTAATAAACTTTTACTCCTATTTTAGATAGAACGATCAATAGTCGATATTCCTGACGATTTTCAGGCTATCATAGAGGAGCGTGTGATTGTTATTTTATTAAATAAAGTGAGACCAAAATCGTGGATGTTTCGTAGATAAATAGTGACACATCCCAAATGATGAGTAGAGGGAAAATAAGTGGATTTTTTTGCATTAGCTATTGGAATTGCTGTGGCAGGTCTTGCACTTTTGATTGCAAAAATTATATTGTAAAAGGGATGGGCTTTAGGGAAAATATACTTTTGAGAGTTTAAAATTCGTCGATGTTCATTTATTAAATAATTTGCGGTATATTTTCTTTGCATAAGTAGAAAACCTTGGGTTCGTATGTAATTTCTTTTTCTTAACAAACTCACCAAATTCTAATCTTTTTTGGAATTCTCCTTTGACCATCTCGTCATACATTCCATCTGTTGCAGAATTTACTAATTCATGAATTGTGATGTTATTTTGGTTTTTATCATCATTTTCAGACATGTATCCAGCGTTTTTAAGCGTTTTATAGACCATTTTTAATTCAGGGGATAATCCTGGTAATTCATCTTTCAAATCTAGTGGTTTTCCCATTCCTGGAAGATCATCAAAGTCACCGTCTTCGATGGATTTCTTAATTTTTTCTTCTACAAAATAATACATGTAGGAGATCTCCTTTCAAATATTTTTTGAAGTTAAGTGATGTTGATTCCAACGCCATTGGTCAAACTTCAGTTGAACGCCTCCTAGCCACCAATCGATTCCAGTGAAAGAAAAGCGATCTGTATTCCTCTGAATAACATCAAGTCCAAAAGGCGTTAAGAATAGTTTTGCTGTAGGAATCGGATTTTTAAAATTTGGTAAGGGGCTATCAAGTTGTATCAATGGATTTTCACCCTTTACATATTGATTAAGCATGGCGGCAAGTTGCAGGTCACTTAATCCGTCATTTACGCGATTTTCACTTATGAACTGAAATATTTCAGTAAATGAACATGTTCTTCTATTTATAAAATCAAAGATTAAATTTTCCACATCATTGAGTCCATTTTGCGTAGATGGAAAATAAGACAAATGTGTTTCTAAAGCTTTTTTTAAAAAAGGAAGATGACCATTTGAGGTGGTAATCCATGTTTCAATCTCAATTGGGTTGGTAGATGTATAGGCATTCCATCCAGCAATTGCTTCACAAATCTGTTCTTTTGTAATAGGCTTCCTATTAGTATAGTAGAGCTCTTTTAATTGTTGAGGAGTTAATTGAGCTAGTCCAAAAAATGGTTCGATTCCTGGGTATTGGTTGATTGAAACCATAGATAGATTTTCGAATTCTTTTGTAGATAACTCATTAAGTAAAAACATCAGCATGGTTTGATCGTAACGATCATGTTCAAACCAAAGAATAATCTCTGAATTTCTAGGTTGATGATCTAGCCATTGATACTGTTTTCGGCTATTTTCTATAAATAATGATGCTGGAATTCCTACTTTTTCTTCAAAAAAGAGAGCCCGCGCATTAATGAGCATTTCCTGTGTACCATTTTTCATTAAGGGGCCAAAGTCGTACATTTCTCTCCAAGGCATCACGATACCCTCAAAATTTTTCATCTTATTGGCCAGTGCATCACCATTAACGATGTGAATCATAAAGTCACCTCTACTTCGATACTTATCAATCTACATTATTATAAACGAAATCCTCATTTTATTTTAGAAAACATACTTTTAAGTATTTTATCCTGCTGATTAAAATGCATAAAACTTATACAAAAACATAAGGCACATCCTTTAGAATATGAAAATAGAAACAAGATTGATATGATAATGGGAGGAATTATTTTAGCTTTGTACGGAATTATTCCCACACTACAAAAATCCCCTTCATTCGGGAGAGTATATGCGGCCTATGGTGGAGTGTTTATTATTCTGTCCGTTTTATGGAGATGGGGCGTTGATAAAAAAACGCCTGATACATATGATTGGCTTGGAGCAGTTATTTGTATAATTGGGGTTTCAATCATGCTTTTGGGCCCAAGACATTAAAAGATTAAATAGTAAAAGAGCAGGGTGAAATTCAGATCCCCTGCTCTTTTACTATTTAATGGTTATCAAATGTTGGGAGTTAACTGAGATGATGTCCCGGTTAAAAGAACTTCTTTTTCCAAAAGATAATGGCTGTAATGCTTGATAATATAAAAGAAATGATAATGGCAACAAAAAACGCATACGGGTAATCTTGAAATGGAATGGGAACGTTCATACCATAGAAACTTGCAACCATTGTTGGTAAAGTTAGAATAATGGTAAATGATGTCAAAAATTTCATTACGATATTTACATTATTTGAAATGACAGATGCAAAAGCATCCATCATACCACTTAAAATGGAAGTATGTGTTTCAGCCATTTCAATTGCTTGCTGATTTTCAATGATTACATCTTCCAATAATTCCTGGTCATCTTCATACGTTTTCAAATAATTACTTTTTAACATTTTTTGCATGACAATATTATTTGATTTTAAAGAGGTTGTAAAATAAACTAAACTTTTTTCTAAATTTAACAATGAAAAAAGTTCTTTATTTTTCATCGATTTATGAAGACTTTTTTCAATGGCATCTGTCTGTTTACTAATTTGTTTTAGATACTTAAGATAGGATGTTGACATTGAGTAAAGGATTTGATATGAAAATCTAGTTCTTTTGTAAGTGAAAAAATTCTTCACTTTTTTTTCTGAAAAAGCATGGAAAATTGGATTGTCTTTTAAGCAAATGGTAACAAAGCAATTGTTAGCTATAATGATTCCCAACGGAATTGTGTCATAAATAGGAATTTCATTTTCATCCATAGTCATCAAAGGGACATTCACGATAATGAGAATATTGTCATCATCTTTTTCAATCCTTGAACGTTCCTCTTCGTCTAAAGGGTCTTTTAGAAATTCCACGGGAATTTGCAATTTATTTGCTACATGACTAATCTCTTCTTCAGTTGGCGATATTAAATTAATCCAACATCCAGATGAAATCTCAGTTTTTTCCTGTAGAATACCTTGCTCATTTGATAAATAGATCTTTAACATTGTTAAAACCTCCTCATTTTTACGAGGAAGTCAAAAAATCCCTATATACAAAAAGAGTTGAATTTTATCTCAGTATTCAACCTTCTGAGCAATGGTTCGTTATTGACTTCCTCCCTGCTCGAACTGGGTTCGGGTTCATTGCAACTTTGACTACTCAAAAAAACTCAACTCCTTTTAACTTATAAGATGAAGTACCTACAATATCATACTCCGATAACTCATGTATTGTAAACTTGAGATTCATTTTCAGCATGAAATTTTTGGGAAGTATATGGTTGGATAAATACAAGCGAAAGTCAATGTTAAGCCAAATATGTTGAGGATTTTTATTCAGAGGAGGAGGAGCTTCTTGATGTGTTCAAGATTTCTGTTTAATATAAATATTTATAAAATTTATTGAAAAATCTGTAAATTTTAACTATTATTGATATATTGGACATACCATTAATAATAAAAATCATTCAGTAGTTCCATTTTCGCGATAGACAGTCGTCTAATGGTGGTTTCAAGATGAATTGAAATGAGTATAGAATCTCATAGTTGTGATCTTGATTTACTAAGGAATAGAAAAGTAATAGTAGAGATTGTTTTCAGTAAGGAAGAAAGGGAAAATATTTAAATTTTTGAAAATTTACAATAAATTAACAAAAATTTAATACATGATTTGAATATCTGTTATAGAATTAGATTTTAGAGGCAAACATAAATGCTTGATGTCTCTTGATACGCGCATAAAATTATTGGAAGGGCGGGATTTTCTAAACCAAACTTTATGATTTTGATGTCATCTTTAAACAAGGAGACATAACTTTGACGTTTAGATAACTTTATTCAGCATAGCTTCTATGATCATATAGGTCATTGGAGAAAGCAGCCAAGAATATTAAAAATAAAATGGTAACTTCGTGGGGGTATCAGCTTGGACTCGACTATATCAAATTATATTAATGATTTTAACTTTTTCATGTTCCTATTATTTGCATTGATGTATTCGTATCAGATTGTTTACATGTTTGTTGCATTAATAAACCAAACGGCGTAAAAATTCAGGGTTGCAGAATGCTCATCCCCACAAATACGCAGTGATCGTTGCTGCTCGAAATGAAGAGCTTGTTATCGGACAACTGATCAAAAGCATCAAAAACCAGAAGTATCCTAAGGGATTAATTGATATTTTCGTTATAGCAGACAACTGTACCGACAATACAGCCCGGGTTGCTAAAGAAGCAGGAGCGATTGTCAGGGAGCGCTTCAATAAGGCTCAGATTGGAAAGGGATATGCCCTCGACTATATGATTAAAATCATTGAAAGGGAATATTCATCTAGAAAATATGAAGGATATTTTGTGTTTGATGCCGATAATCTTCTTGATGAGAATTATATAGCAGAGATGAATAAGACCTTTAATCAAGGATACAAGGTAATCACCAGTTATAGAAACTCCAAGAATTATGACCAAAATTGGATTTCTGCAGGTTATGCACTTTGGTTTCTGCATGAAGCTGAATATCTCAACCTTCCAAGAATGAAGCTTAACACCAGTTGTGCCATTTCTGGAACAGGATTTTTGGTACAAGCTAATTTGATCAAAGACAATGGAGGTTGGATCCACCATCTCCTTACAGAAGACATCGAGTTTTCCGTTTCTCAAATCATTAAAGGTGAAAAAATTGGATATTGCAAAAACGCAATGTTTTATGACGAGCAACCGGTCACCTTCGCTCAGTCTTGGAATCAGAGAATACGTTGGGCAAAAGGTTTTTACCAGGTTTTTGCTAAATATGGAAAAGATTTAATTGGCAGTATTTTTAAAGGAAAATGTAATAGGTTTTCTTGCTACGATATGACTATGACGATCATGCCAGCCATGCTTATTTCCAGTCTCAGCATTACAGTGAATGGATTATTTTACTTAGCTGGTATTTTTGATTTAATTGATGGAAAAGGGATTATTCAAGAAACAACAATGACCATGTTAAAATCCTTCTTCTGGTATTATGGAATCCTGTTTATTCATTGGTTTCATTACAACCTTGACAGAATGGAGAAAAATTCATTGTTCAGGATGGAAAAAAATCGCTTATACATTCACTTTTCCATTTTTTATGTTTACCTATATTCCGATTTCGATCGTTGCCCTATTTAAGAACGTTGAATGGAAACCAATTGCACATACAGTGGCAAAATCTCTTGATGAAGTGCGATAATGGCATTCGAATAGAGTGATAGAAGTAGGTGGAAGCCCAATCATATAGATTGGGTTCTTTTGCACGAATAGATCTCTCGAAAAACAATCATGGGAAACGAACCTTTTTTTGGAATTTTAAGAGCATTTTGTCTGTTAATGGTAGTATATATAATAAATCAAAGTACTATGTTTAGCTTTCTAACGATAAAGATGTTATTTTTGAAATAGATGTAAGATCTTGTTCGTTTTATCCTACTCTTAAAGGGAAGTAGATTTAGAGTATAGATACTAAGAAGATATACTTATGAACGAAAACATTAAGTAGAGGGACTGGATTGTATGAATAAGGAGTTAATAATAAATGCCGATGTTTGTTATCGGATGGCTGAACAGAAGGCCGCTGAATATTTTCAATCACTTTCTACGCAGATTAAACAAAAGAGCTTTGTTCCTACCATAACAAAAGATATACAATCTTGGAAAAAGAACCATATCCATTCTGTTTTCTCCCTTTTTTCGCGCGGGAAGAGAAATCCGGATCCAAAGGAGTATCAAAAATATATCCAATGGCTGGATTACACAGGTAAACTAAATCCTTATCTAGATCGAAGCATTTCATATCTTTTTATGCGGGATCTAGGGAAAACCTTGAATTCACCCCAGACACAGACAAGAGTTCGCCATGTCGTGGAAAATTTAAAAAATCATCTGACTCATTCCTCCAAAACAGATCGTGACGACAAAACGGAAATGTTTAGCCTATATAGGTTGTACCGGAAAGCCCAGGAGGAAGGCATTGAAGCCACTTTTATATGGTTGATAGAAAAGCTACAGATAGTATCCTCCCATATTCCAGAGGGGATGGATGCTGAGCAAGCACAGCGAAAACTGATTAAAATTATCGCGGGTGTCCTCATGCACGTGGTTGAAGAGATGGACGATGAGATATCGCCTGAAGAACGTACTCAGAAACTGGACGAAGCGATAAGGCTAGGTTATTCCTATGGTCTTACCTATCCCTTCATTGATGATCTTTTGGATGCTAAAATCTTATCCTCTCAAGAGGAAAAACAATACTCCGATCTGATTCGAACCACTCTGATCACTGGATCTGTTCCAGAATTGGACGAGTGGACTGGAAAGAATAAAGATCTGATCATCTATATTCATTCAGAACTCCGAGAAGCTTTTGGCTATATTGAGACCCATCAACGACAAGTGACAAGAAAAAATTTTTTCGAGCAAGCTTTTGTATTTTTTCAATCTCAGGAAGAAGACCGTGTAAAGGATCTTTCCAATGCCAATTACACGAATGAGGAGCTTTATATCCCGATCATTTTAAAATCATCTTCATCACGATTGATTATTCGTTCCGTACTCAGTGCCCCTATAGATGAGGGCTTTGACCAAAGGACATTCTATTATGGTATTTACAATCAGCTTGCAGATGATTTTGCGGATATGTTTGATGACTTGAGGGACGGTAGTGTAACGCCATATACCTATTTTATAAAATATCATGAACAGCGTTCGGATCTTATCAACCCCTTTGAATTATACTGGACGGTTATTTCTCATTTGATCCATCATGTATATCACTCCGATCCCAAAACCTGTGAGGTGATTTTGGATCGTGCGATAAATGGTCTGAAACGATTTAAAGAAAAAAGGGGAGCGGAAAAATACAACGAAGTGATGGAGCTATTCTCATCGGGGAATCCAGATTTCAACAAACTTATTCAAAACATGGTGAGAAAAGCGGATGATGTTGACTTTTTTGATAAACTGCTTCGGGATCATATGATCACCAGTCTGAAAAGGGAAAGGAAGGAACAGGAGGATTTCATGGATACGATTGAGACTGTTAGAGAACAGATCAATCACATCCTACCGATCGCTAAAGTCGGTCAGGATTCTGACCCTATTGTTGATGCGGCAAACTACAGTCTTGAAGGCGGTGGAAAGCGATTAAGACCCATCATCACTTGGGTTATGAGTATTCAAGAATATGGATTAAAAGAGGCAGCCATTCTACCACTTCTCAGATCATTGGAATATATGCATACCGCTTCTTTAATCTTTGATGATCTGCCTGCACAGGATAATGCGTCCATCCGTAGGGGGCGTCCGACACTTCATGAGGTGTACAACACGGCAACTGCGGAATTAACTGGACTCTTTCTTACCCAAAAGGCGGTGGAGGAACAAGCATCTCTTGATGGTTTCGCTTCAAAAACAGTGCTTAAATTGATTCAATATACGGCACAAAAGACAGCGGATATGTGCAAGGGACAGGCAATGGACTTGCACTCCAAAGGGGAGCCATTGACGCTGGAACAATTGAATACGATGTGCTTTTATAAAACGGGTATCGCCTTTGAAGCATCTCTTATCATGCCTGCCATTCTCGCCCATGCAAGAGAGCAGGAAATCGAAGCATTGAAAAGATTTTCCTATCATGCGGGTATTGCCTTTCAAATTAAAGATGATCTGCTGGATGTAGAAGGAAATCAAAGCACCCTTGGAAAGCCTATCGGAAAAGACGCTGAAAACAACCAATCCACATTTGTAACAATCCTAGGTGCGGATGGTGCCAAAAAAGCGATGTGGGAACATTACTGTCATGCGATGGAAGTCTTACAAGAAGTGCCACGCAACACAACATTTCTAAAACACCTAATGAATTATATGGTGAACCGGGATCATTAAGATTACAAGGGGACGGTTCTTCTGTCTCTTTTTAGTCCGTTTTTCTTAGAACTAAAAGAACTGCGTGTAAATATTCATATTGTTTCAGCGAGTCTGAGCTACTTTTTTAAAATTTGAAGGTTGATACTTTTGAAAAAGTTTGGAATAATAAAAGAAAAAAAGGAGTTCATTTGAATGGAAAAAACGAAGGCATTTTTTGAATTATATAATCTGATTAACTATTATTATGAGCATAGAGACCAGCCTACTGATGATTTTGATTTTTTTAACAATGTAGAAAAGTTTTGTAAAACTCTTGACTTAGACTTTTCAGAGTTTAAAAAAGAGTTCAATCTTCAGCAGGATTATTTATAAGAATTTTACGATCGAGGCTCTAACATGTCAATTTCCCCTGGCAGGTTAGAGCTCTTTTTTTATTGCCTGGAGAAGAGAATAGGATTATTCTTGATTAGGATTAATAATGCATGAAAGGGTAAATTAGAGTTATAGTAGAGATTCTACTGTATATCATTTGCCCTCATTTAATGTCTGAAAGGAATGTTACTTTGTGAAAAATGCTTTACTATTTTTGGCTCAATTGTTTATGATTTGGGCGATCTACACCATTTCAGTATACATTGTAGATCTTCTACATTTGCCTATACCAGGCAGTGTTTTGGGAATGATTCTATTGTTTTTATTATTAATAAAAGGAATCATACAAGTGCGCTATATCGAGAGGGCAGCATCCTTTTTAAACAAGCATCTGGCCTTTTTTTTCATCCCATTTGCGGTCGGGTTGATGAATTATGGAGGATTAATTAAGACGAGTGGAGCCCAATTACTGATCATGATTGCGGGAAGTTCCATTGTAGGCTTATTGATCACAGGAGGATTGACACAATATCTATCAAGAAAGGTGGGGGTGAAGCGTGAGCAGTCTAACTCTCATTAGTATTGTGCTAACAATGGTTGTGTATCTGGGAGCAAGATGGCTTTCCATCCGTGTGTTGTCTCCACTCACGACCCCTTTATTAACAGCAACGATTGTTATGATCCTGATTCTTTCTATTTTTGATATTTCCTATGAACAATATACTCCGGCGAAAGAATGGATGACCTATTTGCTGGGACCTGCTACGGTTGCACTTGCTGTACCGATGTACCATAACCGCGAAGTGATCATGGAAAAATTAGTGCCTGCTATGCTAGGACTGACCATTGGAACGATATCAACGATTATTTCTGCTGTATGGCTGTCTAAAGCCTTTGGATTATCTGAAACCATTCAAGCGACAGCAGCTGTCAAAGCCGTTACAACCCCTGTTGCGATTGAAACTGTTGTTCTTATCGGTGGAGATCCGGCACTTGCCGCAGCCTTTGTGATCATCGCAGGAATAATTGGTGCCGTTCTTGGACCTGCTATTTTAAACTTAACGAAGATTTCTGATCCTTTTTCACGTGGGCTAAGCATCGGAACGGTCTCACATGCATTAGGGACAACCCAAGCAGTGAGAGAAGGACCTATTCAAGGGGCCGTATCGAGTATGGCAATGGGCTGCGCAGCAATTCTTACGTCCATCATCATCCCGTGGCTCTATCCACTTCTCTAATGAATAAACTTTCTTTCAGTGCGGGACTTGCATAAGAAGAGAAGTATTATGATCCCTGATGTTATTTTGTTAATTTTCTAAATTTATTAAAACCCTCTTATAACATTGACAAATTTGTTAGAATATATAATGTAGACCTATCGATTAATAAAAAACTAGAGGAGTGAATTCATATGGTGGAAAAAATGAATGTAGAAAGTTTTAATCTTGATCATACAAAAGTAAAAGCTCCTTTTGTTCGTCTTGCAGGTGTCAAAACGGGAAAAAATGGAGATGTCATTCATAAATATGATATTCGATTTAAACAACCAAACCGTGAGCATATGGAGATGCCTGCACTACATTCACTCGAACATTTAATGGCAGAAAATATTCGAAATCATTTTGACAATGTGGTAGATGTGAGTCCAATGGGGTGCCAAACGGGATTCTATTTGACCGTTATAAACCATGATCAATATGATGAGATTCTGGATGTATTAGAAAAAACCTTGAATGATGTAGTAAGTGCAGATGCTGTTCCGGCATGTAATGAAGTTCAATGTGGTTGGGCAGCTAGCCATACCTTAGAAGGAGCGCAAGAGCTTGCACGTGAAATGCTTTCCAAGAAAAATGAATGGAAAGATGTATTTGGTGAAAAATAATAACTCAAAATGAATAGTAGAGTTGCTTTTCTAATTAGGAAAGTAACTTTTTTCAATTTGGTAAAAGTAGAATGGATTAACAAAAAGAAATCAGGAGATAAATCATGGGAAAAGAAAATGAAACAAAATCAATGGTACAAAAGCTAAAGCTCCTTCCATTATAAAGCAAGCTATGGCAGTAAATCGAAAACCCTTTCCGTGGTTTAAGGCATTTTGTGCAGGTGTAGCAGCTGCTTTGCCCGTCATTATTGGGTTATTATTAGGGAATTTAGAATATGGGCTGTTAGCAGGTATGGGAGGGTTTACTTATCTTTACGTATTTAATGTTCCGTACGCACAAAGAGCTAAAAAGTTAATTTTAGTTATACTTGGAATGACATTGATCACCGCATTAGGAACGCTATCTGCCCCATATCCTCTTGCAACAGCCCTTTTAATGGCAATTATTGGAGCTACGGTTATCTTTATTTTTGGAGCGTTAAAAATTGCGGGGCCCTCTGCAATCTTTTTTGTACTCGTTTTTGCGATGACAACAGGTATGCCCATTCAGCCAGAGCTTGCTCCGTTAAGAGCAGGACTTGTTTTTCTTGGCGGGGTATTATCCTTTTTGCTTGCCATGATTGGCTGGTTTTCTGATCCACATGGTCCAGAAAAAGTAGTCGTGAAAAAAGTCTATTTAGAATTGGCTAACCTTTTAGATTCAATCGGTACAGAGAAGTTTAATAATGCAAGGCATCAAGTTATGTCAGCTATGAGAGATGCAGAAGAATCCATTGTCGCGGGATATATTCCTTGGCGAAAAACAGATATATTTAAACGATTATATGTTTTAAATGATTATGCAAACGAATTATTTTTGTACATAATTGAGAATTTTGCAGAGAAAGATACAAAAATGCCACCGGAATTGGGGGAAACCGTTCGAGTACTTGCCAATTCGATCGATCAAAGAGATCCTCGCCATTTTGTGAGTGTCCACCAGCCAGAACAGTTGGATGAATCAATCGTACTGTTATTCTCGAAAATCTATGATGCAGATGCCATCCTGAATGAGCCGATTTCAAAGATTAATCGTGTGATTCGCATTTCAAAGCCATCATTAAAGACGATCTTTTGGGGGGCATTTGATAAAAATTCCATTATCTTTATTTCTGCTTTGCGATTCGGTGTTATTCTGGCCATTGCTGCGATCATTTCGTACCAGTTTGAATTTAACCGATCGATTTGGGTTCCATTATCCTGTGTGGCCGTTATGTCAGGATCTACTATGGTAGCTACCTTTCATCGAGCCATCCAAAGGTCATTGGGGACCATTATAGGAATTCTGATTGCCGCTGTCATTCTTTCTACCCATCCTTCAGGATATGTTATTGCTTTATTTATTCTGCTTTTGACGTTTATTACAGAACTTTTTATTGTAAAAAATTATGGTTTAGCCGCATTGTTTTTTACCCCAAGTGCTTTGCTCATGGCTGAAAGCACGAATCCGGGGATGTTTAGCTTTTCTTATTTCGCATCGGCCAGACTAATTGATGTTCTAGTCGGAGTTGTTATTGGTCTTATGGGTGTACTGCTTGTCGGTAGGCGATCTGCCTCTAGCCGAGTCCCACATTTAATTACCAAAACCTTACGAAGCCAAGCACAGTTTTTACTTATATTGTTCTCCGATCAAGGAAATGGCTTTGATGCTTCGAAAAGTAGAGAAAGGATCAAAATGCAAACCAATTTAGTCAATTTACAAACCTTATACCAGACAGCTTCCGGTGAGGTTCCGGTTGATCATAAATCGTTGGAATATTACTGGGCCGTTATCTTTAATATAGGACAATTAAGCTATTTACTTGAGACCTGCTCAAAAAATGATAGACGTCCCATTCTTTCGGATGATAATCTTGCTCAATTACTTTTTGTCTTTGAAACGATGGCGAATGCCACAGATCGGAGACGATCACCAAAGATTCGAAACGTCCCTGAAATAGAGGGGTATGCAAGTATACAAAAACAGATTATTTCTTTGCAAAAAGCTCTTCAAATTCATGAATGAGTTCAAATATGTTTAAGAAAGTTTGATTTTGATGTTTTAATGGTTTTAAGATCACCAAAAATCAATTTTTAAAATACCCTTTTAGAGCCATTCTTGAAGGGTGTTTTTGTAAAGAATTTCATATTATTGTTTATTTATCTATTTGTATGTGATTTTAATCAAACTCTGATCCATGACGTTATGATACGGTTTAAGTAAGCGCAACCACTTTTTAACAAATCGATCATCACGAAAAGAGGTAATGAAAGATGACAATCAGGCAAAAAAATGAACTCAATAATGGGACAAGGATCCAAAAAGAGAAAGAAACGGTCACGAAAATGATTGAGGTTTATTGTCGGAAAAATCATCATCATCACCATGACTTATGTGAAGAGTGTCAGGATTTAAAGGATTATGCAAACAAAAGGTTATCATTCTGCCAATTTGGTGAAGATAAAAGCTTTTGTTCTTACTGTCCTGTTCATTGCTATAAACCAGACTATCGCGAAAAGGTAAAAATCGTCATGCGCTTTTCCGGGCCATGGATGTTACTGTATCATCCAGTACTTGCAGTAAAACATATATGGCAAGAGAAAGTGACAAATAGAAGATAGTAAAAAGGATCGTATTGATGGTACTTAAGTACGAGCTCCTGATCAACATAAAAAAATCGCTGCTCCAATTGGAGAACAGCGATTTTTTTATGTTAGCTCTTAAAGAATATTATTCATATTAGATTAATCTTTGTCTTGATCATCCTCACTTTTATTAAACCAAAGTGGGTCGTTATCATCGACATCGCCATTATAGTTTATGAAGATTTCTTCTCCTGCTTTGATATCTTTATAGGCAAAGAAGTCAAAGGTATGATTTTTAAAGTTAATATCGTATGTCGCATTAGGTGTGTAGGAATGGTTAAACAGCATTCCGTAGCCTAATAGAAGGGCCGTGTGGTTTATACCATATTCAAATGCATAATCAGCCAGTAATGTTTTTTCAATGTGAACATGTTCTGCGTTAGGGTAAGAAAGAACGGGAGCTTCATGAAAAAGTGTGCCCTTTGCAATATTCTCTTTGGCGAATACTCCTCTATTGAATTCTCCCTCACTGATCGTTGAAATTTTAATTTCAATCATGTTAGTCACCTACAATTCTTTTCAATGGATTATTGTACTTTCTTAAGTTTGACGGTTGTTCAAGATGAAAGCAACATTTTTTCGAAAATTTTTATGGTAAAAAAAGGACTGGTTTAACAAGGATAGTCTCTTAAGGGATGAATCCGTATAGTAGTTTCCAGCATATTCCTAAATATAAGTATATAAATTCCTTCTTGCAATAAAATGTTAATAAGAAGATAAAGGGGGAAGGGTATGACTATTCATGTGGTGAAACGCGGTGAAAGTTTATGGGCGATCTCAAAAAAATATGGTGTTTCGATTGCATCCATTAACCAAGTAAATGGTTTACCATCCACAAATAAAATTGTCCCCGGTCTTGCCCTATACATTCCAGAAAATAAATTATCATTATCCTTACGATCCTATCAAGTTAAAGCAGGAGATTTTTTATGGAAAATTGCTCAGCGTTTTGATACTAGTGTGTCTTCAATATTAATTGAAAATCCAAACGTTGATCCGAACGCTTTATATATAGGTCAAAGATTAAATATTCCGTCTCCAAATCGATTAAGAATTGCTTCTCTAGGGTTTATCGTACCTTATTCAATAGAGACTTCCCTTGAAAACTTAGATAGAATAGCAGAACAGTTGACCTATTTAGCCGTTGTGGCTTATTCCTTAACGGATGAAGGATATGCCTATGTTGTATTGAATGATTCCGACATTATCACAAGAAGTTGGCAGCGGAATGTCATCCCATTATTAATGATCCGTAATTTTAAAGATGGAGAATTTAGTCCTGAGTTAATTGGAAGTGTCCTCGAAAATCCAACTTACCGAAATAATTTAATTAATAGTCTTGTTCAATTAGCAAACAAAGAGGTTATGGTGGAGTCAGTATCGATTTTGAATTTATTCCCCCCAGAGAGAAGAGATGATTTTACCTTATTTTTGAGATAATTTAAAAACGAAATTAGGAAATCTTACTCTTACAGGTCAACATACATGCAAAAAGTGAGGATCTTCCCACAAACCGTATAGTTGGAGGCTATGATTATAGGGCGATCGGAAATGCAGTGGATTTGGTTGCAGTGATGACCATTGACTATGGATACCCGACAGGACCACCTGATCCGATTGCACCTATTTGGTGGGTTGAGCAAGTTCTTCGCTATGCCACAACACAGATAAATCCCAGAAAGCTATTAATCTCTATTGCACTTTATGGCTATGATAAAGTTGTAGGTACGAATGTCACAAGAGCTTTATCTGTCCAGGGATCGCAAAATCAAGCGATTTCTACTGGGGCGATCATAGAGTATGACCAAATTGCTCAATCACCCTGGTATCAATATTGGCGTGGAACAGAGGAACATATTGTTTGGTTTGAGGATATTCGAAGTTTTATAGAAAAATATAATGTAATCGATTTATATCAACTTGCTGGGACAACATTTTGGCAAATCAACTTATCTGCTCCGCAAAATTGGGCTTATGTGGAAAGAAATATAGAGATATTGAAAGATGGGAGGAGCCATGAGTATTTATTATGAAGGACGAGGATATTGAAAAATGATGAAACCCGCATAAGCGAGCTTCATCGTTTTTTTTTTGAAAAGTTATTCTAAACCTTCAATAACGATTTCTTTCGCAGGTAAGAAACTTTCACCTGTATCCATATAGGTCACATTGACTACTATCGCCAGTTTGCAAGTAAATGGACATTGGAGCGTTTTCGGAAGAAATCGTGTAGCTTTGACGGTTGTCTAATAAGAAAGTGACAATCGTAAGTTCACCAGACTTTTCTTTATAGACTCTTAAGACTGTACCACTTATTTGTTTTTCTTCTGCTTTCGAACTGCCATCAACGGAACTGCCTCCACGTTGTAAGGCTGTTTTGTATTGTTTTAATGCTTCATTAGGAGTGGTACCAAATACGGAAATTTCCGGATTAGCTGCAGATACAATAAAGTAATTTTGCAGAAAACCATTGGCATCTAGTACGGGTGTTAACCAACTTGCTTCCCCATAGAAGTTATAGAGAACGGGCATTTCGCCATTCCATTTCTTTTCAATGAATTTCTTCTCAATAATTTGCAAGGCACCCTGTGAATCCATATAGGAGTCTTCTAAATTACCAGTATAATATGTCGCTGCTCCCGTTCGTGAGTTGGTAAGTGCATAACCAAGCATCGAGTCGACGCCTTCTTTCGGACTTGTAAAGTCAGTGAAATAGTACATTTCTCCATTTTCATCAAAAATAGGACTTACATTGGCTTCCGTTCCTTCACCTGAAGGAAGCTTAACGTCGGATTTACCAAATTTACTATTCCAAAATCCGTGGATATAATTACCGAAATAGCTGTTTTGCAAACTAACCACTTCTGGTGAAACAGCCCCATCAATAAAGTCAGGAACCTCTGCTAAAGGATAGGACTTTGTTTCACCAGATAAAGGTTCAACAACAACAATCCCCTTCACATCAAATCCATTACGGGCAGAAATGAAATCACCATATGAGCGGATATAATGTGGTTTTCCTTCATCATCAATCTCTAATTGGACATCTCCATAAAAAATGAGTTCCGGATATTGCATACGAATAAGACGTTCAATATTTTTATTAAAATAGGATGATGGAGTGTAAGCCATATCTGCCTTCGTAAATTTAGGATTATCAGAAGAATTAGTGGCACTGATGGTAAAGTAACCAGGTGTCACGTCAGCATTCCACCATTTAAAGAAACCAGAAAACTCTACAGGTGCAATATAGACATATTCACCATCCACCTTTTGAATTTGCAGGTTTCCAAGCTCATAATAGCTTGTGTTGGGAACTTGCCCGAACGCTTTCTTCATTTTATTACGGGCAAATTTCGGTGGAACACTTGCGGGTGTTTCTTTTTCATCAAAAGATTCAATTTCTGTTTTTTCCTCCATATTGGCTACTTTATATTTATCATCGGCATTAAAAATAAATGCTGTTAGAAAATAAATAGCTACGATAAGACTGCCTATGCATAGAAATGATTTGATGATTCTTTCCTTGCCAGATGATATTACAGCACCTATAGCCGTAATGATTATGGCAAAGATCCATAAAGAAGTTAAATTCCGATCAAGATTACTAAAATAATAGAAGGCAAAAACGATCACGATTAATAAAATGATAGCTGTTATAAGGATTCCTATCTTTGGCTGTTTATCCCCTTTTTCCACTTGCTTTTTCGTTTTAGAGAAGGGGATGAGTACAAGTGCAGATGCTAAACCTATAATGAGTGAAAATAAAAATATATTTCCCATAAAATCTCCTTTCGGAAGCAGTTTCATAATTCATTTACGGATGAAGGAAAGGAAAAGTTTCATGAAGAGTGTAAGATTATGGTCAGATATAAGTTTTTTAGAAGAAATGGTATATTTAACATGAGTTAAAAGTAAGTGTTGTTCATCTAGAAGGGACGCTAAACATCGTAAAAATTAATGCACGCTAGGTGTTAGCATTTTTTGGAAAGAGTATTTGAAAATAGTAGAAATGCAAGGTCGAAAGCAAATTTTATTAGCTATTTTACTGTAATATTCTGGACGATTGTCTACATCATTGTTGAAGTAGTCACAGGAATGCAAAGACTTTTAGAAGCGAAGAGAATATTAAATGATTAGTGTTTGGTGGACAGAAAGGGCTCGCGCCCGGATGTCAGTGCCAATGCTGTTCAATGCAGAAAAAAGACTGGATTTTATTCTTCCAGTTTTTTTCTTTATTGTTGTTGAGATATACTCACAGGATAACTTTTAAAATGAATCATTTTTGTATTGTTTGAATTAATTGTATAATTAGGTATTGATTAAAAAGAATTTACTGAAAGAGGTGTTTTTTATGACAGGCATAATCGCAGTCATCATGATTTTTTCCATACCTATTATTGCAATAGTCACAAATCATTTTCAAAAACAATCTAAAATCAAGCAAGAAATGGTGAAAGATCAAATAAAACTGGAAAAACTAAAACACGAAAACTACTTAATAGAGACAGAGAAAATGCGACTTCAACTGGAGCAGATGAATCAGGAGACTAGAAGATAAATTCCTTAAAAAGTAAACAACAAGTTTAATCGATAGCCCACGATCTACACAACTCAATTATCATACATGCATTATCAAGAAGACTGTGAATATCTCTCTAACTTATTCAAAACTATCCATATCCCCAAAAATGGTACATGCATTATACTTATAATCTAGCACCCTACTTAAAAGCGAACAGAGTGTAAATGTATGTTTTTGAGTACGGTGCCAATTTCTTAATAAAGGTGAAAGGGGAGTTGCGGCCTAATGTGATGAAAAGCATCCTGTCATAATTAAGATTCATCCACTATAGGCATAAACTACTTTTACACGTGCAATTATGGTGAATTCTCCCGTTTGTATGGGTGGAGCCTCTTGTGTTGTAGCAGCGGCTACATGTGTAGAGAATGCTGGGTATACTCTTTCTTGCTGATGAACGAGTTCTACTATTTTTATGGGGATTGTTGTTAGCGTTGCACCAATTGTTTGTGCCAATCCTTCTGCTTTTTCTCTTGCATTATGGACAGCTCTTTTTAATGCTTCGCGATAATAGGCGTCTGGATTTGTAACACTAAACTGGACTCCTCCACTACGATTGGCACCATTTTTTATAGCAACGTCATATACGGTTCCAACTTTAGATAAGTCCTTTACTGTAACCTCCAATTGATGCTCGACTTCATATCCCTTCAAGATTGATTTTCCATCCACATAATCATAACGTGGTTGAACCGAATATATGCTTGTTTTTATCGCGTTTTCTTCTATACCAATCTGTTTGAGAGCCTCAATTACACGTTTTGAAATCATGGCATTTTCTTGTTGAGCTATTTGTACTTGAGGATTTTCTGTCACCACACCTATAGTTAATTTTGCTTGATCGGGTTTTACTGTTATTTGGCCTTTCCCTTCAACGGTCATAGTAAAGGTAGGGTTGTTGATTCTATAAGGTTGATGAGTGTGTGAATAGTAGTTGTATCTTTTATTGAACTGCATAAAACCACCTCGATTATCTTTGACTTTATAATATGTAAAGGAGCAAGGCAGCGTTACTGTTGATACGTGCAGACATATATTTGTCAAAAACTGTTCATATAATACGCTTTATTGTATATGGAATAGTGTTATCCTTATCTATATAACATATCTATTATTTCGATGGGAATTTATCTTTTTTATGATGAGGTGTACTATGGATTTACATCAACTGTATGTTTTTACGAAAGTGGTTGAGCATAAAAGCTTTTCTAAGGCAGCGGAAGATATTTATTTAAGTCAATCAACAGTAAGCTGTCATATTCAATCATTAGAAAAAATGCTGAATGTTACTCTTTTTGATCGTGTAGGGAGGGAAAGTATTCTTACTCCTTCTGGGGAATGTTTATACGGCTGGGCTTTGAAATTGTTGCAATTAAAAGATCAGGCTTTACTTGATTTAAGACAGGGAATGGCTGAATTAAAGGGAGATATTCGTATCGCGGCAAGTTCAGTTCCGAGCGAATTTATCGTTCCTAAAATGGTTAAGAAATTTAGAAATGAATATAAAAACGCGATCTTTCATGTCAGCCAAACAACTTCAAAAAATGTGGCTGAAAAAGTACTGAGTGGATCTGTAGATTTCGGGATTCTCGGGGAAAAATACGATCATGATAAGCTTCGATATGTCTCTCTTTTACAAGAAAAAATGGTTTTAATTTCACCAAAACAATTAGAATTTAATAGTCCAATCCGTATTAAAGACGTACTTAAATATCCTTTTGTCATGAGAAATTCCGATTCAGGTACAAACTCTTTTGTTCAGCGGTACCTAAAAAAAAATAAGATCAAAAAGGACCAAATGAATATCGTATCCTATGCAGACAGTAGCCAGAGTTTAGTTCAATTTGTAAAAGAAGGTATAGGTCTTTCGGTTATTTCAGAAATTGCTTTGAAGGAATATGTGAATCGAGATTCTATTCATATGTATCATATTGAGGACTTTAATAATGAGAGGCATTTCTATCTTGTTTATAATATAGATCGAACCTTATCCGTCATAGCAAAGAAATTTATTGAAGAGGCTACCAATTTAGTAGAAAAGAAGACCGAATAACAAAAAGGAAGAGGCTGTCTCAAAAGTTGTCTGACATTCAGATCATTTCATTCATCTAGAATCCCTTTCCAGATGGACGCTAGATTTGAAATGATGGTGTCTGACATCTTTGTTATTGGGCCAGCCCCTAGTAGGTTCGTTATTATTTGCTCATTTCAATCAATAAAATGTGAGAGGTTTCAGTTGCTTTAATGTTGATATCTTCTTCAACTACTTCTAGTCCATCTCTTGTTTCTAAAGTGATGTGGTTGATATCTGAAATTCCTTCAATTTGCACTAAGTATGCTTGTCTACCTTCTTTAATTGGGAAGCTGATTTCTTTTTCTTTTTCAAGTTCAAGAGAGTAGAAATTAACATCCTGATTGATTTGGATTGGTGCGTTTCCTTCTTTACTTGACACCATATGGAGCCACTGATTGTGGCGATCATCCCAATTAAAGCGATAATCTCCATAATTCGGTGTATATCCCTGTTGATCAGGGAAAATCCAAATTTGTAGCAATCTTAAAGTTTGATCTCCACGATTGTGCTCACTATGAAGTACACCTGTTCCAGCACTCATATATTGCACATGCCCACGAGAGACAGTTTGTTGATTTCCCATGCTGTCTCCATGTGTAAGCTCTCCGTCAATTACATAAGAGACGATCTCCATATCTCGATGTGGATGGGTATCGAAACCAGTTTTAGGTGCAATCAAATCATCATTAATGACTCTTAAAGTTCCAAAATTAATATTGGCTGGATTATAATAATCGGCAAATGAGAAATGAAATGTACTTTGGAGCCATCCGAGATTACTTTTACCCATATTGTTGTGATCTAGTTTTCTTAACATTGACGATCTCTCCTCTTGATTATCATGATTTTCTTTAGTTATAAGTAAAGAAAATAATTTCATGCTATTAACTTGGTATTAGTTGTGAGTAACTATTCAAATTTTACTCTTTTTATTACTTTCAAAGAAAATGTTTAGAAGTAAGAATTCTTTAATTCAAGATAAATTATATAAGATAAATAATAAAATTGTCAATAAAATAGTTCTGGATTAAAATAAAAAAATAGCTTAGTAGCTAGAAAAAAAATTTGCTGTCAAAGTCTAAACTCCGTATAAGGACCAATAGCAAAGACTACATTGATTCACTTATGCAAAAGCTGGAGGAAAACTTATGAATCTTATAGCCTCAAATAAAATGAGAAAATTAACTACGGGCATCTTCACAGAGCTAGCTAACAAAAAACAAGATGCTCTTAACAAAGGGATGGATGTTATTGATCTAAGTGTTGGAAGTCCTGACCTTCCGCCACCTCCTTTTGTAGTCGATACTCTTGTGAAGTATAGCCAGGATACAACGAAATATGGCTATACATTAAAGGGAATAGATGAATTCAATGAGGCAGTGGGTACCTTTTATAAAAAAAGATACAGTGTTGATCTTGATCCAATTGGGGAAGTGCTGCAATTGATGGGCTCTCAGGATGGACTTTCCCATTTGGCCACCGCTATTGTTAATCCAGGTGAATATGTATTGGTTCCTGATCCAGGTTACCCGATTTATGAAGCTAGTGTAACGCTTGCAGGTGGTTTGGTATATCCAATGCCATTATTAGAAGAAAATCAATACTTGCCGAAATTAGATGAGATTCCACAAGACATATTAAAGAAAACGAAAATGATGATCATAAGCTATCCTGGAAATCCAGTCACGGCTATGGCGAATGAAGCTTTTTTTGAAGAGGTTGTCTCATTTGCAAGAAAGAATAATATTCTTGTCGTTCATGACTTTGCCTATTCCGAACTTATTTTTGATCGTCATCCACAAATCAGTTTCATGTCTGTTAAAGGTGCGAAAGAGGTGGGAATAGAATTTAATTCCTTATCTAAAACATTTAATATGGCAGGGTGCCGTGTAGGATATGTTGTTGGAAATAAGGAAGCCATTAATATTTTGGCTTCTCTTAAATCGCATATTGATTACGGTGTTTTTTATCCTATTCAAAAAGCAGCGACCGCTGCGCTTACATCTGATTATACTGTCCTTCAAGAACAAGTGAAGGAGTACGAGAAACGCAGGGATCTATTAATCACAGGATTGGAGCATGCTGGCTGGAAAGTAGCAAAGTCCCCAGCAACCATGTTCATTTGGGCAAAAATCCCTTCTGGATGGACTTCACGCCAGTTTGCCTTTGAATTGATTGAGAAAGTAGGAGTCGCTGTTGTGCCAGGAGATGCTTTTGGTCAACAAGGCGAGGGATATGTCAGGATGGCTCTTGTTCAATCCCCTGAAAAATTAGCTGAAGCTGCAAAACGAATCCAGAGATTTCTTACTGAAAAATGAATACATGAACTAGGAAAGCTAGCTATTTTAAAATAGTTAGCTTTTTTTCATTTACTTTTTATCCGGGTTTAATAGGCTGTAATACCCCCACCTCAAGACTTGATAAAAAACAAAAAGGATAGGTGGGGGATAAACAGCCTCTAAAACCCCGATAGGTGCAACTAACCATCAGTGGGGGATGAAGAAAAACCCCCACTGATGGAAGTTTCTCTTTATAAAAGAAGTTGTTATGTAATCAAACAGAAAAGAAACTGAAAAGGTCGTTTGATACAATAGTAAGAAAACGTTATTTTTAGGTACTTACTATAAATGATGAAGACAAGGAGTTTATATGGAAACTTACGTGAAAAATGCATTAGTAGAATGGAAAAAGGAAATTTGCTCTTTATTAAATGAAATAGATGATGAATACGAAAAAACGAAGAGTGAACTTCAAGTTTATTCCTATAAATTTAGCATTACGAAGCAAGTGGTTCAATCGACCTTAAATGAAGAGATTATCCGGAATATTCGTGAACTGTATCATAAGCCATTCGAACAAAAATATAGTAAACTGAAAGTAGATATTAAAGATTTAGAAGAAAGAAAAAAAGTATTCCAAATGTTTATTGATAAAATCGACCAGGCCATGGAAAAGGAAGAATGATAACTTTATCCTTTTTCAAAATGAAAAGATCAACAGAAAAATATCGGTGTAAAACTAAAAAATAAAGAAGTGAGCAAATGAGTAACCCAGAGCAAAAAGAGGACAAATGGAACCAAGAAATACCGGAAGTGGAATTCATAAAAGTTCATAAAACGTTTGTGAATCAAACTGAGACCGTTTCTGTCTTAAAAGGAATAGATGGGAAGGTAGAAAAAGGAACAATCACAACGATTATTGGGCCATCCGGGTCGGGAAAAAGCACCATCTTATCATTATGCAATTTACTGCAAACGCCTGATAAAGGAGAGGTGCGAATACAAGGAAAGGCAGTTCAAGAATGGGATATTCAAGAACTAAGGCGGCGTGTCGGTATTGCTTTTCAAGCTGCGCCCATGATAAATGGATCAGCATTGGAAAATTTGACCCTGCCTGCGAGATTGCAAGGGAAAACATTAGAAGATCCAAATACATATATGGAATATGTGGGATTAACAGAAGATCTTTTAACAAGAGAGGCCAAAGAGCTGTCTGGCGGTCAGCGGCAGCGACTATCTCTTGCCAGAACACTTGTAAATGAACCTTCTATTTTATTACTTGATGAAGTCACTTCTGCACTCGATTCGATATCAGCTCATGAGGTGGAAGAGCTCATTTTGCGGATCAATCGTGAGCATCGTACGACCATTCTTTGGGTTACACATGATCTTTCTCAAGCAGAACGAGTGGGGGATCAAACATGGCTGGTGATGGATGGAAAGTTAATCGAAGCGTCACCCACTAAGGTTTTCTTTTCTAAACCAAACGATACCCGTACGAAGGAATTTTTAGATATGAAGAGGGAATACATATGAGTTTATTGGCGATTATTCTTAGTTTTAGCTTTGTCATGATTGCCATTTTCCTTTCAATGGCATTTAAGTTGGGACTTGGTCGTGATCTGATTATTACAAGCATTCGTGCCACAATACAATTATTAATTGTTGGCTATATTTTAAAAATGGTTTTTGGATTTAATCATCCCTTAGTAGTCGTGTTAATGCTATTGATCATGATTACAGTAGCTGCAAAGAATGCAGCCAAGCGGGGAAAGGGTCTCCCCCATATCTTCTGGAAGATTTTCTTGACCATTTCCATTGTAGAGTTAATTACGCAAGGGTTTTTATTAGGATTACAGATCGTACCTGCGACCCCACAGTATGTCATCTCGATCAGTGGGATGATTATCGGAAACTCGATGATCATAGTGAACTTATTTTTAAATCGCTTAAAAGGGGAGGTCGAGATGCGCAAAGAGGAAATACAACTCGTTTTATCTCTAGGTGGAAGTATGAAACAATCAATCTATCCGATTCTTAAACAATCGATCAGGTCCAGTCTCATCCCGACGATTGAAGGACAAAAAACGATCGGACTTGTACAGCTTCCAGGTATGATGACGGGGCAAATTATTGCAGGTGCAGATCCAATTCAAGCGGTCCGTTTTCAGCTATTAATTGTTTTTCTGATCATGTCTGCAGCTTCTCTGACAGCTATTATTCTAGGGTTTTTAGTGTATCCAGTCCTATTTAACAAAAATCAACAATTGGATATCCGAGAATGGAAGTAAGAAAATATACGTAAAAGTGCCTACCTCTACTGCATTAAAACAGAGGAGGCAGGCACTTATAAATTATTCATTTACTGGGGTGAATTCGTGTACCCATACGCTCATTTGCGGAAGCCATGGCATCCCTGGATGGAAAGATAAAATGGATTGTTTATATTCTTCAACTGAATCATAGCCTTCTTGGCGTGCATGTTCATCTGTTAATTCACCAAGTGTTTGTGAATAAACCTTTTCTACTGAATATTTATTACCTTTTAATTCCATGATCTCTCCTACATCCGCATATCGTCCATTCCTTCGCGTTGCTGTTTTCTTTCCTTCAAGGACTTTCTGAACGTCTTCTTCCTTCGTTACGAGGCGATCAATACTACATGTTTTTGGTGGCAAACCATTCGTTTCTTCTTGATTTTTCATCTAATCAAACTTCCTTTCACTTTTCTATAACATACCATATTTTGAACCGAACTAGAATTTTTGGAAAATTACACAATCAGTGTCAGGCAACTATAAAAAGACATTTGTCTTTTTGTGGTGCCTGACACTTTTTTGTTCCATAATAATGATACACTTTAAGTAATAAATAGATACTATATTGAGGGGTGCAATAGTGAAAACGGTATTAGTGATTGGCGGAGGGATTACTGGATTATCTACCATGCATGTATTGCAGAAATGGAAGACCGAAACGGGTTCAGATGTAAGATTGGTCCTTGTCGAGGCATCTGATGTACTTGGTGGAAAAGTTCGTACAATAAAGGAAAATGGTTTTGTTATGGAATCTGGAGCCGATTCCATTGTGGCACGAAAAGCCAATGCGTTATCTTTCATAGAAGAGCTTGATTTGGAAAGTGAAGTCGTCTACAATGCTACAGGCATTTCATTCCTTTATACAGATGGAGAATTAAAGCCAATTCCGCTAGATTCCGTATTTGGAATTCCTGCCAGCTTGGAATCATTGGCCAAAAGTACCTTAATCTCAGCAGAAGGAAAAGTGGAGGCATTAAAAGACTTTTACACACAAAATGAACAATTTACAAAAAGCGATTCAATAGGTGAATTTCTGGAATATTTTCTTGGGAAAGAATTGGTGGAAAAACAAATTGCTCCTGTGCTTTCCGGCGTTTACTCGGGGAACCTGAGCAATTTAACGATAGAGTCTACACTCCCGTATCTGTTGGATTATAAAGAACAATATGGAAGTATTATAAAAGGATTTGCAGTACATAAGGAAAAATTCAAAGCGAGTGGTGAAAAGAAGTTTCTTTCATTTAAAAACGGTTTAGGAACCCTTATTGATGCATATGAACGAAAACTGGAGGATGTTGAAATCAGGAAAGGCGTAAAAGTTGATCGTATTGAGAAGATCAATAATAGGTACAAGGTTACGCTTAAGGACCAGGGAAGTATGGAAGCCGATTATGTGGTGCTCAGTATTCCGCATGATGCTGCACAGAGGATGATTGCTGATGAGGAACTTGAAAAAGAGTTTAAAGCATTTCAAAATAGTTCCATGATCAGTGTTTATGCAGGATTTGATGTACCTGATTATTTACTTCCGTTAGATGGAACAGGCTTTATTAAAGCGAATGGACATGAAATCATTTGTGACGCATGCACATGGACAAGTCGAAAATGGAAGCATACATCAGAAAGTGGAAATTTGCTTGTTCGTTTATTTTATAAGAGCATCAATCCTGCTTTTTCTAGATTAAAGGAGATGACTGAGACAGAACTTCTTCAGGTCTCTCTTTTAGATCTAAATAAAAGTCTCGGTATTTCGGCTAACCCTGTAGCAAGTGTTGTAACAAATTGGTCAGATTGCATGCCTATTTATCAACTAGACCACTCACAAAGTGTACAATCACTTGAAAATAAATTAGCAGAAAGGGTTCCCGGAATCGTCATTTCAGGTTGCTCCTATTTTGGAGTTGGCATTCCTGACTGTATTGAAAATGGTGAAAACACCGCGAGAAAGGTAATTTCATTTCTATGAATATGACAAGGAGATTGGAATTTTCCAATCTCTTTAAAGTAGTTATTTTTATAAAGTACTTTTATTAATAGATATATCCACGTTGTAAACGTTTTTATATAATTTTAGAAATTTAATAATATGTTTAGAAAATTTTAAAAAAAGTGAGTGAAAAATATTGACGAAAAATAAAATGATGGTATTATTAGAGTATAGCAATGAATTACGAACGGCATTCGATAATGTCGAACGAGAGGGGATGATCGGCCATGACTGAACGCCTTATCCAATCAGTTGAAAGGGCTGCTGATATCCTTGAATTGTTTTTAGTTTCTGAACCACAATTAAGTGTAAAAGAGATTAGTGAAAGACTAAGCTTATCGAAAAGCACTGTTCACGGGTTGATTAAAACGTTAGAACACAGAGGCTACCTTCAACAAAATCCGGATAATTTGAAGTATAAGTTGGGACTAAGGCTTTTTGAACTTGGTCATTTTATCGGAAATCAGCTTGATATTACGAAAATTGCTCAACCCATTATTAAGGATACTGTGGATAAACTGAAGGAAACGGTCCATCTTGTTGTTCGACAGCAAGACGAATTAATTTATGTTGAAAAGTTAGAAGGACCACAAACTCTCAGAATCTATTCACATGTAGGGAAAAGTGCACCTATTCATTGTACAGGTGCAGGAAAAGCAATCCTTGCCTATCAAGATGAGAAAGAGATTGATCGAATTTTATCTTATAAGGAATTGGAAGCATTTACAGAATTCACAGTAACGGACAAAGAGGAAATTAAGAAAGAATTACCATTGATAAGAGAGCGTGGCTATTCTATCGATGATGAAGAGATTGAGTTAGGTCTCAAATGTGTCGCAGCTCCTATATTTGATCACAAAGGAAATGCAATCGCTTCAATTAGCTGTGCTTCACCTAAAATGAGGTTAACAGAAGAGCGACTTCCAGTGGTAATAGAGGGAATAAAAAGTGCTGCTATTGAGATATCAAAGAGTTTAGGCTACAAAGATGTTTCTCATTTTTATTAAATGAGTACAGATTAAATATAAAAACATTTTTCATACTTAGGAGGAGAATTATTTTGGCAAAATTAAAAGCTGCTATCATTGGCTCAGGTAACATAGGTACAGACCTTATGGTCAAGTTAGGAAGATCAGAACATTTAGAATTAACTGCGGTAATCGGAATTGACCCTCAATCAGATGGTTTACGTCGTGCAAAAGAAGCAGGTTATGCAGGTGTTGATACTGGAATCGACGGTTTCCTTGCAGACCCTACTTTAGAAGCAGACATTATTTTTGATGCAACAAGTGCAAAAGCACATATTTACAATGACAAAGTATGTCAAGAACGTGGAATTAAAATGATCGACTTGACACCAGCTGCTATCGGACCTTACGTATCTCCAGCGGTAAACATAGATGAGCATTTAAATAAAAACAATATTAATATGATTACTTGCGGTGGACAAGCTACTATTCCAATGGTTGCTGCAATCAACCGTGTAGCTAATGTAGTATATGGTGAAATCGTTGCTACCATTTCTAGTAAGAGTGCAGGCCCTGGTACTCGTGCGAATATCGATGAATTTACTGAAACAACTTCACAAGCAATCGAAGTAGTTGGCGGAGCTGACAAAGGAAAAGCGATTATTATCTTAAACCCTGCAGAACCTCCAATTATGATGCGCAATACTGTATATGCACTTGTTGAAGAAGGAAAAATGAACGAACAAGCGATTCGCGAATCCATTGCTGAAATGGAAAAAACAGTTCAATCATATGTTCCAGGATATCACTTACGTACAGAACCAATTTTTGAAGGCAATAAAGTAACTGTTCTTATTGAAGTTAAAGGTGCTGGAGATTACCTACCGGAATATTCAGGAAATCTTGATATTATGACATCTGCTGCTGTTCGTGTTGCAGAAGAGTTTGCGAAAAATACACAAAAGGAAACAGTTTGAGCCATAGAAAGGGGAATATAAACAATGACAATTGAACGTGATATTATAATTACAGAGGTAGCCTTACGTGATGGAAGCCATGCAGTAAGACACCAATATACAGTAGAGCAAGTAGTAAACGTAACAAAAGCATTAGCTGATGCAGGTGTTCCTTATATCGAAGTAACACATGGTGACGGTTTAGCAGGTTCATCTTTACAATTCGGTTTATCAAAAGTAAATGATATGGAATTAATCGAAGCGGCAGCATCTGTTGCTGGAGATTCAAAAGTTGCTGTTCTTTTATTACCAGGGGTCGGTACTTTAACTGAATTAAAAGAAGCAGCAAGCTTAGGTGCAAAAATGGTTCGTGTTGCTACACACGTAACAGAAGCAGACGTAGCACCACAACATATCGCAATGGGTAAAGAATTAGGAATGGAAGCTGTTGGATTCCTTATGATGTCACATATGGCTCCAATTGAGAAATTAGTTGAACAAGCTAAATTAATGGAAAGCTATGGAGCGGATATTGTATATATGACTGACTCTGCAGGTTATTTTCTTCCTGAACAAGTAACTGAGCGTATCAGCAGATTAAGACAAGAACTTCAATGTGAAATTGGTTTCCATGGTCACAATAACTTATCTATGGCAATGGCTAACTCTGTTGCAGCGATTAAAGCTGGCGCAACTCGCATTGACGGAAGTGTTCGCTGCTTTGGTGCAGGTGCTGGTAATACACAAACTGAAGCTCTTATAGCTGTTTGTGAGCGTATGGGAATTAAAACAGGTATTGATTTATATAAAATTGAAGATTTAGCAGAAGAAATTGTTGCACCACTTCTTCCGGTAACACCAACTATTACAAGAGAAGCTATCACACTTGGTTATGCAGGTGTATACTCAACATTCGCATATCATGCAAAACGTGCAGCTGCACAATTCGGAGTTGACGCTCGTGACGTCCTAATCGAATTAGGAAGACGCCAAGTAGTCGGTGGACAAGAAGATATGATCATTGACGTAGCTGCAGAACTTGCTAAAGGAAAGACAGTAGCTTCAAAATAATACTAACAATGGGGATTGGGAGTATTCAATAGATGGTTTAAGCAAGTAGACATGTTCTAAATATGTCTACTTGCTTTTTTATATTCAATCCATCATCCATTTTGAATGGATGATTTCAATTTTCTTCGTAATGGGATATACTTTTTAGAGAAACGCATTTATAACCTCAAGAAAAGGAGATTATTATTATTAAAACAATTGTCAACTGGGTCTTTATACTATGTGGATTTTTATCTCTTGGATTGGGGATTATTGGAATTGTTCTACCTGTATTGCCGACAACGCCGTTATTCCTATTAGCGGCTTTTTGTTTTGTAAAAGGGTCTAAGAAATTTGATGTTTGGTTTAGAGGGACAAAACTTTATAAAAAGTATTTAGAGGACTTTGTAAGAGAGAGAGCCATGACTCGAAAGCATAAACTTTCCATTTTATTATTTGCAGATGTGATGATCGCGATCCCCTTTTTTATTTTGGATAGCATTCTTGTTAAAATAATCTTAATCATCGTGGTGTTGTATAAATATTATTACTTTATGTATAAGATTAAAACGATCAATTAGTAAATGTTAAATAAAATAGGTGAGGTGTCATGAATGTATTTAACAATAAAAGAGACGGCAGAGTATTTATCTATGAACGAGGCCGTCATTGAAAAGCTGGTTCAGCAAAGACGAATTCGAGCCATTCATGATGGTGAGCAATATTTAATAAACAAAGAGCAATTTACCGCTCATCTCAAACAGTTAGAACAATATAAAGAACTTGTAGAAGAATATCTGAGTGAACCCATTCCAGAGGATCGCGATATAAAAGATGAAGACTAGAGTAGGAAGCAAAACAGTCTAGCTTTTTGAACGACTATCTCAATTTTAAAAAAGATTTAGAATGAATAGGCTCTCCCTAAGATCGACAGGTTTAAAATAAAACCTGTCGATCTTAGGGAGAGTTTTTATGTTCAAAAATATATTTCTTTTTTTAAAAAATATGATAGGAGACTTTTACTATTTGAGTATTCAAGTAGTAAAATTTAACTTTTTAGAAAATTACAAAAATGATGTTGTTTAGTTCTATAGTCGTGATATAATAAAACCAGATATGTTCATTTGTGTTATACTTTGTTAGCTATTGGGAATGTCTAACTTTAATGAGAGGCAGGTGATCTTCTATGCTTGCAAATGAAAGGCAACAATTGATAAGAGAATTAATTAATAGCCAGAAAAATCTTAGAATTTCTGATTTAAGCGGAATTTTAGGAGTATCAGACATGACCGTACACCGAGATATAAAGGTATTAGTTGAAGAAGGAATAATAGAAAAAACATTTGGTGGGATTCGCCTTATTGATTTACAAGTTCAAAAACCTAATGTTAATGAATGTGTAGTCTGTAGCCGTACGATTGACCATCGATTATACTGTCAATTGATTCTTACAAATAATCGGGTGGAAACGGCTTGTTGCCCTCATTGTGGAATCATCCGTCATCAGATGCTTGGCAATGAAGTGGTTGAGATTCTATGCTGTGATTTCTTTACCAATATAACGATCAGTGCGCTTCATGCATGGTATGTAATGGATACAACGATCGATTTAAGTTGCTGCATGCCGCAAGTTCTTCCCTTCAAGCAAAAAGAACATGCAGATGGTTTTGTTAGAGGATTTGGCGGGACCGTATTAACTTTTGAACAAGCATCACAAAAGGTAATCGGACAAGAGTATAGCCATAAAGGTTGCTGTGATCATGAATCATAAACGATATCGTAAAATTCTTATTTTGTTTTTATTATTTATTGTATTTGTACCACAAGACGTCTTTGCCCATGCCATTCTTGAAAAGGCAAGCCCTGCTCCAAATAGTCAGGTAAAAGGGCCTCCAAGAGAGATTGTTCTTATCTTTAATGAAAGAATGGAAGGGGAGTTTTACTCGATTAAGGTATTCAATGCTGATGGAGACATCGTAACCGAGAGTGAAACACAGCTGAGCATCGATCAAAAACAGTTATCACAGGTCCTTCCATCGCTTTCGGATGGGACTTATACGGTTTCCTATCGTGTTCTATCTGCTGATGGACATCCAATTGAAGGGTCTTACGTCTTTACTACAGGGGAAGAAACGAGTGAATTAAAGGATCCTGGTGCATTTAATGAACCAATTGATATAGATCCTGAACGTAGTAATAGTGATGCTTCATTCAGCATCGTTTCTACTGCTGTACGAGTTTTTAATTATATTGCCTTATTACTTTCAACAGGTTGGATTTTATGGGGTGCTTTACGTAAAGAAAAAATGGGAGAAATAGAGAGATCATATAAAAGGTGGGCAATAATCTTACAAATATCGTTCTTGATAACGAACATTTTGATGGGTTTTATTCAAATGTCACAACTTCAAGGTATTTGGGAAATGACGAATATAGCTTCCATTATGACTGGAACGAATATAGGTATTATTTGGACTCTCTCCATGTTGCTCTCGTTTCTTGGTTTTATCTTTTTAACCCGTTACATATGGTTTGATACATTCTGGGCCATTCTACTTCTCTTGCTTAAAAGCCAGAACGGACATGCCGTGGCCTTTGAACCAGCTTTCATATCCATTTCACTTGATTTTATCCATCTATTAGCTGCTTCAATATGGTCTGGAGGTCTATTCTTTATCCTATTGTTTTGGAAAAAACATCGAGAGTACGTAAAACACTTTTTGTTGATTTTTTCAAAAGCAGCCTTGGTGAGCATCATCGTTTTAATCATATCTGGAGCAGCCTTAACTCTTATTTATTCACCTAATCTTAGCTATCTATTGAAAACACAATGGGGAGTCTTGCTCCTTATTAAAGTGGGTTTAGTGTTCATGGTTATCCTTACAGGTGCACTTTTACGATTTAACCTTAAGAACAAGAAAGAAAATTCAATAGGCAAATGGTTAAAAGTAGATATTACTTTGATGGTTTTCATTTTAGTTATTGTGGGATCCTTTACTCATTTAAGTCCACTTCCCCAAAACGAGCCGTTAGATTGGACCGAAACGAAAAATGATATTGAAATCAAGACCGTGATTTCACCTAAAGTACCAGGCAGCAATTCGTTCATCATAGGCGCCACTTCTCTTGAAGAGGGAGTAAATATCAAAGGCATTCAATTATTTTTAAAGTACAAGGATAATCCAGAGGTTTCTCCCATTCAAGTTCCCATTCCTATTTTTGAACAAGATAAAAGTGTTTACGAAAATAGTGAAGGCGTTTATATTCCGTTTGATGGTAATTGGACCATCGAACTAAGGATTTTAAATTCGAATGATGATGAATCTGTGTTTAGTAAAGACTTTACTGTCTTCTAAAATAAAAACGAATGAAAAGGGGAGATTTTTCAAAATGAAAAAGGTAACAGCCATTCTAGGTAGTGTTTTTTTAGCAACATCTCTATTTGCAAGTGTTGCCAGTGCTCATGTTACAGTTCAACCAAAGGAAACGACGCAAGGGTCTTATGAAGTGTTTACTGTAAGAGTTCCTTCTGAAAACGAAAAAGTTCCAACAACAAAAATGGAAGTAAAAGTCCCAGCAGAGGTTAATATTAGCCGTTTAGAACCGAAACCAGGATGGACCTATGAACTGAAAAAAGATGCTACAGACAAAATAACTAGTATTATTTGGACAACTGAAGGTGAAGGATTATCTTCTACCGAGTTTGGGCAGTTCCTGATGCAAGGAAAAGTGGATGATCAGGCTAAGGAGCTTGTTTGGAAAGCGTATCAAACCTATCAGGATGGAAGTTTAGTAGAGTGGGTTGGTGCAGCGGATGCTGATAAACCAGCATCTGTCACAAAAGTAAATCCAGCAGTAGCCGGTTCTACAGATAGCCACGGTGCAGCACATACAGAAAAGACAGTGGAAAATGAACAACAGGTACAGTCTGTTTCAGAGGAAACTTCTAGCGGTTCTAATGCCCCTCTATATGTTGCTATTGCAGCCTTGATTGTTGCGATATTGGCTTTTGCTAGGTCATTTAGAAAAAGAGGCTAATGTAATAGTAAAAAGGCAAGGGAATTTATTCTCTTGCCTTTTTACTATATAAGGTTCTTTAACAGATGAACTATTTTCTTGCAGTTTTTTCGGAATGGTGAACAATGGCTAAACCAATACAAATTATTTTTCTATCATTTCAAAAGGTTAGATTTTAAACGAACTCTTTAATGAAACAATTAAGTTAAAGACTGTTTTTTCAGTAGTAGAATGCTTTGGATCCACGTTAAAATAACCATGACGGAAAAATTGGAATTTATCTTGAGGCTTCACGTCTTTCATATTCGGTTCAATAAAGCCTTGAATAATTTGTAAGGATTTTTCATTTACATGATCAAGGAAGGTCGTTGCTTCACCTGATTCCTCTGCCTCTTCCTGTTCTTCATCTAAAATTAACGGCTCATATAAACGGAATTCTGCAGGAATTGCCTGACTGGCTTCGACCCAGTGCAGTGTGCCTTTCACTTTTCGACCAGTAAAACCACTTCCGCTCTTCGTTTCTGGATCATATGAACAATGCAGTTCAACTACATTGCCTTCAGCATCTTTAACCACTTCTTCACACTTAATAAAGTAAGCATTTTTTAAACGAACTTCATTCCCTGGGAAGAGACGGAAATATTTTTTTGGCGGATTTTCCATGAAATCTTCTTGTTCAATATAAATTTCCCGTGAAAATGGGATTTGACGAGTTCCCATTTCTGGATTTTCTGGATTGTTCTCCGCTTCAAGCATCTCAACTTGACCTTCAGGATAATTTGTAATGACAACCTTTAGTGGATTTAAAATACCCATTGTACGTGGGGCTTTTAATTTCAAATCCTCCCGTACGAAATGTTCTAGCATTGCAGAATCTACGGTTCCAGACCCCTTTGAGACTCCAGTTTCTTTGACGAATTCGCGAATGGATTCCGGGGTATAACCTCTTCTTCTTAGACCAGACACCGTAGGCATACGAGGATCATCCCAACCATCCACGTACCCTTCATCAACAAGTTGCTTTAGCTTCCGTTTACTCATTACTGTATTGGTAATATTTAAGCGCCCAAATTCATATTGATGTGGAGTATTCTCCATTTCACATTCTGCTACAACCCAATCGTAAAGAGGACGATGATCCTCAAATTCAATCGTACAAATGGAATGAGTAATCCCCTCAATGGCATCCTCTAACGGATGAGCAAAATCATACATAGGGTAAATGCACCATTTGTCTCCTGTATTATGATGGGTTGCATGGGACACACGGTAAAGGATCGGATCACGCAAATTGATATTGGGTGAGCCCATATCAATTTTTGCCCGTAGTACTTTACTTCCGTTATCAAATTCGCCATTTTTCATCCGATCAAATAGATCAAGGTTTTCTTCGATTGAACGCTCGCGATACGGACTTTCTTTACCTGGTTCGGTTAAGGTTCCACGATATTCACGAATTTGCTCTGCACTTAAATCATCCACATATGCTTTTCCTTTTTTGATTAACAGAATCGCACGTTGGTACATTTCATCGAAATAATTAGAGGCAAAGAATAAACCATCCCAATCAAAGCCAAGCCATGTCACATCTTCTTTAATGGAATCAACATATTCTTGATCCTCTTTAGAAGGGTTGGTGTCATCAAACCTCAAATTGGTTTTACCATTAAATTCATCTGCTAGTCCGAAGTTGATCATAATGGATTTAGCATGTCCAATATGCAGATAGCCGTTGGGCTCAGGAGGAAAACGAGTAATAATTTCTTTGTGTTTTCCTGTTTCTAAATCTTCCTTTATAATACTCTTGATAAAATTTGACGAGTTATTTTCCAACCGGTATCAGCCTTTCTTTTAACTAAGGTTATTTAATATGTTCTCATTATAGCAAATATAAAAGCGTT
Source organism: uncultured Bacillaceae bacterium (assembly GCA_963765265.1). Lineage (GTDB taxonomy): Bacteria > Bacillota > Bacilli > Bacillales > Cytobacillaceae > Bacillus_BD. The sequence continues at coordinate 270,861 of CAVXVN010000003.1, forward strand.
ACTTAAATGAATTTGTGATTTTTTCTAATTATACCCGTTTTCTACCATTGACAATACACTCTATTGCAGTGAAGGGAAATCTCTTAAAATATGTTTGTTTCCCACAAATCGTAAAAATGTTATGAAAATTTAAGCCAAATGACATTCACAGTACATGAATGTTTGGTAGAATAGAAGGATAGGATGTAAAAGGCTAAATAGAGTAATATTTACATAATGAGATGAAAAGTGAATTTTACTTGGGGGCGAATAGAGTGACAATTGAACAACAGCTAATAGAAAAAATGTTTTATGAAACATTTATGATAGACAATGCAGAAAAGGAACCAATACAAGTACTCGGGGAAGCCTATTTAGAAGAACAAAAAAAGGACATTCCAGACTTATCAGCAATCCGGTTTGCTCAAGGGGAATTGTATTTCCATTTTAAGGATTATGAATCAGCCATTTTTAAGTGGGAAAATATCCAAAATGAATGGGGACAATGGGCGAAAAAAAATACGGCCGATGCCTATTTTGAACTTGGACTATTGCCAACCGCAGAGGACATTTATAAATCAATTGCTACAGATGATCTAACATTGCACACAGAAGTTTCTTTGCAATTGTTTTCATTATACATGGAGCGAAACAAACATGAGCTTGCGAGTAATGTCATAAAGGAAATCATTGAATTGAATCCTGATTATCCAAATGTTACGATACTAGCTCGTTCATTTTTTGAAGAGAACGGGGACTGGTCTAGTGCTATTGAACTTGCTATGAAAGAAGCCGTTCGTCTTGGATCTTCTAGTTGGTATGATGCGCTTATTAGTTATGTGGAAAAGGGTCGGACAAAACTGATGGATCCGAACTATTTTGAGACAGCATTGATTGAATTAGCAAAGTTGGATTCAAATCGCTTTGAAAGGCTTTCCGCTGCATTATGGAATAGTTATAAAGATGAAGAATCTCATATTACTTGGATGTTTGTTTTTAATCGAGTGATTGCTAAACTCGATTCGAATATCGTTTGTTCGTGGAAGATCCTATCTGGTTTATACGAAGAGTCATATTTGAAATTAATTAATGGTACCCATCTTATTAAAGAAATTGGTGCATTGATTCCAGATTTATTAACAAGTTGGATGAAAATTTGTGATACTAGCTATGCATTATCTGCTGCGTCATCTGTTATCTCTTGGAATGAAATGTTTCCGTTAACGCTTGCGGATTCAGCCGTTTATGAGGCGGAAAATGTGCTGTTGAAGCTAGAAAAACAAACAAGCGGCTTTGAGGAAGCGATTCGGTTAGAAGATGAAATTAATAGTTGGGCAGTGAAGCAAGAATTACAAGTGTCAAATACTCTAACTTGGATTATGAATGTCCTAAAAGAAAAAGATTCTTATAAGCTAGCAATGGTTGGAACGATAGAAAGTGGAAAATCTTCTGTTATCAATACAGTTATGGGCAGAGAAGTACTGCCTGAGGATAACACTGCACTTGTTGTGATTGACCATAGTGTGGATCCTAAAATAGTAGAAATATCTGAATCGGACATTCTTCATGTAAATAAAATTGAAGAGCGCCCTTCGTTTCGTCATCAACGTTCGTTCCATGCCAAACTAAATAATGCATTTTTACAGGAAAATCAATTGACACTTATTGATACCCCTAGTCTAACGAATCGAAAAGAGTTGTTTTCTTGTTTACATGCTGCTGACGGAGTCTTATTTGTCTTAAATGCAAACACACCTTTTACGGATAAGGAACAGCAAATGCTTCAGCAAATAAGAGAAGAAATGCCAAATGTGCCTATTCATTTCATGATGAACAAAATGGATTCAGTCTATGATGAGCATCGAAATACCGTGAACGAAACATGGGCAAGAATAAAGCAATTTGAACCAAATGCAGATGTGTTTGCTTTCTCCTCTTTTTATGACCGCCAAAGTCAATTAAAAGATCTTGGACAATATGTAAGAAAAAATTACAGTCAGAAGAATGCGGTGACGGTTCAAACTGCCAATTTGCTTTATTTTATAAAAAAATCCATTAAGTATTTAGTAAGTAAAAGAATTGAAAAAGAAAAAGCTCTTGTGGATTCTATTAAATGGAATGAAGAAATGGCTGCAAAGTTGAATGGGGCCGTTCATCAAATTGGTGATTTAGAAATAGAAAAAGTACGTGTGATGACAAAATCTTATCGGGCAATCGAGGAAAAGATTGAGGCAGAATTAGTCGAGAAGATTCCACAGTTGTTACGAGGCTGTTCTAAATATATTAAGGAAGATAGTAACTTTGGGAACCTGCATATTGAATTAAATGAGAAAATGAATAAAGAAGTTGAAAACTATTTGCAAGAAAATGTGATGCCGGAATATTTTAAAGCCATTCAAAAGTGGATTGCGGACAGTACGGTAAACTTCAATGAAGTACAATTTTTCGTCAATGAGATGTGTGAAGGATTTAATACTCTTTATGATGAGGATAAGCTACATCTTAGAATGTGACTTTAAAGTGCTAGATGATTGGCGCCGTGACGCGGATCGGATGACAAGTGGAATTCATTTGGAAAAAATGAATATTCTACTGCGCTTCACACCTTCTCAGTTTTTATTAAAAAGTGCAGGGAAATTGCTTGGTGGCCTGACTCAAAATAAATCGATGCTATACAACAAATATAAACAGTATATAGAAAATGAAGACTACCATGAAGTGGCAGAACTCATTGCGAAACGATTCTTACACCAATTTGACTTTTTTGCAAAATCGATCGAGCGCGATATCACGATATTCTTTAGGGATCCATTGGTTATCTTGAATCAAACGGTTGAAGAAACACGTTCAGAAATTGAAGCAAATAAGGATGCACTTGACGAAATGAGAAAAAATCCTGAATGGTACCAAGATCCATTGACTTTCTTTGAATTAAAACTCCGCCAAAGTGAATGGCTGAACCAAAAAGAAAGTAAAATGACAGTATAAACAGTGCCATTTACGGTGCCTGACACCGTAAATGGACAGATTGTTGTTCTGCTCTGCTTGTACAGGGTGGACAGGGGTTGAATCAATCATTTTGTATGTTAATTGTAGAGAAAAGGGAAGTGCGTAATATGGGATTCGCTATTCTTGATCGGGTTAAAAATACGAGGATCATGTTGAGAAAACATATCATTGAAACCATATTAAATGAGTTTGACCAACAATGTATGAATCTCGATTATGAAATGAGAAAAGAGAAATATGGGCAGATGATGGAAAGTCCCTTTCGATTCTTTCGAGGTAGTGCCTATTTGTTCTATTACGATATGACAAGAATCCCTTTCTCTTTTCATACACCAGAAGATAAACCAACATGGATTCAAGGTGACATGCATATAGAAAATTTCGGTGCATTTCAGAATGAACAAGGAGAAATTGTATTTGATGTAAATGATTTTGATGAGGGCTATGTGGGATCCTATTTATATGATGTATTGCGCATGTCCGTAAGTATTGCCTTATTCTGTGATGCACAGTCCATGAGTGAAGAAGAACAAAAGGAGAGAATCGTTACTTATCTTGAGGCTTACTATGATCAATTGAAAAGATTTAAAAAGCAGAAGGATGATCCTTTTACCCTTACGTTCACAAAAGACAACACGAGAGGTCCTGTACAAAAAACATTAAAAAAGCTTGTTAAAAGGCAGAAAAGTCATTTATTAATGGATATTACCTATATAAATGAGGAAAACAAGCGGGTTTTTGCTTGGTCTGATGAGTTACAGCCTGTGAGTGACGAAGAACGTGTAATTGCTTAGATCTCTATCAGAAGCATATTTTCATTCTTTGGACGCTGAAGATAAACGAGACCGCAGCTTTTATACCATCAAGGATATTGCACGTAAGCACGGCTCTGGAACGGCATCAATTGGACTTGATCGATATTACTTTCTGGTCGAAGGAGGTAAGGAAGCTCACGGATTAGATGATTTGGTGTTGGAAGTAAAAGAAGTGCGTACACCGATTCCAGCTTATTTCTTACCTTATCGTGAACTGTTCTGGGAGAGATATGAACATCAAGGAGAACGTGTCATTTCAACTCAAAAAGCGATGCATCATCATGAGGACCCCTATTTAGGTTATCTTACAATCGAAGACCGTCACTTCTATGTCCGAGAACGATCCCCGTATAAAAAGAAAATAAAAGCAAAACTATTGCAAACCACTGAGGACATGGATTCAACAGTAGAAATCATGGGGAAAATCACAGCGAAAATTCACTCCCGTGCAGATGTAGATTTTCAAGAAGATTTATTCTCATACGAAAGTGAGCAAGAAATATTAAAAGCAATCGGTAGTGAATTTGATACCTTTTGTTCTCAGATTGTATTCACTTCAATGGTATACAAAGAACAAGTAAAAAGAGATTATGAATTGTTTTGCCAGTGGGTAACAAAAGAATTTGTGGAAGCAGAAGCCCCAACCGGTGTCTGACGCCGTAAATAGACAGATTTGCTGGTTTTGTGTTTTTAAGAAGAACAGAAATGTTTATTTTAGTAAAGTATCATCAAATGCGCCTTGGCGTATTTGCGCCCAGATTTTATCGAGCTTGCTCGATAAATTTCCTTTGAAAATCTGAGGCATCCGCCGGAGGCTTTAACTTTATTCAGCCGGAGTTTGAACCCCCACTGAATTTCATAACGATTTGCATACATCTCACCACTTATAGAAGTGGGAGACTTCTGCTGAATAAAGTTAAAAGGATCTCATTCATTGAGGTTCTTTTTTGCCTTTCGAATCAATAAATATAAAAATTATCCATATTGCCCTAACTTTTTGCTTATACTTATAATAACAATTGGCTGCAACAGATCGTTGCTGCCTTGTAAAGGAGTGATGTTATGAATATTATTGATCTTCACTGTGATGCCCTAATGAAGCTACGTGATCATAAAGGAGCTTTATCTTTTGCAAATGCAAAGGAATTGAATACAAATAAAGAGAGATTAATAAAAGGGAAGGTAAAGGTGCAATGTTTTGCCATTTTTCTCGAACCGGCCATCCCATCTGATCAAAAATTTCAAGCGGCACTTGAACAAATTGACTATTTCTATCAAGAAATACTAGGGAAAAATGCAGAAATGAAACACATTACGAATTGGTCTGATTTTGATCATTTAAAAGAAGGCGAAATTGGAGCCATGCTCACTCTTGAAGGGGTAGATCCGATTGGCAATGATATCACGAAGCTAAACATACTGTACCAGCTTGGTGTTCGTTCGATTGGGTTAACTTGGAATCCTGCTAATTTGGCTGCAGATGGAGTCGGTGAGCCTCGCGGTGGTGGCTTAACTTTATTCGGAAAAGAAATTGTACGCTGGAATAATGAACATCATGTATTAACAGATGTTTCTCATTTATGTGAACGTTCTTTTTGGGATGTGATGGAGCTGGCCAAGTATCCCATTGCGAGCCATTCCAACTCACGTAAAATATGCGATCATCCTCGTAATTTAACAGATGAACAAGCTAGGGCGATGTTTAAAAGTGGCGGAATGGTCCATGTAGTATATTATCCTGAGTATATTCGAGAAGGTGGAATGGCGACCATTGATGATTTGATTGCCCATATTGATCATTTTTGTTCACTAGGAGGAAAGAAGCATATTGGATTAGGTTCAGACTTTGATGGCATACCAACCTTTGTTCAGGATTTAGAAGATGCCTCTCAATGCCAACATTTAATCGATAAGCTTCGCCAATATTTTAGCGAAGAGGACGTAAAAGGTTTTGCCTATCAAAATTTTCTAGATCATCGACCAAATGGTCTGCTAAGCAAATAGTTAAGAAAAAGTCTGTTTTTTGAAATTTCATTAAATGTACTTTTCAAAAGTACAAATGTCCGCGTATAACAGAAATTATCTATTGCATTTTTGCTAAAAAGAGTGGATAATAGACAAATATAATTTGACTGAAAATTAACTGTAGGGGTTGAAGAAGTGAAGGTTGTAAAATTTGGTGGAAGCTCTTTGGCATCGGGAACACAGGTAGAAAAAGTATATAATATTGTTTTGTCAGATCCTAATCGAAAAATTGTCGTTGTATCCGCACCGGGGAAACGTCATAGCGATGATATTAAAGTGACAGATCTATTAATATCTTTAGGGGAGAAGACCTTAAAGGGTACAAATGCGGATGATGAATTCAATACGATTATAAATAGATATTCATCCATTGCAGATGAATTGGGTCTTTCGCACACGATTATTGATGAAATAAAAGAAAATCTATTGTCGATTATGAAACAAGATAAGAAGAGTTCAGAACTTTTCATAGAAGCAATGAAGGCAAGTGGAGAAGATAATAACGCAAAATTGATCGCAGCTTTCTTCCAACATCGTGGAATTGAAGCACATTATGTGAATCCAAAGGATGCAGGGCTTTTTGTGACGGATGAACCTGGTCATGCACAAGTTCTGCCAGAGACTTATGAAAATTTATATCAATTACGTGATCGAACAGGGATCTTAATTGTCCCAGGTTTCTTTGGCTATAACAAAGCAGGGGACGTATTAACCTTCTCACGTAGCGGATCGGATATTACAGGCTCCATCTTAGCCAATGGTGTAAAGGCAGAGCTCTATGAAAACTATACGGATGTGGATGCCGTATATGCAGTAAATCCAAATATTGTTAAAAATCCAAAAGGAATTAGTGAGTTAACTTACCGTGAAATGCGTGAACTTTCGTATGCAGGGTTTCTCTGTATTCCATGATGAAGCTTTAAGTCCTACGTTCCAAGCGGGTATTCCTGTCAATGTGAAGAATACGAATAATCCGTCTGCACCTGGTACAAAAATTGTTAGTGAAAGAAAGAATACAAATGGGCCAGTTGTTGGGATTGCGAGTGATGATGGTTTTTGCAGTATATATATTGGCAAGTATTTGATGAATAGAGAAATTGGATTTGGCAGAAGACTGTTACAAATTCTTGAGGATTTAAATTTGAGTTACGAGCATCTTCCTTCTGGAATCGATGATATCTCTGTTATTTTACGTGAGGATCAACTTAATGAAGAAATTGAAAAAGAAGTCCTTGCACGGATTCAAGCGGAGCTTCAATCAGATGAAGTGAAAATCACACGTCATCTCGCTTTAATTATGGTCGTTGGCGAAGGTATGCGACGCAGTGTAGGGACAACTGCCAGAGCGGCAAAGGCTCTTGCAGAAGCGCACATAAATATTGATATGATTAACCAAGGATCATCGGAAGTAAGCATGATGTTTGGTGTAAGGGCAGATGATGAGAAAAGAGCGGTTCAAGCACTCTATAATGAGTTTTTTGCTGAAGTTTTGGTATAAAGATTCACTAAAAAAAATCACTATTGCTATAATTTCAAGAGTAACTAAACGACATATTTTAATAACTCTTATTTCAAAAGAACTCGTTCTTTCGTGATTAGTGGTATTAAAGAATGAGGAAAAAGGCGTTGAAATCTTTCAACGCCTTTTTCCATGATCATGATAGAATCTGTTTTCAGCTTGCTTTAGATGTTGTTTTTTCCTTTTTAGCTTGCTTGCGCAGTGCGGTTAAAAGAAAGGCACCACACAGGATGAGCAAAATACTTGTTGTAAAAAAAACGGAAGAAAAGCCAAAGAAGCCTGATATAACGCCCCCTAATGATGGACCGATAATATTTCCAAGAAATTGGAGGCTAGTATTATAACCTAACACTTCACCTTGCATCGCAATCGGTGCTTCCTGACGAATGTAAGCCACTCTTAGTGGAATAAGTCCACCCATCGTGACACCAAGTATGAACCGAATCGTAACAAGTTGCCAATATTCCGTAATAAAAGCACCTGGCAAATAGAAAAGTCCGGTTACAAATAGTAGGATGACGAGAAGTTTTAAGTATCCAAAACGATCGCCAATGCTCCCCCATCTTTTTGTCATTAATAAATTTCCTAAGCCAGTAGCTGAAAAAGCAACACCAGAGAAAAAGGCTAGATTCGCATAACCATGTAACTCAGTAACAAACAAGGAAAGAATAGGCTGGATACTGAAATTAGCAATCTGAATAAGAGTAGAAAGAAGGAGAACTGAGATCATGATAGGGTTACGAACAATATGTAATAAAACTTCTTTACTTGTATAGCTTGTCTGCATTCCGGCTTTCGTTTCTAACTTAAATTCTTTCGTTGCAAAAACGAGTACAACCGAAATAAGGATAGCAAATGAAGCCAACTGGAATGTTGAAGCAAAGCCAACAGAGTCAGCAAGCATGCCTCCAAAAAGAGGACCCATTAAGCTCCCTGTTATGTTCCCAGTTTGTAACGTTCCAAGCACACGTCCAGCTATACTTTTCGGCGTTTGTGTAGAAATAAAGGCTTGTGACATCGGGATAAATCCAGTGAAAATTCCTGTAAATAATCTTAATAGAAATAATTGCCACACTGAAGTGACAAATCCCATTAAAAATAGTGAGGTGGCTAATCCCAGTCCAGAGAAGATGAGAATTTTTTTCCGACCGAAAGTATCTCCGATTCGGCCCCAAAGAGGTGCAAAAAGAAAAGCGGTTACAAATGTAACAGCAAAGGTCCATCCAGACCAATGCTGAACATATGTATCCGAAAAATCCCCAAAGGTTTCAATATAAAGTGAAATAAAGGGGAGAACCAATGTCATGCTTGCACCAACAAAAAAGTTTGCAAACCACATGATCCGTAAATTACGCTTTGCAATATTTTTTTCTAACATTATAATAAACACTTCTTTCAACGAATAGATATTCCTAAAGAAAGGCAATGTGATAATAATTGTTGATTTTGAATCGTCTAGTACCCTTTCAACCTAGATGATTCAAAAAGGATTTAACAACAATATTGACTTTCAAGGTAAAAGATTAAGACATCTTTATGATAGACCATAAAATTTAATAAATGAAGGGAATAGACTTCCAGTTAATGTTTAGGCAATGTTCCGTCAATATCAAATGACCTAAAGAACTCTATGTTAGCAAGACAGGACTAGGGTTTTTCATTGACTGACCAGTCGTTTTATCATATAATTTATAGGAAATTCATTCGAGGTGTATGAAATAGTTGAAAAGTATCGATCAAATCATTGAATTACTGAATAAGTTAGGCGTAAACGCTGAAAAGGTTATAAAAAGCCGAAGGAGACCGATCAAAACCAATGAAAGAAACTGAAGGAACATTATTTTTAAAGCAAAAAATTGCTGATACAGAGGATCTTCAAACAAATTTAGTTGAATGGAAAGACCGATTATTTATTTATAAATTTGCGCTTGAGGAAATTAATACAAAGCTAAATATTTTAAATGAAGAGTATCAGTTCATTCATAACCATAATCCAATCGAACATATTAAATCCAGAATAAAGAGCCCTGGCAGCATGGTGAAGAAATTGCAACGAAAAGGTTTAGACGTAACCATTGACAATGCGATTGAGTATCTTCATGATATTGCAGGAGTACGTATCACATGTTCTTTTATTTCTGATATTTACACGATGTATGAAGCCATTAGCAGACAAGATGATATCGAAGTAATTAAGGTTAAGGATTATATTGAAAATCCAAAGTCAAATGGTTATAAAAGTCTTCATATGATTGTAACCGTCCCAGTCTTCTTATCCAATCATGTTGAAAAAGTCAAAGTTGAAATTCAAATCAGAACGATTGCTATGGACTTCTGGGCGAGCCTAGAACATAAAATCTATTATAAATTTGACAAAGAAATTCCTGATGAACTTCGCTTGCAATTGAAGAAAGCAGCAGATGTAGCCCATTTTTTAGATGAAAAAATGAAAAGTATTCGTGATGAAGTTGATTTATATAAATTAGAAGAAGTAAAAATATAAAGCATCAAAAAGGCGAAGTGAACTTCGCTTTTTTGATGCTTTTTTACTTACTAGAGGATGAATATTGTTGTATAACAGTTATGTGCGAAAATAATATCATTGAAATTCAAGTTTAACTTTAATATAATTTAAAATATACTAAAAATTAAGAAAAATATACTGACTAAATTTAACGCTACATATCATAGATTGAACCAAGCCGATAAGGGATAATTATATCTCTTTACATAGATGGATTTTAAAATAAGAAAGGTTGGTGGTATTAATTGACGGAATTTTTAAGCAAATTGAGCGATATTGTGTGGGGACCTCCTACGCTTATATTAATCGTTGGTACTGGACTCTTTCTAACATTACGTCTTGGTTTATATCAGTTTAGTAGTTTGCCATATGCTTTGAAACTGGCATTTTCTAAGAACCAAGATCATTCTTCTGAAGGAGATATCTCGCACTTTCAATCGTTAATGACCGCTTTAGCGGCTACAATAGGTACCGGTAATATTGCGGGGGTAGCCACGGCTGTTGTTCTTGGAGGACCAGGTGCCGTATTTTGGATGTGGGTCACAGCGTTGGTAGGAATGGCGACCAAGTATGCTGAAGCAATTTTAGCGGTTAAATATCGTACAATTGGAAAAAATGGCCTAATGGCTGGTGGACCTATGTACTATATTGAAAAAGGTTTGGGTTGGAAATGGCTTGCAGTCCTATTTGCTCTTTTTGGTTCAATAGCTGCTTTTGGTATTGGGAGTTCAGTTCAATCCAATTCCGTTGCAGCTGCAGTTGAGTCAAGTTTTGGATTAAACCCATGGATTACGGGAATTATTTTAACCATTTTTACGGCACTTGTTATATTAGGTGGGATTCAGAGTATTGGTAGAGTAACAGCTTTCTTTGTACCAATTATGGCTATTTTTTATGTAGTAGGCGGACTCATAATTATTTTGTTAAATACAGACCTACTTCCTTCTGCCTTATCTCTTATTTTTTCGGACGCTTTTACTGGCCAAGCTGTAGCAGGTGGAGCCATAGGGTCCGTTATCCGCTATGGAGTAGCGCGTGGTGTATTCTCAAATGAGGCAGGTATGGGATCTGCTCCAATCGCTGCAGCAGCTGCTAAAACAGACCATCCTGGTCGCCAAGCTCTTATTTCTATGACAGGAACATTTTTAGATACGATTATTGTTTGTTCTATTACAGGTATTACTCTCGTAATGGGAGGATTATATATTGGTACGTGACTTAACGGGTGCTGCGTTAACAACGGAAACATTTAATGCGTTGCTTCCTGGCGGTGGCTGGATTGTTACAATTGGTATTATTCTTTTTGCTTATTCAACGGTATTAGGATGGGCCTATTACGGAGAAAAATGTTTTGAATACTTATTTGGAAATAAGTCCATTACGATATACAGAGTTATTTATACGTTAACGGTACTAGTTGGTGCAGGTATGAATTTAGGATTAGTTTGGACCATTGCTGATATCTTTAATGCACTAATGGCCATACCGAACTTGATAGGTCTTCTACTTCTATCTGGAGTTGTGGTAGCTGAAACAAGAGATTTCAAGAAAATTAGGGCTAAAGAAAAGTTTGATAGGAAACAAGCAGGTCATACGACTAACGTTTTATAATATTTACAAGAAATGTCCGGGTCTCAGATTCGGACATTTTTTTGTGATTTATGTCATTGAAATGAATGGTTATTGTCGAATCGAAGGGAATTATAGTTGTTTATGTTAGAAAAATCCAGTATTTTTGATAAAAATCAAAATTAATTAACAATGTTGTAACTATATATACATTTCTTAATAATCTCTTAATTGTTCCTTGTCTCTCTCTTAATATTCATTTATTACTATTTTAAGTAGGGAAACGTTGTTTAATTGTGACGTCTAGAAGTTTGAGGCTATAAGACAAGCTGAGCTGAGGTTAAAAGTTGAACCTCCCTTTTGGCACGTCTTATGTTTGTAACGGTTGATTAAGACTTCTTAAAATTTCAGCGTAAAAAACGAATGGGAAGAGGGAGAAAAAATGTCTGAATTAAATCGTCGTAAGTTTTTAACGTATGTTGGAACAGGGGCAGCAGCTTTAACAGTTGCTTCAACAGGTCTTGGAGGATTAGCTCCTCAAGTAGAAGCAGCAGGAAAAGATGCAGCTAATAAATTAGTAGGTTTCAAGAAAAAAGTATCAGGCTTAAATTTCAAAGCAATAGATCCATCTGATAAAGATGATATTGTCCTTCCAAAAGGATATAAATATGACGTAGTAGCTGCATATGGTGATAAAATCAACGAAAAGGGAGATACATTTGGTTTCAACAATGACTTCACTTTGTATTTTCCAATTGATGGATCTAGCAACCGCGGATTGCTTTGGGTAAACCATGAATATTCAAGTGATGTATTTGTTCAAGGTGTCAACAGATCAAACGGAAAATATTCAGATCAACAAATTGAATAACATGCTTATATGTACAAGGTGGTTCCATTATCGAAGTTGTCGGTGATAAAAAAGGCGGCTGGAAGATGGATACAACTTCTAAATATGCACGCCGTATCACTGGTTTAACACCATTTACATTAACAGGACCAGCTGCAGGTTCAGCAACTGTTGGTGGAAAAACAACTGTACAAGGTACATTTGCGAACTGTTCAGGTGGTAAAACATTATGGAACACTGTACTTTCGGCTGAAGAAAATTATGAAGAAACAGCAGAAGATGCTGGCTTGGACTCTACACACTACGGATATATCATTGAAGTGGATCCATTTGATGTTGATGATAAAACCTTTCCAGTTAGAAAGCATACTGCATTAGGTCGATTCAATCATGAAAATGCTGCAATGGGCATAGCAAAAAGTGGCCAAGTTGTTGTTTATATGGGCGATGATAAGAAAGATGCTTGTGTATATAAATTTGTTAGTGAAGGTAAATACAATAAATCTCTTGGTAAAGAAAACTCAGCATTATTAGAAAAGGGTACATTATACGTTGCAAATATGGGTTCTGGTAAATGGGTACCTTTAACAATGGATACTGTTCCAACCAAAAGATAAAAATGGTAAATTCAAATCACAAGCAGACATTTGTGTTAATACACATGAAGCTGCATTGTTAGTTGGTGGAACTCCAACAGACCGTCCTGAAGATGTTGAAATTAACCCAATTGATGGCACAATTTACATTGCACACACAAACAATGACAAGCACGGTAACTTCCATGGTCATATTACAAGATTTGTAGAAGCTAATGATGATTTAGCTTCACTTGAATTTGATTTTGAAATTTTTGCTGCTGGCGGTAAACAAAGCGGATTTAGTGCACCAGATAACTTAACATTTGATACTAAAGGTAACCTTTGGACAGTTACAGATATTTCTTCAAGCAAATTAAATGGTGGAATTTATAAGCACTTTAAAAATAACGGTATGTTCGTTATCCCAACGATTCCATACAAGAACGTGAAAGAAGATGAAGTTGGTGAGGCATACCAATTTGCTTCCGCACCACTTGAAGCAGAAATGACTGGACCATGCTTTACACCAGACGAAACAACATTATTCTTATCTGTACAACATCCAGGGGAAAATACAGAAGATGCTAAAAAACCAACAAGCATGTGGCCACATCGTAAAGGCGACACAATGCCAAGACCATCTGTTGTGGCAATTACTGGATTTTAATTGAAAATTGAATATAGAATACAAAAGAGTCCATCGAAAATGATGGACTCTTTTGTATTTGAGGGATGAGCAACCTTTAAAGGATTGTTCGAAATAGCCAATCAACCTATGTTACAATTCAATACATAAACTTTTTCTAGCGAATATTAAATAAAGAGAGGCTGGCAGAATCATGGAATTGTTAAAGGGACTAGCTGCTTCAAGAGGAATAGCCATTGCCAAAGCCTATCGTTTAGTTGAGCCAGATCTTTCAATTGTAAAGAAAGTGGTTGAAAATGTAGAAGAAGAATTAAAAAGATTTCAAATGGCTCTTGAATCTTCTAAAACAGAACTTGAAGACATACGTGAAAAAGCACAAGTTGAGCTTGGTGCAGACAAAGCAGCCATTTTTGAGGCGCACTTGCTCGTTTTAAGCGACCCAGAATTTGTTTCTCCGATAGGAGATAAAATAAAACTTGAAAAGGTAAATGCAGAATATGCATTAAAAGAAGTAGCGGATAGGTTTATCACCATGTTTGAACAAATGGACAATGAATATCTGAAAGAGCGTAAGGCTGATTTTCGTGACGTGTCAAAGCGAATTCTTTCTCATTTATTAGGTGTTCAAATTGTGAATCCAAGCATGATTTTAGAAGAAGCGATTATTGTTGCAGAGGATTTAACGCCATCTGATACGGCTCAGCTAAATCGAACGTTTGTAAAAGGTTTTACCACAAATGTGGGTGGAATGACTTCACACTCTGCTATTATGGCCCATTCAATGGAAATTCCTGCAGTCGTGGGAACAAAAATGGCAACAACAGAAATTCAGCATGGCGATTTAATTATTGTGGATGGAATTAAAGGAGAAGTTCATATAAATCCAACCAGGGAAGTAATAGCCAAGTTTGAAAAAAAGCAGGTTCGCTTTGAAGAAAAAAAAGCGAAATGGGCAAAACTAATTAATGAGCAGACGATAACATCTGATGGACATTATGTGGAATTAGCCGCCAATATTGGTACGTCCGAGGATCTTGAAAGTGTAATCAATAATGGCGGTGAAGCGATTGGCTTATATCGAACTGAATATCTATACATGGGCCGAAATGAGCTGCCTTCTGAAGAAGAACAATTCAACTCCTATAAAGCAGTACTTGAAGGAATGGACGGGAAACCTGTTGTAGTTAGAACACTTGATATTGGTGGAGATAAGGATCTTCCTTACTTAAATTTACCGAAAGAGCTGAATCCTTTTCTTGGTTTTCGTGCCATTCGACTCTGTCTAGAAGAACAGGATTTATTCCGTACGCAATTAAGAGCTCTTTTACGAGCAAGTACTTATGGAAATTTAAAAATTATGTTCCCCATGATTGCCAACTTGGATGAATTTCGTGCTGCAAAAGCAATTATAGAAGCCGAAAAGAAAGATTTGTTGGACAAAGGAATAGAAGTTTCTGATAAAATCGAACTTGGTATTATGGTTGAAATACCGTCTACTGTTGTGATGGCAGATCTGTTTGCAAAAGAAGTAGATTTTTTCAGTATTGGTACAAATGATTTGATTCAATATACCATGGCTGCTGATCGTATGAACGAAAGCGTTTCTTACTTATATCAACCCTATCATCCTGCTATTTTAAGATTTATAAAAATGGTAATCGATGCAGCACATACGGAAGGAAAATGGGTGGGACTATGTGGAGAAATGGCAGGCGATGAAATAGCTATCCCATTATTACTCGGCATGGGTCTTGATAAGTTTTCTATGAGTGCTACATCGATTTTGAAAGTACGGTCACAGCTTCTTCAACTTTCCAAAAAAGAAATGGAAAGTTTGGTTGCACGAACACTTCAAATGGGAACCTCGAAAGAAGTAATAGAAGCTATAAAAGAAGCTACAGAGAAACCTTAATCTATAAATAGACTTGGGATTGTGCATTTTTACTGTTTAAAGTATTTGAAAGATGAGCTATAATTAATTATTTGAATATAGTAAAAGACCATAAAAATGAGGGATTTAGCATGGAATCTAGTTCAGTTCAAACGAGAGAAGATTTGTCCTTATTAATACCCAATTTCCTAGCTGTGGCTCAAAAAGCAGCCGTTGCATCCTATCCATGGATAGGGAAAATGAATAAAATAGAAGCCGATAATGCAGGTACAGAAGCAATGCGAACTCAATTAAATAGTATGAGTATAAGGGGTACCATTGTCATTGGTGAGGGTGAAATGGATGAAGCACCCATGCTTTATATTGGCGAAAAGTTGGGGAAGGGTGTTGGCCCTGAAGTAGATATTGCGGTAGATCCAGTTGAAGGTACAACCTTAATGTCAACAGGACAAGATAATTCAATAGCGGTCATTGCTGTTGCCCCAAAAGGAAGCTTACTTCATGCTCCAGATATGTATATGCATAAGATTGCTGTGGGTCCTAAAGCAAAGGGATCGATTAATATTGAAGCACCATTTACAGAGAATATGAAATCTGTGGCAAAGGCAATGGGGAAAGATGTAAAAGACTTAAACGTAATGATTCAGGATCGACCTCGTCATGAAGAAATTATTCAACAAGTAATAGCGATGGGTGCAAGAGTCAAATTTTTCTCAGATGGTGATGTAATTGGTGCCGTTGCTACTGCAATTGATGGAATGGGAATTGATATTTTAGTTGGAACAGGTGGAGCTCCAGAAGGTGTAATTGCTGCAGCTGGAATAAAATCTTTAGGTGGAGATTTTCAAGCGAAACTAGCTCCAAGAAACAATGAAGAAGTTACTCGATGTAAAATGATGGGGATCGAAAACCTTGATAAAGTATTAACAATGGATGATCTTGTAAAATCAGATGATTGTTTATTTGTTGCTACAGGGATTACAAATGGTATGCTATTAAAAGGAGTTAAAGAGCATAATAACGGTTTACTTAGTTCTCATTCCTTTGTAACAAGTTCTAGCAGTAAATCTTTTCAGTTTATTGAAGCCTATCATTGGGGAAAATAATGACGAAACTTGATAAACCATATTTGAATAGATCATAATGGATTAAGCGAATATTTTAAAAAACAAGTAGAAAGAGGTATGAATGTGGCTGAAAAAGTATATACAATAACAGATGAATCGGGACTGCATGCACGTCCTTCAACCATTCTAGTGAATACAGTAAACAAATTTGCTTCAGATGTAAGCGTTGAATATGATGGTAAGACTGTGAATTTGAAATCAGTTATGGGTGTTTTGTCACTGGGGGTTATAAGTGGGGGACAATTAAAAGTAGTAGCAACGGGTTCAGATGAAGAGGAGCTATTGTCTGCTTTAACTGAAGCAATGAAAGAAAATAATTTAATAAGCGAATAAGCAAGAATGGAGGATCGTTAGCAATAGCCTAAAGGTGATTTGCTGATGAGTAATCTGATTTTTTCTATACGAAAGCAACTTAGCGGGTTTGGGTTCCATACCTACTAGGCTGCTTCTTTTTGTGTCTAACCTATATTGAATTGTGGATGTATACGATCATTTACAAACATCATCTGTGTATATCCTATTTTAGACAGTGCTTTTAAAGGTATACTTCTGATAGTATAATGAAGCAAAGAGATACTAACTATTACATATTTTATTAAGGAGAATTAAATGTCAGAAAAACTTATAAATCAATTAAAGCCTTCTATTCAACAGGTGTGGGAGAAAGCAGGTTTTGATCGTCCAACATCAATTCAATCCTATGCTATTCCATTTATTCTTGAAAATAAAGATGTGATTGCACAATCTCCGACAGGAACGGGAAAAACCCTTGCCTATCTTTTGCCGGTCCTTAATAGGTTGGATGCTGACAAAAAAGCAGTTCAAGCGGTAATTTTAGCATCATCACAAGAACTTGTGATGCAGATCTTTACTGAAATTCAAAAATGGTCAGAGGGAAGCGGCATTACTGCAGCATCGTTCATTGGTGGTGCAAATGTGAAAAGACAGTTAGAAAAGTTAAAAAAACATCCGCAAATAGCGGTTGGAACTCCGGGCCGAATGCAGGAATTAATTAAGCAAAAAAAGCTAAAAATGCATGAAGTAAAGACAGTAGTACTTGATGAAGGGGATCAATTATTAGTTCCTGAGAATACGGAAACGGTCAAACAGATTATCAAATCAACCTTAGCGGATAGGCAAGTTGTTCTTTTTTCAGCAACCTTACCAGAACACATTGTCAAATTAGTCAAGGATTTTACGAGTGAAGCAGAAATTATTACTGTAAAAAAGGATGACACGATTGATGCTGCAAAAATAGATCATCATTACTTTTTAACAGAACCACGGGATCGAATTAAACTTCTTGAAAAAATTTCCCGTTTGAAGGCTCTAAAAGCATTAGTATTTGTAAAAGATATTGGTAATTTAACAGTTTTAGCAGAAAAACTTCAGTTTAAACAAATTAAAGCAAGTGTTCTTCATAGTGACTTAAATAAAATGGATCGTCAGAAGGCGTTGAAAGATTTCCGCGAAGGGAAAACATCTCTTCTGATTGCAACAGATGTGGCCGCAAGAGGACTTGATATTCAAGGGATCACCCATGTTGTACACTATGATTTTCCAAAGGATTTCAATCAATATGTGCACCGTTCCGGACGGACAGGCCGATTTGGTGCCAGTGGAACCGTTATATCATTAGTGACTGAAAGAGAAGAACGTGAGCTAAAAAAATATGCCCGTGATTTAGGCGTTTCCGTAGAAGCAAAAAGATTTCATGGAGAAAACATCGTTAATCTGGACTCTTGATCATCGGTGTTTCAATCTGAATAAAGAAGGAAAAACGAGCTATACTACCACTATAAGATGATTAAAGGAGTGGTATATAGTGGGTAGAACCAAGCGAGGCAATGCAAACGCACAGCGTAATAAAAACAAGAAAGAGCCTAATCGTGTAAGCGAAGAGTTAGTTGAATTTACAACTGGCAGTAAAGAAAGAAAAGATCAACCAGTAATAGATTAAATTGTAAAAAAACAAGGCTTCCGCTCCTAATTGGATGCCTTGTTTTTGTTTTTTGGTCAAGAAATTGGAGGATATTATGGTAACAAAAGGGTGTTAATCATGCCCGAAAACGGTCCCTAGCAGAAAAAAACGTGACCATGCAGGGTCCGTGGTCACCGAAAAAATAAAGGGAGCAAAAAATCGCCCTTTACTTATTCAATCTTTCGCAACGGTTTTTCAGTAGGCCCATTTAATACCTCTCCATCATAGGAGTAGCGAGATCCATGACATGGGCAATCCCATGTTCTTTCTCCGTGGTTCCATTCACATTCACAACCGAGATGTGTGCAGGTTGTATCTACGATATGTAATTTTCCCTCAGGATCTTTATAAGCGCCAGCCCTTTTTCCGTTTACCATCACAACGGAACCTTCATCATTCTGTAAATCGCTCGGGTCTTTTGGAACAAATTCAAGCTTTCCTTTTAAAAGATGTCCCGCTACATTTGCATTGAAACTGATAAATTTTTTTATATCTGGATCCGCTTTTTTAAAGCGTGAAGGAGAAAATAAATCACGGTAAGGATTTTCTTTTTTTAAAATGATATCAGTTAATAGCATAGCGGCTGTCGTACCGTTTGTCATACCCCATTTTCGATAGCCAGTTGCAACAAGAATATTTGGCTTATCAGCTGTAACAGGTCCAATATAGGGAACTTTATCGAGCGTAATCAAATCCTGGGCACTCCAACGATACACATATTCTTCTATCCCTAGCGTTTTTTCAGCAAAAGCTTCAAGTGCAAGATAATGCAGCATCGTGTCAGGACCCTGACCAGTTTTATGGTTTTCACCACCGATAAGCACAAGTGGTTCTCCATTTACAGGAGTATAGCGTAAGGAACGAGTTGGATCGTCTGCACTAATATACATACCTCCTGGATAAGGGTTTCTTCGTTTTAACCCCTATAATATAAGATCGTTCAGCATACATTCTTGTAAAATAAAGCCCCATCCCATCAAAAAAAGGAAAGTGAGAAGCACTAATCACATATTTACACGACACACGATGTCCCTCTCGTGTGATGATTTTTGGATCGTCGCCATCTTCAATATCCGTTGCAGTCGTTTGTTCAAAAATTAACCCACCCGCCTCTATGAAATCAAGAACAAGTTGTTTTAAATATTTCAATGGGTGAAATTGTGCCTGCCCTTTCATCATGAGGGCGTTCTTTACAGGAATATCAAATGGAATGGATGTAAGAAGACTACCGTTAATGCCTAACGTTTGATAGGCATCCGCTTCCTTTTGGATTTTACTCGCATATTCATCGGTAATCGAATAAATAAAGGCATCTTCTTCACTAAAGTCACAGTCAATGCTCTTTTCCTGAATCGTCTTCTTAACAAAATTTAGGGCATTATCTGCTGATTGATAGTAGAGTCTAGCTTTTTCTTCCCCAAAGTGTTGAATCAATTCATCATAAATAAGCCCATGTTGTGCGGTAATTTTTGCAGTCGTATGCCCTGTCGTGCCGTTTAATATAGTTCCCGCTTCAAGGATAGCTACTTTTAATCCTTCCTTCCTTAACAAATAACCTGCTGTAATACCGGTAATACCGCCGCCGACAATGGCAACATCAACTGTTAAATTCTCTGTTAGCTTTTCAAAAGGCGGAAGGGAAACTTCCCGCCAAAACGGTTCTGGAAATTGTGGCATTGCATTTGATGAACTTGTCATTGAAAATCCTCCTATTAGTTACATATCATAGATAATTTTTCCAATGGGTGGTGATTGTATACAAATTTATTCTCTAATCAAATGAAAATGCTATTAAGATAATGGTTTTTTTGGATAAAAAATACATGTAGTTGACATGCTAAGGGTACTACAGATTTTCTAGTCAGTAAGTTCCTCTTAACAATTCTTTAACAAGAAGTGGGAGTAAGAGCTGTTTCATTAAAGGAGAATGGATTGTACATGTTAAAAGAAAATATTTCTTTAACACAATTATTCACGATCATGGTTAATTTTTTACTCGGTAGTGCGATTGTCCTTGGGGTTGGAAAAGAAGCAGGGCAAGATGCCTGGATTGCCATCGGTATTGCCACTCTAATTGGAATAGGACTCATGTATTTTTATTATTCATTAAACCGATTACTGCCAAACAAAAACCTTTTTGAAATGATGGAGTATTGTTTTACACGACCCGTTGCCATCTTCATGAGCTTCGGTTATAGCACATATTTTTTCTTTTTATCGTGCCGTGTCCTCCGTGATTTTGCAGAGTTGATTTCCTCAGCTATTTTGCCCGTAACACCTATAGAAGTGATCGTTCTAACGTTTATGGTTGTGATTGCCTATATCGTCTATCTTGGTTTGGAGGTTTTGGGAAGAGTAACCGAAATATTCACCCCTTATTTACTCGGATTTATCATACTACTTGCCATTCTTCTAATAGTAAGTGGAGCAATTGAGTTACATAATATACAGCCAGTCTTAGGGGATGGCTTGAAACCGGTTGTTAAAACAATATTTCCTTCATTGATCTCAGCTCCCTTTGGTGAGTTAGTTGTATTCACAGTGATTTTATCAAGTGTAACTGAATTCAAAAAGAGTAAACAAGTATCGTTCATCAGTGTACTAGTAGCAGGAGGCTTCTTAGTACTTGGATCATTATTAGTGTTGGTTACTTTGGGAGCAGATGTTGTACAGAATGCGACCTTCCCCCTATTAAGTGCTTCGAGAAGAGTAGCGATTGGACATTTTATCGAAAGAATTGATCCCATCGTTGTCTTTATCATGATGCTAGGAATATTAGTTAAGAGTGCTGTTTATCTTTACGGAGGGTTAAAGGGACTTGAGTACGTATTTAGGGTGCCCTATAGATATTTTGTCGTTCCAATTTCAATGATTGTAGCCATTTTTTCCATTTTGACTTCGGCTAACTTTGCAGAATTTTTAGATTGGCAGGTTACACTTACTCATTATTTGAATCCTCCTATACAACTAGCTATACCATCTGTGATTATGGTCATTTTGATTTGGAAATCGAAAAAGAATAACCTCAAAAAAGTGGAGGTTAACTCTGAAGGCAAGCGAGCATAATCGTTGTTACATGAAATGGGAAATGGTTGCTCATAATAAAAGAAAAAGGGAAAAGGAGGGTAAAATGGTTACGGTTGCTTCTTTTCTTGTCTTTATTCTGTTAACTAGTCTCCTCCTCGTCATTGATATCACTACCTATCATTACTCTTTCATGGAGGCGTGGAGAATTCTGTTTCAGACAGATCTATTAATTGGCAGAATAATTCTCTACGGTACATGTGCCGTCGGCTTTATATCAGCCATTATTATTGATATTAGAATCCTGAAGAAAAAACGTAAAAAGCAAACAATATAATGTTACAGAGGTGGTCTCAGTCGGAACGTGATGAAAAATGATCGAAAGCTTACAGCAGTTGCATTAAAGGGGATACGGTGCTTATGGTAAAAGAAAATATTTCATTAACGCAATTATTCATGCTCATTTTTAACTATATGCTTGGTAGTGCAATTGTGATTGGAGTAGGAAAGGTTGCGAAGCAAGATGCTTGGATTGCCATCATTTTGATGACTTTAATCGGAATAGGGTTGATGTATTTTTATTACAGCATCAATCGACTGCTGCCAAACAAAAATCTTTTTGAGATCATGGAGTATTGTTTTACAAGGCCAATCACCATTTTGCTAAGCCTAGGTTATATCATTTATTTTCTCTATACGACAACCCGGGTGATTCGTACCTTTGGAGAAATGATTACTTCAGCCATTCTTCCAAATACGCCGATAGAGGTCATCGCTTTTTCTATTATGCTCGTAATCGTCTACATCCTCTACCTTGGTTTAGAGGTTCTCGCAAGAATAGCGGAAATATTTACTCCTTATATTGTGCTATTTTTAACTCTTATTCTGATCTTTTTATTTACAAGTGGAGAGATACAATTGCATAATATAGAACCTGTCCTAGGAGATGGAATCAAACCAGTTCTAAAAGCGATGTTTCCTTCCTTGTTGGTATCCCCATTTGGTGAACTAGTCGTTTTTACCATTATTTTAACAAGTGTAACCGAATTGAAAAAAAGTAAAAAAGTCGCCTTTATAGCTGTGTTTATCAGTGGTACTTTCCTTGCGGTCACCTCTTTATTAATGGTCTTCACACTAGGAGTGGATGGTTTTCAATATTCTAATTTTCCGATGCTAAGTACGACAAGATTGATATCAATTGGTAAATTCATAGAAAGAATCGATGTCCTTGTTGTCTTTATTATGACACTGGGGGTCGTTATAAAAAGCGCTGTTTTTATATACTGCAGTTTAAAGGGGCTTGAGTATATATTCCATATACCGTATCGCTATTTCTCTATCCCTATCTGCATGCTAGTATCTGTCTTTTCCGTTTTGGTTGCTGTTAATTATGGAGATCATTTAGAAAAGTTAAAGTCATCTCTTATTATTACATTTTTTGGGTTCACACAATTAATCATTCCAATGATAACGATCATTATTTTAATATGGAAAACAAAAAGGAAAAACTCGGCTCAAAATGGGGTGAAATGATGAGTACTGGGAAACCGCTTGTGCGGATTCGACGAAAAAACAAGGCTTTAAAGGAACAAAAGAATAGTGAAAATAAGGATTCCTTAGAAAACAAAGAAAAGAACTTAGAAAATTTAAAAGAAAACATTATCACTGAGTTTGGGCAAACAGCAGACTTAAAGATTGATGATATAAAAATAGCCCAAACAGATGGAATGTTGTTCTATCTTGAAAGTATGATTGGGACAGACTTATTAAAAGAGACTTTTATAAACAAGAAAATGTATGGAACACAACAGCCATTTGATTTGACCTCAAGGGAGGGGTTAACTGATTTTTGTCAGCAAGAGTTTGGCGGTTCGGGTTTTCAACTGTTGCAAAAAGTAGATGAAGTGGTAACCGCGATGTTAAATGGAAGCATTGCAATTGCGATGAGGTCCTATTCTTTTATCATCGTAATTGAGATGGGAAATACACAATATCGACAAATAGCAGAACCGACCTCACAGACCGTGATTAGAGGACCGAAGGATTGCTTTGTTGAGTCGATTTCAACGAACCAGTCACTAATTAGAAGAAGAATCAGAAATCAAAACCTTCACTTTGAAGAGTTCATCATCGGAAATGATACGAAAACAAAGGTAAACTTAGTTTATGTAAAGGGTATCGCTAATGAACAAATAACCTCAGAAGTTCGGACAAGATTAAATAAGATTAAGGTATCTGCTATTTTTGAATCTGCCAATATTGAAGAACTGATCGCGGATAAATCGTTTACGCTATTCCCATTAGCACTCAACACAGAAAGGCCTGATACAGTAGCAGGTAATCTAATGGAAGGGAAAATGGGGATCATCGTGGAAGGATCACCCTTTGTATTACTCGTTCCAGCTGTGTTCACTGATTTTTTTGTTTCATCAGAAGATTATTATCATCATTTTTTTGTCTCAAGTTTTATTAGGATCCTTCGCTATATTGCCTTTTTGATTGTGTTACTTACACCAGCTGCTTATGTGGGTCTTTTAACATTTAACCAGGAGATGATTCCCACTGATTTATTAATCAGTATTATCGCTCAGAGACAAGGGGTGCCATTTCCAGCTTTTGTTGAAGTGTTCCTGATGGAATTCACGTTTGAAATTCTGAGAGAGGCAGGTCTTAGGATGCCGAGGGCAGTCGGGATGACCGTTTCCATTGTCGGTGCCCTTGTTATTGGACAGGCAGCTGTAGAAGCAGGACTTATCTCAAATATTATGGTTATTATTGTAGCGATTACTGGCACGGCAAATTTTGTCGCTCCTGCGTATATTTTATCGACAGCAACGAGGTTGTTACGATTTATTCTTATTCTAATGTCTGCCTTTTTTGGACTGTATGCCGTCCTGCTTGGATTAGTCGTTATGGTTGCCCATTTAGCCTCTTTACGATCATTTGGTGTGCCGTATTTAGCTCCAGTTGCCCCACTTAATCTAAAGGCTATGAAGGATGTCTTTGTTGTTTTTCCCTTTGCGTCCATGAATAGGAGACCTAGTTATTTACGCTCTCCTCAACCGGAAAAACAAAAGGATAAGAGTACTCCAAGTCCCCCTGATATGTTAGGAGGAAATGAAGGGTGAAAAGAAAACTATTAGGTCTTATAGTTATAACTGTGTTATTAACTGGCTGTTGGGATCAAAGGGAACTAGCGGATATTTCAATTGTGACGGGGATGGCAGTAGACAAGGGGAAAAATGAAAAATATAAGCTAACGATAGAAGCCATTAATGCAACTGAATTAAATGCTAAAATGGCATCGGGAAATTCCCCGTCTATTGTGTACTCTCTAGAAGGAAATACAGTTGCAGAGTTGGCATACAAAATGAACATTGGCGTATCAAAGAGTTTGATTTATTCACATATGAGAGTTTTTGTTATGAGTAAGGACATTGCAAGCGGCGGCATGATGGCATTTCTCGATTCTTTTGAGCGAAGTAGAGACCTTCGGGACGACTTCGACATTGTAGTAGCGAAAGAAGGCAAAGCGGCAGACATATTACAGGTGTTTTATGTCGTTCAGAAATCTCCTTCTTTAAAAATGATAGAGCAGTTGGAACATGGATCCCAGGTATGGGGATCTAATCCAGCGGTGAAGGTCAATGATTTCATACAGGCCTTAACTTCGCCAGGTCGCCAACCTGTTATGACAGCGGTTAGGATTCAGGGTGATCCAAAAAAAGGTGAAAGCGTTGATAATATGAAAAAGGGTCATCCAGATGCGATTGTCGCCATTGATTCAATGGCTTTATTTCGTAGGGATGAACTTGTAGGCTTTCTTCCTGTGGAGGATACGAGAGATTATTTATGGACACAGAATAAGATTAAAAGTACAACAATTTCAATACCGTGTGGTAAGGATCGATATGCTTCGATAAGGATTACTGATACGAAGACGAAACTGAAAGGTGCCATCAAAAATGGAAAACCAAAAGTTGATGTGAATTTGATAATGGAAGGTTATATCCTTGGTAGTACTTGTGAAGGGTCAATGGATGATCCAGGTACTTATAAGAAAATTGATAAATTGACCAATCAATATGTTAAAGAACATGTACTTAAAACGATCCAAACGGTTCAAAAAGATTACGGGGTTGATGTTTTTGGATTTGGCGAAGTCGTTGGCCGTCAGGATTACAAAAACTTCAAAAAAGTCCAAGATCATTGGGATGAAGCCTTTAAAGACGCTGAAATAGACGTAGCTGTGAACACTAATATACGCAGGGCAGGTATCCGCACAAAAGGCGTATTTGATCGAATGAAATAAGGCGTCAAACACGTTGTCAGGCACCACAAAAAGACAAAGTTAGCAAGAAGTGTCCATATGCGGTACCTGACACCAGAAAGGGTAACCTGTCCACTCCGTGTGTACAAAGTGACATAGATCCTTTATTTAATATTTGTTTCGTTCATTGACGTATAAAAGAGCAATGCGATAAAATAAATCATTAAGTCTGACTTATTTAAAGGGTCGGACTTTTCTTTTATTCAAAAGGGCGCACACATATTGGTGCCTGACACCCAAAAATAGATACTAATCAGCAGAGAAAGGCAGTTGGAAAATATGAAATTTGAAACCATGCTTCTTCATCAGAACAAGAAACAAAATCGTACGATTAAAAGTAAAACTACGCCAATCTATCAAACCACCGCATTTACATTTAATGATTTAGATGAGTTGGAAGGCTTCTATCAAGGAAATGGAAATTATTTGTACTCCCGTGTTGGAAATCCAAATACAGACGAGCTGGGCGAGACAGTTGCGAGCTTAGAAGGGGCCCCAGCAGGTGTTGCATCATCTTCAGGGTTGTCCGCTATTCTAGCCGGCGTTTTAGCAGTAGTCAAAAGTGGAGATCATATTGTTGCTGCGGATGATCTTTATGGTGGAAGCTTTCATTTAATTAAAGATGAATTAAATGATTTTGGTATAGACGTAACCATTGTAGCTTTTGCAGATCTAAATCAAGTTGAAAAGGCGATTCAAAGTAATACGAAGCTTCTTTATACTGAATCGATTACCAATCCTATGTTACGAGTGGAAAATATCGAAGGTGTTGTTTCATTAGCGGAAAAATATGAGCTTACTACATTAGTAGATAATACCTTTGCTACCCCTTATCATTGTCAGCCCTATACAAAAGGAGTTGATCTAGTTGTTCATAGTGCAACGAAATATTTCGGTGGTCACAGTGATGTGACAGCAGGAGTATTAGTGGGGGAAGAAGCATTTATTGAGAAAGCTGCTGCAAAGATTACGAATCTAGGAACGAACCTCAGTCCATTTGAAGCATGGTTAACATGTAGAGGGTTGAAAACATTGGCTCTTCGGATGAGAGAACAATCAGCAAATGCGAAAAAGCTAGCAGAGGCTCTTAAGGGACATGAGTTAGTAAAAAAAACGTATTATCCATTTGAATATGGTGAAGAAGGATATGGTGCGATTGTTACAGTCGAACTTCAAGACACCGTTGAGATAAATGAATTTTTCCGTCAGCTTTCTTGGGTGAAAATTGCCCCTACGTTAGCAGGTATCGAAACAATCGTTACTCATCCATTGACTACCTCACACCGTGCTTTGCCACCGGAAGCACAAGTGGAACTGGGCATTACCAAAGGCTTAGTTCGCATTTCAGTGGGGATAGAATCTGTTGATGATATTATAGATGTCTTTGTGAATGCACTTGAGAGATCGGTTCGTTGAATATAGTTGAAAACATGAAGCTAAGGAGAGATCCTTAGTTTTTTTATTTTTGTACAAGTAGTAACAGAAATGAATTGCAATAGTGCAAGACCCATATAAAAAATTAGGTCAGCCCAATGTACATTTTTCTAATGAAGTGAACTATGCAGTTGACTGGGACATACATATGATAAATGGGAAATAAGAAAAGGAGGTAACGTTTTGTTGGTCAATTTAGTTCATCATCAAATAGCTATAGAATATGTACCAACTTCATCGCAGATTGTGTCTGTCATTTATAAGAAAGTTAATAGTGAAAGAAATGAAGTTGATCCTGATAGAACTTCAGATCGTACACCAGCAAAATCTCTTTCACAGTATAATCCTACCTCTAACTTCGAAAAGGAATTTTTTAAAATTGTATGGGTTCAAAATAAAAACAAAAAGGAAACGAATAAATCATGAAAGTACTAGTTACTGGTGGCGCAGGATTTATCGGTTCGCATATTGTTGATACACTCATTGAATCTGGCTATGAAGTTGTTGTAGTTGATAATTTAAGTACTGGGAAGAAAGAATACCTGCATGATAAAGCGGTGTTTTATAACCTAGAACTTCATTCCAAACAACTAGATGGTGTATTTGCAAAGGAATTACCTGATTTTGTCATCCATGAAGCTGCTCAGGTAGATGTTCCGATCTCTATCAATGATCCTTACTATGATGCGTATTCAAATATTTTGGGAACGATCCATTTGTTGGATTTATGCAGAGAATACCAAGTCAAAAAAGTTATTTATGCTTCATCCTGTGCGGTTTATGGGGAAACAGGTGATTATAGTATTCAAGAAAGTAGTATAATTCAGCCAATCTCCTTTTATGGTGCATCTAAATACACGCCTGAACAGTATATACAACTTTATCAAAAAATATATGGGCTTTCCTTTACCATCCTTCGATATGCCAATGTTTATGGTCCAAGACAAACCCCAAAAGGAGAAGGTGGGGTTATCTCTATCTTCGTGAAGAAACTATTAAAAAATGAAAATCCAATTATATACGGTGATGGAACCCAAACAAGGGACTTTGTTTATGTAAAAGATGTAGCACATGCTAATCTGCTTGCATTAACGAAGGGGGAAAATCAAATATTTAATGTCAGTCTTAACAAAAAAACGAGTATAAATGAACTGTTTTTCCTACTATCATTACTAATTCCTCATTCCGTCACTCCTATTTATAAACCATCTAGGAATGGAGACATATTGTATAGTCGATTAGATAACCAAAAAGCAAAAGAGTTGCTCGGATGGCAGCCGAAATTTGATTTATTTAAAGGACTTACAGAAACAAAAGAGTTTTATGAAAAAAATTAAGATTATATGAATAATAGGAATAAAAGATTAAAAAAGGAAGGGGATAAAAAAGAATGTCTAGCAAAGTAACTGTGTTAATTCCATTTTATAATCCTGGAAGGTATTTAGTAGATGCAATAGAGAGTGTTTTTTCACAAACATATAAGAATTGGAAATTAATATTAATTAATGATGCCTCAACGGATGATTCATTGTCCCTAATTAAAAAATATTTATCAGATGATCGCGTAAAAATTGTGCATCATAAACGTAATTTAGGTCAGTCAAGTAGTTTGAATACAGGATTAAACTTAGTCGACACTCCTTTTCTTATTCAACTAGATGCAGATGATTGGTTTTATAAAGATACTCTAAAAGTTCTTGTAAAAGAAGCAAAAAAATTACCAGAAGAGGTAGGTCTTATAAGTGGAAATATTAATTTCGTATTTGAGGATAATACTGGGAAGCAATTTAAACAGAAGATTAAAAAGGGAAGAGTATTTGATGACAAGTATGAATTTCTACTGGCAAATCGTTCTGTATGGCCGAGGTTTTATCGGACCTCAGCATTAAAAGTAGTTGGTGGATGGCCTATTGATGGCCCCTATAACGGCCGATATGTTGAAGATTTAAGAGTTCTTTTCTATTTAATTGAACGATACCGATTTCATTGGATTGATAAGCCCATGTTGAACCATAGAAGACATGAAAACAATCAAACGAACAAAATGGCATTACTTGGTGAAGTAGTTGAATGGGCTATTAAAGATACTTTACAGAGATGGGGAAATGAATTTGAACCGATTATCACCACAGATGAAGAAGGATGGACAATCGTAACTGGACTTAAAACAAAAACAACGCCGAAAAACATACTTTCTGAAATGCTGAGTGAACCGAAAAGTAAACAATATAAAATTGCATATTATTGAAAAACTAAGGAAAGAGATCCTTAGTTTTTTTGTAATGGAAATAAACGTCAATATGTGCAATTATCCTTTGATTTGGTGCGGAAAATGAAATAGTGGTGCAATTAATCCCTATTTTGGTGCAATTAGCATACAGAAGGGTGCTTTTTCAAAAAAGGTCCTAACAAATCTAAGCCTCAAGTCTGACTTTAAAATACGCTACAGGTTCGTTATAGAAAAACAATCAAAAAGGTAAGATGAATTCAAGAAAGGAGGCAACAAAAATGAAAAAATTTGGTTTGCTTTTATTAGGAGGCCTTGCAGCAATTGTGTTATTGCATAATCTTGCTCCAATAGTAGGGATGGTGATCAGCCTTGCGATTCTCTACTTTGTCGTCAAACGTTTCTTAAAAACTGATTCAATCTTAATGAAAATCGGTTGGGGTATCCTCGGTTTAATGGCTTTAATGGCATCTGCATCCAACATACCGGCCGTTCTAGGAATTGCTGCAGCTTATGTTTTGTATGTGGTTTATAAAAATTGGAATAAAACTAAAACCGTTGTACAGGAAGAAAAGGATCCATTTGTGAATTTCGAAAGACAATGGTCCGAATTGAATAAATATTAATAAAAAATAAACGACCCTAAAAGGAGAGAAAACAAATGGCAAACTTATTTTCCCGCATTAAAAATACAGTATTAGCAGATTTACATGATGCACTGGAT
The DNA here is from genome assembly GCA_963765265.1 of uncultured Bacillaceae bacterium. GTDB lineage: Bacteria > Bacillota > Bacilli > Bacillales > Cytobacillaceae > Bacillus_BD. The sequence goes on from CAVXVN010000003.1 coordinate 301,113, forward strand.
CATAAAGAGCAAAAAAATCCAATTGCTCTTTTAAACCAGTATTTACGCGAATGTGAACAAGAAACAGAAAAAGTTCGTAAGCTTTTGGAAAGACAGTATCGTTTAAAAGATGAATTTACACGCGAATATCGTCAAGCAGTGGACTTGTCTGCTAAACGTAAACACCAGGCGGAGATTGCTTCTCAAGCAGGAGAAACAGAACTCTATCAATTTGCTGCCAATGAACAAGAACAATATGAGGCTCGTGCTACTCGCTTAAAGGAAATTATGGAGCAAGCAAGTGGTCAACTTGTTGAATTAGAACAGAAATATGAAGAAATGAAGCATAAGCTAAAAGATATGAATATTCGCCGATTGGAGTTAATGGGTCGTGAAAATATCACTCGTGCTCAACATAAAATGAATCAAGTGCTAGATAATCAATCCTATTCTAGCGAATCCTTTTCCAAATTCCAAGAAATTGACTCTTATCTTGATCGCTTAGAACATCAAGTGAACAGCTCCTATTACCGAAACACAATTGATTCTCGAATCGCGCAATTAGAAAAACAAAATAGCTCTATAAACATAAAAAAAGAAGAAACAAGTTCAATTTCATAATACAAACTGATATGCTAAAGGCGTAGGTATCTACGCCTCTTTAGTAAATAATCAATTACCTTAAACATATAAATGTGCTGAACAAGGCGCTTCCGCTTTTAATGTTATCTAGCTCCAGCGCCTACCCCCTCGAGGTCACAAGCCAATCCGTCAAGAAGGTTAAAGAGCAACCTTTCATGCCAGGCTGTCTTATGCTATGTCGGGGGTGAACAAGGCGCTTCCGCTTTTACAATTCCTGTTATAACAAGAAGGGAGGAATCCAAAATGCTGCAAAAACTTAAAAGTGACTATCTCAGCTGGATCGTCCTTATTGGTGCATTCTTTTTATTATTAGATGTATTCTTTTTTAACAGAGGCTTAATTTTCTCCCTTATTGTTGCGACAGGAATGGTTTATTTAGGAAGAAAGCGAATGCCGAGAAAAACGGGGAAGTTACTCTTTTGGGTCGGACTTTTTTTTCTAGTAGTGAATGTTATAAATATGTTAGCGATTAAATTCTTCTTACTTGCTCTCCTCTGTATACTAATTGTTCAGTATGCCAATAGGAAAAATCATGCCAAAACCATTACCCCAATCATAAAAGAACCTGTTGATTTGGAAAAACGAAGCGAAACCGTTGTGAAAGAACAGCCTCTTTTTCAAAATCGTCTTTTTGGCCAGCAAAAAACACCTGATCATGTCTATGAATGGAATGACGTGAACATACAGGTAGGCATCGGTGACACGGTGATTGATTTAAGCTATACCGTACTGCCAAAAGATGAAACAGTGATCTTTATTCGTAATGTGATGGGGAAAGTTACGATTATGATCCCGTATGATGTAGAAGTCAGTGTCCATCATTCTGTCTTTTTTGGCTCTGTAAAAATTCTTGATTTTAAAGAATCTTCTTTAAAGAATCGTTTGATTAAAGTCGAAACAGCTGATTATGAACAGGCAAACCAAAAGGTGAAAATCTTCACCTCCATGATGATCGGTGACATTGAGGTGAAACGCGTATGAGTATCGTTTTACGTCAAGTTCTTTTAGGTATAGGAATGGCCCTCATCGTTTTTTTATTTGTCATAAGTGGTACTTTTACCGCTTTTCCACATTTAAGCTGGAGTGACCTTTGGGACAGAGGAGCATTTGATACCCCGTTTATTTTATTAATACCAAGCGTTAGTATCGTGATCGGAATTCTATTTGGGATTATTTCAGGTTATTACTGGAGGAAACAGCTTCAATCTGTCGATGGTTGGCTTCACCAGATTGAGGAAGGGCGACCATTAGAAATGGAGAGCGCTTCTTTATCTGAAATTCGAATGATTTCAAACAGACTGGGTAAAATTCAAAAACAGATTACGGAGCAGGCAAAGCTTTCTCAACGATTAGCAACAGAGGCAGCTGAAGATCAAGAAATCCGCATGCAGGAAATGATTTTTCAAGAACGGAATCGCCTTGCGCGTGAACTCCATGATTCAGTGAGTCAGCAGCTCTTTGCCGCTTCTATGCTTATGTCTGCTATTAATGAGGTGAAAACACCTTCAGATGATTGGGAAACGAAACAGTTAAAAATGGTTGAGGAAATGATTCACCAATCACAACTTGAGATGCGAGCCTTACTTCTTCATTTACGGCCTGTTGCTTTAAAAGGAAAAACGTTACAGGAGGGAATCAAAGAATTATTAGTTGAGCTCTCCCAAAAGGTTGAGATGAATATTAACTCGAAAATTGAGGGGTTTTCTGTTGAAAAGGGGATTGAAGATCACTTGTTTCGGATTTTGCAAGAGTCTGTATCCAATACGCTTCGTCATGCAAAAGCAACCCTTTTGGAAGTTTTACTGATCAAAAGAGATGGTTTTATTATTTTAAGAGTAACAGATGATGGAATTGGGTTTGATGTGGATGAAAATAAAGCCGGTTCATATGGTATGCAGAATATGTATGAAAGAGCCGTTGAAATTGGTGGCACCTTAAAAATGGTCTCTCTTAAAAATAAAGGCACCCGTCTTGAAGTGAAAATCCCCATAATGAATGTAGGTGAGGAAAATGATTAAAGTATTGTTTGTTGATGATCATGAAATGGTGAGAATTGGAGTTTCTGCCTATTTAACCGCTCAGCCTGATATTGAAGTGATAGGTGAAGCAGATAATGGAAAAACAGCGATCGAGTTAGCCCTTTCCCTTAGACCAGATATCATACTCATGGATTTAGTGATGAAAGAAATGGATGGAATTGAGGCAACGAGACAGATTATTGAAAAATGGCCTGAAGCAAAAATTATTATTGTGACCAGCTTTTTAGATGATGAAAAAGTATATCCTGCTCTTGAAGCAGGTGCGACAAGCTATATGTTGAAAACATCAAAAGCAAGTGAGATTGCCGATGCAGTGCGCTCAACATTCGGTGGCCAATCTATTTTAGAGCCTGAAGTAACTGGGAAAATGATGCTGAAAATGCGACAAAAAAATAAACATGAGCTTCATGAAGAGTTAACAAGCAGGGAAATGGAAATTCTTCTCCTTATTGCAGAGGGAAAAAGCAATCAAGAAATAGCGGATGAACTTTTTATTGCTTTAAAAACGGTGAAAACACATGTCAGCAATATCTTGAGTAAGTTGCAGGTACAGGACCGGACTCAAGCAGTCATTTATGCGTTCAAGCACTCACTTGTAAAATAAGCGGCTTAACCAAAGGGAGTAAGACCCCACAATGATCGATTGTGTGCCTGACACCGCAAAAAAACATTTGTCTTTTTGCGGTGTCAGGCACCGTTGTATCCCCATGTTGAAAGTTTTCTTTATAAATGATTCGGGAGGATGGCCACATATGAGTAAAGGAAAAGTGTTTTTAGTTGGGGCTGGACCTGGAGATATTGGATTAATCACGGTAAAAGGATTGGAAGCGATCAAACAGGCGGACGTTATTTTATATGATCGACTGGCAAATCCCAAATTACTCTATTTCGCACCGGTAGATTGTGAATTGATCTATTGTGGAAAATTGCCTGATCGTCACACATTAAGACAAGATGGAATTAATGATCTTTTAGTAGAAAAAGCATTAGAAGGGAAAAGAGTTGTTCGGCTAAAAGGCGGAGATCCTGGTGTTTTCGGTCGAGTTGGAGAGGAAGCGGAAAGCTTAGCAGATGCGGGTATTCAATATGAAATGGTTCCAGGGATTTCATCTGGAATGGCAGCTCCGCTTTACGCTGGAATTCCCGTTACTCATAGGCAATTTGGTGAAACATTCGCGATTGTCACAGCACATAGTCAAGCAAAGGAAGGAAAGCCTATTCTCGATTGGAAAGCACTTGCAAACGGGATCGACACGATTGCTTTCTATATGGGAGTAGCCAATCTTTCTTATATTTGTCAAAACTTAATGGCAAATGGAAGGCCACCAGAAACACCGATTATTTTAATTCAGTGGGGAACCTTTAGTAGACAAAAGACCTTGGAAGGTACACTTGCAACGATTGCTGATTTGGCAGCGGCGCAAAAGTTTAGTAATCCAGCCATTACACTTGTTGGTGAAATCATTTCACTCAGAGAGAAGATCAATTGGTTTGAGAAAAAACCATTATTTGGCCGTCAAATTCTCCTTGCTAGAACTGGTCATAATCCAAGCAGTTTAGCACAAGCTTTAACAGAGCAAGGAGCGGATGTGATTGAATTTCCAAAATGGAAAAGCAAGAAAATCCCTTTTGATCAAGAAATTTTACATAAGATCACTGCTTACGAAAAGATATTATTCACTTCCGTTGAAAGTGTAACTCATTTTTTTCAACTATTGAGGAAGGAACAATTCGATCTTCGGAGTCTTTCAGCAGAATTGTTCGGTTTATCTCAAAAAACGGTTACAGCCTTAAATGAAAAAGGACTGATGGCAGAGGTGGTTGACCAAATTGAACAGAATGAACCGTTACTTGTAGTGGGAGATAACCGAGTGAATAAATATCAATACGCTAATTTCGATATTTTGATCACAGGCGAAAATATCATCGATGAAAAATACTTACCGATTATAAAAAAGATGCTTGCAGAAGCAAGTCCCGATACGATCGTATTTCCGAGTGCTCAATCAGTCAAAATGTTTTTTGAAGAAGAAGTGGTATCAGAGTTATTCCCGTCTGAATTCATTCATGACGTAAACGTCGTTTGTATGGGAGAACGAACTTCGACAGCTGCACAATTCTATGGAGTTCAACCTGATGCAAAACCGGAAACACCGACAACTGAAGCGTTAATTAAGTGTATTGTAAGCTGTTCGATAAATTAATTAGCTATGAAGGGGCTTGTCATGGTCTATTATCCAATTAATCTTAATTTGCATGGAAGAAAGGTAGTTGTCATTGGTGGTGGGAGAATAGCTGAACGGAAGATTACGGGGTTGATTGAGGCAATGGCAGCTGTCACGGTGGTTAGTCCAAAGTTAACTCCTGAATTAATGATGTATGCCGAAGAGGGTAAAATTGACTTGGAAGGAAAAAGGACTTTACTGCTGAGGATATTCACGACGCTTTTCTTGTTATTGCAGCCACCAATCAGCCAGAAATCAACCTTTCTATTAAAAAGGCAGCGGCACCCCATCAGCTCGTTAGTATGGTGGATAATCCAGAAGAGTCCGATTTTATTCTTCCTGCTGTTGTGAATCAGGGGAAATTAAGCATTACGGTTTCGACATCGGGTGCTAGTCCGATCCTTGCAAAAAAGATTAAGCAAGAAATTGCCGATCAATTTGGTCCAGAGTATAAGGAATATGTTGATTTTTTATACTCTTGTCGAAAGAGGATTCTAGAAAAAATCGACGATCCAAAAATAAAAAAACTTTTATTGTCAGAAATAACAGAACCTACTTATTTACAGAGTAAAACTAGAAAAGAAGATTTCAAAGCAAAAATGAATCAACTACTAAACCACGATTTACATGACCGCTAACCTAACTCAGTACGCCAACACCCAAAAAAGACATTTGTCTTTCCTGAGGTGTTGGCGTACTGAGTTTTTATTTGGATAAATATTCTAGGGACTTGTCTCATATGTTATAGAGTACTTATTTTTAAAGGGAATTTACCCGAGCGAGCTATGGTAAAATCTGAGCGCAATACATCAAGACGTATTTGATATCTAGTCATCTGGAAATTTTCCAGTTTAGGAGTATGAAAAAGGAGTGGCATATGAATCCATTTTTAAAAGGAACGATTTTACTCATTGCAGCAGCCTTCATTGGAGAATGTGTTGAGTTTTTCATCAATATGGTTTTAGCAAGGGAACTTGGGGAGAACGGGCTTGGTCTGTATATGTCCATTTTGCCAACTGTATTTTTAATTGTGCTCCTTGCAAGCTTTGAAATGCCTATTTCAATATCGAAATTTATTGCCGAAAAGGATAAACGAATTCATCAAAGTATGCTTAGTCATGTACTGAAATGGACGATTATGACAACGGCCGTATTAATGGTGGTTGTGACTATTGTTTTGCCTTTTGTTCCCGTATTTGATCAATATCATCCTATTTTTAGATGGCTTGTGCTAATCTTGATTCCAATTGTCTCATTTACTTCCATTGCAAGAGGGTATTTTATGGGGAAATCACAAATGAGCAAAATAGCTGTGGCTAACTTTCTGCGTAAAATCGTCCAACTCCTGCTCCTTGTTTATTTATTTCAACTCTTCCAATTTGATACACATATGGCCGTATTAATTGCATTTTGTACACTTATCGGAAGTGATTTAGTTGTTTTTTTATACCTTTTTCATGTATTTATGATTCAGTATCAATATATGAAAAAGCAACCATCAAAAAAGCTCCATGGTAAAGTGGTTATGAAAAATTTAATGGCAGTGTCTATTCCAACGACAGCTTTACGTGTTTTTCATGCGATTACTTCGTCCATTGAGCCATTTTTAATTACAGGAGCACTCTACTACGCCGGTGTAGGGAAGGAAATGGCTACAGAACAATTTGGTATGGTCGCAGGAATTGCTATGGTCATTGGTTCGTTCCCTACCTTTATTTCACATTCATTAATGATCATGCTGATCCCAACCATTTCAAAGGAAAATGCAGAAAAAAATATTGAATACTTGCAAAGATTACTTCAGCAAATTATGCTTCTGACATTTTTATACGGAGTTCCTGCTGTTGCCGCTTGTTACCTTTTTGCTGAACCACTTACAAGTACTTTCTTTCACTCAGAAGGCGCTGCTCGTTATTTGCAGCTGCTCTGGCCATGTTTTCTTTTTCGTTTTTTTGTGATGCCACTTCAGGCTTATTTAATTGGACTTGGACTAATGAAGGATGCCTTTATTCATGGGGTATGGGCAACAACGATTGCGTTTGTCATTATGTATTTCCTCGGATCAAGCAGCAACTTTCAAATGGATGGAATTATCATCGGCATAAATGCGGAAGCCATTCTATTAACGATGATGCATTATATGACTGTCTGTAAAAAAATTGGGGTATCCATCTTTATGTCCCCACTAAAACAAATGAAATCATCTTGAATTGAATATTGAATAGATAAATTAGTGAACGTAGTTTTTTGTCTAGTAATAAAAATTCAGTTATACTAATATTATGTAAATAAGCGGAATTTGTTAGGGACGCAAATAAACCGAATGAACAGTATTGTTGTAAAGGAGCTCGAATATGGAAAATAAAAAATATTGCCGGGAATCGTTAGCAATAAAAACAAGTCTGGTTTCACCACCTGACACAAATATTCACGGAACCATGTTTGGTGGGAAACTGATGGCATACATTGATGATGTAGCAGCGATTGCAGCTATGCGGCATGCGAGAAAACTAGCGGTGACCGCATCAAGTGATTCAGTAGATTTTCTTCATCCCATTATTGAGGGAAATTCAGTTTGTTTGGAGGCTTTTGTTTCATATACGGGAAGAACATCAATGGAGATATTTGTAAAAGTTGTTTCTGAAAATATGCTTACCGGAGATCGCCATATTTGTGCTGTTTCCTTTTTAACATTTGTTGCATTAGATGAAAATGGACAACCTTCTGAAGTTCCACAAGTAGTTCCACAGTCGGAGGAAGAAAAGCTTTTATATGAAACGGCCAAAGACAGGCTAGAAATTCGTAAAAAGCGGAGAAAAGATAGTGAGGAGCGGGCAAAGAGTTTTAAAGGGAAATATCCTTGGTAAGTCAAAGAAAGACGAATAAATAGAGCGGATTTTCACTTTTTTAAAGCAAAGTTTACATCAAAAAAGGGAATCGAAACTAGTTTCGATTCCCTACATCTGATTTATAAATGAATATTCAAAGCAATAATTACTCGTTTGATTGTGAATGATTGCTGGCTTGTTGATTACTCTTTAATAAATCACGAATTTCAGTTAACAATTCTTCCTTTGCATCAATAACAGGTGCACTTTCTGTCACTTCTTCTTTTTTCTTAAAACGGCTAATTAGACGGATAAAGAGGAAGATAGAGAAAGCAATAATGAAAAAGTCTACGACTGTTTGGAGAAAGGCACCATATTTAATTACCGCGTCTCCATATGTAATAGAAAGTTTAGAAAAGTCAACTCCGCCTAACAGTAAACCCACAATCGGCATGATTAAATCTGCGACAAGAGATGCAACAATTTTCCCAAACGCTCCACCAATGACAACCCCAACGGCTAAATCTAAAACATTTCCTTTTAATGCAAACTTTTTAAATTCAGACCACATTTTTTTTACTCCTTTTTACTTTGGGTTTGTTAAATAATGCTCATTAATACTTAATCGTGAATGACTGGAAGTGATCGGTTTGTTCCTTTTCGGTAATTTCCAAATTCAAAATTTTAGAAAAAGGATTGCCTCTTCGTAGGTCTTCTATAAAGGGATCGAGCTGGTCCTTAGTCCCTAATGCGCAAATTTCAACTGTATCATCCGATACGTTTCTTGCCCATCCTGTCACTCCATATTGGACTGCTTTCATCTGCGAAAAGTAACGATAGCCTACACTTTGTACTTTTCCAGAAACAATAATATGCAACTGGATCATTTCTTACCCCTCCGCTGTACGTATAAGTTCCATATTCCTTTAATACTCCCATAAATGAATGGGTGATGCAATATGTGATTGGTTCTTTTATTTTCAATAAAAGAACCATGTGGAAAATTATTGTTTCCACATGGTTCTAATTACAATGAATGAATAAAGGATTATGAGTCTTTCTTAATTAGAAAGCCCAGTCTCCTTTTCTAAATACAGGTTCGATTTTACCATCAGCAGTAATTCCGTCAATGTCCATTTCGGATGAGCCAATCATAAAGTCAACATGTGTTAAGCTTTCGTTTAAGCCGTTTGCTTGTAGTTCTTCTGCAGACATCGTTTTCCCACCTTCAATACAAAATGCATAAGCACTGCCAATAGCGAGATGATTAGAGGCATTTTCATCAAATAAGGTGTTGAAAAATAAAATATTAGACTGAGAAATGGGTGAGTTATACGGAACAAGAGCAACTTCTCCTAAATAATGTGACCCTTCATCTGTTGCAACAAGTTGTTTTAAGATTTCTTCACCTTCTTTTGCTCTAACATCCATAATTCTTCCGTTTTCAAAAGTAATGGTAAATTCATCGATAATATTTCCACCATAGCTAAGTGGTTTCGTGCTTGAAACAGTACCGTTTACACCTGTTTTATTTGGAACGGTGAAGACTTCCTCAGTAGGCATATTCGCCATAAACTCAAAGCCTTTTTCATTCGTACTACCTGCACCACACCATATATGTTTTTCAGGAAGTTCAATCGTTAAGTCTGTGCCTGGAGCGGTATAGTGAAGTTTTTTATATTTTTTATGATTTAAGTAATCTACTTTTTCATGAAGGGCTTCATCGTGTTTTTTCCAAGAGGCTACGGGATCTTCTGAATGGATTCTCAATGTATAAAAAATGGCCTCCCAAAGCTTTTCCATTCGTGCTTCTTTTGGTTCATCTGGAAATACCATATCTGCCCAACTTTGTGATGGAACAGCAATAACTGTCCAACTTACTTTATCGGATTGAATAAATTTTCGATATTCGCGAAGAGCTTTACCAGCTGCTTTTTGGTAATTTGCGATTCTTGCTGTTTCCACTCCTTTTAAAAGAGCAGGGCTTGATGCAAGAATGGACATAAAGGCTGCGCCACTTTCAGCAAGGGCTGTAGTTTCTTTTGCACGCCATTCAGGGTATTCAAGAAAAGCCTCATCAGGTGCTAAATCATATTTTAATCTAGTAACGGCATCGTCACTCCAATTGACAATAACATCTTTTGCACCTGCCTCATATGCCTTTCTAACAACTAAGCGAACAAAATCTTGCCCGTCCAATGTGGCATTTATGACAAGTGTTTGATCTTTTTGTATATTGACACCTACTTCTACCGCTAGCTTTGCATACTTTTCTAATTTCTGTTGAAATTCACTCATATTTTCCAGCTCCTTTTATTGATCATGATCATATTGAAATATGTATATTATTAATTTACCACTTACCAAGGAAAAACCTCTTATTAATTTATTTTAGAATGTCGTATGCTATATTTAACTAATGGAAACTTGAAAGGATGTTTTAAATATGGCAAAAAGCGTTGTAATTGCTGAAAAACCTTCTGTAGCACGTGACATCGCACGTGTACTGAATTGTAATAAAAAAGGAAATGGGTATCTGGAAGGAAATCAATATATCGTTACGTGGGCACTAGGACATCTAGTCACACTGGCTGATCCAGAAAGTTACGATGTGAAATATAAAACATGGAATTTAGAAGATCTCCCCATGCTGCCTGAGCGTTTGAAATTAACCGTCATTAAGCAGACTGGAAAACAATTTAATGCTGTTAAAAGTCAACTGACTAGAAGTGATGTCAATGAAATAATTGTGGCTACAGATGCGGGACGGGAGGGCGAATTAGTCGCACGTTGGATTATTGATAAAGTGAAAGTCACGAAACCGATTAAACGACTATGGATCTCATCTGTTACGGATAAAGCGATTAAAGACGGCTTTGCAAACTTGAAGCCTGGCAAATCTTATGACAATTTATATGCTTCTGCAGTCGCACGTTCAGAAGCGGACTGGTATATCGGTCTTAATGCAACACGTGCATTAACTACCAGGTTTAATGCACAACTAAACTGTGGTCGTGTACAAACACCTACTGTTGCGATGATTGCAGCACGTGAGGACGAAATCAAAAACTTCAAGGCACAGAACTATTACGGAATTGAAGCTCAAACAACAGACCAATTAAAGCTGACTTGGCAGGATGCAAAAGGGAACAGTCGTAGCTTTGATAAAGAGAAAATCGATGCAATTGTGAAAAAATTGGGCAATAAAAATGCCATTGTAACGGAAATTGAGAAAAAACCTAAGAAATCATTTGCTCCAGGTCTTTATGACTTAACAGAACTACAACGTGATGCGAATAAAATCTTTGGTTACTCTGCAAAGGAAACGTTAAATATTATGCAAAAGTTGTATGAGCAGCATAAAGTGTTAACGTATCCTCGTACAGATTCACGCTTTCTTACATCAGATATCGTTCCAACAATACCTGAGCGTCTTAAAGCATGTGGGATAGGGGAATATCGTTTACTAACAAGCAAAATCTTAAAAAAACCAATAAAGGCTTCTAAATCGTTTGTTGATGATAGCAAAGTATCTGATCACCATGCGATCATTCCAACTGAAGGATATGTGAATTTCTCAGCCTTCACGGATAAAGAACGCAAAATATATGATTTAGTTGTCAAACGCTTCCTAGCCGTATTATTCCCAGCATTCGAGTACGAGCAATTAACGCTCCGTGCGAAAATTGGTGATGAGAACTTCGTTGCTAGAGGAAAAACCATTTTATCGATTGGCTGGAAAGAAGTATACGAAAATCGTTTTGAAGATGACGATGCAGCAGATGATTTAAAAGAACAAATTTTACCTCGAATTGAAAAAGGCGATACATTAAACGTGAATCTAATCGCACAAACATCAGGTCAAACAAAGCCGCCTGCACGTTTTAATGAAGCGACGTTACTTTCGGCAATGGAAAATCCTACGAAATATATGGATACGCAAAATAAACAACTGGCTGACACGTTAAAATCGACTGGTGGACTGGGAACTGTTGCTACACGTGCTGACATTATTGACAAGTTATTCAATTCGTTCCTTATCGAAAAGCGTGGCAAAGACATTCATATTACTTCTAAAGGCCGCCAGCTACTGGATTTAGTGCCAAAGGAATTACATTCGCCGCTAACAACAGCAGAGTGGGAACAAAAACTGGAGTTAATTGCAAAAGGTAAGCTAAAAAAAGAAGTGTTCATTAACGAAATGAAACAACACACAAAGGAAATCGTTGCTGAAATTAAAGCAAGTAATAAAAAATACAAGCACGACAACATTTCCACGAAAAATTGTCCAGACTGTGGAAAACCGATGCTTGAAGTGAACGGCAAAAAAGGAAAAATGCTCGTATGCCAAGATCGTGAATGTGGACACCGCAAAAACGTCTCGCGTGTCACAAACGCACGCTGCCCACAATGCCATAAAAAGCTTGAGCTGCGCGGGGAAGGGGATGGACAAATTTTCGCATGTAAATGTGGATATCGTGAAAAATTATCTACTTTCCAAGATCGCCGCAAAAAAGAATCGGGTGGTAAAGTGGATAAACGTACGGTACAAAAATATTTAAAAAACCAGCAAAAAGAAGAAGAACCTTTAAATAATGCGTTGGCAGAGGCATTAAAAGGGTTGAAGTTTGATTAACTTTATTCTTGCTTGAAATAAAATATAAAAATTCGAGCACCCTTCTATTTTAATTTTATAGGAGGGTGCTCTTTGCTTTTAGAAGAGAAAGGTAATTTCCAGCTTGACCTGTCCTCAAAATGTCCTATCTTTCACTATTATTTTCAATTCGATTTTTAAAAGCTTCTTGAGTTACAAGAAGTTCTTCATCTTCTTGAGCTTCTGTTGTATGTCTTTCAACTAGCGTGTTTTCAGGAAAGTTTCCTGGATGATTCTTCTTTTTGTGATCAAACTGCTTACCACGACCCATATATGTGCAACTCCTTTCAAATTTCTTATCTATTTTTCGCAAAAGAGAAGACAATTATTCCGAATAATAATTGTCCTATTAAAGCGTTATAATGGATATTGGATTGATTTTGACTATAAATTGTAAAAGGGAAAATATTGTAAAAAAGTTCACAATTTGTTCATGGAAATATATAGGTAACCATATTATAATTAACTTGTTCAGATATTCACAAGGGATATTTGAACAACCCCTCCCCCTAAAATTTTATTGAATAGAGACATGTAAAAAGTAATGCTTCTCCCCAGAAGGCATTATTTTTTTGCTTTACTTCCATAACAAACCACATTCATTTTTAAACATATTTTCTTCATAATAAAAAAGTATCTAAATAAAGTTAAATTATTGTCGAAATATATAATAAGAAAAGATTTGTGCGTTCCCTACTAGTTAAAGAATGAACAAGACAGGTGATAAAGGATGGATTTTGCAACATTAATAGGAATTATTTTAGGAATTGTCGCGGTAGGAGTCGGAATGGTTCTGAAAGGGGTGTCGATATCGGCACTTGCAAACCCAGCAGCCTTCCTGATTATTATCGTGGGAACAATTGCTTCTGTAACGATCGCTTTCCCAATGTCAGAATTAAAAAGAGTACCAAAGTTGTTTGTTATTCTTTTTAAAGAAAAAAAGATGACAAATACGACTGAATTAGTTCGATTATTTTCTGATTTGGCACAGTTAGCAAGAAAGGAAGGTTTACTTTCACTTGAATCAAAAATAAATGAAGTGGATGATCCTTTCTTAAGAAATGGTTTGGCTCTCGCCGTTGATGGGCAGAATGCAGATTATATTCGCGATGTGTTAACAGAGGAAATAGAAGCTATGGAAGAAAGGCATCAGGCAGGAGCCTCTATATTTTCTCAAGCAGGAACCTATGCTCCAACACTAGGGGTTTTAGGCGCCGTTATCGGGTTGGTTGCTGCCCTTGGAAATATGAGTGATACAGTAGCATTAGGACACGCAATTAGTGCAGCCTTTATTGCTACATTGCTAGGGATTTTCACTGGATATGTGCTTTGGCATCCATTTGCCAATAAACTAAAAAGGAAATCAAGGCTTGAAGCGCAGCATAAGTATATGATGATTGAAGGGGTATTGTCCATTTTAGAAGGAGAAGCACCAAGAGTGATCGAACAAAAATTAGTCTCATATCTCCCAGCTGGAGAAAGAAAGAAATTTCTTGAAGAAGGCAGTGTGAGGATGGATGAGTAAACGAAGAAAGAAAAAATATGTTGAGGATCATGTAGATGAATCTTGGCTCCTTCCCTACTCAGATTTATTAACGTTGCTCGTTGCCTTATTTATTGTTCTATTTGCCAGTAGTGCCATTGATTCACAAAAGTTTCAGGCTTTATCAAGTGCTTTTAATGCCGAATTAAAAGGTGGCACAGGTTTTTTTGAATTTCAAAGTCCAATTCCAGAGGGCGGTCGGAATGCACCAGATAAGCAAGATGAACCGGATGCTGAACAGGAGAAAGATAAAAAGCAAACAATGGAACAGATTGCCGAACATGAAAGGCTGGCCGAAATTCAAAATCGCGTGAATACATATGTTCAAGAAAATGGCCTTGGTGACCAATTAGCTACTTCTTTGACAGTTGATGGATTATCCCTTACCATTCGTGATAATGTTTTGTTTAATTCAGGTAGTGCGGATGTTCGTCCTGAAGACCTAAACATCGCAAAGGAAATTTCAAGGCTTCTTGAAATGGATGTACCAAGAAGTATTATTATTAGCGGCCATACAGATAATGTACCGATTAAAAACGCGAATTTTGAATCCAACTGGGAGTTAAGTGTGATGAGAGCGATCAACTTTATGAAAATACTGCTTGAAAATACTCAATTGAATCCTGAATTGTTTAGTGCCAAAGGACATGGAGAGTTTCAATCGATTGCATCAAACGATACAGAAGCGGGTAGAGCTCAAAATAGACGTGTTGAAATATTAATTTTACCTAGAACGGATATTAAATAATGGAATAAAAAAGGATCTCGTGAAGTTGAAAATACTACATGGGGTCTTTTTTTATTTTTGCTCAGTTTATTGAAATTGAACAGTAGTGTGGTTCACTTTTTTTTATTGATCTTCTGAAACTTAATAAAGTCTAAATATAGAGAGAAATCTTCCTTTGTCACGCCATGCTTTGTGGCCTCAGTAAAGAGTTGAATCCAATCCTCATCCATATTTTTTTTCTCTTTTTCATTATTATAATGGTCCTCTTCAAGTAAATCTTCTACAGTTGTTCCTAATGAGTTAGCGAGTTTAGACAATATTTGAAGCGAAGGATTCTTCTGTATTCCGCGTTCAATATAGCTCAAATAAGATTTGGAAACTCCAGTTTTTTCCGAAAGTGCATTGATTGAGTATCCCTTTAATAGTCTTAACTGTTTAATACGATTTTGCACCATAATAATATTCTCCTGTTCATTTAGCCTAATTCTATTATAAAGAACAATTCGTTCAATAAAAAATACAAAATAATGAGAATTCAAGAGCAAATCTAAGAAAAAAAGCAAAAAGTGTTCTTTTTAAAGAATATTTGAAGGATTATGGGATTTATAAAAATCGTTCATAAGAACTATAATTAAAATAAACGTACTTTTAAAAGAACGAAATAGGAACTAGGAGATATGGTTTTTATTCCAAGTTATAAAAAAATGTGCTAAGTAAGTATAAGGATGTAGGTGATGGTTATTTACAGAAAGAATTGTGAGAAATGTAGTAGACCCTCTTTTAGTAGTAGTAATAGAGGGGAATGGATTTGTCCTTTGTGTGGGAGTGATTTAACGGATTTCCCTTTCTTTAATGCTGAAACGATTGATCGAATTCAAATAAGATCGATACCCATCCACCAGAAGATTGAAAATTATAGAGGTTCATCTAAGAAAATGAATACTTGAAAAGACTAAATAACTTGTAAAAAGAACAAAGTGGTATCATACTAATAAATAAAATAATATTTCAGTAAATATTAATTTATTATAAATTTTCATACTATTTGTATTATTTGTAATGATTATGACATATTATTACAAACTTTTCATTTTTTATAGGTTATAATATAAAAATAAATCAATTATTTAAACATAGAAAAAGGCAAATCTATTGAAAAATGGAGACGCAAAGTCACAGGTCTAACGTATATACTATGACGGCTGGGCTACCTAAGATACTGATTGTATTTGGGAGGATTATTTGTGGTGGGGGAGAAAACAATTATTAAAACAGAACCAGACAATGAATGGATTGAATTAGTTTTAGAGGCGAAAAAGTTAGGGATCGAGAAAGAAGAAATTCGAAGCTTTTTACTTGGGTTGAATTCAGAAAAGAATCTTTCTGAGTAAAAACTCTCATTTTACATAAGAAAAGGTCAGATTAAATTGTGGTATCTCTCATCAGAGGGGTATTTTTTTTGAATACTGAAGTAATGGGAGGAATAAACTCCTGATTCTATTTATTGCCTTAATGTAAAAAATTAAGGACAAAGTATATAGAAGCAAGAGTTTGTTATCTTGAGTAATATTAATTTTTTTGATTTCCACGCCATTTATTAAATTCAAGAAATTCGCGAAATTGATCTTTAGAAACACCAGATTCCATAGCTTCCTGAACAATTTTCATCCATTCGGAGTCCAAATCTTCTTTATTCCTATGCTCGAGGATAAGACTATCAACAGGTACTCCAAGAACTGTAGAAATTTTTTCTAAAAATTGTATAGATGGATTTGTTTGTAAGTTTCTTTCTAAAGAACTTAAATAGGATTTGGCTACCCCTGCTTGGAGTGCCAATTCAGATAAAGACATTTTCTTTTCTTGTCGAAGTTTTTTTACACGATCACCGATCAAATTACTCACTCACTTCTTTTAGAATATATTTGTATAATAACAAAACCAAACAGGAAGTTCCATATTAAGAACAAATCATTTATCCATTTTACCAAATTATTAATTTAACTTCATTCAGCAGAAGTCTCCCACTTCTATAAGTGGTGAGATGAATGTCAGCTTTTATCAATTCGGTGGGGGTTCAAACCCTGACTGAATGAAGTTAAAGCCTCCGGCGGATGCCACAGATTTTAAAAGGAATTTTATCGAGCGAGCTCGATAAAATCTGGGCGCAAATGCGCCGAGGCGCATTTGATTTTTGAATGGTCAATAATATCATTTATTAGAAGAAATTTCTTATATTAGTATAAAGTTATTATGCCACAAATAGGGAGAAATTCCATTAGTATTTATCGTTTTTTTTGTATTTTGGTTTAGTAAGTGAATTTCGACGATAGACATCACTTTTGACTCATACGAATAAAATGTACATGTCAATACCTTTTAGTGTAGCTGAGATGAGTCAAAAATCCTTATATCTATTATATAACAGGTTCGCCATATTAAAAAGTGTATCTTTTGAAAACTCCCTTGCTTTTTGCAAGTAGGCATGAAAAATCATACAATAAATATGATATGTTTAGTATTCAGAATGAAAGTGAGGTTATTTGAATGATTGTTCTAAAATCAATAAGAGAAATTGAAAAAATGCAGGAGGCTGGTAAAATACTTGCTTCCGTACATAAACAGTTGGCTACTATGATTAAACCTGGCATTACAACGTGGGAGATTGATGAGTTTGTTGAAAAATATCTAAAAAGAAAAGGAGCAACGCCTGAACAAAAAGGTTATAAAGGATATCAATATGCGACCTGTGCCAGTATTAACGATGAAATCTGTCATGGGTTTCCTCGTAAAGAGCCATTGAAAACAGGGGATATTGTTACAATCGATATGGTGGTTAATTATAATGGTGCTTTAGCAGATTCTGCATGGTCCTATGCAGTAGGAGAAGTATCAGAGACAAGCCAAAGATTATTAGATGTGACAAAAAAAGCACTCTACATAGGGATTGAACAGGCCAGGGTGGGAAACCGAATTGGTGATATTGGTCATGCTATTCAAACATACGTAGAAGGAGAAGGATTTTCGGTTGTGCGCGATTTTATTGGTCATGGAATTGGTTCAGCTATTCATGAAAAGCCAGATGTTCCCCATTACGGTTTACCTGGAAAGGGTCCTCGTATAAAAGAAGGCATGGTCTTTACAATAGAGCCAATGGTTAATGTAGGGACTTTTCGAATGAAAATGGATAATAATGGATGGACATCAAGTACAGAGGATGGACAATATTCTGCTCAATATGAACATACGATTGCTATTACAAAAGAAGGTGTAATCATCTTAACCGATCAAGAAGAATCTTGATCGTCCTATTAGTAGGTATGATCATCTGAAACAAAGAGAAAAGCGTCGAATTATATAATAAAATCGGCGCTTTTTGTTAAATTTCATTGTTTTCGTAAATTTCCAAGCTCTTCGACAAGTGCTTGCATTTCATTTGGACTGAAAGAATTTTTTTTCATTACTAATTCGTAAATATCTTTTAGTTCGGCATACATATTTTCATCAAAATGGGAAGGCTTAATGGCTCCCAGATTTAATACCTTGAGTTTCTCTTTAATTTTTTCAATCATAATCTCTACATTTTCAACGGTTTTTTCAGTTAAGTCCAATCAGGGTCCCATCCTCTCGATTTTATCTATCAAAGTTTTCTTTATCTTTCCATTTTCAATAGAAAATGTCAATATTATTAGAATGATGAAAAGATTTATTTTCATAATAAAGATTGAAGTTGAAAGTAAAATAAATAAAAATAGAGAAAAGGGAGGAAGAAAATGATACATATTTTATTTGTTTGTTTAGGGAATATATGTCGTTCTCCAATGGCAGAGGCTATTTTTCGTGAAAAGGTTAAAAAAGAAGGTCTAGCAGATCGTATTCATGTTGATTCTGCAGGAACGGGTGATTGGCATATTGGAAAACCTCCTCATCAGGGAACGAGGGAGATATTAAAAGCCAATAGAATTTCAGATGAAGGATTATTTGCCCGACAAATCAAAACGAATGATTTGAATGAATATGATTATATCATTGCAATGGATACAGAAAATGTAAAGAACATAAAAGAACTTGGAAGCTACTCTTTAAAAGTTAAAATAAAGCGGCTTCTTGATTTTGTTGATGATCATGTGCTAACTGACGTCCCGGATCCGTACTTTACTGGGAATTTTGATGAAGTATATGAACTTATCAATGAAGGCTGTGAACGATTATTGCAAGAAATTAAAAAAGAACTTCTTGAAAAGGAGAAACAGTATGAGTAGTTCAAAGTTCTGGAAAGGCGTTATTTTAGGTGCAATGGCTGGTGGAGCGATTAGTTTATTTGATCGTACAACGAGAACGTCTGTTAAAAAAAATATTCAATATACTTCAGGAAAGCTTGTATACTTTGCAAAACATCCTCAAGAAACCATTAATACTGTAAAAGAAACAAGTAGAAAAATCCAATCTACGATGGAAGAGGTCGGGGCAGAGGTTTCTTTTATTGCTGAAAAAATCGATGAACTTAAAGAATTAACCCCACAAGTGGCCGATTTGGTAAAAGATACGAAAGATGCTTTTGCCCGGTTAACAGGCTGTAATACCCCCCACCACGAGGCTTTTTAGAAAAAATAAAAAGGATAGGTGGGGGATAAACAGCCTGTAAAACCCCCACTGATGGAAGTTTTCTTTACCGACGATGAGTTAAATGATAAAGTTGTGAGATTTGTTGTGAAAGACTAATGAAACAAGCTCATTCATATTTTTTGAAAAGTAAAGCAGAATAAGAAAGCTATCTTTTCTCTTTACAAAAGAAATGGGAGGGTGAGCAAGCCGTGAATAAAATGGTCGCATTTGTTCGACATTTATGGAAAAAGTTCCCTGAAAATGACTATTTTGGGTTTGCCGCCCAATTATCTTATTTTTTCTTGCTTTCATTGTTTCCACTTCTTATTTTTCTCGTAACTTTATTACCTTATTTACCGCTCACGCAAGGAGATTTGCTCGGTGTTTTTCGAGACTTTGCTCCGAGCGGTACGATGGAATTAATCGAAATGAATCTTTCGCAAATATCTAAAAATGGCACGCTTTTATCCTTTGGGATTATTGGTACTCTTTGGTCAGCCTCCAATGGAATCAATGCTATTGTCAAAGCTTTAAACAGGGCTTATGAAGTAATAGAAAATCGTACCTTTTTTAGAGCACGGATTACAGCTATTCTATTAACAGTGGCAATGATTGTTGTCATTGTTGTTGCACTTGTTCTACCTGTATTTGGAAAACAAGTAGGTGTATTTCTTTTTTCACAGTTTGAATTGTCTGATCAATTTATTTCGGTTTGGATTACATTGCGTTGGCTTGTCAGTTCGGTTATTATTTTTGTTATTTTTGTCGGTCTTTATTGGCTTGCACCAAGTAAAAAGATTACTTGTCGAAGCACGATACCAGGGGCTGCTTTTGCTACTATAGGATGGATCTTAACTTCATGGGCCTTTTCTTTTTATGTTAGTAATTTCGGGAATTACTCTGCTACCTATGGTAGTATTGGAGCCATTATCGTATTGATGGTTTGGTTTTATATTTCTGGGATTATTATCATGATTAGTGGCGAAGTGAATGCTTTTTACAGTAAAAAGGAAAAAGAGTGCTAATGCTTCCTTAAGTTTCCGTCATGATTTTAGCTCCGAAAGGTTAAACATATAACTGGGAAACAAACATCCCATTATAAGTATAGGGGGGCATTAAATTGGCGAAACAATCAAAGAAAGATGGCGGAACGAAACAAAAGGGTAAAAATAAACCAAACCAAAAAACATCTGGATCTGCTAACGGTCAAAACGGCTATCATTAAATCAAAAAAATTCGGGGCTTAGGGTCCCGAATTTTTTTGATTGGGATTATTCGGACAGTTAATCAGGAAAGTGCCAAAGCTTGTCCGAATGCAAGTCTAATTCAGACAAGGCAGCAGGAAAAAAGTCAAAGCTTGTCTGAATGCGAGGCTATTCAGACAGAGCAAGCGGAAAAAGCCAAAGCTTGTCCGAATACGAGACTAATTCAGACAGGGCAAGCGGGAAAGTGCCAAAGCTTGTCTGAATGCGAGGTCTATTCAGACAGGGCAAGCGGAAAAAAGCCAAAGCATGTCCGAATACGAGACTAATTCAGACAGGGCAAGCGGGAAAGTGCCAAAGCTTGTCTGAATGCGAGGTCTATTCAGACAGGGCAAGCGGAAAAAAGCCAAAGCGTGTCTGAATGCGAGGCTAATTCAGACAGGGCAAGCGGGAGAGTGCCAAAGCATGTCCGAATGCGAGGTCTATTCAGACAGGGAAGCGGAAAAAAGCCAAAGCATGTCCGAATACGAGACTAATTCAGACAGGGCAAGCAGGAGAGTGCCAAAGCATGTCTGAATGCGAGGTCTATTCAGACAGAGCAAGCGGAAAAAAGCCAAAGCTTATCCGAATACGAGACTAATTCAGACAGGGCAAGCGGGAAAGTGCCAAAGCATGTCCGAATACGAGGTCTATTCAGACAGGACAAGCGGAAAAAAGCCAAAGCTTGTCCGAATATGAGACTAATTCAGACAGGGCAAGCAGAAAGTCCCTGGATATAGTCCGAATACAAAGTTTATTTTAAACGGCTGTAAATTAATAGAGTTGAATAATTTATTGGCATCTGTTATTCAACCTGTTACTTTGAATAGTAAAGTCTATAAAACGATTGATTTAGCAAGGAATTATTAGTAGACCAAATCAAATGCTATTTGGTCTACTAATAATTTGTAATGCTTCTCCACAAAAGTGAAACCAGCTATTTTAATAATCGTAAGCTATTTAATATTACTAAAATGGTGCTTCCTTCATGACCGATAACACCTAATGGCAAATCAAGAGCTTGCATAAAGTTTGAAGAAATAAGGATGGCAATGATGGTAATGGAAAAGATGACATTTTGTTTGACAATTTTATTCATTCTTTGGGATAGAGCGATGGCTTCTGAAATTCGTGGTAAGTCATTTTTCATAAGGACCACATCCGCTGTTTCAAGCGCTACGTCGGTCCCTCCACCCATGGCAATTCCGACATTCGCTGTAGCTAGAGCGGGAGCATCGTTAATTCCATCCCCCACCATTGCTACATTTCCGTACTTTTCTTTTAGTCGATTAAGATGTTCAACCTTGTTTTCTGGCAAGCATTCCGCAATGTATTCATCTACATGGCTTTCAGCAGAAATGGCTTGTGCTGTTTTTGTGCTATCCCCAGTTAACATGATGGTATAAATTCCTTTGGCTTTTAATTCATCAATGGCTAATTTTGTTTCTTCACGAACAATATCTTTTAAGGCAATAAGTGCTACCAACTGTTCACCCTTTTTAACAAAGACAACCGTTTTCCCTTCACTAGCAAGTGTTTTGGCCATCCCATCTGCAAATTGTTCGACTTTTTCTTTCCCAACAAATCCAGCCTTTCCAATTTTCCATTCTTCATCTTTAATAATCGCTTTGACTCCCCATCCCACTACATCTTCAATACTTTCAGGGTGAAGGAGGTCTCTTTCTAATTCTTTTTTTGCATATTTCACAATAGCACCCGCCAGCGGATGATTGGAGTGACTTTCAATCGATGCTGCAATCAGTAATATATCTTCTGCAATAAGTCCTTCTTGAACAATGAGATCCGTTACTTCTGGTTTGCCCTTTGTTAAGGTACCTGTCTTATCAAAGGCGATGGCCTGTATGTGACTAAGATTCTCTAGGTGAACGCCTCCTTTAAAAAGAATTCCATGTCTAGCACCATTTGAGATGGCGGAAAGAGTTGCTGGCATAATGGAAGCAACAAGGGCACACGGAGAAGCGACTACAAGTAATACCATGGCACGGTAAAAGGTTTCAGTCCAGCTCCATCCAAGTAGAAAATGAGGAAGAAACATCATTACGGCCACTACCGCCAATACAATTTTCACATAGTTTCCTTCAAATCGTTCGATAAAAAGTTGCGAAGGAGATTTTTCGCTTTGTGCTGATTGAACGAGTTCGATTATCTTTTGAAATAATGTTTCATTTGTTGGTTTTGTAATTTCAACTGTGATGGACCCGTTAAGATTGACCGTCCCAGCAAATACGTCATCCTGATTACTTTTAGAAACAGGAATCGCTTCTCCTGTAATAGCTGCTTCGTCGATCGTTGTCAATCCTTTAACAATTTTTCCATCAGAAGGAATTCTTTCCCCAGGTTTAATGAGAATTAGGTCACCAATCGTTAATTCTGAAATATGAACATGTTCTTCGATTCCATTTGTTACTCTCAGTGCTTCTTCAGGTTGAAGCTCCATTAAAGAGGAAATTTCTTTATGACTCTTGTTCATTGTGTAAGTTTCTAAGGCACCACTTAAGGAAAAAATAAAGATTAAAATAGCTCCTTCTGTCCAATAGCCAATAATAGCAGAACCGATCGCAGCCAGGATCATTAACATTTCAACATTGAGTTCTTTATTCTCAATCGTACTTGTTATCCCTTCTTTTGCTTTTGCGAACCCTCCGATAACAAATGCAAGTATATATAAAATAATTGATATATTTTCGGCATCAGAACGATTATAGAGCCAACCAAGTAAAATGAATATTCCACAGACAATAGCGGCAATAAGCTCACCATTCACTTTAACCTTTTCCCACAAGTTATCTTGTGAGATTACTTCTTTTCTTTCCAATACATGTGCTCCTGTATCCATTTTAAATCCCCCTTTTTCATTATTGAGATAGTGTTTAATTTATTATTGAGAAGGATAATCATCATCACTACCCCTAAAAAACACGAAAGCTGTCACCATTGGGGTGACAGCAGAAATATTTTAAATAAATAATTAATATCATTAGACTTAACATAACATCTACTTAGACTTTAACACACAATGATTTCTTGTGAAAGAAAAATGCTCTATATGGAAGCAAAAAAAGACTGGGTGGTTTTTGCCCGGTTTTTCTTACGCTCATTGTTTTGTAATTCATAATTGTTTTCTATAGGTCGATGGGGTTATTCCCTTCATTTTTTTAAAGACCTTTGTAAAATAATTAACATCATTAAAACCTGTCATATAAGCAATATCTGTAATGGATAGATTGCGGTTCTCCATTAGATAAAGTGCCTCCTGGATTCTTAGTGTATTGATATAGTCTGTTAAGGTCTGGCCTGTTTCTTTCTTAAACTTTCTTGAAAGTTCGTATGTGCTGGAGTGAATGGCGGCAGATATGGTTTCCAGACTTAGCTCTTGTTCCAAATGAAAGCGGATATACTCGATCGCTTTACGTATCAGAAAACTGTAATTTTTGAGGGAATACTTCCGTACTGCTGCACAATACTCACGAAGCATCACAATCTGCAAATCAGCCAACTGTTGAATGGAAGTCGTTTTCTCAATCTGGATCGCAAACTTTTCAGAAATACTGTGGATGTATAGGGGATGTAGTCCTCCCCTTTCAACCGCGATCCGTAAGCAAGTATTAAAGGTAAAAGCTAAATCTTTCTCTGAACGCAATGGATCATTCGGAATGCGGTCAGGT
This sequence comes from uncultured Bacillaceae bacterium, assembly GCA_963765265.1. Taxonomy (GTDB): domain Bacteria; phylum Bacillota; class Bacilli; order Bacillales; family Cytobacillaceae; genus Bacillus_BD. The sequence goes on from CAVXVN010000003.1 coordinate 325,279, forward strand.
ATTTTTTCAATTAAAGAACCCTCCTCATTCAGTATTTTTTCCGCCTTCGCTGCATCGCCATGCTCCACCGCTGACATCAGTTCATTTTGATAAGAGTATCTTTTTTCGATTGCCTACTCAACAGAAATTTCCGGATGATCCTGTATCGGAGCGGGAAAAACTTCAAACTTATTTTGAAACTGATTCGTCGTCTTGCCGATTTTAGGCCGGTAGTTATTAGTTTGTCCATGTTTTCTGTATGATAGGCAAGGAATTCGGCAATCATGTCCACCTCGTATTCACTGATTAAAGGCAATGATAAATAGTACTGGGTGATTGTATATTTCAGTGATAGGGGCAGCTTATTGTGAAAAAGTACATCCTCCACCAGTGAGGCGGATGGTTCCTCAAAGAGAAATGGTCCGACTATAATCGTGCCGAGAAAATCTTTCCCTTCATTATATAGTTTTGCTGATATATAGTATGTTTTTAATTCATTTGTATGAAACAGGATGTCATAATCATCGTTAACCCTTTCTTGATTCAATTGCTTACGAATCTTTTTTATATATGGCTGCAATGTTTCTGGTAATTGATTATGACCGTATTCCCAAATGATATTTGAGTCTTTATCAATAAAAATCGTATCCATATCAGTGAAAAAATAAGTAAACTGTCCGATCTTTTTAATTGTTTTCTCGAGTTGCTGCATGTGTTAACCATCCTTTTTGATGAATGGTAGTATTTTAGTATACAAGATTTTATCTTTATTTTACTATAATACGCAATATATTACGAGTTTTTGAAATCGGTTTCAATTAAGATAAAAGCATGAAAACAAACAATATAAACGGTCTGCAATAGACCGTATAGTTTTGTTTCTTTTACAAAGTATATAAGTGAGTATGTTTCAATAATGGATTATTCCAGATATACAAGGAGGTATAGTCTTCAGTGAATCAAGATTTAATCATATCAGGGTTTTCAGATGAAATTTCTTCCGATTTTGATACACAACTAGAGGTTGTTTCTAAATTGGGCATGCACTATATTTCGTTGCGCGGAATTGACGGCAAAAACATCGGTGATTTTTCTGTAGAAGATGTTAAGGAAAATGTCCTGCCGCGTCTGCAAAAATGGAATGTGGGTGTTTCTTCCATTGGTTCGCCAATCGGCAAAGTGTTTATCAATGATGAAGAAGGATTTGAAAAGCAAAAAAAGATGCTCGATACTCTTTGTCAGATAAGTCAAGTATTAGATTGTCAATATATTCGTATATTCAGCTTTTATATCCCTAAGGGAGAAGAGGCAGATCCATACAAAGATGAAGTAATCAATAAACTGAAACAATTCGCTGAGATTGCAGGTAAATACAATGTTATTCTGCTGCATGAAAATGAAAAGGATATTTACGGAGATATTTCACGGCGCTGCCATGAAATCCTAAAAGCGGTTGATTCCCCGTATTTTAAAGCGATTTTCGATTTTGCAAACTTTGTGCAATGCGGTGAAGATGCACAAAAATGCTATGATTTGCTGGAAGATGAGATCGTTTACATTCATATTAAAGACGCTGTTACAACTGATAATCAAAATGTTGTATGTGGTACAGGGGAAGGGAAAATTCCTGAAATTCTGTCGCAGGCAATCAGAGGCGGATATAAAGGCTTCTTAACATTAGAACCACATCTCGTTCTATTCGATTCATTAAAAGATCTAGAGCTTGAGGATGCCACAGAAATCATTAGGGATAACAAAGGGCTTGATGGTGAAGGCGGATATAAGCTGCAATATGAGTCACTATTAAAAATTCTTGAAAATATAGAAAGCGGGGAGAATGCATAATGAAAAAAGTTCGTTTAGGTATTATTGGTATCGGTGCACAAGGTGGCACTTACGCAGGATTTATTTCAGAAGGAAAAGTAAAAAATGTCGAAATTGGGGCGATTTGCGATATCGATCCAGAGAAAAAGGCAATGTGTGCAGAAAAATATCCGAACGTGCCTTTCTATGATAACTATATTGATATGCTTGAAAGCGGTAATGTTGATGCAGTTGTGACAACGGTTCCCCACTATTCACATGCAGAAATGGGTATTGAAGCTTTAAAGAGAGACATCCACGCACTGCTTGAAAAACCAGCCGGTGTTTATACAAAACAAGTAAAAGAAATCAATGAATTTGCTGCATCAAAACCAGAATTAACCTTTGCTATTTTCTTCAACCAAAGAACAAATCCACTTTATCAAAAAGTAAAAGAAATTGTGGATAATGGCGAAATCGGAAATATCCGCCGTACAAACTGGATGATTACAAACTGGTGGAGACCACAGGCTTACTATGATCAAAGCGCATGGAGAGCAACATGGGGCGGAGAAGGCGGTGGCGTCCTTGTTAACCAAGCACCACACCAAATTGACTTGCTGCAATGGATTTGCGGTATGCCGACAAAGGTTTCTTCGAATGTTAAATATGGCTATCAAAGAGACATCGCGGTTGAAGATGATGTAACAGCTGTTCTTGACTACGGTAATGGTGCAACAGGTGTATTCATTACATGTACACATGACATTATTGGAACAGATCGCTTTGAAATCACTGGTGATAAAGGAAAAATCGTTGTGGACAACAGCAAGAAAGTTACGATTAAACGTTTAAAACAGTCAGAAAATGAAATGAATGCGACTATGGACTGGGCAGATGCTATGAAACTCTTCATGGGCGGCGATATGGGAGAAATCTACAGTGAAGAAGTCCTTGAGTTTGAAAGCGTTTGGGGCGAACAGCATATTGCTGTATTAGAAAACTTTGCTGCAAACATTTTAGATGGAACGCCTTTAATTGCTCCAGGAAGCGACGGTATAAAGGGTGTTGGTTTGGCTAATGCGATTCACCTTTCTAGCTGGTTAGGTAAAGAAGTGGAACTACCGGTTGACGAAGAAGTTTACTTGGCAGAGTTAAACAAAAAGATTGAATCAGAAAAATAAAGTAAATAAGGAAACTAAGTGAAACAATAAATTAACTCATAGGGTTCCGTCTATGAGTTAATTTTACAGGGAGATGATCACATGCTTAAAGCAGCTGTTATTGGACTTGGGGATATCTCTAAAATTCACATACCGATCATTCAGGCAAACCCTGATGTGGAACTTACAGCGGTATGTGATATCAATGAAGAATTAAAGGATACGGTTCCGGGTGTTAAATTCTATTCTGACTACCATGTAATGCTCGAAGAAGAAGAGCTGGATTGTGTTCATATTTGTTTACCACACTATCTTCATCTGCCTGCGACGAAAGCATGTGTAGAAAAGGGAATTCATGTATTTCAGGAAAAACCACTTACCTTAAATACAGATGAAGGTTTGGAGTTAGTGAGATTAGAAGAAGAACATCCAAATGTGAAAATTTGTATCTGCTTTCAAAACCGCTATAATGAAACTTTTGAGGCACTTCAGGAAATTGTAGAAAGCGGAAAATACGGCAAAGTGATTGGAGTAAAGGGACTGGTCACTTGGTTCAGGCCAAAGGATTATTATGATGTAAAACCTTGGCGGGGAATGATGGCCTATGCCGGTGGAGGCGTTCTCATTAACCAATCGATTCATACCCTGGATTTAATGCACCTGCTTGGCGGTGAAATAAAAGAACTAAAAGGTTCGATCAGTAATTTACTGGATTATGGGATTGAAGTCGAAGATACGGCAACGGCTCATATTAAATTTAAAAATGGTGCCACAGGTTTGTTTTTTGCAACGAATTCCAACTTTGGGAATTCCAGTGTCGAACTTCAGGTTGTATTAGAAAATGCAAAATTTACGATTAAAGATAGTATTTTAACACGATTGAATGAAGAGGGCACAAAGGAAAGAATGGTTGAGGATGCAAAAATACCTGGATCCAAGTTTTATTATGGTGCCAGCCATATGAAATTAATCAATAAATTCTATACCTGTATCTTAAATAATACTTGTGATTATGTTCACGTAAAGGATGCGCTGCCATCTATTCAAATAATAGATGCGATTCGCAAATCCTCAGAATTAAATCAAGAAATCAAATTGGAGGTATGACAATAATGGCTAAAGGAAAAATCGGCGTTCAAATGATGATGCTTAAGGACAAAGTAGCAGAGCTTGGTGCATATGAAACGATGAGAAAGGTCAGCGAACTTGGTTACCACGCTGTCGAAGTATCACAAATTCCAATGACACCGGAAAATGTTGCTGAATTAAAAAGAGCGAGTGAGGATTTCGATATTAAGATTGCGGCTATGTCTGCAGGTCTTGAACCAATGCTTCCAGGGGCGCCGGGAGAAACATTGCAAAATGATTTTGATAAAATTGTAAACGATTGTAAAACGTTAAATTGTAACTTTTTACGCATTGGAATGATGCCGCTGCACCTAATGGGCAATAAAGATGATATTATGGGCTTTGTAGAAAGAGCAGAAGCAATGGCACACCGCTTAGCAGAGCATGGAATTGAGTTATACTACCATACACATCATCTGGAATTCCAAAAATTTGATGGGATTTATCTGTTAGATATCATTAAAAGCAATACAACAAAGCTTGGTTTTGAGCTAGATGTTCACTGGATTCAAAGAGCAGGGGAAAATCCGGTAGAATTTGTGAAGCAATACACAGGCCGTATTTCTTTATTACATTTAAAAGATTACCGCGTAGGACCGATGGATTTAACCGATATTGATTTTGAAAAAGATCTGGCCAAATTCATGGACAGATTCGTCGGTACGATTCAATTCGCCGAGGTTGGAGAAGGCAATCTGAATATCCCTGCTATCATTGACGCAGGTCTTGAAAGCGGTGCACAATACTTCTTAGTTGAGCAGGATGAAGTATACGGCCGTGATCCGTTCGACTGCCTACAAACATCTGCTGAAAACTTAAGAAAAATGGGTTACAGCGACTGGTTTTAAGCCGGAGCAATCTTTAGTGATATAGTATATGGAGCTGTTTATTTTTAACAGCTCTGTGTTTCTGGCTCTGCACAGGAGAATGTGGTTACTTCTTTCTGGAAGTGAAAGTATAAAACTCCTTTCATTTATTTTTATGTATACTAGAATCCATTCACTATTTTGTAAGGGCTTTCATTTTTACTTTTTCATTTTATTATCTTTTGGAGGGAATAACAATGGAGGAAAATACAGTACGTCCTTTAGTCACGGAGGACAATCATGCTGAAAAAACAGTACGGTCTTTTGGTACGAGGG
>CAVXVN010000004.1:0-100457 GCA_963765265.1 uncultured Bacillaceae bacterium
GTGGAGCTGACAAATACTAATCGGTCGAGGACTTAACCAAAATGAAATAAACACTTGTTACTTTATTGATGATTGTCTGTTATCTAGTTTTGAAGGAACAAACCTTCAAACAAAATAGTTTGGTGACGATGGCGAGAAGGTCACACCCGTTCCCATACCGAACACGGAAGTTAAGTTTCTCAGCGCCGATGGTAGTTGGGGGTTCTCCCCCTGTGAGAGTAGGAAGTCGCCAAGCTGTTTTAATATAATATTGTCGCGGGGTAGAGCAGTCCGGTAGCTCGTCGGGCTCATAACCCGGAGGTCGCAGGTTCAAATCCTGTCCCCGCAATCAAAAAAAGTGGCTTAACCCAAGAGGTTAAGCCACTTTTTTTGATTTGGAAAACGTTAAAAATGACATTAAACATAACTATTTTTGAGAAATCAAATTCTATCGACATAAAATAAGGCGAGTGTTCTTCTATAATGAAGAGACGAAATAATTCTAAATTTTTAACCATTCCATGTACTTTAAAATAGGGATCACTTGATCGTTCTTTATGAAATATGGGGATAATCTAGTGTTAGCAAGTCATTCTAAGAATTCTACTGATTTCACTTCGCATGAAACACCAAATGAAATAGAAAGGAATGATAAAAATGAAAGCGATTGGAAAGCTTCAAGACAGGCTCAAAGAATTAACCGATGCCATTGCGTTTTAATATAATATCGTCGCGGGGTAGAGCAGTCCGGTAGCTCGTCGGGCTCATAACCCGGAGGTCGCAGGTTCAAATCCTGTCCCCGCAATCAAAAAGGTGGCTTAACCCAAGAGGTTAAGCCATTTTTTTTGATTTGGAAAACGTTAAAAATGACATTAAACATAACTACTTTTGAGAAATCAAATTCTATCGACATAAAATAAGGCGAGTGTTCTTCTATAATGAAGAGACGAAATAATTCTCAAGTTTTTAACCATTCCATTTACTTTAAAATAGAGATCACTTAATCATTCTTTATGAAGTATGGGGACAATCTAGTGTTAGCAAGTCATTCTAAGAATTCTACTGATTTCACTTCGCATGAAACACCAAATGAAATAGAAAGGAATGATAAAAATGAAAGCGATTGGAAAGCTTCAAGACAGGCTCAAAGGATTAACAGATGCCATTGTCCGTTTTCCGTTAACGACTTTATTCCTTTTAGCAGCTGCAATCATCAATGCTTACATTATTCGTAGAAGTACTTCTTTAATGTAATGAGTTATAATAGGTCAAATGACCTTATTAGGGAGGAAAATAAATTGAAAAAAAATTCTACTGAAGTTATTCCGCTGATTCTTGACTTTTGTTACTGGTTAAAAGAACAAAAGAAATCCCCTAGTACGATTAAAACGTATAGAACTGAATTAGAAAGATATCAAGAGTGGCTTCAAGAGAACAAAAGGGATATTCATCATTTAGAAAAGACAGATATCCTATCCTTTATTGTTTTTTTAGAACAAGAACAAAAAAGTTTGGCAACCATTGATAAAAAAATTGGTGTGATCCGAACATTTGCTAAATTTTTAAAAAAACCAGAGCTGACTTTTGGAATTGAATTAAAACCGGTAGAAAAAAACAATGACATTGAAACCTTGTCTATCATTGAATATACTCGGTTATTAAAAGAAGTAAAAAAAGAGGGAAACCTTAGAAATATAGCCATTGTTTATGTGCTCTTGCACACTGGCATTCGTGTTTCTGAATTGTGTAGATTAAATCGATCCAATGTTGATTTTATAAAAAATATATTGATTGTACAAAAAGATGAGGGAGAACGAGTGATTCCTCTATCGCAAGAGTTAAGAGAACATTTACAGAATTACCTTGATTCTCACTCATTCGAAGAAGCAATTTTTATTTCCCCATCAGGAGAGCGTCTTACAGAGAGAGCTGTACAATATATACTTAAAAAATTTAATGTGAATCCACAAAAACTTCGTCATACTTTTTGTCAAAGATTAATTGACAATAAAGTAGATTTGGAAACGGTTTCTCGACTTGCGGGACATAAGGATATTAATGTAACGAAAAGATATATAAAATCACAAATGAATAAACAAAAGTTAGAGGAAGATATCAATAAGGCTTTTACGGATGAACATTAAGGTAGGTTGTCTGATGTGTTTTGAGCAATATGAGTATTCGAAAGAAAGTTTGATCAAAACTCTGTATTAATACAGGGTTTTCTTTTTTTGCTTTTGTTAATATAAAAGGAAATAATCAAAAAAATAGCATAATAATGTCTTAACCGTATATGGTAAAATAAGGTTATAAGATGAGATGAACAGAGCCTGAGATTGTTTTATTAATATTAGTCTTTCAGTAGTTATGAGGAGTTTATTTTATGGAAATTTCATTAATAAGACATGGAAAATCTAAACATATAGACAATACTAAAATGACTTGTAAAGAATTTAATGAATGGATTAAAAAATATGATGATAGTGGGGTTTTTGAAGAAAACTCTTACCCATTAGAAACGCTTGAAAAAATAGCAACAGCAAATATTGTCATCACTAGCGATTTAAAAAGGTCTATCCAATCAGCAAAGATTCTAAATCCTAATATAAAATTGATTTCAGACCCCTTGTTTCGTGAAACAGAACTACCTAATGTTCCAACAAAAATAGGGGGATTAAAGTTAAATCCGAATATCTGTGCTGTGATTTTAAGATGTCTTTGGTTTTGTGGTTATTCGTGGGGCTGCGAGTCCCTGAAAAACGCAAAAGACAGAGCAAAAATCGCATCTGATTTATTGGTTGAGTATGCGCAGGAACAAACAACAGTAGCTTTAGTAGGCCATGGATTTTTTAATATGTTAATAGCTAAAGAACTGCAAAAAATGGGTTGGAAATGTGAAAGAAAAGTAAATTCAAAGCATTGGAATTGTACCACATATTCCTTCATTAACTAGAGGAGCAAGGAGGAAATAATGAAAATATTCGGCACTGTACTGACTATTATCGTATTTGGGTTCTTTGGATTAGTAGCAACAATCATTGCATCATTAACAAGAAATGCCGAGTTTTATACAGTTTTTATTCCAACTATTACAATTGGTCTCATTATTGCTATCATTCTAGCGATTTATGGAAAATTGAAAGATAAACGACCGAAAGTGAGTGCAATTATCTTTTTCTCATTATGTGTTATTTCCGTAGCTGTATTTGAAGGTTATCAAACCTATCTAAAGTCTATTGAAATTGCCAGTACACAAGACGTAGATTTATCAGAATATCGTCCGTTTGCTGAAAATACAAAAGCGGTATCTTTAAATGAACCGTCTACTTTTAAAATTAAAGACAATCTACCGTTATTAGATGGAGCAACAGCTTTATACCCAGTTTATTCTGCGTTTGTTCAAGCTGTATATCCACAAAAAGATTATCCATTAGAAGAAAGTGAGGTTGTTTCCAGTCAAACTACTCATGCTTTTGAACGTTTATTAAATGGAGAAGTTGATATCATATTTATTGCACATCCTTCCGAGGAGCAAATAAAAAGTGCTGAGCAACAAGGGGTTGAACTCACCTTAACTCCGATTGGGAGAGAGGCCTTTGTTTTCCTTGTACATTCTAATAATCCAGTAGACGAACTCTCCATAGAACAGATTCAAGGGATTTATTCCGGAGATATTACCAATTGGAAAAATGTAGGTGGGAAGGATGAAGAAATCCGTGCGTTTCAACGTCCTGATGGAAGTGGTAGTCAATCAGCATTAATCAATGTGATGGACGGTATTCCATTAATGGACCCTCCCTCAGAGGATATTGTTTCTGCGATGGGAGGCATTATTAGAGAAACCACTAATTATCAAAACCGAACGAATGCAATTGGGTTTTCATTTAGACACTTCTCTCAGAATATGGTTGAAAGTGAAAAAATTAAAACTATTGCTGTAGAGGGAATTTTGCCTACAAAGGAAAATATTCAAAACGAAACCTATCCAATTGTAGATAAATTTTATGCCATAAGTGCTGGTAGTGATAATCCTCATATAAAGGCATTTACCGATTGGATGCAATCTGAACAAGGCCAAGAGATTGTTAACCGAACGGGATATGTCCCTTTAGATACTAGTTATTAATGAACTTATGATTATAGAAGTGGGACAAAATAATGAAAATAAGTGACCAGGCACCATCCAGAAAATTGGATGGTGCCTGTCACTTATTTTTTAGTTTTATCTTTATGCAGTGAATGTTCTGTGAATTATATATGAAGAAGTTGATACTGGTTTAAAAATTTCACAAAAAGTTAATAAAAAACAAGTTGTAAATGTTATATAAGTCAAATAAACTATATATAAGAGTTTGATTATATAATGGAAGGGTGGATGTTTTTTGGACAATATTGAACTTATGGCGAAACAACTAAAGGCTGTGAGTGATCCTAATCGATTAAAGTTATTAGCCTGTCTTAAAAATGGAGAATTATGTGCTTGTGATTTTGTTGATGTATTAAATGTTTCTCAACCTGCTGTCAGTCAACAATTGAAAAAGTTAAAAGAAGCTGGAATTATTGTCGAAAGACCAGCAGGAGTATGGAAGCATTATCGACTAAACGATGATTTGCCGTCATATATTCAAGCCATTATTGATCAGTTGGAAGCGCACTCAATCATAAAATGCGATTGTTAATAAACATTCATAAGGAGTGAAAATGATGTCCAATGAAAGTGTAACGAAAAAGTTATCCTTTTTAGACCGGTATTTAACGGTATGGATCTTCGCGGCTATGGTGTTAGGGATCCTGATTGGGGTAGTATTACCTAATTTTAAAGAGGTGCTGGATACCTTCTCTGTTGGGACAACGAATATTCCGATTGCGGTCGGTTTGATTATTATGATGTATCCGCCACTTGCGAAAGTGAAATATGAAGAAATGTGGCGTGTTTTTAAAGATTGGAAAGTACTTTTACTATCCTTATTCCAGAATTGGTTGTTAGGACCTTTTCTCATGTTCTTTTTAGCCATTATCTTTTTACGTGATTATCCAGAATATATGGCTGGTTTGATTATGATTGGGCTTGCTCGTTGTATTGCTATGGTTATTGTCTGGAATGACTTAGCACGTGGAGATCGTGAATATGTAGCAGGATTAGTAGCGTTTAACTCTGTATTCCAGATCTTATTTTATTCCGTTTTTGCTTATTTCTTTTTAAATGTCCTTCCTGGTGTATTTGGATTAGAAAATTTATCCGTATTCATCTCGATGTGGGAGATTACGAAAAGTGTGCTCATTTATTTAGGAATTCCATTTTTCGCTGGTATGTTAACACGTTTTATTGGGTTAAAGCTGAAGGGGAAGGATTGGTATGAAAACAAATTTCTACCTAAAATCTCTCCTTTCACACTGATCGCGTTATTATTTACGATTGTGATGATGTTCTCTTTAAAAGGAGATCAAATCATCGCTTTACCAATGGATGTTGTCCGTATTGCCATTCCATTGCTCATTTACTTCTTAATCATGTTTGCTGTATCCTTCTTTGCTTCTCGTAAAGCCGGTGCTTCGTATCCAGTTACTGCAGCACTTTCCTTTACAGCTGCAAGTAATAACTTCGAATTAGCCATTGCTGTAGCGGTTGCGGTATTTGGGATTAACAGTGGGGTTGCATTTGCTGCCGTTATTGGTCCACTAGTAGAAGTTCCTGTTCTTATTGCCCTTGTCAGTGTAGCCTTGCGTTGGGAAAAGAAATATTTTCGAACCGTCAAGTTGTAAATGATGAAAAAAGCATTCGTTAAGGAAACATACCTTGTTTAATTAACATTTTTTGAAAAAGAACAAGACAACAGCATAACCAAGAGGAACTCTCTCTTGGTTTTCTTCAAAGGAAAAAATAAGCAAATGCTTATTTAATCATATATGGGAGGTTTTAACATGACGAAAGTAGAAATTTTTGATCCGGCAATGTGTTGTTCAACAGGTGTGTGCGGTCCTAGTGTGGATCCAGAGCTAACAAGAGTAGCATCTGCGGTTTATTCATTAGAACAAAAAGGCTTTAATATTAAACGTTATCAACTAACAAGTGATCCTGATAAATTTGCAGAAAACGAGGAAATTACTCGTGCTTTTAAGGAAAAAGGACCCGATGCTTTACCCGTTGTTTTAGTCAATGACAAGGTAGTAAAAGTGGGAACCTATCCAACCAATGAAGAATTTGCCCAATGGTTTGAGGTACAACCCGAAGAGCTTACTGAAAAACCAAAATCGCGAATTACGTTTAATTTAAATGAACTTTAATTCATTTGGAAGAAGGAAAAAAATATGTATCCATCATTCAGTCCAAATCATATTGAGACCCAATTTTTATTTTTAACAGGAAAAGGTGGGGTAGGAAAAACATCCACAGCTTGTGCGACAGCCGTTGCATTAGCAGATAGTGGAAAAAAAGTATTACTCATTAGTACAGATCCTGCTTCCAATCTACAAGATGTTTTTGGCATCGAATTAACGAGTACACCTAAAGCCGTTCCAGCTGTTGAAAATTTATTTGCAAGCAATATAGACCCTGAAGCATCAGCAAAAGCCTATCGTGAAAGTGTTGTTGGTCCATATCGCGATAAATTTCCAGAAGCAGTAATCGCTACAATGGAAGAACAATTATCAGGTGCTTGTACAGTTGAAATTGCTGCATTTGATGAATTTACAGGGTTTCTTACCAATAGTGAAATCATCAATCAATACGATCATATTATCTTTGATACAGCTCCAACAGGTCATACGCTAAGACTTTTACAGCTTCCAACTGCTTGGAATGGATTTTTAGAAGAAAGTACACACGGTGCCTCCTGTTTGGGACCTTTATCTGGATTAGCGGATAAAAAAGACCTGTATTCAAGTGCAGTATCGGCTCTTTCTGAACCAACTAAAACGACACTTATATTGGTAACCAGACCAGATGTTTCAACCCTTTTAGAAGCAGATCGTGCTTCAAAGGAGCTTAAAGAGATTGGGATCCAAAACCAAATGCTTATCATAAACGGTCTTCTTCAACATCACCATGAAGACGATGAAATTTCATCCGCTTTTTATCATCGACAAAGAGATGCATTAAAGCAAATGCCAGATCAATTTAAAAGAGACCATTACGTACTCGTTACCATATGTTTCATACTCCTTAACGGGAGTGGAAAATCTTCGAAATCTATTTAAACCATACGAGGTTTCAACCCTTGAGTTGAATGCGGAAGCTCAACCGGTAAATCTCCCAGGATTAAAAGCGATCATTGAGGATTTTTCGAGTCATGGTACAAAGTTGATTTTTACCATGGGTAAGGGTGGCGTAGGGAAAACAACCGTTGCATCAGCCATTGCCGTGGGTCTAGTGGAAAAAGGACATCGTGTTCATTTAACCACAACAGATCCTGCAGCTCATCTAGAATATCAATTTCAACAGGATCATCTCAATCAGAATTTAACCATTAGCAGCATTAATCCTAAAGTAGAGGTTGAAAAATACAAAGCTGAAGTGATTGCTAAATCAAGTAAGGACTTAGATGAAGCTAGTCTCGCCTACTTAAAAGAGGATTTAGAATCACCCTGTACAGAGGAAATTGCCATTTTCCAAGCCTTTGCAGAAGTGGTAGCTAAATCAGAAAATGAAATGGTCGTCATTGATACAGCACCGACAGGGCATACCTTACTATTGTTAGATGCATCAGAGTCTTATAGTAAAGAAATCGAAAGGTCAACAGGAGAAGTACCGGAAAGTGCAAGAAAACTGTTGCCGCAAATTCGAAATGCAAAAGAAACGGCTGTTGTGATTGTCACACTTGCGGAAGCTACACCTGTTTTAGAAGCATCGAGATTACAGGATGATTTAAGACGAGCCAGTATCAATCCAAAATGGTGGGTCATTAATCAAAGCTTATCTGCTACAAATACGAGCGATCCTATATTAAAAGGGAAAGCAATAGCAGAAAAGGAATGGATTCAAGAGGTAAATGAAAACAAAGCTGAGAAAACGGCTATTATTCCTTGGTTACCTGAAGAAAAGGTTGGATACGACAAGCTAAAAGATTATATCCGTTAATCGGCAGGAGGAATAGCTAAAACAGCTAGACCAAAAATTAGTGTAAAACCAGAAATGAAAGAAGCGTTAAAAAGAATCTATCCAAAAGTAAAGTAAAAATAAAGGAGAGAAATACAATGAAAATTACAGATGAAGCTAGACAACTTTTAGAAGACTTTTTAACTAAAAAAGGGGCTGAAGGGATTCGAATTTCTTCTGTTGCTGGTGGGGGCTGCGGGTCACAATTTACGATGAACTTAGTTCCACCCAAGGAGTCAGATAAGGTTGAAACCATTAACGGAATACAGGTAGCATTCGATTCACAAGTTACTGGCACTGAAGAATTGACTTTAGATAAAGAAGGGACACGGTTAGTTTTAATTGATGCTAGTAGCTGTTGCTAATAATAAAAACAAATAGAAAAGAAGAGATGACTTTCAATTTATTATTTTCGATAGTTATCTCCATTTCTGTTGTGTTTAACAGGCTGTTTTACTAATATATATCATTTGAAAGAACCCAACGCTTAATGCATTGGGTTCTTTTTGGGATGTTAAAATTGTAGAGTTCTTTTGAAGTTTGTGTTGCCAAATTGGATGTCGATCATTTAATGCTATTTGTTATTCTTTAACAAGTGTCAAGGTATGAATACTCTATACTTTAGCAAGAATTCCTATTAATTGATTAAATCGATTTGTATCTGAAATAAGGATTTACAAACCTTCTCACAGACGTCGAAAACAGAGACTATATTTCAGGTTTTCCTGTCTTTAAAGCGTTACTATGTGATGTAAAGAAAAAAGGGGAAATACAGTAAACTTTGATTTCCACAAAGGACATTGAAGGGTCTTTCTATTATCTACTGTTACTTTAACCCGGGTTAAATGGCTGTAAAAAACCCACGGAAGGAGGTTTTCATTCATTAAGTCTGCTCCTCGAAAAAGTCTCGTCCATATTGTCCATGTTCATTAATGGAAGGATGTTCAATTTGAATAGTTGAGTGTTCAAGACCATATTTTTCTGTTAACATTTTGTCAATAGCCGAAACAGTACTAAAATGCTTACTGTCTTTACGTATGAATACATGGGCTGTTAAGGAGAAGTGGTCTGATGTAATTGTCCATAGATGTAGTTCATGAACGTCTTCAACGCCTTCGACTGATTGAATATCCTGACGAATTAAATCAAGGTCGAAATTTTTCTGGCACTGCTTCCATTAAGATAAGGTACGATTCGCGAATAATTTTTGCACCACCAATAAAAATAACGCCGCCGATGATGATACTGATTAAAGGGTCAATAATTGTCAAATTTGTAAAATAGATCAAGATGGCTGAAATGATAACTCCGACAGAGTTCAATAAGTCCCCTATAAAGTGCCATAGTGCACTTTTGACATTCAGATTATTCTCTTCCTTCATACTGCGACTTAAAACAATCGTCAGAATAATATTGACTAACAAGCCAATGGAGGCAACGGTCAACATTAAGGGTAAATCCACTTCTCGAGGATTAATGATTCGTTTGATTCCTTCAATAAATATTCCTATTGCAATGACTGCCAAAGCAAGCCCGTTTAAAAATGAAGCTATAATTTCAAAACGAAGGTAGCCGAACGTATATTTTTTATTCGAATTTTTTGTAGCTAAGTAAATAGCTAACATACTCAATCCTAAAGCTAGAACATCAGACATCATGTGGGCAGAATCCGATAATAGAGCCAGGGAATTTGATAATAATCCACCAACGATTTCTACAATCGTGAAAAATAAAGTGAGTATTAAAGTAATCCATAATGTTTTCTTTGATTTATGTTGTTCTTTAACGTGTTTTAGGTGGTGATAATCATATTTTTTCATTATTTTCCTCCATTTCTAGGTCAATCATATTATTTAAAAATAGGGTTGTCAATCTAATTGAGAAAATTTATTTATAAATGAGAATGATTTTCGTGATATATTCAAATGAAATTTAACATTTTAATTATTTTAGGTAATTATAAATGATAATTATTATTAATTAAATTGATATTGATCGTTAATGTTTTTGTGGACTATTTTAATAATAGAGATAAGTGAACGAATATTAGGAGTATTGACGAAAAAACGAAAAAATTATGTATAAATAATGTAATCGAGATTGTGAATGATTACACTTAAACGAATGAAACATGTTTGTTCAAAAAAACAAAAACACTGAAAGTACATAAGATTAGAAAGTGGTTGATGCAACTCAAGCCCTTTTGGCATAACATAGAACAGTTGCAAAATAAAGAAGTGGATATTATGAGTAGTAATATTGAGAATGACGCTAATGCTGTTGATATTTTACAATTAGTTGGAAAATGGTTAACTACACAGGAAAAAATAAGACTTTTACAAAAACGAAAAGAAAATAGAGCTTTAAAAAAGGATCAACGATTAGGTTCAAAGAATGACTGAAATAAAAATAAAATTGATTATATAGGTCCCTCTTGCTGTTTTATTTGAGGAATTAGTTATGGGGTGAAGTTCATGAATAAGAATAAAAGGATTTACAGAACTACTTCTGTCCTTCCAACAACAACCAACAATAACGGTAATAACTTTAATAACTCTAATTCAACCTTAGGTAATTTTGAATATAAGCCACCTAACAATACTGGGGTAATCATAGGTATAATTGGCGGTGCATTGGCTACTGTGGGAGACGCTTTGGGGGCTATTGGAGCAATCATTCAACTAAATATAGATGTTCCTGCCGATTTTCAATCACAAGTAGATGCTTTTAAGTCAGATCAAGAGAAGGAAAAGATGCAAGAAGAGATTGATGATCTCAAAGGACAGGTGAAAGAGATTGATGATCTCAAAGGACAGGTGAAAGAGATTGATGATCTCAAGGAACAGATGAAACAGCTTGAGAAAATAATTAAGAGTAACCAAAATTAAGAGGTTACTCTTTTTTAATTTATTTTCTTGATTTTGTATGAATGATCCTGAGGTTTTCATACTAACACCAGAAAACAGAGTATCAGTACAGGAGGGCCGTCAACAGATAATGGTACAAAAAATGGTTCTGATGTGAGTTTTTTAGACAATCGGAATTTGATATTCTTTATAATATTAAACTACGAGAAAGGGGTTTAGGGTTATTCTGCATACTAGTACATCTCAGAATCATATGTTAGAATATTATTAAAATAAAATTATTAAAGAGGATTTTAATGATGATAAAACAGGATGATTCGATTGTTATTCAAGCAAAAGAACGTTGTAAAGAGTACGGTCTTGATCCAACTATTATACCAACATTTTCCCAATGCTTATCTTCTGATGCTTATGCTAAGAAAATCAAGACATACTCTGAAATATTAGATATCGTAAAATTTTTTGTAAATAAATTTCTCTCCTCAGTCGAAGGTACTCCGATGCTTGTAGTGGTAACAGATGACAAGGGACATATCCTAAGATTCGAAGGAGATTCGTCAATTTTAGACACTGTGAATCAATTGGGAATTAAAGAAGGAGTTCGTTATATTGAGAAAGATTTAGGCGTAACCGCTGTATCGTTAGCCCTTCGATATGATCAACCTATTCAATTGGTAGGAGAAGACCATTACTGCCAAGTTTATCAAAATGCTGCTTGTTATAGTGTACCATTTCGATATAAAGGCAATAAAAAACCTGTAGGTACGATCTCGTTATTAACTTATATCCCATATGATAACCCATTGTTATTAGTTATGTTACATACCATCGTTGATTCTATAGAACGAGAACTTCTAGTTCGGGAAAAAAATAAGAAGCTTTTTATTTTGAATCAGGGACTACTTCAGACAAGTTATCAAGCAGTCATTGTTACAGATGCGCAAGGGGATATTATCGATTGTAACGAAAATGGAAAACAAATATTAAAGTTAATGTCTTCAAAAAGAAGTGATTACGATGGTTCTAGTATTTTTTATGCAGAAAAGATAGGTTCCTATTTTATGAATGTACTTTCAGACAAACAAGAGATAGTAGGAATCGAAATATCAATAGATATAGATGGTGCTCTTCATTATTTTATTTTAGATGTTATCCCCATTTTTGATGATAGGAATTCGCTCATTTACATGGTCGGAAGTCTTCGAGACATAAGTGAAATGAAAAAAGCGGAAGCTTACTTACGCAATTCTGAAAAGCTTTCTGTAGTGGGGCAGATGGCTGCAGGTGTTGCTCACGAAATCCGCAATCCATTAACAACCATTAAGGGAATGCTTCAGCTTTCAAAAGATCAATTCCAGTCTGATCATTACAAACTTCTCATGTCTGAAATTGACCGAATGAACTTCATTGTAAGTGAGCTTCTGGTTTTGGGAAAACCTCATGCCATTCATTATAGTGAGGTAGAGTTCATTTCAATATTGGATGATGTCTTGAAATTATTTGAAAGCCAGGCTGTGATGAATGGCATTTCTATTACGAGAGATATCAAGAGTTGCGGTAACATTTATTGCGACCCAAATCAAATCAAACAAGTATTTATAAATATTCTTAAGAATGCCACGGAAGCAATGCCTTATGGAGGAAATATTCATGTCATAGTGGATATTAAGGGGCCTTGGCAACTTATTCGCTTTGTAGATAATGGAGAGGGTATACCTGAAGACGTGTTGAACAAAATAGGACAGCCTTTTTGTACAACGAAAAAAGATGGCAATGGTTTAGGTATTATGATGATCAAGAAAATCATTGATTCCCATAATGGGAAAATTCAATTTAACAGTCAAGTTAAATCAGGTACCACAGTTGATATTCGCCTTCCCTTACTTAATTTGTGATTTATCGAGCCTCCATTTTACCTCTGATAAAGGTAATTCAACCTTATTTTTTTAGTGAACTAAAGTTTGCAGGATAGAGTTCAATAAGTGTACAAAAAAAGTAGCTCATTAAGCTACTTTTTTAAACGATAACAAGTTGACTTATCTTTCAATAGGAAACCAGCCTTCAACCTCTAAAATTAATTTCCATAAAGGAGTTGGGATGATCAGTTTGATGCTGTTCGTTCTGTTTTAACTGTTGAGAAATCGTTTCTTCTTTATGATTCTGTACTTTTTCAACCCAATGCGGATCAACAATTAGCGCTCGTCCAATCGCCACAAAATCTGTTTTTCCTTTTTCTAATAGGAGTGCTGCATCATCAGGCGTATGAATACTTCCTACACCAATTAGCGGTACACGCCCGTTAATATATTCAGCAATTAATTCTGTACGTGATTTTTCACTCACAATACCTCGACGTGGTTTTGCCCAAGCATCTGTTGTTGCAATATGCAAATAGTCAATATCTGCTTGGATTAACTCATCTATTAAAGAAAATGTTTCTTTCATTGTAATACCCGGTGTTTCCGGTTCTTCCGGTGAAAAACGATAACCAATTAAAAATGGTTTATTTGCATGTTTCTGAATGACCTTTTTAACTTCTTCGATAAGTTTTAATGAGAAGAGGAACGGATTTTCAAATACATCCTTTCGCTTATTTGAATGTGGTGAAACAAATTGTTGAATTAAATAGCCACTTGCTCCATGTAATTCAACACCATCAAACCCAGCTTCGATCGCTCGGCGTGTTGCTTCACCAAAATCAGTAATACTATCGTATACTTCTTCAGTCGTTAATGCTCTTGGTGCTTGTTTAATGCTATAAAATCCACGGTCTTCAAGTGGAGCAATTGCGCTAGCACTTACGGTTTCTTCATTTGGAATAAGTCTTGGGACGGCTAAACGGCCACCATGATAAAGTTGAACAACACCTTTAGCACCACCAGAGTGAAGAACATCTGCTAATTTGGAAAGACCGTCAATTGTCCCATCATGATCAATTCCCATTTGCCCATCGAAACCTTTACCATTTTTCGAAACATAAGCACAAGCTGTAATCATCGTACCGACACCATTTGCACGTTCCTTGTAATAATTAAGTTCTTCCTGTGAAACATAGTCATTCTCGTCAGCAGAAAAAGTTGTCATTGGTGCCATCATGAGACGGTTTTTTACATGAACACCACTTTTAAATGTATAATCTTGAAATAATTTTTGATAGTTTTCCTTCACTTCAATTCTCCTTTTAAAAAACACATCTCCATAAGTTGATGAGGTGCTTATTGAATTATACGTACTGTTATAGCATAATCGGGTCAAACTTCTAATTTTTTCTCAAACATATCAGTCATTCTATAAACAATGCTGCTTTGATTTTACTGATGGTAGGTTGTCATCTTTTCCATAATTAATGAATATTTTCTAAAGCCTCAATTTCCTTCGTAATCGCTTTGCTGCCTGCATTTAGCTTTTGGGCTATTTGTTTTATATTGCCACGTGAAATTTGTTCTGCAGGTGCAGCAATGGCTAATGCAGCAATTACTTTTTTATGACGAAATACAGGAACGGCTACACAACGGATACCGACGATCCGTTCCTCATCATCAAATGCATAGCCATCTTGACGAATGGCCTTTAAATGATAACGAAATAGTTGAGAGTCTTGGAACGTATTTTCTGTCGCAGGTTCGAGGGACAATTTATCGAATAAAGGCGCTAACAGTTCTTCATCTAAATGGGCCAAAATGACTTTGCCTAAAGCCGATTGATGCAGTTTTGAACGATTTCCGATTTCTTCGTCTGCTGACTTTTGAAATGGAGCATGTAAAACTTGCGTCATGACAAGATCAGTGCCATCCACTTTGCCTAAATAGGTACTCATCTGTAAATTTTGTGCGACCTGATAGATGGAATGTAAAGAAGCCCAATCCTTTTCGGAACGTTTTTCAAAACTGTCACAAAACATTTTATGATTGATAAAATATTGAGTTTGAATTTTATAGATATAATTCATCTCTTCTAACGTGGATAATAATCGAAATGCCGTAGATTTACTTAGGTTGAGTTGATTCATCACTTCTCTCAACGTAATCCCTTGATGTTGTTTAACTAATTCTAAAACAAGAAGTCCTTTTTTCAGTGTTGATACTTCATTGTTTGCCACTTGCTCACCTCATCTCCTAATAGTATAAATGCTTTAGACTTTTTGTCTCAAACGATAAGCAGAAGGAGTTTCATTATAATGAAACTTGAACGAAATAATTTGTGGATTTTATTTTTGGGAATTATGATAAGGCTAATCAATGATAGGAGGAAAAAGACATGAAATATACAACATTAAAAAATACAGAACTTAAAGTATCGGTGATTGGACTTGGTACCAATGCAGTTGGTGGGCATAATTTGTTTCAAAATTTAAATGAAGAAGATGGAAAAGACTTTGTAAGAGAAGCATTGAACAATGGGGTAAACTTTATTGATACAGCTGATATTTATGGTCTTGGACGTTCTGAAGAGTTAGTAGGTGAAGTATTAAAAGAATTTAAACGAGATGACTTTGTGATTGCAACGAAGGGAGCGCAACATTGGTATGAAGATGGTTCTGTAAAAACAGATAATCGTCCTGAATATTTACGAGAAGCAGTTGAAAAGAGTTTACAAAGGTTACAATTAGACTATGTAGACTTGTATTATTTACACTTCCCAGACAATGAAACACCTTTTGCAGAATCCATTGGTGAATTAGCTCGTTTAAAAGAAGAAGGAAAAATTCGTGCAATAGGGATTTCGAATGTTTCACTTGAGCAATTAAAAGAAGCGAATGCTAATGGTGATATTTCTGTTTTGCAATCACCTTATAATATGTTAGACGTTTCCGCTGAAGCAGAATTATTACCGTATTGTATTGAAAATAATATTTCCTTTATTCCATATGGTCCATTAGCATTTGGATTACTTGGTGGTGGTTTCACTAAAGACTCTAAGTTAGATGCACAAGATTGGCGCAATTCTGTTCCATTATTCAAAGGTGAGCAATTCCAACAAACACTTGAAATAGTTGACAAATTAAAAGAAATCGCAACACAAAAAGAAACGTCTCTTTCTAACTTAGCACTAGCTTGGTTACTTGCTCAAGAAGGTGTTGATGCAGTTATTCCAGGAGGCAAAAGAAAAGAGCGCATACTCGAAAACATTCAAGCGAGTGAAATTATTTTATCAACGGAAGAATTAAACATTATTAACGATATTCTAGTTAACAACTAATGTAAAATGGAAGAAATGAATGAAAGATTCATAAGAGTAGAAGGAACCGTAAACAGAATTGAAGGTTCTCAAACTGAAGATGTGGTAGGAATGTTGAAAGTGACTCAAAAGAAAACAGATTTTGAAGTTGATTATCTGAACAATAAATTAACAGAGATGGACAAGCGACTCTTCACCCTTGAGAAGAGAATTGAAAATTAATCTTTAGAAGCACTGGTGAAAAACTAGTGCTTCTTTTCATTCAATAACGATATGCACTACTCAGTTATTAATCAGTAGTACGCAGTTCGAATTCACTATGCAGGAGCTTATCCAGAACAAGGATAGCGTCTTATTTGATTTATCAGAGTATTGAGTTAATCGTTTTGCTTTGAATGGGACATGGGTTTGATGTGACCCCCAAATGTTAGAGTATAAATCTAACTTTTGGGGTGCACATCAGTTCACTGTCCCCTTGTAACTTTCTTTCGACATGTACCTGTGACCAAGAATCTAATCCATTTTTGACCACTTAATGATGTTTTCAAGAAGAATGGCCAGTATAATTCCAATTAATAAGCCACTGCTTAAAAGTGGTCTAACAAGCATTGGGATGGACCCAAACATCTCAACAGGTATATTCATAATGGCAATTCCTAATAAAACCGGAGCAGCAATCCGATAAATGGTCTTAGGGGTAAAGTTTATTCCATTTAAATTGGAAAGCGCCCCACTAAACAGCTGTAAATAAGCAACAAATAAGACGGCGTTACCTACACTTACTGGTAGAGTAGAAAAGAGATGACTAAGTGCAGGAACTAATCCAAGAACGATAAACATAGCCGCACCAATAATCATTGGTAAGGCTTGATAAATTTGTGTTGATTGTAAAAATCCTATTGAAGATATATAAGGGGCATAAGGAACCATTCCAAATGCTCCTGAAACAACAGAATTCATACCGGTAAATACAAATGACCTTCTGTACTGATTATCAGATGTCGTAGCGTTGACCATTGGTTCAAACCCTTTGATGGAAGCTACGGTATTGGTTGTATTAACTAATCCAGTAAGGACCGCAAATACAATGAGACCTAGACTAAAAGTTGGCTTCCCCCAAGGAAAAAGATGAAGAATCTTTGTTGAAGAAACGACTTCAGTTGGCTGCGCTGGAAAGAAAACCGCATAAATAATCCAACCTGTTACGATTCCAATCAAAATCGAAAAGTTACGGATGACAGCGTGTCCTTTTACATTAATGAATACGACAAGAATGATTAGGAATATGGACAAAGCGGCAGTCGGCAGATGAATTTGATCTCCTGTTGACAAGCCAAGCATTCCTTTTGTGAAAATCCCAATCAACTGTGCCGCTAACAAAAATAACACCGTACTCATGACCACGGGTGTAAATAAGCGCTTTAATACTTTCCCCATTCCAAGTGCCCCGAGAACCATAATCAGGATTCCAGATAGGATAATCCCAACCGAAAGACCACCACCTAGTTCACTGGCAGTCAATCCTGCAGAAGATGCGGATGCACTTATGCTTAAAATGGCTCCCCACCATATTCCAGATTGTCCTTCCATTAGTGGGTATTTGTGTCCAATACATGCTTGAAGAATACAGGCAACACCTGTAAAAATAAATGACCTTTGTAGCGCACTAGCTACCTCCACGGAGGATAAATCAAATGCATCCCCAATCGTTATCGGGATGACCACCGTGTTCGCAAACATAAAAAAAAGCCATTGTAATCCGGCAAAAAACATCGTAGATGATGATGACTTTTGATACATTCCGATTGCCTCCAATCCTCTCTTTTGATTCTATCAAATTTTATGATCCATTTGGAATCGATTTCTTTCTTATCTTTCAATTAATGAATTAACGTGAAGCATATAGGCTTTATAGCAATCTTACAAGTAGTCGCAAAGGCAGGACCAATGGGATAGCGGGGTTGGATGTTTTTGAGCACACTTTATTCCAACATGTATAAGCGTTAACGAATATAAATCTTTCATACTGGCAAAACTAAAAATGTATTTCCCCAATGAAAGAGCATCTGCCTCTCCTTTGAAAAAGTAGATGCTTATTTTTTGTTTGAGGCTATTTTCAGGGGACTGACTCTTTTATTCCAAGTTTAAAAATAAAGATAAGTTAATGTGAGTTAGTAAAAAGTTAAAAGGTAAAGGATTTATCTATACTGTCTTTCTTTTGGTTTGAAAATAATAATAAACGATGCAAAAGAGCCTTGCATATATTGAATACAGAATAAAAAGTGTAAGGTGTGGAACAAATGATCACAGCCAACATTGGAAGTAAAACGTTTCGATTCCCGGAAACCCTTGAAGAATATTTTCAACCATTCCGTTCACATGTGATTGGATTGAACCAAGAATTTGATTCCCCCTATGGAAAAAAGAAAATCATTTATGCCGACTGGACAGCAAGCGGGCGATTATATCAGCCTATCGAAAAAAAAATATCCGTGGATTTTGGACCTTTTATGGCGAATACCCATACAGAGTCGAATATAACCAGTTTAATGATGACTGGGCTATACAAGCAGTCAAAAAAAATTATTAAGGAACATGTTAATGCAGATAAACATGATGTCGTAATCCTAGATGGTTTTGGGATGACCTCGGTGGTCAATAAACTACAACGACTCTTAGGGCTAAGAGTACCAGAGATTTGGAGAAACCATCTGCAACTTCCAGAAAGGGAAAGACCGGTCATTTTCATAACCCATATGGAACACCATTCAAATCAAACATCTTGGCTCGAAACACTTGGGGAAGTCATATTGGTAAACCCGGATAGGGAAGGAAGGGTGGACTTAAATCATTTAGAACAACTGCTTCATGTTTATAAGGACCGCCAACTGAAAATAGGTTCCTTTACAGCGTGTTCAAATGTAACAGGAATTCAAACCCCTTATCACAAGCTTGCCAAGCTTATGCATCAACATGGAGGACTTTGTTTTGTTGATTTTGCGGCATCAGCACCATATGTCGAGATCAATATGCATCCGGAAGATCCGCTTGAGAAACTTGATGCGATATTTTTCTCACCACATAAGTTCTTAGGAGGTCCCGGGACAAGTGGAGTATTGGTCTTTGATTCGAGAATTTACACAAATAAAGTCCCAGACCATCCCGGCGGAGGAACGGTGTTATGGACCAATCCTTGGGGGGAACACAAATATTTCGATGACATAGAGATGCGGGAAGATGGCGGTACTCCGGGGATTCTACAGTCCATTCGGACAGCACTTTGTTTGAATTTGAAAAGTAAAATGGGAATAAATAATATTTTAAAAAGAGAAAAAGAACAGCTTAGTCTTTTATTTTCCCATTTGGAAAAGTTTCCAGAGGTCCACATATTAGCTGGAAACATTAAGGATAGAATCGGTATCGTCTCGTTTTATATTGAAACCATTCATTATAATTTAATTGTTCGTCTTCTAAACGACAGATATGGTATTCAGGTAAGAGGGGGATGTTCATGTGCTGGAACGTATGGTCATTATCTCTTAAATATCGATAAAACTACTTCCAAACAAATTACTGAAAAAATTACTCATGGAGATATGTCTACAAAACCTGGGTGGGTCCGATTTTCAATACATCCAATTATGACAGATGAAGAAATACTAACTTTTATTCAGGCGATAAGGGAAATAATAGAGAACATTGATGAGTGGAAAAAGGACTACGTTTATGATCCAGCAAGTAATGATTATTTTTATATCCACCATCTTCGTGAAGATATGTCGCCATTTTTTCGATTTAAATGATTTATTCAAGAAACAGGTGCTTTACTTCAATAAGGAGTAGAGCCTTTTTCTTCTTCAAGTAACGAGCAGGTTTGTTCAAGAAAACACTGAAAGTACATAAGATTAGAAAGTGGTTGATGCAACTCAAGCCCTTTTGGCATAACATAGAACAGTTACAAAATAAGGAAGTGGATATTATGAGTAGTAATATCGAGAATGGTGGGAATGACTCTAATTCTGTTGATATTTTACAATTAGTTGGACAATGGTTAACTACAACAGGAGATGCAATTAACCTTATATGGAAAGAAATTGCATTAGAAAATGATAAGCTACAGCAAATTCAAGACCCAAAAGAGAAAGAACTACAAGAATTGCAGCTGCAACAAACCCTACAACAAATGACACAGACACAGGAAAAAATAAGACTTTTACAAAAACAAATGGAAAATAGAGCTTTATAACAGGATCAACGATTAGGTTTAAAGAATGACTGAAATAAGAATAGAATTGATTATATAGGTCCCTCTTACTGTTTTATTTGAAGATTTAGTTATGGGGTGAAGTTCATGAATGAGAATCAAAGGAATTACAGAACCACTTCTGTCCTTCCAACAACAACCAACAATAACGGTAATAACCTAACTCTAATTCAACCTTAGGTAATTTTGAATATAAGCCACCTAACAATACTGGGGTAATCATAGGTATAATTGGCGCTGCATTGTCTACTGTGGGAGACGCTTTGCAGACTATTGGAGCAATCACTCAACTAAATATAGATGTTTCTGCCGATTTTCAATCACAAGTAGATGCTTTTAAGTCAGATCAAGAGAAGGATAAGATGCAGGAAGAGATTGATGATCTCAAGGGACAGGTGAAAGAGATTGATGATCTCAAGGAACAGATGAAACAGCTTGAGAAAATAATTAAGAGTAACCAAAATTAAGAGGTTACTCTCTTTTTATTTATTTTCTTGATTTTGTATGAATGATCCTGAGGTTTTCATATTAACACCAGAAAACAGAATATTCGAAGTTGGGATTCTTGCAAAACCATGAAGAATTTAAATAGAAGAAGAAAATGATTTTGATTACTATTACAAATATGAATTTAGGGGTGCGATGTTTAACAAGGCATTGCTTTAATGTTTGATTAACGAAGAAGATTGTGAAATATTATACTTAAAGTAACTGGGTGCATTACTTCAAGAAGCAGTAGTGCATTTCTTTTTTGAGCTAATAATCTTGTTTCTCAATATTGTTCCACAGTACTAATATGGGGAGTTTCTGCCGAGTTGTAAGGATCGATAAATGCTGTTAGTACAAAGTATCAATTGTTCCATAAATAATCTCCTCAACATTTAATTCGTGGAGGTTATTATGGTAAAGATGGAACCTATTTTACTAATAAACTTATCTTATTCATGGCTGGTAGAAAATCAGTAATACTGTCGTCTACATTCCAGTCAATATATGAAGCGCGGGCAGAATAGTGAGAAGGGGGGACGGAGGGCACCCCTTGTCCCATTGAGAACAAAACTGTGTTATAGGAATTGGCTCGATTTTAATAATGGAATGAGCGCAGTAGTATTTCGCACGATATGATTGGCAAAGCTCTTTGTGCTTATTTCATGGGGATCAATGAGTATGGTTGAACAACCAAGCTCGGCGGCTGGGAGAATTTCATTGATCCAGTTGTCGCCAATACTTAAAATATCGCTATATTCAACTTGAAAATGTTCTTTGAGCTCGTTAAAACGCTCAACTGTATGTGTTGGTTTTTGTCCTTCAAAAATTTTCTTATCAAAGAGGTGTTCGAGTCCAAGCTTAAAGAGAATGGCTTCACTATCCTTTTCCAGACTGTTTGTCAGTAATGCCAGCTTAAAGCCCTTCTCTTTTAAACTCCAAAGCGCTTCCTTAAAACCGTTTACCGGTTTCATGACAAATTCAGGACTCATCATATAGCTTCTTGTTTCAAGGAAAGCTTCCTTTGAGCGCTTAGCGGAAATTCCGTAATGCTTTGCGATTGCAGCAGGGAGCCACCATAAGTCACCAATACTGAGCATTTTTAGCTGCTCAATCACAATGGGATCTGGATATAACTCCGAAATGTTTACATTAGTCAGCGGACTTCCATCCCAGCTGTATACCTCTTGTACCCGATTATGTTCATGCACTAGGACTAAATCTTGCTCCACATCATAGACTCTTCCAATTTGCAAGGCATGCTTTAGATCGAGGGCAGATTGATAATCCTTCCAAAAGGATTCATGTTTTTCGGCAGGCAGCTTATGTTGAAGCTGCTTTGCGTAGTATTCAAAATGATGCGTGTCTTCATAAAGCGTACCATCTAAATCAAAAACAATGACTTTCCATTTATTATTTTCCATAGTTATCTCCATTTCTGTTCTGTTTAACAGGCTGTAATATTAATATATATCATTTGAAAGAACCCAACGCTTGATGCATGGGGTTCTTTTTGGGATTTTTAAAATTGTATAGTTTGAATAAGAAATCAGCGTACTGGAATAGAATAGAGGCATTAACAACAGAAAGATAAATATTTGTTTGAAATGACCTGAGGATGAGATACCAAATACTGCCATGCTTCGATTGGATTCATTGCTTAACTAAAATCATTATTCACACAAGACGTATTCGGTATTCTTGGCTTATTTTTGTAAGGTATGGGAATAACACTATGCATGCACAACGATAGAACTTATGTGTTTATGCGGATTCTTTTTTGTTTTTGAACACTCAGTAAACGGCTTGCATAAGCTGGCAAAAAGGGGATTATTGAATGAGTGTTATTACTTTTATTCTTTCTGTTATTATTGCGATGGTAATTGGTACGGTTGCGGATAAGATCTCACCTTTTAATATGCCAGGAAGCTGGGCTGGAGCTATAGTAGCTGGTTTCATAGGGGCATGGATTGGTCCGCTCTTATTTGGGGCATGGGGTCCTATGGTAGCGGGCTTTTCGTTAGTTCCTGCTCTGATTGGTGCCATTATTGTTGTCATTGTTGCAGGCATCGTTGCTAAGCTTTTTGATTAACTTTGTGTTGAATGTTTCCACTTACACTCTGGACATGCCAGAGTGTCTGGCAAAAATTTCATTAAATGAATTGTGGATCAGGTGCCTTTGTAGGGCACTGTTTTTTTGTTAACTTCCAAATTCCGTATATTTTTCCTGATGCCTTATCTGACCTTAACACTTTTAAAATCCCTGATTAAATAGGACCTTTTGAGAGAAAATAATAGGAAACAGAATGGAGGGAATTTTATGATGGAAAATAATGAAAATAATCATGATACATTTACAGTGACGGGAACAAACATTGATGCTGTAAAAAGACAAAATGAGCGTTCAGGCATGTCATATAATGAAGTAAAAGAATGGCTAGCTAAAACCACGGGCGGACATGGTACAGGAATCTATAGTGACACCAATGTTGAGGAAGTTAAAAGGGAAAATCAACCATCTATGGAAAAAAAGTAAAGAATCCCACAAAGCAGACTTTGCTGGGGAATTGCCTGCGGGCACCATTGGATGCCTGAACCTTTCATACTTCCTGGTATAAAGGAGTTTTTTATTCGATGTCGAATAAAGTAAAAGATGAGTGCTATTATGAAGAATATTAAATGTATTGAAACGGTGATGATCCGATGTTATCACAACAAGAAGTTCTTGAGGTACTTTCAAGAAACTTGAATAAATGGAAAGATCAATATGGAGTGAAGCGTATTGCTTTGTTTGGCTCATATTCTCGCGATGATCAAAGAGATTCCAGTGATATTGATCTTTTAGTAGAATTTGATGAAAAGGCGATGATATTTGATAACTATATGGATTTAAAATTTAACCTTGAAGACCTTTTTCAAAAGCCAGTAGATTTGGTCATTTTGGATGATATTAAGCCTGCACTTAAACCAAGTATTCTTAGGAGCGCTAAGTATGCAGAGGGAGCCTAAAGTTTTTTTAGAAGATATTTATAACGCTGCAGTAAAAAATTGTATAAACATAGAATGCTCTAAGAGGTGAAATATGAAGGTTATGTATGCTTTGGTCATTATTCTTATAATAATATCTATTGTTGCAACACTATTTATCGCAGGCAAGGGCGACGATAAGTATAGTAGCTCAACCAAAAGAAATTTCAAAAATTTAACCTTAATTTATGTGGTCATTGGTATCTTGGGTTTAATTGTCCTCGGTGTATATATTTGGTTTTTTTCTTAAAACAAATTATATGATGTTTTAACCTATTATCGGTGAACGAGTAAAAAAGAAGGAGGTCAATATCTAACTTACTGCCTGGAGTTCTCATAATTGAATTGTTGCTATATCTCTGCAGCTCCCTTTGAATCTCTTTCAGAACCTTGATTCGGAACCTGATTTGCTGACGATAGTGACAATGAACCGTTGAAAAAAGAAGAGAAAACAAAAAAAGTTAACTAAGCAAATCTAGTTAACCATTGATATTACCATTATGGTTACTTCGTTGCTGAACCTTACACACTTCCAGGATGTAGTTAGGGAGATCCAGGGTTTGGCGATTTTTTCTACTTTATAATTTAGGGTTATGTGAACTAGATTTGTATAGAATATGCACTTATCTAGCACTTTTAATAAAATAAAAATGAATACTCATAAGTGTTAAAATGTTCGAATCATCATTTACTAATGACTACTCACCACTTAACAACCTTACGGTCTGTTTGAAGGGGAGTTCCTAAGAACACCAGTGTATCCACAGTTATGGATTAGGCGATCCCCGCGTTCCAACGGTTAGAAGTCTTACGGCTTCGTTTTTGAGATTGAAACCTGCGTTAATATCTCGATTGTGATAGGTATGGCACTCAGGACAATCCACTCACGTAATCGAGATCTAACGTCTTATTTGAGCACAACAAGAGCAAAGCGGCGGAAGGAAAGTTTTGCAACAGCACATGTTTCATACCATTCGCTATATCAATCATGGTTTTGAATGGACCATGATACTCACAATCGCTTGCAAGGTGTCAATGGACCAGTATTCGATACAGACAAGTTCATTCAATATGCGTGGTTGACAATTTCGGTGAAATCTGTCAAGTAATCTTGCCATCGCAATCTTCTCAGGATACGTGCAACTTTATTCGGCTACCAATTCGCCCCCAAGGCGTCACTCATCATCGGGCGTAGAGTTTCTTCAAAGTGCGAAAAATGGGTTTTTATAAGGTGGTGTGCATCTGAAAGAATCACCAAATTTTGATACAACATCAATGCAACAGCAGAATTTGTTAGGAATTCACGCTTCGCAGTCCAGGCAACAAAGATTACCAGATGAATACGTCAAATCGAGCATTCAATATACAACTCAACTCACGACCTCGCAAAACGAACAAGTCCAAGTTTAGGCAGTTTGATGTAGTTGTCTTTGACAGCTATGTTCCCATTCGTATGCTTGGTTGTATAAGATTGGACAGGATTTCTTTTTGATTTAAAGCGTGGTTGTTTGTTTTGCTTTTTGTAATAACGATCATCAGAGGAATCAGCTAAGTTTTCAACAGACTTTTGTAAAGCAATACTATCTACCTCTTTTAAGAAGGAGCAGTATTGCTTTAATTCAGGAAGTGCTTTGACCGTTTCGTATTTGTTTAAGTATGCACCCTTCCAATCATTTGTGGAAAGCTGACCATTCTGCTTCATTTCTTCAACGATATACCAATAAGCGTCTTTTTCTTTGTTTGCCGAGAAAAAAGTTGAACACGAATCTCGAACATCCAATGGTTTTATTGATAAGTTCTATCTGTTTCTTGTTCGGGTACAGACGGAATTTATAGGCTTTCTTGACAAGCATGACTTTCGCCTCACTTTACAGGAACGTTTGTTCTAATCATAACATAATCGAACAAACTTGGCTACCGCCAACCGAAATTCATCTCCCACCTACTTATTGGGCTTCACCCTACACATTCGTTGAGGTAGGAGTCTTCTTTCGGGAAGTGATAAAATCGTATATTTGTTCACCTCTTTCTTTTAGTTTGCAGTATTTGAACATGCCTAACTTCTGCAATGAGTAACCCAGACATTAAAATAACCACAGCGGTTAAGTAAAACCATAAGACAAGTACAATGATTCCGGCGAGCTGACCATACAATCTCGTGTAATTCACATTTGATACGTATTCAGCAAAAAGTAACGAAACGACTTGCCAACCGACCGCTGATAATAGTGCACCTGGCCATACTTCCCGTAATGTGAGTCTTTCATTTGGTAAAACCTAAAGAAGAGAAGGAAAAATAGGAATAAAAATACTGAACCTAGACCCCATCTGACGACTAGCCAAATATATATCCACCCTTGCCAATCATCAACAGTACCTGCTAGCGATACTACCCAGTGTAATCCACTTTCTAAAAACGGTAATAATAAGGATAGCGGTATAAGTGTCATAAACAAAAGCGTTACTCCAAGATCTCGAAGTAAACTTTTCCAATAAGGGAGTGAGCTTTTCATGCCATTTGCTTCATTTAATGTGCGGGCAAGTGCTTGCACGGCCATGCTTGATATCCAAAATGCTGCAATTAAACTGAGTGACAAGACTTGTCCTTTGTCTGCTGCTAATATATTCGTTACATTGTCTTCAATGAGTGCAAAAGAATCACCCGGAGCAAAAGGTCTCAAGAAATCTAAGATTTGCTGTGCATCTACTGGAAAAAGGCTAATAAGTGAAAGGATAAATAGCAGGAATGGAAATACCGATAAAAGAAGATAATAAGCTGTTAGTGCAGCTTCATCAAAAAACCTCTCAGCGAAAAACCTCACGAAAACACGTATAACGATCTTCATTTACTGTTCCCCCAAGCTTGTTCTTAAAGTCATTGTGACTGAAACTTATGCAATTAAGCAAGAAAACCCCATACTGTAATGGGGTGAAATGTGCGATTTGTAGCCTTTTAGTTATTTAAGTACGATTGTGTATGTATAGAAATGAGTCCTTCTTTTAAACGTATTATGAACTAGGAATAATGATGCTAATCTTATGTGAGTTTCTGCCTCCATTTTATCCCGGTTTAACAGGCTGTAATACCCCACCTCAGGCTTTGATAAAAAACCAAAAGGATAGGTGGGGGATAAACAGCCTGTAAAACCCCGATAAGTGCAACTAACCATCAGTGGGGGATGAGAGAAAACCCCCACTGATGGAAGTTTTTCTTTATCATATATAATTATTCTGATTTATATAATTATTCAATCAAATTTATGGCAAGGTGGTTATATAAAGGGTACAATATAGAAGAATGGTCCTAGATCATTCATAAATTATGCTCGAATAGAAGGTCAAATTAATTTGACCTGGGATTTAAAGAAAAATAAGTTTTAAAGGAGTACGAGCTTATTAAAGATAAAGACCAAATTGATGAGATGATTAATGAAGGACTAGGTGCTGGAAAAATTGATAATACCAAAGATGAAAAACAGTTGGAAAATCCATTGTCAAAAAAGGGTACAGAGCCAAAGGAAGATAAAAGGGATAATTCCATGACCGAGAATTTTGAAGATGTTCAGAAGCTGGGTAAAGAAATGGAAAACATGAAAACGAAAAAAGAGCTTAAAAAAGAGGGGCTAACCTCTGACCCAATTCAAGACTAACCTATATAAACATCCGTGTTTTCGGGAATAATTATCTAAGGCCAGTGGGTCAGTCCTCCAGTGTAGTGAAGCATTACTATACTGGGGGGCTGACCCTTTTATTTTAGACGTAAGCTTCGATGGTATTGCTGATTTCGTTGACCAAGTTATTCCGATTTTACAAGAACGTGGACTGTTTCATGATGATTACGAAGGTACTACGTTGCGTGATCATATGGGTGTATCTTATCAGTATGGACTCGCAAAAGAGATATAAATTTCACCTTCAACTATAGGGGGCTAGAGTTGAAGAAAGGGCTACCAAGGCAGCCCTTTTCTTATTCAATTATCTGCTCATTAGTTTAATAAGATTATTGGAAATATAGTCCAAATTCGCTTCATATAATGTTAAAGTTTAGCATACAGGTATTGTTATTAACCATTATGCAGGTTTGACTATGTTAGACAAACTTTGTAGATATTTGAAATGACGGAGACTCAATTAAAAACGAGGTGAAAATTCTTGGATTGGTGGTTCTACATTACAATTATTACTGGGCTTAGTCTCCTTTATTATGGTCATGAAAACAGAAAAGAAATATGATTAAAAAGAAAAACAATCAAGTTGGAACATGAATTAAAAATCAAAGAACTGGAATTAGAACAAAAAAAGTTGGATTTTGTCAAAAGAAAAAAAGTTGAAAATAGTACATCGAAGCAAAACCTCGATAAGCGTTTTGAAAAAACGCTTTAGACATTGTAAGATTTTTTCGAGTTAAGCAAAAGGCAAAGATTGGGTCCCCCGGTGCAGTGAAGCGTTACTATATTGAGGGACTGACCCTTATTCCCCTTGTTTCGTGAAACAGAACTACCTAATGTTCCAACAATGATGGGGGATTAAAGTTCAATCCGAATATCTACGCTGTGATTTTAAGATGTCTTTGGTTTTGTGGTTATTCGTGGGCTGTGAATGCCTGAAAAACGCAAAGACAGAGCAAAAATCGCATCTGATTTATTGGTTGAGTATGCGCAGGACAAACAACAAGTATTTTAGTAGGCCATGGATTTTTTAATATATTGGCTCTGTTAAACAATAATGTTGATATTCGAAATAAAAAATAGACCATCATTTGATACAATCATTTTAATCTTTCTGTGAATTCATTAATATATTTGCTCATCTCTTTATAACGAGTCTGATGAAGAGAATGTCCTCCTTCTAAAGTGACAAGTTTATTGAAGATCCGTAACTTAACTGTGCTTGATAATATATCACCTTAGATTTACCATCTTCATTGATTAATTTATTTTCTTCAGGGGTAAAAATCATGACAGGTATATCAGACGGGAACGTCATATCAAACATTTTATCAATACTATGCTGTATTTCATTTGTTTCATTAATTACATTTTTGTTATAGCCATTCCAAGCAAAAATGGTTTTGAACATCTTTAAATTTTCTTTGGAATAAGTATCTTCCTCGGCTGAAGGAAGGAATAAATCTGGATTCAAATAAGATATCAATCTTGTAATTCCAGTTGGTGCTGCAAGACTTATCAATTTGGGAAGAGTAGGGGCAGGTCACCGCGATAATCAAATTGCTTTGGCAACGTAGGATCAATCCCTATTACTGCTCTAACTTCGTCTGGATATTTATTGGCATAGTACATACTATAGATCCCAGAGATGGAGTGTGGCATCAATATATATGGTCCTTCAATGTTTGATTCTTTGAGAGCAGTTCTGATTTCCTCTACTATGTTTTCCACTGTTCGTGCCTTCTGAGTTAAATCACTCCAACCATATCCGAACGACTCTACCACTACTCCTTATTATTCTTTGCCAATTCATTTATTAAAGGCTCAAAATCCAATGCTGGTGCTGCGGTTCCAAGTCCACTTAATAAAACTATTGTATCTACTCCATCACCCTTCGTATAGACGTGCGTACTTTTACCATCTACTTCGACTGATTGCCCTAGTGCTGGATATTTTTTTTGTTCGTATGTGGTCATTACGTTTTTACTGAAAATGAACCAAAGAACAAGTGCTGCTACTATACCTAATAAAATATTCCTTAAAACAATCCAAAGTCTAAACTTCTTTTTGGTTTTAATTATTTTCTTACCACTCCTATAACCACCTTTCTTCATGATTCCATCTTACTGCGTGAGCGTATTCCTAGTAATGAACCTAAGACATATTTCAAGTTAGGTTCAGCCTTGGGGCAGTATGTAGACAAATTGCCAGTTAGTGGACAATCAAAAAAGCTGCCAAAGCAGCCACCGGTTCTTAAACTCTCGCACCCGTTATTTCAACAAGCATTATTTCTTTTTAGAAGACTTATATCCAATAATAATAACAGCACTAATTACGGCGAACCATTATACCAATCCAAATGATTTCCTCCTTAACTGACGAAACAATAGGATAATTTGTTAAATGGCAGCGACATTTCGGAAAACAGCCGTATAGCTAAGAGCTATGCTCTTTACACTAGAATATTCCTTATTCAATTAACCTGCCGGTTAATTGAATAAGGAAATCAACACAGTCTTTAAGGAAGATATCCAGCTGACCACCCAATTAGGAAACGATTTACAACATTACCTCTAGGAGCTTTCCCTACATCTGTTCCGAGATTAGATGCACCTTGAGCAAGATAAAAGTCTTGTGCATTTGTATTATTTTAAACAAGAATTCTCTAAAGTAACCCCTAACACAAAACGATTATTCTATAGGGTGTGGTTTGGGCGGGAATACTTTTTGTGGCAGGTCCATAGATAACAATTAGATCTCGGTTCGCAGGGTTACTTGAAAATGACTGCCCATTTGTTAATAAAACCTTCGTAAATGGAGATAGATTTAATTGTAATTGTCCATCACTACTCACTAACCTACTATTAAAATAATCTACTTTTACATTCTGATCTGGGCTATCTTTCACCATAACAATTGCTTGATATTGTGGCGGGTAAATAAGAAGGGTAGGTGCATCTCCGTCATAATATCCAGTCACGCGATCTCCCACTTTCACCATTACATGGTCTACAAAGTAAGTGGTGGGTGACACCACGAAATTTGCTATGGCTCCTGATCCATTTTCTACAGTTATGAATTTATAACAGCCTTCTTTTGTACCATTTTGACCTGTAAAAAAATCGCGAATCATTGTGACAGTCCCGTTGAAAGAATAAAAATTTGTCATACAATACCTCCATCGCTTTAAACAGATCGTATATGAAACGATAAAGCGAGCTTTTATTTCGACATTAGTCGAGGCTAATGAACTTTGTTCCGAGTATCGCTGTGGCCAATCTTGTGGATATAAATTGAGAGCCATTCCATGTTAAAAGGTTTTCGACATATCCTAATGTATCCGCATTAAAAATACCAATAATCCTACTGAAAATTAGTAAATCATAACTCATGCTTTTTTGATTCGTAACAATTGGATATAAAGCGCCAGCAGCAAGAACCTCGCCTTTGACTGGTTGTTTTAATTTGCCATTTTCATCGTAAAGCTGTGATAGATAATCATAGCCTTTGTAGCTAATGTCAAGGGTGAAAAGCAGGTCTAGTGATGGACTTCCTACACTTACTTTATAAAGATCTTCATAATTGACTTGGAAAGTATAGCTATTATTATATTTTTCAAAATCAAACAATAGGCGTGGAATATTATTTCTGAAGGAGTAAATATAGAAAATACCGTAACCCCCGCTTCCTCCCGACTCAATACTTATCAAAATATCAAATAGGTTATCTTTAGAAAAATCCCCAAGGAAGAGCTTAGCATTGTATCCTGCATTTTTTTGAAGATGAATGGTTGAAATCTGGTTAGAACGCCCATCTTGAATGACAAGTGTAATATGATCTGCGAAGATTTCTGTTTCATCGCGCTTATTTCCATATAAATAGACGTAATCAATGATACCGTCACCAGTAACATCACCTTGCTTCATGTCAAGTAACGCTACGTTTCCAGAATCAGTATAGTTACCATACGTTTGTTCTTGAAATTGCCTGTACAAATAACCCCCTCCTAACATTAGGTAATTACTTTGTGTACCATATGTAGGTCAATACCTATATGACTGTGTTGGTGCCTAATAAGGTTAAGAAAATGTTCTGTATAGGAATGTTAGTGGGATTCAGGTAGTGAAAACCTGTGAATGGTTGTTAAAAACCATGAAAGAGCTAACCATTTGTAAGGGTAGAGGGGAACACTTAAGAAATAACTTTATCCAATATTTTGTTGGTTGAAACTCTGTCTCAGTTAACGAAACTGATTGTGAAGAATTGACTTAAAGTAACGGATACTTTCATGAAAACAAGAATATCATCACAATCAATTTCTATATAGTCGAATCGACGATATCTTTAATTTATTTTAGGCTCTGACATCAGGAACAACAACCTAAAAGGAATCATAATTTGTTGATGAGAGTTCACGAAGATCTGATGATTTCTTTTCCCCAAACCTGCTATCATCTTTTTTCAAGCTCTTATGTCAGAAATAAATAAATTGTGAATACAAGAGGAGGATAAAAATGCATAATTTTCAAAATGATTTACAAAGTTTAGAAATGGATTCTTACCAAGTTGGTGAGTTAAATCCTATTTCTTATAGTGACGATCCGCGCGTGTTTGGTGTTGGTGGTATTGGTGGTGTTAGTGGTATTGGTGGTATTGGTGGTGTTGGTGGCTTATCGTTGTGGCGGTTTTAATTGTTTTAGATGTCACAACTGTTTCAACTGTTTCAACTGTTTTAGATGTCATAACTGTTTTAGATGTCATAACTGTTTCCGATGCCATAACTGTTTCCGATGTGCGGGTTAATCGTTCTTTACTAAATTTAGCCATTTAAAGATAAAAAAGTGTCCCTGCATGACTGATTGCAGGGGCACTTCTTTTTTGATTAATCATAAGGGACAAATAAAAGTACATAAAATGATAGTGCATAATTCGCATCGATTTGAAGTAAGGAGGAGCTGAATGACAAAACTTAACTCGTCCACACGTCTGAAGGTAAAAAGGGATACATTTTATCTACCTGATCAAGAAGGTGGTGTGTATTTTAGAAATAACGAAAGCTCATTCCGATTGAAAGGAGATACAATCTATCAGTGGATTGAAAAACTGATGCCGATGTTCAACGGGGAGCAAACATTGGGAGAATTAACAGAGGGATTAACGACCCCGTATCGGAACAGAGTATATGAGATTGGAGAAACGTTGTACAAGAATGGCTTTGTTCGAGATGTAAGCCAAGATAGACCACATCAATTAAAAGCAAAAGTTCTTGAAAAGTATGCTTCACAAATTGAATTTATCGAGAATTTTGTTGATTCTGGTGCGTACCATTTTCAAGAATACCGTCAGGCTAAAGTTCTGGCTATCGGATCTGGTCCCATTCTGGTTTCATTGGCTTCGTGCATTAATCGAATCGGGACTTCCTAAATTCCATTTTATGGTAACGGATTCAATACCTACAAATCGGCAGCGGATTAATGAGCTAGTGCAGAATGCCAGCAAGATCGACTCTGAGGTAGAGGTAAAGGAGGTCCCATTTGAAAAAGGGGAACACAAGAGTTTTTGGAAAGAAGCTGTGCAGCCATATGATTGGATTTTATATGTCTCACAGGATGGAAATATAAATGAACTAAGGAATCTTAATCTTGTTTGCAAAGAGGAAGGGAAATTTTTTCTACCCGCCATATGTTTAGACCAAGTAGGGCTATCGGGTCCATTGGTTCATCCGGAATCAGATGGATGCTGGGAGTCTGCATGGCGCCGGATCCATCAATCTGCCGTTCAAATCGATCAACGGCCTAACTTTTCTCTTCCACAACTGGATCGATTCTGGCAAATGTCATTGTATTTGAATTTTTCAAGATGGTTACAGGAATTGCAGGTTCAAATCAGAGTAATCAAATTTACCTGCTTGATCTTAGAAACACTACAAGGAGAATGGTTATCATTCATTACACATCCATTGGTTACATCTACAAGTGTAGCGCCTAGACTGGTTGAAGATCTTGATTTAAGGATTAAACATGAAAGAAACAGAAAAAACCCACCTAATAAGCTCTTAGAATATTTTAGTGGATTAACCTCAGAAGAGATAGGGATTTTCCATACATGGGAGGAACGAAATTTGTCACAACTTCCTCTTGCGCAGTGCTTTGTTCAAGCAGTTAATCCAGTTTCCGAGGGACCAGCAGAACTTCTGCCAGAAGTTATTTGTGCTGGTTTTACACATGAGGAAGCCAAAAGGGAAGCCGGACTGACGGGCATTGAAATGTATGTTTCAAAATGGATGGATTCACATGTTTTAGAATTTAAAAATCAGTATGATCATGTTGATTCAACTATACCAGAGGGATTTATCGGCATTGGTGCAGGGGAAACAATCGAAGAGGCTGTTTGTCGAGGACTGCAAGAATATTTAGATGAAAGAATTGAGAAACAGAAAGAGTGATCAGCAGCACACGAACTATGATTTCCAGCTAGGAATAATAGAAGATCAACGCATGCAGATTTTATTTGAATGCCCTGACTACCTTAAATGGTACACCGACAATCGATTTGAAAGAGGATATACTAGGCTTCCCTGTCATATGGGTAAGATCGAATGGTCAATGGTATACTAGCGCAGGTTTAAATACAACGTTGGCATTACGAAATGCATTACAACAAGCGCTTTTGGATACTCAAAATCACCAGGTGAATTCAATGGAAGTGAAGCAGAAATGGAGTCAACTGTTATTTCTTGAAAGTAAAGGAATCCAAACTCGATATCCCTTCATGTGATGATATGACACAATTGGAGCTATTACAATCTTCGATTCAGGTCTTGAACCAAAACAGCAAACGATTATTCGTTTATGATCTTGCGTTCGAACCTTTTTTAAAACAGGAACTGGCAGGGGTATTTGGTGTACAGGTACGAGAGGAGGAATTCTAATGGCTGCTGATATTCTAATGGATGGAAAGGGTTTATTAGCGGATTTTGTCTATGATCAATTATCCGAAAACTATCTCTATAAAGCGTCAAAGTATTTTAGAAGAGGTTCCAGATGAAATAGAATTAGTTCTGGTGCTTCACGATGCCTGGCATCCATCGGTTTATCAAAAAGCGGAAGAAAGATTCAGGGCCTTAAGGTATCCCGTGGCTTCGAGGTTTCGTTTCATTTGGGGAGGGAATCATTGGTCCATTCGTACGACCTGATACACCGGGATGTTCTTGCTGTGCTGACATGCGGCGTATGATAGCTGGATCCTGATCGTCAAGAAATGTGGGAGTTTCAGGATGAGAATGGCAGCAGGAGAAGGTGTACCGCGAGATGCTTGGGCATCACGAACAGGACTATCGCAAATGGCAACTTTGATAGGTAATGAAGTGCAGAGGGTTCTTCAAGGAGAATCCAGCAACTTAGAAGAAAGAGTGTTCATTACGAACCTGAGAACGTTATCGAACTCTAGTCACTTTTTCTTGCCTGATCCATCGTGCCCGATGTGCAGTTCATTACCTAATGATACATCGGAATTAGCTCAAATTAGGTTACAATCTAGTCCTAAAATAAATGGTGGAGGTTATCGCTGTCGTTCGATGGATGAATTAAAAACAGTGCTTGTCAAAGATTATCTCGATTATCGTACGGGACTCATGAATGGAAAAATGCAAGATTTCAGGCTGCCGTTTGCTGATGTTTTAGTGAACATGCCGCTGTTTGGAGCAGATGAGGGAGTAGCAGGACGGTCTAATTCTTATGAAATGAGTGAGTTGACTGCCATTTTGGAAGGTTTGGAGCGATATTGCGGGATCAAGCCTCGCGGAAAAAGGACAGTCGTTCGTGATAGCTATCATCATTTAGAGGATAAAGCACTAAATCCAACAAGTGTAGGTGTTACATGAAACGGAACAATATGAAAAGCCTCATTTTCCGTTTAAAACGTTTAATCCTGATGACCCAATGAATTGGGTCTGGGGTTATTCGTTTTTACAAGAACGTCCTATTCTCATTCCGGAGTTACTTGCCTATTATAGTTTGGGCTATGGGGAGGGCTTTGTCTATGAAACTTCTAATGGATGTGCATTAGGGGGGAGTTTAGAGGAAGCCATTTTCCATGCCATTATGGAGGTCGTCGAGCGAGATTCATTCTTGTTAACCTGGTATGCCAAGCTCTCCCTTCCACGTCTTGATCTTCGTTCTGCAAACGATAAAGAATTACAGCTGATGGTCGACCGTATTCGTGAGGTGGCCGGATATGACCTTTATTTTTACAATTCGACGATGGAACATGAGATTCCAAGCGTTTGGGCAGTGGCAAAAAATAGAAGATCCAAGGGTGTAAACCTCATTTGTGCAGCAGGCGCAAACCCTGATCCTGTAAAGGCCGTAAAAAGCACGATTTACGAGCTAGCAGGAATGATGTTTAGGGATGACGAAAAATTGGAGACAAATAGACAGAAATATGAAAGGATGCTGCAAGATCCGTTTGCAGTCCGGACCATGGAGGACCATGGTATGCTATACGGTCTGCGAGAAGCAGAGGAACGACTGAATTTTTTATTGAATGATCATCGTCCATTACGTACGTTTGCTGAGGAATTCAAGCAGCCACCGGCCAATACTGATTTGAAGGATGATCTTCAGGATATTCTTCAGAAGTTCCGCCGTTTAAACCTCGATGTTATTGTGGTTGACCAAACCACACCTATCACCAAACGGAATGGATTATTCTGTGTAAAGGTATTAATTCCTGGAATGTTACCAATGACATTTGGACATCACCTTACCCGTGTGAAAGGTCTGGAAAGGGTGCTCACGGTACCTATGCAGCTAGGATTTACGACGAAACCGTTAACGTATGAACAGCTTAATCCATATCCCCATCCGTTCCCATAACTAAAAGAGTAGGAGGACAAAAGATATGGAGCTTGATACGTTTCTACATCAACTACATTTTGACACGGATAAAATCTATCCACCGGATTGGCAATGTAGATTGGGAAGATGCACCACTTCCCTATAAATTGTACCGTGGCTTACCAGAGATCCCTCTTACCGCAGAAGTGCCCTTAACACTCAAGAAGAGAGAAGATCATCTAAAACCTAGTCTGGAAGAGCTTGGTCATTTCTTATGGTTTGTATACGGTCTTACTCAATTCTCTCAATCTGCTTTAAATGATGGAACCAATGGAAAGAATGTGAGCTTTACACAGTCGTTACGAAGATTTGTTCCCTCTGGAGGGGCTTTGTATCCTAATGAATTATATGTGTATGTAAAGTTAGATGATGCTCCAAAAGGAATTTACCATTACGATGTGGCGCATCATCGTCTTATTTTGTTACGAGAAGGAAATTACGATGACTACTTATCTAGAAGTCTTGAAAATGGCCTTCCTATTTCGGACTGTTTTTGCACCATTTTTATCTCGACCGTTTTTTGGAAAAATTTTTATAAATACAATAATTTTTCCTACAGGCTCCAAGGGTTAGATGCAGGCGTGATCATTGGGCAATCCTTGAAGTGGCGGATAGAATGGGATACTACCCGCAAGTATGCTACCAATTTCTTGATCGGTCTCTCAATCATTTGCTTGGGCTATCCGAACAGGAGGAAAGTGTATATGCGGTTATCCCATTAAGTATGAAACCGTCTATTACTTGTGTTGACAACGATCAAAAAAGAGAAGAAATGGTGTCTGCATCTGAACTGTGTCGGGAAGTTCCAGTGTTGAATCATGTTTCCTATAATCGTTCAAAGAGAGTCATTGATTATCCGATGCTAAAGAAACTGAATGAAGCATCCATGTTTGAAACAACACAGTCATTTGTGAAAATAAAGAAACATAATCGTGAGAAACTTCCTTTAGATACGGAGATGGTCTTACTGCCATTTACGGAGTGCTTTTCGTACGATCTTGCCTCCGTTTGCAGGAAGCGGTATTCTCCTGATATCGATTTTATGATAGGAAAAGTGAGCCAAACACAATTATCTACTTTGTTAAAAGAGACATTTTCTTTCACGTATCAAAATGACCTTGACGATACACAGGGACATGTTGAGACTCGTGTTTCTTTATTTGGCAGTTTATATAATGTAGAGGGAATTCCTGATGGTGCCTACTCTTATGACAATGGAACCCATGCACTTCGGAGAATAACCAAGGGAGATTACCGGGAGTTTTTACAATCTGGGTTAACCATGCCCAATGTGAATTTGTATCAAGTTCCACTCTGTATGCATGTGGTTGGAGACAAGGATCACCTCAAAGAAAAATTGGGGTATAGAGGATACCGTATTCAACAGATGGAAGCGGGCATTATCGTGCAACGGCTGCTCTTGGTGTCGTGTGCTTTAGGAATGGGGGGGCATCCATTGTTGGGATTCGATTCGAAGCAATGTGATGAACTTTACAGGATCGATTTGAAAGGAAAAACCAGTTTGATCCAAATCCCGGTCGGACCATACCGTCCACGCGCC
This sequence comes from uncultured Bacillaceae bacterium, assembly GCA_963765265.1. Taxonomy (GTDB): domain Bacteria; phylum Bacillota; class Bacilli; order Bacillales; family Cytobacillaceae; genus Bacillus_BD. Next base: position 38,023 of record CAVXVN010000004.1, read on the forward strand.
TGGTTAAGAGGGAGTTTGCTTAGCTAGTGAAGGCAAGTGTAACGCACTGTTTTTTATGCAAGAATGGATTTTTACAGTATAGGATTTCATAGGTACTGAACTTGTACAAGATCATTGAAAATAGGAAAATGCCTCCTTTATGCCGCTTTCGAACCAACTATGCATTAAAGGAGGTGAGATTTAACAGAGTCATTTATGAATAGCCACTCTAGTACCAATTGGAACTCTTGATGATAATTCTAGAACATCGTGATTAAACATTCGAATACATCCATGGGAGACATTCTTACCAATTGAAGCTGGATTATTTGTTCCGTGTATACCGTAATGAGGTTTTGACAATCCCATCCAAAGCACTCCAAATGGTCCGCCAGGATTAGAGTTGTTTATTGATAATCGTGTATGTCCCAGAAGGTGATGGTGACAATATTTTCCCAACTGCAATTGGGTAAGTTTTAATAAGCCTGTTTCCATCAAAAAGTTTTAATTGATGTTGTGATGTAGATATGTCAATCCATTTCTCCATGAAGATCAACTCCATTTTTTTGAATATTGTATGAAGTTACCCAGGCATTTGTTAATTAAGGGGAATTGATTGAACAGTTAATGAGAAAGGAAAACGGGATAAAGTCCTTGTTTGAACAGTTTGACGGAGTTTAGAGATGTACTGGTTTGCTTAGTACTCATGATGCAAGCCCCTGTCTTTTAACCGATTGATCGCAATCTCGGTATTGTTGCGGATTTTTTAAGAAGGTGTCTTGATTGTTGTTTTCATGGTGTGTATTCCTCCAATAATTTAATTTGTTTCGGTAGTTCATCCACCGGCAAGAAAAAACATAACCATTATGGGAGAAAATCAATAGGTAACTATTCACATATGGGATAAAGGGAGGAGATGTATTTGTCTAATGAAGTTAGAGTAAATTCTCAGAATAGTTTCGACTAAAAATTAACTTTGCATAAGTACAGACAAGGGTACAAGCAAAACAAACTCCTTTTTCATTCAATATTCTAGATATAAGAAAGGAGATTGATAATTTATGACACCAAAGCAACACCCAGATTCAATGGTAGACCCATCCATTCCATCTACTTATACCTAAATTTAGTGACGAGCTTCCAATTCCAGAGGTGCTTGAACCAGACTCACAAGAAGATGGTTGTGCTTATTATGAGGTTGAAATGAGACGTGCGAAACATAAATTTCATAAGGACTTTAAAGAAACCACAATCTATGGCTATAACGGTATGTATCCTGGACCTACTATTGAAACCATGAAAGGACAAGCTGTTAATGTAAAATGGATAAATAACCTGCCGAAAAAACATTTCTTACCAGTGGATAAAACGTTACACGGTGCGATTGATAATCCAGAGGTGCGTACGGTAGTGCATCTCCATGGCGCCAATGTTGCTCCTGATAGCGATGGCCATCCTGAAGCATGGTTTTCACGTAATAACGAATATATTGGTCCAAAATATTCTAGAGAAGTATACGAATATCCAAATCAACAACAGGCAACAACTCTTTGGTATCATGATCATGCCTTAGGGCTTACACGACTCAATGTTTATGCTGGACTAGCAGGTTTCTATCTGATTCACGACTTTCATGAGCTGAACCTTAATCTCCCAAAAGGGAAATATGATATCCCACTAATCATACAAGATAAAACATTCAATTCGGATGGCTCACTTTTTTATCCAGAAAGAGGAGCTGATTCTCCTCCAGATATTAACCCTTCTATCGTTCGTCGACACATAGGGACTACGATGGTTGTGAATGGGAAGGTATGGCCTTATTTAAACGTCGAGCCAAGAAAGTACCGCTTTAGAATATTAAATGCTTCCAATACAAACGGATATGTTTTTAAACTATCAAACGGTCAATCCTTCTGGCAAATAGGTACTGATGGTGGATTGATAGATAAATCAAAACTAATCCCAACATTTCCGTTAGATCCTGCTGAGCGTATTGATGTCATCATCGATTTCTCACAATTATCACCAGGCCAGACGATTACTCTTGAAACTTCTGAATTTCCACCTCCTAAATGTTTCTCACCCAATGCATATTCATCTTGTTCAGTTCCAAATTCTTGATCGTCAGTTATTTGATGTAAAAACATTTAAGGTAAACGAATGGATTGAAAAAGGTACAGGAATTGATTTTATAGGAAATATACTTCCGTTAGATCCAAGTGAAGGAGGTCCAACCCCTTCAGATCCAAACGAACGAAGAGTTTGGAAAGATACTGTAAGAGCTGAACCTGGCAGAGTGACAAGAGTAATTGCTCACTTTAAAAATTTTACAGGTGAGTATGTATGGCATTGTCACATTCTGGAGCATGAAGATCACGACATGATGAGACCATTTAGAGTGATAAAAAAATATAGTGATGAGTAGTTAACAAAGAAGAGAATTTATATGTTAACTAGGAAAGAGCGAACTTATAAATTCTCATGTATTTTATGCTATTAAAGTAAGACTTCATTCTATTCTTTATAAGGAGAGATTTTATGAGCCAATCTAAAGGAAAAAACGAAGAATTAACTTTTGATTATATTGTAATTGGAACCGGCCCAAGTGGTGCGGTTATTGCTAAGACTCTTTCGGATGATAAAAAATCTTCTGTTCTTGTGTTAGAAGCAGGAGGAAATCATGATAGAGATCAGCCTATTAGGGATTCTACATTTGCTTTAGAACTAGAGGAACACTTTATCCCCCAATACTTTTGGCAAGGGGAGGGCATTCCTCAGAAAGAGTTGGACGAGAGATCTTTTGAATGGACCACGGGCCGACTCTTAGGCGGCGGATCTTCAATCAACACCGAGCAGTATGTAAGACCTACGTCAGCTGTTTTTAGGGAATGGGAAAGCCTTCTAGGGCCTCTTTGGTCACCCCGAACAGGCAATTAATAATTTTAAAAAACTAGAAAAATATAATGGAAGGACAGATAACCCTGATGTTCACGGATTTAATGGACGGATAGACATAAGACAGGCTCCAGTGAATCCGACTGCTATGGCTGAAAAGTTGGTTTCAGCGATTGAACAAGCAACAGGATTTTCAAGAATTCTTGATTATAATGATCCCAATACCCCTCTTGGACCCTTTACTCGCTGGCAGTTATATCAGGATCCAGACGGTCAAAGAGAAAGCTCATCAACCGCCTTTCTTTCCTCAGATATCGTGACTTCTGATGGTCAGGGGAGAAAGGGTCGAAAGTTGAGAGTTTTCTCTAAATCTACCGCCCTTCGTGTGCTTTTTAAGAAAAAACGCGCTATTGGGGTAGAATTCCTCAAAGAAGGTGAAACCGTTCGTGCTTACGCTCGGAAGAAAGTTATTATTTCAGCAGGAATAAACAGTGCCCAGCTTTTGATGCTCTCTGGAATTGGCCCCGCGGATCTTCTTAATAATGCAGACATTCCTGTTATTTTCGATAATCCAAATGTAGGTCAGAACCTCAAAAATCACACGCTCAACTTTGCGGTTTTTACCACCAATCCCAATCCCCAAAATAACCCAGAACCACTTGATGATCCAAATGCTCTTTTCACAGGAGGTGCTTTCTTACCTGATCCAACGTCTGGATCTGACCAAAATCGCAGGGGGGTACAGCTTATAGGAATTGGCTCTGAAGACTCACTAACGATCGCTATTATTTTCTTACAACCAAAAAGTAGTGGGTCCATCAAAATACAGAGCAATGACCCCTTACAAATAGTACTTGCTGATGAAGGATTTCTTGAAAATACCGCTGATCTAGAAGCAATAAAAAACATCTACAAGGTTTATATCAAGAATATAGCAGCCCATCTTGAACCAGAGTATCAGCTCATTTCGCCCACACTAGATATAATTAATGACAACGACCAGCTTGAAGAGTTTGTCAAACAAAATTTTGGCCATAATCATCATCAACAAGGCTCTCTTCGAATGGCACCTCTTAACAAGAATGGTGTCGTTGATTCCGAAGGACATGTCCATGGAGTAAAAGACTTAATCGTTGCTGATGCATCGATAATCCCATTTACCGTGGATGGCAACACTTCAGCTCCAGCGTATCTTATTGGTTTTACAATTGCGCAGCAATTACTTAAACAAGAATAAAACGCAGGGACGGTTCTTCTGTTTCCCTATTTTTTTCCATATCTATCAAATCTAGATTATTTTTTAGGTAGAATGCGAACACAAGAACCGACCCCTTTTTCTTTTTTCATTTACAAAGAGAGTACACTCTACTATACTAGCTTTTAGAACAAAAAAATGAATATTAGCAAATAGGTTTCTTAAATGTTCGAAAGTGAGATTCATTTAAGACTAAGAGGGAAGTTGGTGCAAGTCCAACACGGTCCCGCCACTGTAAGCGAGAAGGAAGGTTAGAAAAATACCCACTGTGTTTTTAACATGGGAAGGGTTAACCAACCGTTGATTCGCAAGTCAGGAGACCTGCCTATTATGTGTTTTTAAGCTTCCTCGAGGAAAGGAATGTTTAAAGTGCAGGCAATCCATGATCTAAATATTTATGATTTAGAAATCAAGATTGCAAGTTATCATGCTGTCTACAAGACTTGTATCATATATAACTGCCTTTTTACGTTACGCTTTCCACAGGAATAGCGTTTTTTTGTGTTCAAAAATAAAAGGAGGTAACAAAGTGATGAAAGAAATCGTAAAAAAATGGGGGCTTTTCAGTATTGTATTGCTGTTAAGCATGATTTTGATGATAGGCTGTGGTGCACAAGAACAGAGCACGCAAGATAAAGAGGGGACTGCTTCAGATAACAAGACGGAAGAAGTAGCTCAGAACAATGAAGAGGCATTTCCGATCACGATCACAGACGATGCGAATCGAAAGGTAACCATTGATAAAAAACCTGAAACCATTGTTTCCATTCAAACTAGTAATACAGAAATCGCCTTTGCCCTTGGGTTAGGGGATAAAATCATTGGGGTATCCGATTACGATAACTATCCAGAGGAAGCACTCAAAATACAGAAAGTCGGTGCACAAGATATCAATGCAGAGCTTGTTCTCTCTCTTCTTCCAGATATCGCTCTTGTGACGGATTATCATTACGAAACACATCCGGATGTCTTACAAAAGTTTGAAGAAGCTGGGATTAAAGTCATTGTTGTTGGAAGTGCTACATCCTTTGAGGATACCTATAGCAACATTGAAATGATTGGTGAAGCTACCGGAAGCAAGAAGGAAGCAGATGAAATTGTCACAGATATGAAAGATCGTCTTCAAGCAATCAAAGACAAAGCAGCAGCAGTCAAAGATAAAAAGAAAGTTTGGGTAGAAGTTTCACCGGCTCCAGATATTTTTACGACAGGAAAAAACACCTTTATGCATGAAATGCTTGAGTCCATTCAAGCCACTAATGCCGCAGAAGATCAAGATGGCTGGGTAAAAATGACGGAAGAAGAAATTGTTAAATTAAACCCAGATGTGATTATTACTACGTATGGCTACTATGTAGAAAATCCAAAAGCTGAGGTGCTAAGCTCGTGAAGGTTGGGCAGAAGTGCCAGCTGTAAAAAATGGAAACGTGTTTGATGTTGATAGCGATACGGTGACAAGACCTGGTCCTCGTTTAATTGAAGGAGTCGAGACACTTGCGGAACTTATCTATCCGGAAATTTTTAAGCAATAAAATAGGTTGGTTATATATTCTAAGCGGAGGGCTTTTACTTGGTACAAGCCTTCTCGGCTTATTTTATAGTAGTGTCACTGTCCCGGTGCCTACTATTTTACATATTATATTGGATAAACTGTTTGAAATAAGTTTACTTGACGAGGTAGCGAAAAATGAAGAAATGATCATTTGGAATATCCGTCTGCCTAGAGTTCTTCTTGCCTTTTGTGTAGGGGCATCCCTTTCGTTAGCGGGTGCAGCTTTTCAAGGACTGTTACGCAATCCTCTGGCAGATCCCTATACGATTGGCGTTTCATCAGGTGCCTCACTAGGTGCCGTTCTCGTTTTGTTTTTTCACGTATCGATTGTTGGATTAGGAAGTTTTACGCTTCCGATCGTTTCCATTATCGGTGGATTCATCGCATTACTCATTGTATTCGGACTCGTTCGATTAAGCAGCCGAAGTTTAGCGATTGAAACCATCATATTGGCGGGAATCATTGTCAGTGCCTTTATTAGTGCGGTTGTCTCTCTTCTTATTTCATTAGGGGATCGAGATGCCATGACCCAAATTATCTACTGGCTATATGGCAGTGTTGGAATGAGGGGATGGAATTATGTTGAACTGATCTTCCCATTTATGATCATTGGTGCTTGTATCTTGTTCTATCATCATCGTGAATTAAATGCCATGGCACTTGGAGAGGAAGCGGCCGATCATATTGGCGTGAATGTGAAAAAAGGGAAAATATTCATTCTGATTGGTGCTTCCCTTTTAACAGGAGCATCTGTCGCTGTTTCAGGGTCTATCGCCTTTGTTGGGCTTGTGGTTCCACATCTAGTCCGACTTGTCACGGGCCCGAATCATCGCTATGTCCTTCCGTTATCCATGCTGACAGGTGGATCTTTTCTCATTTTAGCTGATTTAATGGCTAGAATGATGATTGCCCCACAAGAACTGCCGATTGGTGTGATTACAGCTCTTATTGGTGCACCTGTATTTGCACTATTGTTGATTAGAGAAAGAATGGGGAAGGGGGAATCGTAGATGATCCGTATTCATAACTTGGTAGGTGGATACACGGAAACTCCCATAATTAATGACCTTGATTTAGAGATTAATAAAGGAGAGTTTTTTGCACTTCTCGGGCAAAATGGGAGTGGAAAAACGACCCTTTTTAAACTTATTACAGGGCAGTTACCGATTAAGAGTGGCAAGATTACCTTATCCGGGAAAGAAGTTCAATCTCTTTCCAAGCTTGAGAAAGCCAAAAAAATGGCGGTTCTCACACAGGAAGTTCAAGTATCCTTCGATTATACAGTGGAAGAAATCATTAGTCTTGGACGTTACCCTCATCAAAAGGGGTTCTTTAAGCAGCTTTCGAAAGAAGATCGGAAAGTCATTGAAGAGGTTATGGACATCACGAATGTAAGTCAGCTTCGAAAAGCTCAGTTCCGGATGATTAGTGGTGGTGAAAAGCAAAGAGTCTTACTAGCAAAAGCTTTAGCGCAGGAGCCCGAGATCTTACTTTTAGATGAGCCTACCAATCATCTGGATATTAAACATACCTTTCATATGTTGGATCTACTAAAAGAACGACAACAAATGATGGGATTAACCATTTTTGCGATTCTGCATGATTTGAATGTGGCTTCGCTCTATGCGGATCGGATCGCCTTACTTCATAAGGGTAGATTTTTAGAAGTAGGAGATACAGATACATTAAGGAAAGTAGATCAATTAAAGAAGGTCTATGAGGTAAAAGTAAACGCCCAATCACACCCAATCGTGCCGAAACCACAGCTTCTCATGACACCCGAGTATTCTACATCAAGAGAGATTTATCGCTTTGAAGATTCCTATGTAATGGAACAAACGGAGGAATCTATACATGTTCAATTTGATCACCCATTACGGGCCATATCCAATGGAGTTATAGGAGAAGCTATTCAGTGGTCAAAACATTTTTGTCATTATTATATTGAGAAGGATTCTCACAACTCTCATCCTGAAAGAACATTTACAGAAAGTGATGCAAAACGATTGTATTCCTTTTGAGCAGGCGGTCGGAATGATCACTTCTGCCAAACTGGAAGAGACGGTAATCGTCACGGAGGAAATCGACAATATTCAAATGATGGCTATCGTGACAACGGCAGGGGCAGGAGCATGCCAAGAGCTCAGTTTCTGAGATGAATGGTTCGATCAACATGATGTTATTCATCGATGCCTATTTTACAGATCGTGCCCTTATGGATAGTTATATGTATGCGACTGAAGCAAAAGTGAAAGCCTTGAAAGATCTGAATATAGTAGATTCTACTACGGGTACATCCACCGATACCCTAATGATTGGCCTTACACAGCAAGGGACGAAACAAGATTTCGTCGGTTCAGGAACGAGTGTCGGAAAAGGAATTCGTAAAATCATGTATCGTGCTATAAAGGAAGTGCTTCAAAAGGATAGACAGAAGGTCCAATCAAAAGGTTGATAGACTTCTTGCTAGTTGACAGTGATTGAATGTGTGGCTAAAGAAGGAGGAATGGTGTTTGATGGAACGACGAATGGTGATTGCGGGTACGGGAAGTGGTGTCGGGAAAACGACCCTGACCATCGGTTTAATGTCAGCATTAAAGAAGCGGGGGTTAACCGTGCAGGGATTTAAATGCGGACCAGACTATATTGATCCTTCCTATCATAGTGCTGTAACGAAACGAACTTCGCGCAATTTAGATAGCTGGATGCTCACGCAAGATGATATTTTAGATATTTTCACACATGGCAGTCAAGATGCTGACATTTCAATCATAGAAGGAGTTATGGGCTTTTTTGATGGGAAAAATCCTGAAACGAATGAGGGAAGTACAGCTGAGATTAGTATGATCACGAAAAGCCCTGTTTTACTTGTGGTCAATTGCGGAAGTATGGCTCGAAGTGCAGCAGCGATCGTAAAAGGATTTCAATGCTTTGCAGAGGGCCCCAATATTGTAGGGGTTATCGCAAATAAAGTAGGAAGTGAAGGCCACTTTCAGCTAGTCAAGAAAGCGATTGAACAGGAATGTCATATTCCGGTGATCGGTTATTTGAAACGAGAACTGGATATTGAAATTCCTGAGAGACATCTAGGACTCATTCCTTCTCTAGAAAGAGGAGAGCTGGATCCCTTCTTTGATCAATTAGGAAAGTTAGTCACAGAAACGATTGACATCGATCAACTACTCCAATTATCTGTTGCTGAGCCATTAACGGTAAGCAAAGAGTCTTCGATTTTTAAAAGAGAGCGGGATCCTATCGTGAAAATAGCGGTCGCAAAGGATAAAGCCTTTAATTTCTATTATCCTGAAAATCTAGAAATCATGGAAGCAAAGGGAGTAGAAATTGTGTATTTCTCACCACTTGCGGATGAAGAGGTACCCGAAGATGTGGATGGGCTTTATATAGGCGGTGGTTTTCCGGAAGAGTTTGCTTCTCAACTTGCATGTAATGGAAAAGCAAAACGTTCCGTAAAAGCAGCGATTGAAAAGGGATTACCTACACTTGCTGAATGTGGAGGGTTCATGTATTTAACAGAGTCCATTGAAACCACGGAAAAGAAGAAATATGACATGGTAGGAGTCATTCCAGGTACAGTACAAATGCAATCTAAATTAGCGGCATTAGGATATAGAGAGATTAGTGGACAATCTTCCAATTTTATGCTTGAAAACTTGAAGGCAAAAGGACATGAATTTCATTACTCATCCTTCGTTCCGGTTGAAGAGGATGTCCCCTATGCGTATGAAACAAAAGGAATGAGAGGGGTAAGCAAGGAAGGCTATTTATTACATCATGTAGTAGCTGGGTATACTCATTTCCATTTTGCTTCATGTCCAGCAATGGTGGAGAACTGGATTAGAAAATGTCTAGAGATTAGAGGAGGTAGGTTCGAATGAGTGAAAAGCAAAAAGGATTAACACTTGTGTATACAGGCAATGGAAAAGGAAAAACAACAGCCTCTTTAGGGTTAGCTCTTCGAGGAGTTGGTAGAGGACTGAAAGTGAAAATCTATCAGTTTATCAAGTCACCTGAGCGTTCATATGGGGAACAAATTGCTCTAAAAAAGCTCGGGGTTGATATGGTCCAACTAGGAGTTGGGTTCACATGGACCAAAACACCGGAGGAACATAGAGAAGCCTTAAGGAAGGGATGGCCGAAAGCAAAGGAAGCGGTTATGAGTGGAGAGTATGATTTAGTTATTTTAGATGAACTCAATAATGCGTTAGCGATTGATAAATTTCCAATACATGATGTGTTGCCTCTAAACGAAGTCATACAGTTAATCAAAAATAAACCTTCTCATGTTCATCTTGTTATTACCGGAAGAGATGCCAAGCAAGAAATCAAAGACATAGCGGATCTCGTTTCCATCATTGAACCTGAAAAACACTATTATAATGAAGGAATACCAGCTGTTAAAGGAATCGAGTTTTAGAATTATAGGCTAGATTAACAGGTAAGGGAGTTTTGATATGAAACTAATATCCATTTGTCCAAGTAATACAGAATTAGTAGGTTACTTAGGGTTAACTTCTTCATTGATCGCAGTCGATAACTACTCAGATTGGCCGGAGGAAGTTTCGTCATTGCCAAGACTAGGTTCAGATTTAAACATTGATATGGACAAAGTGGAAGAATTACAACCGGACTTAGTCTTAGCCTCTCTGTCTGTACCTGGGATGGAACGAAATATCGAAGAGTTAGAAAAACGAAAAATACCATATGTGATTGTCCCTAATCCGAAGACCTTAACGGAGGTAGGAGAAAGCTTGCTATTTGTTGGAGAAGTGACGAATACTTCTGATGTAGCGGAACAATTATATGAGAAATACAATCAAATACTCGAAAAGTATCAATCTTTAAGCCAGCAAGTACAAAATCCAAAAACCCTTTATTGGGAATGGTGGGCTAAACCTATTTTTACACCTGGAGCTACCAATTGGATAACCGAAATAAGTAAACTTGCAGGGGGAAGAAACGTATTTGACGATCGAGCCCGAAGCAAGTGTACAAACGGATTGGGAAGAGATCAAACGAAGAAATCCCGATGTGATTTGCGTGATCTGGGTGGGTGTACAGAAAGAAAACGTGAAATCCAAAGGTCATCCTAAAACGCCCTGAAGCAGAACAAATGGAGGCCATTAAAAACAATCAGCTGTATATCTTAGAGGAACCATTATTTTGTAGACCTTCACCCAGATTATTACTTGGTTTGAATAAGATAGCGAGTATCCTTCATCCAACTATTTATCCGGAATTTGATGAAAATAAGGATCCTTTATTAAATAGAGATGTTGAATGATACATGCATTGGCTGCACGGGGAAATATGCTAAATAGGTATTAGATCTACAAATGAAACCTCTTAGGTATTAATATTAGAGGTTATAAAATAGATTAAGTAATCGTAGACGTCCAAAGAAAGGCGTCTATTTTTTTCTAACTCATCTACCATTTCTTGAAACTTTTTCCAAAAGAAACAGTATATAATAGTAAAAAGGCGGTGATAGATGTGAAAAAGGCAATTGTTCTATTGATCGTGATCAGTTTCTTTGTTGTGGCTGCTGGATGTGGTAATAACATGGATCAGAGTAGCTTGGAGATTTCGGACAACGTAGAATTTGGAGAAAAGGATTATGAGAAAATCGTCTCCTCGAACAATGGATTGGGCTTAACCTGGCTTTCCGAGGCAGAACCAAATAAGGATGGCAATATTTTTATTTCACCTACAAGTTTATTTATGGCTTTATCGATGGTGTATAACGGTGCTGATGGTGTGACGAAAGATGAAATAGCCAAGGTGTTGCAGGTAGAAGGAATCGAGGCAAAAAAGTTGAATCAGGCAAACGCCTCCCTCATGAATCTATTTCATCGTTCTTCAAAACAGGTTCAGCTTAATGTCGCAAACTCGATTTGGTTAAACGAAAAATATCATTTTCAAACTGAATTTGCTCAGAATAACAAAGATTACTACAACGCGGAAATACAGGAAATTGATATCAATGATAGTGGATCTCCTAAAATGATCAATAATTGGGTAAAAGATAAGACGAACGGAAAGATTGGGGAAATAGTAGAATCTCCTTTAGATCCTGATCTGGTGACCGTCCTTATTAACGCGATTTATTTTAAAGGAGATTGGAAATACGAGTTTGATAAAAGTCAAACAGAGGATCGACCCTTTTATTCGGCAGACGGAACCACCAAGAGCATCCCGCTCATGACTCTGCACGAAAAATTGGCCTATATGGAAAATGAAAACCTTCAGGCCGTTTCTCTACCCTATGGGGAAGAAAATGAAATGAGCATGAATGTATTTTTACCAAAAGAAAACATTAGTTTAGAGGAATTTAAAAATAAGCTAACCTATGAAAACTGGCAGAAGTGGACTTCAGAATTCCAAGAAAGAGAAGGGACAGTACTACTCCCAAAATTTAAGTTGGAATACGAAGCATCTTTAAAGGAAACGCTGCAAAAGCTTGGCATGACCACAGCCTTTACAAAAGGGGCCAATTTCAGCAAGATGATTCAAGAAGACGACCCGTTATGGATTAGCCAAGTAAAACAAAAAACTTTTATTGATGTGAATGAAGAGGGAACAGAAGCCGCCGCAGCGACATCTGTAGAAATGGTGACTGAATCATTCAATATGGACGGCCCCTTCCAAATGGAAGTCAATCGGCCATTTATTATCACCATAATCGAAAATAAATCGGATAATATCCTATTTATTGGTGCGATTAACAATCCGTAAAGTTTGCTTATAACCCATTTAAAATGAAAGTAGTTTAAGAAGACTAGGTACACTATTTGAATGAAGTCATACTTGTATTTGGGTAAAACGAGGCTATCAGATTCGATGATTAGTCTCTTTTTTATGGAGGTTAATGTGTAATAGTGATTCACCCCAATAAAAAAGCATCCGATTATTCGGATGCATACTTAATTATTCCTTGTAAATAAACTGAGTATTCTCTCTGTACATATTCTCTTAATTTAATTTTTTTTTCTGTTTCTAATATTCTAACCAATTCTTGAATCTCTTTTTCATCTTCTTTTGTAGTAGGAACCTCTAATGAAAACAAATTACCTCGACTACTATTTAGTAACTTCTTTAATAACTCAACCTTATTCATATGGGTAATCTCCTTTATCTAATATATTCGACATAAAGGCGACTTTTTCCTTGGAATATCTTAAATTGTTTCAAGTTTCCTACTTTCCACTAAAAGAATCTGATTACGGATACTATGACAGGAATGTGGTACTTTTTTCATTAGCTTTTTAAATAACTACTTTCTACCAATCTAATCATATCACGACCTGATGTCTTTTCTGTTTCATGATAACCTTCTTCATCACGCAAACTCAAGTACCAGCTACTATTTTCATCTTCATTTAATCGATATAACTTATTGGTAAAGACATTTGTATAAAAATCTCCATTTCTTAGCCTCATACGATCCCCCCTTTAATGTATCTAAACTGTATTATGCCCAAAATATCGACCTGGAGCCATTAGACAAATATAGTCCAAAAATTCTGGATATAAAGGGGAAAGTCGTGAAAATGAGAATCTAGGCGGTCGGGACAAAGCCTGGATCCTTGTGTGTTAAGTAAGGAGTGCGGGCAACGGAAATTTGTCTTCTTCCACTTACGAAGCAGGTTAGTACAATAAGAAAAGATTACAAAAAAGAGCATCTATACTGAAATAATCACTTTAATTTATATGTATTATTTTTTAAAAAGTATAGGAGTCCTTGATTTCTTTAGCGTTCTTTAGTTCCCTTAGCATTTCTTTGATAAACCCTACTTGTTCCTCGGTAATAATAAAATCTCTAAGACGATCCTCAAAATGAGTAATACGTCTATCCAACTCCTCTAAAGTAAGATTAACAGTATTTTTCATAAACCTACCAACTCCTCTTCATAAATTTGTAAATAATTAATCAATATCATGGTAGAAAAATAGTAATAATTTTCAGCCTATTGATTTAAACAGGAATCACCTGACATTTTTATTATACAACACTTTAATGTTATCTGAATATACAAAAATTGAATATTTTTTGAACATTTACATTATTTTTAATCATTAGATTTAATTAAGACAAGAGATAAGTAAAAGGAGGGATGATCCTCCTTTTTTTGGTCTACAAAGACTTTCTTTTGAAGTCTTGGGTTGTATTAAACGGGTGTTTTGTTGTTAATGAAATTTACATTTACAACTACTAGTTATATAGGTCTTAAGTTTCTTCGAAATCCTTTTAATTATGTCTAAATTCACATCCTTGAAATGAATTTAGCAAAAATCCGTCCATATTAGTAGTTAATAAGCACCTACTTTTTCTGGCGGTATGAGTTATTTTGGATAACACCCTTCAATACTGGTTAAATTTTACTAATTTTTAAAATTTACGGTTAATTAATGTTCTATTAATCTACTGAACATACTCTATGCCTATAATTCAAAATAGTAAAGAAAATACTAGGAGGCGCTAAATATGGGATCTAAAATGAAAAAGAAAGCAATTCCTTTAATCGCAACAACGGTTCTGGCAACCACCGCTTTTACAGCTCAAGCCTTTATCAATGATGGCAACGATCAAAAAGTAGAAGCCCAAGAATTTTCAAAGGAAGAATCAAAACAAAATAATTCAACTTGGCTATCAGGAGACCATCACGTACATAGTGAGTGGAGTGTTGGCTGGGACAACTCTACAAATCCTCCAACACCAATCCGAGCTGGAGATGCTATTTATCCAATTGTGAAAAACGCGGAAAAAGCAAAAGAATATGGACTTGATTGGGTGATGACAACAGATCATGGAGGTCCTAACCATTCTAAGGTGAACTTAGAACAAGCCTATCCTGAATTATTAAAATCTCGTGCAGCTGTTCCTGAAGTTCTTCAGTTCTATGGAATGGAGTTTGATACGCCTGCAGCTGACCATAGTACATTAATGATTCCAAAAGTTGATAATGAATCACAAATACTTTTTGACATCGAGAGCAAGTTCAATAAACGTGAACCATTTCCAAACGATAATAGCAGAGATACGGAGTCCACAATGATCGAAGCCCTTAACTATATGAAATCACTGGATGAGGATGAGCAGCCAATTCATATTGCCCATCATGCTTCACGTTCAGCAACAGGTGATGGTGTTTGGGGACAAGATACACCACAGGAGTTCCGTAATTGGAACGATACAGCTCCTAACATTTCCATTGGAATGGAAGGCGCTCCTGGTCACCAGGCTACCGCTATCAATCCTGATGGCTCTCAAGACCCTAAAGGTGCTCGTGGATCATATGGAAACTACCCGACATTAGGCGGATTTGACCAAATGACGGCAAAAGTTGGCGGACTATGGGATTCTATGCTTGGTGAAGGAAGACACTGGTGGATTACAGCTACTTCTGACTCGCATGTTAACTGGCGTGATGGCGGCGGTGATTTCTGGCCTGGTGAATATTCTAAAACCTATGTAAAAGCTGAGAAGGACTATGCTGATATCATGGAAAGCATTCGTAATGGGAATGTATTTGTTACAACAGGTGACCTTATCTCTGAACTTGATGTGAAAGTTCAAGCTGGTGGAAAATCACCTTGGTTTGCGAAATCCAAAGGAAATTCAGCAACAATTGGTGAAACTCTTAACTTTACCAGGAAAGAATGCTAAAGATGTAACAGTAACGATTCGCATTAAAGATCCAAACGCTGCAAATACCCATGGAGATAAACCAAAAGTTGACCATGTGGATTTAATTATGGGTGAGGTTACTGGAAAGGTAGAAGATCGTTCAACTGCAACGAACCCGACTACGAAAGTCGTTAAAACGTTCACAGAAAAAGATTGGAAGAAAAATGGGGAATACATCGAGATTACTCATACGTTAAAAGATGTTGATAAAGACAGTTATATCCGTTTACGTGGAACAAATACAGAGCAAACAGAACCTGAAATTGATCCTCGTGGAGAAGATCCATGGACTGACCTTTGGTTCTACTCTAACCCAGTGTTTATCAAGACTGCAAAGTAAGTTTTATATAATGAAATATAACGGGGAGATTTAAGTCTCCTCGTTTTTCATTATTTTTCAACAACAGAGAAAGCTACAATTTAAAATGGAGTGAATTCTATGAAAAAGCTATGTTTATTAATGATGCTATTATTTTCGATAACCTCTATACTATCTCCTTCTGCTTTCGCACATACTAATAACAGTGAAGGATACTCCCTTATTGAAGTGAATGGGAACAACCTTGATTACGAACTAAAACTTGACCTCACAGAACTTGGCCATTCAATGAATAAAGAAATGGATAATCAGCAATTGTTTGACACGAAAATAGTTCAGGATTATATCAATTCCCATATCGAGCTTTATTCAGATAGTGTAAAAGTAGAAGGAACGATCGGAAAAACGGATGTTGAAACGATAAATGACCGACAGTTTGCAGTGATTAACCTGAACTATAAACTGGAGAATAAACCGGAAAAACTAGTCTTAGATTATAATATATTTATGGATGATTCCGACCCAAGTCATGCCAATTATGCAACAATCAAATTAGATGGAAAACAGCAAGAGTCGGTTCTTTCGTACGAATCAAGGGAACTTGCAATAGGAGAAGTTACCTTTATGCAATCAGCGACGCAGTTTCTATTGCTTGGCTTAGAGCATATCTTTACTGGATATGATCATATTCTGTTTGTTATTAGCTTATTATTTGGAGCTAAGACATTCAAAAACATTCTATCTTTGGTTACTGCTTTTACGATCGCTCATAGTATAACCTTGATCCTTGCCACGTTAGATATTGTACAATTACCTGGCAGATTTATAGAATCCGCCATTGCCTTGAGTATTATATACGTAGCACTCATAAATATTTTTAACCCTGACTCAAAACACCAGCCATGGCTTGCCTTCGGTTTTGGGCTTATCCATGGATTCGGTTTTGCAGGAATACTCTCAGAAATGCGACTTGATGGAAGCCAATTAGCTACATCACTATTATCGTTCAATATCGGTATAGAAATTGGACAGATCATCATTGTTTCACTAGTATTTCCTATCATCCTATGGCTAAGGAAATTCACATTCAAACCTGTTAAATGGGTCATTCCAGGAACATCAGTAGCCATCTTAGCATTCGGCCTAATTTGGTTTATTGAAAGAGCTTTTTAACAAAGCTATCACTTCTTAAAATGATACGCAGGGACGGTTTTTCTGTTTCTTTTTTAGCGAGGGAGGTCAGATTCCTCAGGTTGCAGGTAACAGATGCCATTCAGATCATGGATGGTGTTTGTTACCTTTTTTCAACAGTCGGGCGATATTGTGGTGCAACTCCTTTAAAGAAAATTAGATCTCTATGCTAAATTTTAAATAGGAATGTGAGATAAGGTTGTACATATATATAATTCAGTATGAGGCTTATCTGAATTTACCAAGCCCCGAATTATTAATACTTAGGCATCTATTCAGAGATGAATTATGTGGAACTAAAATATTGAAAAATAACAAAGCATATCCGAGAAATCTCAGATATGCTTTCATTCTAAATACGCATGAATAATAATGTAAAAAAATCTGTTAGGTGGTTGACTTTGACTTTTTTGAATTATTGTTTTTTTAGGCATAAAGCATGCAACAATTAACGCCACAAAAGATAAAACTAACATGAATACATAGGCATCACTTGAGCCAAAGATAGAAGCTAATGCCTCAAGTTGCTTAGCTGAAATGTTTTCATTTTCCATAGATAGCTGCGAGGCATGTGAAGTTGCTTGAATTGTATACACTGTGATGACAACTGCTGTTCCAATAGCACCTGCTAATTGGCGAACGGTATTATTTACTGCTGAACCATGTGAACCCAATTCTCTTGGTAAAGCATTCAACCCTGCTGTATTTAAAGGCATAGAAATAAAGCTTAATCCAATTCGTAAAATACAGGTGCGAACCATTAAATACATATAGGTTGTGGATTCAGTTAAATCAATTACTCCCCACATGGAAATAATGATAAATAGTAAACCAGTAATAAAGAGTGGTTTAGCACCGTACTTATCATACATTCTACCTGTGACAGGTGATAAGAAGGCATTAATCACAGCTCCGGGTAATAAAAGTAAACCTGCCTCAAAAGCTGTAAAACCTCGTCCATCCTGCAAGTAAATGGGTAAAAGGATTAAATCCGCATACATAATCATCGTAATTAGGATGTTGATGAACGATGTAAGAGTGAAAATTTTATACTTAAATACGGATAAATTTAATAAAGGATCATTGGATTTTATTTGACGTAAACAGAATAGAGTCGTAACGAATAGCCCGACGATAATTGTTGTAATAACAATGGGATCATCCCATCCCTTGCTTCCTGCACTACTAAATCCAAATAAAATACATCCAAAACCAATCGTTGATAAAATGACACTTGCGATATCTAATCTCGCTTTTGTTGTTTCTGCAACATTCATTAAATATTTAAACGCAAGAACAATGACGATTAATATAAATGGGGCTAACCCAATAAATAGCCATCTCCATGATAAATATTCAATAATAAAACCAGATAATGTAGGAGCGATGGCTGGCGCAAAAATTATCGCAAAGCCAATTTTCCCCATAATACTTCCACGCTTTTCGCTAGGATATAAATATAAAATAACTGTCATCATTAGAGGCATAATAATTCCAGCACCAATGGCTTGAATCATTCTTCCCGTTAACAGCATGCCAAAATTCATTGCACAGGCACAAAGTACAGACCCGATGAACAAAAAGAACATCGAGCTAATAAATAGCTGCCTTGTTGTAAAACGTTTCATTAAAAACGCTGTAATCGGTACTAAAACACCGTTTACTAGCATAAAGCCTGTTGATAACCATTGTACAGTTGCAGCTGTGACATCAAATATGTTCATTAAACTACTCAGTGCAACATTTAATAGAGTTTGATTTAAGGTTGATAAAAAACAACCTGCAATCAGAATAATTAATAAGATTTTTTTATTTTTTTCTGTGATTTCCTTATTCATTCATAAACCCCTTTATTCTAAACTTGTATTCTAGACATTGTGTCGATAAAATACATAGTAACAAAACGATATGTTTCTGACCATGAACAGTTTTTTTGAAAATGTTTACTACTCGACATAGAGAATCGTATTGTTGAGAAAATGAAAGGAAAATCGATAAAGGAGTTTAAAATGTCTACAATTAAAAAAGAAGATCCTCGTACAATACGGTCAAGAGAAATGTTTAAAAATGCTGTCTTTTCGCTTCTTTCAGAGGACTACAAAATTTCAAATTTAACAGTTCAAAAAGTCGCAGCTCAAGCAGGATTAAATCGGACAACCTTTTACTTGCATTATCAGGATATTCAAGATTTACTAACGCAAATCACCGATGAGATTTTAAAGGAGCTTTCTGATAAAATTGTTGCTTTAATACAGGCAAAAGATTTATCAGAAAAACAACAGCTAACACAATTTCTTGATTATTTATATATCCATCGAAATTATTTACTTATTTTATTTTCAATGAATCAGTTTGAGGAGCAATTGTTTCTATTATTAAAGCAATTAGTAGAAACAAGAAGGAAGAATAGCAAGGAGGATTTACCTGCGGATTATGTTGCGATTGATATTAAAACAGCCTCATTGGTAGGCATTATCATGTGGTGGATGAGGAATGGGCTTCATTTTAGTTCAGATTATATTGCAAATCAAATTTATTTATTGTACAAAGTGGGTCCATCCAGTTAGGAAAGGGGTTATAGACAAGATGATTTTTTTTAGAAATGTTCAAGCTACAGATTTAGAACAGTTGTTATTGATTGAGAATGAAGGCTTTTCAATAGAAGAAGCTGCGACAAAAGAAGCATTTGAGGAGAGGATTCAGTTGATAGAGGATACCTTTATTGTGGCGGAAAAGGAAGGGAGGATACTTGGTTATATTAATGGCCCTATAATTAATCAACCTTACATAACCGATAATCTTTTTAAGGAAATCAAAGAGAATCCGAAAAGAGGAGGATATCAGAGTGTTTTAGGATTAGCAGTGTCCAAACAGGCTAGAAATCAAGGAATTGCAAAGAGTTTAATTAAGAAAATGGAAGAGCTTGTAGAAGAAAATGAAAGAGAAGGAATGACTTTAACATGTAAACAGGAATTAGTTTCTTTTTATGAAAAACTTGGATTTGTTAGCCATGGCATGTCTGAATCAAAACACGGTGGAGTAAGCTGGTATAACTTGGTCAAATTAAGAGAGGGTATGAATTGATTTGTACCCTGTAGCGAATAATGGTGAAACCTACTAGTAACCTGGAGAAAGAAAATAAACAGCATTTGTCGAAGAGTCATCTCTTGCTCTCAAATAAACGGGCAGCAATCCTGTAAAAAATGAAGTGGTAATCGAATATGATTATAAAATTTTGTAAATAGACAAATTGCAAGTTAATATAATATAATTGATATATTGAAAAATCGAAATATTTGTTAATTTGGAGGATTATGATGTATTTTGAAGAATTTGAAGTGGGCCAACGTTTTCACTGTGATTCAAGATTAATCACGGGTGAAGAAATTCATAGATTTGCTACTAAATATGACCCACACCCTATTCATGTTGATAAAGAGTTTGCTGAGAATAATTCGATATTTAGTGGAATCATCAGCTCTGGATTCCTTACTGTAAGTGCTATGTGGGGCCAATGGATTCGATCCGAGGTGTTTGGTAATGAATTTCTAGTTGGCAAAAACTTTGATTACATAAATTTTACGAAACCAGTAAGAGAAAATGACGTATTATCAACCGAAGTTGAAGTAATGGACCTGAGACAGACCTCTAATGAAAGCCGTGGAGAAATCACGATTAAATTTACCGTTACAAATCAAAAAGATGAAGTTGTATTGTTAGCCCAATTAAAAGCTTTGTTACAAACAAAAGCTTCGATATTAGTTGAAAAATCTGCCATGGCATGATTCTTTTCTCTTTATCTTTATTTAAAATACCTTATAGGATACTAAACGTATAGGTGGAGCTTATCTTTAATAAGGTCTAAGCAATAATCTTTAGCAATCGGGAGCAAGAATTGAGCAATGATGGACTGTTATACCAGTCCATTTTTTTAGGCCTTTAATCAACTAAAGGTCCATTTAGTTGATTAAGCAATGATAGTTTCAAGAGTAGAAGAAGTTATTTAATGTCAGAATTTGTGAGAAATAATACTTTAATCCTAATTTAAACTATAAATGCTAACTTTTCAATATATAATAACTGCAGGAGGCTGATAACATGAAAGCAATTCAAGTTACAGAGTTTGGTGGACCTGAAAAATTAGTCTATACAGACGTTAAGGATGTAGTAGCAGGCAAGGGAGAGGTATGTGTTCGTTTATACGCAGCGGGTGTTAATCCGAGCGATGCCTATACATTAACAGGTACATATGCGTTTTCTATACCTCAGTTGCCTTATACCCCAGGCTTAGATGGTGCAGGGATTGTGGAGGCAATTGGAGAAGAAGTCACAAATGTCCGTGTGGGTGATCGTGTATTTATTGCGTCCTTAAAGGGAAGTCATAGTACGGGCACATTTGCGCAAAAAATAGTATGTGATCAAACTTCGGTTCATTCTTTACCAGAACATGTATCTTTTGAACAAGGTGCGGCATTAGGTGTACCAGCATTGACTGCCTATCGTGCATTATTTCAACGTGCCTACTTGAAGCCTGGTCAAACCGTGCTTATTCATGGAGCTAGTGGTGGGGTTGGATTACAGGCTGTACAAATGGCGAAATCCCACGGTGCTAAAGTGATAGCTACAGCAAGTAAGCCGGAGGGTAAAAAAATGGTTCAGCAAGCTGGTGCAGATGTTGTCATTGATCATGTGACAGAAGCAACAATTGAAAATGTCCAAGCATTAACAGATGGCAATGGACCTGATGTCATTATTGAGTTTTTAGCAAATATTAATTTAGAAACAGATTTAAAGCTGATTGCACCATTTGGTAAAATTGTCATTATTGGCAATCGTGGTTCAATCGAAATAAATCCACGTCTTGCCATGCAAAAGGAATGTGATATTTTAGCAACAGCTCTTTGGAACGCACCACAAGATGAATATGAACAAAGCATTCACGGTGTCATTGGTATGCTAACAAGCGGTGCGCTTCGTCCGATTATTGGTACAACTTTGTCGTTGCAGCAAGCGCCTGAGGGCTTTGAACAGCTAACAAAAGGTATAGGAAATGGTAAAATGGTTTTAACAATTGACTAATTATTCTACATAATTAAAAGTGCTCATTCAATATCTTTTATTTAAAGACAACTATTTTGAAAAATTGTTAAAAAATGCACTTAAAGTAACGGGCAACTTCAGTAAAAAAATAAACCCCAATTTCATCTTTGTATCTCAAAGATAAAATTGGGGTTTTTATGATGGGAAATTCTTAACGTTGTAAATGCTGTTCGCAAGCGTACCCCAAATAGGTTAAAGCTCCCGATTGTTTAGGAACGTTTGTTTATCTTGAAAGTCCAATTAAGTCAAGCTTGGATGAAACCTTCCTGCAATGCGTTTCGTAAAAATGGGCTCGGTTCACCTACACTGTAAAGCTGCAAATCATGCATCGCTCTGGTGCAGGCAGTGTAGAATACTCTGCGCAGGCTCTCATCGCCGTATACTTGCTCCGATGCGTCATAAATGATGACAGCGTCGAATTCGATGCCTTTGGACAAATACGACGGTATGACAACAACTCCTTGTTCATATTCAATCGAGTTGCTCTTTAAGAGTTTAATTTCATCGATGCTGGACAGGGATTCATATGCACTTATACTTTCCTCAGCAGATTTGCATATGATCGCAATACTATTAAGCCCTAGACTTCGCAAATCTGCGACTTTGGAGGCGATGCAGCGGTGCAGTTCTGTGTGATCGACTAATTGTGTCAGTACTGGTCGCTCGCCATCGCGTTCGAAAGGGATAATCCGTTCGCCGTTAGGTACGAGTCTGCGTGTAAATTCGATAATCGGTTTTGTGGATCGGTAACTCCGTGCTATATTGATTAATTCTGTTTCATCCGGTCCGTAAAGGCTGGTAAGTGTGTTGAAATCAACCATTTTCGCTGGCATGGGCGAATATCGCCTGATTAAAGTCGCCGAGCACGGTCATCCTTGCCGCAGGAAACAAACGCTTCAAAAACTCAAATTGAAATGGGGAATAATCCTGAGCCTCATCAACAACGATGTGTTTGATCGAGCTGTTCGTCTGAAAGCCTTGAATCAGCTCTTTCAAAAGTAAAAACGGAGTAGCATCCTCATAAAATAGTTTATCTTCATCTAGCATTTCCAGCGTCGATTGACAAATAGCCGATGACGAAGCTGGTGTCTCCTCTTCAATCCAATGTTTGATCTTTAGTGGATCAGCAAAAAGCTGCTTGTACATCCCCTTAAAGTCGACGAAACGAAACGCTCGGACTCGTTTTCGTAACGGCTTCAATTTTTGGTGAACAATCAATATGGCAAGTGCTTCTGGCTCCATCTCATAGTCGGCAATATCTTCTCTTTTAAAGCCTCGTTTTTCCGCTAAGTAGATATGTGCCTTATGGTAATCTTCGTTGCTAAGCAGCTCGATTTCCTCCTGTACCCATGGCTTTGTCCTTTCGACCTTTTGGACCTCATTTATTTTTTTCATGAGCCAATCCTTCAATTTTTCAAGTCTATTATGGAAGCGGAGTGAAGTGTCATGACTGTAAAACCTTTCTGCTATTTGTTGTGCAGTAACAATTGGTTTCCCTCTAAAGGTAATGTCCTTAAATAGCATTCCGGATAATTCTAGTGACTGTCTATAGGATTCAATCGCCTCAAAAAAACGGGAGGATGCTTTAAAACGGATACTTGCAAGCCTTGACCTGTACGAAGGAGTATTCGCCGCAGTTAAAACATATTCCAATTGCTCGTAGGGATTTTCAACTTGAAACTCTTTACTGAGACGATGATCCAAGTATTCCTGAAATGTGACCTGTTGCATATTCTCTTCACCAAGTTCTGGCAGCACATTGGACACGTAACTGCTAAACATGGTATTAGGCGAAAAAAGAATGATTTGATCAGCATTCAGACGATCTCGATATTTGTAGAGCAAATAAGCAATTCGTTGCAGGGCGGCCGATGTCTTGCCACTGCCTGCTGCACCGTGAACAATGAGCAGCCTCCCGTGGTCATGACGGATGATCCGGTTTTGTTCCTGTTGAATGGTCGCTACTATACTATGCATCTGTTTGTCGGTACCTTTGCCCAGAACCTGCTGTAAAATCTCGTCTCCAATGGTGAGACTCGTATCGAACATGGATTGAAGAACGCCGCCACGGATAAGATATTGCCACTTTTTCTCCAATATGCCTTGGATGGTACCTCCGGGTGTTTCATACTTAGCTGAACCTGGCTGGTAATCGTAGTAGACACTCGAGACAGGAGCCCTCCAGTCGTAGATCAGGAAATTTTCTCCACTCGTATCACTAAGCGAGGAGATCCCAATATAGATTTGTTCTTGAGTTGAATTCCCTTCTTCAATAAAATCAGATTCGACCAAAATAGGGAACCTCCTGCATTCGGCGCAGCGTGGATAAACGCTTGGATGCATGTCTATGGGTGCTTTGGCTTACAGACAGAGCTTGAGCCTCTTGCCGCAAGCCGATAATGGTCTCAAGGTAATCATCAAAAGTATCCGTATTCACCTTGACTTCATCCCAAAAGTGCTTGCGGATATGAACCACTTCGTTCCTTCGCCTGGTAGTTTCTTCTTCCAATCTGTTGATTTCCTCATGTATTGTCTCCATTACACTGTCTACTCGTTTTTGCTCCTGCTGAAGTTCTGAATTCATAGCAAACACTCCTTAAAAAAAGTTTATAAAAGGGTTGACTAACGGTTCGATTACATTGTATAATTAAAGTAGGGATAATATATTAAAATTTAATTATACAATGTATATCTATATAAATTTACCACAAGATCTCATTTTTTTCAATGTATTGGACTTGAAATCTATGATTGTTGGGTATGTATCAATTTGTTTATAAACAGGAAATGAAAAATAGTAAAATAAAAAAAGTCTGATACGGTTTAATAAAGCCTATCAGACTTTTTTTATTTTACTAACCTGCAAATCTTGCGTATCAAACAGGTGGACCAAAATCTGTTGAACTGTTATATGATCCAGTAGATGTCTTGAATTGGATTAGTAATGATAAATGTATTCATTTTTATTATGGTGAAGCGGTTCGGAATGAAGGGAAGCTATGTATAATTAGTGATGTAAGTTTATGCTTTTTATGTAATAATTACTTTGTAGAAATGTAAAGTTACAATTCATACATAGTGAAAGTGGGAATCATAATGGCAACGGGAACACATACAGTAGAAATTCCAGTAGATGTACAAGCAGTTTGGAATTATGTCAGTGATCTTGAAAAATGGGCAACGTCAGTACCGGCCTATAAAGAACATGAGATCATAAATGATAAGCAATCTATTTGGACATTTGAAGGTAGTGTGAAAGGTATTAAAAAAACAATACGAGCTCAGGTAGATATTACCGAATGGAATGAACCTTCAAATATTAAGTTTGAACTAAAAGGTTTATCAGATAATTTTACAGGAAGCGGTCACTTTACTGCAGAAGAGGTTAACGGTAAAACAACAATGACCTGTACAGTGGAAGTCCATGCAGGCGGATTTTCGGGTGCGGTCTTAGCACCAATTATTAAATGGGCTGTTCCAAAAGTAGCATCTCGTTTAACAGAATCTATCGCACGTAAAATTGCAGTATTCTCATAGTTTTCAAAGATTGAAAGCCGATTCAATTTGGAGATATCTTCTCTGAAGTAAAGATGGTAACATTCTGAAGTGACCAATGTAATGATAAGAGTTTTACTAGAAATTTTATAATTAGCGGAAAGGGGGGCTGTCCAAAATTGGACGGCCTCTTTTTTTCAATATTCCACGAATGGGTGCTTTAATGAAGTAATGAAACAGCCTAATTTCTCACTTATAATACCAAGAAACTAGGCTGTTTTATACTTGGATTTCCTTAACGTTGTAAGCGCCCCTTGAAAACCTTATAGGTTCAAGCCCTCTAAAACAGCCAAGCCACGTTTTGACGTGAAGCATAGAGGCTTTCTAGGCAATCATACAAGTAGTCCCAAAGGCAAAACCAATGGGATAGCGGGGGTGGGTGCTTTGAGCCCAACAACGTGTCAACTCCATTAACGTTAAGCGTTCAGAAATGTTCGATACGTTAGAAACCCCCACTTCAAAATCGTTAGGATTTAAGTGGGGGGAGTATTCATATAGCTTTAGAGCATAATTCAGACCTGCGTGATATTGCTAAATCATTTTATTATATTTTCTTTGCCATTTCTTCAATTTCCTCTGCACCGTCCGTTAAATATTGGATCGCTTGTGATATTTCCTCGATTGCCGTTGTCTGACTTGTGGATATTTGAACCGTATCTTTGACGATGTTTGCAACATGTTCAACTTTATCATTTAATTCATCGAGTAACTGCTTAATTTCGTTAACAGAGTTTGCACTTTGATCAGCAAGTTTTGTTATTTCCTTTGCTACTACGCTAAATCCACGGCCATGTTCACCAGAACGAGCCGCTTCAATGCCTGCATTAAACCCTAAAACTCGAGTGTTTTTCGCAACAGCATTGATCATTTCTAAAATTCTTGTTGTTGTTTCAACTTGTCTACGCATTTCATTTTGAGCGTCAGATAGTTGATTCATATATTTGCTAAAATCAGTTGCGGAAACTGCTAATTCCTCTGTTGATGCCGAAATTTCTTCAGATGTAGCTGCAAATTTTTCAGCAACTTCCATCAGTAGTGCTTGTTTATTTGTACTTTTACTTACAGCAATACCACCAATTACTTCTCCATTATTACCGTGGATTGGAACCATTATAGCAGTAAAAGGAGTGCCATAATATTCTTTAGGGACGTCCATTGCTACTCTTCTATTTGACCGAATTGTATTTATCATTGGCTCATCACTTTTTAGGACTCGTCCTTTTGAACTTTCAACAGTTATCTCTTTTGATAGAAGGTGTTCAAGTACCTTCTCTCGGTCTGTAATTGTAACGTCAACATCCTCAGTAAATAGCTGTTTGATGGTAGACGCATGTTCCAAAAAAAATTGAAGTGTTTCATCTATGTCATTTTTATATTCTAAACTCAAAATGGCTTATCCCCTTTCTATTAGTTATATCTTACCTAATTTGATATGTTTTGTGGAAAAAAAGAACTATTATTAATCATCGTTTTAAGTAATATCACCTATAAAATTAACCGGATTGTCACTTTTGTTTTTTTCTAATGGTTGGTAGGTAAGAGATATTTTCTTTGAAAAACAAGGAGAGTTTTGGAAATATATAGAATAGGTGATTACCATATTTTGAAAAGGGCTAGGAAAACCCATAACCATTTTCCTTTTCTAAAAAAATGTAATTCCCATAAAGTGAAATGAGTATAGAGAAACAAGAACCGTCCCCGTGTAATATCAACAATAATGGTGAATTTGTATTTATTCATAGCAGTCTGCTAGCAGATGAAGAGCTTGTTGTTGAGTATATGAACAACAACCTTAAGTGAAAGAATGTACTTTAAGTAAAGGGGAGCGATTGTTCAATAAGAGCAGTCGCTTTTTCATATTGAGTGATCGAAGCGGTTTCGTGTAAGAAGTTATCCATCCTTTTGAAACTAAATATACTTTTCAAACGTAAATGAATAGAGGGAGGATTGTATATGAAAAAATCTAATGGGTTATCCTATTTTTTGAAAATTCTTTGGGTTGTTGGATTAATCTTATTAGCCATTATAAGTTTTAATTATGAAAATCAGCTCCAACAGAATGCAAGTGAAACATATAATATGATCCCTGTTATTTGGTCAAAACTATTCATATCTATTCTATTTGGTCTCTATATTTCTCTTCTTTTCGTGAAAAAATGGTCATTTAATATAAATCCATCTTTATTGTGGTGTGTAGCTTTGCCTTGTATCATTCTTTCGTTTGCCTTTCCGATATTAGTTACACTTTCATCTGTTGATTATTTGCCAGAAATGATGACAAGTTCCCCAATTTCTTCTGGTCTACAAAAAATTTATTCTACGAATATATTTGGAATTATAGCAGGTTTGACAATGATCCTCAGTCTTTTTAATGCTCAATCAAACAATAAGGATCAATAAAGAACTTTGTGGAGTTGAATAGTTGTGTTTTAACAAAACATATAAATAAGGAGATGATCAAATGAGACGTCTGTATTTATTTGGAATCATATTTCTATTTATGATATTACTATTTGGCTGTTCGTCTAATTCTGATAAGGTTGACTCTAACGAGGTCAATGAGCTAAATAATGAAAAGTCCATTAATGAAAATTCCGGGAGCGATGTTGAACTTTCCGAAAAAGAAAAAGATGAAGCTACACTTGAAGAAAAACAAGAAAAGAATAATGGTAATAACTCCCTCCCAACACCTCAACAAGATCGTGTTTCCCAAGAGGAAATGGAACTTTTAAAGGAAACGTTGAGGACATATATTTTTGATGAGTATATGGGTAGCTCTGATGATGTTTATGCAAAGGGAGTTAATTGGACTGAGAATTTTTATGATAATCTAACCGCTGAAGAGATTTGGCAGGTTATAGAGAAATATAAGGAAATGAATAACGGTGAAGAAGGGACATTGTTTGATCAAGCTAGTTACCTTTCTGTGAATGCACCGATAAAAGATAATTGGAAAGAATTATTTTTAGAAAATTGGAATAAAAGCCCTTATGCGGAGGATAACAAAATAGAAGCAATGATTGATAAAGGTGATTCAGTGTGGATTTATACGAATACTTTGCCTTATACAGGTGAAAAAGACAATTATCCTTTCATAACTTTATTTAAGAGAACCGGTTATTGGCACGGATAAAAATACTTATTTAAAAAGCGAGCATCTGCTGAAGGAAAAGCAGATGTTCGCTTTTTATGGGGAAATCGGAAATTTGTTTTGCTAGTTTTTCAGGTTTTTAAACAGGTGTTTTCGTAGCTTTTTTATTTGAATTCATTACTTTAGAATCAAATGGCGCGCTTGCGCTTTTCCTGTTTGACTTCGTATAAAGTACTGTTGAGGGCAATCTCAACCAATATTCATCTTTTCATTATTGTTAAAACAATGGACATAGTTTATTCATAAAATATGGATATGCTGGTTATATCAAGTAAATAAGGGAGTGATTGGGGGCACCGAAAACTTTCTGAATGAAAAGAAGGATTTTTGTCAGCGAAGTCAGTTCTAATGAATGGAAATGTATGGAACGAGTAAACAAAGATAATTGAGGAGGAATTTATAATGAAAAAACACAAACTGTATTCTTTAGCAATGACAGGGGCTTTATCATTTGGAATTTTAGGAACTAGTTTTCCAGCTATGGCAGCCCCAATTCAAACAACGGCTTCAGAAAGTGGAGGCGGAGCTTTAGATGAAGAAACAAAAGATAAAGCTCAAACGATTATGGATGAATTAAAAGCACAATTAGCCGATTTAGGAGTAGAAATGCCTGAACGAGGCGGAAAAATGGACAAGTTCGCAGGTTTAGATGAGGAAACGATAGGCAAAAGTACAAACAATCATGGAAGAACAAAAGTCAGGAAATATCACAGCAGAAGAAGCGCAAACACAGTTGGCTGAACTAGGAATCGAAATGCCTAAACACGAACCTAAAATGGACATATTATCTGGTTTAGATAAAGAAACGAAAGAAAAAGCTCAGAAATTAATTGATGAAGCCCAAACGAAATTAGCAGAATTAGGAGTTGACCATCTTCCATTTAAACATCTTACTGATGAAAAATAAAAGATACACTAAGTGATTATCTAAAAGAGATAGGCACCCTTCAAAAATACAGGGAGCTTGTCTTTTTCTTTTTATTGACAAATCACATCATTTCTATGTATTATTATCCTTAATTAAATATACTTTAATTTAATATTTTCTAATTCGAAATATAAAGTGTGATAGATTTTAGTCATTTTACAGTTTTTATAAAAAAATTAAAGTTAATCCTTTACTTAGGAGTGTGATTATTAATCATGGTTACCATTTATACATCACCAAGTTGTACTTCTTGTCGCAAAGCAAAAGCTTGGTTTGAACAACATGAAATTGCATATGTAGAAAAAAATATTTTCTCTGAAAAGTTAACGATTGAGGAAATTAAGGGAATTCTTCGTATGACAGAGGATGGAACAGATGAAATTATTTCAGAAAGATCAAATTCATTTCAAGAGATCAATATCGATATAGATACTCTTACACTTCAAGAATTATATCAAACAATCAGCGCTCACCCAGGGTTATTGAAAAGGCCGTTAATCCTTGATGAAAAAAGGTTACAAGTAGGATACAACAAAGATGAGATTCGTAGATTCCTGCCTCGTAAAGTTCGTACTTTACAGCGTCACGAAAATCAACGAATGGCCAATTAATGTTGATAAAACACTCCTGTTTAAATTATGGGGAGACCCTATTTTTTAGACTTTCCTGAAACTCTTGTTTCTTTTTTCGCTGTTATCATTATTACGTAAAATCTAAAAAAATAAGAAAAATCCTTTTATAGATTTTATAAAAAAAGTCAAGAAAACCAGTGACTCTAGTCGTAGGATAAATTGGCTTTTTTGATATGGAGTGATATTATTCTTCCATTGACTACACAATTTATACAACAGATAATTGAATATTTATTGAATGATTATAGAAATACAAAATGGCTTATTAAATCGCTTCTAAAGATAAATATAGGATCTTCCAGAATCAGGCGCATTTCTTATTTGAGGATTGCGCCTATTTTCATTTTAAGGACAGTTTAATGGAAGAAGGTATTACCAAGAAAATTAGAGAATAGAGTATTCATAGGGGGTGTTTGCCATAAATAATCGACGTGAAACACCAGAAGAAAAGAGAGAGAGATTAAGACAAGAAGAACTTAAAAGAAATTCAACAGGTGCATTAAAAGATGGATTTGATAGAGGTGAAAGTGGCAATTTAGCAGACTCAGTAGGCGGTTTGGGTTGGAAAGAAACAGGAATACTAATTATTGTTTTAATAGTTGGCTATGTTTTATATGAACTGTTATTCTGAAAAAGTTAAGCAAACGCAAACTTGTTAAGGATCAATGAATATTCTTTGAAATGTAAATAAAAATGTGCTTTTCATTAATTGAAATGATTTTAGAGACACAAGAACCGTCCCCGTGTCAACACGGGTCAAAATTCAACTAATCAGGTGAGGATATGGAACGTAATATACGAATAGAAGATAAAATTACAGAAGATAATTACAAAGTATTTGCATTACTTAGCAATTATTTGAATCATGCACCTGACTTTATTGAAAAAGAAGAAATGGATGAGATCGTTAAAAGTGGTGTGTCTTATGAATATGCTTTTGCTGTCATATTAGCTGCTGCTTTCGGGCTTGATATTGTAGATCATGCTGAGGATAAGGACTTGTTCCATAACTATTTTATCAAAATGATTCATAAACTTGATGCAGATGAATATTCTAACAATCCCTATTATAAGAATATCAAGATCCCTACGATCAAAATGCGGTAAAAGTGAACTAAAATATGAAAAGTATAAACCTTTTGAAGGGTTTGTTTGTAATGATATTATTCAAACAAAAGAGGGAAGACAAATTCCCCAAGTCGGATTTTTTGAAACGGAATTCATGTTTCCAGCTATTTTAGAAAATGATCGAATCTGGATGACCATTACACCGAATGAAATCGAAACGATGAAAGAACCCGTTGACCAAGCATTTGGTAACGTCCTTACATTTGGACTTAGGGCTTGGCTATTATGCCTATATGGTTTCGGAAAAAGACAGTGTTGAAAGCATCACCGTTGTTGAAATGAATGAAGATGTGATTCATTTATTTAATAAATATGTATTACCACAATTCAAAAATGCCGAGAAGATTAAGATTATTAAAGCAGATGCATTTGAATATGCACAAAAACACATGACTCCCGGAAAATATGATTTTGTGTTTACGGATTTATGGCATGATGTTTCTGATGGCATAGACATGTATTTAAAAATGAAACAATATGAAAAACAAAGTCCAAATACTACATTCTCCTATTGGATCGAAAAGTCTATTTTGTGCTATATAACAAGGAAACAAGGGGACGGTTCTCTTGTAACCTAAATCTTCTTTTTATTTAACTTTATTACTTCCCGAAAGAAGACTCCTACCTCAACGAATGTGTAGGGTGAAGCCTAATAAGTAGGTGGGAGATGAATTTCGGTTGGCGGTAGCCAAATTTGTTCGATTATGTTATAATTAGAACAAACGTTCCTATAAAGTGAGGCGAAAGTCATGCTTGTCAAGAAAGCCTATAAATTCCGTCTGTACCCGAACAAGAGACAGAGAGAACTTATCAATAAAACCATTGGATGTTCGAGATTCGTGTTCAACTTTTTCCTCGGCAAACAAAAAGAAAAAGACGCTTATTGGTATATCGTTGAAGAAATGAAGCAGAATGGTCAGCTTTCCACAAATAATTGGAAGGGTACATACTTAAACAAATACGAAACGGTCAAAGCACTTCCTGAATTAAAGCAATACTGCTCCTTCTTAAAAGAAGTAGATAGTATTGCTTTACAAAAGTCTGTTGAAAACTTAGCTGATTCCTATGATCGCTATTACAAAAAGCAAAACAAACAACCACGCTTTAAATCAAAAAGGAATCCTGTCCAATCTTATACAACCAAGCATACGAATGGGAACATAGCTGTCAAAGACAACTACATCAAACTGCCTAAA
Source organism: uncultured Bacillaceae bacterium (assembly GCA_963765265.1). Classification (GTDB taxonomy): domain Bacteria; phylum Bacillota; class Bacilli; order Bacillales; family Cytobacillaceae; genus Bacillus_BD. Next base: position 70,613 of record CAVXVN010000004.1, read on the forward strand.
CTTGGACTTGTTCGTTTTGCGAAAAGTCGTGAAGTTGAAGGTTGTATATTGAATGCTACGATTAGACGTAATTCATCTGGTAAATACTTTGTTGCCATAGGGACTGAAACAGAAGCAGTAGAATTACCTAAAACAAATTCTGCTGTTGGCATTGATGTTGGTATCAAAAATTTGGTAATTCTTTCAGATGGCACACCACCTTATAAAAATCCAAAATTTTTCCGCACTTTAGAAGAAAAACTAACCAAAGCACAACGAATAATGAGTAGACGAACCATAGGGGGGGCAAATTGGTACAAAGCCAAAATAAAAGTTGCACGTATCCATGAGAAGATTGCGAATGCAAGAAAAGATTACTTAGACAAGATTTCAACCGAAATTGTCAAAAACCACGACATAATTGGAATGGAAAATTTGTCTGTATCTAATATGTTGAAAAATCACAACCTTGCAAAAGCGATTAGTGAAGTATCATGGTCACAATTCAAAACCATGATTGAATATAAAGCGAAATGGTATGGAAAACAAATAGTGACTGTAGCAAAAAACTTTCCTTCCAGTCAGCTTTGCTCTTGTTGTGGCTACAAAAATAAGGACGTTAAAGATCTCGGATTACGTGAGTGGGATTGCCCTGAATGTCATACCCATCATGATCGTGATATTAACGCAAGTTTAAATCTCAAAAATGAAGCCGTAAGACTTCTAACCGTTGGAATGACGGGGATCGCCTAATCAATAACTGGTGGACTCACTTGTGTTCTTAGGAATCTCCCACTTCAAACAGACCGTAAGGTTGTTAAGTGGTGAGTAGTTCAATACTTTAGAGTTAAATGGCGCTTGGCTCTAAAAATTTCAGTCATGTTATTCCAGAAAGGGGACAATTTCTGGAATAAGTATGATTTACAAAATGTAAAACATTTTGTAAAACGAACGAGGCTACCCTCAAAAGTCATTTTTAATAACTTTTGGGATAGCCTCGTTCTTTGTTTTCTGTCGCACTGTCTCTACATCCCTTTTTAATTTTTGAAGATATTCCTCAAGAATTTACCGATATCGCTGGACTTTGCTTCCTTGTGCTCCGTATTATAGGATAGTCCAAAACCGTAACCATACTTGTCCCCGGATTTTGCCTGGTATACATAGGAAGGGGCTTCATCAAAGCCTGGTACATCTCCTTTTTCATTTGCAACTGCTTCCGGACTTGCTGGAATGGTTAGAGGCAGTTTTCCTGTTGGATTAAATTTCCCTCGAATCACGTCAATTAACGCTTCTGTTTTCACTCCGAACGTTCCAATGACAGCCGTTGCATTCGGTTCAATTTCTTGAATCAGCCAAGGACTGCTAAAGTTGATGACTGTAATAGTCGGTACAGTTTTCTGTATTTCGACAATCCGATTTTTATTATGAATATGTCGTTTCAGGTCCTATGGAAATGTGTGAGGGCCTCGAAAGAAGATCTTGTTTGGGTTTTATCCAAACAAGTGCATGTGTCGCTTCTTCCAAACGGTCCGTCAAAGTGATGTCCGGATGATATTTCTGAATGGTTTTTCTAAATGCAATCGTATCTGCATTCTGATCACCGGCTGGGAACGATTCAACATAAAGTTTTATATCTTTTATTTTTTTATCATTTAGAGGTAAAAGATTCTGATCATTACGTAATAAAACGATAGACTTCCGATGGGCTAAGTCTGCCTTTTCTTGTGATGCCGGATTATTAACCACTTCAAGTGCTCTTTTCGGATCCACATACGGGTTTTCAAATAAACCTAATTTCATCATTTCTGTGAGCAAATAGGCTACGGATTGATTGATTTGCTCTTCACTCACCAAACCTTGCTTTACTGAATTTATAATCGATTGTGGATCATTTCTGTCCAGAAAAAATATTTGTACCAGCATCTATTGCTTTAGCAATTCTTTCTTCTAACGACAAATGTTCAATCACCCCATGCCCGATCAACTATGGCACCCGTATCTGTGTTGACATATCCTTTAAACCCGAGTTTTTCACGCAATAAATCGGTTATAAAAGCTTTATTAAACGTAAAACCGACTTCTTCAAATTGCTGATTTTCATTATAGGGAGGGAGTCCTTGATCTGCACTTTCATTACTTGGATAAGCATAGTAAGGAATAATCGAAGTTGTTCCTGCTTCGATGGCTGCTTTAAATGGAGGCAGGTGATACTTTTGTAAACTCCCTTTTGTAGGATAGATATTAAAACTTCCTTCCTTAAAATGCGGATCTCTCCCATGCTTTCGTGCTCCCCCGCCAGGAAAATGCTTTGTTGTCAGAGAAACACTGTTTTCGTCAAGTTCTTCACCTTGAAAACCTTTGATTAATGTATAATTGATATCTGAAACAAGTTTAGGATCTTCTCCAAATGTTTCTAAAATCCTTGGCCATAACGGGTCCGTTGCAAGATCAGCATTATAACCATACATTTTACGAAGACCAGTTGCTGTCCATTCTTTTCGTGCAATTTGAGCAAATTCTCTAATCAAATCAAGGTCACGTGTCGCAGCGAGTCCTAGTGAATCTGGCCATATGGAAAATTGACCGGGCTCTTCTTTTGCGGGTATATAGTAATCTTCTGCTTCTTCTATATCTGAAATATTTGCAATCGTTGTGATATGATTCCGGGGATTTGAAATAAGAACTGCCGGAATCCCTAATCTTGTTCCCTCAGTCCTTTCTTGCAGTTGATTATTTATGTTGGCAATAACATCAGCACTAGGTGTATTGCGATAAATAAAATAACGTGCATGTTGATCAATCAGATTATTCGGCTGTTCCATCTTTGACCCTTCAATGTCCCGAAATTCAGGTATAATCATAAGTCCGGCTTTTTCCTCTAGGGTCATTTTGGATATAAGATCAGTGACTCGCTTTTCAACCGGTAACTCCCAGTTTTCATAATCATCTAGTTTTCCATTTGAATTTAAATCTTTAAATATCTTTCCTTTGACAGTAAGCGTTTCTTTTACCCGTGCCAAGACCTGTGGGTTAACATTTTGGGCATCCACTGAAGGTATGACAAAGAGAAAAGATAAAACCATGGTAATCAAATAAGTGAGAGCCTTTTTTCGTTTCAAATTCATCAATTTCCCTCATTTCAATCATTGTTCTTGTTGATGGATTAATTCCTACTTTCTATTTTTAATATTTCTGAATTGAGAAAAATTATCCACGTAATGGGAGATAAAAAAACAAGGGGACGGTTCTCTTGTAACCTAAATCTACTCATATTGAGAAAAGATTAGGAATCAGGGGATCGTTCATATTTTGGATAAATCAGTCGGAACCTTCCATGTGCAAACGCGAGAGCGTCTCGGTATTTGCACATAAAAAAACGTCATTAATGAAATAATGACGCCGATTCATATATAAAAAGGGGAGAGTAAACAAAAGTTTTGAAATCTACATCGTTTGCCTAAATTCAGGCTCACCTAATTGTTCATTAAATTCAATGGCTAAATCTTTTTCATCAAAGTACCAAGTATCACGATTATCAATGAAAAAAGTGATCCCATCTTTCTCAATTCTTGTATGGTTTTGTTCAGGTGTTTCTTTATCAATTCCTAGAGAGAATCCTTTAATAAAAGAGTTAAAACCACCATACCTGACATAAAAACGAATAGAATCTCCTTCTGTTAAAGATAGTTCATCTTTGTACCATTGAAAAACTTGATCAGACATTTTAATTTGCATTATGATTCACCTCATAGGGAAAATATTTTTGTGAAATAGATCACAATCTATTTCATGTGATTAGTATAACACGAATTCTAATCGTTTAAAAATGAACAGATTGTGAAGGTTTTAAAGATTATGTATATAAACTGCGATTGATTTTTCAACTAATAGTTGAAAGAAAAAGAGAAATAGAATAATAGAAGAGAAAAATTAGTAATGGATGGTTCTTTACATTTTTTTACAACGATCGGGCCTTTATGTTGAAAAACCCTTTTTTATGATAAAAGGGATTTTTGCTGAGTTTGACTGATGCGCATCCCAGTTCAATTATTAGAATACAAGTGAAAGATCATTTATAATCAGAAAGAGTCGAAAAAGGAGGAATAAATGATGTTGAAAGACAAGCAAAACCTATCTGCAGCATCACCAGAACGGAACGATTCTAAAGCACCATTGATAGACCTGAGCGAAATTCAGGAACTAAAAAGCTTTGACTTCGATCATTCCGCAGGATTCGTCTGCGATATCAATACCGGAATTTGTGGTCCGGTAATACAAGAGGAAGAGGGAAAAAAATGAAAATCACGATTTGGTCAGACTTTGTATGTCCATTTTGCATTATTGGACATTCACATCTTGATAAGGCCTTGGAGAATTTTGATCATGCCGAAGAAGTTGAAATCGAATATAAAAGCTTTTTACTTATGCCAGATGCAAAATACGTTCCCGGTCAAGATTACACTCAAACATTATCTAATATGAAAGGAATTCCTTTAGAACAGGTCAAGATCATGTTTAATCAAGTGATGGAAATGGCAAATAGCTCGGGGGTTGAAATAAATTACGATAAGGCTAAGCTGGCTAGCACATATGATGCCCACCGCGTGTTCCAATACGCAAAAGAGCAGGGGAAAGGAAATGAATACTTCAAACGATTTTACTCTGCTCATTTTTCAGAAGGTGAGGTTCTGAGTGATTCAGATACGATCGTCCGTTTGGCAGAAGAGGTAGGGCTTGATGGTGCGGAAGTGCGCAAGATCATTGATAACAAAGAAAATACCGAAAAAGTGACGCAGGATATCGCAGAGTCACGTTTGAATGGTGTACAAGGAGTACCTTTCTTCATATTTAACGACAAGTATTCTGTGTCTGGAGCGCGTCCAGTCCAAGTGTTCAATCAAGTTCTTGATAAAGTATGGGAAGAAGAACAAGCCGCTCAATAAAAGCTTTTAAGAAGCGATTAACTGTTCTGTACCAGTCATGGAGGCATAGAAAAAATGACATTAAAAATAGCGTAAGCTGCATGTGCTTACGCTATTTTTAATGGATTCGCCCATGAGTGTTTTATTAACTTCATTCAGCAGAAGTCCTCCACTTCTAAAGTTAGGGGATGAATGCAAAGAGGCTATGTCTTCATTCAGTGGGGGTTCAAACCCTGGCTGAATGAAGTTAAGCCTCCGGCGGATGCCACGGATTTTTTAAAGGTAATTTATCGAGCGAGCTCGATAAAATCCGGGCGCAAATTCGACGGGGCGAATTTGATAACTTTATTCAACAAATGTCTAATAGGAATAAATACATATAGAAAAAATACGCAGCTTATTATTAAAGCTAAAAGTAGGAGGAGTTTGCAATGGAGATAGGGATCAGTACGTTTGTGGAAACGACACCAAATGTAGAAACGGGTGAAGTCATCAGTCATGCACAGCGAATAAGAGAAGTGGTAGAAGAAATTGTACTCGCCGATCAGGTGGGCTTGGATATTTTCGGGGTAGGGGAGCATCATCGTGAAGATTATGCTTGTTCTTCTCCTGCCGTTCTGCTTTCTGCGGCTGCCTCACAAACGAAACGTATCCGGTTGACAAGTGCGGTAACGGTCCTTTCCTCTGCGGATCCTGTGCGAGTTTTTCAGGATTTTGCCACTGTCGACGCGATTTCGAATGGTCGAGCAGAAATCATGGCAGGAAGGGGTTCTTTTATTGAATCGTTTCCGCTGTTTGGAAATGATTTAGATGATTATGATGAGTTATTCAATGAAAAGCTTGATTTATTGTTAAAAATTCGGGCGTCAGAAAAAGTCACTTGGAGTGGCAAGCATCGGCCTGCTATTCCAAATAGAGGTGTATATCCAAGACCTGTTCAAGATCCTTTTCCTATTTGGATTGCTAGTGGAGGGACTCCGCAATCCACTGTGCGAGCAGGATCCCTTGGGTTACCGCTAGTTTTAGCGATCATTGGAGGAAGTCCGCTACATTTTGAGCCACTTGTCAGACTCTATAAGAGAACAGCTGAAAGAGCAGGCCACGATCCTTCCCAATTGCCAGTTGCCTCCCATTCACATGGTTTTGTTGCGGAAAGTGACGAAGAAGCAGCTGAAAAGTTTTTCCCATCCACCCAGCAAGCGATGAGTAAATTAGGTCGTGAGCGAGGATGGGGACCTTATTCTCGTTCTACATTTGATGCGGCCCGCACTCTAGAAGGAGCCCTGTACGTAGGTTCGCCGAAGACAGTGGCTGAAAAAATCATTCACCTTCGCAAAAATGTGGGCATCACCCGCTTTATGCTGCATTGTCCAGTTGGCACGATGCCACATGAGGATGTCATGAAATCAATCGAATTACTAGGGAAAGAAGTGGCACCCCTAGTTCGAGAAGAAATAGCAAAATGGGAAACCACTAACGAAGAGAATTGAAGGCAAGGGCGGTTCTTGAATTACACAAGAACCGTCCCGCTGTTTCCAAATGATGTAAAGAAAGGGATCTAAGATGACATTACAACAATTAAAATATGTGATTGAAGTGGCAAGAAGTCGTTCGATTAGTAAAGCAGCACAGAATTTGTTTATTAGTCAGCCAAGTCTTTCAAACGCACTAAAAGAAGTGGAGAAAGAAATGGGGATTACGATTTTTTCGCGAACCAATAAGGGAATTATGATTACTTCTGAAGGATCGGAGTTTTTAGGTTACGCAAGGCAGGTGGTTGAACAGGCAGAGCTTCTTGAAAATCGCTATTCCAATACACAACAAGCACCTCAGCAGCATTTCTCTGTATCTGCTCAGCACTATGCGTTTGCGGTGAGTGCCTTTGTACGACTATTAAAAGAGTATAATCGGGAGGAATATGAGTTCACTTTACGAGAAACGAAGACCTATGAAATCATTGATGATGTGAAAAACCTGCGTAGTGAAATTGGTATTTTATATGTAAATGAGTTTAACAAAAAGGTGATTCATAAATTTCTTAGAGAAGGAAATTTAATGTTTCATGAGCTATTTGAAGCAAAACCACATGTCTTTATTAGCTCAGGAAACCCACTTGTGAAGCAGGATTATGTGACATTATCTGATTTACGCACGTTTCCATATCTCTCTTTTGAACAAGGAGATTATAATTCCTTTTATTTTTCTGAGGAGATCTTGAGCACTCTTTCTAGACCCAAAAATATTCGGGTTAGTGACCGAGCCACTTTATTTAACTTACTCATTGGATTAAATGGCTATACGATTTCGACAGGTGTCATTAGTCATGAATTAAACAGTGAAGATATTGTTGCGGTTCCTTTGAAGGTGGATGAACGGATTACTATTGGGTATATTACTCATAAAAATGTCCCAAACAGTACGCTGGCCAATATCTATATTCAATATTTAAAAGAAACGATCGCAGAAGAACAATCTCATCTATAGTTTAAAGCTATAGTAAGTGATAGATTTTAGATGTTATGCTATATTAATTTTCCTATGGTATGCTTACCTCTAATCAAATAATAAAGAGAACTAGTTACGGTAATTACTCCTCTTCATAGAAGAAAGTCTATTAAATAGTAAAGAGAGAAGGAAATCATTTATGACAAAAACACTAGTTAAAGTTCCATTCAAAGCCGATCATGTAGGTAGTTTTCTAAGAACGGAACCAATTAAAGAAGCAAGAAAGGCTTATGCGAATGAGGAAATTGATAAAGATGCCTTAAAGACTATAGAGGATCAAGAAATTGAGAAACTTGTACAAAAGCAAATTGAAGTGGGACTTCAATCCATAACGGATGGCGAGTTTAGACGTTCTTGGTGGCACTTAGATTTCTTATCAGGTTTAAAAGGTGTAGAACTGTTTGAAACGGAATATGTAAGTAACTTCAAAGGTGCTAAAACAAGAAATAATGCTATTAAAGTGGTTGATAAAGTAGACTTTGATCATCATTATATGGTAGAACATTTTACGTTCTTAAAAGAGGCAGTAGACAAATATGGTGATGGAAGTCAAGTTGCTAAGTTCGCCATTCCAAGTCCAAACATGTTATTCACTAGAATTCAGGGTGATGAGTATTATAACGGGAACAGAGAGCAACTCTATAATGATACAGTAACAGCGTATCAAAAAGCCATTCAAGCTTTCTATGATGCAGGCTGTCGCTATTTACAATTAGATGATACTTCTTGGATTGATTTTGTATCGGAAGAACGTATAAAAGCAGTCGTTGAAAAACTTAACATGGAAGTTACTGACATCATCGATACTAGAGTAAGTTGTTTAAATGATGCCATTTCTAAGAAACCTGATGATATGGTCATCACGATGCATATTTGCCGTGGAAACTTCAGGTCTACCTATATTACAAGTGGTGGATACGATACGATATCTGATGCGATATTTGCTAACTTAAATGTGGATGGACTCTTCCTAGAATATGATGATAATCGTTCAGGCGATTTTGAACCATTAAAAAGCTTTAAACGTGATGACCAAACTGTCGTACTAGGATTGCTTACATCTAAATTCCCAGAACTAGAAGATCCCGACACGATTAAAGCTAGAATAAAAGAGGCAAGTCAATCTATTCCTTTAGAAAACCTAGCATTAAGCCCTCAATGCGGATTCTCTAGCACTGAAGAAGGAAATATCCTAACAGAAGAGGAACAATGGAATAAGATCAGTCACATGATTAAAATTGCTGAAAGTGTATGGGGTAAAAACTAAAAGTGCTCCTGAACTAAATGATCGATTTGTAGAATCTCTCCCTCCTATAGTACTTAGGGGAGAGAGAGGTTTACTTAATCTAATATAATGCCAAATTAAATGTTGGACTATATTTGTTTCGTTATAGCTTTAAACTATGTCAAACTATATATTGCATGTGTTAAGCTATATAGTTTTCTCTGTTCTACACCAACTTGCATAAACAAACGGTTATGCCGATGCATCATCATATAGTCATTTAACATTTTATTGGAGGTATATTATGAATCCTATTTCTTTCTTTGAGCAAAGCAAATTAAAACCGTTCCACATTCTGTTCGTTTTTTGGTTATTTATCATTATGATGTTTGAAGGATATGATGTCGTGATCTACGGCGCTACCATTCCTTTCTTAAAAGAATCATGGGGGATTTCGGATATGATAGCCGGTTCCATCGGTAGCTATACAACTATGGGCACAGCTGCTGGCGCGGTATTGTTCGGTCTATATTCGGATCGCTTTGGTCGTAAGCGTATTATTATTTTAACGACAATGCTATTTAGTATTTTTACACTGCTTTCAGGTTTTGCACCGAATGCAATCATCTTTACGATTTGTCGAGTGATTGCCGGCTTTGGGTTTGGTGGTGTTATGCCAAATATTGCTTCGCTTATTTCTGAATATGCACCATTAAAATATCGTGCTGCTATCATTTCATTTATTTTTTGTGGATATTCAGTTGGTGCGATGGGTGCTTCTTTCATCGGTCAAGCGTTACTGACTGATTTCGGCTGGCAACCAGTATACTGGATTGGCGGTATCCCGTTACTTTTCATTCCGTTATTGTTAAAAGCAATTCCAGAATCACTTGACTACTTGCTTCATAACAAACAGCATGACCGCATTGCGATGGTTGTCAATAAAATTCAACCAAGCGCTGCTGCGACACTTGATTTTACTTATAAAAAGATAGCGCAAGCACAAAAATCACCCGTTAGTGCTCTTTTTACAAAAAAGTTCGCTGTTACAACGATGATGTTTTGGTTAGCATGCTTCTGTACATTCATTTTAATGTACTCGCTTAATACTTGGTTACCTACATTAATGCTGCAGGCTGGCTATAACTTATCTTCAAGCTTAATGTTTGTTGCCGTGTTACAAATCGGTTCGATTGTTGGTACATTAATACTTGGTAATTTAATTCAAAAGATAGGGTTTAAAAATGTTTTAATTCCGCTTTATTTTGTTGGTGCCATTTGTTTAGCACTCATTGGCTTTTCTACGAATCTATATTTAGCGTACTTTTTAATTTTTCTCATCGGTGCTGCAACAGTGGGTCTGCAAAATATGTCAAATGCATTTGTTGCTGCGTATTATCCTGTCGACATTCGATCGGCAGCACTTGGAAGTACAATGGCCTTTGGTCGCATTGGCTCCATTGTGGCCCCGACTTATGTGGCGGTATTACTAACAATGAACCTACAGCCACAGTTTAACTTTATGGCCATTGGAATTGCGGCTATATTCGGTATGATCGCATTGTTATTCGTTAATGACAAACACGCCGATTATCAAACTGCCCATGAATCAGAAATAAATAACACTGAAACAGTTCAGGCATTATAGGGGATACAGGGGGACGGTTCTTGTGTAACACAAGAACCGTCCTTATGTGTTGGTGCTCCTTTGTTTAGTAAGGATTTAAACGGCTGATAATATATAATTATATTTATAATTTACTGAAAATAGTGAAATTAAATAAAATTTACAATAAAAAGTCTTTACATATTATGCATTTAGGTGTAAATTACACATAGGGATTAAATAAAAAATACATAAGAGTTATTTAAGACCGAAAGCAATAAAAGTCATTTATTAGTTAAAAGTCAAAATTTCTACAGTACGATCTGTAAGTGATCATAATATTCTTAGGAGGTTTTTTAAAATGGTACAAGCAACTAAAAGTCCAGAAGCAGTAAAAAGTTCAGCAGTGGTAAAAAGTCCGATGTTAGAGCAAGCTCCAGAAGTGGTAGCAAATCTTGGTGAGTCTTTACTAAATACTTGGTCAGAAAGTATTGACAGTGTTTGTGAAGCTCAAAAAAAATTAGAAGATCAATTCCTTCAAGCTTTAGAGAATCAAGTAAGCCAAAAAGAATTATTTGGTAAATTCAACGAAGAAATTGCTCGTATTGAAGAGGAACAAAAGAAATTTTACAATAATTTCCTTGAATCTACTAAACAAAATCTTTCAAAAGCATTTGGTGAATCTCAAGTTGAACAATATTTTGCACAGTTTGATGGTGTGAGTAGCTTTCTACAAGATTTAACTGCTAAATCATATAAAGAGAGCCTTAACTTTGTTACTCAATCTCAAGAACAATTCAAAGAAACAGTTCAAAGTAGCTTTGAACAACAACAAAAAATTCGTGAAGAATTTAAAAATCAATTCAAGACTACTCAAGAATTGTATGTAGATATTTTTGAAAAAAATACAAAAGCATTTTTAAGCCTTTTTAAATAAATATTAAAAAAAACAGCGATTTTTCGCTGTTTTTTTTTGCATGCATTCTGCTGAGTAATACTAAACAAGTTAAAATGAAATGAGATCGAATGATTGAAATAAAGACTACCAATTGTAAATATTTGCTGGGCGAGGTGCCTGTCTCACTGCCCTCACAAATAGGCGAAAACGAATGTAATTCCCCTATTTTTCTATGCTATCTTACGCTCTGCTATCTTAGTCTCTTTTTTAAAGAAGAGTAAGGCTATAAGTACAACGATCAGGATAAAGCTAATGCTATAGAAAAGGTTCATTCCTTTTACATATTGCATGGCTAATCCTTCAATGAATGGACCTCCGATACTGCCGATTGAATAGAGAATACTGCACAGGATATTTCCGGCAGGAAGAAGATCCTTTGAAACAAGATCGGTCATATAGGAAACACCGAGGGAATAGACAGACCCAACAAACATCCCAGCCATAAAAAATGAAAGTAATAAACCAATCATAGAATGTTGCATGATTCCTGCTAAAGAAAAGAAAATGACCCCAAAGATCATGGCTATTACGAGTACTTTTCTTCGTCCCAGACGATCACTGATTATACCAAGCGGCAATTGGAAAACAATACTACCAATAGCGAAGGCAGGTAAAATAACGGATACATCCTTCACGTCGATTCCTATTTTTAAAGCATATACTGGGAAAATTCCATTTAATGACGCCTCTAAAAAACCATAGATAAATGGAAAAAGAAGTGCCACCCACGCATATTTCCACGCATGACCGAAGTGTTTGAACGTATCAAACCTCGTACTGTCTACCGACTCTGATTCAGGGTATTCATTTCTTAACCATAATAGGGGGAGACAAAATAATAAACTAATACTAGCAGAAAGAATAAAAGGCAAGGATTCATTGATTTCTAATAAATATGTCATCAAGGGTCCTAGACCAAATCCTAAGCCAAAACTTAATCCCCATAACGAAATATTTCGTCCTCTATTATGAATGGACGAAAACGAAGTCACCCACGTCTGTGTCCCGATTTGCAGCATGCTCATGCCGATTCCAATTACAAAACGTAAGAGAAACCAAAATAGTAACGATTTCCAAACAGGAAATAAGAAAAGTGGAATGATAATCAGGATCGTACCGACGAGCAGGATGGTCTTATAACCAAATTTACGGAGTAAACCTTCCATAAATGGTGTCGCGATTAAGATTCCTATGTAGATTCCCGTTGCATGTAGACCGTTTACGGATGAGGGGATTCCAGCTTGTTGAAACACGATGGCGAGGATTGGCATTAACATCCCTTGAATAAATCCAGCAATTAGAATAAGTGCAAGTAAAATGCCAAATCGTACCCTCATAAAAACTTGTTCGTCCATCAAATAATCTCCTTTGTTCTGTAATCCATGGATGGAAGTATACAAGAAAATAAATAGCCTTTCTATTATAACGATAACCATGAAATATTTCACGGAGTTTTTACCTCATGTTAGTTTCCTAACAATGAATAAGATTTATCCAGGAAGAAAACTTGGACCTATGTATAAATTGAAAGCTTTTTGACCATCAAAGATGTTGATTTTAGATGATACCTAGGAATACAAAAGGCACAACGAGCAGATAAAAATCCACTCATTGTGCCTTTTTCCGTGCAACTAATTCAATTGTCCCTTTAAAGAACTGTCCACAAGCTTTTATTTCTTCCACAGAGTTCGTCTCCGAATTTTAAGAGTAACTTTTTTGTGACTTTCGTATTCGGTATTTAGATCAACCTATTCTATTTTGATCCAAAATGGAATTTATTTTACATATTCCTGATCAGCCGTTTGTTTAGTATTGGAAACCTCTATTATTTCAAATGTATGAGGGGATTCCAGCTTCCTGAAGATTACCCGTCTGCCTAATAGACTGGAGTAGAATCTTCATCAATGACACCAAGCAACATGGCTACGTCTCTAGTTTTTTCCCATTCGATAGGCAAACCTACATAGTTTTCAGCAATCATTCTTAATCCTGCTTCATATGAAGTATAGTAATCAAGATCCGCTAGCTGTATACCACGTTCAAAAGAATCCAGTTCTGGGTTTGTATGAAGAAGCTTTGTCATGAAAGAAGAGAAGCGTTCTGCTTTCCAAACACGACGAAGACATATTTCTGAATAACGATCAAGTATGTCGTTGCTGCCAGTTTGATAGAATTCCGTCATTCCACGAGCCATGACTTTGACATCTGTAGCAGCCAAGTTCAATCCTTTGGCGCCTGTAGGTGGAACGGTATGAGCGGCATCACCTGCGATAAAGAGGCGACCATGCTGCATGGTTTCACAAATGAAACTGCGCATTTGGATAATTCCTTTTGAGTTGATGGGTCCATCGGGTATTTGCCAGCCATCGTGGGTTTTCGTTCTTTCGTTTAATTCTGTCCAAATTCGATCGTCAGACCAATTAGCAATATCATCGTTTGCATCCACTTGTAGATAGTGACGTTGTAGAATCGGTGTACGTGTACTTAATAAGGCAAATCCCCTATCATGGTTGGCATAGACGAGTTCATCTGCTGCTGGAGCAGAATCAGATAGAATCCCTAACCAGCCATCCTTATACATATGTAGATGTTCTTTTCTGAGGCTATCAGGAATCGCTTTACGGCTTGGTCCATGGAATCCATCACAGCCAGCGATAAAATCACAAATCAGTTCTTCATCCAAGCCATTTTTGCGGTATCTGATTTTCGGTTGATTTGTATCGATATCATGTAACGTAACGTCTTCTACGTCAAAGATAATGTCTTTGCCATTTTCGTGGCGGGCATTCACTAGGTCGATAATGACTTCATGCTGCGGATATACCACTACTTGTTTTCCGCCGGAATATTTTTTTAAATCAATACGGCGTCTTTCTCCATTGAATTGAAAATAGTTGCCATCGTGAAAATGACCTTCACGATCCATGCGGTCGCCAACACCGATTTCTCTTAAAATATCAATGGTCGTTTGTTCCAAAATACCGGCCTTTACCGTTCCCTCGATACTGTCCTTTGACTTACGCTCTAATATGACGGAATCAATACCTTGTTGGTGAAGTAATTGTGCAAGAATAAGTCCCGCAGGTCCAGCTCCAATAATTCCTACTTGAGTTTTCATTATTTTCTCTCCCTTTAAATGTTTTACACTGTATGAATATATAGTATAGTTAAAATATTCTGAAATAAATCTTCAGCTTCTTATATGCGAAACAAATTCATTTTTTTGAGGTGATTTTTTGAGTTCCATGACGAAACAAACTTCTGTCTTACAATCTGTACAAAACGGACTTCGAATTTTACAGCTTTTTACGAGTGAATCTCCAAAATGGGGGCTAACAGAAATTGCGAACAAACTTCAATTGAATAAAAGTACCGTTAGTCGGCTATTAACAGATTTAGTAGCAGAAGGTTTCCTACAAAAAGAACAGAAAAAATATAGCCTTGGATTTTCATTGCTCTCAATGAGCGGAGTCATTACTTCGCATTTGGAGATTCATCGGGAATCAAAAGACATATTAAAAAAATTAGTGGCTGATTTAGGAGAAACGGCACATATCGCTGTTTTAGAAGGAAACGAAATTACATATGTTCATAAAATAGAATGCCGAAACCCAGTACGTCTATTATCATCGATTGGTAAGAAGAACCCTGTATCTTGTACAAGTGCTGGTAAGGTTTTATTAGCATTTAAGAGCAATGATATGATAGATAGTCTCATTGAGGCAGGTCTACCAAGTATGGGTCCAAATAGTGTGACAGACTCTGATCAATTGAAGGCTCAATTAATTCAAATAAAGGAACAAGGCTATTCCATCTGTATAAATGAAATGCATGAGAATGTTGTAAGTATAGCTGCTTGTGTTAGAGACTACACCGGAGATGTGGTAGCAGCAGTCAGCGTTGTTGGGACAAGAGAGCGAATTCATGACCAAAAAATCAACCAATTCGTAGAAGCCATCATCGAGGCTGCAAATGAAGTTTCAATTAGATTAGGATACATTCCTCTCGCTTTTGAAAAGGAGTGGCATTAAATTGAGATATCCTTCCATCAATCATCATCATTATTCATCATTAAGAAATGCACTTCGTCTTTTGAATCTATTTTCAGTTGATGAACCTGAATTACAATTACAGGATATTGCGACTAAATTAGAAATTGGGCAAAGTACTGCTTTTCGATTAGTTCAAACATTAATAGCAGAAGGTTTTGTTATGAGAGATCCATCCGCCAAATCTTATCGTCTTGCAGCATCTGTTTTAGCAATGGGTCATACGATTATTACAAAGATGGATCTATGTCATCAATCAATAGATATCCTAGAAGAGTTAGCGGAGAATACGGGTGAAACAGCTCATATTGCAGTTTTTAAAGATGATCAAGCCCTTTATCTATTAAAAATAGATAGTTCGAATCCTGTACATCTTTTATCACATGCAGGAAAGACAAACCCGATTCATAGTACGAGTACAGGTCAGATTTTGTTAGCCTATCAAGCGGAATCCATTATAAATAAGGTAATGGAAAGAGAATTAATAGGCTATACAGAAAAAACAATTACAGACCCTATGAAACTGAAGAATGAACTACAAATAATAAGGAAAAAAGGGGTATGCTGTCAGTCAAGAGGAACTTCATAAAGGAGTAGGATCGATCGCCGCGCCTGTAAAAAACAAAAAAGGTGAGATTATAGCAGCTGTAAGTATTGCAGGCCCTATTAGTAGGATCAATAGGCAAAATGTTCCAAAGTTAACAAAGCAAGTACAACAAGCAGCTAATGAAATTGCCCATAAATTAAGTATCCTTCGCTAGGGGCATCTATTAAAATTTAACACTTATAGGAAACAAAAAAAGGAGAGTAGTGAGTTACTCTCCTTTCAGTCATTTTTAGTTCTATGATCATCTATTAACCGTGTTTTTGGAAGTTGTTATCTTCAGTTTTCTCTCGACATTTTTCCTCGACTCGCACACCTGATAAACTTTTATTTCTTCCTCTTTTGGATTTCCTCTGTCACGACAAAAGCAAGGTCGTCATTTCCAAATAACGATAGCACACCAAGTAAGGTTTCATCCGATACCTCACCAGCTTCTTCTTTAGGAACGGTTAATTCGATCGCTTCTCTCAATGCCTGGTTCGTATGTTGGTTGGGATAAGCACGTAGATACATTTCTTCAGGATCGAGATCATGATTGATACACCACTGTGCAAAGACAAGAATCATCATGTTTTCTTGGTCTTTATAGTTTTCAATTATTTTTTCTTCCAATTCTTTCTCATTCATATATATTCTCCTTTGAGGGCTTTCTAACAAGATTATACAACGAAAAGAGGAGGAATGAAAAAATGGTATAATGAAATCATTAAAAGTAGATAGGAAGGGTTTTGACTATACAAGAACCAGAGGCACAATAAATTTCAGCACTTGACAGCAAGACGTCCATGGATAACGATAGGGAGGGTCAGGTGTTTTTTTGACTGCCATACGAAGTTTTGAAAAAGCAAGTGGTATGATATAATGATTTCATTAAAATACTTGGAGGCAATATGCTTACTTTCGAAGAAAAATTAGCAATTATAGAGTCATTCCCAGAGCTGGAGAGAAGAACGGTGTCTATGGGAAGAATTAATTTTCATTATGAAGCGAGTGCAACAGATAAAAAGAACGTAGTCTATCATTTACACCCAAATGGGAATGGTTTTGTATATGGAGAAGAATTAAAGGGTTATAAAAAAAATGAAAAAGGGATGGTCAACATCCGTGATTTTTCCGCAGATGAACTTCGAACCATTATTCAAAAATCCATTCACTCTTTAACAGCTAAAGAAACCGATGATGTGCCTATTATTGAAGATAATAAAGAGGAAACATGGATAAACGACAATCACCAAACCTTAATCCTTGTGCAAGAAGAAGATATGTGGACTGTCTATGCAGGCCGAAATTTAGATGGAGCCTTCAACACATATGGAGAAGCAACAGAATATCTAAACGAAGAAGGATTTACTAGATTATAGTTGGTTACATGGGGACGGTTCTGCCGTCTTTTTTATTGGAAAAATGTAGGAATCCTTACGTTTTTCCTCCGTCATAACCGCACATAGTCATTGATACAATGAAAAATAACAGATACGCTAGGTGATTAGATGATACATACATACTTAGGTAAGACCATTCGTTTTGATATACATTATAAGAATCGCACATCAATAGGAATTTATATGGATCCTTATGGGAAAATGGAAGTCCAAGCGCCCAAAGGGACATCTGATGAACAGGTGCTTTCACTTTTAGAGGAAAAATGGGATTGGATTCAGGCAAGAATGCAGGAAATAAGTGATCGAAGTCTCGGGCCAATGGAAAAAAATTATGATAATGGCGAGAGCTTTCTTTATTTAGGGAATGCCTATCCTATACATATTTCTCAAGATCCAGATCTCACGAAAGACCATGCCGTATTTGAAGGGGATCGGTTACATTTATTTGTGAAACAACTTGAGGATGAAAAAATCAAACAAGCCCTAAAGCGGTTTTATTATCAACAGTGTAAAGCGTTGGTAGAAAGAAGTATTCAAGCCCATCAAAGCAACTTTAAAATTAAACCACATTCAATCCGAATTAATGATAGTAAAGTGACTTGGGGAACCTGCGATTCAAGGCGACATTTAACATTCAATTGGAGGCTGGCAATGGCACCACTAAACGTAATTGATTATGTGGTTGTTCATGAAATGTGCCATATGGTCCATCTCAATCATGATCGATCCTTTTGGCGCCTTGTTGGTAAAATCATTCCAGATTATGAGCAACGAGAAAATTGGTTGAAATTTTCCAATTGGAAAATGACTGTTTAATAAACATAAATGCGAAATGGTGTAATTGATCCTTCTTATATCCGACATTTTGGTAAAAATATAAACGAGTAAATCGAATAAACATATTTTACGTATTTAACACCCTAGAAAAGAGGCGATCGTTTTTGTTAGATGCATTGCTCATTGTGGTCATGCAATTTGTATTAGTACCGTTGACTACATTACGAACTATTTTTCTTGTTAAATCTGAAATAAGGAATGCTTCTCTGTTAGGAGGAGCAGAGGCTTTAATCTACGTCATAAGTTTAGGAATCATATTCTCGGATCTATCGAATTATTTGAATATGTTTGCTTATGCAATTGGCTATTCAGGTGGAATCATATTGGGTGGATACATTGAAAAAAAATTAGCGATTGGGTATCGGACTGTAAATGTAAGTTTACTGGAGAAAACCCCTGAATTAATCGAGAAACTTAGAGTGGAAGGCTTTGGAGTAACGATTTTCGAAGGAGAAGGCAGAGAAGGCAGAAAAAGATACAGACTAGATATTGTAGTAAAAAGAAGCAGGGAAAAAGAACTTATGACTTTATTAAACGAAGACGCACCAAGGGCCTTTGTTGTATCCTATGAACCAACAGGTTTTAAAGGAGGATATATTGTAAAAAGTATGAAAAAAGCAATCGCTAATAAAACCGAATAGGACTAGCAGGTGACAGCACCATACATAAAAGGCACCCTCCAGAAATTGGAGGGTGCCTTTCAATTTGTATTTTAAGATTGAACTTTGGAGACAGGAGAACCGTCCCCTGGTAACTTAATTCATTCATGCTATAATCATGAATGATTCTAATATTTGAATGTGCTATTCAGGACGATTATGTGGGGCGAAAGAAAAGTTAATCCATTTTTATTTCGGGCAAGTTCTGAGACAGTTTTCATGTTATTTTTCATTTCAGTCTCAATACATTTTTTTTAGAAAGGAATGATTTAATTAATTCATGAACGGTTCTTTAGAGAATTCCAAAAATAATACAAGCGGACTTTCTCAATCAAGGCGATTATGGATGGCAATGGTGTTGGGGACATTAGCAGCGTTTGCTCCATTATCCATTGATATGTATTTACCAGCTTTGCCTGATATAGCTAAAGATCTTTATACCACTCCATCCCTTGTGCAACTTAGTTTAACCTTTTTCTTATTTGGTCTATCCTTTGGGCAGTTACTTGTAGGACCAATTAGTGATGTACGTGGACGTCGTAAACCCCTTCTCATTGGATTAATCATTTATTTTGTTGCCTCACTTTTATGTGCTTTTAGCCAATCAATCTGGGGATTGATTATTTTGAGGTTTATTCAGGGCATGGCCGGTTCCGCAGGTATTGTCATATCTCGTGCCATTGTTCGAGATATGTACTCAGGTTCAGAGTTAACTAAATTTTTCTCCTTGCTTGCTTTGGTCAATGGTGTGGCTCCTATTCTAGCACCCATAGTAGGTGGACAGTTATTGCGTTTTGCCCCTTGGCAAGGTGTGTTTATGGTCTTAAGTGTAATCGGTTTGGTTATGTTTTTTGTTGTACTCTTCGGTTTGCCCGAAACGCTGCCTCATGACTCACGGTCGAGGGGAGGCATAAAGAATACACTGACTACATTTCAAAAACTTTTTTTTGATCAAAGTTTCATAGGATATGCTTTGTCGCAAGGTTTGGTGACTGCTGCCATGTTTGCTTATATATCTGGCTCACCATTCGTTCTGCAAAATATTTATGGTGTCTCTCCGCAGATTTTCAGCTTGATATTTGCCATTAACGGTATTGGAATTATCATTTCAAGTCAAATCACAGGCAGATTAGCTGGTCGGATTAGTGAAAGGAAACTTTTTGTTGTGGGATTATGCATTGCTTTCATCGGAGCTATTACGTTGTTGATTATGTTGCTTCTTAATGCAGAATTGTACGCTATTTTGCTACCATTGTTCTTTGTTGTATCGAGTGTTGGTGTGGTGAGTACTTCAGGTTTTTCACTAGCTATGCAAAATCAAGGTAAGTCAGCAGGGAGTGCTTCCGCATTACTTGGGGTATTATCGTTAATCTTTGGGGCAAGTGTTGCTCCTCTTGTTGGTTTTGGAGACAATCCTGCAATAACTATGGGAATTGTAATAACTTTTGTAAGTGTTGGATCGATCCTGTCTTATATATTTCTGGTAGCCCGAAGACAGTACAAATCCCATTGAAATACAATACCTTTCCAGTGTTTTGGATGAGGTGGATTCATGAGCTGGAAACAAAGGGACGGTTCTTTTGTAATTTTTCCTTGTCTAGGTAAGTAAATGCACTGTTCGATAACACTGGGAAATTGAATCCTTGTAAAAGGTTTATTGAACTTTAAGTTAGATGGATCGAAGGGCTCCCATGGCTAAAAAAACAGCCAATTTGGTATTTAATGGTCATATATTAATTCATATTTAACATATGTAAATTGTAATTATAATAGTATTGAGTGCCAGGTCCTATCCAATTTCTGGATGGCCTGGCACTTAGTATTTTATGATTGAACTTTGGAGACAGGAGAACCGTCCCCTTGTAATTTTTCTATGATTCTACCCTATTAAACAGGATGATCCTTACGAATAGTATTAAAGCAGAAAAAAGAGATTCATATTTTTGTTAGGAATGACTGTTTAGGGGGAAATGGATTTGTTGAAAGAATTTAGTGTGTGTTTTACTCTCGACTCGGACGTCAAGATGGGGAAAATTAGAAAAAAGTCTAACCTGAAAAAGGACGATATTTTACAAGAAGTTTTGCAAAAAGTGAAACGCTGTCATTATTTTATAATAAAAAGTGAAAATCGAAATTATATCATTAATACATCTAAAATACGTTATATTCGTATTTTAGATGACAATCAGGATCGGCATTGCATAGAAAATGAAATGTTAAAAATCCCTCAATAGGTTCTTTTATTTTTCAAGGAACTTAAAAAGGGTGGATCATACGAAGATGGGCATTTTAATCGTATTTTTTACAACATGATGTTAGATCAACATAGGAATGAAGGTTGGGATTACGTGGGAAGAATGGAAAGAAGGCAGCAACAGCAACAAAAACAAAAACGATCAAGGAAGGGTTTGTGGAATACATTACGATTCAATCGTTTGGGAGCGAAACTATTAGGCGTAGGTATTCTATTATTCCTCATTAGTTTACTGATCGTGAATATTTTTATTTGGAAGAGTGACGTAAGTAAATTAGAAAAACCAGTTCCTCAGCCAACGATCATCTATGACCAAAATGGAGAGATTGCTAGTAAGATTTCGAATTCCAAGATCGAAGGAGTTCGTATCAATCAAATTCCAAAAGAAGTTCATATATGCTGTTATATCAACAGAGGATCAACGTTTTTATAAACATAATGGATTGAATTATATAGGAATTGTTCGGGCATTGTTCCAAAACATGATGAGCGGAGAAGTTGTGGCAGGCGGAAGTACCATTACACAGCAGTTAGCTAAAAATGTTTTTCTGACTCATGAACGTACCTATACACGAAAGGTAAAAGAATTGATTTTAACGAAAAAAATGGAACGGACTTACTCCAAAGATGAAATTATGGAACGATACTTAAATCAAATTTATTTTGGCGAAGGAGCATGGGGGATTCAAAATGCAGCCGGGACGTATTTTGGAAAAGACGTAAGCGAGTTAACTTTAGGCGAATCTGCTATGTTAGCTGGGATGATTAAAGCTCCTTCTGCTCTTTCACCCATCAAGCATTTAGACAAGGCGGTCGAGAGAAGAAATCTGGTATTATCGTTAATGGAAAAAGAAGGATATATTGATCGTAGTGATGTCGAAAAGGCTAAGAAAGAGAATATTGTTTTAAAAGATAAGGAGAAAGATGACCATTATAAAGGGAAATATCCTTATTATGTTGATCATATTATTGAGGAAGCGATTCAAAAATATGATCTGACAGAAAATGAAGTTCTATCTGGTGGACTTCATATTTATACAGCATTAAATCCAACCATCCAGAACGCTGCTGAGGAAGTATATCAGAATGACAATCTATTTCCTCAAAGTCAATCAGATCAGTTGATTCAAAGTGGAGGAATCTTTATCAATCCTTCAACTGGGGGAATTTCTGCACTTGTTGGTGGAAGAGGAGACCATACTTTTCGTGGTTTCAATCATGCCACGCAATTAATACGCCAGCCTGGATCCACCATGAAACCATTGGCTGTTTATACAAGGGCTTTGGAAAAGGGATATAATCCCTTTGATTTGTTAGAGGATCAACCTCTTAATCTAGATGGCTATCAACCTTATAACTATGATAAGCAATTTCGCGGAAGAGTGACGATGTATGAAGCTTTGATTCATTCTTATAATGTACCGGCCGTATGGTTATTGAATAAAATAGGCCTTCAAGAAGGGATAGAGGCAGTAGAGCGTTTTGGTATTCCTTTACAAGAAGAAGATCACTCACTTAGTTTAGCTCTTGGGGGAATGTCAAAAGGAACCTCCCCATTAAAAATGGCACAAGCCTATTCAACATTTGCCAATAATGGAGTCATGGTCGAAGCACATGCGATTCAAAAAATTGAGGATGCCAAGGGGGAAAACCTTGGAGAATGGCAGAATAAAACGACAAAAGTGACCGAGCCAGAAATCGCTCAGAAAATCACTTATATGCTTAAAGGGGTTGTAGAAGAAGGTACTGGGAAAAACGCTAGAGTAGATGGTTTAGAGGTCGCAGGAAAAACCGGTTCCACCCAGCTTCCGTTTGAAAACGAAGCAGGAACGAAGGATCATTGGTTTGTTGGTTATACCCCTGAACTAGTTGGAGCGGTATGGTTAGGGTATGATCAAACCGATCAAGATCATTATCTTCCATCATCAAGTAGTGCAACGGCACCGATCATTTTTAAAGAAATCTTATCGAAGTCAGCCTCAGAGATTTCTAATAAAGCCTTTAACATCGCTCCGATTGAGAAGAAATACAAACAAGAGGTACAGAAGAGAGAAGAAGAAGAGGAAAAGATAAGAAAAGAACAAATCAAGAATGATGAAAAGATAAGAGAAGAACAAATCAAGAATGATGAAAAAATGAGAAAAAGTGAAGAAAAGGCTGGGAAGAAAGCAGAAAAGGAAGAGCAGAAAGAAAGGAAAAAAGAAGAGAAAGAAAAGAAAGAGAAGAAAGAGAAAGATTAGATGATGGGGAGATTACTATGTTTGAAAAGAGCTAATATCCAGATCAATTAATATAAAAAGTAGCAACAAGATTTGCTTTAAGATCTTTTCGTTGCTACTTTTTTTATTTTTCTATCAAACTATTATGCTTAAAGCAAAATTTTGTCATAGTTCTCTGAAATGTCTTTGTATGTGCCCGAAAAGAGAATTAAGCCCTCGTTGCCTTCATAGCAATTCATATGAGCGAGTTTATTCATAAGGTCTATTGCTACTTCATCCTCATCTTTAAATTCAGCATTACATTCACAACAAAACTTCTCCATATTAATTCCCCTCCTTTTTTCATAGTATATCATATCCGCGAATAAAAATATTTGAATGTTTTGTTAATTATTACAGAACTAACTTTCCAGCTAACGAGGGGACGGTTCTTTTGTCATTTTTTCCTTGTCTAGGTATGCAATAGAACCATTTAAAAACTATGACAAAATGTTTCCAATTTGAAAATAACGTGACTAATCCAAATAAAATAAGCGTAAAAAGAGCAACCATAAATAAAATAGATGATTAGTCGTTTTTTCATATACAATGGAGAAAATATTGAAGAAAATTAATGGATAACAAACAGTAGAAAATGCCATGGCTCATGATGCTCAGCTGCTGATTATCGGAAGAATCATAAGAAATCAAGAAACTAGGGTGAATTGCCCTGTAATTCGAGCCGAATTTTATTAGGAGTAGACAACTACTTAATTTTATAAAATATTAAAAGAAGATAGAATACATCGGAATCCCAATGATTGTATTAATTATTATTGCTGGTATATTGAAATTCAGTTATATAAGAAGTAGAAGCAAACAATTTAATTCAACAATAATCCCATGATATTCTATAACCTTAGCCAACCAACCTCATTTTGAATATTTACGTTCTAGTTTCACTAAATTGCACCGTTAGTACAAAAAGCGACTGTTCGATTGAACAGTCGCACTCGTTTGCCACAGAAAAAGTAATTCGTTTAGAATAATTAGCTTTCAGTAGCCTTATTCCCCATTGAAATAGAAATTCGATTCCAACTGTTAATTTGATTAATTATAAGAACAAGGTCAACATACTGTTTCTCGTCATAGTGTTCACGCACTCGTTGATAAAGCTCATCTGGAACACGTTTTGTTGGGATTAATGTTACGTGCTCTGCCAACTCTAGAGCTACTTTTTCTGCTTCTGTATAGAATTCACATTCCTGCCAAGCACTAACACAGTATATTCTTTGTTCTGTTTCACCCATTTTTCGAGCATCTGCTGTGTGCATATTCAAACAGTACGCACAGCCGTTAATCTGAGAAACACGAATTTTAATAAGCTCACGAAGTTTTCGTTCAATGGCTGTCGTTTTCGTGTATTTTTCCATATCCATCATAATTTGCATTCCAACATCTGCAATTTCATAGTAAGGAACTCTTTGGCTCATATAGCAGGACTCCTCTTAATTTAGTATAAGACTATTATACTCTGATAGGAACATTTGTACTAATTTTATTGAGTAAATATAAACAAGGGGACGGTTCATTCATTTCCAAACACAAGAACCGTCCCCTTGTTTCATTTTTCATGCTTGAAATTCTTTATTATCCATGATAACTACATGGTCCTGGGTCGTTTCTTTCGCTGCTTGTTTTGTTTTTTCAACAAGCTGAAAGATGGATTCACTAGATTGTTGTGCGCCTTTGACAAGTAATGGGACACCAATCACATTAATACCTAACCCTCTAGAAAACATGCCTCCAAGTGTCATGGCAAGTGGAACGGTAGGAGATGTATTGGATAGGATTATTTTTTCGTCAAAATGGTACTTTTCTTCCAATAGCAAATAAAAATCTCTTATGAGAGGTACAATTTGTTTGAACCTTCTCCTAGCGACTGTATATACAGCATTTCCTTCACCATCTTTTCCATGAAAGATCAATTTACCTACATCCTGTTTCGTCAGTTTATTGAAAAAAGGAACTGCTAAGATCTCCTGTTTCGTAAACTTTCGTGTTGGTGGAGGTAGTAACTTTAAATGAAAGGCGGCAGCTAATGAAGTGGAATGAGTTCCTCCGAAATCGTGATAAATATATATCATGGTGGCCTCCATCTATAGGTGGTGAGAATTTAATGGAATCTTTCTCTTATATTGGTTGTCTTTGTTGCTTTTTAAAAATAAATTTCTGTTTAAAAGCTTTTATGGAGTTCTTTAATGTGACGTAACTTCCAATGGCTGCATACCCATAAAAATACCCCATGAGGATTCCTGCAACAAGATCACCGCGATGGCTAATGAAAATAGAAATGGCATAGCCTAAAATGGTAGCAACAAGAGGAACATGTTTCTGTATTTTAAATGCTTTTTTAATGATCTGTGTGAGAATCATGACTACTGGCACAGCAATCACAGCATCCCAAAAATTAGTATGTATTGTCGGAAAGTCCATCTAAATCACCTCTTACTAATAGCTTTCTTAACTTTTCTATATTTATACACTTAAACTGTTTGGGTCAGGAAGTTTCCATGAGGATTGTCATGCCCTTGAAAGCTTATTGGGTATAAATATAAGTTGGGGCATGGCGCCTGTATCTTTGTACCTATATCATTTGAACCTACATGACAATAAAAAGGAATGCATTTTGAAAAAAGCTAGATTCAAAATGCATTCCTTTTTTGTGGATTCCAATAACAATTTCATTGACGGTGTAGTTTCATTAATTTCATTGTGGTCTCTTCTATTTTGTTTTCATTCTCAATGGTTTGAATGACTTTTCCCTGTTTCATGAATAAAATAACATCGCCCGTCTCGGCTGCGACATTGACAAGGGGACGGTTCTCTTGTTTCCTTTTCCAATGACAAGCACGCCAAAGAAGGTCTTGTTTTACATAGGATATTCCAATTTAAGGATCTGTGAGAGTTTTAATAACCGCAGATCCTTTTCATCTTGTAACGCCCAATGAAAAGAGGAAAAGGAGCTAGTCGGTGTTCATCCGACTAGCTCCTTTTCTATTAGTATGAATTATAGCCATTGTAAAAAAACGAAACAGATCACCGATATCCTAATAATCTCGATATTTTCTCGCAACACTGTAAAACTTGATCAATATAATTGTCAGGTGTATTGCTGACAACACGAATCTTCGGAATAGAAATACTGATTGCTCCTTCTATTTCGCTTCTATGATTATAAAATACGGATGAAATACAATAAATCCCCATTTCATTTTCTTCATCATCGATCGCGTAGCCTTGAGAACGAATTTTTGCGATTTCTTCCATGAATAGGGAATAGTCCGTAATCGTATGAGGGGTTAATGTTTTAATATCACTTTGATCCCAGACATCTCGGATGATTTCATCAGTGTAGTGCGCAAGTAGCGCCTTCCCCACTGCGGTACAATACATGGGCGCCCTTTTCCCCACTCGCGAATGCATGCGGAATGACGCATTGTTGCTAGGCTCAAATTTATCGATATAAACAACCTCTTTATTATCCTCAACAACTAAATGGACCGTTTCTTCCAGTTTATTTGATAGATCACTAATAATACTTCTTGACACATTTAAAGAATCAATCTTTTCGATTTTCTTGTTTCCTAATTGAAACATTTTAAAGGTTAGTCCATAATGACCGGTTTTTGGATTTTGTTCCACATAGCCATTGTAGACTAAAGTGGCCAATAATCTATGAACAGTTGCTTTATTTAATTCGGCAAGCTTACTTAATTCAGTTAAACTAATTCCATCATGATCAGCGACTATTTCGAGCAAACAAAGTGCTCGATCGATCGACTGAACTCTATCTTTTTCGGCCATCTTCTGTGTCAAATCCTTTCACAACTATTACGTTTCCAATGTTTTACTGTATATTCCAGTTCATTAAATATATCTTGAGTACTACAATTTTACTTTAAAAATGGCCCAATTACCATTAGTTCTTTTTTCAAGAGTATGAAGAAGGCTGGTCATTCTAAGGAAAATGGCTAATAACCCTATGATTGTTTACTTTCTTTGAAAGCGGTTGATTGAGTGTTCACTTAATATTCATAAAGCCTAAATAAAATATAAATAACTTGCTGAGGAACGATTGACAATTACATGATCGGTTTATATAATAAAAACATATTTCGAAAAGCAAAACAAAGTTTCACATTATGGAACAAATGAAAAAATAGATATCCCACTACAATATGAATTATTAGGGTGTCATTTTGTTTCGAAGTTTTGGTTAAACTATCCGAATGGAAGTGAATTGTATTTATACGTTGAGAAATGGAAGCGCATTAACGAAAGCGATTAGAAGTTTAGTATTGTCCCATATATAGCTAATCAACTTAAAGGTAAATATTCTTCAAATAAGGGGGAGTTAATTATGAAAAAGGTTGTGACAATGGGAGAGATCATGTTGCGTTTATCTACTCCAAATTATCAAAAGATCGAACAATCTCAATCGTTTGATGCGAATTATGGTGGTGGAGAAGCAAATGTAGCCATTTCTTTATCCCAATTAGGATTAAAGAGCTCTTTCGTAAGTAAATTGCCAAATAATTCACTTGGAAATAGCGCAAACCAATTTTTAAATCAGTATGGAGTCTCAACAGATCATATGGTTTACGGTGGAGATCGACTAGGAATTTATTTTTTAGAAAAGGGATACTCAATAAGATCTTCAAAAATAGTCTATGATCGCCACGGTTCTGCTTTTGCTACCTCAAACATGGACGAGTATGATTTCAAAACAATCTTTGCGGGTGCCGATTGGTTTCACATTAGCGGGATTACGCCGGCATTGAGCGGTGAAATTTTTAACTTAACAAAGAAAGCGCTATCAGTTGCGAAACAATTAGGGTTAACAACAAGTTGTGACCTAAATTATCGAAGTTCGTTATGGTCTTTTGAAGATGCCAGGGAAAAAATGACCGAACTGATCAAGGATGTCGATGTGTGTATAGGTGTTGAACCACTTCAACTACTGGATAAGGATGGGACGGATATTAAAGATCGCTTACCTGAACATCCAGATGTCGATGATTATAAAGACATTATGAATGAATTACACAAACGGTTTGATATTAAATATCTTGCGATGACTTTTAGAAACCATCTTTCCGTCAATCGTAACCGATTAAAAGCAATGCTTTCAGATGGAAATGGCTTTTACGAATCAACAGAAATTGAAGTGGATATTGTCGATCGAGTGGGCACAGGTGATGCTTTTTCAGCTGGAGTCATTTATTCATTAATTAATGAGTTTGAACCGCAATATGCAATTAATTTTGCGACAGCGTGTTTTGCTCTTAAACATACGATTGAAGGGGACGTAAATCTTCATACAGCAGCTGATATTGAACAATATGTACAGCAAAAGAATTTCTCTATTAAGAGATAATTCATCTATTATTTACAAGGGAACAGTATTACATGCTTCTTTAGAAGCAGTGTAATACTAAAATATATAATTTTAATAGATTAAGCGGATAATGGGAAATAGAAATGACATTTCGTTGATGGACAAAGCGATTCGATTCCTATGGAATATATCCACCAAATTCCAAGCATGAAAGGAATTGAGTCAGCCATCTTTATATACCAGTTGGTGAAGCGTGGTCTTTAGATAAAATCTTGGAATTTGCTACGGGCTATATGCTCGTGCTTTAGGTGCCACGTATATTACGGTGAGTCTTTATTTAAAATTTAACTTCATTCAGCAGAAGTCCTCCACTTCTATAAGTGGTGGATGAATGCAAATTGCACTCCGATTCAGTGGGGGTTCAAACCCCGGCTGAAAAGCCTGAGCCTCCGGCGGTTGCACGGATTTTTTAGAGGTAATTTGCCCCATCTTAACGGGCAGTAGGACCCCTTATCAAAATCATAAGGGCTCAACTGTCCGTTAAGATCCGAGAGCTGACTAACCATAAGTGGGAGGTCTCCCACTTATGGAAGTCTTCTTTTCGAGCGAGCTCAGGTATTATCCGGGCGCAAATTCGACGGGGCGAATTTGATTAATAGTTGTAACCAAAAGCCTATTCCAAAATAAAAAAGGTCACACATAGGTCACCTTTTCTAGACGCTCCTTACATTAGGCTACTCTTGACAGTTTTCTTTTTTTGATCCCCTGACGAATATTTGAAATGGTAAATAGAGCGATTGCGATCCAGATACATGCAAAGGTGACAACATGGTCTTTTGTAAAGGACTCCCCGTACATAAGCACTCCGAGAATTAAACTAATGGTTGGGGAAATATATTGTAGGAAGCCAACCATATAAAGTGGAATTTTTTGTGCTCCAATACCAAACCATAAAAGTGGCAGGGCTGTAGCGATCCCTGATCCTAGTAAAAATAAATCATTTTTTATAGACCCTGTCGAGAAGCTCTGCTGATCATTCACACCTAAATACGCTAAAAACAATAGGGCGAAGGGTAGAACAAATAAAGTTTCCAATAGCAAACCTAAGATTGAATCCACTTTTATTAGTTTTTTAGACAATCCATAAAAACCGAAGGATAAGGCTAATATGAGTGAAATCCAAGGGAGCTTTCCAACCGATACCGTCATATATATAACACCGATTCCAGCTATAACAAATGAAATTGCCTGCAACTTATTTACCTT
>CAVXVN010000005.1:0-661336 GCA_963765265.1 uncultured Bacillaceae bacterium
ACGATACAGACCTCATTCAAGTTGGACTCTTTGGCACGAATCAAGCTCAAAATTCATTCAACAATGCTCAACAAGGATCAACAGTGTTTGGCGTAGCCAACGATGTTGAGAATGATGCTGACAGTACGGTTGACCTGGCTCAATTGGGACTCTTCGGTGCTGACCAGTCACAAAGCTCACTTACTAGTTCTCTTCAAGTTGCTGCAGTAGAAGGTGCCGAGAACGATGTTGAAAATGATATTGACAACAATGTAGACAAAACTCAGGTTGGTGCTTTTGGATCCGTACAAACGCAGGACTCCCTAAGCTTGATTGCGCAAGGTGCTGCCGCTGCAGGGGAGAATAATGATGTTGAGAATGATGCTGAGATCGATTTAGATCAAACGCAATTTGGTTTCTTTGGTGCTGTTCAAAATCAATTTGCTCTAAATGATACTTATCAAAATGGTCTTGCTATCGGAAAAGGGAATGAAGCTGAGAATGAAGTAGAGAATGATACAGACCAAACTGCTGTTGGATTTGGTTCTACAGAACAAACTCAAGTGGATGTAAATGCTTCTTACCAAGATGCACTTGCTGTTGGTGAAGATGCTGAAGCAGAAAATGAAGTAGAGAATAATACAACTCAAGTTGCTGTTGGATCAGATGATGCTGAGCAAACTCAAGTGGATGTGGATGCAACGAGCCAAGGAGCGTTGCAATTGGTGAAGATGCTGAAGCAGAAAATGAAGTAGAGAATAATACAGACTCAAGTTGCCGTTGGATCAGATGATGCTGAGCAAACTCAAGTGGATGTGGATGCTACAAACCAAGAAGCCGTTGCCATTGGAGAAGATGCTGAAGCAGAAAATGAAGTAGAGAATAATACAGATCAAGTTGCCGTTGGAGCAGATGATGCCGAGCAAACTCAAGTGGATCTTGACCTTACAAACCAAGAAGCCGTTGCCATTGGTGAAGATGCTGAAGCAGAAAATGAAGTAGAAAATAATACAACTCAAGTTGCCGTTGGATCAGATGATGCTGAGCAAACTCAAGTGGATGTGGATGCTACAAGCCAAGAAGCCGTTGCCATTGGAGAAGATGCTGAAGCAGAAAATGAAGTAGAGAATAATACAGACTCAAGTTGCTGTTGGATCAGATGATGCTGAGCAAACTCAAGTGGATGTGGATGCAACGAACCAAGAAGCGCTTGCCATTGGAGAAGATGCTGAAGCAGAAAATGAAGTAGAGAATAATACAACTCAAGTTGCTGTTGGATCAGATGATGCTGAGCAAACTCAAGTGGATGTGGATGCAACAAGCCAAGAAGCTGTTGCAATTGGTGAAGATGCTGAAGCAGAAATGGAAGTAGAGAATACTACTACTCAAGTTCAAGCAGGAGAAGGTTCTGTTGACCAAACTCAAAGTTCTTCAAATGTAGCAAATCAAAATGCGGTTGCTATTGGTGAAGATAATGAGGCTGAAAATGTAGTCGAGGCCACTACTAATCAAGTTCAAAGTGGTTCTGGTAATGCTACTCAAAGCCAAACTGCTTCTACTTCTGCATCACAGTCGTCAGTTGCCATTGGAGAAAATATTCAACAAGGTTCATCTTCTAGCTTTACGGTTACTCAAGGACAATCAGCTAACTAATAACGCATAATACTTTCTTCGGCTCCATCTAGTATTAACTTGCTGGATGGGGCTTTTTAATTTCATTCAGCAGAAGTCTCCTACTTCTATAAGTGGTGAGATTAATGCTAGGTTTTATCAATTCAGTGGGGGTTTAAACCCAGACTGAATGAAGTTAAAGCCTCCGGCGGAGACATTCGATTTTAAAAGGAAGTTTATCGAGCGAGCTAAGGTATTATCTGGGCGCAAATGCTCCGAGTGCATTTGATGAAAATGGTACACTTAATACATACAAGTATTAGGCATCATCAATCAAGTTAATAAACAATAATGAATACACTATTTGGAGGTAACAGAGCATGATCAAGAAAACAGTCGGTTCAATTATTGCAGCTTCAGCTATATGTGCTATTCTTAGCAGCGGTGTTAGTGCAGCAGGTACAACACAAAATCAAACGGACGATGTAACCGTTGACCAAACACAAAGTGCAAGTGGCAGTTGGACTTACCTTCAACAAAAGCAAAAAAGCAATGGAACTAGAATAGGCAGCCAAATTGGTAGCGACTAATAGCGCTGGACAAGGACAGTCTGTGTTCGTCACTGGATCCCAGCATCAATTCGTCAATGCTGAAGGCCCTTCAACAGTGACACAATCAGACTCTCGAGATATTGCAGTAGCGGACAAACAATCTGTCGGCCCAACTGAACAAGAACAAACTACTGAGCTAAGTGGATCTAGTAACCAATCAACATCTACTGAAGAGTCTGCTTATATCTTGCAAGCACAACGTAATACAAATGCAGTGGGCCATTTCCAAGCGGAGATCAAGAACGGACCATCCATTCAACACCAATTCTCACAAAACCATTCCTATCAATTTTCAACAGCTATTTCAAAGCAATAATATTGCTAGACATAATATCAAATACAGACACCGTCCATGGATGGTGTCTGTATTTGGTTAATCGTATGATCGATATACATAGAAAAAGTAGTTGAAAAATGAATAGATTGGCTAAGGGGATTATCCAAAATAATAACTTAATATTTTCTTTCAAAAATAGATAAAAGTTTAAAAGCTTCTATTATATACGTTATGCAAAACACTGTTCTTGAATTTTGAATCAGCAAAGCTTCATAATTAGACAAAACCAAATGGCGGAATACTAGTTTAGCCTTGTATAAAAGCAGATCATTTAATATAATATTCTTTCGAGAAGAACATTTCGTTCTTTTTAAATAATTAACGTAAATGTATACACAGAAGGAAGGTGGAGGCAGCGTTGAAAAAAGTATGGATCACTCTCTTGACGATTCAGTTTTTAGTTTTTGGTAGTTCATCTGCATGGGCTCAATCACCGGTAGCGCTAGAAGACATTTCAACTGAGAGTTCCGAAGAAACACAGGTTATCGACATTGTTGTAGACCAAGATCAAAAGGTGAATACAGGTGGTACAGCAGATGAAATTGAACAAGAACAGAAACAAGAGTTAAATGTTGAACAGTCACAGGATCAATCAACTTCTCATGAAGATAATTCTAGTGAAGAAGAATCTAATGAGGAAGCTGAAACAGGAATTGATGAAGCCAACGAAGAACAAGTAGATTCACAATTAAAAGATGAAACGGTCTCTGAACCTGAAGAAAACAATGAAACAAATCAAGCAGATGTGAAAGAATCTGATAAAAAATCAGAAGATTCAAAAATAGAAAGCGAAACAACACCTAATTTAAATGATTCATATACCCAAGAGCAAAAAGTAGAAGTAATAGCAGAACAAACACAAAAAGTGCAGCAGCAGACAAAGTTGATGCCGATCAAGAACAAGATGTCACTTTAGAATATAGTCAATCTCTGAAAGTGACGCAGACAGAAGGTCAAAGTCAACATTCTAAGATTATTACGGAACAAGATCAGTCGATTACGACAGATGATGAAACGGATTTTGTGGAACAGACTTTAGGAACAACCATTGACGCAAAACAAGTAGGGGAAATCAACTTAGAGGAAAAAAGTAATATAGCTATACAAGAAACAGAAGTGACAACCACTCAACAACATAAGTCTGAGACCTCTGGAAATGCTACGATTCAACAAGGGCAAAGCATTGCAGCAACCGCAACGAATGAAGATACCAGCAGTGAGAATTTAAGTATTCTAGCAGTAGCTTCTAATGGAGTAGAAATCATCAAGGGTGTAACAGAAACAATTGTAAATGTTGTCCGAATCTATTTTCGTTAACGAACATAAAGTTGAAGAAATTAATCAAGAATTTATAGTTGGAAAAGATGCTATTAATCAATTTCAAGAATACAGTCAAGCTTTTACATGGGGAACGCTCTATGTTTTAAATAATGTACTTGTGGAAAAAACAGAGGACCTTAGGATGTCTATTCAGTATTGGATAGCCTCATAAGACTAGAATTCTTCCTTCCAAAGAAAGTAACGGAAGATGATGATCATAGCTATGATTCTGATGGAGATGGTCTATCGAATAATGGAGGAGATTTCGTTAGGTACGGATCCTTACAATGTTGATAGTGATGAAGATGGGCTAACGGACTATTTTGAGGTGCGCATATCCTTAACCAATCCTTTAAACCCTGATACAGATAGAGACGGAATCACAGATTACCATGAAGACTTTGATCAAGATGGATTTAACAATGGTCAAGAACAAGCACAAGGAACAAATCCTTATAAGAAAATTCGTTTATACTAAGTTCTAGTGTTGTAAAAGCTCTGTGGAAATTTGAACTGCCCCCTGTCAAGTAGACAGTGGAAATAATAAAAATGAATTAAGCGGTCTTAGCTCTATACTCAATAGGGCTGAGGCCGTTTAGTCGTTTTTGTAGGCAATCGTTATTATAAAAACGGATATATTCATCAATGGCTTGGTCGAGAATCTCAAACACAAGCTGATTATTATTTGAATGCCCCAAAGCATAGCTGACAATGGATCCATCATATAGATCACGAATCGCACTTTATTCGAACTAGCCACTTTATAGGTTGAAGCAATTTCATTTATTGAATGGTTGCCTTCTTCATATACTTTCAATATTTCAAATCTGTACTCAGCAGAAAAAGCTCTTTTGGACATAAAAAATACTCCCTTCTAAGGTAGACAGATTTTTATTTTTAATCTGTCTACCTTGAGGGAGAGCATATCAAAATCTATACAGGACCTTTTTTATTTTTATCACTTTTTAATCTGTTCTTAGGGTTGTGCTTGCTCTGCTTTGTATAAGAAAATGGCAAAGTCGCCTCGTTTTGCGTTAGCATCTGGTTCCAAATGTTGTTGCTAGAAGTTCCGCTTGTGATTTTGTTGCTTACTAGGGCAGAAACGGCTTCTTTGTATTTAGGTGCTACATCATCGAATGCTAGTACTTCATTACTTGCTTTCAGATCAAATGCTTTTTGTAACCAAATAGCAAGTTCTCCACGAGTGATTAGGTCATAAGCACCGAAAAAAGTTTCGGATTTTCCACTTGTGATCCCTGCTTCTTTAAGCGCATTTACATATTTTGTTCTATTCGTTGGAACATCAGTGAATCCTGCTTCTGGAGCAGATTCAAAATCAAGGCCTAAAGCCTTAACAACGAATAATGAGCTGCGTCAAGACGAGTGATATTTTCATAAGTTCCAAATGTTGTTGGAGAAGTTCCGTTGATTCCTTTAGAAACTAGATAATTAACGGCATCTTGATAGTTCGCTGCAACATCAGTGAAAGAAATGGCTGGAACATTCCCACTCGCTTTTGCAATATAAGCAGAGGAAATATAACCCTTCTTTTGATCAACGGTTTCAACCGGATACCATACAAATTGGTTTTTACTGTCCACGTTTTGATCATACTCAAAATCGCCCGTAATGATCAAAGTTGTATTTTTAGCTAACGTTGTTCCACCTTGAGATGAAGGTTGTGGGCGTAAACCCACATTTTCTTCTGTTACAACTACTTGTTCTTTCACTTCGAAAAAATAAGCAGAATTATGCGTTTGATCTAATGTATACTCTGTCTTTGTAAACTCAATATTTTCGTCGCTGTCAGAGTCATACTTAAAATCTATTGGACTAAAATGAAACTGACCTAACTTCGTATCCGTTTGGAAACTATCATTTTCAATACGAGCAAAGACTTTTTCTTGATAAGCATCTATATTTTTCGTCACCTGACAGTTGTACAAGAGGGCTATTGACAGGCTTTGTGCCGTTGTATGCCATGACCGGGAAGTACCAACTTTCAATTACCTGTCTCTCAGCACCGCTTACTTTCGGAAGATCAGTACGGTCATACATGCTGCTAAGAATTTCAACACCCGCTTTGATATTGTAAGATATATCAGTTTTTAGTTGCTCTTGATCGTAGTTTGGTTGATTTGTAATTTGCATGATGCCGATGCCGCCATCGTCGAGAGATATTAGCTTCTCCGTTCTCATAAAATTGTTTCCAACCGGACTCTTGTGCAGCTACCGCCTTTACTACTTCAGGAGGAATTTCATGCCTCTAATGCTGCCTTCGTTAGTAAGGCGTTGATTTCTTGGAAAGAAAGATTTTGATTCGTCTCTGCTACACTATACGATGAGCTTTTAGAGATTGGTTCTGATTCCGCGGAAGCTTCCCCATAAAACATACCTGTTGCTAAACAGGTTAATACCCCTACCCTTAATAAAGAAAATTTCATTCTACCATTCTCCTATCTACTTAGTTGACAAACTATATATATATTACCATAATAGGATTTTTTTATCTAAAGCATGCTCCATCCCAGATATTAAAATAGGCAAGAAATATGGTGTTCGTAGGGATATTTGCATTATTTTTGTAGACTGTATTTATGATAGAATAATAGAGGAATTTGTTAGAAAATGTGGAAATAAAATCTTAAATAGGAGGAGAGAGATGAAGAAAAAATTAATGGGTTTGCTTTGCTTCGCATTAGTGGCAAGTAGTTTGTTTTCCTTTAACCAATCGACAGCATATGCTAATGATGATATTACAGGAATAACGTTAGAAACGGAAATGCGTGCTTTAATCGATTTAGGTGTCTTGTATGGCGATGGAAAAGGTAAATATAGTCCTTTTCAAGAAATCAATAGGGGGCAATTTGCTGCATTTATATCCCGAGCCCTTCAATTACCTGAGGGTACTCCAAGATTTCCAGATGTTCCATTAACCGCAGCACTTGCAGGAGAAATCAATAGTGCAAGTGAAGCAGGAATCATAAATGGATATGGTGACGGAACTTTTGGAATGAATGATCCGATTACTCGCGATCAAATGGCGTTGATGATTGATAAAGCATTAGTTTATTTAAATGTCGAAAGAAATGAAGCGTCATTATCCTTTACGGATGTGTCTGATATTGGTCAAACCTTCCAACAGGCAGTGTCACATACTGTATATGACAAAATTGTCATTGGGTATACATACGAGGATGGAACGTCTCAATTCCTTCCTAAAAAAACGGCAACACGTGCTGAGGCAGCTGCCTTTATTTCACGAATGATCGATACGGCGACAAAGTATGTGGAAGAAGGTCCTGGTGGAGAAGAAGAGACAGGTGCATATAAGGTGGCTACCATTGATGCAAACAAAAATCTCATTCCGGGTACAAAATCTTATGAGACCTATGACTGAGGCTAAGAATGCAGCAACCGATGTAAATCAAGTTGTAATCTTACATGATCAAATCGTAAGTATGTCAGAGGGTTTAGTTATTTCTAGGCCAACTGTAGGTCAATATCTAACGTATATTTATGAAGATCAAAACTTTAAAAAAAATATTACGTATATTCCTGCGGGGCAAGAGATGCAATATTTAGACTCAACTGATGAGTATGTTAAGGTAAATATTGCTGGTATGACTGCATATGTAAAGCATACTGAAGTATATCTTCTGCCTATTCAACAAGTAGAAGGTCGAAACTATTATTCTGTTAATGGAGATGGAGACTTAGTTCACTCGATCTACAATCAAGTGACAAAATCCAGTGCTGCCTATGTAATGGGAAAAGCCCCATCCTTTTTAACTGCTGGCAATCAGTATTATAGCTGGGATGGTGGAATATTCTATAATACTACTGGTCAAGAAGTAGGCACAGCCTATCAATATTTCAACTATCTTCCTGCACGAACTGTTTCAAACTATACCGCAAAAGAGCTTGATCAATATATTGATCATATATTAGCGGAACGTGAGTCTCTTTATACTAGTAATCCAACCTTATATGTACGCTACAAAGATGCTACAGAGCTAAGTAAAATCAAAGACTTAGGAACATACATTAAAGAGGCAGAGTCTAAGTATAAAATCAATGCTCTATTAATTTTAGCAATGGCGATGCATGAAAGTGATTTTGGAATGAGTCCACTTTCTCAAGAGCGAAATAACTTATTTGGTCTAAAAGCATATGATAGTAATTTAGCTGGAGCGGAAACATTTGTTGATCCTAGCGAATCAATCGATGGTCTAGCAACAAGATATTTGAATGTAAATTATATTAATCCTCTTGGTAGCTATGCGAATGGAGCTGCAATCGGAAATAAATCTCGCGGCTTTAACGTGAAATATGCTTCCGATCCCTATTGGGGGCAGAAGATTGCGGGCCATATGTACCGGGTCGATAAATTCCTTGGTGGCAAGGATTTTGACAAGTACAGAATTGGAGAAACAAACACGACAGATCTGAATGTTCGTCATGAACCAGAAGTAACTTCACAAACCCTGCAATTTACCTATAAAAAAGCAGGAATGCCAGTTGTGATAGTAGACTCCACTACCAATTCAAAGAATCAAGTCTGGTACAAAATTCTATCTGATCATAACGATTACCAGAATGCCTATGTTCGTTCCGATTACGTTAATGATATGAAAATAGCAAAATAAGAAAATAACTAAAAAAGGGACAGTCCCTCGGTGTTTTAAAGCGCTGAAGGACTGTCCCTTTTTTACATAAACTTAATCTTTCATACCAAAAAAGATCTAAACTAAGTATTTATATATGATAGAATAGTAGGATGATTTGTTATATTTTAGAAGTAGTACGAGGAGGAAAGAAATGAGAAAAAAAATAATGGGGTTGCTTTGCTTCTTATTAGTGGCTAGCGGTTGGTTTTCTTTTAACCATTCGAAAGTTTATGCTTCTGATGATATTACAGGGATCACGTTAGAAAAAGACATGCGTGCCATGATTGATTTAGGTGTTATGGTAGGCGATGGCAAAGGGAAATATCGACCTAATGAAGAAATTAGTAGAGGTGAATTTGCTGCACTACTATCCCGGGTACTCGAATTACCTGAAGGAACTTCGCAGTTTTCAGATGTGCCTCCAACCTCAGCGCTTGCTAGAGACATCTACAGGGCAAGTAAAGCAGGCATTGTAAATGGATATGGAAACGGGAAATTTGGTATGAACGATCCAGTTACCCGGGCTCAGATGGCCATGATGATTGATAATGCATTAGTGTACTTAAATGTAGATAGACATAAAGAGTCACTAAACTTCATAGATGTATCTGGGCTTAGTGAAAAATTCCAACAGGCAATTGCACATATCTTATATGATGAAATTACTATAGGATACACAAATAAGGCTGGAAAGTCTGAATTTCGTCCTGGGAAAACCGCTACACGTGCTGAGGCAGCAGCCTTTATTTCACGAATGATTCATACTTCTGAGGAGTTTCGGGCACGGGAGATAGATGAAAAGGAAGAGCCTATACCACCTATAGTAGAACCACCAAAACCTGAGCCAAAACCTGTACCTCCAGTTGTAGATCACACAAGTCATGTGAATATTATGGGAGCCTCTAATATTTCTGCAAATAAAATGGCGGCATTTGTAAAAGTAAAAAATCCCAATGCACAAGACATCGATGAGATTGCTGAAGCCTTTATTGAAATCGGCAATAAATATGGCGTACGTGGAGATATAGCTTTTTCTCAATCCATCGTGGAAACGGGCTGGTTCAAGTTTGATGGTGGAACAGCTGTCACACCAGATCAACATAACTACGGCGGTCTCGGAGTAACTAGCAAGGGAACAAAGGGAAATGAGTTTGCCACAGTAGAAGAGGGCGTTACTGCACAAATTCAACATTTATTCGCCTATGCTTCTAAAAAGGAACTTCCAG
Organism: uncultured Bacillaceae bacterium; assembly: GCA_963765265.1. Lineage (GTDB taxonomy): Bacteria > Bacillota > Bacilli > Bacillales > Cytobacillaceae > Bacillus_BD. The sequence continues at coordinate 9,755 of CAVXVN010000005.1, forward strand.
CAGGCGAAATCATCGTTGATCAGCGTTTTGATAAGGTATCTCCTCGCGGAAAAGCACCTCATTGGGAAGACCTTAGTATGAGATGGGCCATGAATGAAAACTATGGAAATCACATTCTCTCTTTATATAATCAAATGAAATAATGATTCGTGTGTAACAAGATAATCATTAAAAAAAGCGACAGATTCCCTCTCGGGAGGGACTGTCGCTTTTTGAATATATAGAGTCGATAAGGATATCAATTATTTTCCTCGGCCTCTCCGTCGTACAATAGTAAGCAGTTGATTAAAGGCATCTCGGTAAAATGCATATAATCCCAAAGCATAGAACAATGCCCCAAGTGGGATAAGAATGCCTATCTGGATGATGGAATACCATTCGGAAATAGGTGTGAATCTTTTTATTAAGTATAAAGGTACGGCCATAATGAGGGTCGGAATTAAGACTCTTATGAAAAGAGAGGCAAGCTTTCTTTTTTCGCCTCGTTCAAAATCCCTATACACAATAAAAATAGAGATGGATAAAAAATACACCGACACAACAGAACTGGTTATAGCCAAACCGGCATACCCAAACGGACCTACAAACATCCAATTCAATACGACATTCAAAAGGATGGTTGTTACACTGATTCGAAAGATCGTTGAAGTTTTTCCTCTAGCGTACATCGATTTGGAAACAATATACTGCATGCCTTGTGTGACAATAATCGGCAAATAATAGAGAAGAGCCATATACGTATTATGAGTATCTTCTGCTGTGAAGGCGCCGCCCTCAAAAATAAAGGAAATGGCCGCTTCACCGACTAACCAGAGCCCAACAGCAATCGGCATTAATGTAACAAGTGAAACCTGCATCCCCATCAAAAAGGTTTGTTGAAATTTTTTTGGTTGATCCACCTGTTCTGATAATAGAGTGAAAATGATTGCGGCAATCGTTGTTCCATAGATCGCATGTGGAACACTAACAAGAAGGGAAGCATTATTTAAATACGTGACGGCCCCACCAATGGTCCCTGAGGCAAACATTTTATTAACAAACATGTTAATTTGGCCGACAACAGAATTTAATAGGGATGGTACCAGTAATACGATAAAGGTAGTGCGGAAATCACGATCAACCTTTAAAGTCGGCTTCCAATGAAATTCACTTTTATGTAAAAAATAGAACTGAAGGATGGTACCCAAAAGGGTACCGAAAATAAATCCATAGGCTAAACTGTTGATTCCCCATTGATCGGAAAAAAGTAAGGCAAACACAGCGCCCATCAAGGTGGCAAGAAGCTTTGAGATTTGTGAAGGGATAAAAATTCTTTTTGCTTGTAAATAAGAATCCAAAATCCCATTCAAAGCGATAGCTGTTAAAAAGAGAAAGAAAAATTGTGTAATTTCAACGGCAATCTTCTCCGTATCGGGAGTCATTGATCCATAGATAAAAGGAACAAAGGTCGGAACAAAGAAATACCCCGTAATGGTCAAAATAAAAAAGATCAGAGCAGTGGCATTCATAATGCCATTTGCATTTCGTTCCGTCTCTTCTGGGTTATCCTTCTGATATTTAACATATAACGGCAGGAAAACATTATTAAAGCCACCCGAAATCATCGCAATCACTAAAGTAATAAAAGAGAAGGCAAGTAAATAGCCATCTGTATATTCATTTGCTCCAAATTGTCTGGCGATAATGCTTTCGCGTAAAAACCCAGAAAACTTTACGACAAGTGCAAGCAAGGTAATCCAAATAGCAGTCTTTTTTAATCCTGACATAGAATTCAGTCGCTTTCTATATATATCTGCTTTCATCATTTCTAATTTACTTTATATTTATTGGGGTAGTTCCCAGATAATCTACCACATTAAAGTAATGGGGGTATGTCCCCTCGTACTCGAAAGCAGTAAAGTAACGGCATCTATCCCTTTATTTGTATGAACGTAGGGCTTTTAGATAAATTTCTTCGTATTTTTCTGCTGCGGTCAAATGAGAGTATTCTTTTTCAATTTTCTCACGTGCCCTTTTCGCCATTTTAACACCTTTTTCAGGATGATCGAGTAGTTCAATAATGGCCTCAGACATTTGAACAACATTTTTTTCTTCTATTAATAAGCCATCGTTGCCTGGGTCAACGATTTCCTTTAATCCACCAACTGCACAAGCGATAAGTGGTGTTCCAGAGCCCATAGCTTCTAGAGCCGATATGGACGTGGCTTCCTCCACACCAGCCGAATGGACACTTGGTACAATCACAATATCGGCTAAAGCAAAATAATCTTTTACTTTCTCATGTGGTACATCCCCGAGTAAAGTTACTTTTTCATCCATTCCATATTCCTGAACAATCTTTTTAATCTCCTCTAGCTGGTTACCATTACCAGCATAGATTAATCTAGTATTTGGATATCTTTCTAGAACAGCTGGAAGAGCAAGAGCGGGATAAGTGACACCGTTCTTCTTGATCAATCTTCTTGGCACGAACACAATATGTTCATCTTTTGAAAGGTGATATTGTTCACGCAGTACATTCTTTTTCTCTTTATCAGGCATAAAGCTATGAATATTAATAAAGTTACGAATCGCAGTCGCCTCAACGCCAGATACTTCCTTGACATAGCTTTTAAGCCGCTGATCAACCGTAATAATTTCCCGAGTTCCTTTGATATGCCTCGATTTCAATCGCCTTCAATTTTTTTGCTTCCGGACTTCCTTCTATTACAGAGCCTTTGCTGACAGCCTCAAAAGCCAAATAGCCATGAACGGTAGAGACTACTGGAAGCCCTGTTTCAAGTGCAGCTAATGTTGAATAAGGATCTTGTGCATTAATAATGTCATAGTTTTGCTGTTTATTTTTTTCAATTAATGAATGTAAGCAACGTTTTCGAACTTTCATACTCCAAAGCATGCCGCTCCCTTTTTTCCACTTATTCAATAGAAAGCTTGGTCCCCGGGCATACAATAATCTCATGATAGGTGGAATGGTGGCGAATGATAATACATCCACTTGATGTCCCTTTGCTTCTAAGCCTGCTTTTAAAGTCGTCACATGTGTGGATAGTCCGCCCACGTGAGGGTATTCATATGATGTGGCAATCAGGATTTTCATTTCTGTACCTCCTTATGGTAAAAAAGGGAACAATGCTATAACAAGTATGTTTGTCATGCTTGCACCCTTTCATTGTTCGTCAATTGTTATTCTTTTTCCGGACGAATAAATTTTTCCTTTAAAAGCTCCACATTAGATAATGCCTCTTTTCGTAATTCATTGGCATTGTCTTTGACGATGCTAGAATAATGATCGCGATTATCCAGTAAATAACAAGCATTCTTTGTTAGACTCTCGACATTCATTTCTTCTAGGGCAGCGGAAAATTCCCACATACCATTTCGTTTTAACAAGCTTTCAACCTTTTTATCATAGCTAAGTCCAATATGAGGGACACCGGTAATCGTAGAGAAAATAAGTGCGTGAAGTCTCATTCCAATTGTCAATTGACAATTACCGATAAAATTTATATATTGATTCGGCGAAAAATTTACATCAAGTAGATGACATTTGTCACGATGTGCCATTTGACTCAATACTTTTTCACTTGCAAGCGCGTCATGATGTCCTTCCATAGGGACAAAAACAGGAGTTACCCCTTGTTTTTCAATCAGAGCATCGAGAATTTGCGCCACCTGTTCAAACTGCTTTGTTCTCTCAAACCATGGACGAACGGAAACGGCAAGAAGACGGTCTTTTTTTTCAAGGTGAAGACTATCTATACAGGCAGTATCCTTTTTTAGTTGAAAAGCAAAGACAATGTCAGAAGTCACGATTGTTTCCGGTCTTTTCACTCCGATTTGCTCTAGCAAATCTTTCGAGTATTGATCACGAACGGTAACAAAGTCCGCCATATTGGCAAATACCTTCATGAGAAGTTTCCCCCAGGTGGAGGACACTGGACCGATTCCTTGTGAGAAAAACATGACCTTTGTTCCGCATAGCTTTGCTAAAAAGACAATTAATAAATAATAAGGAAGTGGGCCAAAAAGAAAGCGTGTTGGATAGGTATCCTGCAACAATCCACCACCACCACTAATTAACAGATCGGAACCTCTTAAAGCATTTACCTTTTCTTTAAAGTCATGACGCCATCCACGATATATACTTTTTACATGGTGCTGTGAGGCAGTTTTTCTAGGTGACAGAGAAAAAACGGTTATATCCGGATCCTTTAAACGATCGCGCAAATTCACAATAATCGATTCTAGGATGGCCTCGTCACCTGTATTCCCAACACCGTAAAATCCCGAGATCACTATCTTCAAAGAGTATTCCCCCCTTGCTTGCTAAACGACGTCGATAGGTCTGTTTGCTTGTAAACATAGAAGTAAGCAATAATAGCACATAAATAAATACTAACAGATGGTGCTGTGAAAACATGACCAGCAAAACCGGCAATACCCAATCCGAGTACAATGCTCAAAATCAATAGTGCGTCTTTTGGTAAAAGGATTTGTGAGAGGCTTTTACATGTATACCCTATTGACCTTATGGCAAAATATAATAAGGGTAAGAAGTACAAAATTGAGCCTATGATGCCCGTTGAAAAAAAGAGATCAAAATAATCGATTTCAATTGTTTTAGGTTGGCCGGTGTAATTACTTGCATAGCCCATTCCAAAAAGTTTTTGTTTCATAGATGCTTTTTCATAGTAATCTGTATGCTGAGAAAAAAATAGTTGTCGTCCGCTTAAAATTAAATCCTCAACTTTGTTCACTTCGCCATTTTTATATGGATCTGTAACATCAAGATCGGTCTCGTCTTGTTCAGGGACTTCGAGACGTTCAATATGAATTTGGGTATTATGGACTAAAGGGGAAATGGGCGTTACTAAAGCCAGAGTCATGATGCAAAGCAACATCATAATCCCATTTAGTCTCATGTTGCCAAATTGTGTTTTTTTCAGGAAAAAGGCAATGATTAAACTAATGAAGGCAACGATTATAGTGATTAATAGAGCACCGTAGCCAACCTTTGTACCAACCATGATTAAGGCATAGCCAGAGAGAAACACGGGAATCCAAAAAATGAGCCCTCTTACGTTTTGCGTTTTTACAATTGCATAATAAACGATGAGTGGAAAAATGATAGCGATTGTCGCTCCTATTTCGTTACCAGCATAAAACCAACCAGAGTATCCTATTTTAGCTGATTTATAGCTGTCTAAGCTTGTTCCCGTCATGATGGATATATACATCACAAGACCAATGATGATCCCGCTAATCATGATGTTCCGCATAAAAATAGTTGTTAACTCTACCTTTCCAGCGAATAACTTAAATAAATAGATAAAATGAATCATGATCACATTAAAATAGGTGATTTTTGCAAGGAACTTTATTTCCTCAAAAAAGTCAAAAGTAGGTTTAGCTGATACGTTGATGCTTAAATTCACGATGATAAAGATGAACCACAAGGCTAAATAGTGAATGGCATACTTTGCAAAGTGACTTTTCTTATATTGTGAAAGTAAAAACAGTACGCAAAAGGCCATATAAATGAAGCGGATCAAAACGCCAGCCGTTGCACTCGTATTTAATTTCATAACGCTGAATGTTGTTAAAATATCAAGGATGGGCTGAAAGGCAATAAAGTAAATGAAAAATAATACAAATTTATTTTGGGTTAAACTTTTTAACATAAATGTCCTTCCTATCTCATCAAGAGAGTTCAACGAATAGATGGTTTATTTACCACTTTAACAGGTAATAAATTTCCTCCCTTAATGGAGGTTTCACATTATTGATTATGACAGATTTAGTGACAAAAAACTAACCTCTTCTTCCTTTCTAAACTAGTATCACTTAAATAATAAGAAATAAATATATTATTCGCAACCTATTCAATTAAAAAAAGGACAGTACTTGCACCACTTTTTAATATCCCAGTGAGAAGGGGATGTACTGCTTTAACGAGTTTCAATAAATTAGGGTTGTTCCCTCAATAATTATTTTAATAGATTGACCTTTAGATACTGGTAACAGTCTTGTACTTTTGTTAAACTAGGTGGGGTAATAAACTGTATATTATAGGGTAGGATTGTCAAGCTATACTGACTCCGAAGGATACAATAAAGAATGGGGAAGAACGGCTGAAAACTTTAAGTCAGTCGTTCTTTATTATTTATTTTTATTCTTCAACAAAAGTTGATATAATGTCTTATGTGGAAAAAATGTTTAAGATTCGACAAACTGTTTCCTATTTACTAAAAGAGGAAAACAGTTAGGTGTTTCTATAGAAGCAAGTAAATGAGTAGAACAGGTGTTTATCGTGAAGGTGATGAGTTAATGAATAATCAAAGAGTTCTAGTCATAACGAATATGTATCCTACTTCTGAACATAAAAGCTTTGGTATTTTTGTGAAGAATCAGGTCGATGCATTAAAAAAGAGACAGGTACATGTCGATGTCATCGCTGTCACGAATCCAAAAAGCGGGAAAGTAAATGTGATCAAAAAGTATTCTGCTTGGTTTATCAAAACAATACTTAATCTTGTGACAAAAGGAAAAACTTATGATGTCATTCATGCTCATTATGTATTCCCAAGTGGATTTTTAGGGCTTTTATTTAAAAAGTTGTTTGGAATAAGGCTGGTCGTGACTGCTCATGGTGGAGATATTGATAAAATGGCGAAAAAGAGTAGGAGACTCTTTAAGCTTACAGAATTCATTTTGCATGAAGCGGACCATGTCATTGCGGTTGGTGAAGAGCTACACGAGCAAATTATCACGACCTTTTCGGTTGATCAGCGGAAAGTTTCCATTATTAATATGGGGGTAAACCGAGAAGTATTTAAACCACATGATCAAGGAAAAGCTCGAATGCTATGTGGGATTGCTGAGCATGAAAAGGTCATTCTTTTTGTCGGGAATATACTTCAACAAAAAGGAATCTCTGAACTTATTGATGCCATTGACCTAATTCATCAGTCAGAGCCATCTGTCAGGCTCTATTTAATTGGCGCCGAAAAAAGTCCAAGCTTTAAACATCAGCTGGAGCGGGTAATAAAAGATAATCAATTGGAGAATATTGTTCAATTTCTTGGTACGAAGGAGCAACCGGTTATTGCAAAATGGATGTCTGCTGCTGATTGTGTTGTACTGCCTTCTTATATGGAAGGATTTGGACTTGTTGCATTGGAAGCGATGGCTTGTGGAACACCAGTTGTTGGTACAAATGTCGGTGGGTTGAAATATTTATTGGCGGATGGAGCAGGAGTCATTTCGCCTGTGAAAAATTCAATAGAGTTAGCGAATTCAATTTTATATATTTTATCATCTGAGAAAGAAAGAAATAAGATCATTAGAAATGGAATTATCAAAGCAGAGGAAAACGACCAGGAACGAATGCTCAATCGGGTAATGGATGTTTATTTTCCTACTGGAGGGTAGGATGGATCTATGAGAGGACAAATGAAAAAACAAAAAAAGGTTTTATTTATCTCATCGTTAGGGGGACATTTAACCCAGCTTTTACAGTTAAAACCCCTTTTTAAAGAGTATGATTATCATATTATAACGGAAAAATCAATTATAACTGAGGACTTGAGCAAGCAATACCGTATGTCTTTTTTAGTGTACGGCGCAAGAAACTATCTATTTAAATACTTCTTTAAATTCAGCTTCAATATTATTAAATCACTTTACTATTTCTTGCGTGAGAAGCCGGATGTCATTGTGACGACAGGTGCCCATACGGCTGTTCCTATGTGTTATATTGCCAAAATATTAGGCAAGAAAGTAATTTTCATTGAAAGTTTTGCCAAAACATCCACGCCAACAATATCTGGAAAGCTTGTTTATCCGATTGCGGATTTATTCATTGTCCAATGGGAGGAAATGAAGAAGCATTATCCTAAAGCAGTGTATGGAGGGTCTATCTATTGATATTTGTAGTATTAGGGACACATGAGCTTCCTTTTGACCGACTGTTAAAGGAAATAGATGAGCAAATTTTAACAGGAAAAATAAAGGAAGAAGTCATTGTTCAAGCAGGTCACACAAAATATCGCTCAGAACAGATGAAATTCTTAGATTTTACGACCTATGAACATATGGCTGAATTGTATCGACAAGCGAATTTTATTATCACTCATGGAGGAACAGGATCGATCACGTTGGGAATGAAAATGGGTAAAAAGGTGATCGCCGTGCCAAGATTAGTGAAATATGGAGAACATAACGATGATCATCAATTGGAAATTGTGAAACAGTTTCGACAAACAGGTCATATTCTCTATTGGAATGAACCGATTGAGTTCAGTCAAGTACTTCAGGAAATTGAAAGCTTTAAGCCCGCTCCTTTTAAAAGTGGGAATAGTGAGATTCTAGCCATCATTCGAAACTTTATTGATGGCGTTATATAACTTTTGGTGATGCATTAACCAGTTAGTCTAAAGAGGGACAGTCCTACGCCGCTTTAAAGCGATGTGGGACTGTCCCTTTTTCTAGTAAATATTATTTCTATCTAATGGTAGAAAATATTTAGGAACGATGAAATTTAAAGTGGAAAATGGAAAAGATGGAGTATATGTAAGATCCTATATTACGCTTCCATTACAAAGAATCAAATTTTTAACTTGCTAAACAGCTTTCAATTAGAGATAATTATTAGTATTTGATTTGCTGCATTTCTAATAAAATTGTTTTTGAGTACATAGAGGAGCAATTGCTGTGAAGAAATTTATGAAATTTGGACTAATTGGTATATTAAATACACTTATTACAATTGGTAGTTATATGTTATTCGTGTATCTTGGAATGAATTATATCATTGCAAATGTTATTGGTTATGGAATTGGTGTTATTAATAGCTATTATTGGAACAAGAATTGGGTATTTCAAGTAAACTCGAATCAAAGAAATATTTTTGTGAAGTTTGTTGTTGTGAATCTTATTACACTTGCTATTAATACTTTAGCTTTGTATATATTAGCTAATTACCTTGATATTCATCCGTACCTTGCTCAAATATTTGCAACTGGTTTTGGATTATTAATCAACTTTTTTCTTAATAAAAAATGGACTTTTGAAAAGTAGAGTAATATTAATAAGTCTTAGATCGTTTTTCAAGGAGGAAAAGATATGAAAGAATTAATTTCTATTGTAGTCCCAATGTATTTTGAAGAAGAAGTGGCTCAAGAATGTTATAACAGAATTACTGCTGTCATGAATAGCAATCATTATAATTATGAATTGGTATTTGTTAATGATGGAAGTACAGATCGAACGTTAGAAATTTTAGAGCAATTAGCAATGAATGACAATCGAATGAAAGTAATTAGTTTTGCTCGGAATTTTGGACATCAGATAGCCGTTACAGCAGGAATCGATTATGCAAAAGGGGATGCAATTGTCATAATTGATGCGGATTTACAAGACCCACCTGAGGTTATACCTGAACTCGTTAATAAATGGTTAGAAGGTTTTGATGTCGTTTATGCGAAACGGAAAAAGCGAAAGGGTGAGACTTTGTTTAAACTATTAACAGCAAAATATTTCTATAAATTTCTAAACTATATGTCTGATATTGATATTCCAAAAGATACAGGTGATTTCAGGCTTATTGATCGTAAAGTAGCTGCTGTTTTTAGAAAAATGACGGAAAAAAATCGTTTTGTACGAGGGATGTTTTCGTGGATTGGTTTTTCCCAAACCTATATTGAGTATGAAAGAGATGAGCGATTCGCAGGAGAAACAAAGTATCCTTTTAAGAAAATGATTAAATTTGCTTCTGATGGAATCATTGCTTTCTCTTCAAAACCTTTAAAATTAGTAATGACATTAGGATCTGCATCTGTCTTGGTTTCAATTATTGTATTATTATATTCAATCTTAACTCGGTTATTTGGTCATGAAGTTCAGCCAGGATGGGCATCTATTATGGTTGCAATCACTTTTTTTAGTGGGATTCAATTATTGGGATTAGGCATCGTTGGACAGTATATTGCTAGAATATATGATGAAAGTAAAAATAGACCTATCTACATAGTTAAGGATGTATATAATATTGAAAATGAGGAAGATCTTTTAGGAAATTCTTTAAAGGTTGATAAAATGGGGACCTTAAGATAAAGACGTTTAATAAGGATAACCTATTGGATAAGATCGTGGTTTATTACAAAAATTCCCCTTTCAGATTAAATTGATTGGGGTATTTTTATTTTTAAAACCTAAAAAAATTTATTCAAAACTTGTCACTGTATCAAAATTAGATAATACATTTTAATTTCTAGTAAAATGCAGTAATTAAAATAAATGTAAATGGTATAATGAATATTGATTTGAAGATAAATAACTGAAAACTGTGAATGTTAAAAATAATAACTGAAAATACATATACAACCGTTCTTCGTATAATTTTCCTATGTGTATTCTCAATTATCACTATTAAATATTTTATACCTCAAACAATATGGATGGTAGGCGAATTTCCTTATCCAACAGAGTATTATAGTCTGAAAAAGATATTAATTGTTACAATATCTACCATTATCTTATTCATTGTGCTGTTTATTTATTATAAGTTGGTTATCATCAAGTTGAATAATAAACTTACAACTATAGTTACTTCTGGCTATTTACTTATTATCTTCGCTATCTATTTGAGCAGCTTCCCAATATGGATTTGACAGATATAGATGCCTTAGACCGGCTACTTCCATGGTCAGCATCTTTGCCAGTATCTTGTATTTCTTTTAAAAGGTTCCCTAAATAATAACTCAGGCCCCATCTAAATTATAGGTGGGGTCTATTTGACGCTTACGTTAAAAAAAGCTTATAGAGAATACTTTGTTCTCTACAAGCTATAGTTTAGGGTTTCATGTTCTTAGTTTCTTCTTTACGGTTAACTTTTGAATTAGAAAATAAATAAAATACGAGCACAGAATAAAGACTACTGGCATAAGCGGTAAATTATATCGATCATACGCAAAGTAGTAACAATTTGTCAAAGTAAAATAGCCTAATATAAACACTAATAATAACACATCAGATCTAAACCTTTTATTTATTAAAGATACCAGAATTCCAAGAAATCCACCAAATAAAATTATTTTGCTTACTTTATTTATTAGATCTGCTTTTATATTAAAAATTTCTATCCAGTAAAATTGTGTTCCCCAAAATATCTTAGGTTTTAATACAAACAGACTATATAAGTAATCTTTTGGATTTGTTGAAATCCATTCTTTTATTCTTTCCTTTGCTACTTTCTCCTGTTCTTTCATATTATAATAAGTATTTTGTCCTTTTGTTTCTTCATCAATTTTCTTTAATATAGAATCCATAGTTTCGCCAGGGAATCCATTTCCTTGATATGTACCTAATAAAAGGGGGTTACCCGCACCCCCTGATAACGGAATAAATTCATTAAACAGTACATAATTTCTTATCCACCAAGGGCTCATTACTAATAAAAGTGCTATTGTTGCAACTCCTAATTGTTTGAGCATTAACCTCATAGGATACTTAACTAATAATAAATATAAAAATAGCAATATTGGAAATAAAGCTATTGTAGGTCTAATATATAGACTAAGGAAATAAAATAGTAATACCAAATAGAAAGATTTCCAGTCTTGTTTTTTTCCTAATTTTATTGAAAAGTAAAAAAGGAATAGAGATAAGGCTGTATAAGGTGACTCTGTAAGTAATAAATTATCTACTAAGATTTGAGGAATAAAGATAGCTAAAAGAAATGCTGCAATGAGTCCTACATATTTGTTGAATATTATTGATCCTAGTTTATATGTTCCATATATAGATAATAAGCCAAATATAATCATGGTAATTTTAGCAGCATAAACTCCAGTTACACCTTCTCCGAACAAGAGAAAAATAAATGCTAATAAAAATGTATGTCCTGGCATCATGTGAACTGTTGGCATATTTGGGTCATGATAAATAAACAATTGTTTTTCTAAAAAAATATAGGCACTTCTTCTATAACCCTCATCATCACTATTTAAATTTAAGCTTAGCCCATATTTATATAATGCAAAAAGTCTAATTGCTGCTGCTAAAATTAATAATAAGCATAGCAAAATATTTACTTTATTCCTTTTTAAAAAAGCACTTTTTTCCAAAAGATTCCCTCCAAATTTTTCTAATAAAATAGAGTCTATATTATTTGGCTATCCAGTATACCCCGAACAATATTAATAAAAGCCCAATCAGTTGATTGATACTAATACTTTCTTTAAAAAAAATATATGCCCCTATTATAGCTAGAACATACGACAAACTTTGAACTGGGTATGCTATGCTTAGTGGTAATTTTGAAAGGATTACTAACCATACGCCAGTTGCAACAACATATAAAATTCCCCCTAGAATAAAATAGGGGGATAAGACAACCTGTACAATAGTATTGAAATTCCAAGTTGTTATTCCTAAAACAGCATATTTCCAAAGAAATTGGCCAGAAACTAATAATAGAATATTTAAGACAAGCAATAAAAATGGTGTCATTTTAGTTCCCCTTTTCCTTTTCCTTTATTTCTTCTTTTAGTAGAGCGAATTCTTGAGCTAATGCTACAATTTGCTTATTTAATTTTGCATTTCTCCGAGTCAGGTCAAATATCATAATTAAACTAAATAATAAACCAAATAGGAATAATAATGAGGGAGCATAAAAAATACCTAGGAATTCAGCCATCCAATTTATTAATCCTGTGTTCCAACTTAAGAAGCCGAGAACTATACAAAGTCCAAACCATAAAAGAGAATCTTTTGTTTCTAAAATTCCTCTTCTAACAGATTCAAAAACAAATAGAAAAAGTAAACATATGATAATAAATGAAAAAGAAATTACTTTCATGCTTAGGACTCCTTAATTAATCTTTGCATTAGAATAGATAAAGTAACCTTTATCATATAGTAAACTGACTTTGTCGGGGTAATAGAACTAGTACCTCCTTGTCTATCCTTCATATGAACCGAAACTTCTTGTACTTTTATACCTTTCTTTTTCAAATAAATTAGTACCTCTGGTTCTGGATAATCCCTAGGGTAATGTTCAGTGAATAGCTCAATAACCTTTCTATTTTTAGCTCTATAACCTGATGTAGGATCAGTAAATTTTTTACCAGTAAGAAGAAATAAAAGTGTACTAAAATAATAAATGCCGATTCGTCTAAATACACTTCCTTTATAGTCTGTGTTTTCAACAAATCTTGATCCTACAACCATATCAGCCTGTCCACTAATTATTGGTAAAATTAGTGCTTTTAAATCTAACTCATTATGTTGGCCGTCTGCATCAAACTGTACTGCAATATCATAGTTGTTATAATAAGCATATTTATAACCAGTTTGCATTCCCCCACCAATCCCTAAATTAATGGGCAAATTAATTAAATGAACTCCATATGACTCAACAATATCTGCAGTATGGTCTTTTGAACCATCATTTACAACACATATATCTATAAAAGGAATTTCCTTCTTAACCTTTAATAAATTTTCTAAAGTCTGACCTATTGCTTCTTCCTCATTGTAGGCAGGGACAATTATAAGTATTTTTTTTTCTGTAAAAATATTATTCGTCAAGAATGAGTCCTCCTAGATAATGTTTTATTCCATTATAACATTATATAGAATAGTTAGAAGATTTTAAATAGAATAATATCTAATTTCCCTCGTGTGTAATTATTAAAACAACGTTTAAGTCGACTTTTGGATCTGGATCTAAGTCAATATCTTGGACACAAATAAGTTAACTCAGGCTGATTGAAATTTAAATAGGTTACGTGATGGACTTCTTTCTTGTTTAAAATGGCATGAAAAGATTCAATACATGTGTTATCGTAAGGGCAACCTTTGCGACTAAAAGATGGAATGATTTCCTGTTCTTTAAGCGCTTGGCTAAAATCTTCACTTGTGTATTGAGAGCCAAGATCTGTATGCAAAATGAGGCCAGGATTCGGCTGTTGAACAGAAACGGCATTGTCTAAAGCATGTAAAACAAGTTCAGTCGTCATGGAACGAGAGAAAGAATATTGAAACTAATGAGCTAAAAAACAGGGAAATCCCAAGGTGGATTGATAAAAAAGACGACTTCACATTCAAAAAACTGAATGTAAGTCGTCTTTTTTAATGAGGCTATCTTATTTACTAAAAAACGTCAGTTTTTCAGTGGCCTCGTTTAACTTTGCGGGGGTGCTTTTTTAAACTTTATCTTTAAACTACTGAGACTTCTTTTAATGAACATGTAAAAAGTATAGATACCAAAACTTTGTATAATGATAAAACTTGGTATGATAAAATACCGATATCTTGATTGTATTTCAATTAAAAGATGGATAGATACATATCCTAAGATTAACAGAATAAATAATAAATGATTCGTATTTCCATAAGAGTTGTCTTTGGCAAGTTTAATCGTTGAAATGATTCCAAATAATAGTAAGCAAATGCTCATTAGCCTTTCCAATATATTGAAACTGTTAACGATATTCTTTTCGTAAAAGTGCCCCATACTCCATTGCAGGGACGCATCGTTAGCTGCCCACATTATATCGAGTTTGTTTTTGAATAGCTCCCACAAATTGTTCGGGTTAGAAATCCTTTCTTTGATTAATTCCATTTCAGCGGCTTTTCGTTCATCTCCAATGGGAAACTGACTTACATAACTAAGCGTCTTCACTGGAATATTGTCCATTTGTATCATGATTGAATCCTAATACAAATTTCCACATAGTATCTCGATTGGATAAAGAATACTGGGTTACATCAGTAGAAATCAATAATTGACTTATTGAAGTATGTACGATGAAGAAAACGGCAATTAAACCGATAAATTTTTTGACCGTAATCCATTTTTGTTTTCTATCTACTCCTAAAAATTTGGTAATGAAAAGATAAATACCAATTGCTAAAAGAATAAGACTTCCTAGAGGTCGAATGATATCACCTAATGATAAAAGAATTCCTACGTATAACCAGATATATTTTTTAGAATTGTCATCTATAATCAGTAAATAAAAGGCTAGATAAAATAAGAATGTGGCTAAATGTTGATTGGTTAAGACTGAAGTCATAGCAATACTAGGTATAAAGATTGCATAAAGAGTACCAGCAACACGTCCGGTCACTTCGTTAAACAATTTAGCAGTAATTTTATAGGTAAGTATAGTAATTCCTACGGAGTAAAATACATTTAATAATTTTAATAGAAACGGCCCTTCGCCAAAAAGGTTAATCACAATGGATTGATACATTGTAAATCCTAATTGATATACCCAAGTTGAAAAGTAAGTTCCTTGACTAAAGCTAAAATCTCCATTTGCTGCACTAATAGCACTCTGATACATCATGCCGAAATCAGATACGATCGGAGTATTAACGGTAAAGATCCAAACAAGCCGTATACCTAACGATAATAGAATTAAGGAAATAAGAAAAGATCTTTTACTTAAATATCTGTTCGCCAAAATAAAGATCATAATAAATAATAATAAAAAAAGGCAGATACCTAAAAAATGTATTCATTTAAAACCATAACTATTGATCATGAAAGAAATAGAGTTCCACAATGTTATGGTAAAAAAGAGCATACATAATACATATAATAATTTTGATGAAAAGATTTGAAATAAATTAAGCTTATTGTTCACAAGTCTTCCTCCGTAAGTTCAAAAATTAACTACGTTATTTGTTCGTGATCGTCCTTTGAATATTCTACCAGTACTCTTTCGTGATTTCAGTAAAAAAGGGAATATAACTAAAAAAACAATTATATTGCAATTATAAAAGGATATCCTAAAATTCGTTCATTCAGTCAGATGTTATTCTTTCTGGTAAATTAAATAATGGATGTTTGTAACGCAAAAAAGGCAGGCTCACAGCCTGCCTTTTTTGCGTATTTGGTATGAAACGTATCATTGAGTTGGATGGTTCTTAAGTTCAACATATAAAAGGGCGAGAATGGAACCAAAGAATATACTAACGGATGGAGCAGTAAAAACATGTCCGGCCGTATATGAAATGCCCAATCCCAACAATAAAGATACTAAAATAAAAATATAGTTTGGTTCGAAAATTAATTTTATGTTTTTCAGAAAAGCCATTGCCGTCTTTAATAATACGAAAAGGAACGAACCAATGTAAGCAATAAATCCGATAATCCCTAATGAATAAAAGAGGTCATAAAAGTCCATTTCAATCATTTTAGGTTCCTTTGAGTAATTACCTGAATATCCCATTCCAAATAATTTCTGTGCAATAGGCGCTTCGGCAAATTGTCTTTGATGCTCGGCAAGATAATCCTCACGGCTGCTTAAAATGAGATTTTCTACTTGTTTTTTATTAACTTGTGGTTTTGTCTTTTTTGGTTGTTGTTCTTTAGGATTCACATTTTCTTCTGGCTGATCAAAGGTAATCCCCAACAATTGCATATGAGCAAAAGTGTTCGTAAAGAATGGAGTAAAGGGAGTAATGAGAATTAAGACGAAAAATAACACAACAGAGATGATCCCATTTGTAAAGAAACCTTTATCTCGTTTACGAAACCAGCTAATCCAACAAGTTACCACAGCTGCAAGTAAACCAATGAGTAAAGCGCCATAGCCGACCTTTGTTCCTAACATGAGTAGTGAAAAGGCAGTAAGTAGGACCGGGATCCAATGGTAAATGGATGACAGTCTTATGGTTCTTTTAATGGCGATCATTAAGCTAATTGGGAATAAAATGGCCAAAATAGCACCAAGATCATTTGCGGCATAAAACCATCCTGTATACCCAATTTTTGTCCAATCATAAGCGGTTAAACTTGTGTTCGTCGCGATGGAAATAATCATAACCAAATCGTAAACCAAAAGAGCGTAAAGAATGTATTTTATAAAATGATGTACACTCGATTTTCCGATCTTTTTAAAGAAGATTAAATAAGTGAAAAGCATAATTTGTGCATACACAATCTTCCCAAGAAACTTTACTTCATCCATCAAAATAAATTGTTCCTTCATTAAGAAATTCACGACAAGATTAACGACTAGAACAATTGCTAAACCTATCAAATAGATAAGGATTTTGCTCTTTCTATTTTTTACTTGATAGAGAAGAATATAAACCATACAAGCAAACATCACCAAGAATCTTAAGAAAATTCCAAAAGTAGCTGCGTCATTGAGAAATTCAAGGCTAATCGTTGTTAATACATCTATGATTGGCTGTAAAGTAATAAATATCAAGAGAAAGATCTCAAATTTATTCAAGACACCCTGATCACTTGCAAATTTCATCTAATAAATCCTCCATTAATAGTATTATCCTCTAGTAGGATACACTATTTTCACCATTCAGTAAATGAAAATTGCCTTGTTTTATGGTTCAAATCGTCTTTAGAGTCTTACGCTATTTGTTGTAATAAAGATGAAGGTAAATTATAATGTCTTGAGACTTGCTTAAAGATTGGGGTTATCGAAATTGGCCAATAAATTTAAACAATACAGTAGTAAAATTAAAAGTTCCATTCAAAAGAATGGGATAAAAAACACATTTCTCACAATCTATGGAAGAACGTTATTCAAGAAGGTTGGAAATTATCAGACAGGCCGTGACTTGCAGCGTACGATTGAAGATTTTTATACGAAGAATAAATGATTTGTATCAAGACCAACAAATAAAAGGCCTTGCGATCATCACATCCGCTATGGAATTTGAAGAGGTCTATAATCAGAGGACCATTAATTTAGCCAAGTATTATAGTGAAAATGACTATGCTGTTATTTACGTGACATGGCAATGGGATCCTTACGAAAAACACGAGAAGGATTATCAGAAAGTATTTAAAAATATTGTTCAATTACCATTATTTGATTTCATCTATATGCTACCAAAACTAAATGAAACCATTAAAGTAGAAGATAAGTCTTATTTTATGACCTTTCCAGCAGAACCTTTTGTCGACATGATCCCAACATTACGAGCAGATGGATATAACATTGTTTATGATATGATGGATGAATGGGAAGAATTTTATAAAGTGGGACAAGCATCCTGGTTTACGAAGCAGCTCGAAGAAAAGGCTATCAAAGATAGTGATCTTGTGCTTGCTGTGTCTAAGCCATTAAAATATAAATACGAGTATATCCGCAAAGATATTATTGTTTTAGGAAATGGCTATAGTAAAAATGTATCTGGATCCAAAAATATTTCCTTGAAAACGGAAGCTTCAGATGGGCTGATCCATCTTGGTTACTTTGGACATATGACCGATTCTTGGTTCGATTGGGACATTGTATTTTCATTAGCAGAAGATGATCGCTATTTTATCCATCTTATCGGCTATGGAATGTCTGAAGAGTTAGAGAAACGTGTTTCAGGCCTTTCAAATATGAAATACTATGGAAAAGTCCATCCTAGTCAGCTTGAAGAATTTGTTCGCCATTGGCATGTTGGAATGATTCCGTTTCAAAAGAGTACTCTTTCAGAAGCAGTGGATCCGATTAAGATTTATGAATATTTATATTTTGGTTTGCCTACAGTCTCTTCAGGAATTCCACATATCGGTGACTATCCTTTAGTAATACACTGTGAAAATGCAGAAGATTTTAAAGAAGCCATCCATACTATGTATCAAACCATCATAAATGGGTCGAGACATGATCATGAGGAGTTAGAGTCATTTTTAGAGAATGCTACATGGGAAAAAAGGTTCCAATTTATTGAGGAGAAACTACTTCTAATTTAAACAGACGCGAGGAATAGGTATGTCAACATTAATGAAAGCGGGTATTATCACGGTCATCCTTTCTTTGATATTGAAGCTTTCGGGCTTCTTAAGAGAAAGTATTATTGCAATGGAATTTGGCGCATCTGCTGAAAATGACGGTTATATCATTGCATTTTCTATTATTACTTTAATTGTCATTATGACAACAGACGGTTTTAATAGTGTTTTTCTACCATTATTTATAAAAGATAAGAATAAAAATGAAAAAGTAAGTATAAAGAATGCGAATGGGATTTTGAATTATACGATTATTTTTATGATCCTTCTTTCGATTATTTCTTATTTTCTTGTTCCATATTTAATTCCTCTCATTTTTGGAAATATGAGCCAAGGAACAGAGTTAGTGGCTGTACGTTTGACAAAGTTTTTTGTCCTATTTTTGAGTGTTATAACGGTTAATGGAATGTTAGAGTCGTATCTGCAATCCTACCGAAGCTTTATTCCAACTCAGGTGTCACGCCTATTAGCTACCTTGACCGGTGCTTTTTTTGCGTACTTCTTTTCTTCCTTCTGGGGAATCGATAGTTTGGCGTATGGTTTTATTGTCGGGGTTCTATTAGGCATCATGATCCAGATCATCAATTTAAAGAAGCTTGGATACAAATGGGAGCTTACCCTTTCGATCGAAAAGGATTTCAGAAATTCATTTTTAACCTTATTTATACCAGCTGTTTTAAGTGCTGTTGTAGGGCAAATTAATGTTACCGTTAATCGAATATTTGCTTCCGGAACCTTTGAAGGAGCCGTTACGTATTTAAATAATGCTTCATTAATTGTCAGCATTCCCACATGCTATTTTTGGTACGACGATCGTGGCGATCATTTTTACATTGCTTTCTGAAAATGTGGGGGAAAAGAAGAAGTTTCAGGATACCGTCTTTTTTGGCTTTCAGCTCATGACACTCGTTCTTATCCCGTTAACCTTTGGATTGATTGTAGTGGGTCAGGCAGTCATCGGGTTTATTTACGAAAGAGGAGCCTTTACGTTAGAAGATACCAAAATGACTTACGATGCCATGTTAGCCTATTTGCCGCTCATTTATTCACAAGGTCTGCAAATGATCGTATTGAAAGCACTTTATGCAAAAGGAAAAACCGCATTGATTTTTAAATTAAGTATCGTCACCATTATTTGTAATGTGATTGCCAACTACTTTTTAGTCAATTCTATGGGCTATCTAGGGCCTGCCATCGCAAGTTCCATCATTGCCATTATATCTTTAGTGCTTTCTGCCATTGAAATGTATAAGGATTTTGATAAGGAAGAACTATACAAAAGTATCCGTATGTTCATGAGAATTTTACTTCCCAGTGCAATCATGGCAGTAGGAGTATGGTTTCTATATACAAGTGTTGGAAAATATTTAGATTCATACCTTTGGATACTTGTTACACATGGATTAGCAGGTATAATATTTTATATACTATTATTGCGATTTCTTATATAAAGAAGGATTTAATAAATTATTGGAACTAGTCCCTAAAAAATTATTAAAGCTATTAAAGAAGTAGAGATGAGTGATACAATATGATTGAAAATAATAAAGTTTCGATATTAAATATGAATTTTGATTCTATCCGTGCAAAAGAGCTATTAAATATAATAAGTGAAAGAGTCAATCATGCGGAGAAGACCTTTGTAGTGACAGCTAATCCTGAAATTGTCATGCATGGGAGGAATGATCCGACTTATTTAAATCTAGTGAATCAGGCTGATTTTGTCATTGCTGATGGATATGGGGTTATTTTAGGGTCGAAAATGATTCAAAATGAGCTTCCAGAACGAATTGCTGGTTTTGACTTGATGACATTCATTGTTGGAAAAAGGAAATCAAGAAGGCTGGAGCGTATACTTCTTAGGTGCTAAAGAAGAAGTCATAACAAGGCAGTAAATAATATTAAAGCTACATTTCCATCATTAAAGATTGCAGGTTGGCATCATGGCTATACGGATGTAAATGAAGAAGCATTTGTTGAGGAGATTGCCTGCTAAAAAACCAGACTTAGTATTTGTTGGTATTGGGTTTCCAAAACAGGAATATTGGATTTCCAACCATATGTCTCGCTTTGAAAAAGGATTTTTTATGGGGGTTGGAGGTAGCTTTGATGTATGGGCAGGTGCAGTGAAAAGAGCTCCATTAATATGGCAGAAACTACATTTGGAATGGCTCTATCGATTAATTAAACAACCAAGACGCTGGCGAAGAATGCTGGTAATACCTCATTTTGTTTTAAAGGTGATGAAAGAGCGTTTAAGAAAATAATTAGGAGATTAACTTATGAAGGTTTTACACTTGAATGCAGGGAATGAAACTGGCGGTGGAATGGTCCATATTTTATCTCTATTGAATGAACTCAAATCAGAGAATATTTTTTTGGGTTTATTTGAAGAAGGGATTTTTCAGCAAGAAGCATTGAAAAATGGCATTCAAACCGTCACCTTTACGCAAAAAAATAGATATGATCTGTCCGTTATTTCTCGTGTCATTCAGTTTATAAAAAATAATCAAATTGATATGATTCATACACATGGTGCACGTGCAAATTTATATGGTTATTTTTTAAAAAAACGTACGAAAGTCACATGGGTGACAACCGTTCATAGTGATCCAAGAAATGATTTTTTGGGCAGAGGTGTTAAAGGGAATCTGTTTACAAAGTTAAATATTGGTGTCCTGAAGAAAGTTGATCACTTGTTTGCTATTTCTGAACGCTTTAAAGAGATGCTAGTAGAGTTTTCAATATCGATCCTGACAAAATAACAACGATTTATAATGGAATAGACTTTGAAGAAAAAAAATCGTATGATCTTCCAAAAGGTTAGTCATGATCTAGGAATTCATAAAGAGGATTTTGTGATTGTCATGGTGGCTCGATTTGATCCTGTAAAATGCCATACATTGGCTTTTGCAGCTTTAAAAGAAGTAATAAGACTGCATCCACATGTTAAGCTTTTATTAGTTGGAGATGGTCCAATAAGAGAAGATTTAGAAAGAGCTGTCAGGGAAGATCATCTTGAGCAGAACGTGTTGTTTCTTAGGATATCAGAAGGATGTAGACAAGTATTACCAAATAGCGGATATCACTTTATTGACATCAAAACAGAGAGTTTTCCACTTGTTCTTTTGGAATCAGCTAGAGAATGTACTCCAGCCATTACAACGGATGTTGGAGGAGTCAAGAAGATGATTCCTGATTCCACTTTTGGTTTCATTGTAGCTGTTGATAACGTGAGAATGAAATTATTTCAGCGCTTGAAAAGGCAATTGAGTTAAAAGAAAATAATGAATTAAGTCAAATGGGCCATCGTTTTTATGAATATACTTCTCAACATTTCTCCCTTCAATCATTTGCAAACAGTATTCATGATGTATATCAAAGTTTAGATGATAGACATGAATAAAAAAACTATCGATTTTGGTGATAGTTTTTTTATGACATTAATACACTATGATTTTTCACTATATAATCTAACTGATTAAATCTACATATAGGTCTAATACATTGTAGGTAATTGAAGTCTATTATAATTCTATTAAAATCTTAATCATTTATTCTAAAATTAGATTTCTCAATCTATCAAATTTATGATATAATCCTCATGGTAATCTATAATTTGAAAATAACGTCGAAAGATACAATGAAGATGTTGGCATATATG
This sequence comes from uncultured Bacillaceae bacterium, assembly GCA_963765265.1. GTDB lineage: Bacteria > Bacillota > Bacilli > Bacillales > Cytobacillaceae > Bacillus_BD. The sequence goes on from CAVXVN010000005.1 coordinate 32,191, forward strand.
AGAATGATTGTGTTACTGTATTTTGCCTGTTTTCAATAACTGTGAAATGGGCAAGATACAATTAAGGGAGGATATCCATGATTTACTTAACCATGTTAGTATGTTTCATTTGTTCTATCCTTATTACTCCTGTTGTGAAAAAATTAGCATTTAAAATTGGTGCAACTGACAAACCAAATCAAAGAAAAGTACATCAGAAAATTATGCCTCGTCTTGGAGGTTTAGCGATTTATATAAGTTTTGTTGATTGGTGTTCTTATTACCCAACCACAGTCATCCAATCCCAATACTCTCAATGCTGTTATGATTGGGAGTGCCATTATGATCCTTACGGGTATCCTTGATGATATGTTTGAATTATCAGCTAAAATGAAATTTTAGGCCAAATTATTGCTGCTGCTTAGTAGTTGTCTTTTAGGGTGGAGTACAAGTTGAATTTATTAACTTGCCATTTAGTGAAGGCAATTTAGAATTTGGTTTTCTAAGTATACCAATCACATTTTATGGATTGTAGGAATTACAAATGCGATTAATTTAATTGATGGTCTCGATGGCTTAGCTGCAGGTGTTTCATCCATTGCCTTAATTACCATTTCCGTTATGGCGATTTTGATTCCGAAATCCTTTTGTTGTCGTAATGGGAGCCATTCTTTTAGCAAGTACGTTAGGTTTTCTTATTTTACAACTTTCACCCAGCAAAGATCTTTATGGGTGATACCGGTGCATTGTTTTTAGGATTTATGATTGCTGTATTATCCTTATTAGGATTTAAAAATGTTACGATGATTTCCTTAATCATTCCCATTATTATTCTAGGTGTTCCAATTTCTGATACCTTCTTTGCTATCTTGCGCAGAATTGTGAATAAAAAACCATTATCGGCACCAGATAAATCTCATTTACATCATTGTTTATTAGGACTTGGTTTTACACATCGACAAACGGTTCTTATCATCTATGCAATGGCGGCATTCTTTGGTTTAGCTGCTGTGATCTTTTCACAAGCAAAGTTATGGCGGATCGATCATCCTTATTTTGATTCTGTTAATTGTTATTGAATTACTTGCTGAAAAAATTGGTCTGGTCGGGAAAAATTACCGTCCGCTACTCAAGCTAGTACGTGAAATTCGATATTCAGCGGAAAAATACCGTTAAAGTAAAAAGTATCCCTATGCAGGGGATACTTTTTTTGTGTGAATGATTGAATGTTAATTTGGGGACCATAAGACTGATTATTGTCGTTAAGGCTATAGCTGGCCGCTTGGGATGAATGAATCTAAGTAGTTATAAGAAGACGTTTCCCTTGTTAAAGGCAAAATGAAAAGCTTGTCAGAGTTCTGACAAGCTTCGACGTTCATTGATTCTGTTATTCCAGATTTGAAGCAATCGTGGAAGTGGTATCTAAATGATCATTTAGTGTTTCAGCAATATCCGTAACACTTGTGTCATCTAATTGATAGTAGTAAGTGCCATCAATGGTGGCGTCTTCCCCTTCAAGAGCTAAAGACTCCATTTGGATCCCATCTTTTAAATAATTAAAGAAGGATAATATTTCACCAAAATCCAGATTGGTCGTTACATTATCGCCCATTGATTCCATCACATCACCATATTTCGTTATGGAACCAACTGAAACGGCTTTGTCCATAATCGCACGTAAAACAAGCTGTTGTCGTTTTCCGCGTTCAATGTCATTATCGATTTTACGAGTTCTAGCCAAGGCTAAAGCTTCCTCGCCATTTAGTTTTTGCAATCCTTCAGTTAAATGAATCGCATCAGCTGTATCTTTACTGTCTTGTTCCGTAAAGGTAACAGGGACGTCTACTTTGATTCCGTTCAGTGCATCTACCACATCAATGAATGCCTCAAAATTTAATTTTGAATAATAATCAACAGGTATATCAAAAAGTTCCTCTACTGTTTCAATGGTTCCCTCAGTACCACCGAATACATGGGCATGGGTAATTTTATCTCTTTTTTTCTCAACTGGAATATAGACATAAGAGTCACGAGGAATGCTCACCATTTTGATTGTTTTTTGTTCAATATTAAAGGTTGCAAGTATTAGAGCATCGGTTCGAGTTGCCCCTCCTAAATCACGAGCTTGACTATCGTCAACACCCATGAATAATATGGAAACATTATCTTTCAAAGGGTTTACGGCCCATTCTCTTTTTTCTGATTGTTCTCCTCGTGCGAACTCTTCTTTCGAGTTAGCGGCCACTTCAGAAGCTTTTGTGAAGAGATAACCGCCATAAGAAGCTGCTCCAATACCGATTGCTAGAATTGGTATGAGTATTCTAAGGATCCTTTTTCTTCTTATTCTTTTCTTTTGTGCCAGGTTCTTACTACTTCTTGTGTTCAAATTGTTTTCTCCTCTTTGTAGATGATAATAAATAAAAGCTCTTAGAGATCGAATTTCTACTATTCTATTATAATCCGACCATAGTCTTACATCAATCATTTATTTGGAGCATATGTCGAATCGTGACTGAATATTGTCGAATTATATCTTTAATATAAAGTTCTATTATTCAACATCACTTTCTAAATAAACCACATCCCCCTCAAGTGATCTCCCCTTGCCCACTGGTCAATTCCACCATCCAGTCGACGAAGTTCTGTACCTCTCCATCTTCAACATAGGTTTCAATTTCCACATTGTCTAGATAATGGATGTCTTTGATACCATAGACGGAAGATCGAAGTTCGTTTTCGATTTTCCCGAGCCAGGTGTAGTCAATGACGGTTGACATTACTTTCATCAGCTTTCGTTCCACGATCCCGGTTGCATTGATTCCTTCTGAAGTGGATTTTCCATAAGCACGAATGAGACCACCTGCACCGAGCTTAATTCCACCGAAGTAACGTGTGACGACGACAACCGTATCCTTGAGGTGTTTCTTCTTCAATACTTCTAAAATCGGAACTCCGGCCGTGCCGCTTGGTTCTCCGTCGTCATTGGCTTTTTGGATGTGGTCATTTTCACCGATCAAATAGGCTGAGCAGTTGTGGGTAGCATTCCAGTTTTCTTTTTTGATTCTTTGGATAAAATCCTGAGCGGCTTCCTCTGTTTCGACTCTCGCCACATGGGCAATAAAACGTGATTTTTGAATGACGATTTCATGTTCGCCATTTCCTTTTACAGTATAGTAACGGGGCAGCATGTTAGGACTCCTTTTGTACATTTTTATATTGGAATTTTATTTATGGTATTTTTTGGAAGTTTTCTTTATAAAATCATCATGTTTCTAATGTGAAATTTTCCAAGGTCTTTAGTAACAATGCCATGTTCAACTGAATTTTTAATAAAAATGGGTACAATGATAGATAATATATATATTATAAAGCGATAATGTTCTTACATCAATCTACAATCGGATTGTAAACAAACTTTAATATGGCTGTATTATTTGAATGATATAATGAGGAATATTGAAAAATAAAGAAATTATTTTAAAATAACGGACAGAAAATTATATAAAGAAACGTATTATATTTTATAACGAACTGCTGGTTTTGCTGTAAAATAGGATGTATGATATAGGTCAATAGGGAATATTTCCAGACCTATGTACCGATTTTTTTTAAAAGAATCGTTTTATACATATTTTCTTCATTCGTTTTAAACTAATTAGAATATGTGAAAAGGTTCTCGTATTTTGGAGGAACGAATATGAAAGTTAAACAATTTGATACGAAAGTTCTTGACGAGATTCTTGAAAAAATGATGGATACCGTTGGAAACAGTAAGAATGAAATTTTTGAAATTGGTGAACGATGTCGTACAGATTTCCAATTTTTAACAGATGAACTAAAGGAATTAAAGCAGTCCGTTATCGAAACGATCGAAGAAGGTGACATGCTTGACCAAAAGGCAAGGTTTGCGAGGAATCGTCTCTCAGAAGTCAGTAGTCACTTTAAGGATTACTCTGAAAATGAAGTGCGTAAGGTGTATGAACAAGCACACCGACTTCAATCCGATCTTGCTCTGAATCGGCATAAGGAAAAGCAGTTGAGGCAACGTCGTGATGATCTTGAACGTAGGCTAGGAGGTCTATCGGAAACGATTGAACGGGCCGATCATCTTGTTTCACAGATCACCGTTGTTCTGCATTACTTAACAAGTGATTTACAGCAGCTTGGTGCAGTCATAGAAGATGCGAAAGAAAAACAAGATTTTGGCTTCAAAATTATTGAGGCTCAAGAAGAAGAGCGTAAGCGGGTTTCAAGAGAAATCCATGATGGTCCTGCACAAATGATGGCAAATGTGATCATGCGTTCCGATTTAATTGAACGAATTTATCGGGAGCAGGGAGTAGAAGAAGCGTTTAAAGAGATTCGAAGTGTAAAGCAAATGGTTCGTCATGCGCTTTATGAGGTTCGACATATTATTTATGACTTGCGGCCAATGGCACTTGATGATTTAGGCTTAGTGCCAGCTTTGAAAAAATATTTACAAACAACTGAAGAGTATTTTAACCATAGTAGAATTAGTTTTACTTGTATAGGAGAAGATAAAAGGCTTCCTGCCAAATTTGAAGTAGCTCTTTTTCGCTTAGTTCAAGAGGCTGTTCAAAATGCGATGAAACATGCAGAGGCCAAGGATATTGTAGTCAAATTAGAAATGAAAAAACAGAATGTAACCATTGTAATCAAAGATAATGGAAAAGGCTTTGACACTAAAATGAAAAAGTCGGACTCCTTTGGTTTAATTGGAATGAAAGAAAGAGTCGAGATATTAGAAGGCGAACTTTCCATTGATTCTCAAATTGGTAAGGGAACAGTCGTTATGATTCAAGTTCCATTAGAACTTTGAACCTTGAACCTTGAAAAAATCAGGCTAATAAAAATAGAAAAAGATATAAAATGCTTTGGGAGGCGGAGTAATTTGACATACGAAAATTGTGATTATAGATGATCATCAGTTATTTAGAGAAGGGGTTAAAAGAATTCTGGAATTCGAGAAAACGTTTGATGTAGTGGCTGAAGGAAATGACGGGTGTGATGCCCTGCCACTTGTGGAAGAATATCATCCAGATGTGGTGCTGATGGATATCAACATGCCAACTACAAACGGAGTAGAAGCTACACGTGAGCTTGTGGAAAAGTTTCCAGAATCAAAAGTGATCATCTTATCCATTCATGATGATGAAAACTATGTGACACATACATTGAAAACAGGTGCACGTGGTTATCTATTGAAAGAAATGGATGCGGACGCATTGATTGAAGCGGTTAAAGTGGTTGCGGCTGGAGGATCTTATCTCCATCCAAAAGTAACGCACAATCTTGTGAATGAGTATCGTCGTTTGGCTTCAGGAGAGAGCGGAGTCAATCGAAACTTTTTACAAATGGAAGTTCGTAGACCACTGCATTTGTTAACACGACGTGAATGTGAAGTCCTTCAATTGCTAGCGGATGGAAAAAGCAATCGTGGAATTGGCGATGCCTTATTCATAAGCGAAAAAACCGTTAAGAACCATGTGAGCAATATTTTACAAAAGATGAGCGTGAACGACCGGACGCAAGCCGTGATCTTAGCCATCAAAAAAGGCTGGGTAGAAGTAAAATAAGGATAAACGCACTCTCTAATTGAGGGTGCTTTTTTATTTTATCCACAGCGAATAGAGTTTCAAAAGGATATAAAATTCACTTATCCACTATTTTTGAAAAAGATATCCACAATATTAACAATATATCCACAATTCAAAATTACTTATCCACAAATTTACCTTTTATCCACGAAACTTTATTTATTAGAATTGCGATCTTACTTTAAAAAGGGGAAGAATAAATGGTGTAGGTTATCTCCAAATTTGTTATTTATTTGTAGAATTTTGTTGAAGTTTGGAAGTTTCTGTTTTATGATTATTTAGAACTAATTATAAAGTCATGTATATTGAAGAAAAGGGCAAACTATTCGAAAGAATAGGACGCAAAGCTTAGGGTCTAAGGTTTAGGAGTACAAGGAATACGCTGAACTATGATCGCCTGGTTACCAACTTTTTTGTATATAAAATTTTGGGCTATTCTATGGTATTTGGAATAGTCTATTTGTGGTTAAAGCTTAGGGGTTTTCTCATCAAAGAGGGATAAAACTTGGAGAAAATCTCTATCATGGAAAATAAATCGATAAGTGGGGAAATACATTGATTGTTTTTAAAAATAAAATGCGCTATGAATTGTTGTTTGAACAATTTCAATTAAATACATACGATCTCTTTTATAAAGACATGCAGCTTTCACTCGATCGCCTATTTTCATACATTTATAATTACACAGACATTATGTATATTGAATTTATTGATAAAAATACGTTGTATGATTACATTAAATACCATCGCTCCAAGGTGAGGGAGATTCACATTATTGAAATTATCTCCGATGTTAAGAAATTTCTCTTCTATTTAGAGGATATCAAGAAATATAAGAATGTACCTAAAATTGATTTATCTGTAAAGAATTTCTCTTTATGGTCGAAACTATAATAGCGATCACTTTAAGTTACCAGAAATTTGTTTTTTATTTGTATCTTCGGGCTATTCCATTATACATAAAATAGCCCTATTTTTTATTATCCACTCGATTAGTAGAATCCATTTTAAATAAACAATAGATAAACAGAGGTGTAGAAATTGGGGAATTTATTCAATTTTAAAAGCATTAAAACGAAAATAATATTGGGATTTTCAGTCATTATTTTACTTGTACTTGCATTAGCAAGTTATAGCACTTATTCACTCAATAAAATGAATTACGGTACGAAAGATATTGTGAAAACGGAACTTCCATTACTCATTGCGGATGAGAAGATCGCCTTTAATACTGCCCAACGATTAGCTGCAGTGCATGCTTATGTATTATATGGAGATAAGCAATATAAGGATCTGTTTATGGAGAATACGGAAGAAAGCATAAAATATCAAGAAGAGATTTTAAAGATGAATGATTCAGAGGAAGTGAAACAACGAATTGATCAAGCGGTTAAATGGAGAGAAATGATCATTAACGATGTCTTTAATGTTTATGACCAGGGAAACAAAGAACTAGCCATTGATAATTTAGAAAATAAAGTAAACCCAATCTCAAATGAATTAATGCGCGGTTTTGAGGAGATGGCTACAAATAGAGAAGTAAACATTAGTGAAAAAGGACAAATGAATATTTCGAGTGGAGAATCTGTACTCATAATGGTCGCGATTGTTTCCATACTTGTTGTAGTATTAGGGATTGTTATCGCACTCTTAACTTCTCAAAAAATTTCAACACCGATTCGTTCAGTGATGAATCGGATGAAGGACATCACAAATGGCGATTTAACTCAGGAACCGCTAAAAACAAATTTACGTGATGAAACAGGTCAGCTTATGAACTCGACAAACGAAATGAATCATCATATGCGTGAATTATTAACGAAAATTAACGTTGTGTCAGAAACCGTTAGCGTCAAAGTGAAGAGTTAACTCAATCAGCCAATGAAGTGAAGGCTGGTGCGGAACAAATTGCTGTTACGATGGAAGAATTGGCATCTGGTGCAGAGGTACAAGCCGATACTTCAAGTGAATTGTCGAGTACGATGTCAGCATTTGCCACAAATGTACAGGAAGCAAATGAAAATGGCCAACAAATTAATCAAGCATCAAGTGAAATTTTGGCGTTGACCGATAAAGGTAGTCAATTAATGGATTCCTCAACGAAAAAGATGATCGAAATTGATCAAATTGTTAAAGGTTCCGTTCAAAAGGTAAAAGACTTAGATGCCCAATCTCAGGAAATATTCAAATTAGTTGTGGTCATTAAAGAGGTTGCGGATCAAACGAACCTTTTAGCGTTAAACGCAGCGATTGAAGCCGCTAGAGCAGGTGAACATGGCAGAGGATTCTCCGTCGTGGCAGAAGAGGTAAGAAAGTTAGCCGAACAAACAGCTACTTCCGTTACCGATATTACAAGAATCGTAAACAATATTCAGAATGGATTTGGTGTAGTCACTGAATCGTTACAAGATGGATATAAAGAAGTAGAACAAGGTACAAGTCAAATCATCACAACGGGTGAAACCTTTAATGAAATTAACTCATCTGTAATCGGGATGGTTGATAATATCAAAAACGTGTCTAATAAATTGTTGGATATAACAACGAATAGCCAAGCGATGAATAGTTCGATTCAAGAAATTGCCGCCACAGCAGAGGAATCTGCAGCGGGAGTGGAACAAACAGCCGCATCTGTTCAACAAACAACCAGCTCAATGGAAGAAGTCGCTCGAAGCTCAGTTGATCTTGCCAAGTTAGCTGAAGAATTAAATGAATTGATTCGTCAATTTAAACTCTGATTCCTGAGAACAGACTTGTAGAATTTAGGTTTAGGACCAAAAGGAAGTCACCAACCTCAGGATTGATAACCAACACCTGCACACTCGTGACTTCAGTCGTGGGAGGTTCATAGATTCGTATTAATCAAGTGATAAGACCAGATTGCGGTAATCGTAATTTGGTCTTTTTTAGCGTGTAATGATGGGATTGTATGATTGGTATAAGTGGTTTCGTTTGGTACATCCATTCTTGTATTCGGTTTTGGATCTTCTAGAGCCATTTTAGGTATCCAAACTGGTTTCTGATTCCCTTTTTGTACATACATAGTGATTTTGGTCACCACAACTAGTTCTTCGTTACTGGTTCCAATGGTAGGATAATTCAAAATACTATGACAAATATCCTTGCTAAATGTGCGTTTTATAGGTTTTTATTATCATTTTATAGCTTCTATAATGAAAAATAAGGCGTTTCATTTATGAATAAATAATGACAAATACCTAGTTTCTATTTACAACTTTAGGAAAAAATGTAAAATCAGATCATAGTAATATTTATTGCGAGGTGATTCATATGTATGGTCTTGGAATTTTATCAAATGAGCAATTAATGGACGTATACAATCAAGCGATTGAAATTAAGCTTGATCAAGATTTTATTGATATTTTAGCTGCAGAATTGAAAAAGAGAGGGATAGAGGTCCTTCCAATTTTAAATAAGATAGCTCATTTTTTTTCTGATTTTTCTTATCAACTTCAAGGTTAATGCTCTTTTTACTGTTTTCATTTAGAATGGATAATAGGCATAGGGATTCTAGTCGCCATGGCTAGTGGGCGTATGCCTAGCATTGTTTTTTTGGAAGGCAGAGAACATCCGCGAATCAGACCAAGGAAAATAGAGGAATTCGCGTAATAAAAGCAAATGATAACAAAGAAAAGCAAGTGAAAACAAAGAAGTTAGCATGGTTAAATCGTTTATCAACGGTTTTTAAGATTAAATTTTTACCATTCGGACAATTCCTACCGAACATACTGGATCAATCAAACGTTTGATTGAAGGAACTGGAGGCATTATATTCGTTTCAAAAGCTAGTTCCGAAAGCTTCGCAACCATAATGAAGAGGTGATATTTTGCGATTTTCTTGTGTGAATGGGAAACTCGTCCCTGAATCTTTGTTGTTCGTGTCTGCCGAAACGCTACCGATTTCTCAGATTAAGACTCTTCCCCAACCTCCACTAAACCCCGATTATCCTTACAATGAAAACCTACAAAAAATACTTGCTGGAAAACAGCTTCTCCTAGACGATCTTCCTTTTCCCTTAAATGAACTTCAAGCACATTACGAAAACGGGTATCTTTACTATCGAAAAAGCATCCTCATGGAAAATAACAAGCCAACTTGTGCACGTTGTGGAAATCAGGAAAGGCATTACTTTGCTACATTTCCATGTGCGAGATGCCATGAAACCTGTGTTTATTGCCGAAAATGCATCATGATGGGAAGGGTAAGTACGTGTACGCCACTTGTAAGTTGGTCAGGGCCGTTGCCAGACTTCGGAATATTGAAGGATGCTTTACCAGTAGAAGCAGAAGCTCTACCACGAACAAATCGGAGTACATCAAATGAAACAATGATTGCTCCGGTATCCCCAGCCGAATCTTCTTCACTTCTCCAATGGACAGGAACACTATCCGATGGACAAAAACGAGCATCAAATAGAGTGGTTGAAGCCATCCGCCATTCAGAATCCTTACTCGTTTGGGCTGTGTGTGGAGCGGGGAAAACGGAAGTATTATTCGCTGGGATCAATCGTGCTCTCTTAGCTGGAAAAAGAGTTTGCCTGGCAACGCCAAGAACAGATGTTGTACTAGAACTATCTCCCCGTTTAAAAAAGGTATTCCCGGATATTCCGGTTGCTACTTTGTATGGTGGCAGCGATGACCGCCATCTATTGGCACCCCTTACCATTGCGACCACCCACCAGTTGCTCCGATTTTATCAAGCGTTTGATGTGTTAATCGTTGACGAAGTGGATGCCTTTCCATACTCTGCTGACCAATCGTTACAATATGCAGTCGAACAAGCACGTAAAATCCCCTCATCCATCATCCACTTAACAGCAACACCAAATGAAAAATGGCAAAAAGAATGCCGCATGGGAAAAAGAAACTTTGTCACGATCCCCGCTCGCTTTCACCGTTATTCCCTGCCAATCCCGAAATTTGTCTGGTGTGGCAATTGGGGAAAAAGGTTAAAAAAGGGAAACCTGCCGCCAAATGTCCTCATGTGGGTTAAACAACGTATCCAATCCGAAACCCAAGCACTCCTATTCTTTCCACGAATTGAATTAATGGAAAAACTACTCCCTCTACTACGAAAAATCCATCCCAAAATTGAAGGTGTTCATTCCGAAGATCCACTCAGAAAAGAAAAGGTCCAAGCTATGCGTCAAAAGGAAATTCCCATTCTCTTAACCACAACGATTCTAGAACGAGGAGTTACATTTCCTAAGCTGGATGTGGCTGTATTCGGTGCAGAAGACCGAATCTTTACCGAAAGTGCTCTCGTCCAAATTGCCGGACGTGTCGGGCGCAGCTCAGACTTTCCAAGCGGAGACATTACCTTTTTTCATTATGGTAAAACAAATGCCATGGTCAAAGCCCGTCGTCAAATCATGGAAATGAATAAGGAAGCACGGAAGAAGGGGATGATTGATGATTAAGGGAGAGAGTGGGAGGTTACAGGGCCTGATTTTTGGAGGGATATGAGGAAATTAAAAACATTTCTAAATAACCGTGTTATAATAAATGAAAAAAAACGGAGTGATTATTATGGAAGAACTCGTAAAGCAAATACTTGGTGAGCTTCAAAAAGTTAATAATCGACTTGATCGTTTAGATAAAGGTCAAGAAAGACTTCAAACAGTAACAGAAAGACTTCAAACAGGACAAGAAAAACTTCAAACAGTAACAGAAAGACTTCAAACAGGACAAGAAAAACTTCAAACAGTAACAGAAAGACTTCAAACAGGACAAGAAAAACTTCAAACAGTAACAGAAAGACTTCAAACAGGACAAGAAAAACTTCAAACAGTAACAGAAAGACTTCAAACAGGACAAGAAAAACTTCAAACAGGACAAGAAAAACTTCAAACAGTAACAGAAAGACTTCAAACAGGACAAGAAAAACTTCAAACAGTAACAGAAAGACTTCAAACAGGACAAGAAAAACTTCAAACAGTAACAGAAAGACTTCAAACAGGACAAGAAAAACTTCAAACAGGACAAGAAAGACTTCAAATAGGACAAGACCAGTTGAAAGATAACCTTATCAATGGACTTGGACCATACTTTGAACAAATTGAGAAACATATCGATGCAAAAACAGATGAACTTAAAGATACATTAGAAGACCAACAACGGGTTATTGATACATTAGCATCTCGTTCTATTAAGCACGAAAGTGAAATAAAAGACTTTAAACGATTACTAAAGAACCAATAGGAGCGATAGCCCTTTTTCTTTGCTTTCCAAATGGGTGACATTTCCTTATCTAACGGCCACAATTGTATGACCACTGTTTCCGTACCTCGTATTTCAATGACATAGTAACATAACGAAAATAAAGGTTATTCCACCATACAATCCGGATACCCTAAATTAATTGCACAAAAAAATAATTACACCGAAGCCCATTAGAATTGCACATCCTTCCGGAAAAAATAAATTCCTCCCCCCTCTTTTTAATATAAAAAAGGACTGATCCTACCATGGCTGACCACTGCCTCATTTGTTTTCAAGAAATCATCCTCCAAATGGGTTGGAATGACTTAATCTCAGCTGAAAAGAAGCAAACCATCTGCCCCACCTGTAAAAGCAAATTACAAGAGATCGACGGCCAAACTTGTCGGATTTGCAGTCGCCCGTTTGATCAACTAGACACCAAATTTATCCGTGGTGATACATGTTACGATTGTTTCCGCTGGGAAGAGGATCCAAAATGGCAAAACTGTCTGGAAAAAAATCAATCCTTGTTTCAGTACAATGATTTTCTACAGGAAGTCATCGCCCGCTATAAATTTCGCGGGGATTACATCTTGGCGAGTCTTTTCTCACAGTGGATCATTGAAAAGTTGAGTAAACAAGAAGTTTGATCACTATGTGCCAATTCCCTTAAGCCCAGAACGATTACAAGAACGAGGTTTTAATCAAGCCGAAGCATTGATTGTCGAAGCAGGACTCCAGTCCGCGAACCTTCTCAAACGTACACACTCGGAAAAACAGTCAAAAAAATCTCGCTCAGACCGCATCCATGTTCCCCAAGTTTTTTCGTTGGAACCCACCACTCTAGAAGGAAAAAGAATCCTACTCGTCGATGATATTTACACAACAGGTTCTACGCTCAGACATGCGGCAAAAATATTAGTAGAGAATGGAGCAGCCTCTGTATCATCGATTACGATCGCAAGAGGCTAAAATGGGAATCTATTTTGTATGATAGAAAATGAAGTGGTAGGGGAGGATTCACTGCTCTGAAAAAATATTGAATTTACTAATATAGTAATGCGTCAAAAGTCCCCAAAAATGTAAAATTTCCTTTATAATAAAAGTAACAATCAAAATGGGTGTCTATCCCTTGTGTTTGGGACACCGCCTTAAAGGAGATCATCGGAATGCCAGACGTAATCAATTGCCCAAGCTGTGGAAATCTTATGGTAAGAAACAAGTTTCGCGATGTTTGTGAGAACTGTTGGAAAGAAGAAGAAAAACAATTTGACATCGTCTACAAATTTATCCGCATTCGAGAAAATAGAGCAGCAACCATCCCCCAAGTCGTTGAAGGAACGAGTGTAGATGAAGATTTATTACTCAAGTTTATTAAAACAGGACGATTAAAAATAACCCAATTTCCGAATCTCGGCTATCCGTGTGATAGATGTGGAACGATTATTCGTACAGGAAAGCTATGTGATAGCTGTGCTAGTAAGTTAAGAGAAGCACTTGAAATACACGAAAAAGAGGAAGATCGCAAGGAAGAATTACGGAAGCGGGAAAAAGGTACTTATTTAGCAAATAATAAAAAATAAAGGCAACAAGGGAATTTGGAAGAAGAAAGATATAAATAGTTCAATTAAGGAATTTTAAGTCGAATCATTACTGGATATCTATTATAGATATCCTTTTTATTTTCCTGTAGGTCTTTTGCATTATTAAAGATTATGAAGTTTTACCGATATTATTCTCAGAGTAACTGATTCGTACGGGAGTGGAGAATATGCAGGTCAACCACCAAATCATTCATCAGCAAAAAACGATGCCCGACGCTCCACTTGAGTTAAAACAAGGGGAAGTGTACCGGGCGTCTATTAAAGAAAAAATAAATGATACAGATGCGATTTTAAATATAAGAGGAAAAGAAGTCCATGCCAGGTTCTCAGATGGGGTTCCTACCTCTGAAAATCGTGTAGCCATTCAAGTTAATGGTCAAAGCGATAAACTAGTAAATGTCAAAACAATCACAACTGAAAATACCAAAACAGCTTCCAGTGAGGAAAAGATTTTTACGAGTCTTGGCTTAACAGGAAAAGAATCACCCCATGTAAAACAAGCTGTGAGTATTTTATTGGATAAAGGTGCACCATTATCAAAAGAAATCGTTGGTGAATTGAAAACGTTCATGGAGAAAACTCCTGGAACGCTTGATGCTAAACTAGAAACGGTTCGAGCTTTAGCAAATAAAAGACTAGAAGCAACAGGCACCCAACTTCGCGCGGTTCATGAAGCGTTAAATGGAAAACCTTTAAATGAAGTGTTATCCAGTATTGCAAAAGAAATTGATCCGGATTTTAAGTTGGAAAAAACAGAGACTGCAAGTGTAAAGTCACAGAATCAAATTCCTACAAAAAGATAGCGTGCCAGCATCGAAAGCTATAGAGAACCAACAAGTAGTTGTAAATCGTACAAGCAATAACGTAACGGAAGGCATTAAAACCTTCTCAAAGTACACAAAGTTCCTCGACAACGAATGCTTCAGAACTAGAGCAATCTTGTCCGAAAGAGCCTTGAATTACTAGAGTCAGAACCTGATTTAAAAAAGGCCATCAATCAAATAAGAGAAGAAATTGTTAAAAATCCAAAAATAGACCGTGATCTAACTCAAAAAGTCGAAAAAGCAGCACGAGAAGCCGAAAAACTGCAGTCCATTGGCAAGGAACGGTTAGCTAATCATGCTAGTCAATTAGACCAAGCAGGTCGTGATCGCCTAATAAAAATGCTACAGCAAGTAGAAACAATATTAAAGCAAAATCAAACCAAACCATCTGAATCTATTAACCAAGCCTTAAAACAATTGCAAAAAGAACCTAATCTAGAAAAGGCACTTGACCAAGTACGAAAAGAAATCACAAGCAATCCAACCATTGACTTAAAAACCATCAATAAAGTTGAAAAAGCACTTAATCAAGCTACCCAACTACAGGATAAAGGCCGGGAAATTGCTGCCCGTCAACATATAACGAAAGAACTAACAGAAATTCAGCAAGAATTAGCTAAAACAGAGCCAAAAATCAATACTGAACAAAAATCGTTACAAGAGCAGATGCAATACGATCTAAACGAACAAATGCAATCATTAAACATTCAATCAAAAGATATTCTAGTTACAAAAGTAACCCAAAAGCTAGCTCAAGCCACACATGATTTCCGTGAACTAAAACGAGAAATATACAAGGAATCTTGACAATGTGGAGCGGTTAATCAACACATTTAAGAAAAATGCCTATCCACAGGCAAAACAAATGCTTGAAACAACCATCAGCAAGCTTGATAATGCGATTTTAAAAAGTGATATGATGCTCTTTACCGATATGAAAACGGAAAAGCAACTCATGAATGCAAGCACCCAATTAGCAGAAGCGAAAAAACTACTAGCAAAAGGTGATCATGACCGAAGCGGGAAAAATCGTTAACGAAGTCAAAACATTAGTGGATAAACTTATTTTCAAACCGTCAGAGCAAAAAATCATGCATTATGTCAATAAAGAAAGCATGGCATTGGGAACGAGCTCACCATCGCAACAAATGCTCACAAAGTTTAGTGAAGCAACACATGGCACCGTAAACCAAGAACCATCCGCTCGACAAATGTATGAAATGGTACGTTCCTTAGGATTAAACCATGAAAGTGATGTCGCAAATTCCCTTGTTTTTCAAAAAAATGACCAATCACAGCAAGACCAACAACAGCAACAGGAGAACTTAAAATCTGTTCTTATGAAGCTCGCACAAGGAGAAGGTCAGGAAAACAATCCCAAAGTGGCTCAACAAGCGGAACAAGCTTTAACGAATCTCACTGGTCAACAATTATTAAGTAAATCGGATGGTAATGGAACATTACAAAGTATGTTTTTCAATCTGCCCCTCATGTTAGGCGGAAAGCCTGAAAATCTACAAGTGTTCATCAATTCGAAAAATGAAGGACAGCAAGTTGAATGGGAAAACTGTAATCTTTACTTTTTATTAGAAACGAAAAAACTCGGTGATGTTGGAATTCTCCTCAATTCAACCGATCGAAATTTATCAATTACGATCAAAAATGATTTGCCAGGTTTTAAAGAAAAAATAGAACCATTGGCTAGTTTTACAAAAGAAAAACTTCAAGAAGTAGGCTACAACGTATCAAGTATCAATTTTGCCAGAATGAATCCTGTTCGTAGCCAATCGATTCTCAATCAACGAATCAGGAAACGAAACTAATCAGGCAAAATCAACAAGACAAGTCTTCACCGAGAAGGGAATGGACTTCACGATATGAAAGTTTCTAGTTTTTACAATCAAAAAAAGCGCAAAGAAATCAATGGACCACAGGCAGCTGTCATTAAATATGATGAAGAAACAGGAAAAGTACCCGTTGTTGTGGCACAGGGAAAAGGTCATGTTGCCCAACAAATCATTGAACTGGCACAAGAAAAATGATATCCATATGCAAGAAGACTCTACACTTGTGGCCAATCTCTTAGATATGGACCTGGGGGATAATATTCCCCCACAGCTCTATTCGGTTATGGCAGAAATTCTTTTCTAATTGAAGAAATAGAAAAATTATTAAATTAGAGAATTTGTGTTCTAATAATATAGTTCTCAAGAAATATTTACGTATAATTTTTCCTATAAAAAAAATGTTTAAATAAATCCAACTTGTAACCGATAATACAATTAAAGGAAAGTAACGAATGGATTGAAAGGGAGGGATAACAATGAAAATTAATAACTTTAGACCTTCAGGTGTGAACCCATACAAAAACCAGTTGAACAAGCTGGAACAACTGGAAAAAGAACCAGATAAGAAAACAGATGTAGTTGAAATTTCCACTGAAGCAAAGGAAATGCAATAGATTTCATCTCTTGAAAAAGAACGGCAAACAAAAGTAGATGAACTCAAAGTACAGGTGGAGAACGGTACTTATAAACTACAGCCATCGAAATCGCCAAAAGTATGATTAATTTCTATAAAAAATAAATCAATACTCGGTATTGATTTATTTTTTTGTCATTCGTAAATCATGCATGATTGAAATAAAAGCTAGTTTTGACCGTTTGCTAAACTCTGTTTTTAATAAGCTTTTCATACTTATTTGTTCGCTGGGTTCATTTACATTGTAAAATTTTACTTTCTATTAAAGTAATGAAGAGAAATGATTAAAATCTAGCTTATTTTGTCGATAAAGAAAGTAGACGAAATGAAAATGTAGAATGAAATTGGTTGAAAAATAGGAGGCCATATAGTGGAATTTTTAACAGAAGAATGGATTTATCAAAAAAGTTCTCAAGAGATAACTTCACTTCTCTATGAAACCTTAATGAATAATTTAACGGATCGATTGAAGATATTAAAGACAAGAATTACATAGATGCTAATAAAAAGTTACAAAAAGCGAATGATATTTTATACCGTCTTAGGAGCAGGCCTAAACTATGAAGCAGGCATTATTTCCGATCAATTAGATGCCCTTTATAACTATATGGCAGAGCGCGTGATTGAAGGCAATAAGAAAAAAGATATTGCGATGATTCAAGAAGTTTTATCAATTGCGGAAAGATTGGCAGTGCATGGAATAAAGCGATGAAAAATAAACCATCGACAACGCAAAATCATCTTCGTCGAAAAGCAAATGCTTATGAGCAAAATGTCATGGTACTAGAAAGAGAAATTAACATATTTGGAGAGGGGAAATAAACATGAGAATCAACCATAATATTCAAGCACTGAACGCCTACCGTAATTTATCACAAACGATGAACGCCACATCAAAAAGCTTAGAAAAGCTATCTTCCGGACTAAGAATTAACAAAGCCGCAGACGATGCAGCAGGACTAGCCATTTCTGAAAAAATGCGTTCACAAATCCGCGGTCTAGACATGGCGGAAAGAAATACATTGGATGCGATTTCATTGATTCAAACAGGTGAAGGTGCGTTGAATGAAGTTCATAGTATTTTACAGAGAATGAGAGAGTTATCGGTACAGGCGGCGAATGGGACATTAGAAGATACGGATCGAGAAGCCATTCAATCGGAAATGGATCAGCTAAGTTCAGAAGTGAACCGAATTGGTAATTCAACTGAATTTAACTCTAAAAAGTTATTAAATTCACAAATTTCACCAGAAGCAAGGTCTGTAGAAGTGGCTGACGACTTTGCGGCAAATGCAACAACCCTTGATCCAAATTCAATTAAACTAAATCCCAAAAGTGATTTAGTTCCAAGTGACTATATTGTAACAATTGAAGACAGTTATACCAATTCAGTAAAAACTAGTGCACTCGATAAGGGGATTTCTAATATTTCTGTTGATCCAAACAGTACAAGTTTGCCTCAAGGAACATATAGAATTAGTGTGAAGGAAGAGACCGTTAAAGCAATTGGAAACTATACAAATTCAGCTATTATTGACGATATTCAAATTGCGCCAAATTCAACTTTAAATCCTGGAAATGTACAATTAAGTATCAGGAGAGAAAATACCGTTGATCAATTTGATGGTAATTCTACAGGAATTAAAAATGTAACTATTACAAGTGAGAATCCAGCGCTTAGTCCAGATGATTCATTTAAATTAAATATCGTAAGTACTCCTTCTAATATTGAACCAGCGGACCTTAGCAAAAAATTTATCACTGATTTAAATATAGATTCTACTTTATTCCCATCTACAGGAAAAGGATTCCAGTTAATGTTTGAAGAAACGGGAGAGGAGTCAGGTAAATTTCAAGTTTCACTTATTGACAAGGACGGTGTGACTTCTCTTTCAGATCCAGTTATTTTAGACAATAATATTCAAACTTATGAATTTTATAGTGGTGGTAATAAAATAGGGGTTTCATTCAATACGATTTCTAATGTAAATACCGATTTAAGTGGTGAAGTAGAAGCTTCAGGTAAATATAATACTTTTAATATTGATAAAACGATTGAATTAGTTGATAAAGAGAATAATGTATTAGGTAGTCAAAAATTAACAGAACATGAACCTGCTGGTACGATTGAAATTTCAGCTAATGGTATTACTTATGAGATAGAGCATAATGGTTTTGATGGAATAGATATTAATGAGTTTGCAAAGTTCGGAATTAAATCAGAACTGCTATTCTCAACAGATGGTTTTAATGAAAATTCAACAAAATTTAACCCAGGTGAAACGATTACATTAAATGGGGGAATCTTTGTAAGTACATCTAGTGACCTCAGCCAATATCAATTGAAAATGAGATTGCTATTACAGTTGGAACAAATCTATCTTATACAGCTACATTAACAGATGATATGGGTAATGCAATTGATGGGGCTCCAAAAATTGTAGTAAATGATGATAAGGCATACTCATTTGGTGATCCAGCAAATATTACTTTCCAAACGGATGATCTTACAGATGGTTTTACAGAATTTATGGTAGGTAAAGAAGCGACTACAAATGCCATTCTAAAAACGAAGGGGATCGAGATTGATCGTTTAGAAAATATTAAAGCAGACTCGAACCTTTCATTCCATAATGGTGATCTTTCTATGGATATTGATAGTTTGACAAATGGACAGGCTACTTTCACTGTTAAAGGTGGAAACATCGATAATTCGATCCAAATTCAAATTGGGGCCAATGCAGGACAAACGCTTGACTTTGGAATTAAAGATATGCGTTCACAAGCATTAGGATTAACAAGTGATGAAGCAGGTTCTGTGATCTTAAAAGACCAAGATGGTAATGATGTTGAAGTTCATTTCACAAGTGCTAAGGTGTCAAATGGATCAAATAAAGAATTTGGTCTTAGTGTAGCCACAACTGAACATGCACAGGCGGCAATTGTGGCCATTGATCAAGCCATTAATCGAGTTTCAATAGAACGCTCAAATTTAGGTGCCATCCAAAACCGTCTAGAATACACAACAACCAACCTACAAACTGCAAACGAAAACCTAACTTCCGCTGAATCTCGTATTAGAGACATTGACATGGCAGAGGAAATGACTACATTTACGAAAAATAATATCTTAAACCAAGCAGGTCAAGCAATGCTAGCTCAAGCGAATCAGTTGCCACAAGGAATTCTTCAATTATTACAATAATTTCAATATAAGATTTCTAATTAGGAGATGAAGTCACTATTGGCTTCTCCTCTTTGTGACTACTTTTACAATGCGAATAATTTAATTAGAAGTGATCATAGGCTTTCCTTTTCTTTTACAATAGGAAAATGATGAATAGGTGGTGAGCAATGGAAGTCCATAGATCTCAAAAACAGGTGTCAATAAAATCGCAGAAAAAAGAAAGCATTCCAGCAGAATCGATTTCCTTTACAGAAGTGATGGGCAAAAAACGCGAAGAAGTCCTGATATGCAAAAATGACGAAAATGATGCAGGACATCGAAGATCAAGGAAAGATTCTGTCAAAATCGCAAACCGTTGAAGACTTAAAAAGATATAAAAAACTCGTTAAGGAATTTATGGAAGACGCCGTTAACAATGGATTAAAGCTCGAAGAACAACGAGGCTTTAATCGTCGTGGCCGAACCAAAGTATATAAAATTGTTAAAGAAGTCGATAAAAAGTTAATCGACTTAGCGAATGCCGTGTTAGATAAAGAAAAGAACGGATTAAATATCTTGAATTTGGTCGGTGAAATTAAAGGACTATTGATCAATATGTACACGTAATAGAATCTTTTTCAGTCGAAAATCATTTAAGATTTCTTGTAAATATCCGATATAACTATCAGGATGTTTTTTTGCCGAGAATGCCTTTACATGAAAGGTGGGGTGGAAGTGTCAGCCCAAGAACTAACGAACGTCATGGAAAAACTGTTAAAGCTGCATCACAGCTTCCTGCAATTAAGCAAGGAAAAAACAGACATCCTCAAAAAAGGGGATATGGATGCCTTGCAGTTACTTTTAAGAAATGAACAAAAGCATATTAGTGCGATTTCAATTATAGATAAAGAACGACAAAAAATAGTAGCGGGATTATTTCCAGGTCAGCCTAATTTAACAATAACAGAGTGTATCCCACACTTAGAATCCATCAGAACAGGAAAGCATCGTAGCGATTCAAGAACAGCTAATGCAAGTTTTAGGAGAATTAAAAGATATTAACGAGTTGAATCAGCAATTAATCCAACAATCACTTCAATTTGTCAACCTACAGTTGGATTTATTACTGCCGAATGAACTAGATAATTATTCAAAAGAACAAGCTGGGCAGGAACCAATGTCTAAATTGTCTTTATTTGATTCAAAAGCATAGTAAAGGAGGGGAAGCGACATGTCGACTTTTCATGGATTGGAAACAGCGAAACGTGGACTGTTTGCACAGCAACAGGCTTTATATGTAACAAGTCATAATATCGCCAATGCCAATACACCAGGTTACTCACGTCAAGTGTTGAATATGGTACCAACCGATCCTTTTCCAGCGCCTGGAATCAATCGTCCGCAAATACCTGGCCAAATGGGGACCGGAGTTGAAGCAGATTCGATTCAACGGGTGCGAGATTCATTTCTTGATACGCAATATCAAAATGAAAACAACAAACTTGGATATTGGGCTGCACGATCCGATGCCTTAACGAAAATGGAAGATATCATGAATGAACCAACTGAAAATGGTCTAGCCGCCGTTATGGGTGAATTTTGGCAGTCCTTATCCGATTTAAGTGTCTATCCAGAAAATGAAGGTACTCGAAAGGTCGTTTTACAACGTGGACAAGCGGTCGTTGAAACGTTTCATTATTTAAATGACTCCTTAACGACAATCCAGCAGGATATCGGTAATGAAATCAGCATCAATCTGCAGGAAATCAACTCTATTTTAAAAGAAATTGCTGATATGAACAGGCAAATTAGCGAAATCGAGCCACATGGCTATTTACCAAATGATTTATATGATCAGCGTGATTTATTAGTAGAACAACTTTCTGAGCATATTCAGGTCAAGGTCGATACAATCCCTGCCGGGGGGAATGCTCATCCTAATGCAGTAGGGCTTTATCAAATCCAGATGGTGGGCAGTGATGGAGCTGGAACAACCTTAGTATCCAAATCTGATTATTCTCAGCTAGGATTTAAGAACTCAGGTGGATTATCCTATGATGTTCCAAATTCAATCCATTCATTAACACTCTATGATGAAAATGGAACCACAGAACAGAAAACCATTGACCTTATCGACAAGTAATGGAGACTCGGTCTTATCCTCTGGAAAATTAAGAGGATTAATCGAATCCTATGGCTATCAAGTTCCTTCACTTGATGGAGACGGCTCCACAACAAAGACAGGTGTTTATCCTGATATGCTGGATCAATTAGATCGCTTAGCCTATACCTTTGCTAATCTTTTTAATGAAATCCATGCTAGCGGCTACGATATGGATGGTGAACAAGGAACTAGTCAATTTTTCACGATGAAGGATGGATCTAGTGTTGTCTTCTCTGATAATGACCAAAAATCGTATCAAGGAGCAGCAAAAGATATTCTCCTAGGTAATTTATTGCCAAGCGATATTGCGGCCTCAAGTGCGGACACAGCGGGCGCAGATGATGTCGCAACAGATGCGGGGAATGGTTTAAATGCGATTAACTTAGCGAATATCGCTGGGTTTATTTTGACAAATACAAATCAAAATTTGGAAGGACTTCCGTCTATTGATTTAGCAAAATATAGTGTGATTGACAATGGTTCGATTAATGCGTTTTATGAAAGTATGATAGGTGGTCTTGGCGTTGATGCCCAACAAGCCAATCGCTTAAAAGGGAATAGTGAGATATTAAGAGAATCAGTAAATACAAATCGGCAGTCAGTCAGCTCGGTGTCACTTGATGAAGAAATGACGAATATAATTAAATTCCAACATGCCTACAATGCGGCAGCACGGCAAATTACGGTAATGGATGAACTCCTAGATAAGGTGATTAATGGAATGGGAGTAGTCGGTAGATAAGGGAGGTGAAGGGTGATGCGTGTAACGCAATCGATGCTTACGAATAACATGCTCTCAAGCTTAAGTAACAGTTATGAAAAAATGGGCAAGTTACAGGATCAAATTTCAAGCCAGAAAAAAATCAATCGTCCCTCAGATGACCCGGTTGTGGCGATGAAAGGGATTAGCTATCGCCGTAATGTTCAAGAAGTCGAACAGTACAAGCGAAATTATTCGGAGGCATATAACTGGATTGATAACTCCGATGCTTCATTAGATCAGACAGGACAGGCATTGCAGCGAATCCGTGAGCTGATTGTCCAAGGAAGCAACGATACCTATGATAGTGAACAGAGACTTATCGATTCAAAATGAAGTTGGTCAATTAAAGGAACAATTAATCGAGATCGCCAATACAAAAGTAGGCGATAAATATATTTTTAATGGCTCAGATACGTTAAATCCACCTGTTAGTCCAGAAGGTGGCGTGAAGCCTGTTGTTGGAGCAGGTTCACAAGATGTCCAATTAGAATTAGCCAAAGGTGTTTATATTACGGTAAATATTAAACCTCAAGAAGTTTTTAATTCAGGGTTATTTGATGATATTGATCGCTTAATGGATGAACTCAAAAACGAAAGCGCAACAGGGAACAGTATCAATGCTTTTATAGAGGACATTGATAACCATATAGCAAATGTAAACAACACTCGTTCAGAGCTAGGGGCCCGCTATAACCGGGTTGAATTAATGGAAAACCGCATCGACCAACAAGAAATCATTGTCAAAGAAAAAATGTCAGAGAACGAAGACATTGATTTTGAAAAAGTCGTAACCGAAATGCTCACCCAAGAAAGCGTCCACCGTGCCGCCCTTGCAGTAGGAGCTACGAGTGATTCAGCCTTCGTTAATGGACTTTTTAAGATAATTTTAATGAATCTAAAATTAAAAAGGTGGTGTAGATACCATTCTTTAAATGTCATTATCATAATACTATGCTTTAATAAAAGGTGGTGCCTTCACCTTATAATGATCGGGTGCCACCTTTGCTTTTAAAGGGGTGAACCAGATGAGAATCCCACAAATCCAAATGCAATCTACTACTGCCAAAATTAATATCCAAACAACGCCCTCACAACAAACGATCAGACAGCCAAAGGCACAGCAAAGTCTTCAACAGCCAAAAGCACAGATGTCGATCCGCACAACCCCTGGCCATTTAAGCATTGATCAAAGCAGGGCCTGGGATGCAATGGACATCAAGTCTGTTTTTAAAAGAACAAAAGAAGCCGCACAAAAAGGTCACAGCGATGCCTTAAGCGGGGTTGCAAGAAGAGCCTCTGAGGGCAGTCAATTGATGAAAATTGAATATGGTGGAAACGCAATTGTCAACCAAGCCAAACAAAAGGGTCATTTACTAGATTTCCAATACAACATCGGCTTCGTCCCACCACCATTTAGTGTGAAAATTAATTATCAGCCAGGAAAAGTACATATTAATGTTAATCCGCAAAAGGTGATTAATCATACAGTCGCGCAAAAGCCAGTGATTGATTATCGAGCTGGAGATGTGTCGGTTAGTATGAAACAGCATGCTTCATTACATTTTGATGTGGTGGATGTTGAAGTGTAGAGGATGTTTCGCGAAAATAATAACAGTTAGATAACTAACTACCCTGACGGTAGCAGTTGGATAGACTAGGTGTTAGCGCATCTAGTCTCTTTTAGGATATGTTTATGATACCAGATGATGAAATGCTATACAATCATGCATAGTACGACCAGAATATTAAATAATGATAATAGAGCAGTTAATGAAATGAGGATGATCATATGAAAATAGAAACGAAATACCATGGTGAAGTAGACATTACTACTGACGAAGACATTTGGACATTTACAAAAGGAATCCCAGGTTTTCCACAAGAAAAACAATTTGTCGATTCCATTACCTGATAACGATGTTTTGCGATTTTACAATCCGTTGAAACAGCCAGCTTAGGTTTTGTTCGAATCCATTTTTATTTTTCCCTGATTATGATTTTGACATTGATGAGGCAATAGTCGACAATCTATCTATTGAAAAAGAAACAGATGTTGGAGTCTATACCATTTAACATCCAAGACCCATTTGAAAAAACAACCGCCAATCTCCAGGCCCCATTAATTATGAATACAAAGAACAATCAGGCAAGCAGCTGATTTTAAGTGATGGAAAGTATAACACGAAACATCGAATCATTACTAAAGCAGTCGGTAAAGGGGTGATTGGATGCTAGTGCTAACGAGAAAAACAGGAGAAGCGATTCAGAATTGGTGATGATATTGAAATTACGGTTGTGTCGATAAAGGGGATCAAATTAAACTAGGCATCAATGCTCCAAAAATATTGAGATTCATCGGAAGGAATTATTTGGAGATTCAAAAGGAAAACAAAGATGCATCAAGGGATTTGGATTTATTTTCTGTTTTGAAGAATGCGAATAAGTAAAAAATCTATCATAATTTCAAAAAATAATTATTTGGAAAAATATTAAACTTTATAAAAACAAGTCGATATATTAATTGTAAGAGATAAATAGGGCGGCCGACCTAGGAATCTCAACAAATATGAGTTCACAAGGATGTGAACCGGACATTCAAGGAGGAAAAGGAAATGAGAATTAATCATAATATTGCAGCACTTAACACGTATCGTCAGTTGGGTAGTGCAAACAATGCACAACAAAATCAATGGAGAAATTATCTTCAGGTCTTCGTATTAACAGTGCAGGAGATGATGCAGCAGGTCTAGCAATCTCTGAAAAAATGCGTGGACAAGTTCGTGGTTTAGACCAAGCTTCAACAAATGCTCAAGATGGTAATTTCAATGATTCAAACAGCTGAAGGTGCATTAAATGAAACACATGATATTCTTCAACGTATGCGTGAATTAGCTGTTCAATCGTCAAATGATACAAATACAGAACTGAAGATCGAGAAGCTATTCAAATCAAGAAGTTGATCACAGTTAAGTGAAGAAATTGACCGTATTGGTAATACAACTGAATTTAATACTCAAAACATCTTATTAAATGGTAACTTATGGTTCTAAAGTTGAAACAGCTGCAAAGATACGCAAGACAGATATTACTGCAACAGATGCTAACATAGGTGATTTCTGAAAGTATCAAACAGTGGTGCATTAGCAGCAGATGAATTATGCACTATAGCTAAACGTTGATGCAGCAGATGGTGAACTTGCTACACTATACAGCAACTGATGGAACAACTAACTAAATCTACAGAAGATAGATGCAAATGGATCAGATTAGATGATTTACTACTTCAAGATGCTGGTAGTAACTGATACTGAAGTATGTAGGATTTCACAGATTGAAACAAATGCTAGAGTTATCTGATAGACTGAGTGCAGAATAACAGGTTGCAACTGGTACAATTACATTCCAAATTGGTGCAAACGCAGGATCAAACAATTGACTTTATCTATTAATGATATGAGTGCTACTGCTTTAGGTGTTAATGACTGTAGATGTTAGTAATCAGACTGATGCAGCAAATGCTGCAATTAGCAACTAAAGCTATTGACGATGCTATTAAAACAGTTTCTGCTGAACGTTCTAAACTTAGGTGCATTCCAAAACCGTTTAGACCACACAATCAACAACTTAAACACATCTTCTGAAAACCTAACTGCTGCGGAATCTCGTATCCGTGACGTAGATTATGCTTTAGCTGCTTAAGCAGTGACAAGCACAGTCGTCCTAGCTGGTAACGGCTAGTGATTATTATCGGGTGAATTGCTGGAAAACCCTTAGAGCTTTTCTTACCACAACGTAGTTGGAAACGACAAGCGTGATGGTTTGAAAAAAGAAAAGATTGGGCAATCAGCAGCCAAGCTCCTGTCTCGAAAGAGTGGAGAAGGTTCAACGACTAGGATAGACCATCTAAGGCGAAAGCTATGATGATGAAATCCGTAGGTGAAACAATGTCCATCAGCATTGTGAATCCGAAGTGCCCGACCCCTACTAGATTGCTAGAGGGTGAAGATATAGTCTAGTCATTTATGAAAGTAAATGTTCGCACGATGGCGAAAGAAATGATGGAACAAACAAAGAATTCAATTCTTTCTCAAGCATCACAAGCAATGTTGGCTCAAGCAAATCAATTACCTCAAGGAGTTTTACAACTTCTTAGATAATTGATTAGAAGGGCGTCTAGCTTGGTAACGAGCTAGAGTATAACTGGGTGAATTGCTGGAACTTCCTAAAGCTTCATCAACCACAACGTAACTGGAAACGGTCAGCGTGAAGGTTTGAAAATGATGAGGATGAAACAATGGATAATCAGCAGCCAAGCTCCTGTGAGGAAACTCTGGAGAAGGTTCAACGACTAGAGAACACGGTCTAAGGCAAAAGCTATGACTATGAATCTCGTAGGGCAGCAAAAGCTGTTCGAAGTGCCCAGCTCCATGAAAAACATGGATGAAGATATAGTCTATTCTATGATCGAAAGACATAGTCGGCAAAGCAAGCCAACCAACAACCACAAGGAGTTCTACAACTTCTTCGTTAATATTTAGATTATATGAAAGAGACTCTAGTTTTGCTAGGGTCTCTTTTACTTTTCAAATATAAGTTATAACGGTAATTAATTTAGCTATATGGAAATTAACTTAAACCCTTGATGATCCGTCACAACGACACCCCAAAGAATTTTGTTTCACATGATTAATTAAACAGTATTACTTCTCGCATTTTATCAAATTGATTTTGCAGGATATGAAGTGCATGATATGTCATAAAGAGCAGTATTCTGTAGAAAAATTGTTTGGGTGAAACAATAATATTAGAATATACGTTCCTAATTGGGTATAATTATCCTAGGTGATAAATAAAGGATCTAAAGGATGAAGTAGATTCTTTGGAAAAACAGTTGCATTCCGTCGTACATTAGATAAATAAAGGTGGTGTTTACTCATGGATATCGCACTCATGTCAATGGCCTTAAGTCAAGGACAAATTCAGCAGCAAGCTTCTATATCTGTCATGAAAAAAGCAATGGATCAGGCAGAAGGCAATGGTGATTTCATTAATAAGATGATGGGACAGGCGAATGTTCAAGCCCTTCAACATGCTGCCCAACCACATTTAGGTGGGAATATTGATATAACAGCATAAAATAATAGGATGAGCAAACAATTTGAGTTCCTCTTGACTATATAGTACCATAATTGAGCAACCTGAGTCCAATTTTCATAAGGACTCAGGTTGTTTATTTTTCTAGAAAAAGTGACTCTTCATCATTTTTTAAAAAGCAGTTCATTCTATTGAACCAGTATTAAAAACTTCCGCCAACATGCCGATATAAGGAATAACAATGACATTAGCGTAGAGGGGGAAGTCCGATGATTGAACGGATTTCAAATCAAAATAACTCAAACGCAACTAGAATAACATCGATAGAAAAAGTGAATCCGTCCCAGCCTGTAAAAGATTTATTGGATGAGACGGAAAAGCAATATAATCATAGTCAGAAAGAAGTTAATAAGGAAAAAATGGAAGAGGTTGTAAAGGGAATAAATGATTTCCTACAGCCTGTTAATACTTCGATCAAGTTTGTTCTCCATGACAAATTGAATGATTATTACGTCAACGGTTGTGGATGATGTAACGGATGAAGTCATTAAAGAAATTCCATCGAAGAAATTATTGGATACCTATGCCTCCATGATGGAGTTTGTCGGATTACTAGTGGATAAGAGAATATAAGTGAGGTGAATCGGAATGGCAGATATGAGAATTAGTGGTCTCGCGAGCGGAATGAATATAGATGAAATTGTGACGAATTTAATGAAAGCAGAGCGAATGCCACTAGATAAGATCACTCAAAAGAAGATCTATACCGAATGGCAACGTGATGATTATCGGACAATGAATACGGCCTTATCTGAATTAGATACATTGATTTTTGAAGGAATTGGGAAGCAAGCTTCTTTTAATAAAAAGACCGTTACGACTTCAAATGATGATGTGCTTTCGGTTACAAATGTGAGTTCTACGAGTGATTTCTCAGGAACGGTTAGTAAAGTGACTCAGCTTGCAAGTGCGGCAACGATGGTTAGTGAGAAACCTGCAACAAAAAAAGATGGTTCAGCAATTACAATAACTTCAACAACGACAATGGAGAATTTAGGAATACTTGCTCAACCAATTAAAATAGAAGCCATTGATAAAGATGGGAAGTTAGTATCATATAGTCTAGACATTGCTTCAACGGATACGTTAGAAAGCGTTATTAATAAAATTAATGCCGACTCTGGAGTTAATGTATTTTTTGATGAAAAATAACAAAAATTTTCCATTACAGGCTAAAAATACAGGAGTTATAAGAGATAACGCTGACAATACTATAGATGAATCACTGGTTGCAGCTATTCAATTGACTGGAGACACTTTTTACTGATGTTATGAAGTTGATAGCTGATAGTAACAATGATAAAGATAGTGATGGAATTACTAGTTATTGGAGCATCAACAGGGCAAAATGCCATGCTTAACCTATAATGGTCTAGAAATTGAAAGATCCTCCAACACTTTCACCATCAATGGTGCCAAGCTTACTCTAAAAAAGACAACGGAAGCTGGAGATGCGCAGTTACTTTTTCCTCCACACCAGATGTAGATGCTATCTATGATACAATTAAGAAATTTGTCGATAGCTACAATGGATTAATTGCTAACATCTCAGAAAAAACATCTGAAAAGAAAAATAAGGATTATGCTCCGTTAACTGATGCTCAGAAGGAAGCACTATCAGAGGATGAGATAAAGAGGTGGGAGATTTAGCCAAAGAAGGGGACCTTACGCAGAGATTCCACTTTGAGTAGTCTACTTACGAAAATGAGAACGTCAATTTATTCGTCTGTCAGTAGTAATACATCCTTTGAAAGTATGGATAAAATTGGAATATCAACGACTAGTAATTATCTTGAAGGTGGAAAGTTAGAAATTGATGAGGAAAAACTTACGAGCAGCCATTGAAGAAGATCCTAATGGAATTTATAACCTATTTATGGTTGATGTGAGAGAAAACAGTTGATGGAAAGACAAGTAACAGATCTTGAGAAAAGTGGCATTGCGAGAAGATTAAGAGCGGATTTAAAGACAGCCATGACAGACATTAGTACGAAAGCTGGTAAAACGTCATCTGTTAATAATACATTTACGTTAGGAAGTCTATTGGATAATTATGAAGATAAAATTTCGGCTTTTGAAGAACGAATGACAGCACTTGAAATCGCGTTACTATAAACAATTCACGGCAATGGAAAAAGCTATTAATCAGGCGAATAGCCAAAGTGCATCTCTATCTTCATTTTTCACTACGAGTTAAGGAACGATAGAAAGGAAGATTGAAACGTGGCAATAAATAACCCATACAAATCGTATCAACAAAACTCAGTAAACACAGCATCGCCAGGAGAACTCACGTTAATGCTCTATAATGGCTGCATAAAGTTTATTAAGCTTGCTAAAAAAGCCATTCACTGATAAAAATGTAGAAGAAAAAAATACAAACTTAATTAAAGCGCAAAATATTATTCATGAATTCATGGTGACCTTAAATATGGATGTTAAAGTTTCAAGTGAATTAATGGTTATGTACGATTATATAAATCGTCGCTTAGTGGAAGCAAATGTAAACAGTGATCTCGCTATTTTAGAAGAAGTAGAAGGTTTAGTAACAGAGCTTCGTGATACGTGGAAGCAAGTGATTCAATTGAATCGAAAACAGCAATTTGCGAATAGTGGACAAGCTTAATGAAAGCCATTCAAGCTCTCCAAGAAGCGACAGATCAATTGATTGAGCTTCTGCAGCAAGAAGAACTAGATCGTGATGTGCGAATAGAAAAGATTCAAGGTCTATTAGATCAACGAGAAGAACTTCTGAAGTCTATTCAACCACCATTTTCTCAACAAGAGAAAGAGCTAGGGAAGCAATTAGTAGAACTCGACCAAAAAGTTAAACAACTATTACAGAAACAAAAGCAGGAGATTCAGAAGAGATCTCAAACAACTCCATATGAAAAAAGAATCGAACCAAAAATACACGAACCCCTATGAATCTATGCCTGTAGATGGATTATTTTACGATAAGCAAAAATAAGGGATGTTGAACAAATGATTAATAAAGATGATGTCGTAGCAGCTACACACGCAGCGCAGTCCACATCTAGGTGGAAACATGGAATAAAAGGATAAAAAGCCCATTGGAGTAGCCATAATAGGTTGCTCCTTTCTTTTTGAATTAAGAAGAAACGTATTGTGGATTATAAATAGTTAGATAAAACGAAGTGGGTTCAGTAGAAATTCTCTATAAGTGTATGGATATTCATATTAACTTACCCTGTAAAAAGAACTCAGTACAAGAAAGTATAGTAAAATAAGTAGAATACCATTTTTTCAAGAGGGTGAGAGTATACGTATCAATGTATACACACCTTATTTTCCTAAAGGTAGGTGATTGACAGTTGAATGTACATGGATTCTGTCCGAATTGCGGTAAACTAATAGAAGACAAGTCATTATCTTATTGTATAGAGTGTTACCAAAACGAACGTTCAGATTATGATCAGGTAAGAGACTATATACGAAATAACCCTAATTCAAACGCGATGGATGTAGCGAAAGGAACCGGGATCGATATCAGTACCATATCAAAATATATAAAAGAAAAAACGTTATTATTAAGACAATAAGCCAAGCGAGTAGACCCCAAATCCCTTATTGTCTATGGATCGGGTTCGTCGAAATAGGAACTTATTATATATTCAGACTCTCAACTGGTTCCAACCATAATGATTTCGATCTTAAATTACCTATCAATCCCTCGAAAACTACATTTTGGAAGTTGATTTTATTCGTTTTCAATCTATAGGATCCCAAATAAAACGTCCTTATAATCAAGATCTAACTCTCTACTTTCCCCATTCTATTTAAAAATAACAAATAGCTACAGATTGAGAAATAGGAATCATTGTATTAATAGCGCCATTCAATCGTTTACGATATAATTAACATATATAACTATAAAATGTTTCAACCCCAATATACGATTTTACCTCGTATCCAACAGTAAATGATCGACCTTCCAAAAGAAATACTTAATCGAGCAACTTCCATTAACAACAAATCTACTTAGTACATTTCAAGGAAGCGGGATAAAAGGTTATTTTATAGATCAAATGGGCATTAGCTCTACCTAAACTGGGAGTAAGTCAAGGTAGGATTATTTAGTGGACCTATTTAAGGAATCGTAGTACGCGTGGCGAAGTATACGATCACCAAGTATTTAGCAGTGAATACTTTGAATTTTACTGATAATCATTGTAATAGGTGCCATCCAGAAATTAAAGATACAGAATTCTTTTTTAAAATGTGAATTTAGGAATTAAGTAAATGACACAAAATAATAAACAAGGAGTGGTCAAATGGAGAGTAGATTGACTGGAAGTGCTAAAAAAAGGATGAAGGCTAACAAGGCGGGGACTAGTAGAGGCAAATCCATCGGCGCGTTACTGATTAAATTCATCTTCATCACAATAGGTGCCGTCATCATGGCATACGGTTTAGAAGCCATCCTCATTCCAAACAACATCATTGATGGCGGGGTAACGGGTATTTCGATGCTTTTAGGCCATATAACATCCGTTAATTTAAGTATATTCTTGGTTATTTTAAATTTACCTTTCTTCTTTTTAGGGTATAAGCAAATAGGAAAAACCTTTGCTTTCTGCATGTTATATGGGATCGTAGCCCTTTCTGTTGCCGCCACGCTCATGCATAGCGTAGATCCATTTGTAACCGACAACCTACTAGCAACCGTATTCGGCGGAATCATCTTAGGGATAGGAGTTGGCTTGGTCATCCGCAGTGGTGGAGTATTAGATGGTACTGAAACACTAGCCATCCTGCTTGAAAAAAAGTTACCTCTATCTCTAGGGCAAGTAGTCATGATCTTCAACGTAATCATCTTTACCGTAGCAGCATTTGTATTCGGGGTAGAAAATGCCTTGTACTCTATGATGACTTACTACATAGCATCAAGAGTCATTGACCTCGTAGTAGGTGGTTTCGATGAAATGCGTTCGGTCCATATTATCAGTAACAATAGTGATGAACTCGCATCAGCCATTTCGAACAGATTAGGTCGTGGGGTCACGATGTTAAATGGTTCAGGACACTATTCAGGGGAAGAAAAGAACGTGATCTTTTGTGCCATCTCAAGACTAGAAGAGACGAAGATGAAGGAAATCATCAAGCATTTCGATCCAAATGCGTTTGTTATCATCACAGAGGTGTCGGATGTAAAAGGCGGCAGGTTTAAGAAGAAGGATATCCATTAAAAGAGAATTTGTTCTTTTTAATCGAAGAAAAGATCTATTTTGATAAAAAAATTGAAATAGCAATCATACAATCAATCACAAGTTAATCGAATGCAACGAAGGGTCTCTTTTACAGGAGGCCCTCTTTTTATATAGAAGAACATTGAAATACTGAAAAGTTTAGTTTGTTCCTGAAGAAACTACATTTTAGAAAATCTCTCTTAATATAGAAGAAAGGATTCATTTTGAAGAAAATTAATTTTTTATACATCTTATATGCTTAAAAGGAAACCATTCTTCATAAAATAGTCATAATAATTAGTATAAAACGTCGCGGAAGTTTACTTCTGATATTTCAGTCAGTTATAATAATAGTGTCAAACTTGAGGAGGAATGAAAATGGAAAAAAATTCTACTGAAGCTACTCCGTTGATTACCGATTTCTGTAACTGGCTAAAAGAACATAAAAAGTCTCCTAGTACGATCGATACATATAAACGAGAACTAGAAAAATATCAAGAGTGGCTTCAAGAGAACAATAAGGATATTCATCAACTAGAAAAGAACGATATCCAGTTATATATTCATTTTCTCGAAGAACAACAGAAAAGTTTGGCAACGATTGATAAAAAAATGGGGGCAATCCGAACGTTTGCTAAATTTCTTGAAAAGCCAGAGCTTACCTTTGGAGTAGAAGTGAAACCCGTCGAAAGAAACAATGAAATTGAAACTCTTACTTCAGCAGAATGTAGTCAGTTATTAAAAAAGGTAAAAGAAGAAGGAAATTTAAGAAATATTACGATGGTCTACGTACTACTGCATACAGGAATTCGTGTATCAGAATTATGTAACTTGAATCGATCTCATATTGATTTAGTCCATCATGAATTGACGGTAGATAAAAATGGCGAGACGCGGGTTATTCCTCTTTCACAGGAAACGAGGGAGTATTTAAAGAGTTACCTTGATTCACATTCATCACAAGAAGCTATTTTTATTTCACCTATAGGTGAGCGCCTAACGGAAAGAGCGGTTCAATATATACTCAAAAAATATGATGTGAATCCACAAAAATTACGCCATACTTTTTGTCAAAGATTGATCGATAGCAATGTAGATTTAGAAACAGTTTCTCGACTTGCTGGACATAAGGACATTAATGTGACAAAAAGATATGTAAAATTACAGATGAATAAACAAAAAGTAGAAGATGCTATTAATCAGGCTTTTATAAATGATTCATTAGAATAGGTTGTTTCTTAAAAATAGTTTGCGTAATGAAATGAAAAAAATTCACTTTATTAAGGCTAGGAAAGAGTTATTCTCAGAAGGCATTTATTTTCTTCTATATAAGAGTCTAATAAAATAAAAGAGGATGAAAAAATAGATTGCCTTCTATGAAATTAGGTGATATTATAAACATCCTGCTTCTTAAATGAGGATAGGGAATATGATTTAGACTTCTAATAATATTTTTATCTTGATGAAAAAATTAATAGAAGAAAGATTTAAAAAGAAGTTGACTTCTATGAAATTAGATGATATATTAATTTATGTCGCTAAGACAACTGAGTTTTTGAAGTAAAACGATTATTCTTCTTCTAAAAAATAAGAATAAAAAGAAGTTGACTTCTGAGAAATGAAATGATATAGTCAGTAAGCTGTCGTTAAAGAGCAACAAATTGTTCTTTGAAAACTAAACAAAGCAGAAACGTCAACGTTTTAATTTTAAGTCTTTTTATTAAAAAGACAACATTGAGCAAGTCAAACAATCTTATTGGAGAGTTTGATCCTGGCTCAGGACGAACGCTGGCGGCGTGCCTAATACATGCAAGTCGAGCGAATTTATGGGAGCTTGCTCTCAAAAATTAGCGGCGGACGGGTGAGTAACACGTGGGCAACCTGCCTATAAGACTGGGATAACTTCGGGAAACCGGAGCTAATACCGGATAATTCACATCTACTCATGTAGATGTGCTGAAAGACGGTTTACGCTGTCACTTATAGATGGGCCCGCGGCGCATTAGCTAGTTGGTGAGGTAACGGCTCACCAAGGCCACGATGCGTAGCCGACCTGAGAGGGTGATCGGCCACACTGGGACTGAGACACGGCCCAGACTCCTACGGGAGGCAGCAGTAGGGAATCTTCCGCAATGGACGAAAGTCTGACGGAGCAACGCCGCGTGAGTGATGAAGGTTTTCGGATCGTAAAACTCTGTTGTTAGGGAAGAACAAGTACCAGAGTAACTGCTGGTACCTTGACGGTACCTAACCAGAAAGCCACGGCTAACTACGTGCCAGCAGCCGCGGTAATACGTAGGTGGCAAGCGTTGTCCGGAATTATTGGGCGTAAAGCGCGCGCAGGCGGTCCTTTAAGTCTGATGTGAAAGCCCACGGCTCAACCGTGGAGGGTCATTGGAAACTGGGGGACTTGAGTACAGAAGAGAAGAGTGGAATTCCACGTGTAGCGGTGAAATGCGTAGAGATGTGGAGGAACACCAGTGGCGAAGGCGACTCTTTGGTCTGTAACTGACGCTGAGGCGCGAAAGCGTGGGGAGCAAACAGGATTAGATACCCTGGTAGTCCACGCTGTAAACGATGAGTGCTAAGTGTTAGAGGGTTTCCGCCCTTTAGTGCTGCAGCTAACGCATTAAGCACTCCGCCTGGGGAGTACGGCCGCAAGGCTGAAACTCAAAGGAATTGACGGGGACCCGCACAAGCGGTGGAGCATGTGGTTTAATTCGAAGCAACGCGAAGAACCTTACCAGGTCTTGACATCCTCTGACACTCCTAGAGATAGGACGTTCCCCTTCGGGGGACAGAGTGACAGGTGGTGCATGGTTGTCGTCAGCTCGTGTCGTGAGATGTTGGGTTAAGTCCCGCAACGAGCGCAACCCTTGATCTTAGTTGCCAGCATTCAGTTGGGCACTCTAAGGTGACTGCCGGTGACAAACCGGAGGAAGGTGGGGATGACGTCAAATCATCATGCCCCTTATGACCTGGGCTACACACGTGCTACAATGGATGGTACAAAGGGCTGCAAAACCGCGAGGTCGAGCCAATCCCATAAAACCATTCTCAGTTCGGATTGTAGGCTGCAACTCGCCTACATGAAGCTGGAATCGCTAGTAATCGTGGATCAGCATGCCACGGTGAATACGTTCCCGGGTCTTGTACACACCGCCCGTCACACCACGAAAGTTTGTAACACCCAAAGTCGGTGGGGTAACCGTAAGGAGCCAGCCGCCTAAGGTGGGACAGATGATTGGGGTGAAGTCGTAACAAGGTAGCCGTATCGGAAGGTGCGGCTGGATCACCTCCTTTCTAAGGATATTAACGGAAAATCTCGTATGAGATTCTAAAACAAGTTGACGCTTCTGTATTTGTTTAGTTTTGAGAGAATAATCTCTCTAAACACTTGTTCCTTGAAAACTAGATAACAAATGACAAGACATCATTGAAACATGTAAGTTCTTTTTATGATTCTTCACTTATCTTTTCATTTAATTGAAAAGGAAGTAAAGAATACAAACCGGAATAATATATAGAAGCAATGCGACTATTATTATGACATGGTTAAGTTAGAAAGGGCGCACGGTGAATGCCTAGGCACTAGGAGCCGATGAAGGACGGGACTAACACCGATATGCTTCGGGGAGCTGTAAGTAAGCTTTGATCCGGAGATTTCCGAATGGGGAAACCCCCTATCTTTAATAGGATAGGATCTTTACCTGAATACATAGGGTATTGAAGGCAGACCCGGGGAACTGAAACATCTAAGTACCCGGAGGAAGAGAAAGCAAATGCGATTCCCTGAGTAGCGGCGAGCGAAACGGGATTAGCCCAAACCAAGAGGCTTGCCTCTTGGGGTTGTAGGACACTCAACATGGAGTTACAAAGGAACGGGGTAAATGAATCGACCTGGAAAGGTCAGTCGTAGAAGGTAAAAACCCTGTAGTTGAAACTTCGTTCCCTCCTGAGTGGATCCTGAGTACGGCGGGACACGAGAAATCCCGTCGGAAGCAGGGAGGACCATCTCCCAAGGCTAAATACTACCTAGTGACCGATAGTGAACCAGTACCGTGAGGGAAAGGTGAAAAGCACCCCGGAAGGGGAGTGAAATAGTTCCTGAAACCGTGTGCCTACAAGTAGTCAAAGCCCGTTAATGGGTAATGGCGTGCCTTTTGTAGAATGAACCGGCGAGTTACGATTACATGCAAGGTTAAGTTGAAAAGACGGAGCCGCAGCGAAAGCGAGTCTGAATAGGGCGATTTAGTATGTGGTTGTAGACCCGAAACCAGGTGATCTACCCATGTCCAGGGTGAAGTCCAGGTAACACTGGATGGAGGCCCGAACCCACGCACGTTGAAAAGTGCGGGGATGAGGTGTGGGTAGCGGAGAAATTCCAATCGAACTTGGAGATAGCTGGTTCTCTCCGAAATAGCTTTAGGGCTAGCCTCATGTAGAAAGAATCTTGGAGGTAGAGCACTGTTTGGACTAGGGGCCCCCATCGGGTTACCGAATTCAGACAAACTCCGAATGCCAAAGATTTATCCATGGGAGTCAGACTGCGAGTGATAAGATCCGTAGTCAAAAGGGAAACAGCCCAGACCACCAGCTAAGGTCCCAAAGTATACGTTAAGTGGAAAAGGATGTGGAGTTGCTTAGACAACCAGGATGTTGGCTCAGAAGCAGCCACCATTTAAAGAGTGCGTAATAGCTCACTGGTCGAGTGACTCCGCGCCGAAAATGTACCGGGGCTAAACGTATCACCGAAGCTGTGGATGGACATCTTAGGATGTCCGTGGTAGGAGAGCGTTCTAAGGGCGTTGAAGCTAGACCGTAAGGACTGGTGGAGCGCTTAGAAGTGAGAATGCCGGTATGAGTAGCGAAAGATGGGTGAGAATCCCATCCACCGAATGCCCAAGGTTTCCTGAGGAAGGCTCGTCCGCTCAGGGTTAGTCGGGGCCTAAGCCGAGGCTGAAAAGCGTAGGCGATGGATAACAGGTTGATATTCCTGTACCACCACACTTTTGTTTGAGCAATGGGGGGACACAGGAGGATAGGGTAAGCGCGCTGTTGGATATGCGCGTCCAAGCAGTTAGGC
The DNA here is from genome assembly GCA_963765265.1 of uncultured Bacillaceae bacterium. GTDB lineage: Bacteria > Bacillota > Bacilli > Bacillales > Cytobacillaceae > Bacillus_BD. The sequence goes on from CAVXVN010000005.1 coordinate 70,462, forward strand.
CGTCAGTGAGGCAAATCCCACTGGCAATAGGCGGAGCTGTGATGGCGAGGGAAATTAAGTACCGAAGTTCCTGATTCCACACTGTCTAGAAAAGCCTCTAGTGAGAAAGATGGTGCCCGTACCGCAAACCGACACAGGTAGGCGAGGAGAGAATCCTAAGGTGAGCGAGAGAACTCTCGTTAAGGAACTCGGCAAAATGACCCCGTAACTTCGGGAGAAGGGGTGCTTTTTAGGGTGAATAGCCCCAAAAAGCCGCAGTGAATAGGCCCAGGCGACTGTTTAGCAAAAACACAGGTCTCTGCGAAGCCGCAAGGCGAAGTATAGGGGCTGACGCCTGCCCGGTGCTGGAAGGTTAAGAGGAGAGGTTAGCGCAAGCGAAGCTTTGAATTGAAGCCCCAGTAAACGGCGGCCGTAACTATAACGGTCCTAAGGTAGCGAAATTCCTTGTCGGGTAAGTTCCGACCCGCACGAAAGGCGTAACGATCTGGGCACTGTCTCAACGAGAGACTCGGTGAAATTATAGTACCTGTGAAGATGCAGGTTACCCGCGACAGGACGGAAAGACCCCATGGAGCTTTACTGTAGCCTGATATTGAATTTTGGTACAGCTTGTACAGGATAGGTAGGAGCCTAGGAAGCCGGAGCGCTAGCTTCGGTGGAGGCATTGGTGGGATACTACCCTGGCTGTATTGACATTCTAACCCGCACCCCTTATCGGGGTGGGAGACAGTGTCAGGTGGGCAGTTTGACTGGGGCGGTCGCCTCCTAAAGAGTAACGGAGGCGCCCAAAGGTTCCCTCAGAATGGTTGGAAATCATTCGTAGAGTGTAAAGGCATAAGGGAGCTTGACTGCGAGACCTACAAGTCGAGCAGGGACGAAAGTCGGGCTTAGTGATCCGGTGGTTCCGCATGGAAGGGCCATCGCTCAACGGATAAAAGCTACCCTGGGGATAACAGGCTTATCTCCCCCAAGAGTCCACATCGACGGGGAGGTTTGGCACCTCGATGTCGGCTCATCGCATCCTGGGGCTGTAGTCGGTCCCAAGGGTTGGGCTGTTCGCCCATTAAAGCGGTACGCGAGCTGGGTTCAGAACGTCGTGAGACAGTTCGGTCCCTATCCGTCGTGGGCGCAGGAAATTTGAGAGGAGCTGTCCTTAGTACGAGAGGACCGGGATGGACGCACCGCTGGTGTACCAGTTGTTCTGCCAAGAGCATCGCTGGGTAGCTATGTGCGGAAGGGATAAGTGCTGAAAGCATCTAAGCATGAAGCCCCCCTCGAGATGAGATTTCCCATAGCGCAAGCTAGTAAGACCCCTGAAAGATGATCAGGTTGATAGGTTTGGGGTGGAAGCGTGGTGACACGTGGAGCTGACAAATACTAATCGGTCGAGGACTTAACCAAAATATATACTAAACATGTTTCTAATGATGATTGTCTGTTATCTAGTTTTGAAGGAACAAACCTTCACAATTAAAATAGTCTGGTAGCAATGGCAAAGAGGTCACACCCGTTCCCATACCGAACACGGAAGTTAAGCTCTTTAGCGCCGATGGTAGTTGGGGGTTCTCCCCCTGTGAGAGTAGGACGTTGCCAGGCTATTCCCCTTATAGAATCTATTTGGGGTTTTTATCTTGTGTTTACTGAAAACTTTATATTCGCACCGATGGAAAAACAGCTTTGACATCGCCTTATCAGAGTGGTAATATATATTTTGTCTCCACAAGGTTTAATAATAATAAGTTTCACGGTCAAAACACATGTATATGTAATACTATATTTGGAGGATTAGCTCAGCTGGGAGAGCATCTGCCTTACAAGCAGAGGGTCGGCGGTTCGATCCCGTCATCCTCCACCATTATCTTTTCATTTGTAAATCAAATGGGGCTTAGCTCAGCTGGGAGAGCGCCTGCCTTGCACGCAGGAGGTCAGCGGTTCGATCCCGCTAGGCTCCACCATTATAAAATATTAGTATGCCGGCCTAGCTCAATTGGTAGAGCAACTGACTTGTAATCAGTAGGTTGGGGGTTCAAGTCCTCTGGCCGGCACCACTTTTATATAATGATTAGTATCGGTTTTGAGTTCATGCACAGATTATTGGCATCCAGCGTGGCAGTTCTGATTCCGTTCGTGGCCGGACGAGCCAATCCATATGCGGGTGTAGTTTAGTGGTAAAACCTCAGCCTTCCAAGCTGATGATGAGGGTTCGATTCCCTTCACCCGCTCCAAATATATGCGCCTTTAGCTCAGCTGGATAGAGCAACGCCCTTCTAAGGCGTGGGTCAGAGGTTCGAATCCTCTAAGGCGCATCAGAAAACTAATCCCAAACAGGATTAGTTTTTTTTATGCGTTTATATATGGTTTCTTTAGATAAATGTTAGTTAGAGGAACTGAACAATATATCGTTTCCTCCTTATTAATTGTGAAAGAAACGATTATGATAGATTAAGAACAAACGATTCCCATTAGTTCTTATTAGATGATTAATTTTTGAATGCACTATTTTTCTATCTTATATTTTCATTTTTTACATATAAGGATCCAAAACACTATAAACTAAGCATTCTGTATTATATATGAAACTCTATTGGAAGGAAGTTTTTTTGTGGAATTAGAATCATCAAATAGTCAAACGAAATCATTATACAAATTTATGCTCATTGTGGGTATCGTTTTTGTAGCGTTTAATTTGCGACCAGCGATTACGTCAGTAGGTCCATTAGTAGCTATGATTCAGAAGGATTTAGGGCTCATGCATTGGAGTGCGGGTTTGTTGACAAGTTTACCGTTAATCGCCTTTTCTTTCGTATCCCCGATTGTTCCGAAACTATCCAATCGCTTGGGGAATGAGCGAGCCTTAATACTTGGATTGGTTATCCTTTTTATGGGGATAGGACTGAGGTTTATGTCTATGACGTTTTTTCTTTTTGCGGGAACTCTTTTTGTTGGAGTCGGGATCGCCATCTGCAATGTTCTTTTACCTGCAATAGTCAAGGGGAAATTCCCTTTGAAGGTAGGCTTGATGACAAGCGTCTATTCTACCTCAATGGGTTTGATGGCTTCATTAGCATCCGGAGTGAGCATACCATTGGCAAGCGGATTGAACCTTGGCTGGCAGAATACTTTAATCATTTGGAGCATTCCTGCGGTACTTGCCATTGTGATTTGGGTTTATCTTGCTAAAACAAAGGGAGAAACACAAGCAGTAATTAAAAATAATCGATCACATGATCATACCATTTGGCGTTCACCACTTGCCTGGCAAATTGCTTTATTTATGGGATTCCAATCTTTTCAATTTTATGTTGTGATCGGATGGTTACCGGAAATCTTGCATAATAAAGGCGCCAGTATGGAGACCGCGGGTTGGTTGCTTTCGATTACACAGCTGGTCGGCTTACCGTTTAGTTTTTTTGTTCCTGTCATTGCAGGACGACTTCGTTCCCAGCAGTGGCTCGTCGTCCTATTAGGATTATGCTCGGCAGCTGGATTTGGAGGCTTACTCCTTGGCTCGTCTTATTCAGTTATTATGGCAAGTATTCTATTTTTGGGAATAGGCTTAGGAGGCAGTTTTCCTTTGGCCTTAACCTTTTTAGGAATGCGTGCCCGTGATGCAAGACAAGCGGCTGAGTTATCTGGGATGTCCCAATCAATCGGCTATATACTTGCTGCAATAGGACCTTTATTTATTGGTTTTTTATATGATTTTACTCATCTATGGATTCTACCATTGATCACTTTGATAATCATAACTGGGCTGATGATGGTGTTCGGTGTGTTCGCTGGACGAGATAAGTACGTATAACTTCATTCAGCAGAAGTCTCCTGATTTCTGGTGTCAAACACCACAAAACGACAGATATAAATATTTTGTGTTTCTCGAAGGGACTCTCTTTTTTCAGGAGTCCCTTTTACTGTATGCAAAGCGCAATTTTGTCATTATTTCGACATATTTTTAATATATTTAGATGATTTAGCAGGAAAATTCGAGGGCAAAATAGAAATGTAATATTATGAAACATTTAAAGATAGACAACGACATTTTATAGGGGTATGATACTGAAAAGGGTGAAAATTCAATCTTTTTCACACCAAGAATTCCAACCTTATAAATGTCAGTAGTGAAAAAAGAAAAGGAGGAGTCTACTTATGAACTACAACATTCGTGGTGAAAACATTGAGGTAACTCCAGCAATTAGAGAATATGTCGAAAAGAAGATTGCCAAAATTAAACGCTATTTTACTGAAACACCTGATGCGAATGTAAATGTCAACTTAAAGATCTACAATGACAAAAAAGCAAAAGTTGAAATTACAATTCCAATGCAAAATCTCGTATTACGTGCTGAAGAAGTAAATGATGATATGTATGCTGGAATTGACTTGATTACTGATAAGTTAGAACGTCAAATCCGTAAACATAAAACAAAAGTAAACCGTAAGATTCGCGAAAAAGGTGGCGTAAATGCATTGTTTACAACGGTTGCTCTTGAACCAGGTGAGCAAGCCATTGAAGAAGAGAATGAATTAGAGTTAGTTCGCCAAAAAAACTTTGATTTAAAACCAATGGATAGTGAAGAAGCGATTCTACAAATGAATTTGCTTGGACACAACTTCTACGTTTTTACAAATGCTGAAACAAACCATACCAATGTCGTTTACAAACGTAAAGATGGGCGTTATGGGTTAATTGAAACACATTAAAAAGACGGAAAATTTAATAAAATAATACAAACACTAACAAACACAGCCCTAGCAAAAATCATATGGGGCTGTGTTTGTTTTATTATGAGTGATGGCTCCTCTATCCTAAAGTTGTCACTGTTCGGAGGAAGTGGTAAGATAATGAAGGAAAAAATGATCTTTTGATCCAAGGATTCGATCTATATAATAGCGAATCTTTTTTCATTCGTAGCAATAATTGGATTAAATTATTTACATACTTAAATGCGCAAGTTCCGTTTAGGAAAGATTTTTTAAACAAAAAAGATTTGCGGCAATGGATGCAAGAACATGTACGACCACTTTGCCCCATCTTAACGGGCAGTAAGACCCCCACCTCGGGGATTCTAAGTATACGAAAAGAAGATAAGTGGGGGATCAACTGCCCGTAAAGATCCGATAAGATCTTGTCTTAGAGCTAACCATCAGTGGGGGATGAAGCAAGCTAAAAACGCTACGTCCAATCGCAACGCCTGCACTAGCACGTCCTGTGCGTCGAAAAAACCCCCACTGAGGGAAGTCTTCTTTATGAAAATATCAGATTTTGAACCATATAAAGGAGCGTATTTATGGCTGGAATTTTGAATAAAATATTTGATCCAAATAAGAGAGAAGTCAAACGTCTAACAAGAAGAGCCGAGGAAATCATTGCGCTCGCTGACGATATGGAAAAGCTGTCGGATGACGAATTACGAGGGAAAACAGAGGAATTTAAGGCTCGTTATCAAAAGGGAGAAAGTATTGATGATCTTCTACCGGAAGCATTTGCCGTTGTTCGCGAAGGAGCGAAACGAGTACTTGGTTTGTATCCATATCCCGTTCAATTAATGGGGGGGATTTCCCTTCATGAAGGAAATATTTCAGAAATGAAAACAGGGGAAGGGAAAACGTTAACGTCCACCATGCCTGTTTATTTAAATGCCCTTACAGGGAAAGGTGTTCACGTCGTAACCGTTAACGAATATTTGGCTAGTCGTGATGCCAGCGAAATGGGACAACTCTATACTTTTCTAGGGTTAACAGTGGGGCTCAATCTTAACGCTCTTTCAAAGGAAGAAAAGCAAGCTGCCTATGCTTGTGACGTTACGTATGGTACGAATAATGAACTAGGCTTTGACTATTTACGCGATAATATGGTCCTTTATAAAGAGCAAAAGGTACAGCGTCCCTTGCATTATGCGGTGATTGATGAAGTCGATTCCATTTTAATTGACGAAGCCCGAACACCTCTGATTATTTCAGGTTCGGCACAAAAGTCAACTCAGCTTTATATTCAAGCAAACGCATTTGTACGTGTATTGAAAAAGGAAGACGACTACACGTATGATGAAAAAACAAAAGGTGTTCAGCTGACAGAAGATGGGATGTCAAAAGCAGAGCAATATTTTAGCATCGAAAATTTATTTGATATAAGCCATGTGGCGATTAACCATCATATTTCGCAAGCATTGAAAGCTCATTCGAGTATGCATCGTGATATTGACTATGTGGTGCAAGATGGAGAAATTCTCATTGTTGACCAATTTACCGGTCGTTTAATGAAAGGGCGTCGCTATAGTGATGGACTTCATCAAGCCATTGAAGCAAAAGAAGGCTTAGAAATTCAAAATGAAAGTATGACCCTTGCAACGATTACATTCCAAAACTATTTCCGTATGTATGAAAAATTAGCAGGTATGACGGGAACAGCTAAAACGGAAGAAGAAGAATTCCGTAATATTTATAATATGTATGTGATCATGATTCCTACGAATAAAGAAATTGCTCGTGATGATCGAGCGGATTTAATTTATGCGAGTATGGACGGAAAATTTAGAGCGGTTGTTGAAGATATTGCCGAACGCCATCAGAACGGACAACCCGTTCTGGTAGGGACAGTAGCCATTGAAACATCTGAAATTATTTCAAAATACTTATCGAAAAAAGGCATTCACCATAATGTCTTAAATGCGAAGAATCATGAACATGAAGCAGAAATTATTGCCCATGCCGGGGAGAAAGGTGCCGTTACCATTGCGACCAATATGGCTGGACGTGGGACGGATATTAAGCTAGGTGAAGGCGTCACGGATTGTCGGTGGACTTGCTGTTATTGGGACAGAGCGTCATGAGAGCCGTCGAATTGATAACCAGCTGCGTGGACGTTCTGGACGTCAAGGGGATCCAGGTATCACTCAGTTCTATCTTTCTATGGAAGATGAACTCATGCGTCGTTTTGGATCGGATAATATGAAATCCATGATGGAAAGATTGGGTATGGATGATACCCAACCAATTCAAAGTAAAATGGTTTCAAAAGCGGTCGAATCTGCACAAAAACGTGTGGAGGGTAATAACTTTGATGCTCGGAAACAGTTATTGGAATATGATGATGTTCTCCGTCAACAACGTGAAATTATTTATGCACAGCGGAATGAAGTGTTAGAATCAGAAAATTTACGTAGCATTGTAGAGGAAATGATACGATCTTCTTTATCGAGAAATGTCGCTGCTCACACACTTAATAGTGATGAATCTGAGGAGACATCCGATTTTCAAAGTTTGCTTGACTATATCAATGGCAATCTTCTTCAAGAAGGTGTGTTATCGCTCAATGATCTTCAAGGAAAAGATAACGATGCACTTATCGAGTTGATTTTAGCCAAAGTGAAAGAGCATTATGATGAAAAAGAAGCTCAGCTTGGCGAAGAGCAAATGCGTGAGTTTGAAAAAGTAATTGTACTTGCGTGCTGTTGATTCAAAATGGATGGATCATATTGATATGATGGATCAGCTTCGTCAAGGAATTCATTTACGTGCTTACGGGCAAGTAAATCCATTGCGTGAGTATCAACATGAGGGATTTGCGATGTTTGAAGCGATGGTAGAATCAATTGAAGAAGAAGTAGCGAAGTATATTATGAAAGCTGAAATTCGCAATAATCTTCAACGTGAAGAAGTCGCTAAAGGGCAGGCCGTTAACCCGAAGGAAGACGGAGAAACAGTAAAGAAAAAGCCCGTTGTGAGAAAGGTAAATGTAGGCCGTAATGATCTATGTCCTTGCGGAAGCGGCAAAAAGTATAAAAACTGTCATGGCAATTTAGAGTAAGAAATTCGGACATGTGACAGGTGTGATTGGACAAAGTATCAATAGGGATTCGTATACAAGGTGAAAGGGTAGAGCTTAAGATCAAAAATCAGCTTTCCCCTTGTACACCTCATACGGACATATTGACAAGTTTTGCTTTTGGTGCCTGTATTTGATTAAATTAAAGAGGTGTATGAATGGAATTAGCAGAAATTCGTCATGAATTAGAAAATACAGCTAAAACGTTAGCTGACTTTAGGGGGTCTCTTTGACTTAGAAAACAAAGAGGCACGAATAGCCGAACTGGATGATGAGATGCTGCAGCCAGGGTTTTGGAATGATCAACAAAAAGCGCAAGGAGTTATCAATGAATCCAATGCGTTAAAGGATCAAGTAAATGAGTTCTATGAGTTATTTGAATCCTATGAAAATTTAGATTTAACCTATGAGCTTGTAAAAGAAGAAAGTGATGCAGAGCTCCAAAGTGATCTTGAAGAAGAGCTAACGGGGCTGACAACACGATTAAAGCAATACGAGCTCCAACTTCTTTTAAGTGAGCCTTATGATAAAAATAATGCCATTCTTGAGCTTCATCCAGGATCAGGTGGAACAGAGTCACAGGATTGGGGCTCTTTGTTACTGCGTATGTATACACGTTGGGCGGAGAAAAAAGGATTCAAGGTGCAAACAGTCGATTACCAACCAGGTGAAGAAGCAGGGATTAAAAGTGTGACACTCGCCATCCGAGGCCATAATGCGTATGGCTATTTAAAGGCAGAAAAAGGGGTTCACAGACTGGTTCGAATTTCACCATTCGATTCTGCGGGTCGTCGTCATACATCCTTTGTTTCCTGCGATGTTATTCCAGAATTTACGGATGAAATCGAAGTCGAAATACGCTCTGAAGACATAAGAATCGATACGTACCGGGCAAGTGGTGCAGGTGGACAGCATATTAATACAACCGATTCTGCGATTCGAATCACCCATCTTGAAACTGGAATTGTCGTGACATGCCAAAATGAGCGTTCACAAATAAAAAACCGCGAAACCGCGATGAAAATGTTGAAGTCCAAGCTCTATCAGCGGAAAATAGAAGAAAAAGAAGAACAAATGGCTGCCATTCGTGGTGAGCAAAAGGAAATTAGCTGGGGGAGCCAGATTCGCTCTTACGTGTTCCATCCTTATTCCATGGTTAAAGATCACCGGACCAATGCAGAAGTCGGCAACATAAATGCGGTTATGGACGGGGATCTTGATGATTTTATTGATGCTTACCTTCGTTCAAGAATTATGTAAGGTCTTTAAGCTAAAAATCTTTCTTGGAAAAAATTTTTCATACTGAAAAGGCTTTTGTCGCTTTATGTGGCAAAGGCCTTTTTTACATATGAATCAATCGTATCAAATGCGCCTCGGCGTATTTGCGCCCAGAAATACTTCGCTCGCTCGATAAACTTCCTTTTAAAATCTGTGGCATCCGCCGGAGGCTTTAACTTCATTCAGTCAGGGTTTGAACCCCCACTGAATTGATAAAAGCTGGCATTCATCTCACCACTTATAGAAGTGGGAGACTTCTGCTGAATGAAGTTAAAAAGCTTTAAATCAGAATGAACACGAGCTTCGCAAAGGTGGAATGAAAATGAGAAAACGTATAAAGAGGCCATTCAAGGGCAACCTATGATATAATTTATCTGAAATATGAACAAATTTTGACAAAGGGGGGCCTATTTTTGAAGGGGAAATTGTTGACCATTTTGATTGGGACCATGCTTGTATTAGTCGCATGTGGTGGTGAAAAAGAGTCGGACTCAACCAATAACAGCGGAACATCTGATACAGTGAATGTGAGCGCGGCAGAAAAGATTTATAATCAGAAATGCTCCAATTGCCATGGCGGGGATCTAAGTGGTGGAGTTGGGCCGAATTTAACGACGATCGGTGGAAGACTAACTCAGGAAGAAATTGAACATGTAATTGCAAACGGACAAGGAGCTATGCCAAAAGGTCTCATTGATGGTGCAGAAGCTACGGCAGTAGCGGAATGGCTAGCAGCGAAAAAATAAATACTTTTTGAAGAATCATCCATCCAAAAGGTATATTTCACATGCCTTTCAGCACAGATGAAGGGTTTTGTATGGTCATGAAGGGATAGGAGAGAACAGGTTTGCACCGATCCTTTCATGACTATACAGCCAAGATGAGACAAATATCATCAATCAACAATACTGTTAAATAGAGCTTTGTTGGAATATCCATGGACGATCATGTAGCGTGTAGAGCCATTTCACCAAGCGAGTCTATCATAACACGTTTTTAACTTCGCTAGCTTGATGGAACCATACATGATATAATACTGGAAAATGATACAAAATATTAGATGATTACGTTTCTTTTAAATAACCTCAATGAACAATTTTTAATAGAATCTATTTTCTTTACATGCATGAATTCCTTTTTTAACCCTCTTTACTATTTTTATCCTCAGATCCAAGTCATTTCCAATTCTGAATTAAACGATAAAATCCCTATACTACAAGGATTTAAACCCATTAATTATAAAGTAAATGAACGAAAATAAAATGTATTTTTACGCTTGAAAAGAAACTGTAATATTTTTAACAGTAATTTTGCTGTTTATGATGATATAATGATGGATGTGGAAAAAGAACGAGTTTTTTGTAGAAACTTGTCGTCTTTATTAAAAAGGGCCATTTTTCCAACACAAAAGATTTTGGGTGATAACATGATCGAAATGGAAAACGTATATAAAAAGTACCCTAATGGCGTCGTCGCTGCCAATGGGATCAGTGTCCAAATAAAGCAAGGGGAATTTGTTTATGTCGTTGGTCCAAGCGGTGCTGGTAAATCAACCTTTATTAAAATGATGTATCGTGAAGAAGTACCGACAAAAGGAAGTATTATTATCGACGGAATTAATCTAGCAAAAATGAAAGAAAGTAGAGTTCCCTACTTACGCCGCCAAATTGGGGTGGTGTTTCAGGACTATAAATTACTACCAACCTTAACTGTTTTTGAAAATATAGCATTTGCGATGGAAGTAATTGAAGAACATCCTGCTCAAATCAAAAAGCGTGTAATGGAAACGCTGGATCTTGTAGGTCTAAAACATAAGGCACGCATGCTTCCAACTGAACTATCGGGTGGAGAACAACAACGTGTCTCGATTGCACGTTCAATCGTGAACTCACCAAAGGTTATGATTGCAGATGAACCTACAGGAAATCTGGACCCCGAAACATCATGGGACATTATGAATATATTCGATGAAATCAACCGGAGAGGGACAACCGTGGTCATGGCAACACATAATAAAGATATTGTGAATCGGATTAAACACCGAGTGATTGCCATTGAGAGCGGAACAATTTCTCGTGACGAGCAGAGAGGTGATTACGGCTATGAAATCTAGAACATTTCGTCGTCATGTAAGAGAAAGCTTCAAGAGTCTTGGTAGAAATGGATGGATGATGTTTGCTTCCGTTAGTGCCGTGACGATTACGCTTCTTTTAGTGGGTGTCTTTTTTGTTATTATGATGAACCTTAATAATGTGGCAACTTCGATCGAAGAAGATGTAGAGATTCGTGTTCATATCGATGTAGCAGCAACTGAAGAGAATCAACAAACTTTGCGTGAGAATATTGAGAAGATGCCAGAAGTGAAATCTATTTCCTTTTCTACAAAAGAAAAAGAACTTGATCAGTTGATGTCGAGCTTTGGAGAAGAAGGGAATGCCTTTGCCATGTTCGAACAGGATAACCCGCTCAGCGATGTATTTGTGGTCCAAACGAAAAATCCTACTGATACGATGAAGACGGCTAAGAATATCGAAAAGCTGCAATATGTGGGAAAAGTGAATTATGGACAAGGCAGTGTAGAGAAGATTTTTAAAGTAACGGACTTTAGTAGAAACGTAGGGATCGTCTTAATCATTGGACTATTATTTACTGCGATGTTCTTAATCTCTAATACGATTAAAATTACGATTTTTGCAAGAAGAAGAGAAATTGAGATTATGAAGTTAGTAGGAGCTACCAATTGGTTTATCCGCTGGCCTTACTTCCTCGAAGGATTATGGCTGGGTCTACTTGGCGCTGTGCTCCCAGTTGGGATCATAGGTGTTTCCTATTATTATGCACACAACTACTTGGCACAAAAATTAGAAGGTAATTTTATCCAATTACTAGAATTTAGTCCGTTTATCTATCAAGTATCAGGATTACTGATTTTGATGGGGGCATTTATCGGTATTTGGGGAAGTGTCATGTCCGTTCGAAAGTTCTTGAAGGTATAAGGGAGTCTATTAAGAGATTTGCGAGGAGCTTCGATTGATGTGAATCTTTCGGAGTCCTCAAAATACATAGTGTCAAACTTCATAAGGATTGATTTGAATTATACTAGTTTGTTTAGATTTGTGTGGCAGTGCAAGGATTTACAAGGTTAATAGGGATATTCATTTGCTATAGAATTGATTGTTCCAAAAAAAGCTAACAACTTAAATGAGAGAGAACAAACGGTTTACCTGTACATCAAAAGGCTTTGTGTGCAGTTGAAAGGGGAAAACGGAATGAAGAAAACCATCATGACATTATCTATGGCCGCTTCGGTAGGTCTAGGTACACTCTTTGCAGGGATGCCTGCGGATAAAGTATTTGCAGAATCAGTAGCAGAGCTAGAAGCAAAACAGCAAGAGATTCAAAGTAAAAGCTCTGGCATTGAAAATGAAATTAATGAAAAGACAGATCAAATCGAAACGCTTCAGGTAGAACAGCAACAAGTCAATACGGAAATTAATCGTATTGATCAAGCGATTGGTGACACGACAACGAAAATTTCGGAAAAAAATGCGCAAATTGATGAAAAAAATGTTGAGATTGAAAAACTTAATCTTGAAATAGACGAGTTGATCAAGCGTATTGAAGAACGAAATGAATTGCTAAAAGAACGTGCCGTTTCTTACCAGGAAAGTGGTGGAATGGTCAGTTATATTGACGTATTAGTTGGCGCGCAAAGTTTTAGCGACTTTATTGACCGCGTTGGAGCAGTTGCCGTTATTTTAGACGCCGACCAATCCATCTTAAAAGAACAAAACGCTGATAAAGAGGCTCTTGAACAAAAGCAAGCAAAAGTTAAAAGTGACTTAGCAGAACTTGAAAATATGCGCAAAGAACTTGAAACGTTAAAAGCAAACTTAGATTCACAAAAAGAAGAGAAGAACCAATTAATGGCGTCGTTAGAACAGGAAGAAGTTAAAGCAAGTGAAGTAAAGATGTCTCTTGAAGAAGAAAATGAGATTTTAAATGGCCAAGATGCAGCCATTCAAAAGGCCATTGAACTAGAACAACAAAGACAAGCTGAGGCGAAAAGACAACAAGAAGAGGAAGCAGCAGCAGCAGCAGGCAGCAGCAGCTAAGGAAGCAGCAGCTAAGGCAGCAGCTGAAACAACAACATCAGCTCCAACTTCTAATAAAACAGACTCCTCTGAATCAACAAATACAACCAGTAAAGCAAGTGCTAGCACAGTAACTCAACAATCAGTCGCAACAGCACCTGTTTCAGGAGGGAGCTTTACAAGACCTGCAGCGGGATCTATTTCTTCAGGGTTTGGTTACCGCAGTTTTAACGGTGGAGGCTTCCATTACGGCGTAGACATCGCAAAAGCAGGAACTGTGCCAGTTGTTGCAGCAGCTGATGGTGTCGTTAATCGTTCTGATGTCTCCAGTAGTTATGGAAATGCTAATTTATGATCTCTCATTCTATTAATGGACAAACCTATACAACTGTATACGCTCATTTAAGCAGTCGTTCTGTTGGCAATATGCAAACTGTTTCAAAAGGACAAGTCATTGGATATATGGGAAATACCGGAGATTCTTTGGTCAACATTTGCATTTTGAACTGTATAGAGGTGGATGGAATGCAAGTCAAAATCGAATGCAATCAATCCAAGTGGAATGGTTCCAATGTAAAAAATAGTCTTGATATTTTAATAAGTTTAATAGTGAAAAAAGTGGAAGAGGATAATTCTCTTCCGTTTTTTGTATGCTTTTGTAAAAAAGGTAAAAGGATATTGAAAAGTTGATTTTTGTAAATAGGCCATCAAAAATGAGTAAAAGCAAAATCTAAAGTCCCCAAACTATAAGGAAAAACTCCAAATTTTCGGATCAATCCCCTATAAATACGGATAGAAATAGATTCCCCAAAATAATTTCCCGGAAAATAAAGATATTCATGAGGATTATCGTCGATACTCCTTTTGAAAATGCATATAAAGTTGAAATCCCAAATGATCTTTCAAATAAAGCAGTCGCACTATTAAATCAAAAGATAAATAACATTAAAACAACCCATAACCAACTATAGGAACATTCTATCAAATCTTCGACACCCTTGTAATTCAAGTGCTATCGGATTTCCACAATAAACAGTATGATCAACCAATCTATTTAAGATTTTCCCAGACCCCTGATATAGTATTGCTCATAACTCGTCCTTTTTTACATATAATATTAAACGTATGGAGAGATTTGTCTTACTTCGAGTCCCATAAATAAACAGGGGTCTTTTTACTAAAAGGTCAGAAATTGTTTCAAGGCTTGATAGATCGATCGGTTATGATGATGGAAAGAAAGGGCGATGGCAATGAATCAAAAGTGGATGGCTCTCCTGATGACAGGGGCCTTGTTAACAGGTGCTGGCGGGACATACGCGGCCATGACGTGGAAGGCTGCAGAAGAAGAAGTACCCATGCAATTACAATCACAAACGATAACAGAAACTGTTTCAAATCTACAGTCCGAGAAGAATCCAACCATTCAGGAAGCAAATATGGATAAAGTGGTGCAGGCCTTTCAACTGATCAAGGGTAGTTATGTGGAAGATGTACAAGAAGAGCAGTTAGTCGAAGGTGCCATACAAGGGATGCTTACGACACTGGATGACCCCTATTCTGTTTATATGGATCAAGAAACGGCTAAGCAGTTCAACGATATGTTAGATTCGTCTTTTGAAGGAATTGGTGCCGAAGTAAGCATGGTGGACGGAAAAACGATTATTGTTGCTCCATTTAAAGAATCACCTGCTGAAAAAGCTGGCATTAAACCGAACGATCAAATTCTATCAGTAGATGGGATAAGTGTAGATGGTTTGGATTTGTATGAAACCACCTTGAAGATCCGCGGGGAAAAGGGAACTACGGTCGAGCTAGAAATTATGCGACAAGGATTAAAAGATCCCATCAAGATCACGGTTAAGCGAGATGAGATTCCGCAAATTACAGTCTATTCAAAAGTAAAAAAACAAGATGGAAAGTCGATCGGCTATATGGAAATTACCTCTTTTTCGGAAGAAACGGCCAAGGAATTTAAAAAGCAGTTAAAAGAATTAGAAGAAAAACAGATTGAAGGACTCGTGCTAGATGTGCGTGGGAATCCAGGTGGCTTCTTGGAAAGTGTACAAGAGATTCTGGAGGAGTTTGTTGCAAAGGATAAGCCATATGTACAAATTGAGAAACGGAACGGGGAAAGGGAAAAGAAATTTACAACGTTAGAGAAAGATAAACCCTATCCTGTTGCCGTTCTGATTGATAAAGGCAGTGCATCTGCTTCTGAAATTTTGGCAGGAGCATTACAAGAAGCCGAGAAGTATACTCTGATCGGTGAGAAAACCTTTGGAAAAGGAACCGTACAGCAGGCCGTACCCATGGGGGATGGCAGTAATATTAAACTAACTTTGTTCAAATGGCTTACACCGGATGGCAATTGGATTCATAAAAAAGGGATCCAACCCGATATAGCCGTCAAGCAATCGGATCTATTTTATGTCCATCCTTTGCAACTGAAAGAACCTTTGGAGAAGGATATGAACAATGAGCAGGTAAAAAATGCTCAACAGATCCTTACTTCACTTGGCTATGAACCAGGGAGAACCGATGGCTACTTTAGTCCTGATACGGAAACAACCGTGAAAGCCTTTCAGCAGGAAAATGGATTGAAGGTGGATGGACGAATCGATGGTCAAACAGCATCTGCTCTTGAACAAGAAATTTTAAAAGAACTAAAAAAAGAAAAAAATGATCTCCAATTGCAGACTGCTCTGAAATTTATTGCGAAGTAACAGTAATGTAGAGTATTCGCTGAAAAGATATTGAGATGTAAAAATAAATAACAGGAGGTATCTCCAGTTAGATTCATACAAATAAAACGCACAAAACGAGCTTATACAGACGTTTTGTGCGTTTTATATTTGAATTAATACAGTATAGTTCTAAATAATGAACAACCTACCATATGTTTTCATCAAATAAATATAGTCATCCATTAACCGTTCATTTACTGACCTCACTTAATTTGATAGAATAATCTTTATTGGGTATTTTTTTAGATTACGAGAGTTCGGCTGAAATTCAAGAATAAAGGTTGGTGGTAAAGATGGTACAAGATTGGGGATTTGAGCTTTTAAGAGGATTGGGAAAATTATTTCTGAATCCGATCACATATTATCTTTTTTTTCTTGCAGCCTTTTTAGGTGTATCAAGAGTAAAGCGGGAAAGAAAAAGTTTCCATGTGCGAGTGGAGAATGCGTATTATGAATTGCGTCAACTGCTTCCATTAGGTTTGGGGTTAGGTCTACTTCTTTCCATCCTAACGATCGGTATAGGGCTCGTGATTCCGATTGAGACCATTATTTTTGTCGGGATCTTGACCGTTCTGTGGAGTTTAACGACTAGAATCCGTATGATATCACCAATCTACACGGTGGGATTCGCCTTTTTTGCTACACTTTTTTTATTGAGTCAAAAGCAGTCTTTTCCTTATATTAAAAGCTACACTCCGGAATGGGAGCTGGCGATTCTTCCATCCATTTCCGTGTTATTAGCACTATTGATTGTAGCTGAGGGGATCTTTATTTTTCGAAATGGAAGTAAAGGGACATCTCCAAAAATGATTAAAAGTAAGCGAGGATTAGGAGTAGGAGTTCATGAAGTGAAGCGTGTTTGGATGCTGCCAGTGTTTTTGCTCATTCCAGGAGAAGCGTTAACCTCTATCTTCGATTGGTGGCCTTTCTTTTCGATTGGGGATCAAACCTACTCCATCTTGCTTGTTCCGTTTGCGCTTGGTTTTCATCAACAAGTTCAAAGTGCGCTGCCGTATAAAGCAATCAAGCAGTTCGGTAAAAGGATTATTAACTTTGGCGTCGTGCTAACGTGTTTGTCTGTAGTCGGATATTGGGTTCCGCTTGCATCCATCCTGATTGTGGCAGTGGGCATCATTGGACGTGAGGCTCTGGCGATGCGTCAACGTTTAGTAGAAGAAAACCGACCGTTTTATTTTTCGAAACGAAATGATGGGGTTCGGATCTTGGGTGTTATCCCTGAATCGGCGGCTGAAAAAATGGGGCTAAAGGTTGGAGAGTTCATTACAAAAGTGAATGGCGAAATGGCCAATAATGAAGAAAGCTTCTATGAGGCGCTGCAAAAAAATGCTGCCCATTGTAAGCTGGAAGTGCTTGATCATAATGACCAGATTCGACTCTTGCAACGAGCACTTTATGAAGAGGACCATCACGAACTAGGCATCCTTTTTGTCCAAGATGAGAAAAACTGGGAAGATGAAGCAGTTTGATCGAGTGATTTTTCAAAATTAATTAGAATTTTTATATACTCCTCTAGATTTGTTCTTTAGTAATAATATTTAAATGAGCAGATTTGGAATTTGAATTGTAGAAGATTTAAAGAAAGTGGCAAATAAAAAGGGTAGTAAGAGTTGAAGAAGAAAGCTGTCATTGCGACAGCTTTTTTTGTTGTTCTACTAACTGTACAGTTAGTACACTAACCCGTTAGTGACTGGTATCAAGTATCAACATTTAACCGTTACATTAATTTGACGGTTTTATATTTAATAAGTAAGTAAGTAAGTAAGTTTGACAAGATGAAAATATAATAATATTATTATATCAAAAGTTGCGCATGGGAAAAAAAGATGAGAGAGGGAAATAATGATGACTCAATCTAATATAATAAAGTTGTTTGAGGCTAACAAGGGGGATTCCATTCGTATTACACACTTAGATATTGATGGTGTCATGAGAAGAAGACTTCTAGATTTAGGCTTTGTACCGGGAGCAATTGTCGAAGTACTTAGAAAAAGTCCTTTGGGTGACCCGATTGCTTTTCGAGTAAGCCAAACCACTATTGCATTAAGAAAAGAAGAAAGTCTAAGAATTCAAGGGGAGTTGATTGAATTATGACGCAAACGATCCGTATTGCCCTTGCTGGTAATCCGAACACAGGGAAAAGTACCTTATTTAACTTGTTAACCGGATTAAAACAACATACTGGAAATTGGGCTGGGAAAACTGTAGATTTGAAGACTGGTACATTTTCATTCAAAAAAAACGAGTATGAAATGATTGATTTGCCCGGAACTTATTCTTTATTTTCAAATTCACTGGATGAAAAAGTTGCCCGTGATTACATTGTATTTGAAAAGCCTGATATTACTTTAGTTATCTTGGATGCTACCGCACTTGAGAGAAATATGAATTTAGCTTTACAAGTTATGGAAGTTACAGATCGGATTATTATTTGTATAAACTTAATTGATGAAGCCGAAAAATTGGGAATTAAAATCAATGACAAAATTTTGATGAGACGTTTAGGTGTTCCTGTTATTAAAATATCAGCTAGAAATAGTTCCGGAATTTCAATGCTGTTTGATACCATTGACCGTGTAGTATCAGGCACCATCCAATGTACTCCATATCAAATGATCTACGATGAAGAAACGGAGCAAAAAATTAAATTATTATTGCCAAATGTACAAAAAATTTCAGGTGATAAATTTCCAGCTAGATGGTTGTCATTGAGATTATTAGATGGGGATAGAGATCTTTTGCAACAAATTGAAACGCGTATTAGTAAAATGGAGGTGTGATAGGGTGGAATTACAATCAGTGCATAAACAAAATGGATTGCAAGAACTGTTTCTTCAGGCTGAACAACTTTCTTCTTCTACTGTTCGTGACAAAATCGTTGAACAACTTTATAAAAGAAGTAATGAATTTATTAAAGATGGTGTTACATTTACAAAAACAAAGCATGATCAGAGGACGGAAAAATTAGATGCCATCTTTACATCACCCATCTGGGGTTTTCCAATCATGCTTACCATGCTAGGGGTATTATTTTATTTGACGATTGCAGGTGCAAACATACCTTCTTCCATGTTAGCTAGCTTCTTTGGATGGATTGAGGGATATATAACCTTAATTTTCACAACCTTAAATGCTCCTGATTGGCTTCATGGTGTTCTTGTTTTAGGGTTATATCGAGGAACAGGCTGGGTTATTAGTGTTATGCTCCCTCCTATGGCGATCTTTTTTCCTACTTTTGCACTCCTTGAAAATTATGGGTATTTACCTCGTGTCGCTTTTAATATGGATCGGTTATTTAAGACGGTTGGTGCGCACGGAAAACAATCATTAACAATGGCAATGGGTTTCGGATGTAATGCAGCAGCAGTCATGTCTTCACGAATTATTGAATCGCCTCGTGAGCGTATGTTAGCGATACTGACAAATAATTTTGTTCCTTGTAATGGACGATGGGGGACCCTAATTGTTTTGGCTTCTCTATTTATGGCTTCGGGGTTTAGCGGTGGAATGAAGTCTTTGGTTACAACATCCGTAATTGTCGGAATTGTATTGTTCGGGATCATGATTACGTTTCTTGTTTCATGGGTACTTTCCAAAACAGCTTTAAAGGGTGTTCCAACTCATTATACTTTAGAACTTCCACCGTATAGAAAGCCTAAATTTGTAGATACAGTTATACGATCTTCTCTGACTAAATCTGTATCTGTCCTCAATCGTGCAATAAAAGTGGCAGCACCAGCAGCGATACTAACGTGGGTTTTAGCCAATATTCAGTTGGGAGATACTAGTATCCTGTTGCACATTGTACACTTCTTTGATCCGTTAGGGCAGACAATCGGATTAGATGGCTATATTTTAATGGCATTTATAATCGGTCTTCCAGCAAATGAAATTGTCTTACCGATATTATTAATGGGGTATTTATCTACCGGTGCATTAGTTGATATAAACGGTATCGAGGATCTAAAACAAATTTTTCTAAATAATGGTTGGACTTGGTTAACAGCACTTAATATGATGTTATTCTCATTGTTGCATTATCCATGCGGAACAACACTTGTTAATATCTACAAAGAAACAAAAAGTATAAAATGGACATTTTGGTCTTTTATGATTCCAACAGGAATTGCTTTTCTCGTTACTTTTATAATCGCTCAATTTGTTCGATTCATGGGATGGGTATAGGGCTAGGAATTTATGAGGAAATCGATAATAAAGAAAACGACAGCACTTCGCTGTCGTTTTCTTTATTATCATTGGGTATTGGTGTAACTTTTAATAATCCAGAAATAATAAATGGCTAATTCACTCAAGTGCATCTTTAATTAATTGAACTATTATTTATTCGATGCTTTTACTAACTCAGGTAGATTAGACTCTTCCAGCACTTCTTAAAATTTAACAAAAAAGGCGGTAAAGTACATAATTAACAGTCCAATAGTGAAACCAGAAAGATTTAACCAAGAAACAGAGGGTTCCTTGTGTGATTGATGATCTTCAATAAGCATTTTTGTAATGACATAAAGCACTTGCAATATAGCCCCGGCTCCAATACCTAAGAATAAAGCTCCTACAATTGGTGAAAAGATAAATCCGCCAAACCATGTTCCTAATATAGCGGGTCCGCCTGCTATTATACCAAGGATAAAAAAGTCTCTTATTCTAGGTTTTGTTTTAAGCAACGGTGCTGCGATACCGATCCCTTCAGTGATGTTATGAAGGGTAAAACCGATAATCAAAAACGTTCCAAGCGCAGCTTCTCCAAGTGCAAATGAGGATCCAATAGCAAGACCTTCGCCCAAATTGTGCATCCCAATTCCTATGGCCATTAAGAGTGACAGAGAGAATGGAGTGTAACCTTTTGCTGCTTTTTTTCTAAGTTGATATTGATCAAAACCAATCAGCAATAAAAAGGTCAGGGACGCTGCAATGATTACGACCATGTTTCCCTGCAAGACTGAGGGAGCTTCTGCACCGATCTCAAAACCATCAGCGAGTGTTCCTATGAATAAAAACAACAACAGTCCTACCGTAAGTGCAAGAATGGCATTAATTAATTTCCGACTTAATCTTTTCATCAACGGATACCACATTAATCCAAGTCCTACAGGTACCACTCCAACGTAAAAACCAATTAGTGCATAATTCAGAAAACTTTCTGAATTAATTTCTGGTGTTAGAGTAGCTGCTGCGATTTTACCTTCAGTAATGATTGCGTTTTCTGTAATAAGTTTAATGGTATGAGGATCTCCCTTAACCCACGGATAGTTTATTACTACTTTAGCTTCGTCAAAACGTTTAAGAGTCGCGTTTGGCGTGATACTAAAATTCCAAACTGAGTCATTAACAATCACTTGTGATAGGGTTAAAGCTTCTGGGCCAGTATTACTAACCTTTAATTCAAACCCGGATGGAGTTACAATGATTTTCTCAATATTTAAGACTTCAATAGGAGCAGCAGGTTCCTGTTCTACACCTGCACCATTTGTAAATATCCAACCTAAAACTCCAAGGAGTAGAGCCAGAGGAATTATAACCATAATAATTGACTTAATTTTCAATCTTATCACCCCATTATTCAACTTCAAAGAATCCCATCCAACCTAGTTCAGCAAATTCACTTACATGAGCATGGAACATGTATTGTCCCTTGTATGGGAATCTTGTTTCAAGAATGCCACGCTCACCCTGACACTGCATGATCGTATCGGTAAATTGAGAAGGATTATCATTTCTTCCAGTCGGATAATACGTAAAAAAGTTGGCATGTAGATGAAAGGAGTTTATTAAATCGAATTCTGTTAGGTTACTAAGATAGATCCGAACGAGCTGGTCTTTTTTTACTTTAATCGGATGATTCATAAAGGCAAAAGCATATCCGTTAACAGTATAAAACTCATTCGCTCCATCTAAATCGAGGTCAAATCCATTCATAACCATGTTCAATTCGTAAGCTTCTTCTCTTGGTGTTATGGGGTCAATGATAAAATTCCCATACAAACCCTTATGAATATGATTCGCAAGTGGTAATACATGACAGTGGTATATTTGTATTCCATATGGCTTTGCTTCAAACTCATAAGTGAACTTCTGCCCCGGATAAATGGGAGCAATGCCATCCATTTCTGGAGGATGAATGCCATGAAAGTGTATAGAGTGGGGATGGCTTCCGTTATTCGTAAAATGAAATTTAAGTAAGTCACCTTCCGTACAACGGAATGTAGGACCCGGAATGGTTCCATTAAATGTCCAGCCGGGGAATTTGATCCCTTTTGCAATTTCTATTTCTTGATCAAGAGCAACGATTGTATATTCTCTTACCGTTTGGCCAGTTAGCGATTTTGTTACTGTACCGTAATCAAATTCTGTTAGTAATCGTTCAGCCATTAAATAGCCTGTAGTTTTGGATGCATCATTTATCATACTATGATTCATTTTGCTGTTGTCGTTTTGACCGTGTGTTTCTGCTTTAACAGGTGGTGTATAAGCGACTTTATTAAACAAATAACTACCCGCTAAACCTAACGCACCAACTGAACCAAGTTTTAATACATCCCGTCTAGATACTTTGCTTTTTTCGGACATGTTAGCCCCCCTCAAAAAAGTTGCCCCATTGCAAAAATATGAGAATTATCTATAATTTAGTACTATTCCAATCTTGTTGTCAACTATTTTTTTCTTTTAATTTGAAGTTCATTTGGAAAAATATTTGAATAAAATAACAGTGATGTCTTACTTTAATTGGTAATCGTTGAATAAAATGAGGGTTTTGTCTTTTGTATTTCAACAGGAGAATGTTTTTTTAGAAGTATATTAAAATAAAGAAAACGACAGCTCATTTGCTGCCGTTATTGTTATGCCCTTTTGGTATTAGGTGTAGGAGTAAGGGGAGTTTCCAATGCCTCAAATTTCTTACTTGCCTTTCATTGCATGCTAAGAATGAGAGATAAATAACTTGAAATGACAAATAGGAGACTCAAGAAAAATGATAGGACAGGCGAGACCTTCTTTTTAAATGTCAGTATGATTAAGACTAATAGTAAAACGGCTAGTATCATTAGGAATAGACTATTGGAGTTTACAACCAATTGAATAGCCATTTCGGGTTGAAACTGCCCTTGATAAAACATCATAAATAATTTAGAAACTCCTGCACTTGTAACGGGTGTTTCATGTGGCGGCGATTGTTGCCCCAATGCTGCTGTGGCTGAAAAAATAAGCAGAGTGATGATACTTTCCGTTCTTGCCCAAGGTTTTGGATTAAAGTGTATATCCCTTATTAATTTCTTTTTAATAAGGAGACTATTAATCATGGCAAATACCAATAAAGGAATGATCAATAGATGTTTAATCAATAAAGCTTGTCCATAGGGAAGCATCCACGAGTTCGGGTAATCTTCAAGATCAACCACAAAGGTCATAAGAATTAGTCCTGTTATCATTGTCATGACAAAGCAAGCAATCGCAACGGGTGTAAACCATTTTAAGAAGTTTAGCCAATTTGAATGATTTGTTGAAAACCAACTAACCACGATTAACATCCCGATCCAAACACTGACTGCAGTAAAATGAATGGTATGGCTAAAAAAGCCCCATACCTGATCATAGGAACTGGCATGACTAGACCAACCTAATGCAAGAATCAAAATGAATGTGAAGGCAATTCCAATGTAAGCATATAAAGCCCTTTTTCGATAATCAAACCAAACGACAAAAATAAATAATAGATTCGATAGAATGTAAGTGAAAATCCATGCTTTCCCTACTTCAAATGTAAAAAGAACGGATTTTACTGTTTGAACTAATCCAATATCAGGAGATAGGTATAAAATCAATTGTAAAACGGGAAAAAATGAGAAGATGGCTATTCCACCAGTAGCCATCATTAAAGCACCCTTTGGTACGTAAATATCTGGTCGGTGAGTATTAGGGACAAGATATAAGATAAAACTTCCTAAAGATAAGGCAAAGCAAAGATACAACAAAGCCTGACTAATGATTCCTATGATAAGCAACTTCTATTTCTTCCTTTTCAAAATCAATAAGAAACTTCCAACAACGATAACCATTAAAATACCAATAATGGTTGGAATTACATAAGATGGCATTTTGCTTTGTTGAATTTGCTCATCTTTTGCTTCATTTACTGTGTCTACTTCTTTTTCTTCCACCTTTGGTTGGGGTTGTGTTTCTTCTTGTGTTTCAACTTGTTCTTCGGCAGGTGCTTCTGTAACAGGCACATCTACAGAAAAAGAAAATTCTCCTTCAATTGGATGACCATCAGCTCCGATAATTTTCCAATTTACTAGGTATTCCCCATTCTCTAAAGGGTTTGAAAAATTTCCCACTATTTGATTTTCTGATAGAGAGATATTTTCTACAGGTATAGACTCTCCAGTTGAATTTTGAAGTTCAAATGTACTGCCCTGTTCCACCTTCCCTTCAAAAGTTAATGTGATCTGTTTCAATTCCTCATTTACTATGTCCCCATTTTGGGGTGTAGAGCTTTCTAACCCAGTGTGTGCCAAAGCACTGTTTGCAAATGCAAGGAAGAGGATAAATGTAAATAGAAATAATTTTTTCACCATAAATAACCTCCAAATAGTATTAATGGGTTAATTGTACCAGAGGATATACTGAATGATCAAAATAACATTTGGATAAAGATTGAACAAATTAGGAAATTTTACATAAGGTAAATTTTTTTACAATACTATTCGGTCAACTAACGTGTCAAAGGACACGCTTTGACCGAAGCCGAGAACACTCATGATTGAAATCACGAGTGTTCTCGGCTAATTAATAAAATAGATAAAAGTGACCTATTTTCGCTCCCTCTCACTTTAAGATCAGATCGGATTAAATAGGACAGAACCCTGTAACAGGATCACAGGCAAGCGCTTGTGGTTTGATTGAAAGGCTGTTTTCGAACATATTGTTGTTTATCGATCAGCATTATGATTAAAGTTTTCCGTAATGAGCCTCTGGTTCGGACTCGTTACGCATCAATTACACTAATCCTGTCGGAATCAGCTTATCATTCGGACTCGTTACACATTAATTACACCAATCCTGTCGGAATCAGCTTATCATTCGGACTCGTTACACATTAATTACACCAATCCTGTACGAATCAGCTTACCATTCGGACTCGTTACGCATCAATTACACCAATCCTGTCGGAATCAGCCCACCATTCGGACTCGTTACACATTAATTACACCAATCCTGTCGGAATCAGCTTATCATTCGGACTCGTTACACATTAATTACACCAATCCTGTCGGAATCAGCTCACCATTCGGACTCGTTACGCATCAATTACACCAATCGAGTCCAAATTAGCCTCTTATTCGGACTCGATTTTCCCTAAACTCATCATACCTGTCCAAAATGGTACCTAGTGGGTACAAATACGCTTTAAGAACAACAAAGTTTACGAAAAGATCCTATTAAAATAAACTGGCCATTGCCGACAGGTGTGATCGTGATTCGATTCTTTGTTTCCAATTGTTGAAGTTTTGCTTCTAGTTGGCTGTCATTAGGATCAAACCCGTTTACATTTACAAAAACTTAATAAAGGAATACTTGAACTTGATATATAAGTGATTTATTATATAAGTAAATTATTATAAGTTGATTCACTTTAAGTGTAGGAGGTGTTTTTATGCAAGGTTCAATGGTTGAAATCGAAAAGGTTGCGAGCGTTTTAAAGCTTTTAGGTGATAAAACAAGGCTAACGATGGTTAAAATGTTAGATACGAACGATTATTGTGTGTGTGAGTTTGTGGGCATCTTTAAAGTGAGTCAGCCTGCTATTAGTCAGCACGTTCGTAAGTTGAAAGATTTGGGGATCGTTACAGAAGCTAGAAGAGGGCAATGGATTATTTACTCATTAAATAAAGAGAGTGACTATTATCCTTTAATCAACGACTTGCTTGAACATCTTCCTAATCAAGATTTTAAACTAAAAGAATTAGAGGAGCAGGGATTACGTATCTCGTGTGAGTAATGGAGGTTCGTGCATTGACTTTAGTCATTCATTCAAAACCTCCTACAACAACTTTTAAGTCAAGATGTTGTAGAAATACAAACTTTCTGTTAATAAGTGACAGGAACTTTTACCAAGGGGATAGACAACATGAAAGAAAAGATCATAAGTGAATTTTTAGGTACCTATTTTCTTGTTTTTGCAGGGACAGGTGCAGTTGTAATTGACCAAATGACGAAAAGTTTAACACATGTGGGAGTAGCTATTACATTTGGGCTGGTTGTAATGGCATTAATTTACACGTTCGGTCACATCTCAGGCGCACATTTTAACCCAGCTGTTACCATTGGATTTTTAATTGATAAAGATATTACGAAAAGGGAAGCAATGTATTATATTGTTACACAAATAATTGCAGGTATTGCAGCTAGTGCCACCGTATTATCTTTATTTGGCAATGTGGCGTCATTAGGGGCTACTTTACCAAGTGGTGCATGGTACCAATCATTTGTTTTGGAATTTATCCTTACATTTTTCTTGATGTTTGTTATTCTGGGATCTGCTATTCATGGCAAATCAGCAAAATCCTTTGCAGGAATCGCAATTGGTGCAACCGTGGGATTAGAAGCGATGTTTGGTGGTCCAATTAGTGGTGCTTCGATGAATCCAGCGAGATCAATTGGTCCTGCCATCGTATCAGGAAATCTTCAACATCTGTGGGTGTATATTGTCGCTACAATTTTAGGAGCAATTTGTGCGGCAATGATTTATAAAATACTAGATGATAAAAAAAGGAGTGTTCAGCGTGTCTAAAAAATCAATTTACTTCTTATGTACAGGGAATTCTTGCCGAAGCCAAATGGCTGAAGGTTGGGCGAAAAACTATTTAAGTGATGAATGGGAAGTACGTAGTGCAGGGATTGAAGCCCATGGAGTGAATCCGAATGCGATTAAAGCCATGAGTGAAGCGGGAATTGATATATCCAACCATACCTCGGATATCATTGATCCTGAAATCTTAAACAATGCAGATTTAGTTATCACATTATGTGGAGATGCTGCGGATAAATGTCCAATGACTCCACCACATGTGAAACGTGAACACTGGGGCTTTGATGATCCAGCAAAAGCGCAAGGAACAGATGAAGAGAAATGGACATTCTTCCAACGTGTTCGTGATGAAATTGGCGACAGAATCAAGACCTTTGCTGAAACAGGGAAATAAGGACAGAAGGTATTCGTCTTTCTTCTGTTGCTGGATCCTGCGGACCACAATTTGCGATTTCTTTAGTTGCGCCCATTGAAACCGATACTGGTTTAATTATAATTGGTACTAGTAGCTGTTGTTAAGGATAACGAAGCATAGAAACAGGATCAAAGAGACAAAAAGGGCCCCTTCATTTTATTAAAATGAAGGGGTTTTTTCTTAAGATTATAGCCATTTTTTGAAATCTCATTCCCTACTAAAATTGGGCTCTAATTAACTCCTGCTTTTCTTCAATAAAATTAAAAAAATAGCGTGATTTACAATAGGAAAAAGGAACTATTTTTAAAAAGTTTTATAGGCATAAAATTTACATAGCCTCTTACAGTATCCATTTGCTTAAAATCCTATCATACCAGTGTTTTATTCGGTGTTGAAAAATAAATAAATTTTGCATAAAATCTTTAAAATTTGAATCTAGTAATCGTTGATCGATTTGAAATGACGATCAAAATACGTTAGGCTAAAATAGTAATCATTCTTGTTTTGTCCTTGAAAGCACCGGAAATATCGATGCTATTTTCCCCTTTATCTTTTCTAGCATCCTCTTAATTTAATAATCTAACATGGGTCAGCGTGATCTGATCAATCATCCTTAAGTAAAATTTTTTCAATTAATTTTTTTTATTTTTTGGTCTTACTGTGAAGAATAAGGACAAGCCAATTATTCATTGAATAACGGT
Organism: uncultured Bacillaceae bacterium; assembly: GCA_963765265.1. Lineage (GTDB taxonomy): Bacteria > Bacillota > Bacilli > Bacillales > Cytobacillaceae > Bacillus_BD. The sequence goes on from CAVXVN010000005.1 coordinate 98,359, forward strand.
GCTCTTCTTCACAACTATTTTCAGCAATCTCCAAGCTTTCACTTATTCAATAGAAAGCTTGTATTTAGGTCATGCCCCTTCAGAGAAAAGGATTGCATTTCCTATCCATTTTTTCTGAAGAGAATTATGAACGAGGTGTTTTAATGGAACCATTTGTAGAAGTTAGAAATGTAACAAAGATTTTTGGTAAATCTCCAAAAGCAGCACTTGAGTTATTAGACAAGTCTCGATCAAAGAAAGAAATTTTAAAAGAAACGGGACAAACGGTCGGGGTCAATAAGGTCAACTTTAGCATTTACCCAGGAGAAATCTTCGTTATTATGGGATTGTCTGGGAGTGGAAAGTCCACCTTAATTCGAATGTTCAACCGCTTGATCTCTCCAACTGTCGGAGAAATTTTGATTGATCATGAGGATATTGTGAAAATGAGTGCAAATCGTTTACGAGAAGTGAGACAAAAGAAAATTAGTATGGTCTTTCAAAGCTTTGCCCTCTTCCCTCATAAAACGATTCTAGAAAATACCGAATTCGGGCTTGAAATTCAAAAAATGCCTGCTGACGAACGTCGTGAAAAAGCCATGAATGCCTTGAAAGTGGTAGGGCTGGAAGGATATGAACATCAATTGCCTTCTCAGTTGAGTGGGGGTATGCAGCAAAGGGTTGGACTTGCTCGTGCGCTTGCGAGTGAAACAGACATCCTTTTGATGGATGAAGCATTCAGTGCACTGGATCCCCTGATTCGCAAGGATATGCAAGATGAATTACTTGAAATTCAAGAACAGTACAAGAAAACGATTATTTTTATTACCCATGACTTAGATGAAGCACTACGTATTGGGGATCGTATTGCCTTAATGAAGGATGGAAGTATCATCCAATTAGGGACACCAGAGCAAATTATGATGCAGCCTGCCAATGCATTTGTTGAGAAGTTCGTTGAAGATGTCGATTTATCGAAAGTATTAACGGCCTCACATGTTATGAAACGGCCAGAAAAAATTGGTGCTGACCGCGGTCCAAGGGTAGCGCTGGAAATTATGAGAAAACAAGGATTTTCTAGCATCTTTGTCGTGGATCGTAAGCAAACATTATTAGGAGTATTGACGGCTGACCAAGCACGACAGGCGATTGACCAGAACCAGTCTATTTCTGACGTGATGACAACAGACATGCCAACCGTTACAGGGGATACATTATTAGGTGATCTTATGGATGTTATGGCAACATCAAGTCTACCTATATCGGTTATAGATGAACAACGCAGAATAAAAGGAATTGTTATTCGTGGAGCGGTCATTGGTGCTTTAGCGGGTAATCGAGATTCCTTGAACGAAATGGAGAGTGATTGATCATATGAGTATGTCGAAAATCCCCTTAGGAGAATGGGTAGATTCATTAGTTGAATGGGTCACGGTCTATCTTGCTGGATTATTTTCATTCATTACAACTGTGATTGATGGGATTTTTAAATATCCTAGTGGATGTATTAAGTGTTGGACCGCCTATCGTATTAATTATTATTTTAGCTCTTTTAGTTACTTATACAAGCAGGTGGCCGCTCGGAATATTTACATTCCTTAGTTTACTGTTAATAGATAATCTTGGTTATTGGGAATCAAGTATTCAAACCCTAGCCATTGTTCTATTATCCGGATTTCTTACCATACTAATTGGGATTCCGGTTGGAATATGGTGTGCGCAAAATAAAACGGTGCAAAAGATCGTTATGCCGATTTTAGACTTTATGCAAACGATGCCTGCGTTTGTTTACTTAATACCATCCATACTATTTTTTGGTATTGGAGTCGTACCAGGGATTGTGGCTTCCTTTATATTCGCAATCGCTCCGACTATTCGAATGACCAATCTCGGAATTCGGGAAGTACCGAATGAATTAATTGAAGCATCGAATGCTTTTGGTTCAACCAGCAGCCAAAAATTGTTTAAAGTCCAAATTCCTTTGGCAACTCCAACCATTTTGGCAGGGGTGAACCAAAGTATTATGCTTGCACTATCAATGGTCGTTACGGCTTCCTTAGTAGGAGCACCTGGACTTGGAGCAGATGTTTATCGGGCTGTCAGTCAAATTAACGTTGGACAAGGATTTGAAGCTGGAATGTCCATTGTCTTCATCGCCATTATTCTTGACCGTATCACGCAAAACTTAATTAAACCAGCTTATGAGAAAATAGTCAGTCGAAAAATAGTCCTTTCATGTGTAGCTGTCCTTTTCATAATTACAGCAATCATATTGTCCATACCTAAAGACGATGTGGAGAATCAGAATGATCTTGCAATCGGTACACAAACGGAGTATAAAATTACGGGGATTGAACCAGGAGCAGGATTAATGAAATTGACTAAGACTGCTATAGAAGATTACGGGTTGGATGATTGGAAGCTTATTGAAGGCTCATCAGCAGCCATGGTGGCCGAATTAAAGAAAGCTATTAATAATAAAGAACCCATTATTGTCACTGGCTGGTCGCCGCATTGGATGTTCTCGTCATTCGACTTGAAATATCTTGATGATCCAAAAGGATCCTTCGGTGGGGCTGAAGATATTAATACGCTCGTGCGAAAAGGTCTTGAACAGGATGCCCCTGGTGCCTATAAAATTCTTGATCAATTCGCCTGGGAAATGAGTGATATGGAAGCAGTCATGGTCGATGTGGCAGATGGCATGAATGTAGCTGAAGCCGCCGGGAAATGGATCGATGCTAATCCAGACAAAGTAGCTAAGTGGACAGAGGGTGCAGAACAAGGAAATGGTGAAAAGATTAACCTTGTCTTTGTTGCCTGGGACACAGAAATAGCGAGTACAAATGTGATTGGTAAAGTTCTAGAACAAAATGGATACGATGTAACATTAAGTCAAGTTGAAGTGGGTCCTATGTTTGCCGGTATTGCCAACGGCAGTGCGGATGCCATGGTCGCTGCATGGTTACCTGGTACCCATGCCGAATATTATAATACCTACAAAAACGATCTTGTTGACCTTGGTCCAAACCTTGAAGGAACGAAGAATGGTTTAGTTGTTCCTGAGTATGTCGATATTGATTCGATTGAAGATTTAATGGAAAAACAATAAAAAGAAAAAAAGGTCGATATTCATTTTGTTAAGGAATCAAAAATATGTATTCATTTTGATAATATTCCTTCTATTTTGGAAGGGATATTATCCTAGTGTGTCAGGCCAGACTTATTAACAATGACAAAAAGCGTTGATGATATCAACGCTTTTTGTATCCTTTTCAAGGAGAGGTTTACTCTAGAGTTGTTGAAGATTGTGATTGCATAGACGATTGTGCTTGACTTATATAGGTTTGGGCTTGGGCTATTTCAGCGGATGCTTGTTTTAAAGCTTCTTCACATTGCAACTGATCTGAAGCGGATTGCTGAATAGCAGTTGTAATAAGACTTTTACCAATTGCTATGGCTGCCTCTGCTTTTTTTAATTTGTTCGCATCAACTTGTGGTGTCATGTTCATTTCCCCCTTTTTCAGCATTTTTTTCACACCCTATTATCTTGGTTCATTTTTGTTTTTTTATGTACACTTCAATATTTTTCCAATTAATAATGGGGCGATTCAACGATTAAGGAACTCATGACTCCAACCATCAGAATGGTGACGCAGGAAAAGATAAACGATTGGAAGCCCAGTAAGCTAAAACTTGTTGTTACAATAAAACCATCTATGATGAAAATAACTAAACCAACATTCAATCGTGAGGATTCGGATATTAATTGTGCTAACAAATCAGTACCCGCTGTACTTATTTTATAACGAAGCATAAGGCCAGTGCCTAATCCTGTTAGGGTTCCTCCAAACAAGGCACTTACCAGAATAGGGAGTTGTAATTGATTCTTTAAGGGACCTAACCAATCAATGATGAACGCAGAAATAATGAGACCGAAGAGGCTGTTGAAAAAGTAGGAAGGCTCTCGAATGAAGGTATAAATGCACAGAGGTATGCTTAGAAGAACCATACAAAGACCGACTGGAAACTCAAAATAATAATGGATAATGAGTGCAATTCCAATCATGCCACCATCGATCAAGTGATGAGGAACAAGGAAACCGTTAATTCCAAGGCCTAACAAAAGACTTCCAATAAATGTAACAGGTAGCTTGTGCAAGTAAACCATCACCTTTAATTTGACTTTGTACATGTACACATAATGTATGTCCAAGTTTATTGACTTAGAATAAAAGTGAATGGGTAAAAAAGGAAAATGTAATTGAAGGGGACGTCAATCTTCTTAGAACAGATGATATTATACAATACATGCAGCAAAGGAATTCTTTTTTTATTAAGAGATAAAGGAATGTATAACCGAAATGGGCTTGGCGAGAAAGAGTTGTTTTCTCGCCAAGCTTTTTTTGCTCTTAACGAAACAATCGTGGGAATGGGAGTCTTATTACATTTGCGGCTCAATATGGATATGTGCATCATTAATAAGATGTTCTTCTTGCAAACGTTCTTCAACATTTTCGGCTATTTGATGCCCTTCAATAATGGTTAAGGTAGACTGAACGAAAATGGTCGCATCGACAATGGCTTGATTCCCATGTGATCTTGCTTTAATATCCTTCACGAATTTAACGCCAGGTGTGCTTCGGATGGTATCCTCGATTTCCTGCAATTTGGCTACTTCAAATGCATCGGTCAAATCCAGTGCTGCTTCTTTAAAAATTCCCCATGCCGTATAACAAATGATGAGTCCGACGATTAGGGCTGCCAATGGATCCAGCAAGGGTAGCCCAAAATAAGACCCGGCAATCCCGATGGCTGCTCCGACACTCACTAACGCATCTGAGCGATTATCTTGGGCAGCAGAACGGAGGGCTTTGCTGTTTATTTTTTTTGATAAGTTGAGATTATAGCGATAGATCCCGTACATAAAAAGAGCGGAAAACAAGGCAACAAAAGCGTTCATCAGATCTGGAGTCGTTTCTTTTGGATTAAAAAAAGATTGTACGGAATCGATAATGACCTGAATCCCGACTGTGATCATAATGAACGCGGCTACCAAGGAAGCGATCGTTTCTGCCCTCGAATGACCATATCGATGATTCTCATCTGGCGGTTTTTGGGAAATTTTTAAACCAATTAATACCGCAACAGAAGCAATGATATCCGTTAAATTATTCAATCCATCGGCTCGTAAGGCTTCGGAATTCCCGATTTGACTCATAATAAGCTTAATAGCAGATAATACCATATAAGCGGCAATACTCAGCCAAGCACCTATTTCTGCTTTTTTAAAATAGCTGTTCCCCATAAACTGAATTCCCCCTACCGTACACTACGTTTACTTGCTATATAGTATCCATTGCGTTTGCTCATAATATACTTTGAGGACTTATCTTAAGGTGAGATTCAATAGTGTTCATTTTGAGAGGGGATTTGTGTCTGAAAACAAAGCGAAGGAGTAAAAACGGTAACGAAAAGTGGTCAATTTTTCGCACCCTCACCCCATTAAACAAATCAAAAATGGACTTACTTTTTTTAAATAATAGTTGAACTTTATAGGATTTCATAACATAATATATATATGAACGTTTATTCATATAAGGAAAGTTGGCGATTCTTATGGGACACCATCACCATCACGGACATCATCATGGACATGATCACGCACATGGACATTCTGCAAATAAAAAGGCATTATTCCTTTCTTTTTTACTTATCACAGCATTTATGATTGTTGAGGTCATTGGAGGATTGCTGACGAATAGTCTCGCGTTACTCGCTGATGCTGGTCATATGCTTAGCGATGCGGCAGCACTTGGGTTAAGTTTCTTTGCCCTCAAATTGGGTGAAAGGAAAGCATCACAAGCCAAAACATTTGGATATAAGCGATTTGAAATTATTGCAGCGGCTTTGAACGGCCTTACGTTAATTCTTATTTCACTATACATTTTTTACGAAGCATTCCAACGATTCGCGAATCCGCCTGAAGTGCAAAGCACGGGCATGCTTACGATTTCCATCATTGGTCTACTCGTGAATATTGTAGCGGCATGGATATTAATGGGCGGAGAAAAGGATGGAAACTTAAATGTACGAAGTGCGTTTCTTCATGTATTGGGTGACATGCTCGGTTCTGTAGGCGCGATTGTGGCAGCTCTATTGATGATATTCTTCGGGTGGGGAATAGCTGACCCGATTGCAAGTGTGATTGTTGCCATTCTTATTATCATAAGCGGTTGGAGGGTCTTAAAGGATTCTTTCCATATTTTAATGGAAGGAGCACCGGCGCAAATTCATTTAGAAGAGGTTAAGGACTCTTTAATGAACATTGCCAATGTAAAAGAAGTACATGATTTGCATATTTGGTCCATTACGTCAGGGATGCCGATGCTAAGTTGTCATATTTCGATTTTAGAGAAAACCGCACACGATACCGTTTTACGTGAAGCACAAGTGGTTCTTCATGATCATTTTGGAATCGAACATAGCACCATCCAAGTAGAAAGTAATGCAGAAGGGTGTCCAAACCATCATAGTTGTAATTAATGGTGTGAGGCATGCTCAATCGTTTGTTTTAAAAGATCCATTACATGTTCATCATCATGTGTATAATATAAAGTCGTTCCTTCTCTTCTGAATTTAACTAATCGTAAATTTTTTAAAAACCGAAGTTGGTGTGACACGGTAGATTGAAGCAATGATAATTTTTCGGCAATGTCATTGACAGAATGTTCTCCGGAAAATAATAAATGAAGGATGCGAATGCGGGTCGGTTCAGATAGAGCTTTAAACGTCTGTGAAACCATAAAAAGTGTTTCTTCATCAAGATCCTCAATAGAAGTGGGTTGTTCGTCTTTTTCCAAGGGTATTCACCTCCTGGATCTATTATAACGAATCTTTTTTAAAATAAAAATCATGGGCTTTCAAAACAGCCTATGATTTTTTTTGCTAAAAGGGAAATGAGAGGAAGTAAGAGAAGTGCTATCATTAATTCCCACAAAATTTGTAAATTAGTCACTTTCCTTCTTTAATTTGAATATTTCTTTTAAAAAAAGGTAATATATGAAAAAGAAAATTGCATTTTGGAAGAACTGTGTTTTGGAACGTATTCAAGAAGGCGACTTAGTTGTATGAGATGAATTTTTCATTACGATTCAACGAACCATGAAAAATAGTGTGATAAAGGAATGTGAGGAATGACAAATGGAACATGTTAGCTTAGATGTAAAAGGAATGTCATGTGAACATTGTGTCAAAGCGGTTGAAACCAATGTAGGTGCTTTAAATGGAGTCGATCGTGTTGAAGTACATTTAAAGGAAGGAAAAGTGGAAGTTGAATTTAATTCTGAACAAGTTTCAATTGAAACCGTAAAGAGTACCATTGAAGATCAAGGATACGATGTAGCTAAATGATCGAATCTGGGAAGTGTTTTTCATTTCATTCAACGCTTATTAGGCGCCATTCCCTATACAGTGTAGAGCGATTCGGTTTTTCCGGATGGCTTTTTTATTTGTGATTTGTGAGTCGATATTGTGGTAAACCTATTTTCATTCTCTTAAGGGGGTGTCGCTTTTCATCAGAAATAGTAAGTGATATAGTAAAATAAAGGAGTAATATAAATGAATCTTACTTAAAATATAAAAGAAGAATTGAAGAAGAGACTTTCGCGACATAGGGAATCCGCTTCTAAGTTTCGTCGATTTATTTTTGTTCGGTTATTAATTAAGGGAGGTGAACCTTCACATACTATGTGAAGGAAGTTATTGGACGGTTTAAACTTATTTATTCTTGCGGTTCTGATTGCCTTAACGGCTTTTTTTGTTGCAGCAGAGTTTTCAATCATTCGCGTAAGGGCATCGAGAATGAATCAACTCATTGAAGAAGGCAATCAAAAGGCCCTTTCTGCAAAAAAGATTATCTCCAATTTAGATGAATATTTGTCTACTTGTCAATTGGGTATTACCATTACGGCATTGGGAATTGGTTGGCTTGGAGAACCAACCTTGTCACATCTGATTACTCCTCTTTTTGAAAATTTACATATCCCAACATCCATTTTAGTCCCTATTTCATTTATTATTTCCTTCTCGATCATTACTTTCGTAAACGTGGTTGTGGGGGAACTAGCACCAAAAACGGTTGCGATTCAAAAAAGTGAAGAGGTTACTTTTTTAATTGCAAAGCCTTTAATTTGGTTTAACCATCTCACATACCCAATTGTTTGGTCGATGAATCATTCCTCTCGTTTTATTACAAAGCTATTCGGTCTTAAAATAGAAAAAGAAAATGAACTTTCTCGCTCGGAGGAGGAGTTACGGATTATCCTTTCTGAGAGTTATGAAAGCGGAGAAATCAATCAGTCAGAGTATAAGTATGTAACGAATATTTTTGATTTTGATGAACGAATGGCAAGGGAGATCATGGTACCTAGAACAGAAATGGTTACTATTCCCATGGATGCAAGTAAACAAGAGGTACTCGCAATTATAGAAAAAGAAAAATTCACACGATATCCGATTGATGATGGAGATAAGGACAATATTATTGGGTTTGTCCATATGAAAGATCCGCTGACGGCATGGATGGATGATCCCGACGCCCCATTTGTTGACTTTATTAAACCAATGGTCAGTGTGATTGAGACGATACCCATTCATGACCTATTGCTTATGCTGCAAAGAGAACGAGGATATATGGCCATCCTAATTGATGAATACGGTGGAACAGCAGGACTTGTCACAATGGAAGATATGATTGAAGAAATTGTTGGTGAGATCCGAGATGAATTTGATTTTGATGAAGTACCGGAAATAAGAAAAATAGACGAAGGCCATTATATTTTGAATGCGAAGCTTTTGATTCCGGAAGTGAATGATTTACTGGGGATCCATTTTGACGAAGAGATCGCCGACACCCTTGGAGGTTGGTTTTTAAATCAGAAATATGAAGTGGAATTTGGCGACGTTATTGAAGCAGAGGGCTATATATTTAGGATTAATGAAATTGACTTACAGCATATTCTATTTATAGAAGTTGAAAAAAATTGAGTAGAATGGTTTCTTTAAAAGCTTATTATTAAGAATAAAACCTTTAAGAAGGTGTTTACAATGGTTATAAAATATTTATCAGCCTTATTTTTGCCAGGTTTGTTAGTCTTATTGTTTACTAGGGTTACTTATAATCGTGTACTTGGACTTATTTTGATGGTGGCATTAATTGCTACTTCCGTTTATAAAGGCTATACAAACTCATTTGGGTTAATTGTTGTAGATGCTTTCTCATTAACTGCTGGCTTTTGGGCTGCTGATCGGATGAAACATAGAATGAAGAAAAAATGATTACAATAGCCTGTCTCTATAAAAGATGACAGGTTTTTTGTTATTTTTCTATAGTTGCCCACCCAAGACGTACCAATGTCCATTTTAAGTGCCTGACACCAAAAATGGAATGTTTGTTCTGCTTTTGTGGTTAGTTTGTATTCGTTTGTGGTAAAATGGGGTATATAGAAAATTGGATGATGATAGTATATTCGTTCTGAGATGGCGGATTCTTTAGATTTTCAAAGGGAAATTTATGAGCAAGAAAAGGTGAAATCTGGGCGCAAATACGCAAGGCGCATTTGATTGAAGGTAAAGGAGGCGAGGTTTTTTAATGGATCATTTTGAATTAGTATCGAAGTATTCACCCGAAGGAGATCAGCCAGAGGCGATTCGGCAATTAGTAGAGGGGATTAACAGTGGGAAACACTTTCAAACACTGCTTGGGGCAACGGGAACAGGAAAAACATTTACCATTTCAAATGTTATTAAAGAAGTCAACAAACCGACGCTTGTAATGGCTCATAATAAAACCCTCGCAGGACAATTATATAGTGAATTTAAAGAGTTTTTCCCAAACAATGCTGTTGAGTATTTTGTTAGTTACTATGATTACTTCCAGCCTGAGGCCTATGTGCCATCAACGGATACTTTTATTGAAAAGGATGCTAGTATCAATGATGAGATTGATAAATTACGTCACTCGGCAACTTCCTCTTTATTTGAACGCCAGGATGTCATCATCATTGCAAGTGTGTCTTGTATTTATGGTTTAGGTTCGCCGGAAGAATATCGGGAAATGGTTCTCTCCTTACGGACGGGAATGGAAATTGACCGGAATCAACTTTTGCGTCGCCTTGTCGACATTCAATATGAGCGGAATGATCTTAATTTTCAACGGGGTACCTTTCGGGTTCGCGGGGATGTGGTCGAAATCTTTCCTGCATCAAGAGATGAACATTGTGTAAGGATTGAATTATTCGGTGATGAAATTGACCGAATTCGTGAAGTCAATGCTTTGACAGGAGAAATAATGGCTGAAAGGGAGCATGTAGCCATTTTCCCGGCTTCCCATTTCGTCACTCGTGAAGAAAAATTAAAAGTAGCGATTCAAAATATTGAAAAGGAACTGGAAGAAAGACTAATCGAATTACGCGGTAATGATAAATTACTTGAGGCACAGAGACTGGAACAACGAACACGTTATGATTTAGAAATGATGAGAGAAATGGGCTTTTGTTCCGGAATTGAGAACTACTCTAGGCATCTAACATTACGCCCCGCAGGTTCGACACCCTATACACTCATTGATTACTTTCCTGAAGATTTTCTGCTTGTCATGGATGAATCACATGTATCCTTGCCACAAGTTCGTGGCATGTTTAATGGAGACCAAGCAAGAAAACAAGTTCTTGTAGATCATGGTTTTCGTTTGCCATCAGCTATGGATAATCGGCCATTAACTTTTCAGGAATTTGAAAAGCACATTCATCAAGCAGTCTTCGTTTCTGCCACACCGGGTGTCTATGAGAAGGAACATACGCCGGAAATGATTGAACAAATTATCCGACCAACTGGCTTACTAGATCCTATTATTTCGATACGTCCAATCGAAGGACAAATTGATGATTTAATCGCTGAAATTAATGATCGTATTGAAAAGAATGAACGTGTTCTGGTTACGACCTTAACGAAAAAGATGTCGGAGGATTTGACCGACTATCTAAAGGAACTCGGAATTAAGGTTCAATACTTACATTCTGAAGTAAAAACACTGGAAAGAATCGAAATTATTCGTGACCTCCGTTTAGGGATATATGACGTTTTAATTGGAATCAATTTATTAAGAGAGGGATTGGATCTTCCCGAAGTCTCTCTTGTCGCGATTCTTGATGCAGATAAAGAAGGCTTCCTTCGTTCTGAACGTTCCCTTATACAAACAAGTGGTCGTGCAGCGCGTAACGCAAATGGTCAAGTGATTATGTATGCAGATAAGATAACGAACTCTATGGAAATTGCGATCAATGAAACAAAGCGTCGTCGTACGATTCAGGAGGAATATAACAAGAAACATGGAATTACACCTAAGACAATTCAAAAAGAAATCCGTGATGTGATTCGAGCTACACACGCTGCAGAGGATCAAGAAGTATACAACCCAGCCTCTCAATATGAGAAGCTGTCGAAGAAAGAAAGGGAAAAAGTCATAAAAGAGATGGAAAAAGAGATGAAAGAAGCAGCCAAAGCACTGAATTTCGAACGTGCAGCAGAGCTTCGTGACCTTGTATTAGAATTAAAAGCGGAAGGATGACAAATGAATGGCAATAGATAAACTGATTGTTAAGGGTGCACGAGCTCATAACTTAAAAAATATAGATGTCACAATTCCGAGAGATAAACTTGTTGTGATTACAGGACTTTCCGGTTCAGGAAAGTCTTCGCTTGCCTTTGATACGATTTATGCAGAAGGGCAACGGAGATATGTAGAATCCCTTTCTGCCTATGCACGTCAATTTCTCGGACAAATGGAAAAACCAGATGTAGATTTGATTGAAGGTCTCTCACCGGCGATTGCAATCGATCAAAAAACAACTAGTAATAACCCTCGATCAACAGTCGGAACCGTAACGGAAATTTATGATTATTTCCGTTTGCTTTTTTCAAGAGTCGGCCATCCCATCTGTCCAACTCATGGAATTGAAATTTCGTCGCAAACGATTGAGCAAATGGTTGATCGGATCATGACTTATCCTGAACGAACAAAAATTCAGGTGCTTGCCCCTATTATTTCAGGAAAAAAAGGGGCTCATGTCAAAGTTCTTGAAGATATTAAAAAACAAGGATATGTACGTGTCCGCGTTGATGGGGATATGTATGATTTAGGTGAAGACATTGAACTTAATAAAAACAAAAAGCATTCCATTGAAGTAGTCGTTGACCGAATCGTTGTAAAAGAGGAAGTTACGGCAAGGTTGGCAGATTCCTTTGAAGTGGCCTTAAAACTTGGAGGAGGACGGGTGTTGATTGATGTGATCGATCAAGAAGAACTTCTTTTTAGTGAACATCATTCTTGTCCAATTTGTGGTTTTTCCATTGACTCTCTTGAACCGCGGATGTTTTCCTTTAACAATCCATTTGGGGCATGCCCGGATTGTGATGGACTGGGAGCAAAGAAAATTGTTGACATAAATTTGGTTATTCCGGATAAGAATTTAACACTGAGCCAAAATGCGATTGTTCCATGGGAAGGGAAGATGTCTAAATACTATCCGCAATTATTAGAGTGTATATGTACTCATTATGGAATTGACATGGATATCCCTGTTAAAGATATCCCTGAACACCATATGAATAAAATATTATATGGTTCGGATAAAGAAAAAATTCTATTTCGTTATGAAAATGACTATGGGCAAGTTCGTGAAAATTCAGTTGAGTTTGAGGGGGTACTTCGCAATATTGAACGTCGATATCGCGATTCCACTTCAGATTTTATTCGTGAGGTAATGGAAAAGTATATGGCTGAACAACCTTGTAAAACCTGTAAAGGGTACCGATTAAGCAAGGAAGCATTGGCTGTTAAGATTGTTGGAAAGCATATTGGTGAAGTGACGGAGTTTTCGATTGAAAAAGGATTGGAATTTTTTAAGAACCTCACATTATCAGAAAAAGAAACACAAATCGCCCAATTGATTCTTCGTGAGATTGACGAACGACTTAAATTTCTTGTGAACGTTGGGCTTGATTATATCACTTTAAATCGTTCAGCAGGGACATTGTCTGGCGGTGAAGCACAACGGATTCGCTTGGCAACTCAAATCGGATCTCGTTTAACAGGTGTGCTTTATATTTTAGATGAGCCATCAATCGGACTGCATCAGCGCGACAATGAACTCCTTATTGGATCCTTACAAAATATGCGTGATATTGGAAATACGCTTATTGTCGTTGAACATGATGAAGACACGATGATGTCAGCTGATTATCTCATTGATGTAGGACCAGGGGCAGGTGTTCACGGTGGTCAAATTATGTCTGCTGGTACACCAGAAGAAGTAATGGCCGATCCGAATTCCTTAACAGGTCAATATTTATCAGGGAAAAAGTTTATCCCACTGCCACTTGAAAGAAGAAAACCAGATGGTCGTTTTGTGGAGGTCAAGGGAGCAAAGGAAAATAATTTAAAAAATATCAATGTGAAGTTTCCTTTAGGAAGTTTTATTGCTGTGACCGGTGTATCAGGTTCTGGTAAAAGTACGTTAGTCAATGGGATTTTACAAAAGGTTTTAGCACATAAACTCAATCGGGCAAGAACCCTTCCTGGTGCCCATCGTTCCGTTACAGGTTTAGAACATTTAGAAAAGGTTATCGACATTGACCAAACGCCAATCGGAAGAACACCAAGGTCTAATCCAGCTACCTATACGGGTGTATTTGATGACATTCGAGATGTGTTTGCGAAAACAAATGAGTCTAAAGTACGTGGCTACCAAAAAGGTCGTTTTAGTTTTAATGTGAAAGGCGGACGTTGTGAAGCCTGCAGAGGGGACGGAATCATCAAAATTGAAATGCACTTTTTACCGGATGTGTATGTTCCTTGTGAAGTTTGCCATGGAAAGCGATATAATCGTGAAACCCTTGAAGTGAAATATAAAGGAAAAAGTATTTCCGAGATTTTAGAAATGACCGTTGAGGATGCTGTGCCATTCTTTGAACATCACCCAAAAATAAACCGTAAATTACAGACTCTATTTGATGTGGGTCTTGGCTATGTCACCCTTGGACAACCGGCCACCACTTTATCTGGCGGTGAAGCGCAACGGGTCAAATTAGCTGCGGAACTACATCGTCGATCCAATGGACGTACATTCTATATTTTAGATGAACCAACTACTGGATTACATGTTGATGATATTTCTAGATTATTGGTTGTTTTAAAAAGATTAGTTGAAAATGGTGATACGGTACTAGTCATCGAGCATAATTTAGATGTGATCAAAACGGCCGATTATCTTATTGACTTAGGTCCAGAAGGAGGGGAAAGAGGTGGAATGATTATTGCCACTGGAACTCCTGAAGAAGTAGCCGAAATACCTGGATCGTATACAGGGAAGTATTTAAAACCCATTTTAGAGCGGGATCGTGAACGAGCCTTGAATCAAATAAGTGTCACGAATTAGCCTTTTTAGAATTCCAAGTAACCCTTTAATCGCATTTCCATCTTCTGAATTAAATGAAACTTGTAGGCGATAAGATCGTAATACTATTAGGTAGTTCTTTTAACAAGGAGGAGTTACGATGAAGGAAGAACGTAAACGGATTTTAGACATGGTTCAAGAAGGTAAGTTAACCGTTGATGAAGCCCTCATATTGCTTGAAGAACTGGAGAAATCAAGCAAAGTAATGGAAGAAAAGCATGAGCAGCTTGTAAAGGATCTATCAACTGTTGTTCAGTTTGAAGAAAGCAAAAAGGAAAAGAGTACACAGGATCAGTTTCAGTCAACAAAAGATCGAATTTTTGATTTTGTAGATGCGGCAGTTAAAAAATTGAAAGAACTAGACTTAGATTTGAATTTTGGTAAGCATCTGGACCTCTCGCATATTTTTCAGCAAAGCGATGCGAACGTTAAACAAATCGATATTGATATAGCGAATGGGAATGTCACTGTCATACCATGGGATCAAAATGATATTCGTGTGGAGTGTTCGGCACAGGTTTATCGATTTGACACAATGGAAGAAGCCAAAAAGAATTTTCTAAAAGAGGTTTCTTTCGAAGTTGAAGGGGATATTCTTCGTTTTTCAACTAGGCAAAAGTGGATTAAATTAGAAACGGTGATCTATGTTCCAGATAAAGAATATGACAAAGTGAACATTCGCTTGTTTAATGGAGGAATCGGAGGAGCCAATCTAACAGTTAAACAATTTAAAATGAAAACAGCGAATGGGAAAATAGCTTTAGATAATATGGATTGTGAAATGGTTGAGGTTGAGACAGCGAATGGCGCGATTCAATTAAAACAATGTAAGATCGGTAACCTAGACGCTGAAACCTTAAATGGCGCCATCTTTGTAGATGGTGATTTCCGTAAAGCGGAGTTACAATCGTTTAACGGTCATATTCATTGTAAATTGGATGGGGCACGTTGTGAAGTGCTTGAAGCAAAAGCAACAACCGGTGGCATTGATATTGATTTACCGGAATTCGTGACGGTGAATGGAAAATTAAAGTCAAATTTAGGGAATTTTACGGTTGATTTAGAAGGAATCCAAATTGTTGAGGAAAAAAACGAATTCATGCAGAAGACGTTTAGCTTCAAATCAATAAAAGATTCTCAATCTGTTATTCATTTGCTGGCTGATACAAAAACGGGTTCCATTGGAATTCGTAAAGCGTTGTAGAGTCAACTCCTCCCGAGATTATTTTCGTGATGCTGCAAAATTTAGCGACCTGCTGCATCTGAGGCGGAGCAAGACGTTGTACTTTTACATGTAAGGAGGTGTAGTCAATGAGATGGGTGCTTGGCATTATGATTAATGCGATTCTTTTTATGGCCCTTGCTGGTTTTTTAAAAGAATCTTTATATATTGAGAGTTTTATGGCCGCACTTGGAGCGAGTTTCGTATTATCGATTTTAAATATACTTGTAAAGCCCATCCTCATTATTTTAACGCTTCCTGTTACGGTTTTCACTTTAGGTCTATTTCTATTCGTGGTCAATGCCGTTACCTTGTTATTAACAGACCAGATTATGGGGAGTTCCTTTGAAATTGATAGCTTTGGAATAGCCTTACTCATATCGGTGATTATGTCTATTTTCAATGCGATTATTCAAAACCAATTCATGCCAAAGAGCAAGAAAAAACAAAAATAATTGTTATTTTTTAAAAAGCTAACAAGGAGCCGTTAAACCGCTCTATTGTTAGCTTTATTTATGTTTACCTTTTTTTCGAGGGAATATATCGTACTCCTGAGAACAGATTCTAATTTGGTTCTTCTTAAAAAAATGATAAAATCGTCTAAGAACTGAAAATGTCATTTTCTTTGGTCTATTCAATTCTGACCTATGAACATATAGAATTTAAAAGGAGGAGTATACTTGGTTAAAGTACGCACTAAAGATATAATTGAAAAGTTTGGACTCGAGTTGATAAGCGGGGAAGAGGGGATTAATCGTCCGATTACAATAAGTGATATATCAAGGCCTGGGATTGAATTGGCTGGTTTCTTTGATTATTATCCAGCAGATCGAATTCAAATGATTGGTATGACGGAACTCACTTTTGCTGAAAAACTATCAGCCCATGATCGTGCCATTCGCTTGGAAAGGCTTTGTACAGACGTTACCCCAGGGATTATTATTACAAGAGATTTGCCCATTCCGTTCGAACTGATCGAAGCATCTGAGAGGGAATCTGTACCACTTATGCGTACGAAACAAAAGACTACTCGGTTTTCTGGCCAATTAACGAACTTTCTTGAAAGTAAGCTGGCACCCACGACAGCCATCCATGGAGTTCTTGTTGATGTCTATGGAGTTGGGGTATTAATAACAGGTCAAAGCGGTGTGGGTAAAAGTGAAACCGCCCTAGAACTTGTGAAACGTGGACATCGGCTTGTGGCAGATGATTGTGTAGAAATTCGCCAAGAAGATGAGGATACTTTAGTAGGTACTTCTCCTGGGTTGATCGAACATTTACTGGAAATACGCGGGTTAGGGATTATCGATGTGATGACATTATTTGGTGCGGGTGCCGTTGTTAGTCATAAAAAAATTACTCTCGTGATTCATCTGGAAAATTGGGATCAAACGAAGCAATACGATCGCCTCGGACTAGATGAAGAAAAGATGAAAATAATTGATACACAAGTGACGAAAATTACGATACCCGTTCGTCCTGGCCGTAACTTAGCGGTTATTTTAGAGGTAGCAGCCATGAATTTTCGTTTAAAACGGATGGGTGTGAATGCGGCAGAAACGTTCACCAATCGATTATCGGAAGTCATTGATGAAGGCAATGAAGAAGATCAATAGTTTCATTGACCGCTGACCCCCAAAGGAGTAGAGTTTTCTTGAAATCAGTTAGAGTTTAGATTAAGTGACTGTAAAATGAAAAAGAAATTCTTAAGAAGAATTTAGAGGAGTAGAGAGAATGGAAGAAACGATACAGCCGATTGATCCTATAGCGATCGCACTTGGACCTCTTCAGGTTCATTGGTATGGAGTCATCATAGGTTTAGCTATTATCCTTGCATTATATATTGCCGTAAGAGAAACAGAGAAGCGAGGGCTTGATAAGGACGTCTTTATGGATTTAATGTTATGGGCCATTCCGATTGCCATTTTGTCCGCAAGGCTTTACTATGTCATATTTGAATGGAACTATTATTCACAAAATCCAGGCGAAATCATTGCCATCTGGAATGGTGGGCTTGCGATTCACGGGGCATTAATTGGAGGAGTTATCACTGCGATTGTATTTACGAAGAAAAAGCAAGTTTCCTTTTGGCAGTTAGTAGATATTGCGGCCCCAAGTATTATTTTAGGGCAAGCGATTGGAAGATGGGGGAATTTTATCAATCAAGAAGCACACGGTGGTGAGGTTACACGTGCTTTCCTTGAAAACTTGCAGTTGCCTGAATTTATCATTAATCAAATGTATATAAATGGAGCCTATTATCACCCTACTTTTTTATATGAGTCGATTTGGAATTTCATTGGCTTTGTTTTGTTAATACTCTTACGAAGAGTCAACTTGCGACGTGGGGAAATGTTCCTTTCTTATGTAATTTGGTATTCCGTTGGACGCTTCTTCATTGAGGGAATGAGGACCGATAGCTTAATGTTGACTGAGAGTCTCCGTATGGCACAAACGATTTCGGCTTTTCTTATTATTGCTGCAGTGGTCGTTCTACTATATAGACGGGCGAAGGGATACTCAAACATTCGATATTTAGATAAAGAAGTTGCAAAAAAAGGCTCAAAACGAAAATGATTTAACTTCATTCAGCAGATGTCCTCCACTTCTAAAGTTAAGGGATGAATGCAAATTGTACTTCGATTCAGTGGGGGTTCAAACCCCGGCTGAATGAAGTTAAGCCTCCGGCGAGTCTTGCGATTTTTTAAGGGTAATTTTCCACGCTCAGAACGCCACATCCTGTGGCTTTCGCCTGACTAGGACGTCCTGTCCGTCGTCGAGCGAGCTCGAGAAAAATCCGGACGCAAATTCGACGGGCGAATTTGATTAGGATAGTACGATTCATTTTCGAGCTATCATGACTATTGCAAAGGGAGACCTGAAATGATCGATACTATTAAAAGAGGACTTATCGTTGGCCTGAAAGTAACCTGGACATTGGGGAAAATTATTTTTCCGATCACGTTCATTATTGCTTTCCTTCAACATACGCCAGTGCTGCCCTGGATTATTGAAAAAATGGCTCCTTTTATGAGCATATTTGGTTTATCAGGGGATGCAGCGATTCCACTCGTGCTTGGGAATTTCCTCAATTTATATGCTGCCATTGGCTCCATTTTGACGCTTGATTTAACTGTAAAGGAAGTATTTATTATTGCGGTAATGCTTTCTTTTTCACACGCCTTGTTGATGGAGTCCAGTGTAGCCATCAAAACGGGTGTAAAACTTTGGATTGTGCTTGTTGTTCGACTTGGCTTGGCGGTTAGCTCAGCCATTGTGATCAATTTGGTATGGCAGGGTGGATCAGAACCGGCTCCGTATAGTGTGGGGGCAGCCTCAGTTCAAAATGAAATTATAACAGGTTGGTTTCCAATCATCTTGGATGCTTTACAACAGGCGACCCTGGGAATTGCCCGTCTAGCGATGTTTGTGATCCCTATAATGGTGGGAATTCAAATATTAAAAGACAAGAAATGGCTTGATGTATTTTCGAAATGGATGTCACCGATCACACGATTTCTTGGATTGAATGAAAATACGGCCACGACACTTGCGGCAGGTATGGTATTTGGGCTTGCCTATGGCTCGGGAGTTATGATACAAGCGGTCAAAGAGGATGGAGTCAGCAAGAAAGATTTAACCTTAGCGTTTATCTTTCTTTGTACTTGCCATGCAGTCTTTGAGGACACACTTATTTTTCTCACAGTCGGAATCTCAGTGCTTCCCATTTTGGCCATTCGATTAGGAATTGCGATTATTTTAACAGCCTCGATATCATTTATATGGAATAAGGTGGATATAGCAAAGGGAAAGGAAGTCACAACTTATGGACAATAAGATTACAACACTATTATTTGATTTAGATGGAACACTGGTTAATACAAATGAATTAATTATTCAATCGTTCATGCATACGCTTGGACATTATTATCCTGGTCGTTTTAAACAGGAAGATCTAATCCCCTTTATGGGACCAGCCCTTGAAGAAAGCTTTTCTTCCGTTGACCCGGAAAGAACAGAAGAAATGGTGCAAATGTATATTGCGTTTAATAGAGAGAACCACGATCGGTTTGTCACCGAATTTGCTGGTGTGTATGAAGCGGTTAAAGAGTTGAAGGAACAAGGTTATAAACTAGGTGTTGTGACGACAAAAAGGGCTGAAATTGTCGCGTTGGGGCTTAAATTAACCAAACTTGAACCGTTTTTTGAGACCGTTGTGACGTTCGATGATGTAACCAAATTAAAACCAGATCCTGAACCTGTCTATAAAGCCCTTGAGTTCTTTGGTTCTCGTCCAGAAGAGGCCATGATGATCGGGGATAATTCTCATGATATTCTAGCAGGGAAAAATGCAGGGACCCAAACAGTAGGTGTAGCTTGGTCCCTAAAGGGAAAGGACTTTTTAATGCGTTATGAACCTGATTATATGTTAGATACTATGGATGATTTGCTTCAAATTTTAGGAGTGAAATAAAGCGTGAGAAAAACGGATCGCTATCCCGTTGAGGGAGCTAATTCACTTTGGCATGTTTATAAAACAGTGCCTTTTTGGAAGGTTATTAGGAATTTTGTCGTCATTCAATTCGCTCGCTACAGTCCCTTCATTGGCCTGAAAAATTGGCTGTTCCGGACTTTTTTACGGATGAAAATTGGGGAACAAACGTCTTTTGCTCTTATGGTCATGCTAGATATTATGTTTCCAGAGAAAATTAGTGTCGGGCGAAATACCGTTATTGGTTATAACACGACGATCTTAGCCCACGAATATTTAATTAAGGAATATCGTCTTGGTGACGTAAAGATTGGCAGTGAAGTAATGATTGGGGCGAATACGACCATTCTTCCTGGTGTAACGATTGGGGATGGAGCCGTTGTTTCTGCGGGTACTCTAGTCCATAAAGATGTACCGGCGGGTGCCTTTGTTGGTGGAAATCCAATGAGAGTGATTAGAGAAGATGTTCAAGAAATTCTTGGGAAGTAGAAGTTTGTTTCCCATTCGCAACTAACACGTTTTGCCATTAAGTAATAGAATTAATAAACACTGATACACCGATCAAGGTGACAGAAGCCTGAATGGTGACTGTTACCTTTTTTTTATACGCTTCTACTTGACAAAGAATAACGGGGAGCGATACAATAACTTCATCTTACTAATACATTAGCGAACTAAAGTAAAATAAAATGGGGTGCCTTAAGAATGAGCCGCTTATTTATGTTTGAAAAGCCATTAGGAATGAGAGATACATTACCGGATTTATTTGAAACGAAACATAAAACCCGTACATTAATCGGGGATGAAATTAAAAAATGGGGCTATCAGTTTATTGAGACACCTGCACTTGAATATTACGAAACAGTTGGAGTGGCTTCAGCCATTTTAGATCAGCAATTGTTCAAGTTGTTGGACCAACAAGGTCATACCCTCGTGTTAAGACCGGATATGACGTCTCCCATTGCACGGGTTGCGGCTTCAAAGTTGTTACAAGAGGATATGCCCATTCGATTGGCTTACTCTGCCAATGTGTATCGCTCACAACAAAGGGAAGGCGGACGTCCAGCAGAGTTTGAACAAATTGGCGTTGAATGTATTGGCGATTCTACCATCAGCGCAGATAGTGAAGGAATTGCACTCTTGATCCATTCGTTACATGAAACGGGATTAGAAAGTTTTCAGTTATCTGTTGGTCATATCGGGTTTGTAAAGGAATTTTTTATTGATATATTAGGAACAGAAGAACGCGTAAATGCTTTGACAACCTTTTTATATGAAAAAAATTATGTCGGATATAGAGAACATGTAAAGCAACTTACCTTGTCATCGATTGATAAACAGCGTCTTTTAGATTTTCTTTCATTAAGAGGCGGCGAAGAGGTTATTGAAGCTGCATCACGTCTACTTGAAAATGATAAAGGGAAAAAGGCCTTAGCTGAGTTGAAACAACTGTGGGAAACTCTTTCTGACTATGGTGAGTCCGGAAAAAGAGTGAAGTTTGATCTTACGCTTGTGAGTCATATGACCTACTACACAGGAATTGTATTTGAAGTCTATGCGGACCACGTTGGATTTCCGATTGCAAGCGGTGGAAGATATGACCTGCTTCTACAGAAATTTGGGAAAGAAGCTGGGGCGACTGGATTTGCGATTCGCCTTGATCGTTTACTTGAAGCGCTAGGAAAAATAGAAAGCAGAGAGCCTGTTCAATGTATCATATTCAGTGCAGAACGCCGAAAAGAAGCCTTCCTCTTGGCAGCGGAAAAACGCAAAGAAGGAATCAAGGTTGTCTTACAGGATATCAATGGCGTAAATAATTTGGATGCTTGTTCGGAATTGTATGAATCTGTGGCCCTATTGGTCGGAAAAGCAGGAAAGGAGTCATCCCAATGAAAGAGCCGTTAACGATTGCCATGCCAAAAGGACGTATTTTTGAGGAAGCAGCCTCCTTGCTTCGTGAAGCTGGCTTTAAGCTTCCGCCAGAATTTGATGATTCACGGAAATTAATTATTGATGTGGAAGAAGAGAATTTTCGCTTTATCCTTGCGAAGCCGATGGATGTACCGACCTATGTAGAGCATGGGGTAGCTGATCTAGGAATTGCCGGAAAAGATGTAATGCTTGAGGAAGATCGCGATGTTTATGAGCTTTTGGATTTAAATATTAGCAAATGTCATTTGGCTGTTGCGGGTCTCCCTAATACAAAAATGAATGATGTTGCACCGAAAATTGCGACGAAGTATCCGCATGTGGCAGCCGCTTATTTCCGCAAACAAGGAGAACAAGTGGAAATCATTAAACTAAACGGCTCCATTGAATTGGCCCCAATGATCGGATTGGCTGACCGAATTGTTGATATTGTATCAACAGGACGAACTCTAGTAGAAAATGGATTGGTTGAATATGAACATATTGTTGATATTACATCAAGACTGATTGTCAACCCTGTCAGCTATCGAATGAAGGATGAACGAATCAGTGAACTCGTTGACCGAATCGCAGATGTGTTAAAGAAAGAAACAATCGTGTGATGGCTTTTTTAAAATAAAGATACGTATGACTCTATAGAAGTTAGGATGAGACTGATGAAAATCATACAAGTGACTGAAGATATTTCGATAAAAAGATCGGTTGATAGCGGTACAGAAGAACAACGTGCCATTGTACAAGAGATCATTGCCACCGTTAAGGATGGTGGTGATCAAGCCCTGATCGCTTATACAGAAAAATTTGATCGGGTTCAACTTGCCTCCTTAACAGTGACTGAAGCTGAAATTGAAGAAGCTTACAAACAAGTGTCAGAAGAAATGGTTAGCATTATTCAAGAAGCAGCTGCCAATATTCGTACTTTTCATGAAAAGCAACGACGTAATTCGTGGATGACGACGGAACAAAATGGAACGATTTTAGGGCAAAAGGTCACACCGCTTGATTCTGTTGGCGTTTATGTACCAGGAGGAACAGCGGCTTATCCTTCTTCCGTTTTAATGAATGTGGTTCCAGCCCAAGTGGCAGGGGTTGATCGCATTGTGATGGTATCTCCACCAGGTGAAAATGGGAAGTTACCAGCAGGCGTCCTTGTTGCGGCAAAAGAAGCTGGCGTAAAGGAAATGTATAAAGTAGGTGGAGCCCAAGCAGTTGCGGCACTTGCCTATGGGACGGAATCGATTTCTGCCGTTGATAAAATTGTTGGACCAGGAAATATTTTTGTGGCATTGGCGAAACGAGAAGTGTTTGGCGACGTGGACATCGATATGATCGCAGGCCCAAGTGAAATTGCGATTCTCGCGGATGAAACAGCGAAGCCAAATGAATTGGCAGCAGATTTGCTTTCACAAGCTGAACATGACGCGCGGGCATGCAGCGTGTTAGTAACCACTTCGAGAGAATTAGCTGAAGCGGTATCGGCTGAAGTGGATCGACAACTTGAAACCTTACCGCGTAAAAGCATTGCAGAGCAATCGATTGCCGATTATGGGGCGATTTATGTAACAGAAACAGTGGATGAAGCGATTGAAACGGTTAATCGACTAGCGCCTGAACATCTTGAAATCATGATGGAGAATCCGATGGAAAAAGTCGGTCAAATTCGTCATGCAGGGGCTATTTTTGTAGGCCGGTACAGTGCAGAACCTGTTGGCGATTACTTTGCGGGTCCAAACCACGTACTGCCAACCAATGGTACAGCACGTTTTTCTAGCCCGTTAAATATCGATGATTTTCAAAAGAAATCAAGTATTATCATGTACAGTGAAAAGGCTTTTGCTGAAAATGGAGCGAAAATTGCTGCATTTGCTCGATTGGAAGGGCTTGAAGCACATGCAAGAGCGATTGAAGAACGAAATAAGCAGTAATCGGTCCTAGATTTTACCTATTAAAAAGGGATTGAGAGTAAGTAATTGCACCAAAAACGTATAATTGCACCAAGTCAAATTGCACCACTTATAAATTAATTGCACAGATAATTACCATTAATATTGGTATCATGCCACATATACACGAGTAAAACAATAAGGAGATATGATCATGACGAGAACGGCATCTATACAAAGAAAAACAAATGAAACGAATATTGAACTTGAGCTGAACATTGATGGATCCGGTGAATCTAAGTTAGAGACTGGCGTTCCCTTTTTAAATCATATGCTTGATTTGTTTGCCAAACATGGCCAATTTGATTTAACTGTGAATGCAAACGGAGATACGGACATTGATGACCATCATACAACAGAGGATATTGCCATTTGTCTTGGTTCTGTCTTAAAAGAAGCACTTGGTGATAAAAGGGGTATTAAGCGTTACGGCAATTCTTTCGTACCAATGGATGAAACCCTTGCACAAGTGGTCGTTGATTTAAGCAATCGTCCTCACTTAGAAATTCGTGCAGAGTTTCCAAGTCAAAAAGTAGGAACATTTGATACGGAGCTTGTTCATGAGTTTCTTTGGAAATTGGCCCTAGAAGCAAGAATGAATCTTCATGTGATTGTTCATTATGGTCAGAATACACACCATATCATTGAAGCCATTTTTAAAGCAATGGCAAGAGCACTTGATGAAGCCACGACCATTGATCCACGTATAAAGGGCGTTCCGTCATCAAAGGGGATGTTATAAAATGATCGGTATCATCGACTATGGAATGGGAAATTTATTCAGTGTCAGCCAGGCACTGGAACGCTTACAGGTGGATTATTTTATTTCTGAAAAAGAATCCGAACTTAAGAAAGCAGATGCACTGATCCTTCCAGGGGTCGGTGCGTTTAAGGATGCTATGGCTCGTTTGAATGAAACGGGACTTGCCAATATGATCCGAGATTATGTTGGGACAGGAAAGCCACTTCTTGGAATCTGTTTGGGGATGCAGCTATTGTTTGAAGAAAGTGAAGAGAACGGAATTCACACTGGACTTTCACTTTTACCAGGAAGAGTTGTTCGTTTTTCAGGTGAAACCGAGAATGGGGAATCCTATAAAGTTCCACATATGGGCTGGAATCGTCTTGAATGGGTAAATGCTTCACCGATCACGGCGAATCTTGAAGAAGATTATGCTTATTTTGTTCATTCTTATTACGTAGTGACCAATAATCCAGAAGATATCATTGCAAAAGCATCTTATTATGAGGACGTTCCGGCCGTAGTTGGAAAACAAAATGTGTTTGGGATGCAATTTCATCCAGAAAAAAGCAGTCAACTAGGTGTCGAGTTGTTACGAAATTTTACAAGGCTTGCATCAGGAAAGGGGGAGTAATGAATGGCTTTTATCATCTATCCTGCCATTGATATGAGAGGCGGAAAATGTGTACGTTTGATTCAAGGGGACTATGATCAAGAAACGGTTTATGGAGATTCGCCTTTCGATATGGCCAAAACCTTTAAAGAAGCGGGTGCACAGTGGATCCATATGGTCGATCTTGACGGAGCAAAGGATGGCAAGCGCGTGAACGATTCGTTTGTGATCCAAGCAGCTAAAGAGCTCAAGGTAAATGTACAAATTGGCGGAGGAATCCGGACGGAGCAAGATATTGTCCACTATTTAGAAAATGATGTTGCAAGAGTCATTATTGGCAGCATTGCCATTTCGAATCCTGAGTTTGCTACAGAAATGGTTAAAAAATATGGCAACAAGATTGCGATTGGCCTTGATGCGAAGAATGGATATGTCGCGACACATGGCTGGTTGAATACATCAGAAGTAAAGGCTGTTGAAGTCGGCAAGAGATTTGCGGATGCAGGCGCTGAGACCTTTATTTTCACCGATATTGCTACAGATGGCATGCTTTCAGGGCCAAATGTGGAGGCAGTCAAGTTAATGGCTGCGGAAACCGGCAAACAAGTGATTGCTTCTGGTGGTGTGAGTAGTTTAGCAGATTTAACTGGGTTAAAGGAATTTGAAGAGTCTGGTGTGAGTGGTGCGATTGTCGGAAAAGCCATTTATGAAGGGCGATTCTCCGTTTCTGACGCCTTGAAAGTGGTGGGTGTATAATGATAACGAAAAGAATCATTCCTTGTTTGGATGTAAAAGATGGACGAGTGGTAAAAGGAATTCAATTTGTTCAGCTTCGCGATGCAGGGGACCCGGTGGAATTGGCACGATTTTATGACGATCAAGGTGCAGATGAACTTGTCTTTCTAGATATTTCCGCTTCCAATGAAGGACGAAAAACCATGGTCGATGTCGTAAGAGAGGTGGCATCTGAGCTCGCGATTCCATTTACAGTTGGCGGGGGAATTAACTCGCTGGATGACATGAAACGGATGTTAAGAGCTGGAGCTGACAAGGTATCTTTAAATACGGCAGCGGTTAACCGACCGGAATTAATAACAGAAGGCTCGGATTTTTTTGGCGCTCAATGCATTGTTGTGGCCATTGATGCGAAATATGATGAGGAACTGGGTTCTTGGCGTGTTTATACGCACGGGGGGAGAACACCTGTCGATAAAGAAGTCATTTCGTGGGCAAAGGAAGCCGTCGAACGTGGTGCGGGTGAAATTTTGCTTACAAGCATGGATTCTGATGGAGAGAAAAAAGGTTTTGATCTTAAGTTAACGAGAGCAGTGAGTGAAGCTGTTTCGGTACCAGTGATTGCTTCCGGTGGAGCGGGAAATGCTGAACATTTTGAAGAAGCTTTTGTTGAAGGTAAAGCAGATGCCGCATTAGCCGCTTCGATTTTCCATTACAAAGAAACGTCCGTCCATGAGGTTAAATCGTATTTAAGGGAAAAAGGTGTGAACGTCCGATGAACATGGAAAAGGTTAGATTTGATGAAAAAGGATTAATCCCTGCCATTGTGCAAGATGCGACAACAAAAGAAGTGTTAACTTTGGCGTATATGAATCAGATCTCTTTGGAGAAATCGATTGAAACAAGAGAAACATGGTTTTATAGCCGTTCTCGCCAAGAATTATGGCATAAAGGAGCAACAAGTGGAAATACACAGACGATTGTGGAGATGAAACTTGATTGTGATCAGGATGCTATTGTAGTATTAGTGAATCCAGCCGGACCTGCCTGTCATACAGGAGCGATCAGCTGTTTTTCGGAAAGTATTTTAAAGGAGGAAATAACAGTGAAAAACGAAGCAAGTCTAGCTGACTATCAAATTCTCATGGATTTAGAACAAATTATCGATCAGCGTGAAAAGGAACGTCCAGAAGGGGCTTATACGACATATTTATTTGAAGAGGGAGTCGACAAAATTCTTAAAAAGGTCGGTGAAGAAGCATCTGAAGTGATCATTGCTGCAAAAAACCGTAACCAAGAAGAACTAAAATGGGAAGCTTCCGATCTCTTGTATCATTTATTTGTGCTTTTACGCGAACAAGGACTGCCATTCAAAGAAATCCTAAATGTCTTACAAGAAAGACATTTAAATAAAGAACAAAAATAAGCTCATTACGGGTGCCTGACACCTGGGGGAAGACAATTGTCTTTCCCTAGGTGTCAGGCACCATTTTTTTGATTACTCCTTCTCGATAGAGGCCCTCTTGTGATATACTTAATTAGTTAGAGACCTTGAACATTTTGGAGGATTACAATGAGTAAAAACTCTCAAGCTAAAAAATCACAAGGACAATTATTGTCTTTTAACCCTACAGGTGAATATTATTATTCTAAAGGCTTGAAGGCTTTTCATCGTCGTGATTTTCGTAAAGCGATAAAATATTTACAACGAGCCATGCAACTTGAACCGGGAGAGTCGATGATTGTCTGTCAGCTCGCGATCATTTATACAGAATTAGGGGAATATCAGCAATCAAATCAACTTTTGCATCAGATTCTTGAAGAATATGATGAAGATATGGTGGAGTGCCATTATTTTCTTGCCAATAATTATGCCCATTTAGGCTTTTTTAAAGATGCTTTCACACATGTTAATCTTTATTTAGATCTTGAGAAAAATGGAGAATTTATCGATGATGCGGAAGAATTAATCGATATTCTGACGCTTGAAGCAGAGGAATTAGATGAAGAACTTTATGAACAAGATGATTTAATGATCAAGCAAGAGCAAGCTAGAGATATGCTCGAATCAGGTAATTTTCAGAAAGCTGTTGAACTTCTTAAAGAAGTAACAAGCGAATTTCCGGAATATTGGTCTGCTTATAATAATTTAGCCCTTGCTTATTTCTATTTAGGTGAAATTGAAAAAGCGACAAAAGTACTGGACGAGGTCATGAAACTGAATCCAGGAAATTTACAAGCGCTTTGTAACAAGCTGGTGTTTGCTTATTTTCAAAAAAACACAAAAGAGGTGCATTCTATTAAGGAAGCTTTGAAAAAAGTAGTTCCTATATTAACGGAGCAACAAGTTAAGCTTGGGGCGACTTTTGCCATCATTGGTGAATATGAACCTGCTTATTTTTGGCTGCGCAGACTTCAAAAACAAGGATATGAAGGGGATGGTTCATTCTATTACTGGCTTTCCTATGCTTCATACTTTACAGGAAGAGAACAATTATCTCACACATTTTGGGAAAAGGTCATTGCCATCAATCCTGGAAAAAAAGGGCTTGAACCATGGAGTGACGAGCATCCAACTGCTAATGGTTTTGAAGAACATGTTCCATCTATTTTGAAGAAACTTGAGAGTGATCATGCAGAGGAGAGAATGTTTGGACTCTTTCTTATTTCTATTTCAGATAAAAGAGAAGACATTCTTTCAACAACCGATTTAACAAAGAATAACAAATTTTCAAGACTTGAAAACCAGTATGTTGCCATGATAAATACCGGAAAGAATATCGAAAATAGTCCATTATCTGTGGCACATGAAACGGCTAAAGTGTTATATAAACGTTATCAGCCTATCGGGACATTAGAGGCAGGTCTGTTTTTATTGTGGTTTACCGTATTTGTTGAAATGAGACAAGCAAAATGTTTCCTTAACAAATCATACAGCTTTGGCTTCTGCGGTAGAATATCTCTGGAAAAAGTTGAGAAATGAAAAATGTTCACAAAAAGAAATGGCTGAACAATATAATATATCAACATCAACGCTCCAAAAATATATCAAAAGAGTAAATGACTTTTTACAATGAGCAAATGGTTGGACTTCCAAATCGTTGTTTTATAGGATAAGGATAGAAAGCTCATAATAAAAGTAATTCTAAGCAAAATAAATTGATTATCGTAATAAATGGACTATTCTTGATGAAAAAAGGAGTGGAACAACATGACAGAAGAAAAAATTTATGATGTTATTATTGCCGGTGCAGGCCCAGGGGGAATGACAGCTGCTGTTTATACATCTCGTGCTAATTTATCAACACTCATGATTGAACGTGGAATTCCAGGCGGACAAATGGCTAATACAGAAGAAGTGGAAAACTATCCTGGATATGAACATATTCTAGGACCAGATTTATCAACGAAAATGTTTGATCATGCGAAAAAATTTGGTGCCGAGTATGCATATGGCGATATCAAAGAAGTGATTGATGGAAAAGAATATAAAACAGTTGTGGCTGGATCAAAGGAATACAAAGCACGTGCAGTCATTATTACAACAGGTGCCGAATATAAGAAAATTGGTGTTCCTGGTGAAAAAGAACTAGGTGGACGTGGAGTTTCTTACTGTGCTGTTTGTGATGGTGCCTTTTTTAAAGAGAAAAATCTATTTGTTATTGGTGGCGGTGATTCTGCTGTTGAAGAAGGCGTATATTTAACTCGTTTTGCAAAGAAAGTAACGATTGTTCACCGTCGTGATGAACTGCGTGCGCAAAAGATTCTTCAACAACGTGCCTTTGATAATGAAAAAGTTGATTTCATTTGGAATCATACCCTTAAGCAAATTAATGAAAAAGATGGTAAAGTTGGCAGTGTTACACTTGTTTCAACTAAAGATGGGGCAGAACAAGAACTACCAGCAGATGGTGTGTTCATCTATGTTGGAATGCTTCCGCTATCCAAGCCATTTTTGAACCTTGGTATTACAAATGAAAAAGGATATATCGTAACAAATGAAAAGATGGAAACGAAAGTTCCTGGAATTTTTGCAGCAGGAGATATTCGTGAAAAAACGCTCCGTCAAATTGTCACTGCAACAGGTGATGGTAGTATTGCTGCTCAAAGCGCACAACACTATGTTGAAGAATTAATGGAAGAATTGAAAGTGCAAGCCTAATAAAGCTAGTCCTTTAAACTTAAATTACTCTTAACTATTTTGTAACACATCCGAAATATATTTGGGTTATGCTAAAAGTAGAAATTGACCCCCTTTAAGATAATTTTTTAAAGCACAGGAATTGCCTGTGCTCTTTTTTTTGCCAAGTAAACCTTCGTGAAAAAATGATTTCACACGGAAATTAAAAAAAGAGGATGATCAACAAAATTCGCAGACGAATCTTTGCTAAGGGTTGCACCTACTAGGTTCTTAGGCAAATTCAATAAAATATAATCAATAATTTGACGTAGTTCAAAACAAAAATAGACGGATATTAGCAAAAAATAGCAAAAAACACTTGAAAAAGGTTTGATTTTCTGATTGGTAAATTGCTCTATGATGGTTGTATCCATTGTGACGATTTCATAAAAATAGTATAATAGGTGAATGAGTGAAGTGAAATTGCAGATTTTTTCCTTATTTCTATGCGTCGAAAAACTCGCACTAATTGAATTCTTCGTTCGTTGATTGAACTAAGGACTACTATATAAATAAATATATTTCAGTTTCCTTTACGTTGTTATTGGACCAGAGGTGAAATGATCATGCAGAGAGTGACAAACTGTGTACTAATGAAAGACAATAAAGTACTACTACTGCAAAAACCACGTCGCAATTGGTGGGTGGCACCTGGTGGAAAGATGGAGCCAGGGGAATCGGTTCGAGATTCATGTATTCGTGAATTTCGTGAAGAAACAGGCATCTATTTGCGCAATCCGAATATAAAAGGGATTTTTACTTTTATTATGAAGGATGGGGATAAAATTCTCTCGGAATGGATGATGTTTACTTTTTTTGCTACAGAAGCAGATGGATTAAATATAGAAGAATCCGATGAGGGAGTTCTATGTTGGCAACCAGTCGAAGCAGTGAGAAATTTACCAATGGCTGCAGGTGACCATCATATTTTTGATTATATGATTCATGGAAATGGAATCATCTATGGAACTTTCACATATACTCCAAATTTCACATTGCTAAGTTATCGACTAGACCCTAGTTAATGAATGAAGATGTAGCTCAAGCCTGAGGTCCGTCGTATTTAGCTTTTTAGACAACTGAGATACAGTACTCATGGTTCATGACGGGAACGGCCTTGTGCTTATTAAGAAGAGAAGGAGGAAAAAATATGAGTACCGGATCGCTAAATGAAACTCAAATAGTGATTATCACAGGAATGTCAGGTGCAGGAAAAACGGTTGCCATTCAAAGTTTTGAGGATTTAGGTTTTTTCTGTGTAGACAATCTACCTCCAACTCTGCTCCCAAAATTTCTTGAACTGATGAAGGAATCGGGGAATAAGATGAATAAGGTTGCCTTAGTAATGGATTTAAGAGGGAGAGAGTTTTTTGATCACCTTTTTAAAGCCTTAGATGACTTGGTTGAAAGTTCTTGGGTGACACCACAAATTCTTTTTCTGGAGGCAGATGATGAAACACTTGTCAGAAGGTATAAAGAAACAAGAAGAAAGCATCCACTAGCCCAAGAAGGTCTTCCACTTGAGGGAATCCAAAATGAACGAGACTTACTAGCGGACTTAAAAGGTAGAGCACAGATTATTTATAATACCTCACAAATGAAGCCTAGAGAGTTACGGGAAAAGATTTTAACGGAGTTCTCAGCAAATAATAAAACCATTTTTACCGTGAATGTCATGTCCTTTGGGTTTAAACATGGAATTCCGATTGATGCGGATCTTGTCTTTGATGTTCGGTTTTTACCAAATCCGCATTATATTGATCATATGCGTCCAAAAACGGGCTTGGATGAGGAAGTATCAAGTTATGTTTTGAAATGGACAGAAACGCAAAAGTTTCTTGAAAAAGTAACGGATTTACTGAGCTTTATGCTGCCCCATTACAAGCGAGAAGGAAAAGCACAATTGGTGATTGCGATTGGTTGTACAGGTGGACAGCATCGATCGGTTACCCTTGCAGAAGCAATCGGACATTTTTATGAGAAGGATTTTCATACCAAAATTTCGCATCGTGATATCGAAAAAAGAAAGGAAAAATGAACATGACGACAAAAGGACAGCCTAAAATCGTCATTATTGGTGGTGGAACAGGATTGCCGGTTCTTTTAAGGGGATTAAAAAAATATCCTGTTGATATTACGGCGATTGTTACTGTTGCAGATGATGGCGGAAGTTCAGGCAGACTGAGGGATGAATTGAATATTCCTCCACCTGGTGATGTTCGAAATGTATTAGCGGCTCTTTCCGATGTAGAACCACTAGTTGAAGAGATGTTTCAGCATCGATTTAATGCATCTAATGAATTATCAGGACACTCACTTGGAAATTTAATACTTGCTGCTATGACTTCAATAACAGGGAACTTCATGTATGCGATTCAAGAAATGAGTAAAGTATTAAATGTTCATGGGAAAGTATTACCAGCTGCGAATCAAAGTGTTGTTCTCCATGCAGAGCTTGAAGATGGAGTCATTATTTCAGGGGAATCAAAAATACCTTATTCAGGAAAAAGAATTAAGCGCGTTTTTTTAACACCGAAAAAGATAAAACCGCTTCCAGAAGCGATTCAAGCCATTAAAGATGCTGATTTAATCATCATTGGTCCTGGTAGCTTGTATACGAGTATTTTGCCAAATCTCCTTGTACCTCAAATTGGCGATGCGGTTTGTCGGGCAAAGGCAAAAAAAGTTTATATCTGTAATTTAATGACACAGGCCGGTGAAACACTTGATTTTACCGCAAGTGATCATGTCCGCGCCATCTATGATCATATGGAACGCCCGTTTATAAATACCATTCTTGTTAATAATGAAGATATTCCGATTGCCATTCAGGAAAGATACAGTGAGGAAGCTGCTAAGCCCGTTCTTTTTGATGTAAACAGTCTTTCGGAATTAGGACTTGAAGTGATCTATGGTGAAATTGTTTGTTTAGAAAATAGTGTTATTCGTCACGATACCAATGAAGTAGCAAAAATTTTATATTCTTTACTAATAGATGAAACCAAACAGCGACATCAAGCGTAGTAATAGTAAAAGCTTTTGAAATTAGATAAAGATCTATCATTGGCGACTTACGCTTTTCTTAATAGGGGGAGGTGTAGCAATGTCTTTCGCTTCGGAAACGAAAAAGGAATTAACCAATTTAGAGGTTAAAGACTGTTGTGGGAAAGCTGAATTATCAGCATTAATCCAAATGAACGGCTCACTTTCTTTTACAAATAAAAGAATTGTCGTGGATATTCAAACAGAAAATGCCGCTATTGCAAGAAGAATTTATACGTTAATCAAAAGAAATTATTCGGTTACCGTTGAACTGCTTGTACGGAAAAAAATGCGGCTCAAGAAAAATAATGTGTATATTGTTCGTTTAGCAGAAGAAGCTCGTCATATCTTAGAGGATTTAAAGATTATTGGTGAAGGGTTTGAATTTGTGAACCATATTTCCCCAGAATTGATAAGGAAAAAATGTTGTAAGCGTTCTTATTTACGTGGTGCTTTTCTTGCGGGTGGCTCCGTGAATAACCCAGAGACATCCTCTTATCATCTAGAAATCTCATCCTTGTATAAAGAGCATATGATTCATTATGTGAATTGATGAATATGTTTGATTTGAACGGTAAAACACTTGAACGAAAAAAAGGGTTTATTACTTACTTAAAGGAAGCCGAAAAAATAACCGATTTCCTTATTATCATTGGGGCTAATAATGCCTTATTAAAATTTGAAGATATTCGAATTGTACGTGATATGAGAAATTCTGTGAATCGGCTTGTCAATTGTGAAACGGCAAACTTAAATAAAACAATTGGTGCAGCCATCCGGCAAGTAGAGAATATTAGGTATATTGATGGAACAGTCGGCTTACAAATATTGCCTGAAAAACTTCGGGAAATTGCTGAGCTTCGCGTTTCCTATCAAGATGTAACACTGAAAGAATTGGGAGAAATGGTTTCTGGCGGAAATATTAGTAAGTCAGGGATCAATCATCGTTTAAGAAAGATTGATGAGATTGCAGATAAATTACGCAAAGGTCAATCGATTTAACTTTATTCAGCAGAAGTTTCTCCCTTATCGAGTAAACTAAGGTGAAATCTGGGCGCAAATACGCCAAGGTGCATTTGATCCATGAGAGAGTTGAACAATTAGAGCTTGGCTCATTTATTTATAAATTAGGAAGTTAATAGGAGGAGACGAAGAAATGGTAGAAAAACAGGTACAAGTAAAATTAAGAACAGGTTTACAAGCTCGTCCAGCAGCTTTGTTTGTACAAGAGGCTAATCGATTTTCATCGGATGTATTTTTAGAAAAGGATGGAATAAAAGTGAATGCCAAAAGCATTATGGGACTAATGAGTCTTGCGATCAGTTCTGGTACTGTGATTCAACTCATTGTTGAAGGCAATGATGAAAATCAAGCAATCGTTGAACTGGCAAACTTTATTGAACAAGAAGGCTAAGGTTGAATAGGTCCATGATAAAGGGAATCTTCGTCAAAAAAAAACTCACATGCGATTAAGCTGTGAGTTTTTTTGTGACGAAATCATTTATGACTGTTAGTCTTTTTTCTTTTCGGTAACAGCCGTACTACGGGTAATAATATGGTCAATTAATCCGTATTCTTTTGCTTGTTCAGCCGTCATAAAATTGTCACGGTCTGTGTCTTTTGAAATGACTTCAAGAGGTTGTCCCGTACAATCAGCCATAATTGTATTCAATTTATCGCGCAACTGTAAAATTCGTTTTGCAGCAATTTCAATTTCGGTTGCCTGACCTTGTGCGCCACCAAGTGGTTGGTGAATCATGACTTCAGCGTTTGGAAGGGCATAACGTTTGCCTTTTGTTCCAGCAGTAAGTAAGAAAGCACCCATAGAAGCAGCCATACCGATACAGATCGTTTGAACATCTGGTTTAATAAATCGCATTGTATCAAAAATCGCCATACCTGCTGTAATACTTCCACCAGGACTATTAATGTAAATAGAGATATCTTTTTCTGGATTTTCCGCTTCAAGGAAAAGTAATTGTGCTACGATAGAGTTGGAAACATTGTCATCAATTCCACTACCAAGCATAATAATACGGTCTTTTAAGAGTCGGGAATAGATATCATAAGCCCGTTCTCCGCGGTTTGTTTGTTCAATAACTGTAGGGATTAAATTCATTTTTTGTCCTCCTCAAGTCAGAAATAAGTTCTTCAGCGCTAGAAAGATTAAGAAGATTCTAGAGCTATTTGTAGATTAATCATACACTGATGGTCAATAAAGGTCAAATGATAGGCATTCAAGAAATAATAAATTGTGAGAAAAATCTTTCATTGACTAAAATGATCAAAATCAACCTCTATTTTTACCTCACCATCATATCCAATGCTCTCATTTTTAAACGAAAATAGAATGGTTGGGGTACATTTATATAGAATGAGTTATAGGTTTTGGCGTTTCACCTTTTAACTTATTCAGCAGAAGTCTCCCACTTATGGAAGTCTTCTTTATGAGCAAGCTAAGGTAATCTGGCGCAAATACGTCGAGGCACATTTGATTAAGCTCAATGACAGAGTGAATCAAGAAAAAAACCTCTTATCCGTTATTTTGGATAAAAGGTTTTAAAAAGAAGAACGTTTATGCCCTCGGCAGGAATCGAACCTGCATTTCAAGCTTCGGAGGCTTGCGTGCTATCCGTTGCACCACGAGGGCGAAGGCAGTTATTAAACCAGCGCCTTACTATTATATTGTAGTATATCCTTGATTGCAAGTAACATTGCTAGATTATTAGTGAATATTCCTTTCATAAAATCGTTATTGTCATAATATGAGTAATTAATACGAAATTTATTCACATTTTTCACACGCGATTTTCAATTCATATTGTAAAATAAAAATAGGGGTGAACAACATGAATTTAAATCAAGGGTTATGGCAACAGCAAACCATTAAATTATCAATGACGCAAGAATTATCTCAAGCAATTGAATTGTTACAATACTCCGCCCAAGAACTTTCCGAATTTCTTGAAGAAAAAGCACTTGAAAATCCGCTTCTACAAATTGAATCATTTAAAGTACAGAGTATGGATCCCCGATATGATACAGTAAAAAAAGCGAGAAAGAGTTCTCAAGTAGATAGACAAAATTGGCTTGAACAAATTTCGAAAGAGGAAACCTCTATCGTCGATTATTTATATGCCCAAATTGACTTTTGCTTTTACGATAAAAGGATAAAAGGAATTCTAGAATTTTTGATTAACAGTTTAAATGAAAACGGTTACTTGCATATGGAAACCGAGGAGGTAACAAGGATTCTTTCCGTCTCTCAACAAGATGTTGAACAAGCAATTCACATAATCCAAGGACTGGAGCCGGCAGGAATTGGCGCTCGTAATTTACAAGAGTGTTTACAGTTGCAAATTAAACGTAGTGATGAAAAGAATGAACTTGCAGATGTTATTATTTCAGAGTATTTTATTTTATTTGCAGAAAAAAAGTGGAAACAGATTGCTCAACAATTAGGAGTCAGCATGAAGGCGATTCAAGATGTATTTGATTATGTTCAATCCTTAAACCCACGACCAGCTTCTGATTTCTATTCTGAACAGGCAACCTACATTACGCCAGATATCATCATTAAGCGGGAGGGGAAAGAATTTACTGTTAGTATATTTGATGTGGCACTTCCAAATATTCAATTTAATCAAAGTTATTTTCAGAGATTTCAATCTTTAGGTGATCAAAAAGTAAATCAATATCTGCAGGAAAAGCAACGGGATTTTCAATGGATTATGAGAAGCATCAACCAAAGAAAAGAAACGATCAGTAAAGTAGCTCTGAAGATTATCGAAAAGCAACCTGATTATTTTATCTACGGTCCAGATCATTTGAAACCGATGACGATGAAGGAAATCTCGGATGAACTTGGTATTCACGAATCGACTGTAAGCCGAGCAGTTAGGGAAAAATATGCCCAGACTCCTTATGGAACCGTGGAACTGAGAACATTCTTTTCGAGTAATATTCGAACCACTTCAAATGAAGATACCTCCTCTATACAGGTGAAAAATGTTATTTCCGATCTAATCGAAAAAGAGAATAAGTTAAAACCGCTCTCAGATCAAGAAATCGTAAATGTGTTAAATGAACAAAATGGGATAGTGGTGTCAAGAAGAACGATAGCAAAATACCGGGATCAGCTAGGAATTCCATCTTCTTCTAAGAGAAAACGATTTGAATAGGAAAAGGATGGATTGAATGAAAATGACAAAAAAGCCAACACTAATTTTATATACAAGGCATGGGTGCCATTTATGCGAAAAGGCAAAAGAAGTGATTAGCGCATTGCAGGGGGAATTTGATTTCGACTATAATGAATGTGATATTGAATTAAAGGATGAGTGGACGGAAAAGTATGGATTGATGATCCCGGTAGTCGCTATTAATGAAGAGGAAGTCCAATATGGTCGTATTGATAAAACATTGTTGTGTAAAGCGCTTACAGAAATAAATTAGAAAAATATAGTTATTTTTAGTTGAATTAGCAAAACTTCCCTGATATTATAAACATGCAGGGAATAATTTTTTTTGTTCTTAGTGGGACATAAAATGTCTATGAGGGACAAAAAAAGTCCATCTCATTAAGGAGATCGAAACCATGAAAAAAGTAATTGATATCCAAAAAAAATTATTACCTGATCTGCTCACGATTATTCAAAAAAGATTTCATATTCTCCGATATATCGGTGCTATGGAGCCGGTTGGAAGAAGAAATCTTGCTTCGTCACTAGGTCTAACAGAAAGAGTTTTAAGAAGTGAAGTTGATTTCTTAAAGCAACAAAAGTTACTTTTTAGTACAAGTGCTGGAATGGGTTTAACCGCTGAAGGAAAAGAACTCTTGCAAGATCTAAGTTGGATGTCATGCGCGAAATTTCAGGGGTCGATCAAATGGAGCAGGATTTAAAACAGAGTACTGAATATCAAAAAGGTATTAATCGTTGCTGGAAATAGTGATGAATTGCCATGGGTTAAAAATGAACTCAGTAAAGCTTGCGTGACATGCATAAAAGAAAGCCTGCATGGGAAAAATATTATCGCAGTTACTGGGGGTTCAACAATGGCTTCTGTAGCAGAAATGATGACACCCCAATTAGAAAATCTTGATTTGCTTTTTGTGCCAGCACGAGGTGGAATTGGAGAAAATATTCAAAACCAGGCAAATGCAATCTGCTCAAAAATGGCCGAACGGACAGGCTCTAAACATCGAGTTCTATATGTTCCAGACCAAGTGAGCAAGGAAATGTATCAATCTATGATAAAAGATCCAGAAATCCATGAAGTATTATCCTTGATCAAGTCAGCTAATTTGGTTTTACATGGAATTGGCGATGCTATTACGATGGCAGAACGGCGAAAAACGAATATCGAAGATTTCCAGAAACTTAAAGACTTACATGCTGTAGGAGAGGCTTTTGGATATTATTTCAATGAAGCTGGTGATGTTGTTCATAAGGTACAGACCATTGGATTACAACTAGACGATCTAACCAATGCGGAACATGTCATTGCTGTCGCAGGTGGTACATCAAAGGCGAAAGCAATACGTGCCTACATGAAACAAGCTCCATCCGCAACGATTCTAATAACGGATGAAGGAGCAGCAAATGAGATATTACATGGGTAAGACCCTTTAATATATGAAAAAGTTTTTTTGAAAAAAATCCTTACAAACATTTCAAAGGAGGAACTTAAAAATGACAGTAAAAGTTGGTATAAATGGATTTGGACGAATTGGACGTATTGTTTTACGTGCAGCATTAAATAACTCAAATATTGAAATGGTGGCAGTTAATGACTTAACAGATGCAAACATGCTTGCTCATCTTTTAAAATATGATTCTGTTCATGGGAAAGTAAATGCAGAAGTATCTGTAGATGGCAATGTACTTAGTTGTCAATGGAAAACAAATCATCGTTAAAGCAGAACGCGACCCAGCAAATATTGGTTGGGGAGAACTTGGTGTTGATGTAGTTATTGAATCAACTGGACGTTTCACAAAACGCGAAGATGCAGCGAAACATCTTGAAGCAGGTGCGAAAAAAGTTATTATTTCTGCTCCAGCATCAAATGAAGATATTACAATCGTTATGGGTGTAAACCAAGATCAATATGACCCAGCAAACCATCATGTCATTTCAAATGCATCATGTACAACAAACTGTTTAGCACCATTTGCAAAAGTATTAAATGATAAATTTGGTATTAAACGTGGGATGATGACAACTATTCACTCATACACAAATGACCAACAAATCTTAGATTTACCACATAAAGACTACCGTCGTGCACGTGCAGCTGCAGAAAATATGATTCCAACAACAACAGGTGCTGCAAAAGCGGTTGCGTTAGTATTACCTGAACTAAAAGGAAAATTAAATGGAATGGCAGTACGCGTACCAACTCCAAACGTTTCTTTAGTAGACCTTGTAGCAGAACTTGATAAAGACGTTACTGCTGAAGAAGTAAATGCAGCATTAAAAGCAGCAGCTGAAGGTGAATTAAAAGGAATTTTACAATACAGTGAAGAGCCACTTGTTTCAAAAGATTACAATGGTGATCCACATTCTTCTTCTGTTGATGCTCTTTCAACAATGGTAATGGAAGGAAATATGGTAAAAGTGGTTTCTTGGTATGATAATGAAACAGGATATTCTACACGCGTTGTCGATTTAGTAGATTATATTGCTCAAAAGGGTCTTTAATACTAATCCAATTTTTAAAAATTGTCAAGATAGGATTGGAAATTTTTCCAACGAACAACTATAATGATAAATGGTAAAAGGGGAGCGGGGAACATTCCCCACTTTCTTTTTTTGTATGAAGGAAGAAGAACATCGACTAAAAACCGCCACGTCCTGTGGCGAACATCGATGTCAGCACATCCTGTGCAAGTAAAGTTGGCATTATTCATTATGTCTATCTAAATTCATGCAGATAGGCTTGCTTTACATAATACAATGAAATTGTTTGTTTTGCTGAGACCACCTAACAGACCGTTTTTGAAATTTAGATCTTAAGGAGGACGCTTACGTTGAATAAAAAAAGTGTGAAAGATGTCGATTTAAAAGGGAAAAGAGTATTTTGCCGTGTCGATTTTAACGTACCGATGCAAGATGGACAAATAACAGATGAGACTCGCATTCAAGCAGCTCTGCCAACGATTCAATACTTACAAGAACAAGGAGCAAAAGTGATTCTTGCCAGTCATCTTGGTCGACCAAAAGGAACAGTGGTGGAAGAATTACGACTAACTCCAGTAGCAAAGCGTTTATCTGAGAAACTTGGTCAGGAAGTTAAGAAAGCGGATGAAGCCTATGGAGATTCTGTTAAGGCACTTATTTCAGAAATGAATGAGGGCGACGTTCTACTTCTTGAAAACGTTCGCTTTTATCCTGGTGAAGAAAAAAATGATCCTGAATTAGCAAAACCATTTGCTGATTTAGCAGATATTTATGTAAATGATGCTTTTGGTGCTGCACACCGTGCACATGCTTCAACAGAAGGAATTGCTCATCATCTTCCTGCTGTTTCTGGTTTCTTAATGGACAAAGAACTTGCAACGATTGGAAAGGCTCTTTCTAATCCAGAACGTCCATTTACAGCGATTATCGGCGGAGCAAAGGTAAAAGATAAAATTGGTGTAATTGATCATTTATTAGATATCGTTGATAATCTTATTATCGGTGGCGGATTGGCTTATACCTTTATTAAAGCACAAGGGCATGAAATTGGTCAGTCACTATTAGAAGAAGATAAAATAGACTTAGCGAAATCTTTCATTGAAAAAGCTAAGGAAAAAGGTGTTAACTTCTACATGCCGATTGATGCAGTCATTGCAGATCGATTTGCAGAAGATGCAAATGCAAAAAATGTGTCCATCGAAGAGATTCCTGCTGATTGGCAGGCACTTGACATTGGTCCAAAAACAGCAGAATTATATGCTGATGTTATACAAAAATCAAAACTTGTCATTTGGAATGGACCAATGGGTGTTTTCGAATTTGATACATTTGCTAATGGAACAAAAGCGGTTGCTGAAAGTCTAGCACAGTCTAAGGATACTTATTCCATTATTGGTGGTGGGGATTCTGCTGCAGCGGTTGAAAAGTTTCATTTAGCCGATCAAATGAGTCATATTTCCACTGGTGGCGGTGCTTCATTAGAATTTATGGAAGGAAAAGAGCTTCCAGGTGTGGTAGCTCTAAACGATAAATAAATTATTTATGTATGTTTGAGAGGATGAGCAATATGCGTAAACCAATTATTGCGGGAA
Source organism: uncultured Bacillaceae bacterium (assembly GCA_963765265.1). Taxonomy (GTDB): domain Bacteria; phylum Bacillota; class Bacilli; order Bacillales; family Cytobacillaceae; genus Bacillus_BD. Next base: position 140,025 of record CAVXVN010000005.1, read on the forward strand.
ACTGGAAAATGTATAAAACGCTCCCTGAAGCGAAAAACTTTATGGGGGAGATTAGTGGGCTCGTTCCAGCAAAGGACAAAATGGAATCCGTTGTTTGTGCTCCTGCATTATTTCTTGAAAGTCTTAGTTTCAATGTCAAAGAATTCAGATGTGGAAATTGGCTCACAAAATATGCATTTTGAAGACAGAGGTGCTTTTACAGGCGAAATTAGTCCAGTTGCCTTAGAAGACCTTGGTGTAAAATATGTCATTATAGGTCATTCAGAACGACGTGAAATGTTTAATGAAACAGATGAAGCTGTAAATAAAAAGGTAATCGCTGCTTTTAATCATCATTTAACTGCCAATTGTTTGTGTAGGTGAAACATTAGAACAACGTGAAAGTGGCATAGCAAAAGAATTTGTAAAGACTCAAGTACAAAAGGCTTTAGCAGGTCTTACAGAAGAACAAGCAAAACAAGTTGTGATTGCCTACGAACCGATTTGGGCAATTGGAACAGGTAAATCTTCAACAGCTCAAGATGCGAATGAAGTGTGTGCACATATTCGTTCAGTTGTTGCTGAGCAATTTTCACAGGACGTTGCAGAGGCATTACGAATACAATACGGCGGAAGTGTTAAACCAGAAAATATAAAAGAATATATGGCTCAAGAAGATATCGACGGTGCCTTAGTTGGCGGAGCGAGTCTTGATGCCACATCATTCCTTCAACTACTGGAGGCGGGAATATATGAGTAAATCACCAGTTGCCTTAATTATTTTAGATGGTTTTGGCTGTAGAGAAGAAAGAAAAGGGAATGCGGTTGCCCAAGCGAATAAACCTAATTTTGATCGTCTTTGGAACCAATTCCCACATAGTCACCTATTAGCTTCTGGAGAGGCTGTTGGTCTTCCAGAAGGTCAGATGGGGAATTCAGAGGTTGGTCATTTAAACATTGGTGCTGGCCGTGTCGTGTACCAAAGCTTAACAAGAGTAAATCTAGCCATTCGTGAAGGTGAGTTTGAAAAGAACGAAACCTTTTTGAATGCGATTAATCATGTGAAAAAAAATGGAACAAGCCTTCATTTATTTGGTTTACTTTCAGATGGTGGCGTACATAGTCATATTACACATCTGTTTGCTTTATTGCGTCTGGCAGCAGAGCAAGGTGTGAAAAAGGTCTACGTTCATGGCTTTTTAGACGGTCGTGATGTTGGACAAAAAACAGCAGCCACCTTTATTAAACAAACGCAAGAAAAAATGAACGAATACGGTGTTGGTGAATTTGCAACGATATCTGGTCGTTATTACTCCATGGATCGTGACAAACGTTGGGATCGTGTGGAAAAATGCTACCGTGCCATGGTATATGGAGAAGGTCCTTCGTATACCGATCCATTAGATTTGGTGAAGGATAACTATGAACATGGAATTTTTGATGAGTTCGTCCTTCCATCTGTTATTACAAAAGAAAATGGGGAACCGGTTGCAACGATTCAAGACAATGATGCCGTTATTTTTTATAATTTCCGTCCGGATCGTGCGATTCAAATTTCTAATGTATTTACCAACGAGGATTTCCGGGACTTTGACCGAGGTACGAAGCATCCAAACCACTTACATTTTGTTTGCTTAACACATTTCAGTGAATCTGTAGATGGTTATGTTGCGTTCAAACCAACGAATCTCGATAATACAATAGGTGAAGTACTTGCGCAAAATAATTTAAAGCAACTTCGTATTGCTGAAACAGAAAAATATCCACATGTTACGTTCTTTATGAGTGGTGGACGGGAAGAAAAATTCCCTGGTGAAGAAAGAATCCTTATTAACTCACCAAAGGTTGCTACGTATGATTTACAACCAGAAATGAGTGCATACGAAGTAACAGATGCTCTTTTAAAAGAAATTGAAGCCGATCATTTTGATTGCATTCTTTTAAACTTTGCAAATCCTGACATGGTTGGACACTCAGGAATGCTTGAACCAACGATTAAAGCAATCGAAACGGTCGATGAATGTTTAGGTAAAATTGTGGATGCCCTTCTTGCTAAAGGTGGAAAGGCGATTATTACAGCTGACCACGGAAATGCAGATGAAGTGGTTACGCTCGAGGGCAATCCAATGACAGCTCATACGACTAATCCAGTGCCTGTCATTGTTACTGAGGAAAATGTGACTCTTCGTGAGGGGATTTTAGCAGACCTTGCTCCAACGATTCTTGATTTATTAGCTGTTGAAAAACCAGCTGAAATGACTGGAACATCTATTATCAAAAAATAAGTTTCGCTTTAAAAGGAATTCAGTAAAGGCATCAATCTTAGGAGCACCATCTTAAAAATAAGATGTCAGAAACCATTCATTTTAAAATGTTCTTTATTTTGATACAGTAACTGTAAGAGATCTTTTTACTACTATAAATGATGATATTAAAGGAGAGATTTTTAATGCCAAATATTCAATATGTATACGCTCGTGAAGTACTTGATTCTCGTGGGAATCCAACAGTTGAGGTTGAAGTTTTAACAGAATCTGGATTTTTTGGACGTGCAATCGTTCCATCTGGTGCATCAACTGGTGAATATGAAGCCGTTGAACTTCGTGATGGAGACAAATCCCGTTACCTTGGTAAAGGTGTTCTAAAAGCAGTTGAAAATGTAAATGAAGTGATTGCTGAAGAACTTATCGGCATGGATGTAACCGATCAAGTAGGTATTGACCGTGCCATGATCGAACTTGATGGAACAGAAAACAAAGGTAAATTAGGTGCTAATGCGATTCTTGGTGTTTCTATGGCTGTGTGCATACGCTGCTGCAGAATCTGTTGGTCTTCCACTATACCGTTACCTTGGTGGATTCAACGCGAAGCAACTACCTACTCCAATGATGAACATCATCAATGGTGGATCACATGCTGATAACAACGTAGACTTCCAAGAATTCATGATCCTTCCTGTTGGTGCTCCAACATTCAAAGAAGCGATCCGTATGGGTGCAGAAGTATTCCATTCATTGAAAAAAGTTCTATCTGGCAAAGGTTTAAATACTGCTGTTGGTGACGAAGGTGGATTTGCTCCAAACCTTGGTTCAAACCGTGAAGCATTAGAAGTCATTATCGAAGCAATTAAAGCAGCTGGTTATGAGCCAGGAAAAGATATCTTCTTAGGAATGGACGTTGCGTCTTCTGAGTTCTTTAACAAAGAAACAGGTAAATACGATCTTGCTGGTGAAGGACGTACTGGTTTATCTTCAGAAGAAATGGTTACTTTCTACGAAGAGCTTTGTAACGAATTCCCAATTCTTTCAATTGAAGATGGCTTAGATGAAAATGACTGGGATGGTCACAAGCTATTAACAGACCGCCTTGGTAAAAAAGTTCAACTTGTTGGGGACGATTTATTCGTAACAAATACAAAGAAATTAGCTGAAGGAATTGAAAAAGGAATTTCGAACTCAATTCTTATTAAAGTGAACCAAATCGGTACATTAACTGAAACATTTGAAGCAATTGAAATGGCAAAACGTGCTGGTTACACAGCTGTTGTTTCCCACCGTTCAGGTGAAACAGAAGATGTTACGATTGCAGACATCGCTGTAGCGACAAATGCTGGCCAAATCAAAACAGGATCTATGTCTCGTACAGACCGTATCGCGAAATACAACCAACTTCTTCGCATCGAAGACGAACTTGGCGATTTAGCAGTATACGCTGGATTACAATCTTTCTATAACTTGAAAAAATAAGTGTAAGAATAAAGATTTACAATAAGGTTACTAACCCCATATTTATTAGTGGTACTCCACAATAAATATGGGGTTATTGTTGTTTGCATTGACAAAATTATATGTTGGTATAGATTAATTTATATGGTAAAATGGAAATAATGTAAAAGTGCGTTATTAGGAGGTGTCCTTCATGTTACACACAGTATTAGTCACACTTTTAGTGATTGTATCAATTGGTCTTATTGCAGTGGTTCTTCTTCAATCAGGTAAAAGTGCGGGTTTATCAGGAGCAATTTCTGGTGGAGCAGAGCAATTGTTTGGAAAGCAAAAAGCACGTGGTATTGATTTAGTGCTTCACCGTATAACGGTTGTATTATCTGTTTTGTTCTTTGGTATAACCGTTGTAGTTGCATACTTTGGCCTTTAATACAAAAAAAGGTCTGACCGATTGGTCAGGCTTTTTTTCTGTATTTCGGATTAAATGGCAAAACGAATTAGTGGCATGATCCCATCTATTATGCTTAAACTAAGGAATTAATCAAACGTTTGTTTAAACGGATAAGAGAGGTCTTTTACATGAAAGTCAAAGCACCACAACCCTTTACATTTGGTAATGGAAAAAGAGCGGTTTTATTATTGCACGGATTTACAGGACATTCAGCAGATGTTCGAATGCTAGGTCGTTTTCTTGAAAAAAGAGGCTATACTTGTCATGCGCCAATCTATAAAGGGCATGGCGTTCCACCAGAAGAACTTTTGAGCACAGGGTCTGAGGATTGGTGGCAGGATGTATTGAATGCTTACGAATATTTGAAAAATAAAGGCCATGATGAAATTGCTGTGGCAGGACTCTCGCTTGGAGGGGTATTTTCGTTAAAATTAGGTTACACTGTTCCTATAAAAGGGATCATACCGATGTGTGCGCCAGCTTACATTAAAAGTGAAGAAGTGATGTACGAAGGAATTCTTGAGTATGCTCGAGAATATAAAAGGGTAGAAGGAAAATCAGAAGAACAAATTGAACAGGAAATGATTGATTTTCAAAAAACACCGATGACAACACTCAAGGCGCTTCAAAAAGAGATTGCAGATGTTCGAAATCATATTGATCTGATATATGCTCCGTTATTCGTCGTACAAGCCCGTCATGACCAAATGATTAAGGCCGAAAGTGCTAATATTATTTATAATGAAGCAGAATCGGAATTGAAGGAATTGAAGTGGTATGAGGAGTCTAGACATGTCATCACCATGGACAAAGAGAAAGATCAGTTACATGAAGATATTTATCAGTTTTTAGAAAAACTAGATTGGGAAGAATAGATGAAAGCAGATTTTCCTTTGATGGATGCTTTGATGTTATAACAAGAAAATATAGTGATTCTTATAAAGGAGGGATAGAATGGACGAAACAATTCAAAAGCATATGGATAAACTTTTGCATTATATGAAGGATGAAGCGTATAAACCTTTAACCGTTCAAGAATTAGAATCTGCACTAGGATGTGAAAGATTCATCAACATTTAAAGATTTTGTTAAAGCGCTCGTTCAAATGGAAGAAAAGGGGCTTGTCGTTCGTACTAGAAGCAACCGATATGGACTGCCAGAAAAAATGAATTTGATTCGCGGGAAGCTTACTGGACATGCTAAAGGATTTGCCTTTGTGATTCCAGAAGAACCAGGTATGGATGATATTTTTATACCACCAAATGAAATAAATAATGCTTTGCACGGAGATACCGTGCTTGCCCGTGTTTCATCGGAAAGCTCGGGACAGCGTAAAGAAGGTACGGTCATTAGAATCCTTGAAAGAGGAATGACAAAAATAGTTGGTACGTATACAGAGAGCAAAAATTTTGGTTTTGTCATTCCGGACGAGAAAAAGTTTGCTGGAGATATTTTTATTCCCAAAGCTGCATCCAATGGGGCAGTGGAAGGTCATAAAGTAGTAGTAGAATTAACCACTTATCCGGAAGGGAGAATGAGTGCTGAAGGAGAAGTCATAGAAATACTTGGACACAAGAATGATCCAGGCGTTGATATCCTTTCAGTCATTCATAAACATGGTCTCCCACAAGAGTTTCCCGAGGAGGTACTCCAGCAGGCAAATGAAGCACCTGAAACCATTGATGAAAGTGAAATTGAAAACCGGCGTGACTTGCGAAATGAAATGATTGTGACCATTGACGGAGCAGATGCAAAAGATTTAGATGATGCGGTTACGGTAACAAAGCTTGATAATGGAAATTACAAGCTAGGTGTACATATTGCTGATGTAAGTCATTATGTGACCGAAGAATCTCCAATTGACAAAGAAGCGGTTGAAAGAGGAACAAGTGTGTATCTAGTAGATCGTGTGATTCCTATGATTCCACATCGCTTGTCAAATGGAATTTGCTCGCTTAATCCAAAAGTGGATCGGTTAACCCTTTCTTGTGAAATGGAAATCGACTCAGATGGTGAAGTAGTCAATCATGAAATTTTTCAGAGTGTGATTAAAACTACGGAACGGATGACTTATTCTGATGTAAATTCAATCCTCACAGAACAGGATGAGGAATTACACAAACGATACGAACCGCTCATTCCAATGTTCCAACTTATGGAGGAATTAGCAGAAGCTCTTCGTGGAAAAAGAATGCATCGTGGCGCCATTGATTTTGATTTCAAGGAATCAAAAGTATTAGTGGATGAAGATGGAAAGCCAACAGATGTAGTGCTTCGAGAACGTTCTGTTGCTGAAAAATTAATTGAAGAATTTATGTTAGCTGCCAATGAAACCATTGCTGAACATTTTCATTGGATGGATGTACCGTTTATTTATCGAATTCATGAGGATCCAAAGGAAGAAAAGCTTCGTCGTTTCTTTGAGTTTATTACAAACTTTGGTTATATCGTAAAAGGAACAGCCAATTCGGTTCATCCGCGTGCTCTTCAAGAAATCATTGAAGAAGTGAGAGGGAAACCGGAAGAGATGGTTATTTCAACGGTGATGCTTCGTTCCATGCAACAAGCCAAATACGATCCAGAAAATCTTGGCCATTTTGGTTTATCTGCGGAGTTTTATACTCATTTCACATCACCCATTCGTCGCTATCCGGATTTAATTGTTCATCGCTTAATCCGTACCTATCTAATTGAAGGCAAATTGAATGAGTCTACAAAAGCAAAATGGGATGCGAGACTTGCCGGAAATTGCAGATCATTCGTCTAAAATGGAACGTCGTTCAGTGGATGCGGAACGAGAAACAGATGAATTGAAAAAAGCGGAATACATGGAAGATAAAATTGGTGAAGAATACGATGGAATCATCAGCTCTGTAACCAATTTTGGTTTGTTTGTTGAACTTCCAAATACGATTGAAGGACTTGTTCATGTCAGTTATATGACTGATGATTATTATCGTTACGATGAGCGTCATTATGCGATGATCGGTGAACGGACTGGACATGTATACCGGATTGGTGATGAAATTACGGTCCGTGTCATTAATGTAAACAAAGATGAACGTTCGATCGATTTTGAAATCGTTGGAATGGTAGGAACCCGCAGAAGGGAACCAAGTGAAGGAAGACGTGTTTTCAAAACGGGTAGTTCTGACCGAAAACCACGTAATAAAACGGGCGTAAGCAAAAGTATTGGTCGTGGGGATGGAAAAGAAAGTGGCACAGCTAAATCAACGGCAAAAAAGAAAAATAGAAATAAAAAACATTATGAGAATGCTCCAAAAGTAAAGCGGAAGAAAAAACGCTAATAGAAAAATGAAGCAAAAGCAGTGCATCTGCTAAGCCAATATGTAGGGTCCATTCAGAAGGGGGTTTCGAAGACTTCGAAACCCTAACTGGATTATTTGAATGGTGTGGCAGGTGCCTGCCCGAGTTCGGAATTAGGTTCCGATTTGTTCGGAACGTTTATTTTTGTTAAAATAGAGCAAATGAAAGTGGGGAAGCTCTATGCCTAAAGGTGAAGGAAAACAAATAGCACAAAATAAAAAAGCTTATCATGATTATTTTATTGAAGAAACATATGAAGCAGGAATCGTGCTTCAAGGAACCGAAATCAAATCCATTCGTAATGGTCGAGTACAAATGAAGGATGCCTATGCGCAAATTATGAATGGAGAAGTTTTCTTGATTGGGATGCATGTCAGTCCATATGAACAAGGAAATCGTTACAATCATGATCCATTGCGGACGAGAAAACTATTGCTTCATAATAAACAAATTGCTAAGCTAATCGGCGAAACAAAACAAGCAGGCTATTCAATTGTTCCATTAAAAATGTATTTGAAAAATGGTTATGCGAAAGTATTGATCGGTTTAGCAAAAGGGAAAAAGAATTATGATAAACGACAAGATTTGAAGGAAAAAGAAGCAAAACGTGATATTGATCGAGCATTCCGTGATCGACAAAAGTTATAATTAATTGAGTTGGTAAACAAACCAGTAACTGACAATTGAAATTCGCTTGAGATATGCTATAATAAGTTATGTCAGCAGCGACTGACACCATCTTAACAAGCTCGACCTTCGAGCATTCCTAACGTCAGCGCATAGTGCGCGGATCGCATGATGATTAAAAGAGTAGCAGATTTATAAAAGCTATTCGTTCATCGTCGATTTTCTTCTTAAATGGGGACGCTACGGATTCGACAGGGGTAGTTCGAGCTTAGGTGGCGAGTCGAGGGGATCGGCCTCGTTAAAACGTCAAAGCCTATAACTGGCAAACAACAAAACAACTTCGCTTTAGCTGCTTAATAAGCTCTTAGCGGTTCCTCCCTCCATCGCCCATGTGGTAGGGTAAGGGACTCAAATTAAGTGGGCTACGCTGGATTCCACCGTCTGAGGATGAAAGAAGAGACCAACCAGACTAGCTACCCGGACGCCCGTCGATAGGCAGATGGAGTAGCGAATCGCGAATATATCGACTACACTCGTAGAAGCTTAAGTGCCGATATTCTTGGACGTGGGTTCGACTCCCACCGTCTCCACCAATACATAATCTTGGTGGTAAATACTAATACAGAACGGACTTACCAAAATTGGTAGGCCCGTTTTTATTTATATTTAAAAAATGCATCCTCAAATGCTATCTCATTCTTGTTAAAATAATGCTACCTTCTCCATCTATTATTCCGGCAATATAGGCTGCTTCCCATTTAAGCATAGAGAATCCCTCCTTTTCGAATGTATGTTCTTGTGGTTATGTTTAATAATATAAATAATTTTAATGGTTAGTCAATAAAAAAGTTGCCCTTATTTTTAGTCTGAAATAGTTTTTATAATAAACAATTTTCCATTAAATTTATTCTAGTTAAATGTGTATTCAGTCTCATCTTCATGAGCACGTGTGGAAGTCGGTCACAAAAATAAAAAACGAACTTACCAATAGGGTGGGTTCGTTTTTTTTTTTTATTTATGTGTATATGGCATAAATATGAAGTGATTTTTATACTAGAATACTAATAAATAACCTCTATGAATTATTGTGAAAACAGTCACAGATGGTGATAATATTTAGAATAAACAAAAAATAGAAAGCGCTTCAAAAAAACTATTGACAATACCTATGGATATTGTTTATTCTAAAGGTACAAATTAAATATTGCGGATGACCGTTGTAGGAGAGTGCATAGTACAAAGCCACCGAAGGAGCAAGTTTCAAAAAGACCCTTGAAACAAATCTCTCAGGTAGATGGAACTACAACGGGACGCGCCTCTGGAGAGAGCGTATATAGTCGTACGCCACCAAAGGGGAAAACTTTATGAACAATAGAGTTAAACTCTCAGGTAAAAGGACAGAGAAGGGTATAGCATAAAATGCTGCAACTACCTTTCTCTGTTCTTTTTTGCGTGCAAAAAAGGTAGCGAAACAAACTGTTTAATCAGTTTTCTTAAGGAATGTAGTTCGGGAGCAAAAAAGAGATGTTAATGTGTCTTTAAGGGAAAAAGAAAACCATCATGTATTATTACAGTACAAAAAAACCTGAACTAAATTCCAAGGGGGAGTATGAATGAGTTTACAACAAAATGATTCAACTATTTTCGACTCAATTGAGAAGGAAAGAAATCGCCAACTTACAACACTAGAACTGATTGCATCAGAAAACTTCGTAAGTGATGATGTTTTAGAAGCAATGGGAAGTGTGATGACAAACAAATATGCAGAAGGCTATCCAGGGAAGCGTTACTATGGTGGGTGCGAATTTGTCGATGTAGCAGAACAAGTAGCGATCGACCGTCTAACAGAGCTGTTTGGTGCTAAATATGCCAATGTTCAACCACACTCTGGTGCAGGAGCAAACCTTGCTGTATTTTATTCTTTACTACAACCTGGTGATAAAGTGATGGGGATGAACCTTTCACATGGTGGTCACTTAACCCATGGTAGCCCTGTCAGTATTTCAGGGAAATGGTTTGAAATTGTATCCTATGGTGTAAGAGAAGATACTCAATTGATTGATTATGATGAACTAGAAGCAATCGCTAAAAAAGAGCAACCAAAATTGATTATTGCTGGAGCAAGTGCATATTCAAGAACGATTGATTTTGCTCGTTTTAGACAAATTGCCGATGAAGTTGGAGCAAAATTCATGGTCGATATGGCACATATTGCTGGTCTAGTTGCAGCGGGTCTTCATCCGTCACCAATTCCATATGCAGATGTTGTAACAAGTACAACACATAAAACATTAAGAGGACCACGTGGTGGGATCATTTTAACAAACGATGAAGAAATCTATAAAGCGATAAATAAAGCAGTATTTCCAGGAATTCAAGGCGGACCGTTGATGCACATTATTGCAGCAAAAGCAGTTGCATTCAATGAAGCTTTACAGCCAAGCTTTAAGGTGTATGCTCAACAAGTTCTTGAGAACTCAGCTACTCTTTCTGAAACGTTACAAAAAGAAGGTGCAGCGATTGTCTCTGGAGGCACTGATAATCACATAGTTCTTGTAGATCTCCGCCCATGGGACCTAACAGGAAAAGAAGCAGAGAAATTATTAGAAGAAGCAGGAATTACAGTCAATAAAAACACGATTCCATACGATCCGAAGAGCCCATTTGTTACAAGTGGTATTCGCATGGGTACAGCAGCTTTAACTACTCGTGGTATGAAGAAGGATGAAATGGTGAAAATCGGAGAAGTAATTGCAACCGTTCTAAAGAGCAACGGAGATAAAGAAGTGCTTGAGAAAGCAAAAGAAACAACAAAAGCAATTTGTAATGAATTCCCGTTATTTCAAAAACAATTTGTAACTGTATAACTTATCAAGGACCTGGTACAGATAAAGTGCTGTTTGGCGGGCTGCTTGGATTGGCTACGGATGACACCCAAAATAGACAATCCATAGAGATGGTAAAAGAATATGGATTGGAATTCAATTTTGAGTTTGAAGACCATTGTGACTTCTAAAACCATCCCAATACAACCATCGTGACCGTTAAACGTCATGGAGAAGTGTAAAGATTGAGGCGTATCGCTTGGCGGAGGTCTTTCTAAAATCTTTATGATTGATGATGTGGAAACGGACATACGTCTTAGCAATGACGATGACATTGCAGCCCTTGCCGAACAATACAAGTAAACAAGCGAAATTCTTGCGGATGTTATTTAATGGAGATTAGATTCATGGAAGAACTTGTTTGAAGTCTCTGAGAGAGAACAAAAAACCATTGGTGAAGTCATGTTGATGATGGAAGCGAAAAACAGAGGTAGATGAAGCAACTATTTTCAATATGATGGAAGAGCGACTACTCAAAATGAAAGAAGCAGTTGAAACCGGCGTAGATGATGGTTCAACAGGGCCAAGCGGAATTTCCGGTGACGATAATGTGAAAATGCATCATTACATCAATTAATGTAAAGCGCTTTCATGAGGTTGAATCAGCGATGCTATGACTTTTTCACTAGCTACTTCTGAGAGCAACGCAAGAATGGGTGTCAATGTCGCAACGCCAACAACAATGGCCGCGGGAATACCCTCGTAGAATTAAACGGAAGCACCACCATAGCATTCCGTAAATTACCAGCACTTTTAAATTATAATTGGAGGGATTACATTGACAACAGAAACAACGTTAAAGCAAACACCATTATATGATACACATTTAAAATATGGAGGAAAGGTCATTGATTTTGGTGGCTGGGCACTACCAGTACAGTATTCAGGCATTATAGAAGAACATGAGGCTGTTCGTAATAATGCAGGACTTTTTGATGTCTCCCATATGGGTGAAGTAATGGTTGAAGGAAAAGATGCCGAGAGCTATATCAACTATCTTGTTTCAAACGATGTAACGAAAGTTAAGATCAATCAAGCGCAATATTCAGTATTGTGTTACCCAGACGGTGGAGCTGTTGATGACTTACTAGTTTACAAGTTAGCAGATGAAAAGTATTTGGTTGTCGTAAACGCTTCAAATACTGATAAAGACTTTGCATGGATGCAAGAACATTTAAAAGGTGATGTAACGATTTCTAATATTTCAGATGAAGTAGGACAAGTTGCCATCCAAGGTCCAAAAGCAGAAGCTATTTTACAAAAGCTAACTGAGACTGATTTAAGTCAAATTGCTGGATTCTATTTCGCTCAAAATGTGAATGTTGATGGCGTTACAGATATTCTAGTATCCCGTACAGGCTACACTGGAGAAGACGGCTTTGAACTTTACTTAGCAGCTGATAAGGTAGCAGAACTTTGGGATAAACTTCTTGAAGCTGGTAAAGAAGATGGATTAAAACCGTGTGGACTTGGTGCACGTGATACTCTACGCTTTGAAGCGAAACTTCCGTTATATGGCCAAGAGCTTTCAAAAGATATCAGCGGACTTGAGGCTGGAATGGGCTTTGCTATTAAAGTTGCAAAAGAAAGCGATTTTATCGGAAAAGATGCCCTTGCAAAACTAAAAGAAGAAGGATTAAAACGCAAAATAGTAGGACTTGAAATTACTGGACGTGGTATCGCTCGTCATGATTACAAAGTATTTTCAACTTCAGGGGAAGAAATTGGAACTGTGACAACAGGAACTCATTCTCCAACACTAAAGAAAAGTTTAGCACTTGCACTTGTACCAACAGAATATACACAAGTTGGAACAGAAGTGAAAATTGAGATTCGTAATAAACAAGTTGACGCAGTTGTTGTTAAATCACCATTCTATAAAAGAGGCTAATGTTAATTAATTGGAAACCATTATTAAATGATTCATTTAATAATGGTAAAAATAAAAAAATACAAAAATTGGAAGGAAGTAATAACGATGACAAATTTATTATATAGCAAGGATCATGAGTGGGTACAACAATTAGAAGGAAATCGTGTACGTATCGGGATTTCTGATTATGCACAACATGCACTAGGAGATATCGTGTTTGTTGAAAATCCTGAAGTGGATTCTGAAGTAAAAGCAAATGAAACTGTTGGGTCAATCGAATCAGTAAAAGCAGTTTCTGATCTTATTACTCCAGTATCAGGTGCTGTGGTTAGTGTAAATGAAGAGTTAGAAGATGCTCCACAATCTATTAACGAACAACCATTTGATGGCGGTTGGATCTTTGAAGTAGAATTATCAGATTCAGAAGAATTAAAAGGATTATTAAGTGAGGAAGAGTACAAAGCATTCATTAGTGAAGGAGAAGAATAAGATGACCAATACTTATAGATATCTTCCCGATACAGAACAAGATAAAAAGGAAATGCTTGACTTTATAGGCGTGTCTTCTATTGAAGACCTATTTGCAGACATTCCTGCTGAAGTTCGTCTAACTGAAGAATTAAACATTCCAGATGCACAATCTGAACCTGAAGTTTTGAAAAGTTTTAGTAAGCTAGCTCAAAAGAACATCAACGCTGACCAATATCCAATTTTCCTTGGAGCAGGTACATACGATCATTATATCCCAAGTGTTGTTGATCATATGATCTCACGTTCAGAGTTCTATACAGCTTACACTCCATATCAACCAGAAATCAGCCAAGGGGAATTACAAGCAATTTTCGAATTCCAATCAATGGTTTGTGAATTAACTGGAATGGATGCAGCTAACGCTTCAATGTATGATCAATTTACAGCTCTTGCAGAAGCAGCATCTCTTGCTATTGGTCAAACAAAACGTAGTAAAGTTCTTGTTTCTAAATCAGTTCACCCTGAATCTCGTCAAATATTAACAACTGTTGCAAGAGGACAAAACTACGGTGTTGGTGAGATCGGTCTTTCTGTAGATGTAACAGACTTAGAACAACTTAAAGCAGAACTTAATAAAGATGTTGCAGCTGTAATCGTACAATATCCTAACTTCTTTGGATCTATCGAAGATTTAGCAGCGATTAAAGAACTTGCTAAAGCAAATGGTTCACTATTAATCGTTAGTGCAAACCCACTTGCTCTAGGACTTCTACAAACACCTGGGAAATTAGGTGCAGATATTGTCGTAGGTGATATGCAGCCACTAGGTATTCCAATGTCATTTGGTGGACCACACTGCGGATATTTCGCTGTGAATAAAAAATACATCCGTAAAATCCCAGGACGTATTATTGGACAAACGACTGATGATAACGGAAAACGTGGATTTGTATTAACATTACAAGCACGTGAACAACATATTCGTCGTGAAAAGGCGACTTCTAATATCTGTTCGAACCAAGCATTAAACGCTCTAGCTTCTTCAATTTGTATGTCTGCTCTTGGTAAAAAAGGTATCCGTGAAATGGCAATGCAAAATGTTGAAAAAGCAGACTATGCTGCTAAGTCTCTTCAAAGCAAAGGCTTTACTGTTGTGAATGAATCATCATTCTTCAATGAATTTGTTGTTGAACTTCCTCGTTCAGTTAAAGAAGCAAACGCAAAACTTCTTGAAGCAGGAATCATTGGTGGATATGATTTAGGAATCGACTACGGTAAAGAAAATCAAATGCTTGTTGCAGTAACAGAACAACGTACAAAAGAAGAGATTGACCAATTTGTAGGAGCATTGGAGGCGGTTATTAATGGCTGAGTATAATGAGCTGATTTTTGAAGTAACACGTCCTGGTCGTGTAGGTTACAGCCTTCCGAAAAGTGACGTTGCAAGCATCAATCTTGAAGATAAATTTCCAAAACATTTAATTCGTGATGAGGAAGCAGATCTTCCTGAAGTAGCTGAATTGGACCTTGTTCGTCACTATACAGCACTTTCAAATAAAAACCATGGTGTAGACAATGGATTCTATCCACTAGGTTCTTGTACAATGAAATACAATCCAAAAGTAAACGAAGTAGTAGCTCGTTACCCAGGATTTAGCCGTGTTCACCCATATCAAGCAAGTGAAACAATTCAAGGTGCATTAGAGCTATTATATAATTTACAAGAAGAGTTAGCTGTTATCACTGGTATGGACTTAGTAACACTTCAACCTTCTGCAGGTGCTCAAGGTGAGTGGACTGGATTAATGATGGTAAGAGCTTATCATGAAAGTAGAGGAGATGGAGATACAAGAAAAACTGTTCTTGTTCCAGACTCTGCTCATGGTACGAACCCTGCAAGTGCAGCTGTTGCTGGCTATGACATCGTAACAATTCCATCTAAAGAAAATGGATTAGTTGATGTAGAAGCATTAAAAGCAAAACTTGATGAAATTGGTGGCAGTGTAGCTGCATTGATGTTAACTAACCCTAATACAGTAGGTTTGTTTGAACAAGAAATCGTAGAAATTGCTAAAGTAGTTCATGAAGCTGGCGGCTTATTATACTATGATGGAGCAAATACAAATGCGATCATGGGTAAAACTACTCCAGGATGCATGGGATTTGACATCGTTCACTTAAACCTTCATAAAACATTCACTGGCCCACACGGTGGTGGAGGTCCTGGTTCTGGTCCTGTTGGAGTTAAAAAGGAGATCATTCCTTTCTTACCAGTACCACGTATAGAAAAAGAAGGCGACAAGTTTGTATTAAATTATAATCATCCACAATCTATTGGCCGTGTTAAAGGCTACTATGGAAACTTTGGTATTAACGTTCGGGCATATGCTTATATTCGTACAATGGGACCAGTTGGATTACGTGAAGTTTCTGAAGGTGCAGTACTTCATGCTAACTACCTATTTAAGAAACTTGAACCATACTTTGATGCTCCATTCAAACAACTTTGTAAACACGAATTTGTATTATCTGGAGATAAACAGAAGAAACTTGGGGTTCGTACGCTTGATATGGCAAAACGTCTGTTAGATTTTGGTTACCATCCACCAACAATCTATTTCCCATTAATCGTTTCTGAATGTATGATGATTGAGCCAACAGAAACTGAATCTAAAGAAACAATGGATGCTTTTGCTGAAGTACTGATTCAAATTGCTAAAGAAGTAGAAGAAAATCCAGATACAGTTCTTGAAGCTCCACATACAACGATCATTGGACGTTTGGACGAAGTTGCAGCTGCAAGAAATCAAATCGTACGTTACACAAAACCAGAAGCAGCAAAAGTAGCTGTAGAAGCATAATATAAACACACAACCAGGAATGAAGTGAAAGAGAAGTTATTTTTCATTTCATTCCTATATATTTATCCAACTCTAGATTCATACAGAATATACGAATAGCAAGATCGTCTACTTGTGTTCCGCAACGGGAGAGAATAATATGACTAACGAACATGTTCAAAAGAAACCGGATTGGCTAAAAATTAAATTAAATACAAATGAACAGTATACTGGCATTAAAAAAATGATTCGTGAAGAAAAACTTCACACTGTTTGTGAAGAAGCAAAATGTCCTAACATCCATGAGTGTTGGGCTGAACGAAGAACAGCAACCTTTATGATTTTAGGAAGTCTTTGTACTCGTGCATGTCGATTCTGTGCAGTGCAAACTGGACTACCAACAGAACTTGATTTGCAAGAGCCAGAGCGTGTAGCAGAATCAGTCGAGAAAATGGGATTAAAACATGTAGTCATTACCGCTGTTGCTCGTGATGATTTAAAAGATGGTGGAGCTGAGGTCTTTGCGGAAACCATTCGTGCTGTAAGACGTCGTAATCCGTTCTGTAGTATTGAGGTTCTTCCTTCAGATATGAATGGAGAATATGATAACATAAAAACATTAATGGATGCGAAGCCAGATATTTTAAATCACAACATTGAAACGGTGAAACGTTTATCACCATCTGTTCGTGCTCGTGCAACTTATGAACGTTCACTTGAAGTGTTGAGACGTGCAAAAGAGATGAGTCCTAATACTCCTACAAAATCAAGTATTATGGTTGGTCTTGGAGAAACAAAGGAAGAACTCTTAGAAGCAATGGATGATCTTCGTGCAAATGATGTCAATATTCTTACGTTAGGTCAATATTTACAGCCAACTAAACGACATTTAAAAGTGCAAAAATATTGGAGTCCTGAAGAATTTAATGAATTAAAGGAAATTGCCCTATCAAAAGGGTTTAGTCACTGTGAAGCGGGACCTCTTGTTCGCTCATCTTATCATGCTGATGAACAAGTACAAGCAGCAAAGGCGAAAGTACATGCATAAATGATTGTTAGAGGAGGGGATTAAAATAGATATTATCATAACAGCGGCAGCGACTAGATACAGCTGAAAGAAATAGTGTCGAAGGAAAACCATTCTCCTCGTATTGACGCTAATATTGCAGGTGGATGTGGAATATCAGTTAAATTTGCGCTTCTTTTTGATGAACCACGTCGAAACGATACAGTTATTGAATATGAAGATATTCAAATACAAATCGACCCTTTTACAAAACGATACTTAGGTGAAGTTACGCAGATTGATTATTCTGTTGAAGAAGGTTTTTTAGTTGGAGAAAACTTTATTTCAGGAGATTGTGCTATATAAAATAGATGAATAGTTAGTGTCGACTAACTTGTTTATGATGCTTATTTGCATGATAGGTAAAATTTCCAATTAAATCAATTTAATGAATGGGTACTAACTTCTAATCAGTGCGTAACAGAAAATGAATGAAATGGTAGAAAGCAAAAAGATAAATTTTTTAAAAGGACAGCTGCTTTCTACCTCTTTTTTAATCATTGCAGGATTTTTAATTTAATCAAAAGGGGAGATATTCAGATGGTACAAGCATATGATGTAGTTATTCTTGGTGGCGGAACAGGCGGATATGTTGCAGCTATACGCGCATCTCAATTAGGATTAAAAACGGCAATTGTTGAAAAAGCAAAACTAGGAGGTACATGCCTACATGCTGGTTGTATTCCTACTAAAGCTTTATTAAGAAGTGCGGAAGTATATTCGAACACAAAAAATGCAGCTCGAGTTTGGTGTCCTTGCATCTGAAGTTGGTTTTGATTTCTCTAGAGTTCAAGCTAGAAAAGAAGAAATCACTGATCGTTTATTTAAAGGTGTTCAGCATCTAATGAAAAAAGGAAAAATTGATGTATTTGAGGGAACAGGAACGATTTTAGGTACAAAAGATCTTTTAGTCAAATTAAATAATGGAGAAGAAGATGTTCTTCTGAATTCGAAAAATATCATTATTGCAACTGGATCACGTCCTAGAACACTTCCAGGCCTTGAAGCAGATAGTACATATGTCATGACTTCAGATGAAGCACTACAAATGACAGAACTACCAAAATCGATTATTATTGTCGGCGGTGGAGTTATTGGGATGGAATGGGCATCTTTACTTCTTGACTTCGGTATTGAAGTAACCGTGCTTGAATATGCGGATCGAATTTTACCGACTGAAGATAAAGATGTTTCTAAAGAGATTCAAAGATTAATGAAGAAAAAAGGTATAAAAATCGTAACAGGGGCAAAAGTGCTTCCAGAAACGATTGAAAAAGGTGACGGTGTTACAATTAAAGCAGAGGTTAAAGGAAAAGAAACATCATATTCTGCAGAGAAACTATTAGTATCTGTTGGACGTGCGTCAAATGTTGAAGGAATCGGTCTTGAAAATCTCACCATTGAAATGAACCGTGGTAGTATTCAAACAAATGAATTTTTCCAAACAACTGAACCAGGTTTTTATGCAATCGGAGATGTTATTGGTGGACTTCAACTTGCGCATGTTGCTTCACATGAGGGAATCATTGCTGTTGAACATATCGCAGGTGAAAATCCTTCCCCACTTGATTATAACCTTGTTGCCAAGTGTGTATATTGCAGCCCTGAAGTCGCAAGTGTTGGTATAACGGAAGACCAAGCAAAAGAAAAAGGATATGCTGTTAAAATTGGTAAATTCTCATTCCGTGCAATTGGAAAGGCGCTTGTTTTTGGTGAATCAGATGGGTTTGTTAAACTTGTTGTCGAAGAAGGAACGAATAAGTTGTTAGGTGCACATATGGTTGGACCACATGTAACGGATATGATTACAGAAGTCGCACTTGCTCAAGTAGTAAATGCAACAGCCATGGATATAGCACATACTATTCATCCACACCCAACAATGACAGAAGCAATTGGTGAAGCAGCACTAGCAGTAAATGGCATGGAGATTCATGCTTAATTATGTAAGGCTCTAAATGTTAAGATTGGACCCGAAAAAGGCCTAAAAAAACGGACTTACTAATAAAAGTGAGTCCGTTTTTTTAGGCCTTTTTGTTTGCAGTGAAAATAAAAACCCCGATTTAATTGGAATCGGGGTTAACTTACATTTATAAAAGTTAATCAAGATACTTTTTTAGTTTTTCTGTTAGGTCCATGAAATTTTCTTTGTTGCGTTCACGTAACGATTGGTCGATTTCCTCTAGTATTTGCTCTTTTTGGAAATCATGGAGTGCCTTTTCTAACACCATTTCAGCCAGTAGCGAATCATCAATTACCTCAGGTTGTTTGGGCGAATTTAGAAAATACTTTTTCATTAGGAAATCAACTCCTTACCCTTTTTTTTATTATAACAGTTAAATTCTGATAATTCAAACATTAATTTAAATATTGTTAACGTTTTCATTTTTTAATTGAAATTACAGCAAAAAGATGCTAGTATACTAGTATAAGAAGAAAAAGGAGGAACGAATAGGGATATTACAGAGGGTTTTTGTAAAACATCTAAATGAAAGCGGTTAAATGAAAGCGTTATCTATGCCGAATGGTATTATTCATTTTATTTTTTCTAATATTTAAATTTTTTGGAGGTGTCAAAGATGGGTCAATCAATTCAGAAAGAAACAGGTTTAAACGGTAAAACAATACGTCCTTTTGGTATGAGAGATAAATTCGGTTATTTGTTTGGTGATTTTGGAAACGATTTCTTCTTTATATTAGTCGCAGCGTTCTTAATGGTATTTTATACAGATATATTTGGAATTCACCCAGCACAAGTCGGAATATTATTCATGGTTGCAAGACTTTGGGATGCATTCGCTGATATCACTTGGGGTCGCTTTATTGACACAAGAAAAGCTACAAAGAATGGGAAGTTCAGACCTTGGATTTTGAGAATGTCCATCCCGCTCGTTGTTGTTGGGGTATTAATGTTCGTTCATATTCCTGGTATGTCTAATGGATTCTATCTTGCTTATGCCTATGTCACTTATATTATCTGGGGATCATTGTATAGTACAGTAAACATTCCTTATGGATCAATGGCTTCAGTCATTACAGCTGACCCAGTTGAACGTACTTCATTATCATCTTGGAGAACTTTAGGAGGACAACTAGCTGGATTAATTATCAACGTAGTTGGACCAATGATTTTATTTGTTAACAACAGACCAAGTGCTGACCGCTTCATCTTAGCTGCATGTATTTTTGGTGGTCTTGCTATTGCTTGTTACTTAGCTTGTTATAAATTAACAACTGAACGTATCGTAATGGATGAAACAGCAAAACCAAAAGTAAGCTTAGGAAAAACAATGAAAGGTCTTGTTAAAAACAAACCATTAATTTCATTCCTAGTTCTTTCTTTAGGATTTATGATTGTCTTCATGTTGATTGGTACTGTAAACGTTTATTTATTTAAAGATTACTTCGAAAGCGCAAAAGCATTATCTTTGGTTGGTCTACTTCAAGCATGTGCTGTATTTGTAGCAATGCCATTTATTAATCCATTGGTTAAGAAATTTGGTAAAAAAGAAATAGCTTCAGCTGGTTTATTAGTAGCTGTTGTTGTGTATGCTGTTCTATACTTCTTACCAGGATTATCAGCAATGCAATTCGTTGGTGTCTTAACAGTGGCTATGATTGGTTATGGTGTCTTCAATCTAGTTATATGGGCGTTCGTTACAGACGTAATTGATTACCATGAATACTTAACTGGACTTCGTGAAGATGGCACAGTTTATTCTATCTACTCAATGGCGCGTAAGATTGGACAAGCTGTTGCTGGAGGTGTCGGTGGTATTGCCATTGGGGCAGTTGGTTACCAAGCAGGTGCTGCAGGACAAACAGCTGAAACTCTTCAAGGAATTCATACGCTTGGAACATTAGTGCCAGCCGTTGTACTTGGAATTGTCTTCTTAATATTAGTATTCTTCTATCCATTGAACAAAAAACGAACTCATCAACTTGCAAGCGATTTAGATGAAAGAAGAAAAGCGAAAAAATAAATGAAATGAACTAGATTCTAGTAAAATTGAAGATAGCTATGATGTCCTAGCTATCTTCTCTTCTTTTAATATTTAGTGTAAAAAAATGTATACAAGTATTATTGATTAATAAAATCCAAGATGTTATAATGGAATATAAAAACAATTCAAGAAATTATCGTACTATGGATGAATCGGAAAGTATTAGGAGTGTATGAGAATGTTTACAGTTTTTGAGAGGCTTCGCGGAGAAAATAATAAGGATTTTTCTTACAGAGTTATTAAAGAGGCAATCATGTCGTTAGAATTAAGACCTGGTCAGGCAATAAGTGAAATAGAGTTGGCTGATATGTTAAACATCTCCCGAACTCCAATAAGAGAGGTCATGGCGAAATTAAAAGAGGAATACTTAGTAGAAGTTCTTCCTCAAGTCGGTACCTATGTATCAAAAATAAAATCGCAACTAATTGAAGAAGCCGCATTTATGCGCTTTACTTTAGAAAAAGAAGTACTAAAGCTAGCTTGTGAATCATTTCCGCAAGATCAGATTTTAGAATTAAAGAGAAATATTGCTCTTCAAGAGGAATTGCTCGGACAAATCGGAGTGGAACGTGAATTTCACAAATTAGATAAAAAATTCCATAAGATTATTTATTTTGGAAATAAGAGAGAAAATGTTTGGGATTCTATTACTCGTCTAAGTACACATTACAATCGAATACGGTTGCTTTCTGAGATGGCACATAGTTTTGATGTGGTGATTGATCAACATAAGGAAATTGTCAGGATTATTGAAAATAAAGAAATCGATCATGTTGAAAGCATTGTTCGAAAACATATTATTGAACCGATGAAAACATGGAAAGACTTGTATCATGTTGATAGTCCCTATGCAGATTATTTTGAATTTCCATATAAAGAACCCGTATTCATAGATTAATGGAATACGGGTTCTTATATTTTACTAGTTTTTCTATCACTCTAATCAAAAGTATTCACTAAATTGAAACAATCTTGTATTTATTAGTAGGAAAATCCATTTTATCCATTGAAAACTTTTTTATCGTATGCTAGTATACAAGTATACAAAATATTAAAAGTTTCCTAGGTTTACAACTAGAGATACATACATAGAAAACGATTAAAAATCGGCAAGTAATTTAGGAAACGCAAAGATATCAATACGAATGAATGGTCTAATCGAAGCGATTAAGAAATCTTCTTGAAAACTTCATAAGCAAGAGAGGCTTTTGTTTCTCTTGCTTTCGTATGAAGAAAAGTTCGGTGTATAGTTTTGAAAGTTTTATACACCATAACTAAAGATTAGGACATTGCAAAAGAAAGTGTTTTTTAATTACTGGAAAATGGCATGAAATAGGTTAAAAAATTTAGCTTTATTATTCGAAAATATGAGGTGACTTACTATGTTACAAAAATTCGAAGTTTTAAATGAAATGCACAAAGGGTATGCCGTTGCAGTTATTCGCGGGAAAGATAAAGAAGATGCAGTAGAAATTTCAAAACATGCCTTCAAGGGCGGGATTCGCTCACTTGAAGTGACTTTCTCAACACCAGGAGCTGAAGAAGCAATCTGTGAGTTATCTCAGTTTAGGAGAGAGTCAAATGATTGTCGGAGCAGGTACGGTCTTGGATGCTGATACAGCAAGAATTGCGATTATGAAGGGCGCGCGTTACATTGTTAGTCCTCATTTTGATAAAGAAATTTCACTAATGTGTAATCGTTATGCCGTTCCTTATTTACCAGGATGTGGATCTGTAACAGAAATTATAGAAGCGATGACTTATGGTTCAGATGTTATCAAACTATTCCCAGGTAGTTTAATGGGACCAGTCTTTCATTAAAGACGTGCAGGACCAATTCCACATGCTCAATTGATGCCATCTGGTGGCGTAAGTATTGATAACGTTGACAAGTGGATCGAAGTAATGGTGCATTTGCAGTTGGAATGGGAAGCGCTTTAACAAAGGGTGTTTCCAATGGAGATTATAGTTCTGTTGAGACAGTAGCACGTGAATTTATGGACATAAAATCGCTTAATCTATTCAAGGGAAGTAAATAGGAAGGAAGAATGTAAAATGGGAGATGCATTCATTTATCATGATAACTTTATATTGAAAACGCAAACAGCCGTTGATTTATATCATCAGTATGCAAAAAATATGCCTATTTATGATTATCATTGTCACTTATCTCCAAAAGATATTGCTGAAAATCGAAAGTTCAACAAGATTACAGAACTTTGGTTAGAAGGCGATCATTACAAATGGAGAGGTATGAGAACACACGGGATTGACGAGAAGTACATTACTGGTGATGCTAGCGACAAAGAAAAGTTCGCAGGCATGGGCAAAAACAGTTCCTTATACTGTAGGAAATCCACTGTATCATTGGACACATTTAGAGTTGAAAAATTACTTTGGAATCGAAGAGCTATTAAGTGAAAAAAATTGGGAACAAGTTTGGGAATCGTTGCAATGAATTATTGCAACAAGACGATTATTCTGTACAAGGATTAATCAAACGCTCAAATGTAAAGGTAATCTGTACAACAGATGATCCGATAGATGATTTATACTACCACGAACAAATTAAGAACAAGAGAACTTTGATGTAAAAGTACTCCCGACATTCCGTCCGGATAAAGGAGTAGAAATTAATAAAGATACATTCGTTCCTTTTGTAAAACAACTCGAAAAGGTAACGAATAAAAGTTTAACAACCTTTAACGAATATGTACAAGCTCTTGAAGAAAGAGTCCAATACTTCCATGAAAGAGGCGGACGAATTTCAGACCATGGTTTAGGAGAAATTCCATTTGCTTCTTATGAAGAAAGTGAATTAGAGCAAATTTTCCAAGCAGGACGTAATGGAGAACAAGTAAGTCTTGAGGATGAAAATAAATTTAAAACAGCTACTTTAGTTTTTCTTGCAAAATGCTATAAACAAGAGAGATTGGGCAATGCAAATACATTTTGGTGCTATTCGTAATAATAATACGAAAATGTTTAAGAAACTAGGTCCAGATTCTGGAATTGATTCGATCAATGACCAAGCTGGAGTAGCAGCTCCATTAAATGCACTGTTAAATGCTTTTGAAAAAGAAGATAGTCTGCCAAAAACAATTCTTTATAACCTGAATCCAACTTATAATGATTTGATTGGGAGTACAATCGCTAACTTCCAAACTGAAGCAGGTGTGGCAGGTAAAATTCAATTTGGTTCTGGTTGGTGGTTCAATGATACAAAACCAGGTATGATCCGCCAAATGTCATCTTTAGCTGATCAAGGTTTATTACATTTTGTTGGAATGCTGACAGATTCACGTAGCTTTATTTCATATAGTCGTCATGAATATTTCCGTCGCATCTTTGTGACTTAGTTGGTACTTGGGTTGAAGATGGAGAAGTTCCAAACGAACCTGCATTATTGAAAACCTAATTGAGAATATTTGTTTTAACAATGCGAAAAACTACTTTAGCATTGATTAGATTAGCTGTTAAACAGATTGCAAAAATTAAGGAGGAAAAGAACATGGAAATGAGTTTCCGTTGGTATGGTAAAACTGATTCAATCCCTTTAGAATACATCCGTCAAATTCCTGGAATGAAAGGAATCGTAACAGCAATTTATGACGTTCCTGTTGGTGAGGCTTGGCCTTTAGATAAAATCGAGGAATTAAAGAAAACAGTTGAAGATGCAGGTATGCGCATTTCAGTTATTGAAAGTGTTCCTGTTCACGAAGATATTAAAATTGGTCTTCCAACTCGTGATAAATATATTGAAAACTACAAAACAACTTTACGTAATTTAGGAAAAGCGGGTATTCTTGTGTATGCTATAACTTCATGCCTATCTTTGACTGGACACGTTCTGATTTAGAATACCGTCTTCCAGATGGTTCAACAGCTCTTATTTTTGAAGAAGAAAAAATTAAGAAAATGGATCCATTAAGTGGTGAATTATCTCTTCCGGGCTGGGATAGCAGCTATACAAAAGAAGGTTTACAAACATTATTTGATCACTACAAAAATGTAGATCATGAAAAGCTTTGGGAAAACCTTGAGTATTTCATTAAAGAAATTCTGCCTGTTGCTGAAGAAGCTGGCGTAAAAATGGCGATCCACCCAGATGATCCTCCATACGATATCTTTGGATTACCACGTATCATTACAAACAAAGAAAATCTTGAAAGATTTATTAATCTATATGACAGTCCAAATAACGGACTTACAATGTGCAGTGGTTCATTAGGTGCTGAACCTAGCAACGATTTCCCTGAAATGCTTCGTTATTTCCTTGAAAAAGGTCGTGTAAACTTTGTTCACGCGCGAAATATCAAGCTTACAGGCGGAAAATCTTTTGAAGAATCTGCTCACGTATCTGAATATGGTTCTATCGATATGTATGAAGTCATTAAAGCAATGTCTGATTTCGATTACACAGGTCCAATCCGTCCTGACCACGGTCGTATGATCTGGGGAGAAACTGGTAAACCAGGTTACGGATTATTTGACCGTGCATTAGGTGCTACATACCTAATTGGTTTATGGGAAGCAGAAGCAAAAAAAACGTAAGTAAAAATAATTAAATAATTTCGAGGAGGAAATTATAACATGACAGTACCATTTAAAGTAGATTTAACAGGTAAAGTAGCTGTAGTAACAGGCGGCGGCGGTGTACTAGGATCATATTTCGCAAAAGCATTAGCAGAATGTGGTGCAAAAGTAGCGATCATGGATCTTAACCAAGAACCAGCTGATAAAGTAGCAGCTGAAATCAATGCAGCAGGCGGAACGGCAATCGGTGTCGCGGCAAACGTATTAGATAAAGAAGCGATTGAAAAAGCAAAAGAAATCATTGATAAAGAACTTGGTACTTGTGACATTCTTCTAAATGGCGCAGGCGGTAACAACCCTAAAGGCTCTACTGAAGACGAATTCTACAATGCAGAAGAAGTGAAAAACAATCCAGAATTAAGAACATTCTTCGATCTAGATCCAAAAGGTGTTGGATTCGTATTTGACTTAAACTTCTTAGGAACATTACTTCCTTCACAAGTATTTGCTAAAGATATGATCGGTAAAAAAGGTGCTAACATTATTAATGTATCTTCTATGAATGCTTATACACCGTTAACAAAAATTCCTGCATACAGCGGAGCAAAAGCAGCTGTCAGCAACTTCACTCAGTGGTTAGCTACTTACTTTGCTAAAACAGGTATTCGTGTTAATGCGATTGCACCAGGATTTTTAGTAACAAAACAAAATGAAAAATTATTATTTAATGAAGATGGCACTCCTACAGCAAGAACAGGTAAAATCATTGGCAGCACACCTATGGAAAGATTTGGTGAGCCAGAAGAATTGATTGGCGGAATTCTATTCTTAGCTAGTGAAGAAGCAGCAAGCTTCGTTACAGGTGTTGTCCTTCCAATCGATGGTGGATTCTCTTCATACACTGGAGTTTAATTTTTACGATTTCAATCAGAATGAAGGTTGTTAGTCCATTTGTTTGGATTGGCAGCCTTTCATTTATGTAAAAATCAAGTAACATTTTTTGGATATCATTCTTGGATTTATCGAAAGATAGAAGAAGGATATAAAATACATAGCCATTTAAAGAGGTGCTTAACAGATGAAAGATAGAATCACGGATTTTCAGAAAACGAAAGACTTTTTAGTATGTGTAGACTCTGATGGCTGCGCCATGGATACGATGGATGTAAAACATATAGAGGCATTCGGTCCAGAGGCTGTAAATACTTGGGAGCTTCATCATATTAAAGATCATTTTCTTGAAGTATGGAATGATATCAATCTTTATACAAAAACAAGAGGAATCAACCGTTTTAAAGGGGTAGTTACTACATTTGAAGCACTTGAAGAAGAAGGTATTGAAATGCCGGATATTTCTTCTTTTAAAAAATGGACAGAAACGACAAATGAACTTTCAGCTCCGTCTCTTGAAAGAGAAATCGCGAAAACACAATGATGAGCAATTAAAGAAAGCGCTTAAATGGAGCCATGCAGTTAATACGTACGATTGAGGAAAAACTGGCTGGCAATGATAAGCCAGTGGAAGGCGCAAAAGAAGGCTTAGCAGGCTGCGAATAATGTAGCCAATGTAGCGATTGTTTCTTCTGCAAACGGTGCGGCTGTTTTAGATGAATGGACAAGACATGAACTTGCTGTTCATGTTGACGTAATGCTTGGTCAAGAAGCTGGTACAAAAGCGTATTGTATCGAACAAATGAAAAAATTCGGTTTTGATAATACACATGTATTAATGGTCGGAGATGCACCTGGAGATTTAGATGCAGCAGAGAAAAATGGTGTTTTCTATTACCCAATTCTTGTTGGAAAAGAAAAATTCTCTTGGGATCGTTTCCAAAATGAAGCACTTGGTAAATTTATTAGATGGAAGCTTTGAAGGTGAATACCAACAACAATTGATAGAAGAATTTAATGCTAATTTAAAATAAGATAGCTGGAGGTATATTACATGAAACCAAAAATCGCTCAAAATATCGCAATGCCAAAAGTTGATTTAAAAGCAAAACCATATAATTTATCTGATGAAGATATTAAATGGGTAAAAGATACAATTGCTGGTATGTCAGATGAAGAAAAAATTGGTCAATTATTTATTAACTTATTTTTCTTTGGGGAAGATAAATTTAGTGGAAATAACTTTACAAGCCAACAACTTCTTGAAAAATTCCACATTGGTGGAGCACGATACCAAGGTGGTACTTCAGACCAAGTTCAAGATTTAATCAATGAATTACAAACGCATTCAAAAATCCCATTGTTAGTAGCAGCAAACTGTGATGCAGGCGGTAACGGTGCAATGAACGATGGTACTTACGTTGCATCAGCTGCAATGTGTGAAGCTTCAGGAGATGAGCAAGTATCATTTGATGCGGGTTATGTAAGTGGCCGTGAAGAAGCATGCAATTGGTGTAAACTGGAACTTTGACCCATGTGTGGATATCCTGAAAAACTGGAGAAATACAATTGTTAACACTCGTGCTTACGGTACAAATGCCGAAACAGTCATTAAACATACAAATGCTTATATTAAAGGTTTAGCAGAAAGCAATATGGCTTCATGTATTAAACACTGGCCTGGTGATGGTACAGAAGAACGTGACCAACACTTAGTATTAGGTGTAAATGAATTATCTGTTGACGAGTGGGAAGAATCATTCGGTCAAGTATACCGCAATCACATTGACAATGGTGTTCATTCTATGATGGCTGGTCATATTGCTTTACCTGAATATCAAAAAGCTTTAGTACCAGGATTAGAAGATAAAGATATCTTACCAGCAACATTAGCTCCAGAATTAATTAACGGTTTATTAAAAGGAAAACTAGGCTTCAATGGTTTAGTTTTAACAGATGCTACTCATATGTTAGGGATGACATCTGCTATGCGCCGTGAAGATTATGTACCACAATCGATCGCAGCTGGTTGTGATATGTTCTTATTCTTCAACAATATCGAAGAAGATTATGGATTCATGATGAATGGCTACAAAAATGGTGTCATTACAGAGGAACGTCTTCAAGATGCATTAGAAAGAATTTTAGGCTTAAAAGCAACGATTGGCCTACACAAAGCACAAAAAGAAGGTACATTATTACGTACGAAAGAAGATCTAAAAGTAGTTGGCTGTGAAGATCATATCGAACGTGCGAAACAAGCTGCTGATAAAGGGATTACATTAGTTAAAAATACGTTTGATCAACTTCCAATTCGTCCGGAAACGCATAAACGTATTCGTCTTTATTTCTTAGAAGGAGAAAAAGGCGGTATTTATGAAGCAAACGATCAAACGTTAAAATTCATCGTTGCAGAATTAGAAAGACGCGGATTTGAAGTGACGGTTAATGATGGAACACACGTGTTAAAGGTCCTACTTTAAAATATCGTGAAGAAGTAGATGCAGCTCTTATATTTGCAGATGTTATTGGTTATGGTGCAGAAAACAACTACCGTATTAAATGGAAAACAGCGATGAGTAACGAAGTACCTTGGTATGTACAAGAAGTACCAACTGTATTCATCTCATTAAACTTCACAACCCATTTAACTGATGTACCAATGGTAAAAGCATATATTAACGCATACCATGATGATGAAATTACGATCACGTCAGTAATTGACAAAATCATGGGTGAATCAGAATTCAAAGGAACACCGAATGAAAATGTTTGGTGTAATAAATGGCAAACTAGACTATAAAATAAAGAACAATGAAGAGGCTGTTATTCTAACAGCCTCTTTCAATTTAAAAATGAAATATTTCGTGGTTAATTAATACACGGGATCTCCAAAGGTATATGATAGTCTTAGTTAGAATAAAAATTGAACAATTTGTTATCGTTTTCATTTTTACTAGACAATACTGAATAAAATATGCTAGAATACTAGTATATTAACAGAAGTGAAACACCATGGTATGAAGAAGTAAATCTGTGTTCGTATTCGATTAATACTTTACAACGCATTTAACAAATGTACCTATGGTGAAGGCATATATTAATGCTTATAGAATGCATCTATTGCATTGATCAATCGGTAAAGATCTAATAATAAGCATGGGTGAATCTAGAATTTACAAGTCGATGGGCAAATTTCAACTTTTCCAGCGTAATTATAGTTTGTTTCTAAATAAATAGAAAAGAGTGAATTTAGCAACTTTGGTAACGCTATCATTTTTTACTTGGCAAACGAAATAATATATGCTAGTATACTAGTATATATAAAGAAAGCGAATACATTTTTCAAGAAAGAGGCACATAATCAAAGGATATTATTTTGGAAAGACATCTAATAGTTTCTAAGAGTTAAAAGCTATCTGGGTCATCCCAAGTATTTAAGCGGTATAAATGTAAGCGTTATGTTTGTTTAGTGGTTATTATTTTTTATTATAAAAATTTTATATTTTGGAGGTAAAAGAAATGAGTATGGTACAACCTCGCAAGATCAATGAACCGAAAAATGATGGTCAAAAGGTTCGTCCTTTTGGTTTGCGAGATAAATTTGGTTATTTATTCGGTGATTTAGGTAATGATTTCTTCTTTATGTTAGTAAGTTCTTATTTAATGGTTTTCTACACAGATATTTTTGGAATTAGTGCAGCAGTTGTAGGGGTACTCTTTATGGTTGCCAGGTTATGGGATGCCGTTGCTGACGTAACATGGGGACGTTTCATTGATACACGTAAAACGACACCAAATGGAAAATTCAAACCTTGGATTTTTAGAATGTCGTTTCCACTTGTTATTACTGGAGTATTAATGTTCGTCAAAATTCCTGGTATGTCTGATAGTTTTTATATGTGGTGGGCTTTTGTTACTTATATTCTCTGGGGAACACTTTATAGTACAGTCAACATTCCTTACGGTTCCATGGCTTCTGTTGTCACAAGTGATCCTGTTGAACGTTCAACATTATCCACTTGGAGAACAGTAGGATCCATGATTGCAAAATTAATTATTAGTGCTGGTGCACCTTTACTATTGTTTGTAAATAATGAGCCT
Source organism: uncultured Bacillaceae bacterium (assembly GCA_963765265.1). Classification (GTDB taxonomy): domain Bacteria; phylum Bacillota; class Bacilli; order Bacillales; family Cytobacillaceae; genus Bacillus_BD. Next base: position 170,804 of record CAVXVN010000005.1, read on the forward strand.
GATTCAAACCGCTTCTTTATGGGAGCAATTGCTTTCGGTATTCTTGCTCTTGCTTGTTATATGGCGTGTGTGAAATTATCAACAGAACGTGTTGTGATGCCTGCAAGTAACCAAGAACAAATGAGCTTTAGGTAAAACAGTAAAAGGTCTTGGGAAAAATAAACCATTAATTGCTATTCTTATTGCTTCATTATTAATTATGATGACAACCATGTTAATTGGTGCGGTTAACGTATATTTGTTTAAAGATTATTTTGCAAATACAGGGGCATTGGCTTTGTTCGGAATTATTCAATCATGTGCCGTATTTGTATTAGCTCCATTTATTAAAGCGTTAACAGCTAAGTTTGGTAAAAAAGAAATTGCAGCAGTAGGAACATTGCTTGCCGCTGTGGTATACATGACTTTATACTTAATGCCAGATTTAAGTGCTACAGCCTTTATTGTTATTGTCTCTCTTGCTTTATTAGGATACGGTGTTTTCAATATTGTCGTATGGGCGTTTGTAACAGATGTTATTGATTATCAAGAATATCTAACAGGTTTACGTGAAGATGGTACAGTGTACTCAATCTATTCATTTGCTCGTAAAATTGGACAAGCCCTTGCTGGTGGTATCGGTGGTTTTGCCATTGCAGCTGTTGGATACAATGCAGCAAACAAAGTTCAAGGAGAAAGTGTACTTGATGGAATTCATACAATAGCTACTCTAGTTCCAGCTATTTCATTCTTTGTCATTTTCTTAATCGTTGCTTTCGTTTATCCATTAGGAAAGAATCGTGTCAACCAACTTGCTAAGGATTTAGCAGCAAAAAGACAAGCTAAATAATGAAGTCTAGCTAGTAGATCAGAAAATAAATAGTAAAAAAAGTAGAGGCTGTTAGGATCCTAACAACCTCTACTTTTTTTGTTTTAAACGAATCTAGCAAAATAATTGGAAACGGTTACTATTTTTAGACTTTTTAATGAAAAAGCATTGACAGGTTTCAAATACATGTTAAAATTTTATTTATAGGTTAATTGATAATGAATATCATTATGGTGATAGTGATATTATTTTTTTACATATAATTGATAATTAATCTCATTTTTAACGAAATATTTTTTTTGTTTACATGTGATAATGATTCTCAATAAGATGATTAAAGGAAACAAATGAAGCCAAAATAAGAGAGTAAGGAAAAGACATGAAGAAAAGATACTTATTAACGGCACTAATCCTACTATCCATTGTATCGCTTTTTATTGGAGTAACAGATCTTACACCACTTGACATCTTCCAGATGACTAATGAACAAGCGAAAATTTTTTGGAGCAGTCGAATACCACGACTTGCAAGCATTATTATTGCAGGTGTCGCGATGAGTATTAGTGGGCTGATCATGCAACAGCTGAGCCATAATAAATTTGTGTCACCGACAACAGCAGGTACGATGGACTCAGCAAGATTTGGAATCTTAATTTCCATGATGTTTTTTACAGCCGCAAGTCCATTGTTAAAAATGGGATTAGCCTTTGTCTTTGCCTTACTAGGAACATTCATTTTTATGAAAATACTAGATAAAGTAAAGTTTAAGGATGCAGTCTTTATTCCACTTGTTGGATTAATGTTTGGAAATATCGTCAGTTCCATTACAACCTTTTTTGCCTACAAGAATGATCTTATTCAAAATATGGCATCTTGGCTCCAGGGGAATTTTTCCTTGATTGTAAAGGGACAATATGAACTTATTTATATTAGTATTCCACTTGTTATGATTTCCTATCTTTTTGCCAATAAGTTTACGGTTGCTGGAATGGGGGAAGAATTTGCGGTCAATCTTGGTCTCAATTATAAGACTATCGTAAATATTGGTTTAAGTCTTGTTGCTATGATGGCATCAGTGGTTATTTTAACCGCTGGGATGATTCCTTTTCTAGGGTTAATTATTCCGAATATTGTTTCGATTTATAATGGGGATCACTTGCAAAAAAATCTTTCCCATACAGCATTACTTGGTGCCGTTTTCATTTTGGCCTGTGATATTTTTGGCCGTCTTATTATCTACCCATATGAGATTCCAATCGGTTTGACAGTCGGCGTTATTGGAAGTGCTCTTTTCATCTACTTATTATTGAGGAGAAAGGCATATGCGTAATACAACAAAACTAGGAATACTCACCATTGTAACCGTCATTCTTATAGCAGTCTTTCTGTTTACAGATGTAAAGGGATCTTGGGACTATGTGCTATCGAAAAGAACGGAAAAAATATTCGCGATGATCTTAACGGGTGCAGCCATTGCCTTTTCAACGATTGTATTCCAAACGATTACGAATAATAAAATACTTACACCAAGCATCATTGGACTTGATTCACTTTATATGCTGATTCAAACCTTTCTAGTCTTTACGTTAGGGTCTACATCTTCCTTAATGAATCAAAATATTAACTTTTTTATATCAATTGGACTTATGGTCTTGTTTGTGGGGATTCTGTATAAAATCATTTTTAAAAGAGAAGGCAGCAATCTTTATTTTCTATTGCTCATTGGAATCATCTTTGGAACACTATTTGAAAGCATTTCTTCCTTCATGCAAGTGTTGATTGATCCAAATGAATTTATGAGGATTCAAGATAAAATGTTTGCCAGCTTTAATAATATTAATACGGACTTACTCATGATTTCATTTATTTTAATCATCTTGGTTACATTGTATTTCCTGAAATTTATCAAGTACTTAGATGTTTTATCACTAGGGAAGGAACATGCAATCAATTTAGGTGTTGATTATGATCGAATCGTGAAAAGGCTGCTTGTAGTGGTTGCGATTCTAATTTCCATTGCAACAGCTCTTGTGGGTCCAATAACGTTTCTAGGATTATTAGTTGTGAATGTCACATACCAGTTATTTAAAACGTATCAACATAAATTTTTAATAATAGGTTCCATCCTAGTTAGTATTATTTCACTTGTCGGTGGTCAACTTATTGTTGAGCGAGTGTTCACTTTTTCAACAACATTAAGTGTGATCGTAAACTTTATTGGTGGCGTCTATTTTATCTATCTTTTATTAAAGCAAAGCAAAGCCTAAAGGGGAGGAAAAAGAACATGTTAAGTGTGAGAAATCTTACAAAACGGTTTGGAACTAAAAAAGTGGTTGACGGGGTTACCATGAAAATTCAAAAGCAGAAGATTACTTCTTTTATTGGTCCAAATGGGGCTGGAAAAAGTACGGTCTTATCGATGATTAGTCGCTTAATTATGGCTGATGAAGGGATTATACATATTGATGATAAAGAATTATCGACGTGTAAGAGCAATGAATTGGCAAAAAAGATTTCGATTTTAAAACAGTCCAATCATATTAATGTTCGCCTAACGGTAAGAGAGCTTGTTTCATTTGGCCGTTTTCCTTACTCACAGGGCCGCTTAACAAAAGAAGATTGGACAGTTTGTTGATGAAGCAATTCAATATATGGAGCTTGAAGAAATGCAAGAAAAGTACCTGGATGAGTTAAGTGGTGGGCAAAAACAAAGAGCCTATATTGCGATGGTGATTGCTCAAAACACTGAATATATTTTACTAGATGAACCACTGAACAATCTTGATATGAAGCATTCTGTACAAATAATGAAAGTATTACGTAGACTTGTTGATGAACTTGGCAAAACGGTTGTCATTGTTATTCATGATATCAATTTTGCTTCCTGTTACTCTGATTATATTGTGGCATTAAAGGATGGGAAAATTGTTAAAGAAGGACCAACAGATGAAATTATTCGTCCATCTGTTTTAAAAGATATTTACGATATGGATATTAATATTCAACATATCGATAATAACAAAATTTGTGTGTTTTACGCATAATAAATTCTGTAAATTATTTTTAATCACCTTCGAATGAGAATGATAATCATTATTAAATAGTGAGCGCGCACCCATTCATTGGGTCACTATCTTAAGAATGCGGAGTCAAATTCGAAAGTGACTAATAATTTAAATAAAAAAATATTACTTAGAGGTGTAAAGATGAAAAAGAAGCTTTCGTTATTTTTACTTATTACAATTATAGCTATTTTTATGGCTGCTTGTGGTTCCAATAGTTCTACTGAAGAAAAATCAAATGCATCAACAGAACCGAAAGAAACAGAAGAAACGACAGAATTAACGATCAAACATTTCTTAGGGGAAACAACGGTAAAGAAAAATCCTGAGAAAGTAGTGGTTTTTGACTTTGGTACATTGGATACATTAGATGCTTTAGGTGTTGAAGTAGTGGGTCTACCAAGAGAAGGTACTGTTCCTAGCTATCTTGATAAATACAATACGGATAAATATGAAAGTGTAGGTTCATTAAAAGAACCTGATTTTGAAAAGATTAACGAGCTTCAACCTGATTTAATTATTATCTCAGCTAGACAAGTAGATTTATATGAAGAATTCCAAGAGATTGCTCCAACGATTTATCTAGGCGTTGATACAACAAAATATATGGAATCCTTTAAAGAAAATGCAACAACGATTGGTCAAATTTTTGATAAAGAAGCAGAAGTAGAAGCAAAGTTAGCTGAAATTGATGAAAGCATTGCAGCATTAAATGAAAAAGCAACAGGTATGGATGAAAATGCTCTCGTTACATTAGTCAGAGGATGGAAGTGTAAGTGCATATGGACCGGCATCACGTTTTGGTACTTATCCATGATGTATTTGGTGTAAAAGCTGTAGATGAAAATATTGAAGTGTCTACACATGGTCAAAGTGTTTCGTTTGAATATGTTGTTGAGAAAGATCCTAATTATTTATTCGTAGTTGACCGTGGTGCTGTTGTAACAACGGGTGAAGGTGGATCTTCTGCAAAGCAAATGTTAGAAAATGATCTTATTAAAGGGACAAAGTCTTATAAAGAAAATCGAATCGTATATCTTGATCCTAATTATTGGTATCTTTCAGGTGGAGGACTTGTTTCTGTAGCAGAAATGGTAAAAGAAGTTGAAGCAGGTTTGGAGTAAACAAAAAGAAGAGCACATCCTCTTTTGATCGGATGAACTCTTCTTCAGAGAAAATGTTTAGCCTAATTGGATAGACAGCATGAGAGACTGAGTGTTCGCAGCACTCAGTCTCTTTTATTATAAAATTTTGTACGTGATCGTTCAAGTGAAACGGAAGCTAGGGCAAACTTTAAGTCTTAGTCATGAATAAGGGTTTGCCATAAGCTAATCAATCAGCTTATTGAATTGCACCCGTTTATTTACGACATACATAATCGGTGCACCAACTGCCATCACCACTAATTCTCCTGCTGCAGTTGTCAACCAAGTTAGAAGGAATGGAAGTCCAAAAGCTAGATTTAGCTCGAAAGCAATGATAAACATGGTAAAGGTAAACACGATTGTGTTAAAAAACATTCGTGCCCAAATGCCTTTAATAAAACGCATCGAGAAGATCGTAATCAGTAGGGCAACAATGGATTGACCAACACCGAAAACAAGATCATAGGCAACCATTGGGGAAAAGAAAAGGTTTGTTAAGAAGACGCCCAGAATAATTCCGTAAATATACTTTTTGTTGAAAACAATGAGATGATTGAACATCTCTGAAACGCGAAATTGGATAGCTGAAAATCCAAAAGGCTGAATAGCAAATGAAACGGCAATGTATAAGGCTGCCACAATTCCATTGATCGCTAAAGTTTTAATATTCATTTTTTCTCTCCTTAGTTTTTTTTCGTGGGAGGGTCTCGAACCACGTTTTAATGAAAACTCTACTAGTATACTATTAATTTTGTAGAATAACACCTTTTTTAATCATTTTATTCACTAACTTTTTTTGGAAACACTAATGAAACGCGATATTTCAGGTTGACAGGATAGACTACTTATCCCTATTAATAAGTTTATTCTTGACTTTATCTGTAAATCTATATATTATTAACTTATTATTATAAGAGTTTCCCTAAAGGGGAGTAGCTTTTACAGCAAGGTCGTCATTACGGAGGGAATCTCCCGGCTTTGTTGGCAACCACCTGGTTGTTAGCCAGACCTTTACCAATAGGTAAGGTCTATTATTATGTCAAAATTAGACCTTTACTCAATCGGTAAGGGTCTTTATTTTTGTCTTAATAGAGAGGGGTGGTTGATAAATGAAAAAGGAGAAGATCTCTTTAAAAGAATTGATTGAGAGAAATAAAGAAGAATTACTTAACGATTCGGAAGCTGTTGAAAAAATTGAACATAAAATCGAAAAAAAGATACAAGAAAGGCATTAATTCCCCATAAAAGCACTAATTATCTTATTTAGTAAAAATACATGATTAGCAGATCATTTCGATAGAAGAAATAGAGTATAAAAATTTGGGAGGTATTATATGGATTTTTCAATATTAATGGAGTATAGCTGGGTATTACTAGTATTGGTTGTTTTAGAAGGTTTACTGGCTACAGATAATGCTCTAGTATTAGCAATTATGGTTAAGCATTTACCGGAAGAGGAAAGAAGAAAAGCCTTATTTTATGGATTAGCAGGAGCCTTTATCTTCCGATTTGGTTCACTTTTTGTGATCTCATTCCTTATAAACGTATGGCAGGTTCAAGCAATTGGAGCAGCATACCTTATCTTCATGTGTCTCAACCACTTATTCAAGCATTTTATAAAACATAAGTCGGGTACGGAAGAGAAAGAAGAAAAACCGAAAAAACAAAGTGGTTTTTGGATGACTGTGTTTAAGGTTGAAGTGGCGGATATCGCATTTGCGGTTGATTCTATTCTAGCAGCTGTTGCCTTAGGTGTTACGCTTCCAGAATTGCCTATTATGGATATCGGAGGCATGAATGGTGGACATTTCATCGTGATATTTGCCGGTGGTTTTATCGGATTAATCATTATGCGTTTTGCTGCAAATATGTTCGTCAAACTTCTGGCCAAAAAACCTGGTTTAGAAGTGGCCGCGTTCATTATTGTTGGATGGGTTGGGGTAAAGCTTCTTGTGCAAACTTTATCACATCCATCACTATCCATTATTTCAGAAGGATTTTCACATTCAACAGCATGGAAAGCAACATTCTATATTGTATTAGTGGGAATTGCGGTTGCAGGCTGGTTCTTATCCAAGAATGAAAAAGAAACAAAAACAAAAGAAGACGTAAATGAATTAAATGCCTAACAGAATATAAATGGAAAAGGATCTGCTCAATGAGCAGATCCTTTTCCGTAAAAAATGAGCCCTTTTTTTCCTTTACTGGTGTAAAGCCTGTACAAAGAGTGGAAAAAATCATATGTAATAGTAAAGGACAACTTAGTTTGTCCTTATCCGCTAAACCCATAACCTCCTCTTATTTAAGCTCTATGTAGACATTTCATCTACATAGAGCTTCTTTTCCTGAGGTCAAGATTTGTATACGAAAAAAGGTTAAGACAAAAAGTTTTTCCATTCATGATTAAGGAGGAATGGTTCGTTGGGTCTTTAATAATGAGAGTTCGGTCAGCTGATCAATCTCCAATATAATTTTTTAAGTTGTTATTTATTCTATTTAAAAATATAATAAAGAATTGTATACTAGAGTTTTTAGCAAGAGGTTTAATAAACATCTGCCCAAGTTGAAAAATTAATAAAGAATAACGTCTGTCCTTTTTCATTGGCAGAACTTCATAAAAGGTGAATCTATATGACAACCAATAAACAAACAACATCTAAAATAGACTATAGTCTTGTTTTAATCTTATTTCTCCTATTTATCTCCAGTTGTATTGCCATTTACAGCGCACAAACGACAGGGCAATATAATGAAAATTTTCTATTGAAACAAATTGTTTGGTATGTAATTGGGATAGGACTTATTGCAATCGTTATTACGATTGATTCTGATCAATTAAAAAAGATATCCTGGTATGTTTACGGATTCGGTTTAGTCCTATTAGCTTTTTTGATCGTTGCTCCAGACAGTATTGCGCCCGTTATCAACGGGGCGAAAAGTTGGTATAAAGTACCTGGGATGGGATCGTTGCAGCCTTCCGAATTTGTCAAAGTGTTTTTGATTCTTGCTCTATCAAGAGTCATTGTTGAGCATCGTCAAAAAAATCAAGTAAAAACCATCCAAACGGATCTTTGGTTACTCTTTAAATTGGGTATAGTGACATTGGCTCCACTTTTGTTGGTTATGCAACAACCGGATTTAGGGACATCACTTGTATTCATTTCGATTTTGCTTGGAATGGTTTTTATATCCGGGATTTCCTGGAAGATTTTAACCACTATTTTCGGCAGTGCAGTTGTGCTTATTTCGACGGTTTTTTATTTTGTGCTCTGGCATCCCGAGATTTTAGAAAAATACTTAGGCGTAAAGGAATATCAATTCGGAAGAATCTATTCTTGGATTGATCCCTATAATTACCAAAGTTCGTCCGGTTATCAACTTGTTCGTTCTCTTTTGGCAATTGGCTCTGGTGAAACGACAGGAAAAGGGTTCGGGACGCGCGAGGTTTATTTGCCTGAAAGTCATTCTGACTTTATTTTTAGTGTGATTGGAGAAGAGTTTGGGTTTATTGGGGCAAGTCTTTTGATTAGCTTCTTCTTTCTTTTGATATACCAAATTACAAAAACAGGAATGGAAACAAAAAATGATTTCTACTCATGCGTTTGTGTTGGAGTCATCAGTATGCTTACCTTCCACGTATTTGAAAATATTGGTATGACAATCGGTCTTTTGCCGATTACGGGAATTCCACTTCCTTTTATCAGTTATGGAGGAAGTTCGCTAATGGGAAATATGTTAGCGATGGGACTTATATTCTCCATTCGGTATCATTATAAAAAATATATGTTTTCTACCAGTGATTAGCGTTTTGGAGAGAACCAAAAAAGCCACTTTGACGGTTGTCAAAGTGGCTTTTTTGCGTAACCTTCGCTTTTCATTGTCTAGCTACAGCGGTTAGACCCTCGAGGTCATAAGCCATGCCGATGATGAGGTTAAAGGACAAACCTCACCCTCGACCTGTCTTATGCTGGTCGGACTTGCACAGGATGTGCTGACGTCGATGTTCGCCACAGGACGTGGCGGTTTTTAGTCGACGTTCATCATCCGAACCGCTTTCGCTTTTCATTGAAGTTGTTGTCCGCTATATGGAAATTGGTTTGTGTAGCCTTGGAATTGTTGGTATTTTTGTTGAAGTTTTTGTTGTTCAGCTGGTTCAAGTTTATACCAGCCTTTTTGGAACATGATGTTATACAATTGGCGCTGTTCGTTTTGCGTCTCCGTAAAAATATTGAGAACATCTTGGTATAAAGCTTGGTGGCTCGCTTCATTTAAAAAGGTGCTATAAGAATCAGTCATATACTTTTCGGTTGATAGTAAATCATTTGTGAAATCTCGTTCATTCATTTTGGGTGTTTTCTGTACGGGAGATTCTGGATTTTGGATGGTTTGATTTTGCATCCCTAAATTTTGATTTGAGTTCACCTTTGACACCTCCAATTATTATTGTTGCATGTTCGCAATTGAAGCAGAATTTTGTCCATTTAGATGTGTTAATATTCTTTCGTAATGACGCTGATGCATTTGGCCACAACGATCAAATGCTGTCTTTAACTCTTGATCTTGACAATGCTCAGCATAGAAATGTGCTTTTTTCATCGATAACAAATTCCATGAAAGCATGTCCGTTAAATACATAGCATCTTTTGAAGATATAACTGCTGGTGGCTGCTGAAATAAATTTTGTTGATTTTGCGTATTCATTGGTTGTTGTTGCATTCAAAAAACCTCCCTTTAGTATAAGAGTCTTCTAAAAAACTACTTCTTAAATTGGTTGTTTTGGCTGTTCACTTTTCCGCCACCATCCTCCTCAACGGTTGGTCCTGCGTTACCTTTTACGCTTGCAGCACTGACACCTGCTCTGGATGGGTTCTTTTTTCTTCTAGCCATAAACAATCACCTCCAAGATTAGCATGTCCTTTTATGAAAAATTCCTTGCAAAATTTTAAGCACTTTAGGATTCAATTTCAATTTTTAGAATGAATAATAGAATTTTCAATATATTTATAGATAAGGAAAGGGAAAGTGAATAAGGATCTATTTTAAAAGGAGGAGCTATATGATTAAACCCATTCGAAAGGTCGCGGTGCTAGGTTCAGGTGTGATGGGATCAGGGATTGCTGCTCATCTCGCGAATATCGGTATCCCTACTTTGCTATTTGACCTTGTCCCAAGTGAATTAAATGAAGAGGAAGTGGCAAAAGGTCTAACACTCCATGACAAGGCCGTTCGGAACCGAATGAGCGAGAATGCGCTAAAAAAGTTAATAAAGCAAAAGCCGGCACCTTTAACATTGGCGAATAATGTATCGCTTATTGAAGCAGGTAATTTAGAAGATGACCTACAGAGGTTAAAAGAAGTGGATTGGATTATTGAAGTGGTGGTTGAAAACCTCCAGATTAAAAAACAATTATTTGAAGCTGTTGATCAATTTCGAAAGCCGGGAAGCATCATAAGCTCGAACACTTCTGGAATTTCCGTAGAGGCCATGGCGGAAGGACGATCAGAGGATTTCCAAAAACATTTTCTTGGAACTCATTTTTTTAATCCTCCGCGTTATTTAAAGTTACTTGAAATTATTCCTACAAAGAAAACAGATCAGGATGTTTTAAGTTATATGAGGACATTTGGCGAAGACACACTAGGAAAAGGGGTCGTGGTCGCGAAGGATACCCCGAACTTTATTGCTAACCGAATTGGAACTTACGGATTACTTATTGCCATCCACGAAATGAAAAAAGGCGGATACAGCATTGGAGAAGTAGATTCTGTAACAGGTCCTATGATTGGCCGGCCAAAGAGCGCCACGTTTCGAACGCTGGATGTTGTGGGACTCGATACATTTGTTCACGTTGCCCAAAATGTTTATCAGCAAAGTGTGGGTGCCGAAAAGAAAATGTTTGAAACTCCAAATTTTATTAAAGAAATGCTCAAGAAGGGTTGGTTGGGCAGTAAATCAGGTCAAGGTTTTTTCCTGAAAAAGGGAAAAGAAATAATGGAATTAGATCCTGAGACCTTAGACTATATCCCAAGAAAAAAATTAATAACGAATTCCACCGAGCAAAGCAAACATGTTAAAGGATTACCAAATAAATTAAGAACGCTTATTTATGGTGATGATCGTGCCGGAAATCTTTTATGGGATATTTTGATTCCCGTACTGATCTATTCGGCTCAAAAAGTCAGAGAAATCGCCGACAATATTGTTTCCATTGATCAGGCTATGAAATGGGGATTTGGCCATGAACTGGGCCCCTTTGAAGTATGGGATGCGATTGGCTTAGAAACATCCATTCATAAGATCCAAGAACAGAATAGAGAAGTACCTGACTGGGTAAAGGAAATGCTTCTGAAAGGTCATACGTCTTTTTATAAAGAAGAAAATGGTGAACGATATTTTTACGATCATGGTGAATATCATCTCGTGGAAGAAAATTCAAAAGTACTGAACTTGGAAAAAATCAAAGGTCAAGGGGGTGTAATCAAGAAAAATAGCGGTGCGAGCTTGATTGATATAGGGGATGATGTAGCCTTATTAGAATTTCATTCCCCCAACCATTCCATTGGTCCCGATATATTGCAGATGATCATACAAGGGATTGATATTGTCGAGGAGAGTTATAAAGGTCTTGTGATTGGGCATACCGGCAAGAATTTTTGCGTTGGAGCCAATTTAGCGATGATGTTAATGGAAGCACAGGATGAAAATTTATTTGAACTGGATATGATCATCAAGACATTCCAAAAAGCGATGATGAAAATAAAGTACAGTGCCAAGCCTGTTGTATCTGCTCCCTTTCAAATGACCCTTGGTGGTGGTGCTGAAGTGTGCCTCCATACAGCCCATATTCAAGCTTCAATGGATACATATATGGGACTTGTCGAAACGGGCGTTGGACTCATACCTGGTGGAGGTGGAAACAAAGAACTTTATTTAAAGCATCTTAAAGAAATCCCTAAAGGTGTTGAATTTGATCTACAGAAAATCGCTAATAAAGTATTTGAAAGTATTGCCTTGGCCAAAGTATCGACTTCAGGAGCTGAGGCCAGGGAAATCGGCTATTTGAGCAAGTCAGATGGCCTAAGCGTAAATAATGATCACTTACTTTATGATGCAAAACAAGCGGTGCTTGCACTGAATGAAAAGGGCTATCAACCACCAGTTCGGCAGAAAATTCCTGTCGTTGGAGAAACCGGATATGCTACCTTGCTGCTTGCTGCACTGTCTATGAAAGCTTCAGGTTTTCTATCTGATCATGATATGAAGATCGCCAAAAAGTTGGCCTATGTGATAGCGGGTGGCAGAGTGCCTTTTGGAACGGAAGTCGATGAGCAATATTTGCTGGATTTGGAAAGAGTGGCTTTTTTAAGCCTGATATCAGAGTCTAAAACACAACAACGTATGCAACATATGCTCCAAAAGGGCAAACCACTCCGAAATTAGATCGGGAGCGAGTAGGACAGAGAGGAGATAAATAAATGAGAGAAGCGGTCATTGTTGCTGGTGCGCGAACCCCAGTAGGAAAGGCAAAGAAAGGAACTTTGGCAAATGTCAGGCCCGATGATCTAGGGGCACTTGTTGTGAAAGAAACCATAAAACGGGCGGGTGGCTACGAAGGAAATATTGATGATGTGATCATTGGGTGTGCTATGCCGGAAGCAGAACAAGGGATGAATGTGGCACGTCAAATTGGTGCACTAGCCGGTCTACCACATACCGTTCCTGCGATTACCATTAATCGATATTGTTCTTCCGGTCTTCAAGCCATTGCCTATGGTGCGGAAAGAATCATGATTGGCCACGGGGATACGATGATTGCTGGGGGGGTTGAATCGATGAGTCTTGTCCCAATGATGGGGCATGTGATTCGTCCAAATATCAAACTAGCAGAAGGAGCCCCGGAATATTACATGAGTATGGGTCATACGGCTGAAGAAGTGGCAAGGAAATATGGTATTACAAGGAAAGATCAAGATGCTTATGCTGTTTTTAGCCACCAAAAAGCAGCAAGGGCCATACAAGAAGGAAAGTTTAAAGATGAAATCGTCCCAGTAGATGTGACGTTGCGTTCGGTTGGAATGGACCTCAAGCTAAAGGAAACCAACATTGTATTTAGTCAAGACGAAGGGATCCGACCGGATTCAACGATCGAAACACTTGCGAATCTACGGCCCTCATTTTCCGTTAATGGAACGGTCACGGCAGGAAATGCATCGCCAATGAGTGATGGAGCTGCAGCCGTCATGGTGATGGACCGTGAAAAGGCAGACTCACTTGGGTTAAAGCCAATGGCTAAATTTAGAGCGTTCGCTGTAGGGGGTGTGCCTCCAGAGATCATGGGAATCGGTCCTGTTGTAGCGATTCCCAAAGCACTAAAATTAGCCGGTTTGCAGCTTTCAGATATCGGATTAATTGAATTAAATGAAGCCTTCGCATCTCAAACACTACAAGTGATCCGTGAACTAAAACTTAATGAAGATCGGGTGAATGTGAACGGTGGTGCAATTGCCTTAGGACATCCACTTGGCTGTACTGGAGCAAAGTTAACCTTATCTTTATTACATGAAATGCAGCGAAGGAATGTACAATTTGGCATTGTCACCATGTGTATTGGTGGAGGGATGGGTGCTGCAGGCGTATTTGAACTAATTTAACGAGCGAGCGAAGGTATTATCTGGGCGCAAATACGCCGAGGCGCATTTGATATGCCTAACAAGTATTCATGGTTTAACGAACCATTTGAAAAGGGGGAAGGAATCGATGTCAAATCAAAAGAATCAAGTCGCAAAAGGCGGAAGTTTTTTACTTGAAGATATTTCTTTTGAACGTGTGTTTACCCCAGAAGATTATAATAATGAACAGAAAATGATCGCCAAAACGACAGAAGAATTTATTATAAATGAAGTACTTCCACAAGTAGAATATATGGAAAAACATGAATTTGATCGTTCTGTGGCACTTTTACACCAAGCTGGTGAGTTGGGGTTGCTAGCTGCAGATATTCCAGAAGAATATGGAGGGCTTGCGCTTGATAAAATAAGTTCTGCCCTTATTACTGAAAAAATGTCCCGTGCCGGTGGTTTTTCGATTTCGCATGGCGCCCATGTGGGAATTGGGTCTCTTCCGATCGTGTTATTTGGTAATGAAGTGCAAAAACAAAAATATTTGCCTTTTTTAGCAACGGGAGAAAAAATTGCGGCATATGCGTTAACAGAACCAGGTTCGGGTTCAGATGCCCTCGGCGCGAAAACAGCTGCTAAGCTAAATGAAAAGGGGACCCATTACGTTCTAAATGGTGAAAAACAATGGATTACCAATTCGGCTTTTGCAGATGTTTTTATTGTTTATGCAAAAATTGATGGAGAGCATTTCTCTGCTTTTATTGTTGAAAAAGACTTTCCCGGTGTTTCAACTGGAGCGGAAGAAAAGAAAATGGGCATTAAAAGTTCCTCGACAAGGACATTAATTTTGCAAGATGCTCTTGTTCCTAAGGAAAACCTTCTCGGTGAATTTGGAAAAGGGCATGTCATTGCCTTTAATATTTTAAATATTGGTCGCTATAAATTAGGAGTAGGAGCCGTGGGTGCTTCCAAACGAGCATTTGATGTGACAGTCCAATACACAAATCAGCGTCAACAATTTAAACAGTCTATTTCACAATTTAATTTAACGAAAGAAAAATTAGCCACAATGGCAACGAGGGTTTATGCAGCGGAAAGTTCGGTATACCGTACTGTTGGATTATTTGAGGATCGGATGAATGCACTCTCCACAGAACAAGTGAGGAATGGGAAGGAGGTAGCCCGATCCATTGCGGAATATGCCATTGAATGTTCGCTTAATAAATTTTTTGCCACAGAAGTGCTCGATTATGTGGCGGATGAAGGAGTCCAACTTCATGGTGGTTACGGATTTATGGAGGAATATGAAATTGAACGGATATACCGTGATTCCCGAATCAATCGGATCTTTGAAGGGACAAATGAAATCAATCGTTTATTAGTACCAGCCACTTTTTTACGTAAAGCGTTAAAAGGGGAACTTCCATTATTACAAAAGGCACAAGCATTACAAGATGATTTAATGACACTTATGCCTGAAGAGCCTTTGGATGAACGATTGGCACAGGAAAAATATTTAGTGAAAAACGCAAAAAATATTGGACTTCTTTTATTAGGTTTAGCAGCTCAAAAGTACGGAAAATCCTTGGATAAAGAGCAGGAAATACTGGTAAATATAGCAGATATTCTTTCAAATATTTACGCAATGGAGTCCGTTGTATTGAGGACAGAAAAATCCATTCATAGAGTAGGGGCTGAGAAAAGTATCCAAAAGCTCCTTTATACACAGATTTTTTGCCAGGAGGCCTTTTATCAAATAGAACAAGATGCAAAAGAAACGCTGATTGCGGTAGAACAAGGAGACACTCTTCGCCTGATGTTATCTGTACTTCGTAAGTTTACGCGCCATACACCCATTAATGTGATCGCCAAAAAAAGAGAAGTGGCAGATAAACTGATTTCTACGGAACGTTTTACAGTATAGGAAAGTAGAAGGGCCCTTCATTCTGAAGGGCTCTTTGCATATAAAAGTAAATGGATGATCGATTTATTTTTTTGATTAATATGAAAAAGTATGAAAAAATATGAAAAAAGAAATAACCCAGATTACTTTTACATTATATTTTGATATAATATTTGTTGATATCATTTATAACAAGTGTATGAATGATTGCATTCGTAGGGAGGGGTTTTTCGATAAAAATCGAATATTATCATTTAACTGTATGATACCTTCGATTCTTTTGCATGATATGGTAAGCTGTTTTTAAACTGTATGAACTGGAAAAGCTAAAATGAGGTGATTGGATGGCACTAACTCTTTATTGGTATCCGAAATGTGGGACATGCCGTAAAGCTAAAAAATGGCTAGATGATCATGAATTGTCTTATGATGAAATACATATTGTTGATAGTCCTCCTTCTCGAATGGTGCTTGAAGAAATGTATCAAAGCAGTGGTCTTGATATTAAAAAATTCTTTAACACAAGCGGACAACGGTATCGTGATCTTGGACTAAAGGATCGCATAAACCAAGCTTCAGATAAAGAATTATTGGATTTATTAGCTTCTGATGGAATGCTAATCAAACGTCCACTTGTAAAAAATGATCAAAAAGTAACAGTCGGTTTTAATGAAGAGGTTTTTGAAAAAACATGGGTTTAAGCTACAAGTTGCATGAACATGCTAAAGAAGACAGCTCATGTTGTTTATGCACTTGATAAAAAAATTAGGAGGAATTATAATGAGTACACCAAATGAATTACGTTATTCAGAAGATCACGAGTGGGTTAAAGTTGAAGGAGATAAAGTTCGCGCAGGAATTACTGATTTTGCCCAACATGCATTAGGAGATATTGTTTTCGTTGAACTACCAGAGGTTGGAACAGAAGTTAAAGCGGGCGAATCTTTTGGAAGTGTGGAATCTGTTAAAACAGTATCGGAATTGTATGCGCCTATCAGCGGTAAAATTGTGGAAATCAATGAAGATTTAAATGACAATCCTGAATTTGTTAATGAATCTCCTTATGAAAAAGCATGGATCATTATTATGGAACCTTCTGATTCATCAGAAGTGAACAATTTAATGACTGCTGAAAAATATGCAGAAATGACTAAAGAAGACTAAGTACCACAATGAAAGCGCCTTTTGAGGCGCTTTCTGCATTTTTTTGAAAAAGATAGTCGTGAAATAATATTTTTGTCTTTCGACTCATTTAACCTGTATGGTCGTGATGGTGCATACGTTTTTCCGATTAGGAGGGTACTTGTGAATAGACTAAATCAAGAAAAAATAATTATTGTCGAAGGTGCTTCAGATAAGAAGAACGTGAAGATGATTGTGAATGAGCCATTGGACATTATTTGTACGAATGGCACGATTAGTAGAGCAAAATTAGATGATTGGATCGAGCTTTTAACGGATAAAGATCTTTATATTCTGGTGGATGCGGACGAATCAGGTGAAAAACTGCGCAAGCAATTAAAAAGGGAATTTCCTGAAGCTAAGCATCTTCACATTGATAAAATGTATCGAGAAGTAGCAACAACACCTAAGCATCATCTTGCAGAAGTTTTACTTCGGGCAAATATCGATATTCACTCCCAATACTTAAATAGAGGTCTAAACAATGCGTGAATGGAACAAAAAAGAACTTGATGAATTTATAAAACAGAAAAGAACCGGCTTCATCTATTTATATACGCCATTTTGCGGTACCTGTCAGGTATCTGGGAAAATGCTGCTCGTGGCAGAAGAATTATTACCTGAGATAACCATTGGAAAAATCAATCTAAATTATATGAGTGAACTAGCAGAAAAGTGGGTAGTGGAAAGTGTACCTTGTTTAGTTTTTATTGAAGAAGGAGCGGTTGTCAATAAAATATATGCTTTTCAATCCGTACCCTATTTAGTTGATAAGATGGTTCGCTTTAATGATATTTCGAATAAAATGACAGATTATTAAATGTTTTTATTGAATTTATAGGACTCAATTGACGTTTCTTTCTCTAATATGATATGATAATTCCAATAGGTTTAATTGGCTTTTGTTTCTTCGAATACAAAATAAGGAGGAAATACAGATGTCCGAAAAAGAAAAAAAATATCGCTTTGAAACAATAGGAATTCATGGTGGACTACAACCTGATCCAACAACTGGTGCAAGAGTTGTACCGATTTATCAAAATAATGCCTATCAATTTAAAGATACTGAGCATGCTGCCAATCTATTTGGCTTAAAGGAATCTGGATATATTTATACACGGATAACAAATCCAACTACAGCCGTCTTGGAAGAGAGAATTGCTTTGTTAGAAGGCGGAGTCGGTGCACTTGCTGTAGCAAGCGGAATGGCTGCCATTTCATTAGCCGTTTTAAATATCGCTGAAGCAGGTGACGAGATTGTCGCTGCCTCTAATCTATACGGTGGTACATATAATTTATTTGCTGTCACGCTTCCTAAGTATGGAATTAATGTAAAGTTTGTGGACCCCACAGATCCGGAAAGCTTCCGTTCTGCCATAACAGATAAAACAAAGCTTGTTTTTGCCGAAACAATTGGAAACCCAAGTCTGAAGGTGCTTGATATTGAAAAAGTAGCTGATATTGCTCATAGTGCTGGAGTTCCACTTATTGTAGATAATACGTTCGCTACGCCTTATCTTTGCCGTCCGATCGAATTCGGTGCAGATATTGTGATTCATTCAGCAACAAAATGGTTACTAGGTAACGGTTCGACAACGGGTGGTCTTATTGTGGATAGCGGAAAATTCGACTGGAATTCACCAAAATTTCCTGGACTAACAGAACCAGATGAAAGTTATCATGGCCTTGTTTATTCAAGAGATGCAGGAGCAGCAGCCTACATTACAAAAGCACGTGTTCAACTTCTTCGTGATTTTGGTCCTGCTTTAAGTCCGCTTAATTCATTCCAATTTATTTTGGGAATTGAAACACTTCATGTAAGAATGAAGGAACATGTGGCAAATGCGATAAAAGTTAATGATTATTTAGTTAAACATCCAGCTGTTAGTTGGGTACTATATCCTGGTAGTGAAGAAAGTGCTGACAAAGATTTAGTGAACAAATATTTGCCTAAAGGTGCAGGTTCTATGATTGTTTTTGGAATCAGGGGCGGAAGAGAAGCGGGAGCTAAGCTCATTGACAGTATTGAATTATGGGCACATGTTGCCAATGTCGGGGATGCGAAGAGTTTAATTATTCATCCAGCAAGTACTACACATCAACAACTGGATGCTGAAGGATTGAAGGCTGCAGGTGTAGGAGAAGATTTAATCCGTCTATCGGTAGGAATTGAAAATATTGATGATTTACTAGAGGATTTAGAGCAAGCCATTCAAAAGGCAACTGGAATCAGTTCACTTTAAGTGGATGCTATATTTGTGAAGAGATAAAATGTTTAACACGCTATTAAAATAGTAATCTAGTCGTTGACACTCTTTGCGATCCATGGTACGATATCAAACATAATTATAGTATTATAAGTATTTATTTAAATGAACCGATATCAAATAGATCGTATTACTCTTATCAAGAGAGGTGGAGGGATGTGCCCGATGAAGCCCGGCAACCGTCAATAAAATTGACACGGTGCCAATTCACACAAAGCTTCCTGAGCTTTGATAGATGAGAGAAAGGTTTGTATTTCTTATACCTTTCTGCTCATAAGCAGAAAGGTATTTATTTTATCTTAGAATAATAAATCTACCCATTCAATGCGGCTCAGGTTAACCTTTTAAAGAGAATCATAGTGTTGGATAAAAGGGAAGCAAAGAGCACAATTTGAAACGGATCATAAAGAGGTGAACACATCTAGATGATTACAATCAAGAATGTAAAAAAAATCTTCTCCACAAAGCAGGGCGACGTGACGGCTGTTACGGATGTTAACCTCGAAATACAAGAAGGAGAAATATTCGGTGTTATTGGATACAGTGGTGCGGGGAAAAGTACCTTGATAAGGATGTTAAATGGACTTGAGATTCCAACAGACGGTTCAGTGACCGTAGCAAATAAACAAGTATCCCATATAAAAGGGCCAGAGTTAAGGACTGCTCGCCAGAAAATTGGAATGATTTTCCAACATTTCAACTTACTATGGTCGAGAACAGTAAGAGAGAATATTTCATTTCCTCTTGAAATTGCTGGAGTCTCTAAAGCGAATAGAATCAAAAAAGTAGATGAGCTCATAAAGCTAGTTGGTCTTCAAGGTAGAGAAGATGCCTATCCATCTCAGCTTAGTGGAGGTCAAAAGCAAAGAGTAGGGATTGCAAGAGCACTTGCCAATGATCCGAAAGTATTATTATGTGATGAGGCAACATCTGCACTAGACCCACAAACAACAGATTCTATTTTAGATCTTTTGGTTGATATCAATGAAAGACTTGGTTTAACCATTGTTTTAATCACACATGAAATGCATGTAATTCGTAAAATCTGTCATCGTGTTGCCGTAATGGAAGATGGGAAAATTGTTGAAAAGGGTTCTGTTTTGGAAGTGTTTAAAAACCCGCAACAACCTATCACAAAGCGATTTGTTCAACAAGTTACTGAACCAGAAAAAACAAAAGAAACAATTGGACATCTGCTTGGAGTTTATACTTCAGGTCAAGTGGTTCAGCTTTCCTTTGTCGGTGAAGGAGCGGAACAGCCGCTTATAACGAATTTGATTCGAAATTTCGGCATTACCGTTAATATTCTTCAGGGGAAAATATCACAAACCCAAAACGGTTCTTATGGTACGTTGCTTATACACATTGACGGTGTTGAAAGCGAAATTGCCAAAGCTATTGACTATATTCATTCTCAACAAGTGGGAGTGGAGGTGATTTCTCATGATTAATCAATGGTTTCCAAATGTAGACTGGGAAAAAATGTGGGAGGCCACAAGAGAAACCCTATACATGACAGGAATTTCTACTCTTGCTACATTTATCCTCGGTATTATACTAGGATTACTGTTATTTTTGACAGCGAACGGTAATATGTGGCAAAATTATCTAGTCAATAAAGGTATAAGTGCAATTGTAAATATTTTTCGGTCTATTCCATTTATCATACTAATTGTTCTTCTGATTCCATTCACCAAAATATTATTTGGTACGATGATTGGTGAAAATGCAGCCTTACCAGCCTTAATTATCGGATCTGCACCATTTTATGCGCGAATGGTTGAAATGGGATTAAGGGAAATCGATAAAGGAGTCATTGAAGCAGCCAGATCCATGGGTGCCAAAACAAGCACGATCATTTGGAAGGTGCTTATTCCGGAATCGTTACCAGCACTTGTTTCGGGAATTACTGTGACAGCCATATCATTAGTTGGTTTTACTGCAATGGCAGGTGTTATTGGTGCCGGCGGACTTGGAAACCTAGCGTTTCTAGACGGTTTCCAGCGTAATCGTTTCGATGTAACCTTAATGGCAACCATTGTCATTCTGATTATCGTATTTATCATCCAATTTATTGGAGATAGTATAACAAACAAAATAGATAAAAGATAAGGGGATGATCAAAATGAAAAAATGGTTATCGCTTTTATTCACACTTACATTAGTGCTTATTCTCGCAGCTTGCGGTAGCACTAGTAAAGAGGAAAACAAAGATTCTGCAACAAATGAAACGAAAAAAACAGAAGCTGCAAAACAATTAGTGGTTGGGGCAACAAATGTGCCACATGCTGAAATTTTAAAAGAAGCAAAACCATTATTGAAAGAAAAAGGCATTGATTTACAAATTGAAACATTCCAAGATTATGTACTTCCAAATCAAGCGTTAGAATCAAAGGATCTTGATGCAAACTTCTTCCAACATGTTGAATACTTTGAAGGCCAAATGAAGGATAATGGATATGATTTTGCCAATGCAGGCGGCATCCATATCGAACCAATTGGTATTTATTCAAAACGATATAAATCATTAGAAGAAGTTCCAAACAATGCAAAAGTGATTCTTAGTAACTCTGTTGCTGACCATGGTCGTGTGTTAGCACTTCTTGAAAAAGAAGGTTTAATTACGATAAAAGATGGCGTTGATAAAGCAAAAGCTACCATCGAAGATATCGCTGAAAATCCTAAGAATTTAGAATTTGATCCAAATTATGAAGCAAAGCTACTTCCAGAAATTTATGATAATGATGAAGGTGATCTCGTTATCATTAACTCAAACTATGCAATGGAAGCTGGTATTAATCCAATTGATGATTCAATTGCCATTGAAGATGCTGAAAATAATCCATATGTAAATATCATTGCTGTTCGTAGCGGTGACGAAAATAAAGAAGAAATTAAAACTCTTGTAGAAGTATTACGTTCAAAAGAAATTCAAGATTTCATTCTTGAAAAATATAAAGGTGCTGTCGTACCAGTCTCTGAATAAATAAAGTAAAAGCCATAGTCCTACCAATCATAGAATTGGAATGGATTATGGCTTTTTTACTTTTGGAATACTTAACAAAATTGAGCACACTAATTAACATAAAAAAATGGGAAAAGTAATAATTGGAAGTAATCGAAAGGTATTCTTCGTATGAAGTAGTCTATTAATTGTAACAACAGGTCAGCGTTGACTGAAGCTCCATATAGGGTTTTTTCGGATTTGTATCCGTTAACCAAGAAGTGTTAGCATAAAAGGGAAAGAAAATAAAATTTAATTATTTAAGGGGATGAACGGATTATCAGTTATTTAAAACTAAATTATACGAGCGATATGGAAAAAGCAATGCACCAATCTCATGGAGTTGGCTACGAAGTGTATTGCCTCAAACATAAGGTTAGAGAGAGAATCGAAAACCGTCGGCAACAGGAATATAATGAAAGTAGAAAAATAACTGCTAATTTGATAGGAAAGATTATTTAATATTGGGAATTTTTTATCGATATAAAACCAGTGCCATGTTGTACTGGTTTTTTCTATATGTTTGAATGCAAGTGTTAAAATATGGAGGTATTGTAGAGAAATACAATACCCTAGATTGCAACATAATAAAAAAGAAATAATTAATAATTTTTTATAAAAAACAAACTTTTCAGCTATTCTCAATGGGCGCTCTGCCTACTTTCTAAACGCTTTTGTATTAAAAGCTTGTTATTACTGCATAAGTGTTGCTAATATGAATCATTTGTTATAAGATTGTAATGAGAATAGAATGAGAATTGAAAGACAATAAGAAATGACGGTTCATGACCGACAATGATACAAATCACTTTTTTGGAGGGTAATAATAATGGCAGGATCTGTACTAGTTGTTAAAGATTTACACGTGTCTATAGAAGGTAAAGAAATCTTAAAAGGTGTAAACCTTGAAGTTAAGGGTGGCGAAATTCATGCGATTATGGGACCAAATGGGACTGGTAAATCAACTTTATCTTCAGCAATTATGGGACACCCGAAATATGAAGTAACACAGGGAAGCATTACATTAGATGGCAAAAATGTATTAGAGATGGAAGTGGATGAACGTGCACGTGCTGGTCTTTTCCTTGCCATGCAATATCCAAGTGAAATTAGCGGAGTAACAAATGCAGACTTTTTACGTTCAGCTATTAACAGTCGTCGTGGAGAAGGTAATGAAGTCTCGTTGATGAAGTTTATCAAAGCAATGGATAAGAAAATGGAATTCCTTGAAATGGATCTAGATATGGCACAACGTTATTTAAATGAAGGTTTCTCAGGTGGAGAAAAGAAACGTAATGAAATCCTTCAATTAATGATGATCGAACCAAAAATCGCAATATTAGATGAAATCGATTCAGGTCTAGATATTGATGCATTAAAGGTTGTTTCAAAAGGAATCAATGAAATGCGTGGCGAGGATTTTGGCTGCTTACTGATCACACACTATCAACGTCTTTTAGATTATATTACTCCTGACTATGTACACGTGATGATGCAAGGCCGAGTTGTTAAATCTGGCGGTCCTGAGCTTGCACAAAAATTAGAAGCAGAAGGATATGATTGGATTAAACAAGAACTTGGAATTGAAGACGAAACAGTCGGTCAAGAAGCGTAAACGTTAGGAGGATTGAACAATGACAACGGAAATTAAAAAGCCTTTCGATAAAGGATATATTAGCTCTTTTTCAAAGGAAATGGGTGAACCAACTTGGTTAACAGATTTACGAGTTCAAGCTCTTGAACAAGCTGAGAATCTTCCATTACCAAAGGCAGATAAAACAAAAATTGAAAAATGGAACTTCTCACTGTTTGGCAAGCATATTGTAAAAAGTGAGGACTTTACTTCTTTTGATCACTTACCGGAAAAAGTAAAGACATTAATCGATGTAAATAACAGTAATCAATCCTTATATATTCAACGTAATAACCGTCCAACACTTTTATCTCTTTCAACAGAGTTAAAAGAAAGTGGTGTCATTTTTACAGACCTCTTTACAGCTGCTCGTGAACATGGCGATTTATTGCAAAAGTATTTTATGAAAGATGCTGTAAAAGTGGATGAGCATAAGCTAACTGCTTTACATGCAGCCTTTTTAAACGGTGGTGCGTTTCTTTACATTCCTAAGAACGTAGAACTAAAAGAACCGATCCAAGCGGTATTTCTTCATGATGATGAAGAGGCCACATTGTTTAACCATGTTCTAATTGTAGCAGAAGATAATAGTTCGGTTACGTATGTTGAAAACTACATTTCTACTGTGGAATCAAGGGACAATGTCTTTAATATTGTAACGGAAGTCATTGCAAAACCAAATGCAAGAGTTCAATATGGTGCGGTTGATCATCTAGATAAGGGAATTACAACTTATGTAAACCGCCGTGGAATTACAGAAAGAGATGCTCGTATTGATTGGTCATTAGGATTAATGAATGACGGAAATACCATTTCTGAAAATACAACAAACTTAATCGGTGATGGATCATCTGCTGATGCAAAATCAGTTGTGGTTGGGCGTGGCGAACAAACACAAAACTTTACAACAAAAATCGTTCATTTCGGAAAAAATACAGTAGCTAATATTCTACAACATGGTGTTATGAAAGATAGTGCAACGACTATTTTTAACGGAATTGGTAAGATTGAACATGGTGCGTCAAAATCAAATGCGGAGCAAGAATCGCGTTTATTGATGTTAAGTGAAAAAGCACGTGGGGATGCCAATCCATTGTTGCTTATTGATGAAGATGATGTTATGGCAGGACATGCAGCATCTGTTGGACGGGTAGATCCAGTACAACTGTATTATTTAATGAGTCGTGGGATTTCCAAGAAAGAAGCAGAACGTCTAGTCATTCACGGATTTTTAGCTCCTGTTGTTGATCAATTGCCAATTGAAGGAGTTAAAAAGCAATTGGTTGATGTCATCGAAAGGAAAGTTCAGTAATGGATATTAAAGAACTTAAAAAGTTATTTCCTATACTAGATCAAGAAGTAAATGGAAACCCCTTAGTTTATCTTGATAGTGCTGCTACATCACAAAAGCCCATTCAAGTGATTGAAGCTGTTTCCAATTATTATCGTCAGCTTAATTCCAATGTTCACCGTGGTGTTCATACACTTGGTACGAGAGCAACGGATGCCTATGAAGGAGCCCGTGAAAAGGTTCGGAAATTTATTCATGCCAAATCAATTGAAGAAGTAATTTTTACAAGAGGGACAACAACTGCTTTAAATATAGTTGCTTCAAGCTATGGTAAAAATAATCTTCATGAAGGCGACGAAATTGTCACAACGTATATGGAACATCATAGTAATATCATACCGTGGCAGCAGGTCGCGAAAGCTACTGGAGCTACGTTAAAGTATATTCCTCTTCAAGAAGATGGTTCATTATCATTAGAGGATGTACGAGCAACCATTACAACAAATACAAAAATTGTTGCAGTTACCCTTGTTTCGAATGTTCTTGGGGTGATTAATCCCATTAAAGAAATTGCCAAAATTGCTCACGAAAATGGAGCAGTGATGGTTGTGGATGGCGCTCAAGGTGCTCCTCATTTGACCATTGATGTACAAGATTTAGATTGTGATTTTCTTGGTTTTTCCGGTCATAAAATGTGTGGACCTACAGGAATCGGTGTTTTATACGGAAAAAAACATTTACTCGAAAATATGGAGCCAGTTGAGTTTGGAGGGGAAATGATTGATTTCGTTGGCCTCTATGAATCAACTTGGAAAGAATTGCCTTGGAAGTTCGAAGGTGGTACTCCTATTATTGCTGGTGCCATTGGTTTAGGTGCAGCCATTGACTTTTTACAAGAAATTGGTTTAGACAAGATTCTCGAACATGAGCATAAGCTCGCAGCTTATACACTTGAAAAAATGTCTACAATTGAAGGTTTGACGATTTACGGTCCGAAAGAGGCAGAAAAACGTGCCGGAGTCGTTACATTTAATCTTTCCGATGTTCATCCACATGACGTGGCAACAGTCCTTGATGCAGAAGGAATTGCTGTTCGAGCAGGACATCATTGTGCACAACCATTAATGAAATGGTTGGATGTATCTGCAACAGCTCGTGCAAGCTTCTATTTATATAACACAGAAGAGGACATTGACAAACTTGTGGAAGGACTTGCGAAAACAAAGGAGTATTTCAGCGATGTCTTCTAATAATTTAGATACCCTTTATAGACAAGTAATTATGGATCATTATAAAAATCCTCGTAATAGAGGAGTCATCGAGGATGATAGCTTAACGATTAATATGAATAATCCAACATGTGGGGATCGAATTCAGCTTACGCTTAAAGTGGAAAATGATATGGTCGTTGATGCTAAGTTCGAAGGTGAAGGTTGTTCAATTTCTATGTCATCTGCATCAATGATGACTCAAGCCATTAAGGGGAAACCGATTGACGAAGCGTTAAAACTTGCCAATAATTTTTCTGATATGGTACAAGGAAAAGATATTGAAATTGATGAAGATTTGGATCTAGGTGATATTGAAGCCTTACAAGGTGTATGTAAGTTTCCAGCACGTATCAAATGTGCAACACTTGCATGGAAGGCAATGGAAAAGGCACTTCATGAGGAAGATAAATAAGTCTCTATAATGAGTAAGATAAGGTGGTGTGAGCGAAGCTGAGTAGTGTGAAATATATCCCACTAAAAATAAATTTAATCATAAACCAAGTGATAAGACTAAATTTATTTGTGCAGCTCGCCCCTTAACAATTAAAGGAGGAACACGAAAATGGCAAAAAAAGCGCCAGAAATCGGTGATTATAAATATGGTTTTCACGATAAAGATGTCTCCATTTTCCGTTCTAAACGTGGCTTAACTAAAGAAATCGTTGAAGAAATTTCAAAAATGAAGGAAGAGCCGCAGTGGATGCTCGATTTTCGTTTAAAATCATTAGATATTTTCTATAGTAAACCAATGCCACAATGGGGTGGGGACATGTCATCATTAAATTTTGATGAAATCACTTATTATGTAAAACCATCTGAGAAATCCGAAAAGTCATGGGATGAAGTACCTGAAGAAATCAAACAAACATTTGATAAACTTGGTATTCCTGAAGCAGAACAAAAGTATTTAGCAGGTGTTTCTGCTCAGTATGAATCTGAAGTGGTTTATCACAACATGAAAGAAGAGTTAACCGATCTAGGAATTGTCTTTAAAGATACGGATTCAGCTCTCAGAGAAAATGAAGATATTTTCCGTGAGCACTTTGGAAAGGTTATTCCACCAACAGATAATAAGTTTTCAGCGTTAAACTCAGCTGTATGGTCTGGTGGATCTTTCATCTATGTTCCAAAGGGTGTTAAAGTAGATACTCCATTACAAGCCTATTTCCGAATTAACTCAGAAAATATGGGTCAATTTGAACGTACACTGATTATTGTGGATGAAGGAGCATCTGTACACTATGTTGAAGGCTGTACAGCACCTGTTTATACAACCAATTCTCTTCACAGTGCAGTGGTAGAAATTATTATTAAAAAAGATGCTTATTGCCGTTATACAACGATTCAAAACTGGGCAAATAACGTATTTAACCTAGTAACAAAGCGTGCTGTTTGTGATGCAAATGCTACAATGGAATGGATTGATGGTAATATTGGTTCTAAATTAACGATGAAATATCCTGCGGTTATTTTGAAAGGGGAAGGTGCACGTGGTCTAACACTTTCCATCGCGATTGCTGGTAAAGGACAGCATCAAGATGCAGGTGCGAAAATGATTCACTTAGCACCAAATACTTCTTCAACGATCGTTTCTAAATCGATTTCAAAACATGGTGGTAAAGTAACGTATCGTGGTCAGGTTCAATTTGGACGTAAAGCAGATGGTGCACGTTCAAATATTGAATGTGATACATTAATTATGGATAATGCATCAACATCAGATACGATTCCATATAATGAGATTTTGAATGATAATATTTCACTTGAGCATGAAGCGAAAGTATCAAAAGTATCTGAAGAACAATTATTCTATTTAATGAGCCGTGGAGTATCAGAACAAGAAGCAACAGAAATGATTGTTATGGGCTTCATTGAGCCATTTACAAAAGAACTTCCAATGGAATATGCCGTTGAAATGAACCGTTTGATTAAGTTCGAAATGGAAGGTTCTATTGGTTAACACTCAAAATTGAATACAAAGTTTTAAAGAGAAAAACGTTTGCCAAATGGCAGACGTTTTTTTAGGTGCATGTTTACATTTGTATATTGATTAGCTATTCTTAATTCGTACTAATAATGGAGCAAGTGCCTCATTTATTAAAATGATTTGAGGTTGGATTTTGCCATCATAGAAGGTGTAAAGAAATGGAATTTATTTTATTAATGATATTAGGTTTATTAGCAGGAACGATTGGGAGCCTTGTGGGACTTGGCGGGGGGATTATTATTGTACCTTCACTACTATTCTTAGGTACTTCAACTACACTTATCAGTGAAGTAACTCCACAAGTAGCGGCCGGTACTTCTTTGCTCGTCATTATTTTTACTGGACTTTCATCCACGATTGCCTATTATAAGCAAAAAAAGGTCGATTATAAAAGTGGGCTATTATTATTTATTGGAAGTGGTCCGGCAGGGATCTGGGGGGCCTGGGTAAATAAACAATTGAATGTAGATGCTTTTTCTCTTTGGTTTGGATTCTTTATGATCTTTATATCGTTTGTGCTTATGGTTAAGGACAAGGTTAATCCGATAAAAAGGCATAGCCAAAAGGGGATATGGCGTACTTATAATGATTCATTTGGAAATGAACAAACGTATGGATTTAATCCAATTACAGGATTTCTCATCTCGATTATCGTAGGTTTTTTAGGAGGTTTTCTTGGAATTGGAGGTGGATCGTTAATGGTACCCTCATTGATCTTGTTATTCCATTTCCCTCCACATATTGCAGTAGCTACCTCCATGTTTTTACTATTTTTAACCTCATCAACAAGTTCAGTCGCCCATATTATGATGGGAAATGTCAATTGGCTATATGCCGTTGCACTGATTCCTGGTGCTTGGTTTGGTGGGAAGTTAGGAGCGCTTATTAATCAAAAGCTACCAGGGAAAACAGTCGTAAGGATTTTACGAGTTGTGTTAATTTTCGTTGGCATTCAGTTAATCTATGAAGGGCTATTTTAAAAGAGTTTTTTGATTATTTATGCTAATATAGAGGAATAAAAAGTTGATACATAATTAGATTAAAAGGGAAAGAAAGGCGATTGAAGTTGGACGTAATCCATATTTATCATACCAATGATTTACATAGTCATTTCGAGCATTGGCCTCGTATTCAACAATTTTTACTAGAAAGAAAAAAATGGCATGAGGAGGCAGGTGAAGAATTTTTACTATTTGATATTGGAGACCATGCAGATCGCTTTCATCCTCTAACGGAAGCGACGAGGGGGAAGGGGAATGTTGAACTTTTAAATAAAGTTGGTTATCATGCCGTGACAATTGGTAATAACGAAGGAATGACCTTTCCACATGAGGATTTCAATCATTTGTATGATGACCGGCAATTTGATGTATTGATTTCTAATTTATATGATGAGAACGGAAAACGTCCTGATTGGGCAAAAGCAAATACGATTTATGAAACGAAGAATGGAATGAAAATCGCTGTTACAGGACTTACCGCTCAATATGCTCATCTCTATCATCTATTAGGTTGGAAAGTAGATGATCCAATAGAGGTGTTAAAGAACCAGATTCAAGATATGAAAGGAAAAGCCGATCTATTTGTTCTCCTTTCGCATCTTGGTATACACGATGATGAACGGATTGGGCATGAGTTTCCTGAGGTAGATGTTGTAATTGGTGGGCATACCCATCATATTCTTCATGAAGGAAAAATGGTGGATAGTACATTGCTTACCTGTGCGGGGAAATATGGGATGTATGTAGGTCATATCACTTTAACGGTTGATCAGACAACGGGAAATGTTGTTGAAAAAAAGGCATGGCTATATGATACAAATGATTTGCCACCTGTACCTGACGAGGATGAACAAGTAGAACATTTATATAATATGGGAAAAGACATCGCTCTCGGCTACGATAATAACGGATGAAAATCAATTTTCTTCACAGAAAGGAATTGCGGATCTTTTATGCGATGCCTTGAAGGAATATTGTAAAGCTGATTGTGCATTTATCAATGAAGGTTTAATTTTAGATAAACTACCTAAGGGTATTGTGACAAAATATGATTTACTTAGAATTTGTCCTCATCCTATTAATCCATGTGTCGTGGAACTTTCTGGAGCAGAACTTAGGGAGGTACTTGCCCAAACAATGGACGAAAAGTGGGGGAACTATCCGCTAATGGGACTTAGGCTTTCGAGGAAAGATCATGGGTAAAATGGTTTACAGTGGTATTTCTAGGGAAAGCAATAAAGAGTATCATAGCTTTTTTATACATGGAAAGTTACTTGAAAGTGAAAAGACATACATGGTGGCTATCCCAGATATGTTCACGTTTGGGAAATTCTTCCCATCCATTTTCCGTGCAAAGAATAAACGCTATTTCCTACCTGATTTTATGAGACATATATTGGAATGGAAATTAGGCCAAACAACTAAATAACACACTATTCTTACCCTCCCTACATATTGTGTAATAAAGAAAATGGGATGGGAGGGAGAGAAATCGATGATCAAAGTATCGCCAATCGAATTAAATGGCCATTACTTTTTGGGTGTATCGGTCGCATTACCAAAAACAAATTTACTCGTCGTTACAAGTGAAAAGGGATATATCATGTGTGGTGCCCTTGATGTGGCATTATTAAATGAAAAATTGAAAGATCGTAAAGTCATTGCTGGCCGGGCTGTTGGAGTAAAGACCATAGAACAACTCCTCGAAGCACCATTAGAATCCGTTACATTTGAAGCAGAGGCCATTGGAATTCATAAAGGTATGATTGGGAAAGAGGCTATGTTAAAGATGATTTAACTTTCATCAGCAGGGCTGCCTTTTATCGTGTTGAGATGATGCCGCTAGAGCAAGCTAAGGTAAAATCTGGGCGCAAATACGCCAAGGCGAATTTGATAAGTGAGAAGGGCAGTCTTTTATGACTGGCCTTCTTCTTTTATATTTAGGACTAAAGTCGCTTGTACTCGTTAGAATCGGAGGGTTAGAGTGGAAATATAGGAAAATATGCCAAAGTTTATCATATTAAAAGACACACGATTGATGAGGGTAATAGAATGAGATTAGTTGAAACACGTTCGGTAGAAATAGGAACAACGTTAGCAAAAGCCATTTATAATGAGAATGGAAAAATCTTAGTAAATAAAGGGGTTACCCTTCAAGGGTATACTCTTGCGCGTTTAATCCAATTAGGAATTACGTACATCTATATAGATGATAAACAAACAGAAGATATTGTTTATCAAGATCCCATATCAGACCCTATGAAAAGAGAAGCTATTAATGCGATTGTAACGACTTTTAATCATATCCATTCTGAGCCATTTTCATCAAAATCCTTTGTCTTGGAAAAATCGGTAAAAGAATATAAGCAAGTCATTCAGCATCTCATGAATGAGTTGAGGGAAAAACCAGAATTAATGTCCATTCTATCAGATGTATGTGTACATGACAGCTATATTTTTACCCACTCCATGAATGTTACGCTCTATTCATTAGCAGTAGCTATGGAGTTAAAGCTTCGACCTAAACAAATAGAAACGATTGGGCTTGGAGCGCTTATGCATGATATCGGTAAGGTCATCGTCCCAACTGAAATATTAAAAAAACCTGGAAAACTAACAGAAGAAGAATATATGGTAATAAAAAAGCATCCAGAAGAGGGTTTCGAACTATTAAGGAAAACGCATACGGTTCCACTTCTTGTTGCTCATTGTGCTTTTCAACATCATGAGCGTTTGGATGGCAAGGGCTATCCAAGAGGTCTACAAGGCAATGAAATTCATGACTACGCCAAAATTATTAGTGTTGCAGACGTGTTTGATGCGGTAACATCCAATCGAATTTACCGCGCTGCTATGCTTCCGCATGAAGGGCTTGAATTGTTATATTCTGGAGTAGAGAAACAATTTGATACGGACATTGTAAAAGCCTTTCATAAAGCTGTCGCTATCTATCCAGTAGGGATTACGGTTGAATTGAATGATGAACGGAAAGGGGTAGTTGTTAAGCAGAACGTCCTTAGCGATCGTCCAACCATAAGAATCTTAGAAGAAGAAGGACAACCTATTACTCCCTATGAAATATCATTAATGGAAAAACTTTCTGTTGTGATTACGGGCTGTGATACAACATTTAAAAGAGTATAGACAAAAAATGTAGACAGGATATTCAAACGTCCATAATCCTAATTGAATTGAGCACTTATCAAATACGCCTTGGCGTATTTGCGCCCAGATAATACCTTCGCTCGCTCGATAAAGAAGACTTCTATAAGTGGGAGACCTCCACTTATAGTTAGTCGCACTTATCGGATCTTTACGGGCAGTTGATCCCTTATGGTTTTGATAAGGGGTCTTACTGTCCGTTAAGATGGGGCAAACTTCCTTTTAAAATCTGTGGCATCCGCCGGAGGCTTTAACTTCATTCAGTCGGGATTTGAACCCCCAATGAATTGATAAAAGCTTGAAATTCATCTCACCACTTATAGTAGTGGGAGACTTCTGCTGAATGAAGTTAAATTATTTGCGTTAGTTCCCCTTTTATAAGCATACATATAGCTTGTAGAGGGGGGATTTTTTCTTGGCGAAGTTTCGTAGCAGACGATTACCGAAAAGAGGACCATTACCGTTACGATATGTCTTGTTATTAACGTTCGTCTTTTTTATATTTTCAACCACAGTGGGTCTCTGGATCATAAATGAAGAACTAGAGCCGACACTCATGAGTATTGCCAAATCAGAAACGTATTAACCTTGCCACACTTGTGATCAATGATGCCATTGACAAACAGTTTGAGCAGGCAGAAAGCAAAGATCTTTTTCGGTCGATTCCGAATACGGAAGGATCGAATAATATTCAGTTTGATACGGAAAATATTCTACGAAAACAGACAGAGATTGTTACTCTTATCCATAAAAATATTAAAGAAGTCGAAGCAAGGAAATGTATGCTGTACTGGAGTCTGAAACAGATGTTCATTTAAAACGTGATCAAACAAAAGAATCAGATGGAGTTGCCTATTCTGTTCCATTAGGAAGAGTAACGGACAACACCCTACTGTCGAACTTAGGTCCTGAAATCCCCATAGAATTTTCAGCGATTGGAGCCGTGCAGGTCAGATGTGAAAACAAAAGTGGTTGAATTTGGAATTAATGGTGGCGTTATTGAAGTGTATATCGAGGTGAAAGTGAATATTGAGGTTATTATTCCACTTGCAACGGATATCACAACAGTTACTCGAAATATTCCGATTGGAATGGGTGTGTTCAGAGGAGATGTTCCACAATTTTTTAATGGAAGTGGGAATTCTGCTCCTTCCATCCAATTACCAAAAAGTGAATAGAAAAGAGCTTTCGACTTTAATGAGAAAGCTCTTTTTCTACACGATAAAGTATAACCTTTGTAAGTTAATTATCTGCTTTCAGCTCCAGTGCCTAGCCCCTCGAGGTCACAAGCCAATCCTCCCAAAAAGGTAAAGTACACCTTTTAGTGAGGCTCGTCTTGTGCTTGTCGGGGCTGATCAAGGCACTTACGCTTTATTTATTTAAGTTTTTGTCTTTCTTGTCTTTCCCATTGCCTAAGATGCGGGTAAGGATCATAAGACCATTCAGTTTTGCCATTGTCTTTGTACATTCCATAATGGAGGTGTGGAGGGAATTTTCCTGCTGTTCCAGGGGGGCCATAGCCTGAGCTTCCTACACTACCTATGAGTTGCCCGGGTTCAACTACTTGTCCAATATGTATGTCTTTGGCAAACCCATTTAAATGGGCAAAATAATGGTAATTATTATTAATGTCACGAATTCCAATTCTCCAACCACCGTATCGATTCCAACCTTTCATTTCGATAATTCCGTATGAGGTAGCACGAACAGGAACCCCGTAACTGGCAAAAATATCTGTACCCTCGTGGATTCGTCTTCCTCCCCAGCCCCTTGCAGCCCCCCATGTATTTTTATAGCTATGATTACTACGAATTGGAACAGGAAATACATGACTTTCTAAATCAAGATGGCCGAATTGTTTATATACTTTCGCTTTACCCATTATGATACTTACAGATTTATCTCGCTTATAATAATCCCACAATGCCAATTTAATATTATCGTGGTCGATTCCATAATTTAAAATATAATGAGCAAAAGAATATAGGACATCTTCGTCACTTGAAAGAGATGCCTTTCCGTCTCCATTCCCATCCTTTCCCATTCCATCAAAAAATTGAATAGAAAGAGGATTTTCATCATTCTTTTCTGGGTTTATGATGCCAGCCCATTTCTCAGGTGTAAAATAGATTCCGGTAATTCCCTCTGCTTTTGGTATATCTTTGCGTGCTTGACGGACATTTCTCTCGTATTGATCAATGGCAGCTAAATAATACCAGGGAATATTTGTTACGGATTCAGTTCGTTTGTATAATTCCATTCTATTAGCAAATAAATCAGGAGGATTCTCTTCGGCAAAAACGTTACGAACTGGAGTCGTGACGATCATCATGAAACAAATCGAATATACTAGGATCCGCCACATACAAATTCCTCCTTTCATATTTTTTCATGATTAGTTTGTGAATACGACTGGATTTTCATCAATAATAATTATTGGTAATAATGGGAAACGCTAAAGTATGGTGTTCTTGTGGTATTTTCTTTATGTATGTTAAAATGAGGAAGATAACTCAATTATAACTTTTATTGTCGGTTACCTAATATAAATGATTGGAGTGACACAAAGTGAGTGGTAATAAGCAAGAATTTCAACGTAAGCCAGAATGGCTTAAAATAAAATTACAAACAAATGATAGCTTTACTGGAATAAAAAAGATGATGAGAGAAGGCAGTTTACATACGGTTTGTGAAGAAGCAAAGTGTCCGAATATCCATGAATGTTGGGCAGAGAGAAAGACTGCTACGTTTATGATTCTAGGTGATACATGTACAAGAGCTTGCCGTTTTTGTGCAGTCAAAACAGGTTTACCTACTGAATTAGATTGGCAGGAGCCTGAGCGAGTAGCGGATTCAGTACAAATGATGAATTTAAAACATGTTGTTGTAACATGTGTGGCTCGAGATGATTTAAAAGATGGTGGAGCAGCTATTTTTGCTGAAACGATTTCTGCAATTAGAAGAAAAAATCCGTTTACATCGATTGAAGTTTTGCCATCTGATATGGGTGGGGTTTATGAAAACATTAAAACGATCATGGATGCTAAACCAGATATTTTAAACCATAATATTGAAGCAGTGGAAAGAATTTCACCAATGGTACGTGCTCGTGCTAAATATGATCGTTCTTTAGAGTTATTACGGCGTGCAAAGGAATTACAACCGCTTATTCCAACAAAATCAAGTTTGATGGTGGGCCTTGGTGAAACAAAAGAAGAAATTTTGAAGACAATGGATGATTTACGTGCAAATGATGTTGATATTATGACCATTGGTCAATATTTACAACCATCTAAAAAGCATATACCTGTTGTGAAATACTACCACCCAGATGAATTTCTTGAATTAAAGAATATCGCTATGGAAAAAGGATTTAGCCACTGTGAATCAGGTCCGCTTGTTCGATCTTCCTACCATGCAGATGATCAAGTAAATGCGGCCGCCAAGCAAAAACATCTTATAAGTGAAAAAGAAGCAAAAAACGCATAAAATTAAAGTGAGTTCAGCAGCTGATTCGTTGAACTCACTTTATATATGGTTTTGACCAAAAATTACCTTAATAAAATTTGCATTTTTTCATATTTTATGGCTAAATTTTCTTATAAGGGAGTTTATTAGAGGTGAAAAAATGGTTTGCATTCAAAATACTTGTTATGAAATCGTAGATGAAAGACGAAATGGTTATAATGAGGAAGCCTTTCTCAGTCGGTATAGTGATATCCTAACAAAGTATGACTATATTGTCGGTGATTGGGGTTATGGTCAGCTTCGATTGAGAGGCTTTTTTGACGATAAAAATCAAAAGGCATCATTTGATACAAAAATAAGTACAGTAACAGAATATCTGTACGAATTTTGTAACTTTGGTTGTCCGTATTTTATTGTGAAAAAGGTAAAAAAATAAGAAAAACTGTGGTGGTCATCACTGCAGTTTTTCTTATTTTTTAGCTTTTGTTTGTTGCATTTCCTGAATATCAAATGCGCCCTCTTGGTTCAGGATGATTAGAAAAATTCAGATAAAAAAGCTGAAAGCTCCAGGGCATCTGTTTCGCCTATCTGAAAAGCATGCTCTATATAGCCTTCCTCTTCTAAATCATCGTGGCCAATAATGGCAAAACGGCCTCCCTGAATATCGAGTACGATTTGTTTTCCATAATATCGGTCTGATTGAATAATAGCTAAATCAAATCGACTGTTCTCACCCATAAAACTAACAAACCTAGTTTTCGTAGTTACTATATCATCATAAAGAAAAAAACGTTCTGACATCCTTATTCCCTCCACATACATACTTTTCATCTGAAGCGTATTCTTCTCTCTATATTAGCAGAATTATGATACAATAAGCATAATAATGCACACGAATTTATTTTACGAAAATAGATGCATCTGATGATCAATGAATAACTATCTTCAATATAGGGTATGTGGAAGGATGAGTAGATTGTATTTTGTGGATAGAGATAAAATTGAGGAAACTCTTCTTTATTATGAAAGTAGAATTCGTTTATTTGAGGAAAATCAAGAATGGAACACTTCTATTGAAAAAGCTGCACTGGAGAGAATTCTCCATATGATTATCGAGTCCTTCTTAGATGTAGGAAATAGTATGATTGATGGTTTTATTATGCGTGATCCAGGTAGTTATGAGGATATTATTGATATATTAGATGATGAAAAAGTGATTACAACCGAAATGTCTGAAGGTTTTAAGAAAATTGTATCATTACGGAAAAATCTCCAACAGGATTATACAACTGTGGACCATAATACTTTATTAAATGTTTTTCAGCATGAATTAGTTTATTTAAAACTTTATGGTCCAAAGGTCAGGGAATATCTCGTGAATGAACTAGGCCCGGTAACGGCATTCAAAAGGTAGAGCAAGTAAATAGAAAAAATAGTCTTAAGGCTTCTAATGCCATGGTAATAATGGCTTGTAGAGGCTAAAGGGACAAAGGTGCATATCATAATAAGAGGATGCTTTACGCTTTTCTTTTGAGGATGGTGAAAATAAATGATAATTAGAACCACAAAGGAACAAATATTAGCTCTCTTAAAAAAGCATGGGAATTTAACGATTATGGATCTTGCTAAAGAATTAGAGATAACGGAGATGGCGGTAAGAAGGCATATTCAGACGCTAGAACGAGACAAGCTCATTCGTTCAGATGTTAAAAAGCAAACAATGGGAAGACCGTCTAAAGTATATCAGCTAGCTGAGTGTGGGGAAAATTTATTTCCAAAAAGATATAAAGAGTTTAGTCTAGAAATTCTTAAAGGGTTGAAAGCTGTCGGCCAAGAGCAATTAATCATAGACATACTCCTGAAAAGGAAGGAAGATCTCCTTAAGAAGCATAAAAAGGAGCACCCGAATGAATCGCTTAGAGAACGATTGGAGAATTTAAAATGTATTCAAGATCAAGATGGCTATATGCCAGAAATAGAGAATAAAGACGGATTCATTCATTTCAGAGAGTTAAATTGTCCTTACATTGAAGTAGCCAAAGAGTTCCCGCAGATATGTCATGCAGAACGAGGATTTATTCAGGAATTTATCGAAGCAGATATCGTAACATTATCGAGTATGGTGGATGGTCATACCTGTTGTCATTACACGGTAAAGGAGAAATAAGGAATTTCTACCAATCGAACAACGATAAAATCTGGGCGCAAATGCGCCGAGGCGCATTTGATTTTCATTTATGAGGATGATGGGATGATGAAAAATTATAAAGGTTATTTAATTGATTTGGATGGAACGATGTATCGGGGAAGTGAAGTCATTCAGGAAGCAGTAGATTTTGTTCGAAAATTAAATAAACTTCAACTTCCTTATTTGTTTGTGACTAATAATTCTTCTAGAACTCCTGGACAAGTTGCCGAAAAGCTTAGAGCATTTGGTGTTAAGGCGGAAGAGGAAAACGTTTTTACCTCTGGACAAGCAACAGCCAATTATGTATATGAGCAAAAGAAGGATGCTTCCGTCTATGTGATTGGTGAGGATGGTATTCATACAGCTATTCAAGAAAAGGGTTTGTCTAAAAATACGGAAAATGTCGATTTTGTTGTGATTGGATTGGACCGATCGATAAGCTATGAGAAGTTTGCCATTGCTTGCTTAGCTGTTCGTAATGGTGCCACGTTGGTTTCTACAAATGCAGATATTGCCGTCCCTACAGAAAGAGGGCTCTTACCTGGGAACGGATCATTAACGTCGGTCATAACCGTTTCAACAAGAACAGAACCCATTTTTATCGGAAAGCCGGAGGCCATTATCATGGAGCAGGCTTTAAAAGTGCTTGGAACGGCAAAAGAAGAAACATTAATGATTGGAGACAATTATGATACCGACATTATGGCAGGTATGAATGCGGGCCTCGATACATTGCTAGTACACACAGGTATCACAACGAAGGAGCTACTATTGGGATATAAGAAAAAACCGACCTATGTCGTAGATAGCCTTGATCAATGGGAAATTAAATAAAAAAAAGCACTAAATGGTGCTTTTTTTATTTGGACCTATTTTTTTATTCAACATTTTCAATTCGGTGGGCTAAGCGGCTTGATGCTGCAGCAGCGATGGCTCCGACGATATCGTCAAGAAAGGTATGACATTTACCAGATGATTTATCATTTAGATCTTTAAGAATGCCAGGTTTTAATTTATCAATATAGCCATAGTTTGTGAAACCAATAGAACCATAAACATTAACAATGGAGAACGCAAGTATTTCATCTACACCATACAGCCCCTCATCAGACTCAATAATCGATTGCAGTGGTTCTTCAAGCATTCCCTTCTCTGCTAGAATATCCATTTGAATACCTGTTAAAATGGCGTTTTGAACTTCTCTTTTGGATATAACTCGTTCAACATTATGCAGGCAATCGTCTAATTTAAGATCGGTATGATAATCTTTTTGAAGGAAATAAACAAGTTCAGCGATTTCCTTTGTTTTAACCCCTCGGTCAAGAAGCCATTTTCTAGCAGTTTGCTCTGTTAAGTCCATGGCTTTTCCTTTTTCACTCATGGTGTTCACCTTTTTCCTAATATTTTTATACATCTTGCTCATCTTACATATTTATTCACTAAGTGGCCACTTTTCTTATTCATCCTTTCCGCAGGTTACACTCTTATTCAATAAAAGCACAAGTTTTACAATGGTTCATCATAAAATGGAAAAGACAATACGATGTGGAAATGAAAGTAAAAAAAGTTTGCCATATCATTAGTTTATCATTTTTTTAAAATATTGAGAAAATAATATTTTTGAATTTCAGACGGAATGAATGAAAATGATGTAATAAAGATGAGGTGAAAGAATGTTTCAGCAACTTCTTAAGAAGCATTATGGGATTGAATCCATTGAATCGAACCCAATTGGCCACTATCAATCCTGTCAAAAAGAAAATCAGCGTTTTTTATTAATCCCCGTTGGCCAAATAGACGAAGAATCATTGTCAGAATTAGAAGAAATGGCCATCCACTTAAAGAAAAATGGCGACCAGGCGGTGGGAACGTTTCTTCATACAAAGGAAAATGAACGATTGATAAAGATTGAATCCGATCAATATTGTATTTTAACTTGTGATCATAACCACTCCCGTTCATCCAATCGTATAGGTAGGAAATTAGCGAAATTTCATTATAGAGGAAGAACGATTTCCTTTGCTGTTCAAAAGCTAAGTCGCGTTGGTCAATGGCATAAACTATGGGAAACTAGAATTGATCAGATGGAAAAAGTATGGAATAGTATGCTTTATCAACAACCAGAAAGCGAATTTGATCGTATGTTTATGGAATCTTTTCCCTATTATATGGCAATGACAGAAAATGCGATTCAATATTTAGTAGATACAGAGCTTGACGATGAACCAAAATCAATTGATTATGGAACAGTTTGCCATCATCATTTTTCTTCTCATACATGGGGGAACGAAATAGCGATGAGAAATCCATTTGATTGGGTGTTTGATCATTGTAGTCGTGATTTGGCTGAATGGACGAGGGAAAAATACCTTCATAATGTTCAAACTTATCAACCAGATTTACAAAGATTCTATTCCGAATATCAAAGTATTGAACCACTTAGTTCTTTTTCCTGGAGATTATTATATGCAAGAATTCTATTTCCGCTTCATTATGTCGAGTGTATTGAAGATTATTATTCAACTACAAGAGAGCAGGATCAACGATTGCTTACAGAGAGATTGGAAAAATATTTATCCTACTCAAGTGAATATGAGTCATTTTTGCAACAATTTTTTCAACTATTAGAAGTTCCTGTTCGTAAATATCGTATTCCAACGCTTGATTGGCTATGAAAAATAGCGCTTCTTCCATTTGAAGAAGCGTTATTTTTCATTTGGGTTAATTATAGGAATAAACTGTTTTTTAAAGTATAATTATAGGATAGGATGAGATGGAGGACTCGATCCAATTCCTGTAAGAGGCTCTATCATTGGGGAATTAAATAATACTAAAATAAGGTATTCGATCAGATAAAATTTAGAGAATGAGTTTAATCATTTTTACAAGCTTAATGATGAAAATATCCCTTGTAAAAATTTTTAGAAAACAATATAATGTCTACTATACGCAAACAATTGTACATTTAAAATGTACATTCATAGGGAGGGCAAACTAGTGAAAAGTATCTCAATAGGTTTACTAGGTCTCGGAACGGTTGGTTCAGGAGTAGTGAAAATTATAGAGAACCATCAGGATAAGCTTATGCATCAGGTTGGATGTCCAATTAGTGTAAAAAAAATACTGGTTAAGAGTCTAACAAAAGATAGACCAATAGATATAGATTCATCTGTTTTGACGACAGATGTTAATGAGATTTTGTCTGATCCAGAAATAGACGTGGTTATAGAAGTAATGGGTGGGGTTGAACAAACAAAGCAATATCTATTGGATGCATTAAATAATAAAAAGCATGTGGTAACCGCAAATAAAGATTTGATGGCCATTCATGGTGCCGAACTTTTGACGGTTGCAGCTGAAAATGAGTGCGATTTATTTTTTGAAGCAAGTGTCGCGGGTGGTATTCCCATCTTAAGAAGCATTGTAGATGGATTTGCTTCGGATCGAATTACGCAGATCATGGGGATTGTTAATGGAACAACAAACTTTATTTTAACGAAAATGAGTCAAAAGGGTGCTGCCTATGAAGAAGTATTGAAGGAAGCACAAGAATTGGGATTTGCTGAAGCAGACCCAACTTCAGATGTTGAAGGGCTAGATGCTGCGCGAAAAATGACGATACTCGCAACACTGGGCTTCTCAATGAAAATAGATTTAGCAGATGTCTCCGTCAAAGGAATCACGTCCATTACGGAAGAAGATATTCAGTATGGAAAACAACTTGGTTACACGATGAAGCTAATTGGAATTGCTCAACAAGATGATGATAAGGTTGAGATCAGTGTAGAGCCAACCTTCTTGTCTGATTCACATCCTCTGGCTTCTGTTCATAATGAGTACAATGCTGTATATGTATGTGGTGAAGCTGTTGGAGAGACGATGTTTTACGGCCCTGGTGCAGGAAGTTTACCAACTGCCACGTCCATTGTGTCAGATTTAGTAGCTGTCATGAAAAATATGCAATATGGTGTGAACGGTAAAAGTATCATATCACCTCAATATCCTAAAAAGTTAAAGGAACCTGAAGAAATGTTTTCAAAACATTTCTTGAGATTACATGTTTCAGATGAAATTGGTGTTTTTGCAGAGATTACCTCTCTCTTTGCTGAACATAATATTAGCTTTGAAAAAATTCTTCAATTGCCAGTTATAAAACGGGAATTGGCAGAAATTGTTTTAGTCACTCACCATGCATCAAAACAAGATTATGAAGATATATTAGTAAGATTAAGGGATTTAAAATCGGTCAAAGAAATTAAAAGTTCGTATCGTGTTGAAAGAGGATCCAATATTTGAGCTTAAAAAGTAAATGATAAGAATATAAGGAGTTGTCAAAATATGAGCGAAGGTGACATGCTCATCATAAAGGTACCTGCTAGTACGGCTAATCTTGGACCAGGGTTTGATTCTATAGGCATGGCATTAGATCTTTATTTGACTCTGGAAGTAGAAAAAGCGGACAACTGGAAGGTTATTCCTTTAACAAAGGAAATGGAAATTTTTCCTACTGATGAAAGTAATTTTATTATCCAAGTTGCTATGAAAACAGCGCAAAAGTATAATAAGCCCGTACATCCAGCGATCGTAAAGGTTCATAGTGAGATTCCGCTTGCGAGAGGTCTTGGTTCTAGTGCTGCAGCGATTGTTGCGGGTATTGAATTGGCAGATTCACTTGGTGATTTAAATCTCTCAAAACAAGAGAAGTTTGAAATTGCTTCAGTCATGGAAGGCCATCCAGACAATGCAGGAGCCTCTTTATTAGGGGGACTTGTCATTGGTTGTCAGACGGATGAGTCAGTGGATGCTGTGGTCTTTCATGAGGTCGACTTTGATATTGTAGCAGTTGTGCCTAATGAAGAGCTACTAACGAAAAAATCACGAGGTGTTTTGCCAACTGAAATATCTTTTAAGCAAGCTGTAACAGCAGGGGCGGTAGGCAATGTATTAGTGGCTTCTTTATTGAATGGGAACTATACATTAGCAGGTAAGATGATGAAAGATGACCGATACCATCAGCCTTATCGTCGGGAGCTTGTGCCTCATATGGCAATCATTGAAGAACATGCTCCTGAATATGGAGCTTTCGGAGTAGCCTTAAGCGGTGCTGGACCGACGATTCTTTGCTTATCAGAGCCTGGAACGGCAAATAACGTGATTAATGGTCTACAGAAGCATCTTCCAAATATGACTTACTTTAGCCTAAAAGTCGATCAGACTGGAAGTAAAGTATATTCAATGACAGGAATATGAAACGAAAAAGCGACTCATCTATATAGATGAGTCGCTTTTTCGTTTTTCTTGATCCTGCTCTCTTCAGCCCGCAGGAAGCGGGTCATGCAGATGAAGACATAAGGATGTGGAGCTGTTAGTCAGTGATTCTCTTGAATTAGCCAAATCTGCTTATCGAATTAAAATACTTGCTCGACTTCCAAAATCCCAGGAACTTCTTCAAGTAGAGCACGTTCAATTCCAGCTTTTAATGTAATAGTAGAACTTGGGCAGCTGCCACAAGCACCTAGTAGACGTAATTTGACAATACCATCCTCTACATCAACAAGCTCACAATCTCCTCCGTCACGAAGAAGGAATGGGCGTAATTTATCTAAAACATCTTGTACTTGTTGTACTTGTTCCAATGTGTTTTGTTCTGCCATATCCATCAGCTCCTTTCATAATCATATTATAATCAGAAAGTGCAAAAAAAGCTATTCAGAAAACTCACAATCCAGGTATCTAAAGTTCGTTTATGTAAAGTTGATATAATATTCTAAATTTAACGTAAGATCCTGTCAGGCTAAGTTTTTGAAATAAAGAACTGGTTATATTATGATAAAGATAGAATTGTAGGAAGGTGAGGATGATATGAGTCAAAAAGTTGTTGAAATCGCTATATTTGGAGCAGAACAGATATGTGCAAGTTGTGTGAATTTACCTTCTTCCATTGAGACCTATGAATGGTTGGAAGCGGCTATAACACGCAAGTTTCCAAATCAACCATTTAAATTCACATATACGGATATTTTTGAACCACCAATTGAAGATCAAGACAAGCGACAATTTGCGCAGAAAGTGATTGATGAAGATTTGTTTTATCCGGTTATCCTTGTTGAAGGGAAAATCGTTGGAGAAGGCAGCGCACGCTTAAAAACCATTTATGCTGAGTTGGAAAAGTACGGGTATGCAGCGACAGAATTGTGAATTTTGAAAGAAAGAAATCCACAAAGGTTCATGTCACTTGTGGATTCCTTTCTTAATTAATATAGGGTCAACCTTTGTGATATTTGTACATCCAGAGAACACCTGATTTTAATAAACGAGGAACTCTTCCAGTGAAAGGTTTTTCGGCAACAAGTCCAAAACCATGTTTCTTGCCAAGAGAACCAAGCACTCCTTTTAGTTTAATCGCTGTTAAATTTTTGGGTAAAGCCTCACCGTTCCATCGTTTTATAAGAACTTGTACGATTTGCTCTGCTTGACCTTCTGCTAATTGTGCACTCGGTGCATGCGGGAGGCTGGCACAATCCCCAACTACATATACATGTTCATTGTTTGGAAGATTATGATGCGTTGTTAACAAGACTCGTCCTTGCTTGTCTTTTTCAACGTCCAATTCACGAACTAGTCGGTTTGGTTGAATACCTGCTGTCCATACAATGATATCACTAGAAACGGGCTCTTCATGGTTATA
Source organism: uncultured Bacillaceae bacterium (assembly GCA_963765265.1). Classification (GTDB taxonomy): domain Bacteria; phylum Bacillota; class Bacilli; order Bacillales; family Cytobacillaceae; genus Bacillus_BD. The sequence continues at coordinate 215,483 of CAVXVN010000005.1, forward strand.
TAATACACTTTCTTCTACTCTAGTAATATTGGAATTGATAATCATTTCAACGCCATGATTATCAAACCAGTTTTCAACATATGTGCTTAGTCTTTCCGGAAATGCTGATAAAATACGATCCCCTCTGTCAAAAACACGAATCTTTAAATCTTGACGACTTTCATTCAGTTCTGAAGCTAATTCTACTCCGCTCAATCCACCTCCAATGATGGACACGACAGAACCAGGGTTAAGATTATTAACTACTTGGTAGGTATTCCTGCACTTCTCAATGGTTTGAATGCTGTATGTAAAATCTTCAGCACCTGGAATATTGTGATATTTATCTTCACAACCTAATCCAATAATCAAGTCATCATAAACAACGGGATCTGCATTAGATAGAAAAATCTTATTTCCTTCAAGGTTGATCTTTTCGACTTCAGCATAAATGATGTTTAATCTTGGATGTTCTGGAAAAGCGACCCGTATGTCTTGTTCCGAGACTGCGCCTGCAGCCAGTGCATAGTACTCTGTTTTAAGACAATGATAGGGTAAACGATCAATTAATGTAATGGACATATCCTCAGGTAATTGGTTAGGTAATAAACGGGCAAGGACTCTCATTCCACCGTATCCTCCACCAAGTATGACCAGGTTTTTCATAACAAATTTCCCCTTTTTTCTTCATTCATTCAAAGTAATCATTCTATTTATATAAGACATTTTATTAATGATGAAGGAAGACAATCTATTTATCCGCTAACATAAACGTATAATTATTCCCAAATAGTGAAAACCTTATTTTCTTTAATTCTGAAATTAAAGAAAAATTAAAGCGTTTTCATTGATGTCTTGCATTATTGGCTAATTGGTTTTTTTATCTATTTATTATCAACAAAATTATATCGAAATTGTGACAAAATAACAACACTTATAGTTACTTATCGTTTGGATTATTGACATGAAAGAAAACTTCCGTAAGAATTTTAGAAACTATTGCCACTTCAGTCCAATATAGATAGATGGTCAATGTCCTTTTAAACCAAGCAGTTCACTTGCCAATTTAAAAGAAAAAAGGTAGGATTGTTAGATGTTATGTGTTCCTGAATGTTCGAGGAGATAATCCTTTTCCTTACGAGGTGAGAAAAATTATGTTTAAACCAATTATTGAATTTTGTATTAGTAATTTAGCGAGTGGTGCTCAAATAGCAAAAGAAAAATTAGAGCAGGATCCTAATTTAGATATTATTGAATATGGTTGTCTTAGTTATTGTGGAAAGTGCAATCATTTTTTATATGCCTTAGTAAATGGAGAGGTTGTGACAGGTGAGACTCCTGAACAACTTGTTGATCACATTTATCAATTTCTAGAAGAAAATCCTCTTTTTTAAGATCATAAAGACTACTAGGGTCCGTATCATCGTACCCTAGTAGTCTTTATTTTTCTATATTCGCAGTGTTTCTTACTTCATTCCATCTTTCTTTTGCCATTTCTACAATTTTCGTTTCAGTTGTACGCCTTTGTTGTTCAATGACCTTAGAAAAATATTTGCTTGATTCTCTGATGTTTCCTGTACGAACGTACAATTCACCTAATAAATAAAGGACTCGCATTTCCGTTACTGGAGTGCCTTGGTAATCCTGGGTACTGTAGGTCTCTTGATATTCACTTAGAGCTAACTTTATAAAACGTTGCTCTTGCTCACTGTTCCCAATACCACGGTAAAGCCATGCGATTCTCAAATACATTCCAGCTAGTGTAATATGCTTTTCCTTTTTGAGTGAAGCACAGTAAACCGAAAGCTTGTATGTTTTAATGGCATCTTCGACCGAGCGTTTCTCAGAAAAAATTTGTGGCACCCATTGGGTACTAACTTTTTCTTGAATGGTTTCCTTTGTATTAGGAGGAAAATATGGTGAAAAGTCATCTGAAAAAGAATAGCCACATTTAGGGCACACAAGAATATGATATAATACTGGGTTATTTTCAGAGGGAGAATAGGTAGGACAGAAATCGGAATCGGTGTGAGATAATTTCACGAAACGAGATCGAATTTTTTTAGATGTAAAAGAATGATTACAAATAGAACATTTGCATTTTTTATCAAAAAGAGCTTCAAGTTCAGCCAAATTAGGTCACCTCGGGATGATTGAGTGCAGTATTGTACTTCCTATTATAGCGTAGTTTAGCACAGATTGACGAATGATTTAACTTCATTCAGCAGAAGTCTCCCACTTCTATAAGTGGTGAGATGAATGTTAAGTTTTTATCAGTTCAGTGGAGGTTCAAACCTCTACTGAATGAAGTTAAAGCCTCCGGCGGATGCCACGGATTTTTTAGAGGTAATTTATCGAGCGAGCTCGATAAAATCCGGGCGCAAATTCGACGGGGCGAATTTGATTATAAGAAAGTAAGTTGCTTAAGTTGAGAGAGATTGTAGAAGTGTATATAATAAGAATAAGTGAAAAAGGAGGGTACAATATGAGTGAAACAGTTAAAATTACTGAAGCAGCAGCTCTTCAAATAAAAGATATGATGAAGCAAAATGAGGAAGAAGGATCTTACTTGCGGGTGGCCGTAAAAGGTGGAGGCTGCAGTGGCTTATCATATGGAATGGGTTTTGTACAAGATGCTGAAGAGGGAGATATACAATTCGAACAGCATGGACTTAAAGTAGTTGTTGATAAAGAGGATGCTTCTATTCTGAATGGAACGGTGATTGATTTTAAACAATCCATGATGGGCGGGGGCTTTACGATTGAGAATCCGAATGCCATCGCCACTTGTGGTTGTGGTTCATCTTTCCGCACAGCAGAGGCCGTAGGAACACCTGAGAATTGTTAAAAGAAAGAGCTGACTTTAACGTCAGCTTTTTTTTAGCAATTTTCAAAGTACAAACGGTTTCGAAAAATATTTTACTACAATAATAAAACAAAGTGAATGTGATCAATGAAAGACTTTTGATAATTGAAAAAACGTTTCGAATAGCAATAAGATAAATTTCTATAGTAGGAAAGGGAAGATAGATTAATAGTGGAGGGATTAACGAGAGGGGTGATCTTTTGAAAAGGCCAAAGATTGTTATTTTGGGAGCAGGTTTTGGAGGGCTGATGACAGTCACGAAATTACAAAAGGAATTAGATGTGAACGAGGCAGAAATTGTATTGATTAATAAAGATAGCCATTATTATCAAAAAACTTGGTTTCATCAAGTTGCAGGTAGCAATATGCCTCCAAGTCGTGTCCGCTTTGATATTAAGGATGTTATTGATTCCAATAAAGTGCAGTTTATTCATGATACCGTTATTGAAATTAAACCTGAAGAGAAAAAAGTTATGTTGGAGAAGAACGAGGTACATTATGACTATTTGGTTGTAGCAATAGGTGGAGAGGTAGGAACTTTTGGGATAAAGGGGATTAAAGAATATTCTTTATCCATTTCAAGTGCTTCTGCTGCAAGACATATTAATAACCATATTGAAGGTGAATTTTCTAAATATCAAGGTGGTGAAAAAGAGGACAAGTTAACCATCGTTGTCGGAGGTGCAGGTCTTACAGGAATCGAATTTCTAGGTGAACTTACGGATCGGTTGCCTAAGCTCTGTCGACAGTATAAGGTAGATAGAAGTAAGGTAGAAATCATTTGTGTTCAATCTTCTTTCGCATTACCTATTTTTGAACATGATCTTGGACAATATGCAGTGAATACTTTAGAAAAAAAAGGCGTTCAATTTCGATTTGGAACTAGGATTAGAGAGTGCTTACCAGATGGAGTGATAATTGGTAAAAACGGAGAAGAGGCTGTTGAGAAAATTCATGCAGGAACGATTATTTGGGCTGCAGGAGTACGTGGAAATTCCATAATGGAACAAGCTGGAATACAAGTAACAGAAGGACGGGTAAAAGTGAATCCTGATTTAAGAGCTCCTGGATTTGAAAACCTTTTCATTATTGGAGATTGTTCTATTTTTGTAGATGAAAAAACAGGTCAACCTTATCCACCAACGGCACAAATTGCCTTGCAACAAGGGACAACATGTGCAGAAAATATTCTTTCATTGCTTCGTAACAAAACAAAACTTAAAAAATTCGAACCCAATATTAGAGGGATTGTTTGTGCTTTAGGGAAAGAAAATGCGGTCGGAGTTGTTTATGGAAAGAAAGTTTTTGGACCTAAAGCTCTCTTTATGAAGAAAATGATTGATAATCGCGCGCTATATAAGATTGGCCGTTCATCACTTATATTAAAAAAAGGCAGATTAAATCTTTTTTAAACGAAAAGCATTGTTAAAAATAATCATTAACACGGGATAGTCTAAAAGGACAGATTTTTTGTCCTTTTTTGCATTCAAGAGAGGTGGACAATCCATTTGGATGACAAAGGAGAATGGATTGTTGTGAGAAAAGAAATGTAAAAATTTTGACGATTCTCAATTCATTCAGTACACTTAAATGGAGTCAAATAGGGGGTTGTACTTTATGAATATAGTGGTGTTAATGATATCCATGCTGCTTTTCTTTGTATTATTTTTTGGAATCGGTTTTATTCTCAATATGCTATTAAGAATGTCCTGGATTATGGCTATTATTTATCCCATTATTGCTTTTTTGATTATTGATAAGGTTCGATTTGTCGAATATTTTACAAATGCCGGGCAATCGTTCTCGGATTTATTATTACACTTATCCCGATTAGCGATGGCGGATATTCTTATTTTAGCTTGTGGATGGGGCGGTGCAATTATTGCAGGGTTGACCATTAATGCACTTCGAAGAAAAGGTTATCAAATGTTTTAAGATTAAAATCCTTCGCTAAGGCGGAGGTTTTTTTTATAAAGATCAAGCCTTCTTTTTTAACTATTCATGCATAGTTTTGCCCACCATGGGAAATGAATAGTTTTGGGAGGAATGAATAATAGATGCTAAAATTAAAAACATTTACGATTCGTTTGATCATGACTATTTTATTTTTAGGTGCTCTTTCAACAACCGTTCATTCAATCTCAGGGGTGGAAATTCAAACTGTTATAAGTAGTATTTACAATCATATTAGAGAAGATTCGAGACCTTCTAATAATCATCACACCCTGGGATTGTCATTGTTCTCATTAAATCAGGCCGTAAAGGCAGAGAAACAAATTCCCATGACGGAAGTTGTGTCAAAAGAAACACCAACTCTTGAAAATTCAATTGATTGGTCTAAATATCCAATCCAGAAAGTGGTGGCAACGGGCTATACGGCTGGATATGAATCGACAGGGAAAAAACCAGGTCATCCTGAATTTGGAATTACCTATTCTGGCGTAATGGTAAAAAGAGATTTATATTCTACCGTTGCAGCAGATTTGAATGTTTATCCAATTGGAACGATACTCTTTATTCCTGGCTATGGTTATGGGGTTGTTGCCGATAAAGGTGGTGCCATTACAGGAAATAAAGTCGACCTTTATTATGAAACCATTGATGATGTTTATAATCAATGGGGAAAGAAAGAGATTGACGTGTATGTAGTTGAAATAGGCGATGGTTCATTAACAGAACAGGAATTGACCTTATTAAATGAGGATAAATCCATGCAAGTATTTCGCCAACAATTTACTCCGTCTTAACGGGCAGTAAGACCCCCACTGATGGAAGTCTTCTTTATTAATACAGTGAGGGAATAACAGAAAAAAGCAAATCCACCTTATGGGGGATTTGCTTTTTTGGATGATAACTGTACATTCTACTAGAGGTAATAATAAAGGGCTAAAGTTAGGAACACACCGGTAATGCCACCAAAAAATACTTCAATCGGTTTATGGCCAAGGAGCTCTTTCAATTCATTACGTTTTTCTTGCTCTTCTTTTTTTGGCCATGTTTTAACATCTTCAACCAATTTATTAAAATCAGCAACTAATTGATTAAGCACAATGGCTTGTTCGCCCGCTTGTCTTCGAACCCCTGAAGCATCAAACATCGTGATAATGGCGAAGATTGCTGAAATAGCAAAGATTGGAGAGTGTAAGCCGGATTCGAGTGCTACTCCTGTTGTTAAAGCAGTGACCGCAGCGGAGTGGGAGCTAGGCATACCACCAGTACTTGTTAACAATGACCAGTCCAGTTTTTTTGTTGCAATAAAATGGATTGGAACTTTAATGAATTGGGCGAAAAAGATCGCAGCTAACGAGGCCCAAAAGGGAAAATTTATAAACAGATCCATATTAGGTATACCCTTCCTTTAATCAAGTATTCGATGCCTATTAGTATGATTTATTTTAGCAATATGCCACGGTATTTGCTAGTGATATATTGAAGGAATCGGGCAAAGTCGAAATTTTTCTTTTTAACTTCATTCAGCAGAAGTCTCCCACTTGTATAAGTGGTGGGATGAATGTCAAGCTTTTATCAATTTAGTGTGGGTCTAAACCGCGGCTGAATGAAGTTAAAGCCTCCGGCGGATGCCACAGATTTTAAAAGGGAATTTATCGAGCGAGCTCGATAAAATCTGGGCGCAAATACGCCAAGGCGCATTTGATTAGTCTATAATGAAGGTATATGGTATGGATAAAGGAGGAGTAAGTAGATGTTTAGTGTGAAAAAGGAAAAGCCTTTAGAATTGGCACATGAAAGTTTGATTATTGGTTTGTTCGATCAGTCTGTTAAATTCACGGGAAAACTTTCGTTAATTGATGAAGCATTTGAAGGTGGATTAACAGAGTTAGTGAAAAGTGGTGATATTTCGGCCAAGAAAAAAGTTGTATCGAAAATACATACGTTTGGAAAAATAGCCAGTAAACGGCTTTACTTTGTGGGTTTAGGAAAAGAAAAGGAATTTTCCTTTGAAGTACTTCGAGAAGCTTTTGGCGCTGTTTTTAAAACGATTAAAGAGGACAAACTAGAAGAAACAGCTATTTACTTAGATTCTTTTCTAACAGAAAAAATTGATGTACTTGATGCAGGACACGCATTAAGTGAAGCATTTGCTTTATCGACTTATCAATTTGAAGGTTATAAACAAAAATCAAATGAACCTGAAAAAGCAATTAATCATCTTGTTGTTTATTCTGAAAAGGCTGAGGAAGAAGAAATAAGGGCCTCCCTTACGGTGGGTTTTGCTTTTGGAACAGGAACGAACTCTGCTCGTTCGCTTGTTAATCTCCCTGGAAACCTATTAACTGCGACGGACTTAGCCAACTATGCAAAAGAACTAGGAGGAAAATATGATTTTGAAGTTGAAATTTTAGAAAAAGAAGAGATGTTAAAACTAGGGATGGGCGCTTTATTGGCTGTGAACCAAGGATCGAGTGAGCCTCCGAAAATGATCGTCTTAAAATATCAAGGTAAAGATGAATGGGAAGATGTCATTGGTCTAGTTGGAAAAGGGATTACCTTTGATACGGGCGGATACTCAATTAAATCAAAAGCTGGAATTGTCGGAATGAAAACGGATATGGGCGGTGCAGCAGCAGTTCTTGGTGCTATGGAAATCATTGGGAACCTCAGGCCGGAGCAAAATGTAGTGGCGGTCATTCCTTCTACAGACAATATGATTGGCGGAAATGCTCTTAAACCGGACGATGTGATTACCTCCATGAGTGGTAAAACGATTGAAGTATTAAATACAGATGCAGAAGGTAGACTGGTCCTTGCAGATGCTGTGACCTATGCTAAGCATCACGGGGCGAATTATCTTGTAGATGTGGCGACATTAACAGGCGGAGTCATTACGGCACTAGGTACGGAAACAACGGGTGCATTAACAAATCATGAGGGTTGGTTCGAACAAGTGCTGGAAGCTTCTTTTGAGGCAGGAGAACCGATCTGGAGACTTCCTCTTTTTGAACGAGATAAGGAACGTGTAAGGAATAGTAAAATTGCAGACTTAAACAACTCTCCAGGTAGAGAAGGCCATGCCATCATGGGAGGGGCATTTGTCGGAGAATTTGCGGAAGATACTCCATGGGTTCACCTGGACATTGCAGGGACAGCCACAAGAGATATAGCATGTGACTTAGGACCATCTGGTGCAACAGGAGTGATGGCTAGAACACTGGCTATATTAGTAGAGTGTTTTGAAAAGCCTGAAGCATAAGAAAGGTAGAGGGAGGCTATTCTTAGTCTCCCTTATTCCATTAGAAGCTTTAACTTGGATAATAGTTCTCCAAAAGTTCCCGCATCAATCACCTTTCCATTTGCTTTTGCATACGGTTTCTTCTTGCATAGCTCACATTCATTTAAACATTGATATTCTTTCATGAAAACATATTTTTCGTTGGATAATGCTTTAAAAAGAGAAAAGGATTCTTCATCTAAAAATAGATCGAGATTGTTTTGACAAAATTCAAGTTTCATTGCTTTATTTCTTTTCATTATTTTTTTGAGAAATAAATTCATGTTTGAACTTCCTCCAGCCTCATCGTTTGACCTCTACTTCATACTTAAAATATCATTTGAAAAGAAGATAAAGTCAAGGGAAAGGACTTCGCTGGTTCATTTGACCAAATCTTTTTAGGATAAGGTAGACGCTTGCCCACTCCGATTTGTATTTGTTTGCATATGAAAGTAGTATGCAAGTCAAAAAGGAGGTATACCCGAGTGTACGGATACAGAAACCGAAACCCTCATCAAGATCAACGATTCTTTTTCTTTGGTGCTCCGTTTGTGGGGGGGCTATTAGGAGGATTAGCAGGGGGATTAGTGGGAAGCGCATTGGTAAGACCAGGTCCATACCCATATTATCCGCCATATCCCCCATATCCCCCATATTACCAGCAGTTCCAAGGCTATCCTCCCTATGGTGGTTATGGTTACGGAAATCCATATAATTAAACGCAAAAAAACTCTCCTCGAGAGTTTTTTTTGTTTACACTATTCTTCCTTAAGGATTTCCCCAACGAACCTTTAGTATGAGGTGACAGCAGTCAATATCATTTTGTTCGTTTATAAAGGTGACCGTTAAACCGTTCGGAGTGTATGAAACTTGTGGCTTTTGTTTGATGCCGGTTGATTTAATTAATTCCTCTACTTTCGCTTTGTTAGAGCTTTGAGCGGCTTGCATCATTTCTAAAGAAAAGGGTTTTGAACCTGCAATTTTTTCTAATATTAACTGACCGTCTTTTATTAAATTCTTTGATTGACGTGCTGAGTTCATAAACATCGTGGGATCAAGTTGTGTAGGATGGCGGATTGAGTACTGGGTGTGATAAAAGGGCGGATTCCTGTGATATTGTCGATAATAAGGAGAATCGTAGTAATATGGATTATAGGGGTACATGTTTTTTCCCCTTTCATAAGGTGAATTTAGGTTTCCCTTTCAATCATATGAATTGCGAGCTTTTCTTATGTATGTTCACACAAATCATTAATTGAAAAAGGCTGAGCATAAATTAGATTTTTTTCTGACTTATGTCTCAGTTTTTCTTGCGTCTTTTAACTCATTTAGTCACTAAAGTTCAAATAAATTATTCTCATGGTAAAATGAAAATTGGAAATAGTAAAAGGCATTCAACCTGAAATCTCGAATAAATCATTTACATACTTATAAGGGGGAAATAGCTTGAATATAGAAAATACACTACTACATTCATTAGGGATAGAATTAATTAAGATTGAAAAAGGACGAGTGATTGCAACCATGCCCGTTGATGAAAGAACGCGGCAGCCATTAGGGTTATTACATGGAGGAGCCAGTGTGGCCTTAGCAGAAACGGTTGCAAGTATAGGGGCTAACGAAATGATTGATAAAGAAACAGAGGTAGCAGTGGGACTAGAAATAAACGCGAACCACATAAAGGGAAAGCGCGATGGAGTTGTGACAGCAATGGCTGAGGTTATTCACAATGGAAAATCAACGATGGTGTGGGAAATAAAAATTACGGATGAACAAAACCAACTTATTTGCCTTTCACGTTGTACGATCTCGATTTTAAAAAGAAAAAACAAATAGCATAAAAGAGGACGATCCATTTTGTTTGGATCGTTTTTCTAATTAAGAGCTGTCCAAAGGATTGTATAGATCATAACAACCTGAAAGTTAAAGTACAGAAAAATGAAATAATGATTTATTTTATGATACAATATAAGGATAGAATGGTAGGATTTCCAAAATGATTTTAATAGTCCGATAATATAAGAAGAAAGCAGGTGGTGAGGAATGGCAGAAGATCAACAGTATTTATTTATAGACTTTGAATTTACCATGCCTGAAAGAGGTCGAAGGACCAACGGATTTTATCCAGAAATCATTGAAGCTGGAATTGTTTCTGTAGTGAATAATCAGATCTTTGAAAGGTATTCCTCTTATGTAACCCCTGTTCGTTTTCCAATCTTATCCAATCGTTGTAAATCGTTTTTACATATTAAACAAGAACAGGTTGATCATGGTATAACCTTCCTTGAGTTGGTCAATAAATTTTCTACATTGGCGAGTGATTTTAAAAATACAGTAGTCACTTGGGGCAATTCAGATATGAAAGTATTGCGACAAAACTGTGAAAAATCTTCTGTAGAGTTTCCATTTCGTGCCAAAGAAGTCGATCTATCAATGGAATATAAGCGGTTTTTTGGGGATCAAAATCAAACGGGGCTATGGAAGGCTGTACAGGAATACGGAAGGGATGGGGTTGGAAAACATCACCGTGCATTGGATGATGCCCTAACAACCTATAATATTTTTAAACTAGTGGAAAAGGACAAGCGATATTTGCATAATCCAGGTCAAACAACCATTGGTGACCGTATTGATTTTTCAAAACTTCTTAATGAATTTGTCTAAAAAAGCCAAATCCTTTTAGTTGATTTGGCTTTTTTAGATGAAACTTATTTGACCTTTTAGGGTTGATAAATCTAATTTTTAAAATAATCCTTTTCCAGCACTTCGATATTCTTTAGACTTTGTAAGGCCCATTGCGATGAATCGTTTGTTAACTCAGCTTTCAAGTTGTTAACTGCCTCTTTTAATGAAGCTTCATAATTAGGTACTTCTTCTTCAAAAGGTTTTACCATCTTTTTAGGGATATTTGCTTGTTCACGAAAGGAAAGAGCCTTTCGTTCATGGAAAAATGGTACATCAGCATCTTTAGGATGATGCAAATCTCCTTGCATAGGGTGTTTTGAGACTGCAAGGATTTTCACTAGAATATGTTCTGAACGAAAATCTGTAATTTCACCAATATATTTGCCTGTTTTATAAATGGCTGTTACTTTATCTCCTACTTGTAAGAATTCCAAATTTTTGTGCCACCTTTCATTTCTTAACTGTATGCTCATTATGACGCATTCAAACTGAAAAACAAACTGATAAGCAATAGAAATGGAGACTAGGGAGTTTGTCTGAGAGAGTGACAGATTGAAAGTTATGTTAATATTTCAGAAAATTAGAATTATACTAAAGAAACTGATATAATAGAATCGAAAATGATTGTGAAAGGAAGAAGACTATGATTTTTTCGTCCGTTCTAGTATTTACATTCTTATATTTTCCAGAGGATAAAACAGAATATATTCCAGCCGTAATTAACCTTGTAATTTTTAGTATTCTTGCCTATTTAGCAGTGCGACTTTTTATAAGAATTTCGAAACGAGAAGAAAAAAGGGCAAAGGAATTAGAAGAACATTTAAAGAGGCTTGCTCAAGAAAAGGACAGTTAAACAAATATCTGTTTTTTCTTTGGAATAATAGGATTAAACGATCATAAACCGTTTAAAATCTTGTGGGTTCGTTAAGACTAGATACAAATTGTCTTAACGGAGGAATTAAGGGATGAAAAGAATATGTTTTTTAATTTGTATTCTTTTTTTAGCAGGATGTGCTGAAAAAGAAGTTACGAAATTGGATGTGAAGATGTTTAATGCAACGGGAGATTCACTTGGAACGGTTAAGATGTCGGAACAAGCAAGTGGTGTGAAAGTAGACGTTGATTTAAAAGGTCTACCTCCTGGGGAACATGCCATTCATATACATAATAAAGCATCTTGTAAAGGACCGGACTTCAAATCCGCAGGTGATCACTATAACCCGGATGACAAAGAACATGGACTGCTTCATCCAAAAGGAGCGCATGCAGGTGACTTGCCGAATCTCATTGTAAAAGATGATGGAACTGTAAAGGCAAAGTTGGCAGCTCCTGAGGTCACTTTTAAGGACGTAAAGGGTTCATTATTAACAAAGGAAGGGACTTCGCTTGTGATTCACGAAACAAAAGATGATGGCATGTCCCAGCCAGCGGGAAATGCGGGTGACCGAATTGCCTGTGGAGAAATAAAAGAAGAAAAATAAGCGAACTATTTAATGGAGCCGTCATTCGTGACTGCTCCTTTTAAGTTTGAACGAAATCCTTGATTTATTTTTCGAAACTTAGATACATTATAAACGAAGGAAATGAAGCTATTCTTATAATTACTAGATATTTTGTGTATCTTAAGAAAAGAAAATATAAAAAAATAGCGAACAATTCGTTTGGATTTTGCTATAATAACAACTATATTTTAGATCATAAATTTATGGAGGTCTTTTCGTGAAATTAACTGAAAAGGAAATGGAAATAGTCGAAATCCTAGAAAAAGACGCGCGTTTACCTATGGAAGATCTTGCTAAAATGATTTGTTTAAGTGTGGAAGAAACAGAGAAAGCGGTTCAAAAACTCGAGGAAAACAAAATAATTATAAGGTATATCTCCATTATCGATTGGACAAAGATTGATGGGTATTCAGGAGTTAGAGCTATGATTGATGTCAAAGTGACACCAAAACGTGGAGTCGGCTTTGAAGAAATTGCAGAACGAATCTACCGTTTTAAAGAGGTGAATTCTGTATACCTAATGTCCGGGGCCTATGATTTATCGGTTATTATCGAAGGAGAATCGATGAATGAGGTTGCACAATTTGTCTCACATAAGCTCTCAACACTTGATTCTGTTGTATCCACAACGACTCACTTTATTTTAAATAAATATAAACACGATGGCATTATTTTTGAGCCTGACAATAAAGACAAACGAATTGTGGTGTCCCCATAATGAAAGGAACGAAAAAAACGTACTTATCTAAAAAAGCGATAGAATTAAAGCCATCTGGAATTCGTCGTTTCTTTGACCTTGCTGCTGGTATGGAAGGTGTTGTATCTCTTGGTGTGGGAGAACCTGATTTTGTCACTGCTTGGGGTGTTAGGGAAGCGGCTATCAGCTCGCTTGAGCAAGGCTTCACATCTTACACAGCGAATGCAGGGTTACTTGAGTTGCGTCAAGAAATTTCCAAATATATAAAAAAACAATTTAAGGTTGAATATTCCCCAGAAAAGGAAATTATTGTTACTGTGGGTGCGAGTCAAGCGATAGACATTGCCATGAGAGCCATTTTGGATCCTGGAGATGAAGTCATTATTATTGAACCCTGCTTCGTTTCCTATTTACCAATGGTTGAATTAGCTGGTGGAGTTGCTGTTCAAGTTCAAACGCTAAAAGAAAATGATTTTAAAATTTTGCCAAGCCAGCTTGAAGCAGTGATGACCGAAAAAACAAAAGCGATCATGCTCTGTTCTCCAAATAATCCGACCGGTTCCATGTTGAACAAGAATGAACTAAAAGAACTAGCAGAGATCGTTGAGAAACATGATTTACTAGTTATAGCAGATGAAATCTATGGTGAACTTGTCTATGATGAAGAATATACAAGTCTGCCATCCATACCAGGAATGAGAGAGAGAACGATTTTAGTTTCGGGCTTTTCAAAAACGTTTGCAATGACAGGATGGCGTCTTGGATTTGTATGTGCCCCGCCTGAGATCTCAGATGCGATGTTAAAGATTCATCAGTACGCTATGATGTGCGCTCCAACAATGTCTCAATATGCAGCATTAGAAGCTCTCAAAAATGGACGTCCAGATGTCGAAGAGATGATCAAGAGTTATCGCCGGCGTAGAAATTATATTGTGCAATCCTTAAATGAGATTGGTTTAACGTGTCATATGCCAGGTGGAGCCTTTTATGCCTTCCCTTCCATTGAGTCATCAGGTTTAAGTTCACAGGAGTTTGCTGAACAATTATTGAAACAAGAAGGAGTGGCGGTTGTACCAGGAGATGTGTTTGGTGAGAGTGGTGAAGGACATATTCGGTGTTCTTATGCCTCTTCGATCGAACAATTACAGGAAGCCATTAAAAGGATGAAAAGATTTATGGATTCCTTGAGTTCAAAAACTGATTGATCCCTAAAAATAGATAAAGAAAACTCGCCGATTGGCGAGCTTGCAAGGCGAAGACAGAGACGTAGTTGCACTTATACTGTTTTCCTAAAAATTGCTCCTACGTCGAACTTCTCCACCGTTGCAATTTTATGCCTTCTTAACAGTGCAAAGAAAACTCGCCGATTGGCGAGCCTGCAAGGCGAAGACAGAGGCGTAGTTGCACTTATACTGTTTTCCTAAAAATTGCCACCTACGCCTGAACTTCTCCAGCGCTGCAATTTTATACTTTCCTAAGAGTGTAAAAAAAGGACAACCATAATGGTTGTCCAAGTAAAAAAAGGGGGGGATACTAGAAAGTCTTACATTTTAAGGCTTTCCACTTTCCTCTTTTTTTATACATCTATTTTGAAAATAAGGTTATATTAGTAATGTTAAACTGTTGGAGTATCAAAAAGTGTTTTGAACAATCGATGAAATATAGTTTTTATTCGGTTTTAGTTTTTGATTATTTCACATTAGTATGGTATAATTTTATATTGCGTATAATGACGAAAAAATAACGAAAAAATAGGAGTGTTTATATGACAGCGAAAATTGAAGTAGGTAGTGTTTGTAAGGGAAAAGTGACTGGGATTCAAGCGTACGGTGCATTCGTTGCATTAGATGAGAATAATCAAGGATTAGTTCATATTTCTGAGATTACACACGGATTTGTAAAAGATATTAATGACCACCTTAAAGTGGGTGACGAAGTTAATGTGAAAGTATTGTCAGTTGATGAAAAAGCTGGAAAAATCGGCTTGTCTATTCGTGCTACAGAAGAAGCTCCAGCTCAAGTGGAAGAAACTAAAGCTAAAAAACCACGTAAACGCCAAGCTGCTGCACCTATTAATCATATAGAAACAGAACAAGGCTTCAATACATTAAAAGACAAACTTCAAGAGTGGATTGATCAATCCTCTGATCGCAATAATCTAATCAATAAATAATTTTTTTCTATTACAAAGAATTCTAACTAAAGAAGGATTGGGCATAGATATTATGTCTAATCCTTCTTTTTTTTATGGGAAGAAATCATTAAAAAAGGACCTTGAATTGGTCCTTTTTATAAATGATTAAGTTATCCTTTATCTGGTTGCTCTTGGTTCAGGTTCTCTTGCGACTTCTTGGGATGGCTTAAACAATAGTCCTAAATTAATAAGACCAGCAATTCCCACTAAACTATATATAATTCTTGAAATGATGGATTCTTGTCCTCCGAAAAGGGATGCAACAAGATCAAATTGAAAGAAACCAATCAAACCCCAGTTAATCGCCCCAATAATCGTAAGAAATAATGCAGTACGTTGAATTCCACTCATTGGATTAACCTCCTTATTAATAAATACATCATTAGTTTGTTCCGATATATCAACATTATGCATGGAGCCATGAAATAATTTTACTCATTTCGAATTTATTTTTCATACTGGTCAAAAGGATTATCGATGTTCGGAAAGTATTTAAAGTCTTTGCAATCATGATGGATTTCATCGATAATAATAGTGGAAATTAAATCCAATTTAGACTTTGCATATAACGAAATGAGGGATTTAAGATGGAAAACTTTACATATCAGAATCCAACAAAGTTGATTTTTGGAAAAGGTCAGTTGGATCAATTAAAGAATGAAATACCATCATATGGAAATCAAGTATTGCTTGTCTATGGTGGTGGCAGTATAAAGCGTAATGGATTGTACGATCAAGTGATCGGAAAGTTAAAAGAAATTCACGTAAAAGTTTTTGAACTGTCTGGAGTAGAACCAAATCCACGAATTTCAACGGTGAGAAAAGGGATTGAAATTTGTAAATCAGAAGGGATCGATTTTATTTTAGCCGTTGGTGGCGGAAGTACGATCGATTGTACAAAGGCGATCGCTGCTGGAGCAAAATATGATGGTGATGCATGGGATATTGTGACCAAAAAGACCATTGTAAAAGAAGCCTTGCCTTTTGGAACGGTTTTAACACTTGCAGCAACTGGGTCTGAAATGAATTCGAGCTCTGTGATAACAAATTGGGAGACCAATGAGAAATATGGATGGGGTAGTCCGCACGTTTATCCGCGTTTCTCTATTCTTGATCCGGTCAACACTTTTACAGTACCAAGAAATCAAACGATTTATGGAATCGTTGATATGATGTCCCATACATTTGAAAATTACTTTCACACAACAGAACATACTGATTTCCAAGATCATATGTGTGAATCACTGTTAAAAACGGTTATCGAAACCGCTCCAAAACTATTGGATAACCTTGAAGATTATGAACACCGTGCTACCATGTTATACTGTGGCACAATGGCATTAAATGGAATGCTTTCAATGGGATATCGCGGTGATTGGGCAACTCATAATTTGGAACATGCAGTGTCAGCAGTTTATGATATTCCTCATGGAGGAGGATTGGCGATTCTTTTTCCAAATTGGATGAAGTACGTCCTTTCTACTAAACCTGAGCGTTTCAAACAGTTGGCTGTTCGTGTATTTGGGGTGAATCCAGAAGGGAAAAGTGCAGAGGAAGCAGGTTTAGAAGGAATCGATAAACTGCGTGAATTTTGGAATAGCATAGGTGCCCCTTCCACATTAGCGTATTATGAAATTGACGATACTAAACTTGATATGATGGCGGATAAAGCAATGGCCAAAGGTGAATACGGTAAATTTAAAACGTTAAATCGTGAAGATACACTCGCTATTTATCGTCAGTCACTCTAAAAAAATAGGGCGATTATCAAAATATGGTAAAATTATTTTCCTTAAGGGGATATTCTTGATTGTGATTCCCACTTTAGTTACAGTGTTAATAACTAATAATAATTGGAGGATCTGCATGACACATATTCGATTTGATTACTCAAAAGCGCTCGCTTTTTTTGGTGAACACGAGCTTACCTATTTACAAGATGCTGTTAAAGTAGCTCATCATTCATTACATGAAGCAACAGGTGCAGGCAATCAGTTTTTAGGTTGGATGGACCTACCGGAGAACTACGATAAAGAGGAATTTTCACGTATTCAAAAGGCGGCTGAAAAAATTAAGAATGATTCAGAAATACTATTAGTAATTGGGATTGGTGGATCCTATTTAGGTGCTCGTGCTGCTGTTGAAGCCTTACAACATAGCTTTTATAATGTACTGCCAAAAGAAAATCGGGGCACTCCTCAAATCATTTTTGTGGGAAATAATATTAGTTCCACATATATGAGGGATGTAATCGATCTTATAGAGGGAAAAGATTTTTCGATTAATGTGATATCGAAATCGGGAACAACCACAGAGCCTGCGATTGCCTTACGCATTTTCCGTAAGCTATTGGAAGAAAAGTACGGCAAGGAAGAAGGGGCTAAACGAATTTATGCGACGACAGATCAATCAAAAGGGGCACTTAAAACGGTTGCAACTGAAGAGGGCTTTGAAACTTTTGTGATTCCAGATGACGTGGGTGGGCGTTATTCCGTTTTAACGGCTGTTGGTTTATTACCCATTGCGGTTAGTGGGGCAGATATTGAAGCATTGATGAAAGGGGCAGCTGCCGCACGCGAGGATTTTAGTCACTCTGAGCTTGAAGATAATCCAGCCTATCAATATGCTGCAGTAAGAAATGTTCTGTATAACAAAGGAAAAACAATCGAAATGTTAATCAACTATGAGCCTGCTTTACAGTATTTCTCTGAGTGGTGGAAGCAATTGTTTGGTGAAAGTGAAGGGAAGGATCAGAAAGGAATTTATCCTTCTTCTGCTAACTTCTCAACAGATCTTCATTCATTAGGTCAATATGTGCAAGAAGGTCGTCGAGATTTATTTGAAACGGTTATTAAAGTAGAGAAGCCACGACATGAATTAACCATTGAAAAGACGGAAAATGATTTGGATGGATTAAATTATCTTGCTGGTCAAACGATTGATTTTGTCAATAACAAAGCCTTTGAAGGCACGTTGCTTGCTCATACAGATGGTGGAGTTCCTAATTTAATTCTGTCGATTCCAAAACTTGATGAATACACATTTGGTTATCTCGTGTATTTCTTTGAAAAAGCCTGTGCCATGAGTGGTTATTTATTAGGGGTCAATCCATTTGATCAGCCTGGAGTTGAAGCGTATAAAGTCAATATGTTTGCCTTACTCGGAAAACCAGGATTTGAAGAGAAAAAAGCAGAGTTAGAAAAACGTTTATAAAATAAGGAAAAAGAGTGCAGATATAGATATACTCTGCACTCTTTTCGATTAGATCGATTCCATGAGGATAATGAGCTGATCATTTTTTTCAATTAAAAAAGGTCTGGGAGGGTTTAAGATGGTTGCTCCCCCTCTTTTAACACCTAAAAGAACCATTCCCTCATTCATGTAACGCTTGCCAACTGTCGTATAGTCCTTTTCGAATTCATGAGTTTCGCACATTTGATAAATAAGTTTTTTCTCTGTCAATTGATAGATTAAATCCAAAAAGGATGTCACCATATCCTGTGAGGTGATACTTTGAAGCATAACGAAACTCGCTAACATATTTGTTTGAATAATTTCGTCTGCTCCGGCACGATTGGCATTAGCAATCTGTTCGTATGTAAGAATTTCAACAATGGATTCAATCTGGGGATTTAACCCCTTTACAGCCAATAGAGTAAGAATCGTATTCATGTCTGCTTGATGTTCGTCTTTGTTTTGATCCGCTGTAATGATGACTTTTTGGGCTGTCGCGATATTCGCTTTTATTAATACCTTATCAAGATTTGGACGTCCTTGGATGAATTGAACACTTTGATTTGGAAGATGGGTTGTGTGACAGTGTTTCATCTATTAAAGCAATCGAAATCAACTTTTTTTCGCTTAATAAAGATTGGATAATCTCTTTTGAACGTTCGTTCCAACCGATGATAACAAAATGGTCACTCCCTTTAAAATGTGCTTTTCCTTCAAAAAGGTCATTTTGCCGTGTGGCAGCCGTGGTTGCTAATGTGACAAAAAAAGAGGAAAGAAAGCCAGCGCTCGTTATGATCAATAGAATACCAGCTATTTTCCCTATGGCAGAATGGGGTACATAATCCCCGTAGCCAATTGTAGATGCCGTAATAATTGCCCACCAAATACCATCAAAAACAGTGGGGAAGTTTCTCGGTTCAATCAAATGAATGAGGATACCGAAAAACGTGATCGATGAAAGGGCAATGATAAATGTACGCCATAAAAGCGGCAAGTGAATAAAGCGTAAATAAATATGATTTGGCAATGTATTTCACCTCAGGTAGAAAGAGTCATTTTGTCAGTATGGACGAAAAATGACTCTTTCATAATAAGGCAGCGGATATTCAACTAAAAGCCTAACAAAAGAGGATGAAACGGCTCATCCTCTTTTACTTTCCTCTGTTATTTGAATCCAATCTTGCGACCATTGATCGATTTCTTTGAAAACATTCTTTAAGGCCAGACCTTTTTCCGTTAATGTATATTCAACTCGAACAGGAACTTCCGGAAAAACCTTCCTTGTTACAATTCCCTCATTTTCAAGGTCTTTTAATCTCTCCGATAACAACCTGCCACTAATGGGCATTGAAGCATTAATGGTACAAAACCTCTGTGAGCCTGAATCTGATAATAATTGGTTAATAATGAGTCCATTCCAACGTTTACTTAAAATTTCAACTGCTTTATGAAATTTGGGACAAAGAGTACTTTCCCCCATCAAATACCACCTCTGTTATAATGAAATTAATAATATTATCATAGTGATTAAATTACTTGACGTCAACTATTTACGAATATATACTTGCTTACATATAGTAAGTAACATGAGCATGTTGTAATTTATATACTGGAAGGATGACCCTAATGATTTCAGATAAAGTGAAAACGATTTTACTTGATAAAATGACTATTATAAAGCAATCAAATAATAAAGATATATGCCTTGTGGGACCTATTAAATTACCTGTAAAATTAGATAATCAAGACATTACTTTTCAATGGTATACATGGCTTTCGCTCGAAGGGTTTCCATCTGAAAAGGAAAATTTACTTGAATCACTGGCAACAACGGATTTAGCCAAACTTCAGCAGTCCTCCGTTTTGGTGTATGGGGATTTTAAGAATTCAGAAGAAGCCTATATCAGGATGCATAGTATTTGCCATACAGGAGATATTTTTGGCAGTCAGCGTTGTGATTGCGGGTACCAGTTGCGTCAATCCATGAAAATGATTGTTGAACATGGAAGTGGAGCTCTTTTCTACTTAGCCAATCATGAAGGTCGTGGAATTGGTTTATTTCCAAAATCATTAGCCTATATTCTTCAAGAGGAAGGATATGATACAGTAGAAGCCAATAATGCCCTTGGTTTTCCAGATGATATCCGTTCATACGAGGAAGCTATACAAGTACTTAATGTTCTAAGAGAAAAGCCTGTTACACTTATAACAAATAATCCTAAAAAAATTAATGCGCTAAAGTCTAATGGGCTGATCATTCACGATCATATCCCTTTATGGGGTGGAGAGTCCGATTATAACAGTTTATATTTGGCTACAAAGGTAGCAAAATCTGGACATATTCAAAACAGTGAAATAACTATAGCCAACTAAGGAGAAAGTGTCATGACAAATGATCATTATTTTATGAAGCTCGCGCTTGATTTAGCAGCAAGTGCAAAAGGAAAGACGAATCCGAATCCTCTTGTTGGAGCGGTAATTGTCAAGGATGGAATGATTGTTGGTTCGGGACTCCATCGAAAAGCAGGTGAACCGCATGCAGAAGTCCATGCATTTAAAATGGCTGGTGAGCATGCAAAAGGGGCCACTCTTTATGTGACGCTTGAACCTTGTTCTCACTTTGGTAAAACACCCCCTTGTGCAAATTTAGTAAAGGAATCGGGCGTTAGCCGAGTGGTAATTGCGATGAAGGATCCGAATCCGCTTGTTGCAGGTCGTGGAATAAAGCTCATAGAAGAAGCGGGAATTGAAGTAGAGGTTGGGATCCTTGAAGCACAAGCAGCTAAAATAAACGAGCGATTTATTCATAATATGGTTCACCATACTCCTTTTGTCATTTCAAAAGTAGCGATGACTTTGGATGGAAAAATAGCCGCTTATAATGGACATTCCAAA
This sequence comes from uncultured Bacillaceae bacterium, assembly GCA_963765265.1. Classification (GTDB taxonomy): domain Bacteria; phylum Bacillota; class Bacilli; order Bacillales; family Cytobacillaceae; genus Bacillus_BD. The sequence continues at coordinate 236,765 of CAVXVN010000005.1, forward strand.
TGGGTAACGGGAGAACAAGCGAGACAAAAGGTTCATTATTTACGCAATGAAACAGATGCCATTCTTGTTGGAATTGGAACCGTACTTGCTGATGATCCTATGCTCACAACTAGAATTCCTGAGGGTGGGAAAAATCCCGTCCGTATTATCCTTGATTCAAACCTTCGAACACCAATAGATGCTAAGATTACGGATTGCTCGGAAGCAAAAACGTGGATTTTTACAAAAGAAGGAAATGATCAGGAAAAGATTCAAACTCTTTTAGATAAAGGGGTAGAAGTATTTCCAGCAGCTTATAGTGAGGAAGGAATCGATTTATCTTTCGTATTAAGTGTATTATTTGAAAAGGGCATTACGGACGTATTGGTGGAAGGCGGTAGTGAAGTGAATGGGGCCTTTTTAAGAGCAGGCCTTATAAATAAATTTCTGATTTATGTGGCTCCCAAAATATTAGGTGGCCGTCATTCCTTGACTCCTTTTACAGGAAAAGATGTAGAAACGATGGATGAGTCGTTAATCGTTGATTTCGATTCTGTTGAACAAGTAGGAAATGATCTCCTCATTACTGCTTACCCTGGTAAACACCAAGATAACTAAACCAATCAAAATGGGTGATGTATAAATTGAAGGAATATGATTATAAAACAGATGTATGTATCGTTGGGGCAGGACCAGGAGGTGCCTTGCTTGCTTATTTACTTGCGAGTCACAATATTTCCACCATTTTAGTGGAACGTCATGAATCGATTAATAAAGAGTTCAGAGGCGAGCATTTAAATGAGATGGGCGAAGCCATCTTAAAAAAATATAATCTTTTTGAAGAATTAGAGAAAATCGGCTTGTTGCGGATGAGCCGGGTTGAATACTGGAATAATGGTAAAGTGATAAAAGAGATTCTTCCAGATGAAAAGGTAAACCATGTTGGAATCCATGTTCCACAAAATCATTTGTTAGGTCTTTTACTGAAAAAAAGTAAACCACTTTCAGATTTTACTCTGCTTTTAAATACAAAGGTGGTTGGATTAATTGAAGAAAACCACCATTTTAAAGGTGTTCAAGCAGTAAAAGATGGCAAAAAGATTAAAATTAAGAGTTCTCTTATTGTTGGAGCAGACGGACGCTTTTCAACCATGCGTAAATTGGCGCAGATTCCTTTTAAGAAAATTACGCATGGGTATGATCTTCTTTGGGCGCGTATTCCTGCACCAAAAGATTGGGAGCCAACGATTCGGATGGCTCTTGTTAATCATGACCAACTGGCTTTATTTACTCAGCAGGGTGGGTATGTTCAAATTGGTTGGAATATTCCAGAAGGATCATTTGTTGAATTGAAGAAGAAGTCGTTTAAGCCTTTTATTAGAGGATTAGTAGAGGCTTTTCCTGAATTAGCAGATAGTGTAAAGTCCCATATTCAGTCATGGAGTGATTTTGTTTTGCTGCAAGTACAAAGCAGTCAGTGTAAGACATGGGTAAACAAGGAGCTAGTCATTATTGGTGACGCTGCCCATACCATGAGCCCGACAGGTGCATTTGGGATCAACAGTGCGATGAAGGATGCGGATATCCTTTTTCAAATCATCCAAAAAGCTGGTGGAGTATCCGGCATCGGATCAAATGAGTTAATGCATTTAGAACAAATTCGTAGGATGGAAGTTGAAACTCAACAAAAAGAGCAATTAGAAAAGGAAACATCTTTTGGAAAACAATTTATCCCGGTTTAAAGCATATTATCTAAAACGAGAGTTTCACCATATACAGAATCTATAAATGGTGAATACTCCCGTTTTGGTGAGTGCTTTTTTCTCTATTTTCGGGATATTATTCCCCCTTATTGATTGTTCATATTCCATTCGGAAAAGCTCCCTTTCCCATTGCAACCAGGACATTCATAGGATTCAAAATAGGTGTATTCATTTACTATTGGAATTTGAAATCCCCTTCCTTTACATTCGGGACAGTGTCCTAAGGTTTCAGCTTGAGCGATTCTTTTTTCGTTCAAATTTGTTGTCCAATCGGACAGATAATTAAAAAGCCCCATTTTCTCTTCACCTCTTCCCTTCATTATTTATACTATTTTATGCAATACCTACCCTTTTTGAGAAAATCATATTCTAAACTTTATTTCTATTATTTGGAAGTGTTGATCTTTCTATACCCATTTTTTGTTCAAGCGTTTTATTAAAGTAAGTCTGCTGGTGTTAGCAGACTTTATTTGCGTGGATATATAGAATGAAAATATCTAATCTTTGCTAGGTTGTCGCATTCTGTTAGGTAGATTAAAGTAAGAGGAATTACAGTTATTATGGGGTGTAAGCATTTGTTTTCTTTACATAATCAACGTGATCAGAAATGGCTATGTATCGCAGTTATTATTCTTGCTATTTATGTATCCCCTTACTTTATTTTAGGTGAGAATGCTCATATTCGTGTCCATGATAATTTGGATTCAAACTTAGCGTGGTACAAAGTGTTGAGCGACAGTGGCGAGATATTTGGCTCGATTCAAGCGGTTATTCCGCAAGTGATGAATGGTTTGCCAAGGAATGCTTTTGGTACAGAATTTAGCGGGATTGTCTGGCTCTACGCTTTATTTCCGACCATGGTAGCCTACGGTTTAAGTCAAGTGATAACAAGAGTATTTGCTTTTTTGGGTATGTATTTGCTTTTACGCGATCATTTATTGAAAGGAGAAGAATGGGGGATTATCAGGGTTGGTACAGCATTAACCTTTGCATTAACTCCTTTTTGGCCTTCAGGAATGTTAAGTACACTTGGTATGCCCCTTGCCTTATGGGCGTTTTTGCATATTCGAAAGGGGAGGAAAACCTGGAAAGAATATGCTGTTTTGACCCTCCTTCCATTTTACTCAAGCCTGGTTCTTGGCTTTTTCTTTTTCCTATTTGGTATGGGGATTCTCTGGGTGATGGATGTGGCTAGACGAAAAAAAATTTATTTATCTTTTTTGTTTTCGATTATGTACATGAGCCATTATATACGGGATCGTCGAATATAGACTATGTCTATTCTTTCCTCTTTTCAGACGGAGAGAACAGTAGGGATGAATATACTCATGCGCGTTTATCACTTTGGCGGAGTCGTTCGATTAACCTTTAAGAATTTTATTCTTGGACATACACATGTGAAGACGATACATGGATTGATTATCCTTCCTATCTTGTTTATGGCTATTTATATCGTGATACGAAAGGGTTGGTGGAAGCAGGAAAAAGTATTTGTCTTTCTTGTTTGTGTTTAATTTTATTCTTTCTGCCTGGTATGCCTTCTGGTTTTATAAAGGCTGGCAGCCTCTGACGGAACAATTTCACTTTCTTAATACCTTTAATTTCGCTCGTTTTCATTTTTTGAGGCCACTAGTTATTTATGTTGCTTTTGCTCTTAGTTTGAAAATATTATGGTTGAATTTAAGGGAATCTCGACCTCTTATTTATTTTATTATTTGTGCCCAAGTGCTTTTATTAGGCTGTTTTCACGAAGAAGTTATCTATCAGTCAAAGCCATCTGTAAAGGAATTTTATGCCGAAGATTTATTTAAGCAAATTAAAGAACATATTGACTTACCTGTTGAGGATTATCGAGTAGCAAGTGTTGGGCTCCACCCTGCAATCAGTCAGTATAATGGGTTTTACACGTTGGATTCGTACAATAACTTTTATCCATTATCCTATAAGTATGAATTCAGAAAAATAATTGAAAAGGAATTGAAAAAAAACAAAACAATTCGGACCTATTTCGATGAGTGGGGAGGTCGCTGCTATTTATTTACTGACGAGTTAGGAAAGCATTATATGTTTAAAAAGGGTTCGAAAAAAAAGCTGACTGAGGTCCAATTAAATCTTGAACCATTTAAAAAGATGGGCGGAACTTATCTATTCTCAGCCGTTCCCATTGTTAATGCAGCAGACAATCACTTAGTACTTGATCAGGTGTTTTCCTCAAAAGAAACGAGTTGGGAGATTTATTTGTATAAAGTGATGTGAATAATTGGACACTTACTATATAACTTTACATCTGGGAGGAAACATAAATGAGTGCACCGGTCGTAACACTTGTTGTACCCTGCTATAACGAAGAGTCTGTCCTACCGCATACGATGGACACCCTACATCAACTGTTAGAGAAATTAATGAAAGAAAAACTCATTTCGGAAAAAAGTAAAATATTATTTGTCGATGATGGGAGCAAGGATTGTACATGGGAATTGATCTATAAAGCGAGCTTAAAGACAAATCTCATTCGAGGGCTAAAACTAGCAAGAAATGCAGGACATCAACATGCTTTAATAGCGGGTTTATTTGCGGCAAAAACCGTTTCCAACTGTGTGATTTCGATTGATGCCGATTTGCAAGATGATATTGAAGTAGTTCGTACGTTTATTGAAAAATTTAAGGAAGGCTATGACATTGTCTACGGTGTGCGCAAAAGGAGGGAAACAGATACCTATTTTAAACGGACTACAGCGGAGGGGTTCTATAAGTTGATGGGGAAATTAGGGGTAGATTTAGTTTATAATCATGCAGACTATCGTTTAATGAGTAAGCGTGCCCTTGATGAACTAGAACGATTTGATGAAGTGAATTTATTTTTACGTGGAATTGTGCCACTCATTGGTTTTCCTTCTACATCTGTTTATTATGATCGAAAAGAAAGACTTGCAGGTGAAACAAAGTATCCACTGAGGAAAATGCTTTCCTTTGCTTTTAATGGAATTACTTCATTTTCCATTACGCCCATACGATTTGTCATGCTGATAGGCTGTACTTCTTTTGTCACTAGTCTTTTATTTTTGAGTTATTTTTTCGTATTGAAATTTATGGGTGAAACAGAAACAGGCTGGACTTCATTGATCACTTCCATATGGTTGATCGGCGGATTACATTTAATGGCAATTGGGTTGGTTGGAGAGTATGTCGGCAAAGTTTATCAAGAATCGAAGCGGAGACCGAAGTATATTGTGGATGTTGACTTGTTCAATTTGTCTATTCCACAATCTGTCAGAGTCAATGAAACAATCGATAAAGACTTTATAATCGGACCAATATAATGATAATGGGAAGATATTATAAAGGAGTGAGACTAATGAAGGAAAAAAGTATCTATAAGTTGAACGGTTTTATTGGTGTAATCATGATCCTTGTCTTACTTGCAGGTGTTCTGTCAGCTTTTCGGTTTTTTGTTATACATGCAAGTGCGTTTTCATTAATTGTAGCGGTTATCCTTTTTCTTGTTTTAGTCACCGCCTTAACGGGCTTTACAGTCATCCAACCAAATCAAGCCAAAGTCTTTACTCTTTTTGGAAATTATTTAGGTGTGATCAAGCAGGAAGGTTTTTGGTTCAGTGTTCCTTTTACGGTGCGGAAGAACGTTTCACTTCGAGTGATTAACTTTAATTCTGATAAATTGAAAGTAAACGATCTTGAAGGGAATCCGATTGAAATAGCAGCAGTTGTTGTTTATAAAGTATTTGATTCTGCGAAAGCCGTTTTTGATGTGGAAGATTATAAAGAATTTGTTCATACGCAAAGTGAAACAGGTGTACGTCATATTGCCAGCCAATATCCCTATGATAATTTCAATAATGATTATGAAATTTCTTTACGGCAACATTCTGAGGAAGTTGGAGATGAGTTAACGAAAGATCTGCAAAAGAGATTTGAAGTGGCAGGGGTTGAAATCTTAGAAGCAAGAATCATGCATTTAGCGTATTCGAGTGAGATTGCCTCATCTATGTTGCAAAGGCAACAAGCGAAAGCCGTTCTAGCAGCAAGAAAAGTAATTGTTGATGGGGCGGTGTCCATGGTCAAATCAGCCATAGAACAATTGAGCAGCGAGAATATTGTCGAGCTTGATGAAGAGAAAAAGGCACAAATGGTCAATAATTTAATGGTTGCATTAGTATCGGATAAAGGAAATCAGCCAATTATAAATACAGGATCCATTTATTAAGGTTGTGAGATAAGTGTCAGAAAAAAAGCGATTTTTGCTCCGAATGGATCAAAAAACATATGATGCCCTTGAAAAATGGGCAGGTGATGAATTGCGGAGTGTAAACGCACAAATTGAGATTTTATTGAAAAAAGCCTTAAAAGACGCAGGTCGCATAAAAAAATCTGACTAGTTGAAACGAATAAAGGAACCAGCCATGTTCACAATGGTTGGTTCCTTTATATTTTTCTAAAATAATAAAATAATTGAGAGTAGACTGTATTGAAATTGGAAAAACTCTCCATTATTAACAATAAAAACAGATTTTACTCTATTTTAAGATATCTATTTACTTTTCATATTTTATTGTGTAGTATTAAAAAATATCATTTAAGGCTTTATATGAAACAAGATTAGATTAAATTGTCTGAAGATTATAAACAGATTTTTTTCTACTAGTAAAGTCAAATCATCCAGGAGGCGAAAGCTATGAATTCAAAAATTTCAAATAAGGAAATAGTGGCTATTGGGCTTATGCTATTTGCCTTATTCTTCGGGGCAGGAAACTTAATTTTTCCACCTGCATTAGGACAAGCATCAGGTACAAGTCTTTGGCCAGCTATCATCGGATTTTTATTAACAGGTGTGGGCTTACCATTATTAGGGGTTCTAGCTATTGGGATGTCTGGACATGATGATGTACAGTCATTAGCTAATAAAATTAATCCGAAATTTTCTCTTATTTTTACCGTTGTATTATATTTATCCATTGGACCATTTTTTGCGATTCCACGTACAGGGACCGTTTCATATGAAATCGGAATTGCTCCATTTTTACCTGAAATGACAGGTGGATTTAATATTGGGCTATTGATTTATACGATTATTTATTTTGCCATTGTTGGCTATTTATCTTTAAATCCAAGTAAGATCGTTGACCGCGTGGGTAAAGTGATGACGCCGATACTATTGATTTGTCTATTAATCGTATTAGTTGCGACGTTTATCAATCCACTTGATAAACCAATGGCTCCGATCGGTAGTTATGTAGATAATGCATTCTTTAAAGGCTTCCAAGAGGGCTATTTAACGATGGATACTCTTGCATCGTTTGTATTTGGTATTATTGTGATCAATGCGATTAAAGGTAATGGGATAACAACTAAGGCAGGAATTGCTAAAGCAACGATTAAAGCGGGATTGATTGCAGCAGGGGCTTTAGGAATTATTTATCTTGGACTTGCTTATTTAGGAGCAACAACGAATTTTGCGGCAGGGGAAGCCAACAATGGTGGGGCGCTCCTAACATTTGCAGCGAATACCCATTTTTCAGTTTGGGGTAACGTAATCCTTGGTTTAGCTATTTTATTTGCTTGCTTAACAACATCGATTGGACTTATTACATCTTGTGCTAGTTATTTTTCAAAAATGTTCCCGCGTTTTTCTTATAAGACATTAGCCATTGTATTTACTGTTTTCAGTGCAGCTGTTGCGAACATTGGCTTAAGCCTATTGATTACAATCTCTGTACCAGTATTAGTAGCGATTTATCCATTAGCGATTGTCTTAATCTTTTTAACCTTTGCAGATCCGCTTTTTAAGGGACGTGTACAAGTTTATAGATGGAGTATGTTGTTGACAGGAATTTTTAGTGTGATTGATGGTATAAAAGCAGCAGGTATTCCACTTGATGGGTTATACAATTTCTTAGGTGAATATATACCTATGTTTAATGCAGGAATGGGTTGGGTATTACCCGCATTAATCGGGGCAATTATTGGTTACGCACTTTCATTTAATACCCCACCTGAATCATCTTCATTAAAAAAAGCGAATTAATTGTAAAAGGATGACCTTATGAGTCATCCTTTTTTTGCGTTAGGAGCTATATGGTAAAGGAATTTACACATGAATTTATCATTTCTTGCCGTCTGTGGCATTTATCCAGCATGAAAAGAAAATACCAAAATTTAATTCATTGATCCTGATTCCTTTTTAACAATTAAATGCTATTATATAATTATAATAATTATATAATTTTGGACGGGAAAATTATTCGTATGAGGAGATCATTAATAAAATGAGAAGACGTGAATTGCCGCTAAGAGAAAAGAGTATTGTATTTGTTGGCTTTATGGGAGTTGGAAAAACGACAATTGGTAGACAAGTAGCCAAAAAGTTGTATAGGGATTTTGTTGATATTGATGAAAAAATTGAAAAAGAGTTTGGAATGCCTACGACTAAAATATTTGAAGAATTTGGAGAAAAAACGTTCCGCGAACGAGAAAAATCCATGATCATAAGTCTGAGTGAACAACCATTGAATGTTATTTCAGTAGGTGGGGGAGCCTTTCTAAATGAAGAAATAAGGAAAGCTTGTTTGGCGAATTGCCTTGTATTTTTTCTGGATTTATCATGGGATTCTTGGAAAGAGCGAATTAGTTTAATTATTGACAGTCGTCCAGTATTACAAAATAAGAGTTTGGAACAAATAGAAGAATTATTTTACAGCAGACAGCCCGCATATTCTTTGCATAATTCAAAAGTTCAAACGGATAATTTGAATGTGGACGAAATAGCGGAATATATAAAGGATTCTTTAAAATTAGCATGGGATCTGTATGAACCGCGGTAATCAATAGTGAATGAATCATTAACGAAAAAAGAGGACTGACCCAAAAGTAAAGACACCACATTACAATATCTAGTGATGCTAGGGTAAATGTAATTTAGTGGATGTCAGACACCTGATGGGACAGTCTCTTTTTGCTTTATCCATTTAAGTAGGGCTGGAGGATGCTGATGACCTCATCGAGCTTTTTGGCATTTTTATTATACATGACTTTCGCTTGATCGGACTCTGTCTCGAGTGCGAACAGTTCTAAATCCGCTTGGCACTTTTTGATCATGGCCAAAAGGAGCGGGCGAACTTGAGGCGAAGGAACTTGTATCTTATCATCATAGAGATCTACGGTTAAGTCACCATAAGAGTCAACTTGACCCATAAAAACATTTTCAACGGTAACTCCAAGCTTAGCTAATTCCATATGAAGCCAATTTCGATCTTTTCCTGCTGCGGACATTGCATCATTTACGATGGTTCCATCCATGATAACGGTTTGAGGAACTTTGTCATTTGCGACTTTCATTTGAAGATCCTTAGGTGTTAAGGGTCTGTTCTCTTTTTTTAAGAAAACACTGAGGTCGCCTTTTGGCTCAAGTATGGCAAATTCGACATCTGCTGTATTAAAAACATCTTTTTGCCGCAAGAGCGAACCTAAGTCATCAAGAGAATACTTCTCCTTTTTTAAATTATCCTCCATAATCTTTCCATCTTTTATAAGAATTGTCCCTGTTCCGTCTACAATATCCCTAAATTTCTTGCTTTTTAATGAAATCATATCAACAAGTAATGTAATGCCACCAAATACACCGATAGCTAAAAATCCATGCCATATGTTACCATCCAACCCCATGATGGACTTCACCAGCAATACTTCCGATTGTAATACCTGATACATATTCAAAAAAAGAAATTTCTGAAATTTGTTTTTTTCCTAACAATCTTGTCATAACAATTAAAACAAGGATATAGACAATGGAACGAATCAAAATATGTACCCAATCAGGCATGTCTGCACCCCCTTTTTTATGACTCTTTATATTGTGGTTCTTCTAACTCCATTTCCACTTTACGATCGTGAAGATCTTTTTTCACTTCTCCTATTATTAACATCATTTCATGAAAGGTTTGCTGTGCTTTTTCCTCATGGGAGTGTAAGGCAAGCGTTGATAATTGCGCCTCGATTGCTTTAATGGTTGACAAACTTTGCTTGACACTTGAAATTGTTGTCATCTTCTATCATCCTTCATCATTGTTATAACTACTCCATTAATACGTTAAAAATAGAACCGGTTAGCATTGAGCCAACCGGTTGTTACACTATTGTCGATATTGAGGCTCTTCATCTTGTATTTGCTGAAGCCTTGGTTCAATACTATCAATGATGGTTTGCGTTTGTTGGGCAGCATCTTGATATAATTGCTTCGCTTGTTCATTATCTGTACCAAGAGAAAAGGTCTCAAAACTGGCTTGGGCACTTTTTAGTCCTGCTATGGTTGTTTTAACATCTGATACTACTGTCATGCTCATTCCTTCTTCCTTATAGTTTCAGTTACGAATAGTATTGTTTGTTTAATCTTGTGATTGTATGTAAATGGAATGATGGAATTATTTGGATAATTTAATGAGCCCAGACGCTTTTTAAGTCGATAATAAACTCGCAGGATAAACGAATTAGGAATGTAAGACTGATGCTGACTGGCTATCAGTCTTTTTACAATTAGTAGAAAAAACAATCATAAACTAATATAACTTCCTTTTAAATAGTATTTTTTACAAAAAATGTATACTTTGATTATTAATGGTTGATTAACTATTGTATTTTTGTATATAATAACTAATGAATTGTATACATTAATTACATAAAATTGAAGTTTATCCTGATAATAGACTCATTTAGTATATTTAATATTTCTTGAAAATTCAGGCTTAGAACTTTAATTTTTAAATACTAAATTTAATCTATTATTAGGGGCGTTGTACGATGTTTAAGAACGATCAATTAATTGAAAGGATCAATCAACTGAAAAAGGAACTGATTCAGATTGTTAAAGAAACCGGCTTTAATAGTCCGGATACCTTATGTTGCAGTCAGGAATTAGATCGTTACATCACTATTTATCAAAAAAATTCACTCTAATCTGCTTTAAGGGACTAAAAATAGTTTTTAATACTTTAAACATGCATATACACTATTTTTTATATAGATCGTAACTCTCTAAATAGGCTGCCTTCAGAGATCAAGAGAATGGCTACGAAACAAACGAGGCAGTCTTAATGAAGATGCCTCATTATTATTTTAGAGACAAAGAGACGAACACAAGTTATGAAATGCTGAACTTGTGCTCGTCTCTTTTTTAACCAATATCTTTATTTGGTTTTTTACTTGTAAATTGACCAAACAAACAACCATAACTCCGATAAAGACTGGAATGAAGTTATAATAGAAATTAGGTTTAACTGATGGTGTACTTTAAGAAGACCATAGTGAAACAATCATAAAATGTGAGGTGTGATATTTTGACCCAACTACATAATAAGACAACCATTTATTGGACATTGCTGAAGCATAAAGATTGGAATATGTATATCGCTGCAACATCAAAAGGGCTTTGCTTTGTTGGATCACAAAATAGCCCCTTCGAGGAAGTATCAAAATGGGCAGAAAAGGCTTTCCCTGGAAGTCAACTTGAGGAAAATAACGAAATACTCCGTCCTTACTCGGAGCAGATCATGGAGTATTTGGAGGGGGAGCGGAAGGATTTTACCCTATCATTTGATTACAACGGGACAGCATTTCAACAAGCTGTTTGGAAGGCCCTTTGTGAGATTCCATACGGACAGACAAAGTCCTATTCCGATGTTGCAAATCATATCAATAAACCAGCAGCTGTTCGTGCAGTTGGAGCTGCCATTGGAAAGAATCCGATTCTAATTACGGTCCCTTGTCATCGTGTGCTCGGAAAGAACGGATCATTAACAGGATTTCGTGGGGGATTGGAAATGAAAAAACAACTTCTTGAATTGGAGCAAAAACGTCTTTAGCTAGCATAGGGGATGTTTGCCATGAAAAAATGTTTAATCTAACTTTATTAGGATAAACAAGCTTTCATCATAATTCAATATGATAAGAATTTTTTGAGGGTGAACAGTGCCTTTTTGACACTGTTCACTTTCCTGCATCCAGCTCCAGCGTTTCAGTTCTTATGATGCGATTTTAATGGCTCTTCCAAAAGGAACCTTTGGTAAATAATTATCAGGCACTAACCAGAACATTTCGTAATCCACTTTTTCCATTTCCTCATAAAAGTATCCCGTTACATCGGTAATATAAAATAACGTATCAATCTTTTCATTTTGTGCCCATTCTAAAACTAATGTATATGAGGCCTTTCCATGTGTTTGATATTTTATGGTATCAGCTTTGACTGGTGCAATGCTTCTAATCTTAAAATCCGCTTGGACAAGTAATGTATCGGGTTTAACAGTTTCAAATAGCTTTACAATATTATTGATGAGAATGGTCTGTACTTCTTTTGTTGAGGTATCAATCGCAAGAGCAATTTTTTTATCTTTTCGTGCTTGTATCATGGATAAAATAGTCTTTTGCCACTTCATTTAAATCATCCTCCTAATAAATAAGCAACAGTTCTTATTTTGCTTTTTAAAGGAAAAAATATAATGGTTTATTTTACAAATATACTCATTATGATCCAGTTTGTAGCTGTAATTCAAGCTTTGATGAATCTGTTTGACAAAAATAAGTTTAGACTTTAAGTGTTCTGAACTTTAGAATGTTGTATAATAAAAGAAATGGGAAAATTCATATATGTTTGAATTTGTTCATTTCCTATTTTTAATATGGATAAAGTAGAACTTTTCATCTGAGAGGCGGTGAAAAAGAACATTATTGTTTTTTTAGTGAAGATTGACTGGCTCTTTCTTTGAGTGTGTTCTTTACATTATGTATATCTGTTACATTCTTTGGGGCCATTAATAAATAACATAAAGCGGATGGGATAAGGAAAATTTGCAGAATCGACAAGGTAATCATATAGCTTTTTGGCTCTGGATAGCGCATGATAACAAGGCTTAGCAAAACACCCACTCCTATGTTACCAAAGGTTCTACCTAAACTATTACATAGGTTTGCGACACTGAATACGGTTCCTCGATGTTCTGGTAAATTTACATCGGTTATAAGTGCGAGCCAATTGGGAGTGTTTGCAGATTGGGAAGCAGAAGCCAAGATCGATAAAACAAATAATAAAATCATCCATGGATTCGTGAAAAGCTGCCTTACTAAATGAACTAAAATACTTAAAGCATCATGGCTATTTGGAAGTATTAGGCTATCCAAAGGCATAAAAAACATCAATATGTATAGTGGCATTGTAAGAAATACAAAGAAAGCTGTTAAATAGGCTCGACCTTTATAGGATTTCTTTTGAATTCTGTCACCAAGATGTCCAAAATACGCTGATGTCATCCCACCGATTTGAAAGATTGCGTAAAGGAAACCTGAGGTAATCATGGCTGTTTGCATACTGTATCCGTGTTGTTGTATTTTTAATATAAATAGAGTTGGAAGCCATATGAGGCTACCCGTTGAGATATTCATAAATAATGCTTGTAAAAATAGATACAGATTACTACCCTTTAACAGCACTGGTAATATTTGCCTCGTTTCGATAATATAGTTATACGAATCACCATTTTTAATGAGCCCTTTTAGTTCGGGATCTGATTGACCTCTGATTGGTTCATCAACAAAAAGGTATAAAATGATGAGAATAAGACCTATAAAGCCGACTATTTCAAAAGGCCATCTCCAACTAGTGTTGGTTGCTGTTAATGATGCTAAGAGAGAGCCTGCGATTCCACCTAAGCCTTGGGCCATTCCCCAAAGACTTAGAATCAGACCGCGTTTTCCGTATGGGATATAATCAGTTAATACACTAAACCCAATGGAAGCAATACATCCTAAACCAATTCCAGTTAATAGTTGAAAGAATAATAGTTGTAAAAAACTTTGACTTATGGATGTCAGGAATACGGATAGGACCCAAATGAACGTTCCAAGCATAATAAGCCTTTTACGTTGGAATTTTCCAGAGAGATAGCCCCAATAAACAGAAGAAACAGCCGTAACTAAAATAGTAACTGCTGAAATGATTCCTAATTTTGCTACTCCCACATTCAAGTCTTGTGCTATGTACTGAAATAGTGGTGGAAATAATCCGATAATGATATTATCGAATGCAGCAAGTGCAATAAATACCAATATCGTATAGATCATTTTTGTATTAGTCTTTTTCAAAAATATGAAACCCCCAATCATTTGGAAACCGTTTAAGATTTTGAGTTGTCATTGTAATTCTATTATATATATTATATTATACGTCTTGCAGAAAGGGTTTATTTATGAATAAAAATATTCTGATTATTTCTTCTGATAACACAGGGCATGGACATAAAAGTATTACAGAATCCTTATGTGAACAGATTAAAAAGGATCCTGACATAAACGTTCATGTAATAGATGGGTTTTCACTTGGTGGGTCTGCATTATTAAATATTGGTAAGTTTTACGGACCCATAACGAGAAAATCAGAAAAATTATGGGAAATGGTATTTCAATTTTCATCTGACTATCCGGCATTTATTAATATTTCTATAGAAGCTCTCATAAAAAAAAATTTTCTCAGATTATTAGATGAAGTAAAACCAGACTTGATCTTATCTGTTCATCCTAATTTTAATGGTTCGATTTTAAATATATTAGATAAGCAATCTATTAAAATACCTTTTATTACATTTATTGCAGATCTTGTAAACATTTCGTCACTTTGGGCGGATAATAGAGCAGATTATATTATCTGCCCAACGATTGAAGCACGTGAAAAGTGTGTAGAATTTGGTGTACCGGCAGAGAATACGAAAGTAATAGGATTTCCAGTTCGATCGAGATTTTTCAGAAATAGCACAAATAAAAAAGAAAGTTATAAAATGGGGACCCCTTTAAAATGCCTAATCATGAGTGGTGGTGAGGGCGTAGGTAATATGAAGGATATTGCTGAGATTCTGTTGAATCATTTTGATTGCAAAGTAAAAATTGTTGCAGGAAGAAATGCAACGCTAAAGGAAGATTTGGAACAATCGCTCAAAAGTAAATATAGCGATAAAGTTGAAATCTACGGTTTTACTAAAAATATTCAGGATCTCATGTTCGATTCAGATATTGCATTTACAAGAGGTAGTCCCAATGTGATGTTTGAAGCATTTTCTTCTAATACACCCATTATCATAACAGGTGCGTTACCTGGTCAAGAAAGGGACAATCCTGCCTTTGCTGAAAAATTAAATTTGGGTGTGATCTGTAAAGATAAAAACGAGATTCAACAGACCATTAACCAATTACTAGAAAATGATGCAGAAAAACTAAATGAGATCATCAACTCCCAAAGAAAATATATTAAATCACAAGCAGCGGAAGAAATTATTCAGTTCATTTTAAAAGCAGAAGTGCAGTTAGAGTGGAAGCTTGAACATGTTGTTCTTTAATAACCGTTTAAATGATAAGTGTATAGTAACTGTAGAAAGAATTCTATTATCTATCAAAAACTCCCACAACGCAAATGGCGCTATGGGAGTTTTTATTAACTAGGTCATGTTAAATTATGATAATCGATTACTATAATCTTCAAAACCAAATTTTCTAATGACTTTTATTCCTTCTTCATCATTATATGATGCGATGGAAGGAAGATTTACCCCATTAAACATATGGTTCTTTACCATTGTATAGTGGGCCATATCACAGAAAACAAGCTTGTCACCAGGTTTTAAAGGCTCCTTAACAGAATAGTCACCAATGACATCTCCTGCAAGACAAGTCATTCCACCGAGTCTGTAGGTATGTGCGAACTCACCAGGCTTGCCTGCATCAATGATATTTGGTCGATAGGGCATTTCAAGTACATCAGGCATATGACATGTTGCAGACGTATCAAGAATGGCAATTGGCATCCCGTTATCAACGATATCAAGTACTGTAGACACAAGATAGCCTGTATTCAAAGCAATGGCTTCACCAGGCTCTAAGTAAATATCCACTGAGTATTTATTTTTAAGATATAAAATGGTTTCGACTAAGGTTTCAATATCATAATCAGGTCTTGTAATATGATGACCTCCACCTAAATTAAGCCATTTCATTTGTTTAATGTATTCTCCAAACTTTTCATCAATCACTTTAACCGTACGTGCAAGAGTATCTGAATTTTGCTCACACATCGTGTGAAAGTGCAGTCCATCAATTCCTTCAAGTTCTTCTGGTTTAAAATTAGCCAACGTAACCCCGAGTCTTGAATGTTGATAGCATGGATCGTAAAGTGGAGTTTCTATTTCGGAATATTCAGGATTGATACGAATCCCGCATTCGATATTTTTAGAACTTACATTCTTCACTTTGTCTTTGAATTTTTTCCATTGTGGAAAAGAATTAAAAACAATATGATCAACGTAACTTAGTATTTCATCAATTTCTTCATCTGAATAAGCAGGTGCATAAGCATGAACTTCTTTACCCATTTTTTCATACCCAAGTCTTGCTTCAAAGAGTGAACTTGAAGTGATACCCTTTAAATATTTACCGACTAAAGGAAAGAGGGAATGCATTGAAAAACCCTTTAAGGCAAGAAGAATGCTGCATCCTGTACGCTCTTGAACAGAATTTAAGAGTTCAAGGTTTTTAGTGAGTAGTCTTTCATCCACAACATAACATGGTGATGGAAGTGCACTGAAGTCAATATTTTTCATCAATTATACCTCATCAAGTAGAGTAGGTGAAAAATTCTCTTGCCATGGTAGTCCATTTTCATTCAATGCTTCCATAAATGGATCTGGATCAAATTCTTCTACATTGTAAACACCAGGTTTTTTCCAAATGCCTTTCATTAGAAGCATAGCACCGATCATGGCAGGTACACCTGTTGTGTATGAAACAGCCTGTGATCCAACCTCTGCGTAGCATTTTTCGTGATCGCTTACATTGTATACATAATAAGTTTGTGGTTTTCCATCTTTTGTACCTTGAATAACGCAGCCAATATTTGTTTTCCCTTTTGTTCTAGGTCCTAATGAAGCAGGGTCTGGAAGAAGTTCTTTTAAGAATTGAAGAGGAATAATCTCTTTTCCTTCATAAATAATGGGCTCAATGGAAGTCATTCCAACATTTTCAAGTACTTTTAAATGAGTTAAGTATCTTTCTGAAAAAGACATCCAGAAGCGAATACGCTTAACACCTTTAATATTTTTAGACAAAGATTCTAATTCTTCATGATACATAAGGTAAATGTCAGTTGGACCAATTTCAGGAAGATTATATACTTTTTTAACTGAAAGTGGTTCTGTTTCAACCCAATCCCCATTTTCAAAGTAACGACCATTTGCAGTTACTTCACGAATATTGATTTCAGGGTTGAAATTTGTGGCAAAAGGATAGCCATGGTCACCAGCATTAACATCGACGATATCAATGGTATGAATTTCATCAAAATAATGTTTTTGAGCATAAGCTGTAAAAACACTTGTAACACCAGGATCAAAGCCACTTCCAAGAATGGCTGTTAAACCAGCCTCTTCAAATTTTTCTTTGTATGCCCACTGCCATTTATATTCGAATTTCGCTGTATCAGGTGGCTCATAATTTGCTGTATCCACATAATGAACACCTGTAGCAAGGCAGGCATCCATAATGGTTAAATCCTGATAAGGTAGAGCTACGTTTATCACGACTTCTGGACCGAAGTTATTAATGAGATTAATAACCTCATCTGTGTTGTCCGCATCTACCTGGGCAGTAGATATCTTTGTTTTACTACCAACTAATTTATTTTTAATCGCATCACACTTTTCGATCGTTCTGCTTGCAATACAAATTTCTTCAAAAACATCAGGATGTTGACAACATTTTTGTACAACTACGCTAGAAACTCCTCCAGCACCAATAATTAACGCTTTACCCAATATAAAAACCCCCTAATCTACATAAGATCCTAAATTTCAATAAAACTGATTATACATAAATAACTATAAGCAATCAATAATAAAATAATAATGAAATTAAAATAACTTTTCGTTAAAAAAAGAGGATCAACAAAATTTAATTTTCCCTTGATTCAGATATTTAATCATGTTTTTTAAAAATGGACAGAAAAACTCCCACCTCAAGAGATTCAGAGTATACAATACAAAGAAGATAGGTGTGGGATCAACTGCCCAAATCTTGTTAAGGATTCTAGGGTGGAGGTCATAAGCCAAACAGCTATGGGAAAAGACACTTCCCATAGCTGCTGCTCGACTTAAGCTTGTCACCCTGGGAAAGCCGACTTACTTTCATGTAAGAGTCACAGTATTAAGAACCTTTTATTTGGATAATGGTGTTATTTTTACCGCACATGCTTTAAATTCAGCCGTTCCAGAAATAGGATCATATTCATTTATGGTCAAGACATTTGTTGGAACTTCAATGAAGTGGAAGCTCATAAAGACTAGACCAGAGGGTACTTGATCCGTTACTTTTGCTTTTACTTTTACCGTACCTCTTCTTGATGAAACTTCTACCAGATCGCCTGATTCAATTCCGAGTTTTAGGGCATCATCTGGGCTGATATCCGCTGTTTCTTCCGTTTGTCTTATTTTCACACCACTTGCATAGTGACGTGTTTGCGAATGTGTATTATAAGATTCAAGGCGTCGTCCTGTTGTTAGAGTAAATGGATACTCCTCATCAGGAAGTTCTACCGGTTCTGTATAAGTTACAGGGACGAATGAAGAAGGCTTAGCTACATTTTCTATTTCTTCATGAAACCGCGTATGGAGGATGAATGTTCCTGGATGTGATTCATCTGGACATGGGTATTGGAGACCATATTCCTTATCAAGTCTTTCATAAGAAATCCCACCAAATACTTCCCATGCAAGTGAACGCATTTCATCCCAAATTTCTTCGCTATTATTATAGCTCATAGGATAGCCAAGTTTCGTTGATAAATCACAAAGGATTTCCCAGTCTTCTTTTGTATTTGGATGAGGTTCAACTGCTTTGCGAACACGTTGAACTCGACGGTCGGTATTCGTAAAAGTGCCTTCTACCTGTCCCCATGATCTTGCAGGAAGAACAACATCTGCTAATTCAGCTGTTTCTGTTAAGAAATAGGTCTTGAACAATTAAAAGATCAAGGTTCTCAAATAATTTTTTCGTGTGATTCATATTAACATCTGCCATTATTGGATTTTCACCAATAACATATAGGGCTTTTACGTCGCCATTTTCCATTTTTTCAAACGTTCTTGTTTGTGTGTCACCAGACATTGGATTGATTTTAACATTCCAAGCTTTTTCAAAACGGCCACGATATTCATCGTTTGTTAGGTTAACACCACCAGGCAATTGGTTTGGTAAACATCCCATATCACCTGCACCTTGAACATTATTTTGTCCGCGTAAGGGCATAATGCCGGATCCTTCTTTTCCAATATGTCCTGTTAATAAGGCGAGGTTTCCTACATCAAAGACATTGTTTACACCGCAATGATGTTCAGTAATTCCTAATGTATAAGCGATCATCGCTTTGTCTGCTGTTGCATATTCTCTGGCTGTGTCAATAATATCCTGTGGTGACAATCCCGTAATGGATGCTGCGTATTCAGGTGTATATATTTTTACTTTTCTCTTTTAATTGATCAAATTCAGTTGTATGTTTCTCAATGAAGGTTGGATCATATAATTCCTCTTTAATAATAACGTGCATCAGAGCATTAATAAGTGCAATGTCTGAACCAACTTGAAGTGGCAAATGACGATTTGCACTTTTTACCATATCGATTTTTCGAGGATCAATAACAGTGATTTTCAGCCCTGATTTTGCAGCTTTTTTCATGCGATTCGCAATAATTGGATGTGCTTCTGTTGTATTGGAACCCATTAATAAGAGAACTTCTGTTTTCTCAAACTCTTCGATTGAATTTGTTGGAGATCCACTACCAAATATAGCTGCCAGACCGGCAACACTTGGAGCGTGTCAGGTTCGGTTACAGCCATCGATATTATTACTTCCAATCGCTGCACGCATGAATTTCTGTGTGATATAGTTTACTTCATTCGAAGCTCGAGCAGGTGCAAAGGCAGTAATGGCTTCAGGGCCGAATGTTGTTTTGATATGGCTTAACTTTTCAGCAATAAAGTTATAAGCTTCTTCCCATGTAGTTTCCACAAGCTTTCCAGCTTTACGAATGAGAGGAGCCGTTAGACGACTTTCGGCATGAACAAAACCAAAACCAAAGCCACCTTTAATACAGGTTTGCCCTTTATTGACAGGTGCTTCCTTGTCCCCGCGGGATTTAACTATTTTATTATTTTCTACTTCTAGAATGAGTCCACAGCCTGTTCCACAATAACCGCAAACAGTCTTAATCTTTTTTGTTTCTTCCATTATTAATCCTCCTCAGTAGTGATTCATTGGCTTTATTTCCCTGTTCCTATTATACAATACCTTGAAAATGTCGCGGTGATAGTTGTCACTTTAATCAAATCAATTTCTTTGCTTTGAAAAATTAAATAGTGATATCATTATTAGATAATAATGGGGATTTCAAGGGTAGAAGAAAGCGGGACTAACATACCCAAGTAAAAAGGAGTGAGAATGATATGTCTCAATTACAAACGGCCTTTACATTAAAGGGGCTAACTTTAAAAAATAGAATTGTAATGGCACCTATGTGTCAATATTCTGTGGAAGCAAAGGATGGGGAACCAAACGATTGGCATTTTGTTCATTATGTCTCCAGGGCTGTCGGTGGAACAGGTCTGATCATTATGGAAATGACAGATGTAGATCCAGATGGACGCATTTCAGATTATGATTTAGGGTTATGGTCGGATGATCATATTCCTGCATATCAAAGAATTGTATCGGAAGTACATAAATATGGAGCTAAAATAGGCATACAAATTGGCCATGCAGGTCGTAAAGCTGAAGATGCCCTTCAGCCAGTAGGTCCATCCACTATTCCAGTCAATTCTTCTGCTGAAAATAAGGATGAAAAGTATAAAACACCAAGAGCCTTGACTACTGAGGAAATAAAAGGAACAATCTCCCAATTTAAAGAGGCGGTTAGGCGTGCTGTTTCAGCAGGATTCGATACGATTGAACTCCACGGAGCACATGGCTATTTAATCCATCAATTCCACTCACCAGGAATAAATAACAGAGAAGATGAGTATGGCAAAGATTTATCCAAGTTTGGGGTAGAAGTCATCCAAGCGGTAAAAAGTGTGATGCCTGATTCAATGCCGCTTATTTTGAGAATTTCTGCCAGAGAATATATGGATGGCGGTTACGAATTGGAGCATTCGCTTGCAATCGCTAGACGATACAAAGAAGCTGGAGTCGATATGTTCCATGTGTCCAGTGGAGGGGAGGCACCTCCAGGAAAAGTAAAACCAGCTAACCATCCAGGTTATCAAGTTCCTTTTGCACGAGCATTTAAAGAAGTGTTAGACCTACCAGTTATTGCGGTAGGAATACTAGAAGACCCATTACTTGCTGAAGCGACGATTGCGAATGGTGATTCTGATCTTGTCGCTATAGGTCGAGGGATGCTCAAAGATCCATATTGGGCTCTCCATGCGATTCAAGCTGTTTCTGGACATGTAGAACCACCTGTTCCGTATAAAAGGGCATTTTAAACGATTATGTAATATAAGAGAGGTTACCGAGTAGTGGTAACCTTTTTATATTGACTGATTCGATTAGTCTCTTCATTCAGAAAATGCTTCTTTCGTTCTGTTTCTGGTGGAAGTTGATTGTTAGAGCTTGGAACATGTTTTGGTTTGAAGTTAATCTCATCGGAGGAGAAAAGGAGAATCATCATCATACCAAATTGAGCCTTTGCCTGGATGAGAATAGGTTGATTATATTTATTTTTAAAAGAAAAGTCTGGTCCATACCAACTAACTGTTGCATCACGTCCTGGTGGTACATACGGAACACGCCTACTATGGGAGTATCGCTGAAGAATTTGTAGTCCTGAGCGATCGACAGCATTGAATAAGGTGGAAGAAACCTGACAAATTCCACCTCCAACGCCTTCTGCAAGTTCCCCTCTAACGATAATTGGGGCAGGCAGGTAGCCCTTTGCCTTTGTCCGTTTGCCAACAGTCTGATTAAAAGAAAAGGTTTCCCCAGGTAAGACAACTTGATTGTTGATCGCTGCAGTAGCTAAAGAAATATTATGCGATCTCTCCTTATTATGGCTATTGAAATAGGTTACATAATGTCCAATCTTTTGAGATCGGATCTGTGTTAGTAATTCACTGTCTACTTTAGGGTAAACGGTGCGAACAGGAACCTCTATTGTAGACGAGCCTTTTTGATAAAAATAGGTGAAAAATTGCTCCTTGAAAATGGCTTTGTTTAATTCCATCCCAGGTAGTTCAGGAATAATATTCCCATTCTCATCGATGGTTGCATCTATTGCTTCTTTACGAATCTGTTTGTTTAACTGGTCAGAAATGGTCTCGAAATTTCTGCATATTGATCGAAGGAAAACCAAAGCCATAAAGACTTGAAGATAAATCGGATCTTCTTATTGTCATGATTGGCTCCTGTCCTTGAACAATGGTTAGTTCATCCGATACATGTGATGGTTGTGCTAATAACATAAGTCCAATAATCCATGCGAATTTCAACTGGTTCACCTCAAACTTAGTATAGGAAAAGTGAAAGCTTTTATGTATATCTATCTAAGTTGATGCCACTTTTTGTTTAATATTTTTTAGTAGTTCTTATGGCATGGGTGAATATTCACAAAAATCATTTAAGATTTTACATTGAATTTACAAAATATTAATAGTATTGCAGTAAATTAAAGTAAGAAGTAAGCCTGCCTCGTAAATACGCCAACTTAATACACACCCCTTCATAGGTAATAGGATCGAAATTCCTAGACATTTAAAGACGACGTATACAAAACAATAATTGAAAATAGAGGTTGGTGTTTAAATGCAAAGTGTTATTGGAGATATCACAAAAAACTGTATCATCGTTACTCCCGAAACGAAATGTGAGGATGTTTATTCAATATTTGAGGAGAATGCCTCAATAGAAGGAATTGTTGTGGGTACAAAAGAACATCCTATAGGGATTGTCATGAAAATAAATTTTTTTCAAAAACTTTCAACTAAATACGGCTTTGACCTTTATATGAAACGAAAGATCGAACTTGTTATGGATCATGAATTATTAATGGTTGATTATTTTGCATCCATCACTGAAGTCAGTTCATTAGCTATGAAAAGACAACTAGAAAATATTTATGACTTGGTTATCGTTACTAAAAAGGGGTACCTTTATGGAATTGTCAGCATACGAGAACTAATTATCAAATTATCAGAGGTCCAAATCAGTATTGCTCGCTTTTCAAATCCACTCAGTGGGTTGCCGGGAAACAATGTGATTGAAGAAACATTGAAGACTGTGCTGACTTACGAACGATTTAGTGTCCTATATCTTGATATCGATACTTTTAAAGTGTTTAATGACACTTTCGGATTTAGTGAAGGAGACGAATTAATAAAGGAAACGGCCACCATTATTTCAGAGACCATTTTGACGAAGGAAAATGATCCTTCTTTTGTCGGGCATATTGGGGGAGATGATTTTATTGCTGTTCTTCCACATTATCACCATGAAGAGATTTGTCGAGAAATCATTACTCGTTTTGATCGATTTATTTTACAATTTTATACGGATGAAGAAATAAATAAAGGGTATATTCAAGCGGTTACGAGAAAGGGCAATCTTGAAAATGTACCGTTAGTAAGTATCTCGATTGCAGTAGTTCAAAATAGACATGATTGTTTCACATCTGTTGGCCAATTAAGTAAGATGGCAGCAAAACTGAAAAAAAGATGTAAGTACATTCCTCAGAGTGCTTTTCTGACAGTGTAGGAATGCAAAGCTTAAATGATGGGTTTGTTATTAATATAAAGAAGCGATCCTTACTTGGAGTAGGGATCGCTTCTTTATATTAGCCGTTTCTGTATAATCGGATGGGGGAGAGGAAACTGCCCATTGCATAGTTCGGTCTGGGGCTTTCCAAGTGCATAGCCTTGTCCCATATGGATACCGATTTCTTTTAAAATTTTTAGTTCGGACAAGGTTTCAATTCCCTCAGCGATAATACTCGTATCTACTTGCAAAGCAAAATCCAAAAGTAGTTCGACTAAACGTTGTTGTTCAGGATGTTTATCAATATTTCGGATGAGTGACTTGTCAAGTTTAATGAATTCTGGTTTTACTCTAATAAGGGTTTGTAAGCTGTTATAACCTGTTCCTACATCATCAAGAGCAATTCGAAAGCCTTGTTGTCGATAATGGTCAATGATATTTTCAAACTGGTTATAATTTAATACAGCTTCTTTTTCTGTCAATTCTAAAATAATTTGAAAAGGGGAGAGATTATGTTTTACCAGCAAGTCTAGAGTGATGCCACTCTGATAGGTAGGATCGCCTAATATCTGTGATTGGATATTTACGAAAACTAAATGGTTCATGTGCTCGCTGGAGGTGTTAGCTTGCTCTGCAAATCTTTCAAAAGAGAGATTTCGTAAAAAACGTTCGATTTTAAAGACTTCACTACTTTTACCAACAAAGTCATAAAAATGTTCAGTTGTTGGAAATGTTTTTGTTTTTTGAGGACGGTTAAGAACTTCAAAGCCTATCGTAGATCCCTTTTTTAAAGAGAGAATGGGCTGAAATAGGGTTTGTACTTTTTCTGTTTGCATGAGTTCTTGAAGTTCTTTTTGCTTATTAAATTCATCATAAAGAGTATTCCATTTGGAATTCAAAAAACGAAGAAAATGTATAAAACTCATCATTTTGTTATTTTTATTATTCGTATTCATAGCGTCACCTTTTGTAGAAAAATGTCGAAATATCATACTTTAATTATAGTACTTTAATCTTGTATTTCACGCTAAGAATTTGTAAAGGTTCTGTAAAAACGATCATGATTAGTGGCTTCTTTTAAAAAGAAGAAGAGTGGTTTAAAAATGAAGGTAGAGCATAGCCCTTAACTAATTCTATCAATTAATTGAGGGCTATTATTCTTTGGAGAGTTCACTAGGTTTGACACTTCATAAGCCTCTAATAGATTTTCTTGAAGCGGAACTAATAAATGATTTGTCACTTGAAGATCGTTTATTGCGGGATTTAGCCATATATTTTCATCTTCTGGTCTAAGGATGACTGGCATACGATCATGAATGTCTTGCATAAGTTCGTTTGGGGTTGTGGTAATAACTGTACATGTAAAAACGGTATTCCCTTTAGGTGACTTCCAACGTTCCCAAATCCCTGCCATAGCAAATAGTTCATCTGATTTTAGTTTAATACGCATAGGCGTTTTTGAATGATCATCTTGACGTTTCCATTCGTAGAAACTATCAGCTACTATGAGGCATCTTCTTTTCTTATAGGCATCGCGAAAGCTGGGTTTTTCCACTAATGTTTCAGCTCGAGCATTAATTAATTTGAAGCCAATTTTTTCATCCTTCGCCCAGGAAGGAATCAATCCCCATCGTAAATAGCCTAATCGATTCCGATTTCCATCGTTAATAACAGCTAGGACTGGTTGTGAAGGAGCAACATTGTAACTTGGATGATAGAGTTCCTCTTGGATAGCGGCTTCAATGGCGAAACGATCTATGATTTCATTCCATTCAGCAGATAAAGTAAACCTACCACACAACATGATCACCTCAATTCTTGGATAGGTTTATTTTAACAATGAAAGGTGGGAGAATCAAAAGTTTGAAAAGAAGATCCTTCTGATAGGGATAAAGCTATATATGTTCAGGGAACACCGTTATTAAGACCAGATCTTCCACCATTTTTTCTTTTTAGCTGCAGCTACTTCCCGATAGCTTGAAAGCATGGATTGGAAGATTTCTTCTCTTTTTCTTATTTCTTCTTGTGATTGTTTTAGGTCGTTAATTGATTCAATTAAATAATCTTGTTGGGCATCGAAGGATTGAGATACATTTCTAATTTCGTTTTTGGTTTCGATAAGGGTTTGTGCCACTTTCTTGAATACCTTTTGGCTATCTCTTTCAGCTACTCTAGCAGTAGAATTGATTTGTTTTGAAAGTTGTTCATAAGTTACTTCCGAACTTCTCAGAAGGTCATTCGAAAGGGCTGTGAACGTTTCGGAAGTCTGTTCCGAAGCTTTCATAATGGTATTGGAAAGTTCAAGAACTTCTACCTTTCTTTTATCATTGGACCTCTGAATGGATTTAGAAAGTTCTTTTACAGTTTGCAGGGAAGAGGTTGAAAATTCATTTTTGATGTCATCCATAAGTTCTTTTTTACTTAGTGATAATTCATTTTTGAACTCTTGTAACAGATCTTGTTTAAATAAGGCAATTGCCGCATTAAAGTCATCCAGATTAGATGTTTGAAT
This sequence comes from uncultured Bacillaceae bacterium, assembly GCA_963765265.1. Taxonomy (GTDB): domain Bacteria; phylum Bacillota; class Bacilli; order Bacillales; family Cytobacillaceae; genus Bacillus_BD. Next base: position 262,860 of record CAVXVN010000005.1, read on the forward strand.
CTCTTTTGACGCTTCATTGGATAACTCTTGAGCAGGATGTATGGCCAATTCAAGGGATTCAGAATGAGGTTCTGAATCGTTATTCAAATATTTCGCTAATAATGTACGAATCATCCCTTTGCTCACATTCTGTTCACGCATTTCTTTTACCTTTGCGAGTGTCATAATTTCATGATCTGTATAATATCTAGCGCCTTGTTGTGTACGAGGAATATTAAGCAGGCCATTTAAATCCTTTTCCCACTGTCTAATGGTCCCAGTTGGGATATTAAGCTTCTGAGAAACCTCATTGATTGAATAAGCTCGTACAATCTGTTTGTTGTTCATATCTCCATTCCTTTCTATTGGGCAAATTAAAAAGTTAGATTTTAGATATATTCTTTAGAAGGACTGTCTTTTTCCTGCCACCTGACAAAAGCTCTCAAAAGAAGGGGGGATTCAACAAGGAAACAGGCTGAGATGAGATTATACGTCGAATAGAGAAATAAGAGTAATAATAGACGAAAGTTCGATCTAAAATTACGTGGAAAGTGGTAAATGAAAAAAATCGAGGCTCTGACCAAAAGGTATAAATGAAACCTTAAGGCTAAGCTTTCTTAGCTTCACTAAAATAATGGAAAGGATAATGAGGAATCATGACCTTTTATTTTACTTCGGCCCAATAATATTGAATGGCTTCTTTTCGAACTACTTCAGGACATTCAACTTCGTCTTCCCAATTATCGTAATTATTCTCACCATTAATATGTTGAATGTCGACACTATAAAATTTTTCTTTGTACTTAAAAATGACGACGATCATTTCAAAATATCCAGCATCATCGTTTCCTAGTTCCTGGATAAATTCTAGACCGTATGTGGAATGGTTTTTTCTTTCTGCAACAGATTCTAATATCACGTTTTTTGGGAACTTCATTTTGGTCTCTCCTTACATTTTATAAGCGTATTTTAATACTAATAGGACAAAAAAGAAACCATTAATTGAATAAAAAGAGTATTAATTCTTAACTTGAAAGGGAACAACAATTAATATTTATAATTTTACTTGTCATATTTTGTAGAATTATGTAGAATTATATAGTATAATAAAATTTTTCATACTCTTTATGTGATGACTAGGATAAATGTTCTTCGATAACATCTAGGAAAACAGTTGCTTAAGATAGATATATTCAAGCATACGATTAGTATGGTAGGATCTAATCGTGGACCTTGGTTGTTCTTTTTTTTTTGGAAATTAAAAATTAATAAAATATTCACATTTCACCCAAAATATGTGAATAATATCACTAATTCCTTCTTTCAAATAAATTAATATTCAATTCATAGAGGGATGAAATGAATATAGAGGGATGAAATGAATAAAGATAATGGATAAAAGGATGAAGAGTTCTCGGTATGGGTACTAAAAAATAGAATGTGAAAGAATGAATAACGATTAATAGGAGGAAACAAAAATGAATTTATTATCAAAATCAAGAAAGATCAATTCTTTATTACAAAACGCTGCTGGAAAATCTGTAAATTTTAAGGGAATGTCTGAGACGTTATGTGAAGTGATTGAAGCAAACGTGTTTATTATTAGTCGTCGAGGAAAGGTATTAGGTTTTGCTGTTCACCAACAAATTGAAAATGATCGCATGAAACAGATGCTAGAGGATCGTCAATTTCCTGAGGAATATACAAATAATTTAGCCACTATTAGAGAAACATCTTCAAATCTAGATGTAAACAGTGAACACTCTGCGTTCCCAGTAGAAAATAAAGATTTATTCAAAGATGGATTGACAACGATTGTTCCAATTATCGGTGGGGGAGACCGCTTAGGAACATTAATCATAGCAAGAGTAGAAAAACCGATTCAAGATGATGACCTTATGCTTGCAGAATATGGTTCTACAGTTGTTGGAATGGAGATCCTTCGTGAAAAAACTGAAGAGATTCAAGTAGAAGCTAGAAGTAAGGCGATCGTACAAATGGCTATGAATTCATTATCATATAGTGAGCTTGAAGCAATTGAACATATTTTTAATGAATTGGATGGATCAGAAGGTTTATTGGTTGCTTCCAAAATTGCGGATCGAGTTGGAATTACTCGTTCGGTTATCGTTAATGCTCTTCGCAAACTCGAGAGTGCAGGTGTAATCGAATCACGTTCTTTAGGAATGAAGGGAACTCATATCAAAGTATTAAATAATAAATTTTTAAATGAACTAGAAAAATTAACATCTAAAAATAGCCGTTTAGCCTAATTATAAAAACAAACAGTTTCTAAACAAAAATCAAACTTCTACTTAATGAATATGGTAGAAGTTTGATTTATTTTATGTGTATTTAGGAAATGGTTCAATTTTGGAGGATTGATGTTTTTTATAAATCTACGAAATGTGAAATTGTTGATGCGTGAAATGCCTTTTTTGGATTCATTCCTATTTTTTCAAGGTTATTATTTGCATTGCTTGATATAATAACTAGATAATAGAAAGAACGTTGTTATTTGAAAATTAAATTTGTAAATGATTTGCTTATAGTAAATGTAGATCATGTAAAGGTGAGAAAATACAATGGTTACAAAAGCAAAAGGGTCAAGAAAAATTGCTATATATTCACTAATCATTATGGGAGTAGGCTTTATTGCAACAACTCCATTTAAAGGTCCCATTCTAGTTGATTTGTTACATGGAGGGTTTGAAGCAGGGCTTGTGGGTGGATTAGCCGATTGGTTTGCCGTGACAGCGTTATTTCGTCATCCACTTGGAATCCCAATACCACATACAGCGCTCCTTCCCAATAATCGAAAAAGAGTCACAAATGGGCTTGTTTCGATGTTGAAAAAAGACTGGCTTTCTAAGGAAAGTATTCTAGAAAAGGTAAAACACATTCCTTTCACTGAGAAATTATCTGTTGTGATCGAAAAGAAGATCGCGACTGAAACTTTTAGAAAAGGCCTTATGAAACTGTTCAAAAAATTGATTGATTCTATAGATGTAGAAAAGATGACGCCTTTTGTAAAAAAACAAATAAAATCAGCTCTCTCGGATATAGATATGAGCCCGATTCTTTCATTAATAAGTCAGAAACTACTAAATGAAGAGATTGAAAAGAAGGCTTTGGATCATACTTTGAATAAAGTGGAGATCTATTTAAAAAAAGAACAAACCGGTCAGAAACTAGGCGCTGTTTCCATGAATGTACTGAACAATATTGAAGCAGATGGAATTCTTCAATTTGCACTTAAATCCATTCAAAGTATGCTTAACGAGGAAAAACTTGGTCATATTGTTCAAAATCTATTGTTGAGTGTCGTAAAAGGTTTAAAGCATGAAGGAGATCCGAATCGAGAGGCTTTAATTGCTTATATACGAAAAGAGATACAAGGGGCGAGCGATAACCGAGAACTATTAGAAGAAGTTGAAAAATGGAAGCAACAACTTCTTGAAAAATGGGAGCCTGACCAAACGATTACGGAAAGTCTAAAAAGAATTCAACAAAGTATAGTAGATCTTACACAAGAAGAATCGTTTATGGATACTTATCTCATGCCAATGATTCAGCATTTATTAGACATTTTTAAAGATAATCATACTGCTATTGACCCATGGATCCAGAATCAAATAGCTATTCTTGTTGAAAATAATCATGAACATATTGGGAATCTTGTACAAGAGAATTTAGATAAGCTTGATGATAAAACATTGGTTGATATGGTGGAAAATAATATTGGAAAAGATCTCCAGTGGATCCGTGTAAACGGAGCTGTTTGTGGTTTTGTGATCGGGATTTTCTTAACAGGTATACAAGTACTATCAACTTTTTGGTAATCTCTTTTGCAACTAACTTTACATTGATTTATCTAATAAAAAATCCGATTGGTATCTAATACCAATCGGATTTTTTATTAGAAAGAATGAAATGGATTATGCAACCGAAGCATTATCTCTATTCGCCTTTCTTTTTTTTAGCACAAAGGAAAGGATGAACAATACAGCTAACGTTATGAGACATACCGTGGTACCAATAATATTTTGCTTATTAAAAATAAAAGCAATAAAAATAGCGGTTAAGGATAGGATTCCAAATATGGTGGTGTATGGGTACCATTTTACATGGAAAACGGGTTTAGCAGTGTATTGTTTACGAAGTTTTAATTGTGCAAAACAAATACAGATCCATATGAATAGAACGGTAAAGCCAGGTATGGACATCAAGTAGCTAATGACCTGATCGGGAGTCATATAGGCTAAAAATACTCCAGCAATTATAAACAATGTTGTTAAGAGGATTCCATTAAGAGGAATTCCTTTATTGGTTGTTTTTATAAATGCCTTAGGCGCTTCTCCGTTTTGAGACATCGTGAACAAGGTTCTTGAAGTAGCATAGATTCCTGAATTTGCCGCTGACAAAACAGCTGTTAATAGAACAAAATTCATTACATGAGCAGCTCCAGGAATTCCGATTGTGTCGAAAACCTGAACAAATGGACTTTCTTGTCCGGACACTTCGTTCCAAGGAATAATTCCGCAAATGATAAGAATAGGAAAGACATAAAAAAGAATAACCCTTACTACCGTTCCTTTAATGATTTTTGGTATCACTTTCTGGCTATCTTTTGTTTCTGTAACAGCGACACCAATTAATTCAGCGCCTCCATATGAAAACATAACGACTAAAAAAGCACTGAGGATTCCGCTTATCCCCATCGGGAAAAAACCACCATGTTCTGTATAATTTGAAAATGAAGGAGTTGTACCAGGGAAAATACCTGAAAGGACCAATGCACCTAAGATAATAAACGCGACTAACGTAACGATTTTTATACCTGCAAACCAAAACTCAAGTTCTCCATAGTTTTTGACTTCAAACAAATTGATTCCAATGATGATAGCGCCACAAAGGATACTAAAAATCCATAGGGGTACATCAGGAAACCAGTATTGTAAAAAGCTCCCAGCTGCAATTAATTCAACAATGGTCACGACCACCCAGTTAATCCAATAGAGCCAACCAACAATAAAAGATAGTTGAACCCCAAACGCTTTATGGATCAGATGCTGTACATTTAAATTAGGATAAACGGTTGCCATCTCTCCTAAAGCGGCCATGACAATAAACAGTAAGAGTCCGCCAATTAAATAGGCAATGACAACACTTGGACCAGCCATATTTAATGTATCGGAGCTACCCTTGAAAATTCCTGTTCCAATCATCCCTGCTAAGGCAATAAACTGTACATGCCTTGGCTTTAAGCCCCTTTGTAATTCATGATGATTTTCTTCCATACTGTTCACACCTTACTTTTTTAATATAATTTTAACCTTATACGAATGACGGTGAAATTTTTAATTAAAAATACAACATTCTTTCATAATTAAACGCTTTTTAGCGTTAAAGAACATTATATTAATATACCATAATTCATAAAAGTGTCAATTTGTCTATATATGGAACCACTATTACAGCCAGACATTGCAGAAGTGATGACGACAAAGTTAATAATTCCAGCTGCTGCTGTAATTCCAACTTTTGCAAAGGTTGCAACAAAAGGACTACCAATTGATTGTAGTTGATCCCAAGGGTAAACCGTTACAATAACAAAAATCGCACCAATATAGAAAATTAAAATACGCCAAATGGTACTTTGAGTAGCTTTCATTAACGTTTTTTGCGGATCTTTTGCTTCACCTGCTGTAATCCCAATTAGTTCGACGCCTTGATAAGCAGCAACAACTAGTGATAATGCAAAGAAGAACCCTGACCAACCGCCTGTAAAGAAACCGCCATTTTCCCAAAGGTTGGATAATCCAGTTGCTATCTCCTCCGTTACCAATTCCGAAGAAAATAAGTCCAAATCCTGCAACAATCATTAATATAATGGTTACGACTTTAATCAATGAAAACCAAAATTCAAATTCACCAAATGATTTAACAGAAATTAAGTTTGCTGCTCCGAGAATCACCATTGCGATAGGAATTCCCCTTTTCTGAGTTGGAGAATAAGAGGATTGAACCCAATTACCTTAATGTTGGGTGAATAGCAGATTTAAATCATGATTATTTTTTGGATAAATGATCTGTAAAAAAGAGACAGTAAAGGAGAAAGATAATAATTCTTACTCAAAAAGGAAAGGACTGAAAAAAATGATTTTAAGATTTAAGAAAATGATGATTTCTTCTTTAGCTGTTTTTCTATCCGTTTCACTTTTTAACCCTCATGTAAATGCTGAAAAACGGGAAAATGCAACACCTGAAATGGAATTTCGAGTGAAGGGAACCATAACGGTAAATGGTAAGAAGTTCAAAGATTTAAATGGCAACAAGAAACTAGATCCATATGAAAACTGGCAACTTAAAGATGAGGATCGAGTAAAAGACTTGGTTTCACAGATGACCCTTGAGGAAAAGGCAGGATTGCTGCTCATTCCTGAATTTCCAGCATTTAAAAATGGAAAATTAGTACTTCCAAATAAGATGTTGAATCAAAGTACTCGTTATTTCATCTATCGAGAATCACCAAATGCGGATGTGATCGCAAATGCAAATAATCAGCTTCAAGAAGCGGCTGAGGAATCAAGGCTAGGAATCCCTGTTATGATAATTTCAAATCCACGCAACCATTCCGAAGCAACTTCAATTGTTGAGGATTTAGATATGGAGAAGCCTGGACAATTCTCCTATTGGCCGGCTCCTTTAGGGCTTGCTGCCACTCGCGATTTGGATTTGATAGCAGAATTTTGCGAAAACGGCATCAAAAGAGTATAGAGCCGTTGGAATCCGAAAAATTTATGGGTATTCAGCAGATGTCGCAACCGATCCTCTTTGGCCAAGGATTGATGAAACCTTTGGTGAGGATCCGCAAATCATTTCAGACATTATTTTTCGAATTGTGAAAGGATTTCAAGGAGATATCCTGAATGATGACAGTGTCACCACGACAGTCAGACATTACCCAGGTGGTGGGGCGCGTTATAAGGGAACTGATCCTCATTTTGAAGAAGGTAGATTCAATATTTATCCAACGGAAGGCAGTTTGAAAAGGATTCATTTACCGCCTTTTAGAGCAGCGATTGAAGCAGATACAACATCGATCATGCCTTATTACGCTTATCCAAGCAATGAAAGTGCAAAACAAGGATTGCCTCCATTTAGTGCAGACAAGCAGTTTGAAGAAGTTGGTTTTGCCTTAAACAAAGGATTTATAGACGATTACTTACGTAAAGAACTTGGTTTCCTAGGGTATGTCAACTCTGATACAAGTGCTGTCATTGATAAAGCATGGGGTGCACTGGATTTGCCGGTAGAACAGAGATTTGCTAAAGCGCTGAATGCAGGCACCAATATTTTTTCTGGTGCTGCCAATCCAGAACCAATCATAAATGCAGTGAAACAAGGTCTGGTTGAGTGAACAAAAAGTGAATCGTTCTGTCACCTATTTACTGACAGAGATGATGAAACTAGGTCTTTTTGAAAATCCATATGTAGATCCAAAAAAAGCACTTGAAGTAGTCAATAATCCAGCATCACAGGAACGTGCAGACATTGCTCATCGTAAATCCGTTGTTTATTACGAAATGAGAAGAATGTATTACCTTTAACGGATGAAAAAATCAAAGGAATAAAACTTTATGTTGAGGTGTTTCCTGGAGGAGATAATGGAGAAAGTACACAAAAATTAAAAGAAAGTATTCAAAACTATGATTCTGGAATTACGATTTCGGACAGTCTCGAAGATGCAACCCATGCTTTTGTTTGGGTGAAGCCTAAGCAGGATTTAATGAAAAGAAAACCAATGCTTACAATTGGACCTGATACAGGCATTAATAATGTAAACAGAATCATTGAGATCCAGAAAAAGGTTCCAACGATTACCGCCATTAACATGAGAAGCCCATGGTTAATTAATGAAATTGAACCAAATGCAGCTGCTGTTATGGCAACTTTTGGAGTAAAGACGGAAGCGTTACTTGATGTCATTCGAGGGAAATTTAATCCTACTGGAAAACTTCCTTTTACGATTCCGGCTAATCAGAAAGCAGTTGATAACGATAAAGGGGATATGCCAGGATTTAGAGAAGCTCCTTCCTATGTATATCGTGCCAAAAATGGAGATGCATACGGATATAAGTTTGGTCTTTCTTATAATGAGGAAACAAATGCTCGGACATCCATCCTTGATGAATTGAAAAAAGGTATGACCGAAGCGATGATTGAAAACTGACTGCATGTATTTGAGGACGAAGGGATGAGTGCTCTGAAAGGTATTGCTAAGTAAATAGTAATAAATAATCTCTCAGGGTTTTATGCTCTGAGAGATTTTTATCGTGATTGCGGAACTAATACTTTTAAAGCCTCTTAGATTAATCGGAAACAGAAAAAACATAACTCCAATAAAAGAACTTTCATAGAAAAATAATAAAACTTGATCTTCATCAATTAATAATAATAATCATTATCATATAATGATGTAGAAAGAAGAATTGATGATTGCGGTTGAATAGGCAGCTCTAGGGACAAAAGACTCCTACCTCAAGACTTTGAGAATCGAGGAGGATAAGTGGAGATCCCAGTTGCCCGTAATAAAAGAACTAAGTAAATAATTGAGTTATTGGTGTATTGTGTTCGTAGATTAAGGGAGTGCAAAGCAAAGACTGTACACTCCATATGAATATCTATTTAAATTAGGGCGTCTTTTTTAACTAGAAGAAGTAGTATCGCAATAGTAATCGGTAGATGGAATGAAACAATGAACAGTAAATAATATGAGGAGTATTTGTGATGGATATTCATTGGGAAGTTGGAATAATACGATTTTGTGATTAAAAAGGAGCTTAATTTTAGTGTACGTGGATTAAGAGTAAGGTAGATTTTAATACCTTCATCAGAAATGAGAGTCATACTATTTGCTATTTCATGATATATCTGTTAATCTTAAGAAGAATTATTTTTGTTCTTTTTCAGATTGAGAATAGATTTTGTTTTTCGTCTAAGGTATTTGAGCAAGGGTAGTAACACATTGTGTGGATATTCGCACTAGGAGGCAACAATTATGGAACAAGGTAAAGTTAAGTGGTTTAATGCAGAAAAAGGTTTTGGATTCATTGAGCGTGAAGCAGGAGAAGACGTATTCGTACATTTCTCAGCAATCCAAAGCGAAGGTTTCAAATCTTTAGACGAAGGTCAAAGTGTAACTTTTGAAGTTGAACAAGGACAACGTGGTCCACAAGCTACAAACGTTCAAAAAGCTTAATAATAGCTGATGACAGACCCTACATGTAGGGTCTGTTTTTTTATTTGCTTAAATTCCTTTTGAACTCGTATTAAGGGACAGTAAGACTCCAAATTCAAGACGATGCGCGGATAAGATGCTAATAAGTAGGAGATTGATTGTCCCTAAAAGCCTGAATGGCTCAACAAATGCTCGGTGGGGGTTGAAGAAAACGCCTACCGAGCAATGTTTCGCTTTATAAGTGAAAAAAAGCAAAAAGTCCTATTCAATAAGTGAATAGGACTTTTTGCAATAAACACGAAACATAATCAGTAATAGCACAGTGTAGTAGTAATCCCTGATTTAACATCTCTTATAATTATTTTTCTTTTACAAGAGTAGCGTTTTTCTTTGGTAATTGGGTATTAATTTGCCTTAACTTGATGAGCATGTGACTCTACTTCTGTTTATGAAATAACTAAAAGAAAATTTCTTTGGTTTTTTGTACACTGGCAAACCATTGGGTATGTATGTTGTTATGGTGTTTGATAATTTGAGAAGCGTTTAAAATGTTAGAATTATATGTACTATGACCATCCTCTGCGAGGATAACTTCATAACCTTGGCTAAATGCACGACGACAAGTAGCGTCTACACAAATTTCCGATTGAATTCCTGTTATAATAATTCTACTTATTTTTCTGGTTACTAATTGTTGCTGAAGATCCGTTTGTTGGAATGAATCAGGATAATCCTTTTCAATTATAACGTCTTCTTTTAGAAGAGGGATTGACGGATGAATTTCCCACCCAGGATTCCCTTTCTGACTAAGGGTTCCTGCTTTACCATTGTGTTTCGTAAAAAAAATAGGGGCCTGTTCAATACGGGCCTTTGAAATAAGAAATTGAATATTGTTTAATAATTCATTACCTTTATATATAAGTTCCGCCTCCCAAAATGATCCTATTTGAACATCAATTATAAGTAATGCAGTATTTTTTTCGTTCATAAACATCCCTCGTTCATTCTGACTTTTTCCTTAAGTAAGGTATCCTAAATTGTCTTTTATCACACTTTATTTCAATTCCACAGTCGGAAAGCTGTCTGAGGGGAAACCTCACGTACGGTTTGATAAGGAGGAACTGAGAGTAAAAGAGATAGCCGAGGCTACCACATTTACTCTCAGTTTCACACTCTACTTTTGAAAAGTATAAGATTCCTGCCTATTGGCTTATATCCTCGAGCGATGGCTCCTGAAGCTAGACAGATTTTACTCGAAAAAGTGATACTCTCTTATATTTAAATTTCTAAAGAATGTGGCTATCTTTTAAAAAGCGGATACTATCTTTAGACAACATACAAAAAGTTTTCCTTAAATGGTCAGGACGTATTCATCATTTATTGTAATTTAAAGAACAATGGGGAATGTTAATAAAAAATTAAGGAGTGGTGAGATGAAACGATGGATTTGCAGTGTTTTTTTTCTTTGTTCTCTAGCTCAGCCAGTAGTAGCTAAACCTCTCTCTTCACCGAAGAGTAATTTAGCCATAGTGATTGATGATTTAGGTAATAATATGAAGGGAACGGAAGAGATAGTCAAGCTTCCAGTCAAGCTGACCGTTGCCATTATGCCCTTTATGCCATCAACGAAAGAAGATGCAGAACTAGCACATCAATATGGGCATGAAGTGATTGTTCATTTACCAATGGAGCCGAAAAAAGGAAAGAAAAGCTGGCTTGGACCCGGAGCAATTACGACTGATTTAAGCGATAAGGAAATCCGTAAGCGTGTAGAGGATGCTGTGAAAGATATACCACATGCTGTCGGAATGAATCATCATATGGGCTCCAAAGCAACTGAGGATGAAAGAATAATGAAAATTGTTCTCGAAGTATGTAAGGAGAACGGACTTTTTTATCTCGATAGTAAAACGACGGGGAAAAGCGTCGTTGGAAAGCTGGCAAATGAATTGGACGTTCCCTTTTTAGAAAACAATTTCTTTTTTGATAATGTATATACAACCCAGCATATAACGAATCAAGGAAAAAAGCTGGAGAAAAAATTAACTGAATATGAACAGCTAGTTGCCATAGGTCATGTGGGAATATCTGGGCCAATGATGGTTAGCGTTTTAAAGGAATATATTCCTGTATACAAAAACAAGGCGGACATTGTTGTGTTGTCAGAATTAATTCCAGAATATAAATTGATTGATAAAGAGCCCTAATTAATAAGGAAAGGTTTACTGACGTGTAATTCCCTTACTACTGCTTTCAGCTGCTTTTTTCTATTTTTAATGGGGTTCTGCTGACAACTGATATGAGCAATTCATTTACTAAAAATAACAAAAATGATAAAAAGTTGACGATACCCCTATTTGTATTTCAGAGGAGTGTATGATTCGTGAAAAAAATTTTGATGTTACCCATTCTTATATTCATTTCTTTTTGTTCCACACAAATGCATGCATATGCTTTCACAGATAGTCGTGAGGCGTATGAAAAAACAGGGCAGGTCATTTGGGAAGTAAACACAAAGGAAAAAGTGGTTGCAATCACTTTTGATGATGGACCACATCCCATTTTTACCCCTCAAATACTTGATATATTAGCTAAATACAATGCAAAAGCAACCTTTTTTGTAGTAGGGAATAAAGTAGAATTATATCCTAATGTTGTACAAAGGCTTAAGAAAGAGGGACACGAAATTGCTAATCATACAAAAAGTCATATGTATAACAGGAATATTACCTCTGCTACATTAACATCTGAATTAGAACAAACGGATGAAATTATTCAGCGTATCACTGGAAATAAACCAACTCTTTATCGGCCAGTAGGGGGGTTATATAATGATTTAATTATTAATACAGCTATAAAAAATGGGAAAATGGTCATTTTATGGTCGTGGCATCAAGATCCAGAAGATTGGAAAAGACCACCAGCCAGCCGAATTGCTAGAAAAATAACGAAAGGCGTCCAACCAGGTAATATCATTCTTCTCCATGATTGGATTGGTAGCGGGGTTACTCAGACATCTCAGACGGTTAAAGCGTTAGAAAACATCATGGAATTTTTGTCCCGGAATGGTTATGAATGTGTAACTGTATCCGAATTGCTTTATCGTTCAACGAAAATAATTCCATACCCCTTTGACACTTTTCATACAGAGACTGATTGAGATAAGAGATAAGGATGGTTTTATTTTCTATGAGATTTGCTAAAGAAATTATCTTATCAGGTAGACAATGGTTATCTGTGGAGTTAGAAATCTGTCATTTTTATATCATTACATACGTTGAATACGGTAGAGAATAATACTGTTTATAAGGTCCATTTAATTAAGGGATTGTGGTTTTTTATGGAAATAAGAGTCAAAGTAGTTAAATTATTCGTTCGGGGATATTTAATGAAAAAGTTTGCTTGTGTAATGATTACAACTCTTGCGATTGGAAGTGTCTCCCTGAAATCTTATTGCCAGTGAAGGTTCCACTTTTGAAGATACTGACGTCGATTTAAAAGTGAAAGTCACAGCCCAACAGCGGATAAGATGAAACTGCAGTTCGTATGAAGGATTTAAATACCTTCCAAAGGATGACAATACCACTACTTATGCAAATACATCATTAACGGAACCGCCAAAACAGGTGATATCCGATAACGATCAAATTATAACAGAAGAGGAGAAAATTGTCAGAAACAGATGTGAATATTTAGAAATCTCGCCACAGGCGAATTCCCATATCATCGATTTGAAGTTGACGTTGATGAATTGATGAAGTTAAAGAGGTTAAAAGTAGGAGGAATAGCTCAAACTACTTTAAAGAACTTGAAATTTAAAAACGAATACAAAATATGGTTGGTACGCAAATATCGAAGACGACATTGATGGACAAACACGTTCTGATGTTCAATTATTTACAACAGGAACGAAGAGTGAAAATAGCCAAGGAGGGAGCAACTTCAAGCTCTAATGGAAACAATTCTGAACAGAAAGACAATAAAATGAAAAATTGGATAAAGTATTATATAAGATTATTTTATAAATGAATAAAATTAAGAAGAGAGGGTACCCTCACATTTTTTATCTTACGATAAACTTTGTGAGGGTCCCTCCTTTTAATGACAAAAGTATAATATTTTAACGTATCCTTATCGTACGGTTGGGAATATGCGATGTACTAATGTATTGAATTCATCAAAAAACCCTGCAACGGGTCGGCCGTTACGAATATCATTTGCATATGAAGTCGTTCTAGTGTAAAAATCAGGGTTTACCGATACATACACATGATGAATATTTCGATCCGTTGACTTCACAACATCAGATATCTTTTTCTCGACATTTTTTTCAAGTCGATCTCCAGCATTATTTGCTAATTTAGCAGCCACGTATGCATTATTATCTGTCACAATGACATTTGCTTGATCCACTTCAGGCATGTCAACAATTCTTTGAGCAGCTTTATCAGCTACTCTCATCCGATAATCATTGTTATTAACATTGGTATTTCGATTGGTGATATTTGTAACATCGCGATTTACGTTATTATTATCATAGTTGCGATTTGTGGTGTTTGGATTATAATTTACATTTTTTAATGTATTATGATCCTGATTTCGCATAGCAGTATCATTTGCATTCTTATTACCAACTCCACAAGCGGTGAGTAGCAATGATGATAATGAAGCAGATACTATAAGAGTTTTCCAATTCATCTTTTCAACCTCCTTTACTGTCGTTCCTTTTAGTTTGACAAAATTTCTTTTGATTATTCGTTTTAAATTGTAAATTTATTGATGACCTTTCTTTTGCATGTCAATTGTTCATTATTGCCCATTTTACTGATTAGCTAATCATGCTTCTACTTCTGGTCTTTTTTACAGTTGACCGATTCATAGACACCTTTGAAGCGGAACGTTTTTTGTAGAAAGAATAAAGATTTCCGATTATCAACCCAATAAACAAATAGGTCAATCCTCCGAAAAATCCATAGATGACTGTTCCTACCACGGCGGTGAGTATACCAAACAGGACTTGATCTTTATCTTTTCCTGGCGAAGTTGGCGGATCTGTGAGCATAAAAAAGCCAAAGAACAGGGTAGCGTTGATAAACGGAGGGCGGAGTGCATCCATTTCACCTCCTACATGAAAATACCCCATCAGGAGCAATAGCAAAAAGGAAGTACCCAAAAAGGCAAAAACCTGAGGGAATTTATTGACACGGTTGGTGACGGCGTATCCGCCAATTAAAAGAAACACAATGGTCCATGCAGGAAGATCTCCGAATGCTCCCCACCAGCTCTGCCCTGTATGAAAGAACAGGACGGATAAAAGCAAGCCAAATGCTGCAGGATTAAAGATTGGCTTTTTCTTATAAACCAAAAGATGCTTAGATAAAATGGCCATCATGGCAGTTGCTACTATGACTGTTAAAGATGACGTGGTGCTTAAGATTAAGGAAATGATTAACCCGGTAATAACGGCACCGTCGGGCATGATCCATTTTCTCTTTTTAACGGAACGACAAATAATATCTACGATGAATGAAACAAAAACTGCTGCGAAAGCATTTTTAATTCCCGGGATCTCTTTAGACCCGATTGAGGCAATCAGTAGTAAGACAATCATAGCAATGGTTACATAACCTTTTGGTGTTTTAAGCCATTTCTTCATGTCATTTAGATCCCTCCAACTTTAATAATTTGTAAATCGGATGTAATAAAAAGTCCTTTTAGACCAACGTCCTCGATGAATTTCTTTTCTTTTTCACGGCCAAGCAAAAAGGCAGTTGTTGAAAAGGCATCCGCCATCATGGCAAAAGGAGCAACGACACTGAAGCTGACCCATTCATTGGGTGATCGTTCTGTTTTGGGATTGATGATATGATGCATTCCGGGACTTTTGGAATTTCTGCGTTCGTAACTTCCTGAGGTACATACCGCTTCATTCGAAATTTCGATTACGTCGATGATTTGATCTTTTTTCTCAGGATGTTGAATGCCTACTTTCCAAGGTTGACCATGATCCACTCCGCCAGCAAAAAGATCCCCACCTGCATTAACCACAAACCCATCAAAGTCCTTCAGTTCATTTGCAGCTAAATCGATTGCAAAGCCTTTAGCAACCGCACCTAAATCAATGACAAGCGGTTTGTTTAAAAATAATGTATGATCATGTTCATCTAAAATAATATCTCGAAATGTGGCAGAATCAGCAGAAGGGGTTTCCATCAATTCTCCTGTTAAATAATGGCGATTATATCCTTGATTCTCCATGACTTTCCCAATGGTAGGATCGAATACACCATCCGTTAATTTTGCCACTTTCAACGCGAACTTCAGAGGCTCAAATAAAAACGGGCTTATTTGCACGGGTGAGTCCATGACTCGGCAGGCAGTCATTAATTCACTCTCAGGGTTAAAGCGGCTGCAGGCCTGTTCTACTTTGCGAAAGGCATCAAAAGCCCGATTCACTTTTGCCTCCGCCTCTTCTTGTAATGTTGTTTCGATTATCGCAACCTGTATCTCTACAACGGTATCCATAAATAATTTGGCCTTTTTCATATTTTTCTCCTTAAGCATTTTGAGCCTGAGATAGTGCATTCTTTACAGCATCTTTAAAAGCTTGAGTACTGTAAGTGGCCCCTGATACATTTGCTACTTGTGCATTTTGATTTTGTAATACTTCATCAGGTAGCCCAACGACATCACTTTCAGAATAATGCATGCCAAACTGGCTAATTTCAACATCCGTTATTTTATCATTCTGTATCGTAACTGCGACTTCAATCGATCCACGTCGATTTGCTCCCATGCCTGTAAAGGTACCATCTTTATATAATGATATGGTTTGCTTATTATTAGAAGCATCCACACTTGCTTGTGCCACATTGGCTTCCGTTTTGAGGGGGGCTTGTTGTTGCATGGCCACCTTTGTTGCCTCTGTTTCCGTAGAAAAATAACCGGTTGCATAAACAGCTACAACGGCTGCAGAACACAAATATACCCACTTTTTATCCATTTTACCCATTTTAAGACCTCCAATATTTTTGACAACTGACCAACGAATAAGTTTAGTATAGTTAGACATTCTTAGAATTTTCTTAGAAAAAGTATTCTGAAAATAGAAGTTTATTTCTAGGGAAGATTTTTATTCCCTATAAAAAGTAAATCAATCCTTGATAAAATAAGGTAACTATTTATTATTAATATTTGTAGGGAAGGGACAAGGTGAAAATATGCGTATTCTGGTCATCGAGGATGATGCAGCACTTCGGAAAATTGTATCGACCATTTTGAAAGAAGAGGAATATGAAGTGGAGCAATCCGAAAACGGAAAAGAAGGGTTATTTATGGCCCGATCTGGGATGTATGATTTATTAATTGTTGATCTCATGTTGCCTGGTTTAGATGGACTTTCCCTTATTAGAGAGCTACATGTAAAAGGGATGAACGTTCCAACCTTAATTTTAACAGCAAAAGATAGTATAGAAGATAAAGTAAAGGGGTTGGATGTGGGCGCAGATGATTACTTAGTCAAACCTTTTGCTACGGAGGAATTTTTAGCGAGAGTCAGGTCCGTCCTTAGGCGAGCAGGTAAAATGGGTCTTGAGGGTAAAATTACATATGGAAATATCGTTTTGGATATGAACCTGAAAAATTGTTCTATTGGCGAGAAGTCGTTAAAGTTAACCAAAAAAGAATATGATTTACTGCATTATTTAATCCAAAATCATGATCAGATTCTCATACGTGATCAAATTTTTGATCGAATTTGGGGGATCGGATCGGACGCTGGCGAGGCGATAGTCGATGTGTATATCCATTATTTACGAAAGAAATTAGCCCCCTTTGGTTATGATAATCTCATTCGTACCATACGTGGTGTCGGCTATATGCTTACGGAGGAATAAAATGTTTAAAAAAACGCGACGTCGACTAGTTTTATTAAATTCAATTGTGCTCTTACTCATATTAAGTAGTTTCTGTACATTTCTTTATTTTTATATGCAATATCGATTAGATAGACAGGTAGATGAAACCTTACAACATGTCAAAACACAGATTGTTCGAGAGCATTACGGTGAAATTTCTGAGTTCATCAATCCGGAAAAAAAATGAGGAGGATCATCGAACTGTTTTCCTTTTTTGGGGAAAAGACCAAATTCTTCAAGGAGAATTGCCTAACCATTTTCTTTCTAAAAAGGTAAAAGATCGACTTTTAAAAGAGAAAAATACAAAATCGCCAAAAACGGTTCATGTTGGAAATCTATTTTATCGAACCCTTAACATCCCTATTCATACATCTATAACGATCGATGGACGTACGAAATATATAGAACGAATTCAATTAATTTATAATTTGAAACGAGAGAAGGAAATGCTTGCACATTTGCTTGTATTTATTGAAATTGGAAGTGTTTTAAGTGGTGGAGTAGCGATTCTAGCTGGATTCTTTTTAGCCAATAAAGCGTTAGTGCCTATTCAATCCTCATGGAATAAACAGTCTCAATTTGTAGCAGATGCTTCCCATGAATTGCGTACACCTCTTGCCGTCATGAAGCTGAATTTGGAGCGATTGTTTCGCCACCCTAAAAGCACCATTGAACAAGAAAGTGAGAATATCTCACAAGCCATAAGTGAAATTAAGTATATGTCGAAAATGATTTCTGATTTACTGACGTTAGCGCGATCGGATTCTAATCAGCTTGAGATGGTCTTTAGTAAAGTGGTATTGGATCCTCTATTAAATAAAGTGGTTCACGACTTTTCGGAGTTAGCAAAGTTAAAAGGCATTAATCTGGTCTCCGACATCCACGGTTCAGTGGAAATTCTAGGGGATGAAGAAAGGCTGTATCAATTATTTATGATTATTTTGGATAACGCCTTGAAATTTACTCCCGAAAAAGGAGAAATCACTGTTCAATGCTATTTGAAAGGATTCAATGCCCATATTATGATTACAGATACAGGAGCAGGTATCTCAAAAGAAGACTTACCCTTTATTTTTGATCGCTTTTATCGAGGAGATAAAATGAGAACGAGAAAATATGAAGGAACGGGTCTCGGACTCTCCATTGCCAAGTGGATTATCGAATTACATGGTGGAAAAATCCGTGCAAATAGTGAAATGGGAATAGGGACCCAGATTATCATGCATATTCCTATCAACAAACGACATACTTAAAACTTCTGAAATGGGCAGATTGAGGGAGCTAGGTGTTGAACAGAACAAGAGGAACTTTTTAATACGAAACCAGCTAATAGTTTGTCAATATTTTTCAATAAAAGCCTACAATATCTCATGCTATACTAAATTTATGCATACCAAATAACCTTCCAAAGTTCTGTGTTTGGAAAGTTTTGGGCTGTTTAGGTATATTTTAAAACTAGGCTAAATCTTGGAAAGTTGATGTGCTTTTTATAAGTGCATATATCCAATGTGAAAGTTTATTAGCACATGCTATCACAGCTACTTTAAAGGGCTTTCCTTTTTCACGTTTCCTATCATAAAACTCTCGTAATCCCTTGTTACGAGGGATGATTTCTCATAATTATAGGGAAAATTCGTTTGTTATCCGATTACCTTCGTTTGTGTACTTTCTCAAAGGCAAGAAGAATTACTTTAGAAAAAGCATAAAAAAAGCACTGGAAATTCAAGTGCTTTCCAATATGGAGAATAGGGGGCTCGAACCCCTGACCTCTTCGCTGCCAGCGAAGCGCTCTCCCAGCTGAGCTAATCCCCCGAGAAATAAAGTACAAGAAAAATTATATCTAGAAATGATAATTAGTGCAAGAGAAACTTTTTGTTATTTTGAAATCAATAATAAAATAAGGAGGGGATTTTTACATAAAACCTCAGGCTTTAGAATAGAAACTTATGATTGAAGGCTGCCGACTTCCATTCTCTTTATCCCCTCGATTTTGGATACGCTATAATAAACATCGGTAATCTTTCTTCTATAATCTACAGTAACTAGCAGACTAATAAGTTGATCACCTTCTTTTAAATCCTTTATACGGATACTTCTGATGGTGATCTTTAATTGTTCGAAAGATAGGAGAATTTGATCAAAGTTACTTTTATCGTCAACTCTTAAATACATCGTACACTTCTTTTTGGCGGAGTTGTTTCGGTCCAATCAAGCCGAAAAGTAGAGGGACAAACTCAACACTAATAATTAATAGAGCCACTCCTGCAAAAGCCTCTAAATAATATCCAGCACCAACTGCGATTCCTACTCCTGCAGCTCCCCAAATAAGTGCAGCTGTTGTGAGACCTGAAATACTATCATTACCTCTTCGCAAAATAACTCCTGCACCGAGAAATCCAATACCAGAGACAATTTGTGCAGCAAGTCGAAGTGGATCCATAGTGATGTTGATTTGATCATCATGTGGAAACTTATAAGCGGATTCAATGGATACGATGGTTAGCAGACAACTTACAATAGAAATAACAAGACTTGTTTTTAATCCAACAGGCTTTCGTTTTAATTCTCTCTCAAGACCTATGATCATGCCAAAGAATGCTGAAATTCCTAGTTTTATTAAAATATCTAAATCTAAACTGATCATCTCCATCTCTCACTTTATTCGTTATTTTATTAAAATGTTTGATTCATTTATTAAAATAATTTTCATAAACAAATCAATGCTGTAAAATGAATGCGGTATTTGTTATTGTGTAGTTGATGAATTTATAGATAGAAGGAGAAAACAAATGGAATCTCCAAAATTTAATCCATATATGATCTTGTTGATTGCGGTGATTAGTTTATCGACCTCAGCTATCCTAGTAAAAGTTTCATCCGCACCATCAGGGGTCATCGCATTCTATCGATTATTTATGACAGTCATCCTGATGCTTCCAATATTCCTATATAAGTATGTTTCAGAGCTCCGGAATATTTCAAAAAGAGATTGGAGCTTTTCAATCGTTGCGGGGGTTTTTCTTGCTTTTCATTTCATTCTTTGGTTTGAATCCTTAAACTACACTTCTGTAGCAAGTTCGACTGTCTTAGTTACCTTACAGCCACTATTCGCATTTATAGGATCTTATTTTGTCTTTAAAGAAAGATTTTCTGGAAAAGCCATTATATCATGTGTTCTTGCTATAGCAGGCAGTGTGATGATTAGTTGGGGAGATTTTCAAATAAGTGGAACAGCTCTTTATGGTGACTTATTAGCGCTCATTGCTTGTGCACTGATTACGATTAACTTTATGTTTGGACAAACAGTGCGAAAAAGGCTGTCTCTCGTAACTTATACGTTTATTACTTATAGTATAAGTACAGTTGTTTTGCTAACTTATGTTTTAATCGTGGGTGAATCTTTGTTTCCCTATCCAACCAGTGATTGGCTTTATTTTGTTCTATTAGCTATCTTTCCAACGCTACTAGGTCATTCTCTATTTAATTGGTCACTTAAATGGATGAATACTTCAACCATTTCGATGGCCATTTTATTTGAACCAGTGGGAGCAACTATTTTGGCTTATTATTTTCTGCAAGAAAATATTATGTGGACCCAAATACTAGGTGGATTAGTTGTTATTGGAGGTATTGCTATCTTTCTCATAGATGATAGAAAGATGAAATCCAAACAAATTATATTGAAAGTAAAACACAATGATTATTAAATGGTTGAATATAAAATAAATTAAGTAAAGACAAATGTAAATTTCGAAAAAATAAAGGCAGAAACAACCGAGAATATAAAGGTACCTCCGTGGACTTCACCTTCAGTATCAGATATTTTAATTCCTTCAAAATAGGCATAGGAGAATAAAAACAATGTCATAATTAATGATAGGTATAATGCAACAGTTTGTAGCACAGGCATAGCCACCCTTCGTTTAGTAGAGTTAATAGAACTTATGATATTTCATTCGATATTATGACTGGAAGTGTGTTTGAAATATCGAATGAAAATTATTTTTATAAAAAGATTAAAATTATATTGCAATCATATTTATTGCATGATATATTTATAACCGTCCTCAAAACAACTGTTCAACAATGAAAAACAAAGTTTTAAAAACTTGTTGACATTGGATTGTGAGATGTGATAAATTATAAAGGTCGCTTCTGAAGCGGACATATCAAATTGCTCTTTGAAAACTAAACAAACAAAACGTCAACGTTTTAAATTTTAGTCTTTTTAAAAAAGACAACAATTGAGCAAGTCAAACAATCTTATTGGAGAGTTTGATCCTGGCTCAGGACGAACGCTGGCGGCGTGCCTAATACATGCAAGTCGAGCGAACATTTGAGAGCTTGCTCTCAAATGTTAGCGGCGGACGGGTGAGTAACACGTGGGCAACCTGCCTATAAGACTGGGATAACTTCGGGAAACCGGAGCTAATACCGGATAATTCACATCTACTCATGTAGATGTGCTGAAAGACGGTTTACGCTGTCACTTATAGATGGGCCCGCGGCGCATTAGCTAGTTGGTGAGGTAACGGCTCACCAAGGCCACGATGCGTAGCCGACCTGAGAGGGTGATCGGCCACACTGGGACTGAGACACGGCCCAGACTCCTACGGGAGGCAGCAGTAGGGAATCTTCCGCAATGGACGAAAGTCTGACGGAGCAACGCCGCGTGAGTGATGAAGGTTTTCGGATCGTAAAACTCTGTTGTTAGGGAAGAACAAGTACCAGAGTAACTGCTGGTACCTTGACGGTACCTAACCAGAAAGCCACGGCTAACTACGTGCCAGCAGCCGCGGTAATACGTAGGTGGCAAGCGTTGTCCGGAATTATTGGGCGTAAAGCGCGCGCAGGCGGTCCTTTAAGTCTGATGTGAAAGCCCACGGCTCAACCGTGGAGGGTCATTGGAAACTGGGGGACTTGAGTACAGAAGAGAAGAGTGGAATTCCACGTGTAGCGGTGAAATGCGTAGAGATGTGGAGGAACACCAGTGGCGAAGGCGACTCTTTGGTCTGTAACTGACGCTGAGGCGCGAAAGCGTGGGGAGCAAACAGGATTAGATACCCTGGTAGTCCACGCTGTAAACGATGAGTGCTAAGTGTTAGAGGGTTTCCGCCCTTTAGTGCTGCAGCTAACGCATTAAGCACTCCGCCTGGGGAGTACGGCCGCAAGGCTGAAACTCAAAGGAATTGACGGGGACCCGCACAAGCGGTGGAGCATGTGGTTTAATTCGAAGCAACGCGAAGAACCTTACCAGGTCTTGACATCCTCTGACACTCCTAGAGATAGGACGTTCCCCTTCGGGGGACAGAGTGACAGGTGGTGCATGGTTGTCGTCAGCTCGTGTCGTGAGATGTTGGGTTAAGTCCCGCAACGAGCGCAACCCTTGATCTTAGTTGCCAGCATTCAGTTGGGCACTCTAAGGTGACTGCCGGTGACAAACCGGAGGAAGGTGGGGATGACGTCAAATCATCATGCCCCTTATGACCTGGGCTACACACGTGCTACAATGGATGGTACAAAGGGCTGCAAAACCGCGAGGTCGAGCCAATCCCATAAAACCATTCTCAGTTCGGATTGTAGGCTGCAACTCGCCTACATGAAGCTGGAATCGCTAGTAATCGTGGATCAGCATGCCACGGTGAATACGTTCCCGGGTCTTGTACACACCGCCCGTCACACCACGAAAGTTTGTAACACCCAAAGTCGGTGGGGTAACCTTAAGGAGCCAGCCGCCTAAGGTGGGACAGATGATTGGGGTGAAGTCGTAACAAGGTAGCCGTATCGGAAGGTGCGGCTGGATCACCTCCTTTCTAAGGATATTTACGGAAAACTTTGGTTTATACCAAA
This sequence comes from uncultured Bacillaceae bacterium, assembly GCA_963765265.1. Taxonomy (GTDB): domain Bacteria; phylum Bacillota; class Bacilli; order Bacillales; family Cytobacillaceae; genus Bacillus_BD. The sequence continues at coordinate 285,849 of CAVXVN010000005.1, forward strand.
GTTAAATAAGTTGACGATTTTTGTTTGTTTAGTTTTGAGGGAGTAATTCCTCAAGAATACTTTGTTCCTTGAAAACTAGATAATGCAATGAAGAAGAAAGAAAACCGAGTAATCGCCACAATATATTTTTCTTGTTTTTTTAAAAACATGGTTAAGTTAGAAAGGGCGCACGGTGAATGCCTTGGCACTAGGAGCCGATGAAGGACGGGACTAACACCGATATGCTTCGGGGAGCTGTAAGTAAGCTTTGATCCGGAGATTTCCGAATGGGGGAACCCCCTATCTTTAATAGGATAGGATCTTTACCTGAATACATAGGGTATTGAAGGCAGACCCGGGGAACTGAAACATCTAAGTACCCGGAGGAAGAGAAAGCAAATGCGATTCCCTGAGTAGCGGCGAGCGAAACGGGATTAGCCCAAACCAAGAGGCTTGCCTCTTGGGGTTGTAGGACACTCAACATGGAGTTACAAAGGAACGGGGTAAATGAATCGACCTGGAAAGGTCAGTCGTAGAAGGTAAAAACCCTGTAGTTGAAACTTCGTTCCCTCCTGAGTGGATCCTGAGTACGGCGGGACACGAGAAATCCCGTCGGAAGCAGGGAGGACCATCTCCCAAGGCTAAATACTACCTAGTGACCGATAGTGAACCAGTACCGTGAGGGAAAGGTGAAAAGCACCCCGGAAGGGGAGTGAAATAGTTCCTGAAACCGTGTGCCTACAAGTAGTCAAAGCCCGTTAATGGGTAATGGCGTGCCTTTTGTAGAATGAACCGGCGAGTTACGATTACATGCAAGGTTAAGTTGAAAAGACGGAGCCGCAGCGAAAGCGAGTCTGAATAGGGCGATTTTAGTATGTGGTTGTAGACCCGAAACCAGGTGATCTACCCATGTCCAGGGTGAAGTCCAGGTAACACTGGATGGAGGCCCGAACCCACGCACGTTGAAAAGTGCGGGGATGAGGTGTGGGTAGCGGAGAAATTCCAATCGAACTTGGAGATAGCTGGTTCTCTCCGAAATAGCTTTAGGGCTAGCCTCATGTAGAAAGAATCTTGGAGGTAGAGCACTGTTTGGACTAGGGGCCCCCATCGGGTTACCGAATTCAGACAAACTCCGAATGCCAAAGATTTATCCATGGGAGTCAGACTGCGAGTGATAAGATCCGTAGTCAAAAGGGAAACAGCCCAGACCACCAGCTAAGGTCCCAAAGTATACGTTAAGTGGAAAAGGATGTGGAGTTGCTTAGACAACCAGGATGTTGGCTCAGAAGCAGCCACCATTTAAAGAGTGCGTAATAGCTCACTGGTCGAGTGACTCCGCGCCGAAAATGTACCGGGGCTAAACGTATCACCGAAGCTGTGGATGGACATCTTAGGATGTCCGTGGTAGGAGAGCGTTCTAAGGGCGTTGAAGCTAGACCGTAAGGACTGGTGGAGCGCTTAGAAGTGAGAATGCCGGTATGAGTAGCGAAAGATGGGTGAGAATCCCATCCACCGAATGCCCAAGGTTTCCTGAGGAAGGCTCGTCCGCTCAGGGTTAGTCGGGACCTAAGCCGAGGCTGAAAAGCGTAGGCGATGGATAACAGGTTGATATTCCTGTACCACCACACTTTTGTTTGAGCAATGGGGGGACACAGGAGGATAGGGTAAGCGCGCTGTTGGATATGCGCGTCCAAGCAGTTAGGCCGTCAGTGAGGCAAATCCCACTGGCAATAGGCGGAGCTGTGATGGCGAGGGAAATTAAGTACCGAAGTTCCTGATTCCACACTGTCTAGAAAAGCCTCTAGTGAGAAAGATGGTGCCCGTACCGCAAACCGACACAGGTAGGCGAGGAGAGAATCCTAAGGTGAGCGAGAGAACTCTCGTTAAGGAACTCGGCAAAATGACCCCGTAACTTCGGGAGAAGGGGTGCTTTTTAGGGTGAATAGCCCCAAAAAGCCGCAGTGAATAGGCCCAGGCGACTGTTTAGCAAAAACACAGGTCTCTGCGAAGCCGCAAGGCGAAGTATAGGGGCTGACGCCTGCCCGGTGCTGGAAGGTTAAGAGGAGAGGTTAGCGCAAGCGAAGCTTTGAATTGAAGCCCCAGTAAACGGCGGCCGTAACTATAACGGTCCTAAGGTAGCGAAATTCCTTGTCGGGTAAGTTCCGACCCGCACGAAAGGCGTAACGATCTGGGCACTGTCTCAACGAGAGACTCGGTGAAATTATAGTACCTGTGAAGATGCAGGTTACCCGCGACAGGACGGAAAGACCCCATGGAGCTTTACTGTAGCCTGATATTGAATTTTGGTACAGCTTGTACAGGATAGGTAGGAGCCTAGGAAGCCGGAGCGCTAGCTTCGGTGGAGGCATTGGTGGGATACTACCCTGGCTGTATTGACATTCTAACCCGCACCCCTTATCGGGGTGGGAGACAGTGTCAGGTGGGCAGTTTGACTGGGGCGGTCGCCTCCTAAAGAGTAACGGAGGCGCCCAAAGGTTCCCTCAGAATGGTTGGAAATCATTCGTAGAGTGTAAAGGCATAAGGGAGCTTGACTGCGAGACCTACAAGTCGAGCAGGGACGAAAGTCGGGCTTAGTGATCCGGTGGTTCCGCATGGAAGGGCCATCGCTCAACGGATAAAAGCTACCCTGGGGATAACAGGCTTATCTCCCCCAAGAGTCCACATCGACGGGGAGGTTTGGCACCTCGATGTCGGCTCATCGCATCCTGGGGCTGTAGTCGGTCCCAAGGGTTGGGCTGTTCGCCCATTAAAGCGGTACGCGAGCTGGGTTCAGAACGTCGTGAGACAGTTCGGTCCCTATCCGTCGTGGGCGCAGGAAATTTGAGAGGAGCTGTCCTTAGTACGAGAGGACCGGGATGGACGCACCGCTGGTGTACCAGTTGTTCTGCCAAGAGCATCGCTGGGTAGCTATGTGCGGAAGGGATAAGTGCTGAAAGCATCTAAGCATGAAGCCCCCCTCGAGATGAGATTTCCCATAGCGCAAGCTAGTAAGACCCCTGAAAGATGATCAGGTTGATAGGTTTGGGGTGGAAGCGTGGTGACACGTGGAGCTGACAAATACTAATCGGTCGAGGACTTAACCAAAATGATATACTAAACATGTTTCTAATTACTTCTTCAGCTATTATCTAGTTTTGAGGGAATAAATTTTTTAATTAAAATACTCTTGAAAAATTTCAAAAAAGACATGTTATAATAATATAATTGTCTTTAAATCAATGTTTGGTGACGATAGCGAAGAGGTCACACCCGTTCCCATACCGAACACGGAAGTTAAGCTCTTCAGCGCCGATGGTAGTTGGGGGTTCTCCCCCTGTGAGAGTAGGACGTTCGCCAAGCATCACTATATGGAGGATTAGCTCAGCTGGGAGAGCATCTGCCTTACAAGCAGAGGGTCGGCGGTTCGATCCCGTCATCCTCCACCATTATTTTATATGCCGGCCTAGCTCAATTGGTAGAGCAACTGACTTGTAATCAGTAGGTTGGGGGTTCAAGTCCTCTGGCCGGCACCACTTTAAATTTAGTACAAGTAGTTATTTGAGTTATTAGCTCAGTTGGTAGAGCATCTGACTTTTAATCAGAGGGTCGCAGGTTCGAATCCTGCATAACTCACCATTTTGCGGGTGTGGCGGAATTGGCAGACGCACTAGACTTAGGATCTAGCGCCGCAAGGCGTGGGGGTTCGACTCCCTTCACCCGCACCATTTATTTTATATGCGGAAGTAGTTCAGTGGTAGAACATCACCTTGCCAAGGTGGGGGTCGCGGGTTCGAATCCCGTCTTCCGCTCCAAAAAAAGTGCCGGGGTGGCGGAACTGGCAGACGCACAGGACTTAAAATCCTGCGGTAGGTGACTACCGTACCGGTTCGATTCCGGTTCTCGGCACCATATCTTGATAAATGCGCCCGTAGCTCAATTGGATAGAGCATCTGACTACGAATCAGAAGGTTGTAGGTTCGACTCCTGTCGGGCGCACCATATTACGGGAAGTAGCTCAGCTTGGTAGAGCACTTGGTTTGGGACCAAGGGGTCGCAGGTTCGAATCCTGTCTTCCCGACCATTATCCAGTTTGTATTTTTATTGGGGCCTTAGCTCAGCTGGGAGAGCGCCTGCCTTGCACGCAGGAGGTCAGCGGTTCGATCCCGCTAGGCTCCACCATATTACTACTAATTGTTAGAAAATATTTTAATCTATTTTGGCGGCGTAGCTCAGCTGGCTAGAGCGTACGGTTCATACCCGTAAGGTCGGGGGTTCGATCCCCTCTGCCGCCACCATAATTATTATTGGACCTTTAGCTCAGCTGGTTAGAGCAGACGGCTCATAACCGTCCGGTCGTAGGTTCGAGTCCTACAAGGTCCACCATATCTTCATTATTCGGAGGAATACCCAAGTTCGGCTGAAGGGATCGGTCTTGAAAACCGACAGGCGGGTCAAACCGCGCGGGGGTTCGAATCCCTCTTCCTCCTCCATTTTTAATATTTCTATTGTCGCGGGGTAGAGCAGTCCGGTAGCTCGTCGGGCTCATAACCCGAAGGTCGCAGGTTCAAATCCTGTCCCCGCAATATGGTCCGGTAGTTCAGTTGGTTAGAATGCCTGCCTGTCACGCAGGAGGTCGCGGGTTCGAGTCCCGTCCGGACCGCCATTTTTAATAATGAAAATGGTTCATATTATGGCTCAGTAGCTCAGTCGGTAGAGCAAAGGACTGAAAATCCATGTGTCGGCGGTTCGATTCCGTCCTGAGCCACCATTTATTTCTACAAAGTAATACACTTATTGCTATGGCGGTTGTGGCGAAGTGGTTAACGCACCGGATTGTGATTCCGGCATTCGTGGGTTCAATTCCCATCAGTCGCCCCTTTATTTATTTAATATTTGCGGGTGTAGTTTAGTGGTAAAACCTCAGCCTTCCAAGCTGATGATGAGAGTTCGATTCTCTTCACCCGCTCCAAAATTTAATGGGCCTATAGCTCAGCTGGTTAGAGCGCACGCCTGATAAGCGTGAGGTCGATGGTTCGAGTCCATTTAGGCCCACCATTTTTCGAATATTAGTATTATTCCGCAGTAGCTCAGTGGTAGAGCAATCGGCTGTTAACCGATCGGTCGTAGGTTCGAGTCCTACCTGCGGAGCCAAATGGGGAAGTACTCAAGTGGCTGAAGAGGCGCCCCTGCTAAGGGTGTAGATCGCGTAAGCGGTGCGAGGGTTCAAATCCCTCCTTCTCCGCCAGTTTGGCCCCTTGGTCAAGCGGTTAAGACACCGCCCTTTCACGGCGGTAACACGGGTTCGAATCCCGTAGGGGTCATAAAAAAGATATTGACAATTTGTCAATATCTTTTTTTTTGACCATTTTTAATGCTATAATCAAAATATATCTTCAAATTGATAAATAAAGACAAACCTTTCAAATCCTGCCTTTTCCTCTCATATATTTTAATCACTGAATTTATTTAACTTTAGTTTTCAATCTATTTAGTATTTTCAAAAAAATATACTCATATACAAAACGATACAATCATGTTGTTCTCCACTACGATCATTTGTTACAAATTAATTAATTTTTCATAAGTTTATAATACCTTGCAAGGATTCTGATTTCAGAACTCGAATATATAATGGATAAGAAGATCAAAGATATAAATTATTTTAGTATAGGTGGGAGAAAATTGAATGTAACGACGACATTATTGCCATCTGACTACCAGCTTCACCTCTTTCATGAGGGAAACCTATATGAAAGTAATAAATTGCTAGGGTCCCATATTATTGAACAAGGAGACAAAACATGCACGACCTTTTCCGTATGGGCTCCAAATGCTAAAGAAATAAGGTTAGTGGGGAGTTTTAACAATTGGAATGGGGCAGATTACCCTTTAAGTAAAATAAATAATGAGGGGATATGGACGATTGTACTTAATGAAAATTTAGAAGGTGCCCTATATAAATATGAAATGATTACAGCAGATGGGGGAAAAATCCTTAAAGCGGACCCATATGCTAATTATTCAGAAGTAAGACCACATACAGCTTCTATTGTTTATTCAATAGAAGGATTTGAATGGGAAGATAAAAGTTGGTTACATAGAAAATCAAAACGAAATATTCTTGAAGACCCAGTTGCCATTTATGAAGTTCATATTGGATCATGGAAATTAAAAGAAGATGGGAGTTTATTATCCTACAAAGAACTTGCAGCAGAATTGATTCCTTATGTACTGAATTTAGGGTTTACACATATTGAACTATTACCAATCGTAGAGCATCCACTTGATATTTCTTGGGGTTATCAGGGTACAGGTTATTTTTCACCCACTAGTAGACATGGAACCCCCCATGATTTTATGTTTTTTATCAATGAATGCCATAAACAAGGCTTGGGTGTCATCCTTGATTGGGTTCCCGGACATTTTTGCAAAGATTCACATGGGTTATACAAATTTGACGGTTCATATTTATATGATTACCCAAATGAAGGGGATCGAGAAAATCCAGTTTGGGGAACTGCCAATTTTAATCTAAAGAGAAATGAAGTGCAAAGCTTTCTCATCTCAAACGCACTTTATTGGATACAATATTTTCATATAGATGGTTTTAGATTGGATGCTGTAGCCAACTTGATTTATTGGCCTAATCAAAAGGGTAAAGTGGAAAACCAGGATGGAGTTCTGTTTTTAAAAAAGCTGAATTCTGCTGTTTTTCAATATGATCCTACCATTCTTATGATTGCAGAAGATTCCACAGATTGGCCAAAAGTAACTCAACCCGTTAAATATGATGGTTTAGGATTTAATTATAAATGGAATATGGGTTGGATGAATGATGTCTTATCGTATATGGAGACAGCGCCAGAAAATCGAAGAACTGCTCACGATAAAATGACTTTCTCCTTGCTATATGCTTTCAATGAAAATTTTGTTCTTCCTTTTTCACATGATGAAGTAGTCCATGGGAAAAAATCTCTTTTAAATAAAATGCCAGGGGATTACTGGCAAAAGTTTGCACAGTTAAGGTTATTACTAGGTTATATGATCGGGCATCCTGGTAAAAAATTATTATTCATGGGATGTGAACTTGGTCAATTTTCAGAATGGAAAGATAAAGAACAATTAGATTGGCAACTGCTTGGTTATGACATGCATCAGAAAATTTTTGCATATATTAAAGAATTACTTAAAATTTATAAAAGGTCAAAACCATTGTATGAATTGGACCATCGTCATGATGGATTTGAATGGATTGATGTTAATAATTCTGAACAATCGATTTTTTCTTTTATTAGAAGAGGAAGTAGCGAGAATGATTTGCTTGTATTTGTGTGTAACTTTACACCGGTTGTCTATCATAATTATTTAGTAGGCATGCCCCTTGAAGGTTCCTATCGAGAAATTTTGAATTCAGATGCAGAGAGTTTTGGTGGCTCAGGAGTTGTTAATAAGAAAGCAATAGTTACAATCGATCAACCATTTCATGGGAGACCTTGTTCTATTAAGTTATCAATACCTCCTTATGGGATATCAGTAATAAGACCGATAAAACATCGAAAGGAGAGGAAGGACAATGATAAAGAAAAAATGTATAGCGATGCTTTTGGCAGGGGGAAAAGGAAGTAGGTTACATTCTTTAACGAAGGACTTGGCAAAACCTGCAGTTCCATTTGGAGGGAAATATAGAATTATCGATTTTACATTAAGTAACTGCACAAACTCTGGAATTGATACCGTTGGTGTATTAACACAATATCAACCTCTCGTTTTAAACTCTTATATTGGAATTGGCAGTGCTTGGGATTTGGATCGAATCAATGGAGGGGTTACCGTACTTCCTCCTTATACAGCATCGTCAGAGGTGAAATGGTACACGGGAACGGCAAGTGCTGTTTATCAAAATTTAAATTATTTAGAGCAATATAATCCAGAATACGTCCTCATTTTATCAGGTGATCATATATACAAAATGAATTATGAAGAAATGCTTGAGTACCATATTGAAAAGTGTGCTGATGCGACCATTTCAGTTATTGAAGTACCATGGGATGAAGCAAGTAGATTCGGTATTATGAACACAAATGAAGAAATGGGTGTGACTGAGTTTGTTGAGAAACCAGATGAACCTAAAAGTAATCTAGCTTCAATGGGTATCTATATTTTTAAATGGACGATATTAAGGGAATATCTGTTAGAGGATGCTGAAAATCCACAATCCTCACATGATTTCGGTAAAGATATTATTCCTAAGCTTCTCCATGATGAAAAAAAACTATTTGCTTATCCATTTAAAGGCTACTGGAAGGATGTTGGAACGGTAAAAAGCTTATGGGAAGCGAATATGGATCTACTAGATGAGAATTGTGAGCTCGATTTATTTGATTATAACTGGAGAATCTATTCTGTTAATCCGAATCAACGACCACAATATATTTCATCTGAAGCTGAAGTGACGGAGTCTTTAGTCAATGAAGGGTGCACAATTGAGGGATTTGTTAATAAATCAGTATTATTTCAGGGTGTTACAGTTAAAAAAGGGGCAATGATTAGGGAATCTGTAATCATGCCAGATGCCATTATTGGTGAAAATGTATTGATTGAAAAGGCTATTGTTCCCTCACATTTGACTATTCCAGACAATACTGTTATTAAATGTGATCCAGGTCAAGACGAAATAGTATTAGTAACGGAAGAAATGTTGGCTAAGAGGGCATGAATGATCGAGATAAGAATTTTATTATAATACCGGGGAGACGTACAGATGAATAAGAAATTATTGGGTGTTATTGACGCAACGACTAATTATGATCATTTAATGGAGTTGACCGCACATCGCTCATTAGCTGCAGTTCCATTTGCTGGACGTTATCGATTGATCGATTTTGTATTATCTTCCATGGTTAACTCTGGAATCAAAAGCGTAGCCCTTTTTCCGAAATACCAATATCGTTCACTGCTAGATCATTTGGAATCAGGGAAAAATTGGAATTTGAGTCGAAAGAAAGATGGATTATTCTTTTTCCCAACTCCTCATTTAGATGTGCCAGGTACAGAGAATGGATCATTTACACATTTTGCAGCAAATATAGATTATTTCAATAAAAGCACACAAAAATATGCAATTATTGCGAATTGCTTTACGATCTTTAATATGGATTTCCAGCCAGTACTTGATCGACATTTGGCAATGGGATGTGACATTACTGAAATATGTCAAAATGGACATTCACTAGATATGTATTTAATCAAGACCAGTTTATTAATTGAATTAATTGAGACAAGGGAGCAAACGGGGTATACATGTATGAAGGATGTTGTGAAGGGTAAGCAGTCTTTAACACATTGTCATTATGAGTATACGGGATATATATCTACCATTGATTCAATCGAGTCGTTCTACGCAGAAAGTATGAAATTATTGAATCCATCTGAATGGAACAAACTATTTATCGATCATCAACCCATATATACAAAAGTAAAGGATGAACCACCCACACGATATTTAAAATCTTCTTCGATTAAGCATGCCATGGTTGCGAATGGTTGTATCATTGACGGAACGATTGAAAATAGTATCATTTCTCGTGGAGTTCGAATCGGTAAAGGGGCAGTGATTAAAAACAGTATCATTATGCAAAAATGCACTATTGGAGATAATTGTATAATAGATTCTGCTATTCTTGATAAAGATGTGAAAATAGAAAAGGGTACCGTAATGAAGGGTACCAGCCAAATTCCACTTGTCATTCGTAAGGGTACAGTGCAGGGAGAGTTGATCTCGTGAAAGTTTTATTTACAGTTAGTGAATGTGTTCCATTTATAAAATCAGGGGGACTTGCGGATGTGGCAGGTTCCCTGCCTAAAGAGCTTAAAAGACTTGGTACGGATGTACGTGTTATTATGCCAAAATACGGTTCGATTTCAGAAGAGTTTAAACAAGAAATGAAAAGAGTAGCAGAATTTACTGTTCAAGTTGGATGGCGGAATCAGTATTGTGGGATTGAGGAATTATCCTATAATGGCATTACTTTTTATTTTGTAGACAATGAGCAATATTTTAAAAGGGATCATCTTTACGGATATTTTGATGATGGAGAAAGATTTGCTTTCTTTAATCATGCGGTTTTACAAGGACTAGCGCAGATTCAGTTTTACCCAGATGTTATTCATTGTCATGATTGGCATACAGGAATGATTCCTTTTCTGCTAAAAAAGAAATACCAGATGATTAAGGAGTATGCCGAGATTAAGTCTGTATTTACGATTCATAATCTACAATTTCAAGGCATCATGCCAAAGGAAGCGTTAAACGATCTTCTAAATTTAGATGATCGATATTTCAATATGGAAGAGCTTGAATTCTATGGGAATATCAACTTCATGAAAGGTGCCCTTGTCGCAGCAGATAAGATTACCACCGTTAGTCCTACATACTTGAAGGAAATTCAAACGGATTATTTTGGTGAAAAATTAAATGGAGTACTGGTTAAGAGAAATGAGGATTTAAGTGGTATTTTAAATGGAATTGATGAAGACATTTATAATCCAGAGACAGATCTGAATTTGGTGAAAAATTACTAGTACAGCTACCATCCATGATAAAGAAGAGAATAAGCGATCTATTCAGCAGAAATTTGGATTACCTCAGTCAGATGTCCCTTTAATTGCTATGATTACTCGTCTCACAAAACAGAAGGGATTAGAACTGGTTGAAGCTGTATTTCATGAGATTGTATCAGAAAATATTCAAATGATCGTTTTAGGAACTGGAGATCCTGAGTTTGAACAGTTTTTCCGTGAAATGGAGGGCATGTACGGAGAAAAGTTTAAGGCTTATATCGGTTTTAATGAAGATCTTGCCCATCAGCTTTATGCCGGGGCAGATCTATTCCTGATGCCTTCCAAGTTTGAACCTTGTGGACTTGGACAATTAATTGCCCTAAAATATGGTACGGTTCCCATCGTTCGTGAAACAGGTGGACTGAATGATACCGTTCAACCCTATAATGAATTTTCAGGTGAGGGGAATGGCTTTAGTTTTACAAAGTTTAATGCGCATGACATGTTGTACACAATTAGAAGAGCGATTTACTTTTACCAGGATCAAGAAATTTGGGATCAGTTAATCATCTCGGCAATGGAAATGAAATATAGTTGGGCACAATCTGCCTTTAAGTATAATCAACTTTATTCTGGACTTGTCTCAAGGAGTGATGTTTATGTTCTCAAATAAAGAGGAGTTTAAAAAGCATTTCTTAATGAGACTTGAAATGATGTGTGGAAAAAGCTTTGATGAAAGTACGAATGGAGATCAATTCGACACTTTGGGACATATGATTCGTGAATATGCCAGCAAAGATTGGATTCAAACCAATGAACGTTATCGGTCTAATCAGAAAAGACAAGTCTATTACTTGTCGATTGAATTTTTACTTGGTCGGTTGTTGAGACATAATTTATTGAACTTAGGTCTTGAAGAAGTTGTTGAGAGATGGGTTGAAAGATTTAGGAATCGACCTTGCCGATATTGAAGAGATTGAAACCGATGCAGGACTTGGAAATGGAGGACTAGGTCGATTAGCTGCTTGTTTTCTAGACTCGCTTGCTTCTTTGGATCTTCCTGGACATGGCTGCGGCATTCGATACAAGCATGGACTGTTTGAACAAAAAATTATTGAGGGCTATCAAGTAGAACTTCCGGAACTTTGGCTTCGTCATGGACAAGTATGGGAAATCAGAAAGGCAGATTTAGCAATTGAGGTTCCATTTTGGGGGAAGGTAGAGACCAAAATGGAAGATGATTGTCTTGTTTTTCGCCATGTTGATGCCCAAACCATTATGGCTGTTCCCTATGATGTTCCTGTGGTCGGTTATCACAATAAGACGGTAAATACTCTAAGACTTTGGAATGCAGAACCGTCTCCTTTTCCTGTTCATAAGAATGTTTTAAAGTATAAGCGGGAAACGGAGAGTGTCTCAGAATTTTTATACCCGGATGATACACATGATGAAGGGAAAATTCTTCGTTTGAAACAGCAGTACTTTTTGGTGTCAGCGAGTTTAAGTTCCATTGTAAGAACCTATTTAAAAAACCATGAGGATTTACATGATTTCCACCGTCAGATAAGTATCCATATTAACGATACGCATCCGGTTTTGGCGATTCCTGAATTGATGCGAATCTTAATGGATGTTGGTGGCATTGGCTGGGATGAGGCATGGGAAATTACAACACATACCATTTCATATACAAATCATACAACGCTGTCTGAAGCGTTAGAGAAGTGGCCCATTCGTATTTTCCAACCGTTATTACCGCGAATTTATATGATTGTCAATGAAATCAATGAACGTTTTTGCCGCAAATTGTGGAATCAATATCCAGGCGATTGGGAACGAATTGAACGGATGGCGATCATTGCTCATGATCAAGTAAAAATGGCTCATCTTGCATTAGTAGGAAGTTTCAGTGTAAACGGAGTGGCTGAGATTCATACTGAAATTTTAAAAAAACGTGAGATGAATGATTTTTACCAGGTTTTTCCATATAAATTCAATAATAAGACAAATGGGATTACACATCGCAGATGGCTGTTGAAATCAAACCCAGAGCTTGCAAATCTTATAACAGAAGCCATTGGTCCTTCATGGGTGCGCCAACCTGAAAATCTTAGTCAACTCCTTGATTATCGAGATGATTCTGCTTTCCTTATTCAATTAGACAGGATCAAACAGAGAAATAAACAAAAGCTGGCCCAGCATATACAAGCGCAAACGGGGATTGTCATTGATCCTTCAAGTATCTTTGATGTACAAGTTAAACGATTACATGCGTATAAACGTCAGCTTTTAAATGTATTGCATATCATGCACATTTATAATCGAATGAAAGAAGACCCACAGTTTTTATTTCCTCCTCGCACGTTTATTTTTGGTGCGAAGGCTTCTCCAGGGTATTATTATGCAAAGAAAATTATTAAATTGATCAATACCGTTGCAGAGAAGGTAAATAAGGACCCCGAGGTAAAGGATCGATTAAAGGTAATTTTCCTTGAAAACTATCGAGTATCTTTAGCAGAGAAAATTTTTCCAGCTTCAGATGTAAGTGAACAAATTTCTACAGCTAGTAAAGAAGCGTCAGGAACAGGGAATATGAAGTTTATGATGAATGGAGCTCTAACTGTCGGTACATTGGACGGAGCAAATATTGAAATTAAAGATCGTGTAGGAGACGACAATATTTTCATTTTTGGTCTCAATGCTGGGGAAGTCCTTAACTATGAGGGCTACCGTTCGATTGAGTACTTTCATTTTGATAAAAGGATTCGCAAAGTGATTGAACAGTTGACGAATGGTTTCTTCCCAGATGAGGATGACGAGTTTGAAGCTATTTATGATTCACTTCTCATGCAAAATGATCAGTATTTTGTTCTGCGAGATTTTGATTCGTATGTCAATGTTCAAAAAGAAGTAGGAAGAATCTATGAAAAACGTGATCAATGGTTAAAAATGAGTCTAACCAACATTGCCCAATCCGGATATTTCTCAAGTGATCGGACCATTAAGGAATACTCGAATGAAATTTGGAAGATCAACCCGAGTGTCATTCCTTCAAAAGGTTAATAAACGAGAAGGAGACCTGAATGTATAGGGTCCCTTTCTTGTTGTTATTTAGGTAAAAAATTACAAATCTAGGATTATTTATCATCCTTCACATCATCCACATATCCGTCTGTATAGTGGTAAGGGACATCACCAAATGGAGCTTCTATCCCTTCATCATCTAGCATGTCTTCATATTCTTCATGTTTTTTTGATGGGTAGATAAGCGTGTCTTTTCCAGTAATATCGGTTGCAACAAATGTTTCAAAGTCTTCCGTAAAACCTTCATCATCATGACCCTCGTTGTAGAGGCTGCCATAGTCCTCGTAGTCCCCTTTTAAATCTGAAGGCGTTTCGGACGTACCAAATCGAGCCACTTCCTGAAAACTGTCTTCATTATCAGCGAATTCACGGAATTGATGATGTTGAAAATGGTTACCATGAGCAGGTTCAAGTAAATCTTCCTCAACGGGTCGGTCCGTGGGGAGCATTTGTTCAGGACTATGTTCTACGCAATACAATGTTGAAGGAATAATTTCAAGACGTTCGTAAGGTATATCTGTTCCACATACTTTGCATTGTCCATAATTTCCTTCTTCCATGACTTGTAATGCTTCATTTACTTTATTTAATTCAGAATCGGCGTGCTCTTCCAATGCAAAATCTTTTTCTCTTTCATACAATTCCGTTCCCATGTCTGCTGGATGGTTGTCATATGCAGAAAGCTCACCTACTGAACCACGCTGGCTTGAGTCCTCAAGGGTACCCATTTTAAAGTTCTCTAGCTGATCATCATATTCTTTTTGCTGATCCAATAAAAGTTGTTTTAAAGACCTTAGCTGTTCCATAGATAACATAATTGATCCCCCGTTTTCATGATCTTTGTTCTATGATCTTAGTATGAACGATAATTGATAAAACATAACGAAAGAATCATGATCTAGAGTAAAATAAAAAAACTTCTGCAAAATGCAGAAGTTTTTTACATCAATGGAGTTAAATAAAATAGCCAAGGAAGATTCCAAATGATAATAAGAGACCAAAGAAAGTATTCGTTTGTGAAGTAGCTTTCATTGCCGGCATCATTTGTAGCGGTACACTATTATTAACAAATCCTTTAATCGCTGAAATTGCTTTTGGAAGGCTTAGAACAACAAGTGCGATCCAAGGGGAAATAATTCCAAAACTAATTAGAGCAAAGACCCAAATATATGAAAGAGTAAACATGGAAGCCAAAAAGATAACGGCATTCTTTTTACCAAAAAGGACGGCAAGTGTTTTACGTCCACCTTTTTTATCTCCTTCTAAATCACGAATATTATTCGACAAATTAATGGATCCGACTAAAATCATAATCGGAGTTGAAATGAGAACACTTTCCATTGTCACCGTACCTGTTTGAATGAAAAATGAAATTAAGACAATGCCCATTCCCATCAAAAGACCGGAAGCGAGTTCACCGAATGGAGTATAGGAAATCGGAAGTGGACCTCCTGTGTATAAATAGCCCATCAGCATGCAAACTAATCCAATGACTGCTAACCACCAACTGCTATTCATACAGATATATATGCCAATTAAAAGAGAAATCCCATATAATCCAAGAGCCAATTGCATGATCGTTTTCGGCTTGAGACCATCGCGAACAATTCCTCCACCAATTCCAACTGATTCCGCGTTATCCAAACCTCTTTTATAATCATAATATTCATTGAATAAGTTTGTCGCGATTTGAATCAAAATACTTGCTATGAGCATAGTAATAAAAAGGCTAAGATCGAATTTGGAATAAGTACTCATTGAAAGTACGGTTCCTAATGTTACAGGGACAAATGCTGCCGTTAAGGTATGAGGCCTTGTTAATCTCCACCATACTTTCCAGTCCTTTTTATTGTACACTGGAGAGGATTCTATCTCTATTTGTGTCTCCATATAAAACTCCCCCTAAATCTTGTTTAATTCTTAATTTACGTAGTAGATTAAGAGAATAATTTTCAGAATAATCGTAAGTTTGAACAATTCGTTACAATTTTAAGTTTAGGTAAAGATTCAGTATGTGTCAATAACTTTGACCTATTATTCATTTCGTAATTTTGAACAGGATCATGTGTCATGTTTCTCTTTTCATATTTTTATATTATCTCATATTTTTTCATAGGGGATCAAAAAGAAAAACATGGAAACTAGAACAGAACGTATCTTATATTCTTATGTTTGAAGTTATCGTTTATTTCAAGTATTTCGATTTAAATTCAATCGTTCTGATCAATGAAAATCCTGGATAATAGTCATCTGAAAGTTAATATGATATGATAATGAAGTCCACAAAAGGTATAATGATATCAACATTAGAACGACTATTATTGGAGGGGTTTTTTTGGTTACCATTCAACAGACGGAACTAAAAGAAGGGATCCTGAAAGCAATAGAGAAGGCGAAAAAAAGTTCTACCTCCATATTAGTGAGTGAAGTTCAGAAAATAGATACCATCACGCCACTTTCTTTTTTTGCACTAGGAACAAAAAACAATGTGAAGGAACGATTTTTTTGGAAACACCCTTCAGAGGAAAAATATATGATTGGTTTAGGAATATGTAAAAGAATCGAATCGGATCAGGCAGCTGACCGCTTTTTTCATGTAGAAAAAGAGTGGAAACGCTTTATAGATCAAGCAATTATTATAGATTATGCACAAATACAGGGGACAGGTCCAACGGCCTTTGGTGGTTTTTCGTTTGACCCTTTAAAAGAAAAGACAAATCTTTGGTCCAATTTTGCTACTTCCTTATTCTATATACCAAAGTTTATGCTAAGTTTATTTAATGGACAGGCATATTTAACAACGAACGTTATTTGTAGTCAACAAGATGATATATCGCTTTATAGTATGGTGGAAAATGAGCGGGAAGAATTACTTGCATCAAGCAGAAAAACAAGTAGAATTCAATCAGGCTTCACTCCTAAAGCAAATGGAAGTTAAACCAGATGAGTGGAAACAAACTGTGAATAGAGTGGTGCACGATCTAACAGAGGGCCCACTTAAAAAGGTAGTACTTGCAAGAGAATTAAGACTGCTGTTTGATGACAATATACAAGTTGAGCAAGTGCTTAGTACCTTGCTGAAGGAACAGAATGATAGCTATGTATTTGCGTTTGAATCACATGGGGATTGCTTTATAGGTGCCACACCTGAGCGCTTAATGAAAAAGGAGAATGACCAAGTGTATTCAGCTTGTTTAGCAGGCTCTATTGCAAGAGGGAAAAACGATGTAGAAGATGAGCTACTTGGAAAGACTTTATTAACGGACGATAAGAATTTAATGGAACATCAATTTGTCGTCGATATGATTAAAGCAGCAATGGAAGATTCTTGTTCAGAAGTGAACATTCCAAAACAACCTTAGTCTCTTAAAATTAAAGAATATCCAACATTTATATACACCTGTAAATGGTAAAGTGAAATCAAGATACTTCACTTCTCACTCTAGTAGAAAAACTTCATCCAACCCCTGCTCTTGGTGGTCTCCCGAAGAATTTAGCGATTGAGAAAATTAGAGAAGTTGAAGATTTAGATCGTGGTCTTATATGGTGGCCCAATTGGATGGGTTGATTATCAAGGCAATGGGGAATTTGCTGTTGCCATTCGTTCTGGTTTCATTCAAGGAGATGAAGTCTCTATTTTTGCTGGTTGCGGGGTCGTTGAAGATTCTATTGCAGAAATGGAATATCAAGAAACCAATATAAAATTTACACCGATGCTTTCAGCTCTGGGAGGCTTAAAATCATGAATCATCAGCAAGCATTAACTCTTTATATAGCAGCGTTTGTATCCGAACTCGTACAAACGGGTGTAAAGGATGTCGTAGTAAGCCCAGGTTCTCGCTCAACACCAATTGCGATGGTGATGGCAGAACATCCTGATCTTCGTCTTCATATTCATGTCGATGAAAGATCAGCTGCTTTTTTTGCCCTAGGAATTTCCAAAGCTTCTAAAAAGCCTACGGTCCTTTTATGTACATCAGGTACGGCTGCTGCTAATTATTTTCCAGCCATAGCGGAGGCTAAGATTTCAAGGGTTCCATTAGTTGTATTGACTGCAGATCGTCCGCATGAACTAAGGGATGTGGGGGCACCACAAACGATTGATCAAATTCATTTATATGGAAATCATGTCAAATGGTTTGTTGAAATGGCTCCTCCAGAACATTCCGATGAAATGATTCGTTATGCTCGAACCGTGTGTGCACGGGCAGTTGCAACTTCTATTCAAGCACCTGCAGGACCCGTGCATTTGAATTTCCCTTTACGGGAACCACTTATTCCGTTGCTAGATAATGAACAGTTATTTCAACAAAAGGAACGAATGGAGGGATATGTTCAGATTCAACAAGCAACCATGTCGTTAAAGGCTGATGAATTTGACATGTATGCTGAACTTTTGCATTCTACCCAGAAGGGGATCATTGTTTGTGGTCAAATAGATGATCAGGATTTTTCAAACAAGTTGTGGCGACTAGCAGAGAAATTACATTTTCCAATTTTAGCGGATCCACTTTCGCAATTACGAAGTGGTGATCATAGTGGAGATATGATTATTGATACATATGGTACATTTTTACGAAATGAAGAGGCTAAAAAGAAATTACAGCCGGACATCATTATTCGGTTTGGAGCTATGCCTAGTTTCTAAAGTATTAACCCTCTTTTTAAAAGAGAATCTTGCAACAAGACAAATCGTTGTAGATGGTGGAGTGGGTTGGCGAGATCCAGCCATGTTATCAACCGAAATGGTATATTGTGATGAAAGTATTTTTTGTGAGGAATTAGTGAAGAGAGTAGCCCCAGCAGTTGATTCTCATTATAGTAATCAATGGAAAAAGTTAAACAGGGCAACAAAAGAAATCCTTACTGTTGTCAATGAAACAGAAGATCTAAGCGAAGGAAAGCTATTTTATCAATTAGAAGAGCTGCTTCCAGAAGATGCGACTGTTTTTGTAGGGAACAGTATGCCGATTCGTGATTTAGATTCTTTCTTCCATTTTAATCAGAAACGGATACACGTAATGGCAAATCGAGGAGCCAATGGAATTGATGGCACCATATCCACTGCGTTAGGAGCAGCAACGATTAAACAACCATTCTATCTCATTGTGGGAGATTTAACTTTCTTCCATGATTTGAATGGTTTAATTGCTGCTAAGCTCCAAGAACTCAATATTACAATTCTTTTAATCAATAATAATGGTGGAGGGATTTTTTCCTTTCTTCCGCAAGCTTCTCATCCCAATCATTTTGAAAAGTTATTTGGTACTCCTTTGGATTTGGATTTCAGTAAGGCGGTTGAAATGTATGGTGGTCGTTTTACTTCTATTTCAAATTGGGAAAATTTTTCTACTACAATTCTTCAGGATCGAATGAGCGTAGGCCTTCGAGTCATTGAAATAGTGACAAATCGTGAAAAAAATGTAAAAGAACATCATAATTTGTGGAATTTTGTTTCCCAGGAAATAAATTCTTTATTAGAAGGCGAATATTGATGAATCTCGCTATTAATGGCAATACTTATCATGTTGACATGGAAGGTGAAGGATTTCCGCTTGTTTTACTGCATGGATTTACAGGTGATTCAAAAACCTGGAATCCATTTTTTAAAGAATGGGGAAAAAATAGAAAGGTTATTGTGATCGATATTTTAGGTCATGGACAATCAGATTCCCCTAAGGATTTCAAACGGTACGAAATACTGTCCGTAGCGAAAGATATGAAACAAATTTTAGAACTTCTTAAAATTGAAAAAACAGACATATTAGGGTACTCTATGGGTGGAAGACTTGCATTAAGCTTTGCCATTCAATATCCACTTTTCGTTCGTAAACTGGTTTTGGAGAGTTCATCTCCTGGTTTAATAACTGAACAGGAAAGAGCAAACCGTAGGATGCAAGATAGGAAATTATGTGATTTGATTCAGAAAAACGGAATCGAACAGTTTGTTGAGTATTGGGAGAATATCCCGCTATTTTCTTCACAAAGGAGTCTTCCTATACATAAGCAAGAAGAAATTAGAGAACAACGTCTTCAAAATTCGGTTATAGGACTTTGCAATAGTTTAATCGGTATGGGGACGGGTGCTCAGCCTTCCTGGTGGTCACATTTACATAAGCTTGAAGCGGATACCCTTTTAGTTACAGGTGTTCTTGATCAAAAGTTTTGTTTAATCGCTGAAGAAATGGTAAAAGAAATCAAAAATGTCGAATGGGTAAAAGTTGACGGGTGTGGACATGCAATTCATGTGGAAGAGCCAGAAAAATTTGGTACAATAGTAAGTGGGTTTTTGAAGAATTTTTAAAATGTTCTAAATGATTTTAAATGAAGGAGGAATTTATATCATGACAGTAGAATGGATTGCGGGACGTCAGTATGAAGATATTTTATATGAAACTTACAATGGGATTGCAAAGATTACCATTAATCGACCTGAAGTGCGTAATGCTTTTCGTCCGAAAACGGTGATGGAATTGATGGACGCTTTTGCCTATGCGCGTGATGATGCAAAGGTGGGGGTCATCGTTTTAACAGGTGCTGGAGATTTAGCATTTTGTTCTGGAGGAGACCAAAGCGTTCGAGGAAATGGTGGATACGTAGGTGAAGATCAAATTCCTCGTTTAAATGTACTTGATCTACAACGGTTAATTCGTGTAATTCCGAAACCAGTCATTGCTATGGTAAAAGGTTATGCCATTGGTGGTGGGCATGTATTACATATCGTGTGTGACCTTAACCATTGCTGCTGATAATGCAATTTTTGGTCAAACAGGTCCAAAAGTTGGTAGCTTTGATGGTGGTTATGGTGCAGGCTATTTGGCAAGAATTGTCGGCCATAAAAAGGCTCGTGAAATTTGGTTCCTTTGCCGTCAGTACAATGCTCAGGAAGCAATGGATATGGGCTTAGTCAATACGGTCGTTCCGCTTGAACAAGTGGAAGAAGAAACGATTAAATGGTGTGAAGAGATTCTTGGGAAAAGCCCTATGGCCCTCCGTTTCTTAAAGGCTGCCTTTAATGCGGATTCAGATGGATTAGCCGGAATTCAGCAATTAGCTGGGGACGCAACCTTATTATATTATACAACTGAAGAAGCAAAAGAAGGTCGCGACTCATTCAAGGAAAAACGAGATCCAGATTTCGATAAATTCCCTAGATTTCCTTAATTAGTAGACCAAATCGCATATGATTTGGTCTTTAATATTACATCAATTGTTTAAAACTTCCTATTTAAAGTAACATAAGAAAGCAATAACATTGTGCCAAAAATAAGCCAACTTGACAGCTAGTACAAATTCACTATTAAATTATTCCCGTTCGGGCAAAGCCTGAACTTGGACAAAGTGTCATGTGCTAATCTTGTTGGAATAAGGCTGAATTCGGACAAGGACAGACCGTTTAGTGCTAGACTGTGAATAGGGTTGAATTCGGACAAAGACAGCCCGCATGCGAATAATCCATCACGACAGATTTTTCTATATAAAACTGACCATTAAATCTATACAAACAATCAAGACTTCTAGAAAGGTGAGGATAAACAAATGCAAATGATGCCAAATTGGCTCAAAAAACGTGCTTTTTTAACACCAAACCGACCTGCGATTATTTTTAACGGTCAACAAACTACTTTTGCGGAATTATATGATAAGGCCTATTCAGTTGCTGGTAAACTAACTTCTCGTGGAGTTAAGAAAGGACAGTTTACTGCACTCTTGCTACGAAATCATCTTGATTCTGCAGTCATGATACTGGCACTTCAATTACTAGGTGTTCGAGCGGTCATTTTAAATAATCGCTTAACAGCAGAAGAGATTGTTTGGCAGCTTAAAGATTCAAAGGCTGTTTTTCTGATAAGTGAGGAATTTTTTCAAGAGAAGACCGAAAAAATTAAAAGTAGCCTGAGAGACTTACCAATTTTATTGAAAGAACCGCTAGAGGATACTCCAATTGAAGAGCCCCTAATTTTGGAAGAAATTGATTTAGATGAAATTTGTACGATCATGTATACTTCTGGAACAACTGGCCACCCAAAAGGGGTCATTCAAACATATGGTAATCACTGGTGGAGTGCAACAGGCTCTGCTCTGAACCTTGGGTTGCATGATGATGATTGTTGGCTTTGCATGGTTCCTCTATTTCATATTAGCGGTTATTCAATTTTAATGAAAAGTATTCTATATGGAATGAAAATGGTTCTACATGAGAGGTTCGATGAAAAATTGGCTCTAGCAGACATTCAACATGAGCATGTGACAATCATGTCAGTGGTTAGTACAACACTCACTCGAATGCTTGAACAATTACATGATCGTAAATTGCCTGAATACTTTCGATGTATGTTGCTCGGTGGTGGGCCAGCAGCCCTTCCGTTATTAGAGGAATGTGTTTCAAAAGAAATTCCAGTTTTTCAAACATACGGAATGACGGAAACCTCCTCACAGATTGTTACCTTGTCACCCGAAGATAGTTTGAGAAAACTTGGTTCGGCGGGTAAACCTCTTTTTCCTTCTCAATTAAAAATCATTCAGGCCAGAAAGCAAGAGGCAACGCCCAATGAACCTGGTGAAATCGTTGTCAAGGGACCCAATGTAACTTCAGGCTATTTAAACCAATCTGGAGAGATCCAAGATGGCTGGCTACATACAGGGGATATGGGTTATCTTGATGAAGAAGGTTTCTTGTTTGTACTAGATAGACGATCCGATTTAATTATTTCGGGAGGAGAAAATATCTATCCCGCCGAAATTGAAGGAGTACTGAATTCTCATCCTTGCATTCGTGAATCAGGTGTTATTGGGAGAAAGGATGAGCACTGGGGAGAAATTCCTGTAGCCTTTATTGTAAAAAATAATTCGATTACAGAAGAAGGAATTGTTGCTTATTGTATAGAAAAACTTGCTAAATATAAGATCCCAAAAGAAATCCATTTTATTTCGGAGATTCCACGAAATGCATCAAGGAAAATAGTGAGAAGGAAACTTCGGATTTTATTAAATGAACCACTGCAGTCATAAGATTTTCCGATTTGAATACTGAGGGGGATGCGAATTGACAACCAATTCAATATTAGTGGTAGAAGATGAGGAGAAAATCTTACGATTATTAGAGATTGAGCTTGAATATGAGGGGTATGAAGTAGGGAAAGCGATGGATGGCATACAAGCTCTTGAACGATATCGTAGTCAAAAGTGGGACTTGATCCTTCTTGATGTAATGCTACCTGGCATAAGTGGAATTGAATTACTTCGCCGCATACGTGCTCATGACGTGAGCACCCCTGTTATTTTATTAACGGCGAAAGGCTCCGTCGAAGATAAAGTATCTGGACTTGATTTAGGGGCAAATGACTATATCACCAAACCATTTCAAATTGAGGAATTACTTGCGAGAATTAGAGCTGCTTTAAGGATGAAGCCTTCACTTACAAACGAACAAGATGAAGCATCGATTACTCTTCAACTAGCTGATTTAAGCTTGGATGAAAAAACAAGAGAAGTAAAAAGAGGGAATGAAAGTATTGAACTGACACCCAGAGAATTTGATTTGCTCGTCTATTTGTTGAAGAATAAACGCCAAGTGTTAAATCGAGTCCAGATCATTGAATCGGTATGGGGGTATGATTATTATGGCGATACGAATGTTGTTGACGTCTATATTCGGTATATCCGAAAGAAAATTGATATAGAGAATCATGAACCACTTATTCATACCGTTCGAGGAGTTGGATATGTGTTGAGGGAGGAGAAATGAGACTTCGCAACAAGATTAATTTATCAACAGCTTTTTTGTTTTTCTGTTTATTTATCCTCTCCAATATCTCAATCTACTTTGTGTTTAGCAATTTGATTCTGGATAGCGAAATGGAGCAGGCACAGGCAGAGGCGGAGAAAATTGCTAATGGAATAAATGATTCTTTAGGAACCATTTCAGAGGAAACACTTCTTCGTGCATATATACCTATCCATGGAATGATTCAAATTGTTACTTCTGATAATAAATCTTTTACCACTGTTACGTCTCCTTCTGAAAAAAAGCTCAGTAGTCGAAGTGTTCATTATTTCATTGAGGAGAGGAGCGATAGGATCGAGTATCGCAAAAACACCTATTCCTTTGATACCATTCCGATTATATTAAGCGACGGTCAGGTCGCTAACCTGCAAGTAACAAAAAGTATTCAAACGGTTATGGAAGACCTTTCTACTTTACGACTTGTTCTCCTTGTAGTAACTACGATTGCCATGATTCCCATGTTGATATCAAGTCGATTATTAAGCAATTTTATTACAATGCCTATAACTTCCTTAACTGAAACAATGAAAGATATTCGTAAAAACGGCCATTTTAAACGAATTCATTTGGAAGATCGGTCGAAGGATGAACTGTATGAAATGGGTGAAACTTTCAATCATATGATTGATCTTTTAGAAAGCAACTTTGAAAAGCAAGATCAATTTGTTTCTAATGCTTCACATGAATTAAGAACACCATTAACGATTATTGAGAGTTATTCAAGTCTGCTGAAAAGAAGAGGACTTAAAGAACCGGAAATTTTTCATGAGTCCGTTGAATCCATTCATTCCGAGGCAATACGTATGAAAGAAATGGTCGAGCAATTGTTGCTATTGGCTAAGCATAACGAAGAGTGGAATATGCAGCTTGAAATTATTGACCTTGGTGAACATGTGAGACAGACAGTGAAAGCATTTGAGAGTGCTTATCATCGTGAAGTTCACTTTCAACTGCAACAAGAGGGTATAGAAGTGATGACGGATACTCAAAAACTAAAACAGCTTACCTATATTATTTTGGATAATGCAAAAAAGTATAGTGAAGATATAATTACAGTCGAGGTTGGAGTAAAGGATGAGAGCCCGTTTGTTCAGATTATTGACAAAGGGTTGGGGATCCCTAAAGATGATTTGAAAAAAGTATTTGATCGTTTCTATCGTGTTGATAAAGCAAGAAGTAGAACAAAGGGAGGATCAGGTTTAGGTCTATCACTTGCTAAAGAAATTGCTGAAGCCATGAATGCTATACTCACAATTGATAGCCTAGAAGGAGTCGGTACAACTGTTACCATTCAACTTCTTAATTCTAAATAAGATGGAAAAACAGGAGTTATTCTCATGGATTTCTCATTATCGACATGCATAATGGATAGAAAAGGCAATGAGGTGGATAAATGAAAAGAAAATTTTGGTTTGGGTTAGGTGGAGGAGTCATTGTCCTAGCCCTTCTTATATTAATATTTGTTTTATTCGTAAATCCATTTTCAAGAACAACGGGTTTAACAGAGCAAGAAGCACTGAATATAGCTGAACAACGATATTCAGGAACAGTAAAACAAATTCATCAGAAAGAAGATGAATTTGTAATTGAATTGGAGAGGGATTCTGGAATCTATGAATTAAGGATTCACTCGTTATCGGGGGAAGTGTCTTCCTTAAAAAGGATAAAGGAAGTAGTCAAACCCGATGTAAAGCTTGATCATTCAAATGATCCAGCTTTGCTAAAGGAAGAGGATATTCAAACCATTGCTTTACAAACTGCTAAAGGAAAAATTGAATCAATAAATCTATTGAATGAGGGAAATGCCCCCATTTATCAAGTGATTGTAAATGAAGGAAATACAAAAACAACCCTATCCATACATGCTATGTCAGGTGAAATTCTCAAAAGGGAAGCAGTAAATGTGACAGAGTCACAGAAAAGGCTGACTATGGAGGAAGCAGCTAGTATAGCACTGGAACAAGTGCCAGGTGCTGTTGATGACGTTGATGAGGAGACGATCAATGGGATAGCCCATTATTTTGTTAAAGTAGAATCTTCTAATGGTCGTGAAGCAATAGTCGAGATTAATGCCATTACTAGTGAAGTAAAATCAATTTCTTGGGATGATGACGGAAATGATGATTAAGTTAACTTAGTCGGACATTCCAATTTGTCCAGTACCAGCGGTTAGATGGATATGGCCTAAGTAAGTGCTGGCTGAAAAATATTTTCATATCAATTTCTAATCGAATTCTAATCTTTCTCTCCGTTTGTCCTCATTTTTCTTGGATATATTGAATATGTAAAGAAAATTAGTAAAGAAAACAAAGGAGGAAATGAAAATGAAAAGAAAAGTATTGATCGGTACGGTAGTCACTGCACTTGTATTGGGGGGGGCTTTTATAGTAGGAGCTTCAAATAATGATGACTCAAATCCATTAAGGGCAGCAAGTGATCATTCTTTAAATAACACAAACAAAATTGACAATGAAAAGATTACGATCGAAGAAGCAAAAACAATAGCTCTAAAAGAAGTAAATGGTGAGGTAGAAAGTATTGAGTTAGAACAAAAGCCTGATAAGCTGTTGTATAAAGTAAAAATCGCTAAAGATAATGTTGAATATGATGTTTATATAGAAGCTTCTACAGGTAAGGTTTCTTCAGTTAACCAAGATGATAATAACGATGACGATAAGTTTGATGATCATAGTGCTGATGATAAATATGATGATAATAACGATGATGATATTGTTGGAGATGACGATGGTTCAAATATAAAGCAAAAGGATTCTTCGGCTGTGAATGCCATTAATACACAAATAAACGAAACGATTTCTCAAGATCAAGCGATCAAAATCGCTGAAGAAGCAGTAAATGGTAAAATGACTGAAATTAAAAAGGATCAAGATGATGGTATACTCCAATATGAAGTCGAATTAGGAACGGATCGTGGGAAAGCAGAAGTAGACGTTGATGTAACTACTGGAAAAGTACTTAAAGTGGAGTTTGATGATTAATTTTGGCACTATCAAATAGGTTACAAGAAAGAGGTTTGGTATAATACCGAACCTCTTTCTTGTACTTTTAATATAATGCTTTCTTTAACGACTGCAAATTATCATCCATTATGGAAAAATAGTCTCTTCCATTTTCAATATCTTCCGATGTCAGTACTGCTAAATTATGCAAGTAAAGAGGTTCTGCACCAATTTCGCCTTGAACAATTTCGGTAAGCTTGGAGCTAACATTTTGTTCGAAAAAGATATACTTCGTGTTGTGTTCTTTGGCAGTTAAGACTATTGATTCAAGTTCTTTTTGAGAAGGCTCGTTTGATGTAGATATACCAGAAATGCTAATTTGTTTAAGTCCATAACGTGATTCCCAATAACCAAAGGCGGCATGAGAGACAATGATTTCTGATCGTTCTGCCTGACTGATGACTTCTGAAAAATCATTATTTAGCGTATCTAGTTTTTGTACTAGTGTATCGTAATTTTGATTAAAGGTTTCTTCATTTTCAGGCATTTGTTTAATTAAAGCCTCTTTAATGGATGCAGCCAATTCTTTAGAATAGATGGGATCGAGCCAAACATGTGGGTCAATATCACCATGCTTATGATCATCTTCTGCAGCATGTTCCTCAGTATGAGTAGTTGCATTTCCTTCTATATGGATATTTCCCCCAGCCTCCAGTAAAGTAACCTTTTCATCCTTTAAGGTACTTTTAGCTTTTTCAACAAAACCTTCCAGACCAAGCCCTACATAGATAAAGAGATCTGATTCAGCTAATTTCATCATATCTTTTTGAGAGGGATCAAAGGTGTGCTCGTCAGATCCTGGTGGGTAAACGGTTTCTACATGTACAACATTTCCACCAATTACCTCAGTAAAATATTGCAGTGGATAGACAGTTGTGTAAATTGTTAATTGGTTGTCAGAATCTTCATTGCCCTTTTTGCTTTCAGTCCCGCCGCATCCAGCTAAAAATAAGCTAATAGGCAGTAAAAAACTTATTAATAGTATTAATCTCTTCATAAGCGACTCTCCCTTTATTGAATAGTAAATCGTATTTATTACGATTTAAATAAGATATTTTTTTATTAATACGTAATCATTCCTATTTCACTTTTGTAATCATACAAAATATATATATAAAAAGCAAGGAAAAATATTGCCATATTATAGCGTTTTTCTGTATGCTTATAGTGTAAATTTTTTTGAAAGGTGATTTGCACATGAGAATTTTAGATGAAGTACTAGCTTATAATGAACAATTTGTTAAAGATAAAGAATACGAGGAGTTTGCAACAAGTAAACTTCCAAATAAAAGAATGGTTATTTTATCCTGTATGGACACTCGGTTAATGGAATTACTTCCACATGCACTGAATGTAAAAAATGGGGATGTCAAACTGATTAAAAATGCGGGAGCTGTTATTAATCATCCATTTGGAAGTGTAATGAGGAGTATTTTAGTAGCGGTTTATCAGTTGCAAGCAGATGAAGTTCTTGTCATTGGACATCATGATTGCGGTATGGGTGGATTAAAAGCAGATGATATGATTCCAAATATGAAAAAACGCGGTGTAACACAAAAAACACTCGATACTCTTGAATATTCAGGAATAAATGTACAAAGTTGGCTAAAGGGTTTTAGTAATGTGGAAGACAGTGTTGCGCATAGTGTGGATGTTATCAAGAATCACCCACTTTTACCTGAAAATACACCTGTACATGGATTAGTCATTAATCCGGAAACAGGGAAGTTAGATTTAGTTGTAAATGGATATGAAAACTAAATAGGTTTAGGAAGAGTGAATAAAAAGAAAATGGCGATGTTTAAAGCGAAACATCGCTCTTTTCTATTTAAGAACATTTCAAAAGAAGTGGTTTTGACTACTCAAAGTGCGCCTTTTTTTTGAATAACCCTGTCCATTTTTCTGGCACAGGGTCAAGCCCTCCTGGATGGAAAGGGTGACATTTTAGTATTCTTTTCACAGCTAGGAATCCACCTTTTAATCCTCCAAATCGCTTAACAGATTCAAGTCCATAATGAGAACAAGTTGGATAAAAACGACATGTAGGTGGTTTAAGTGGTGAAATGATCAATTGATAGAAACGAATGATGACGATTAAAATGGCTTTTAGCATTAGATCTAATCCTTTTTATATGTGTCATTAGAAAAAAATATCATATTTAGATCATGTCGTAAAAAAATGAAATTGCAAAAGAAGCTAAAAGGTTCAATAAATTTTTCGAATCATTTTATGGCAGTCTCCTTTATAAAATAGGAGATAAAAGCCTTGATATAGATTCTTTAAATCGGATAAACCAAGATCGTTTGTTGTATTCTTCGAGTGTCCACTCTTTCGATACTTCTATATCTTTTAGGTAACTTTCAGTTAAACTTTTAGCAATACATTCATTATACAGAAAAGCATTTACCTCGAAATTTAATTTGAAACTTCTAACGTCAATGTTCGCTGTCCCAACGGACGACACTTGTTTATCTACGATAATGGTCTTTGAATGGATAAAGCCATTATCATAAATAAAAATCTTTGCACCCGCTTTTAACATTTCCCCGATATGATAGGTAGTTGCCCAGTAAACAAAGAGATGGTCTGGTTTATTTGGGATCATAATTCGTACATCTTTCCCTGTTAACGCAGCTATTCTTAACGCATCGAGGAGACTTGCATCCGGAATAAAATAGGGTGTTTGTATCCAAATAGATTTTTTTGCTGAAGAAATCATTTTGATATACCCATACTTAATTTGTTCCCATTCTGAGTCAGGTCCACTTGATACAATTTGCATATCAATTTCTCCGGTCTTTTCGAACGTAGGAAATAAATCAGGAGAATAATCAATATCGTGACGGTAGGAGGCCTGGTTCCAATCTAAAATAAACCGAGTTTGAATGGCATAAACAGCACTTCCGGTTATGCGAAGATGGGTGTCACGCCAATAGCCGAATTTTTCTTTTAACCCTAAATATTCATCCCCTACATTAAATCCACCAATATATCCTATTTTTCCATCAATAATAACAAGCTTTCGGTGATTTCGATAATTGATTCTTAAATTAATTAATGGAAAAAAGGATGGGAAAAAGACTTCAACTTCTCCACCGGCTTCCTTTAAGTCTTTAAAGGCCTTTTTTCTAAGTGATCGAGATCCGAGATCATCATAAAGTATGCGTACTTTAACACCTTGCTTTGCTTTCTCTGTTAATAATTGAATCAATTTTTTTCCTAATTGATCGTTATTGATGATGTAGTATTGCAAATGGATAAAATTCTCCGCATTTTTTATATCCTCAAATAATGCATCAAATTTTTCTTTTCCATCAGTAAATATATCAACCGAATTATCACTCGTTAAAATTGCATCATTATTAGCAAGATGCATATAAATTAATCCTTTGTTGTTTTTTGCTACCTCATTATGTGAGGAAAATAGTTTTGTGCGAAAATTAATTAATTGTTCATTAAGGATTTCTTCAATCCCAACCTTTTTTCGATCTTCCCATTGAAATAATTTACCTTTGGTTAGGTTTTGCCCAAATAGCAAATATAATATAAATCCAAGTATGGGGATGAAAAATAAAACCATTAGCCATGCCCAAGTAGGTCCTGCATCTTTATGTTCCAAAAAAATGACTATTATAGCTAAGATCAAGTTTAAAAAAAACGTAAAACTAACGATATCCGAGTATATATCCATCATTTGTGAACCTTTCTGATTACCTATATTTAACTTCATTCAGTTGAAGTCTCCAACTTCTATAAGTGGTGAGATGAATGTCAAACTTTTATCAATTTAGTGGGGGTTCAAACCTGGACTGAATGAAGTTAAGCCTCCGGCGGATGCCACAGATTTTAAAAGGAAGTTTATCGAGCGAGCTCGATAAAATCTGGGCGCAAATACGCCAAGGCGTATTTGATTTAATTCCGTCTTTTTTGTTGAGTATCTAGTCCTATTTTAACATGAATAAAAAAAGATTCCTCTTTTTGGTTTAGAAAAGGATGATAAAAAAGAAAGGCGTTAATTATTAAATTGTGGGCATATTAAATTCGGGAGGTCGATCAAATGACTCAAGAGTTAATTCAAGCTGTCAATAAACAAGTGGCAAATTGGACTGTTCTATATTTAAAATTGCATCATTATCATTGGTTTGTAAAGGGGCATCACTTTTTTACGTTACATGAGAAATTTGAAGAGCTTTATGATGAAGCAAATGGTCATATCGATGTTTTGGCAGAAAGAATTCTTTCAATTGGCGGAAGACCTATATCTACACTCAAAGAATGCTTAGAAATAGCTTCTATTCAAGAGGCACAGGGCAATGAAACAGAAGATGACATGGTCCGTGAAATTTGTGAGGATTTTGAGAAAATCATTCAAGAAGTACAAGTGGCTATGAAATTAGCAGAAAATGCATATGATCAAGGAACAAGTGATATTTTACTCTCAATTAATGGAAGTTTACAAAAACATGTTTGGATGTTAAAAACCTATTTAGGCTAAATAACAGAAAAGATGCTTTAGCCTAAGGGTTAGAGCATCTTTTCTGTTCAAAAGAAGAGACTCCTTCATAATGAAGGGGTCCTTAAAATGAAATAAAAGTTATGTATGTATGGTCTTAATGTAGATTTCTTTGGTTCGATAACGGGCTTCGTTGTTGACCGTAGTCTTCTTTAGCAAATTTCCCTTTTAGGCTTTCAATTAAATATAAGCCCATGAGTGTATATAGCTCTTGTTCATCCATATCTTGAATGAGATGGAGTAAATCTTCGCGTGACATTTCTTCGAGAAAAGCAAACGCTAACATATCAATGTCTTCTTCGTCCCCTGTTAACTTATTCCGATAAAGCTCGTATAGTTCATCTACTAGCTTCATTTATTTCACCTCCCATTCTTAGTATATATTGTTAAGGCCATTTTTACATTATATTTAATTCTTCCCTGTATTATGTGGAAAAATGCTCTTATTAAAAAGACTTATTCTAGTATAAAGTAATTTGAATGAAGGGGAAGCTTAAATGAAGAGTTTGATTCCAAATATTGACTCGATATTTTTATCGTTTTCCTCCCCAATAAAGACTATAATTAAAATATACTAGAATAAAAACCGGGGTGAATTATGGAAACTTTTAATGATGAAAAAGGTGGGACTGTTAAACTTTCCTTTTTGAACGATTCCTTTTCGAAAGAGGCGGATCATGTCCTTGTTATTTGTCGTTTTTTTGATCAGTGGCTATTAACGAGGCATAAGGAAAGAGGATGGGAGTTTCCT
The DNA here is from genome assembly GCA_963765265.1 of uncultured Bacillaceae bacterium. Lineage (GTDB taxonomy): Bacteria > Bacillota > Bacilli > Bacillales > Cytobacillaceae > Bacillus_BD. The sequence goes on from CAVXVN010000005.1 coordinate 317,544, forward strand.
GGTGGCAAAAGAGAACCTGGTGAAACTCTAGAAGTGGCAGCATTCAGAGAGGTTGAGGAAGAAACTGGAGCAAAGTTGAAAAATCTACACTTTATTGGGGAATATGAGGTTACTTACGAAAATAATTCTTTTGTTAAAGCCATTTTCTCTGGAGAAGTTGAAACATTAACAAAAAAAGAAAACTATTTAGAAACAAACGGTCCTATTCTCATTGGTGGAGATCTTTTATCACTACGCTTTCAAGATCATTACAGTTTTATTATGAAAGACAGAGTTGTGGAGATCGCCTTAGATAAAATAATGGACCTAGTGGCAAAGTAAAACAGCTACTATTAGCTGTTTTAAGTTAAGAACCATTTTTAATTAATTTTTTCTCCAGAAGATCCACGAGCTGGTACATAATGGTTGCAAAGACAGCAATAACCAACAGTGCTAGGAATACAAGAGTGAAGTTGAAAACCTGAAACCCATATATAATCATATAGCCGAGGCCTTTTGAAGAAACTAAAAACTCACCGACAATTACTCCCACCCATGAAAGACCTACATTGACTTTTAAGGTAGAAATGATGGTGGGGAAACTGGCTGGTAATATAACTTCTTTAAATGATTGTATGCGGGTAGCACCAAACGTTTGTAAAACTTTCAAATAATTTGGATCGACTTCACGAAATGCTGTATAGACAACAATGGTCGTGATAATGATTGAAATCATAGCGCCCATCGCCATAATAGAAGTAAAGTTTGGTCCAAGGGCAACAATTAAGATAGGTCCTAATGCTATTTTTGGCATGGCATTTAAGATAACGAGATAAGGGTCCAAAATTTTGGAAAGGATTGGAGACCACCATAGAAGTGCAGCGAGTAATGTTCCAATTAGTGTTCCTAAAATAAACCCAAAAATCGTCTCAGACAAGGTTATACTTAAATTCACAAGAAGCGTGCCGTCCAAAATTTTATCAATCAATAAGGTTCCAATTCTGGTGGGCGAACTAAATATTAGCGTATCGATCCATTGCTGTTGACTGGCTAGCTCCCAACTACTGAAAAAAACGATAAATATGATGAGCTGGTAAAAACGGACCCAACGTTTTTCTCTTTTTTGCGAGGAAATATATTGTTGATGTAGTTGAGTGATATTATCCGATGGCTTCAAGAGATTCCAGCTCCTTCCATATTTTTTGAAATAAAGTTTGAAATATTTCATGGTTTCTTGCTTTAAATGGTGAAAGGTTTCGTAATTCTTCTGGAATGAGAAAAGTTTTATAAATCTTTCCTGGTTTTGCTGAAAAGAGGAATATACGATCACTCATGGCTATTGCCTCTCCAATGTCATGAGTGACAAGAATAGCTGTCTTGTGAAATGCTTTTAATGTTTCAAACACGAGATTCTCTAAATGTAATTTTGTTTGATAATCAAGTGCTGAAAAGGGTTCATCAAGCATTAGAAGTTTAGGCTCTGTTGCTAATGTTCTAACAAGAGCTACCCGCTGTCTCATTCCACCTGAAAGATGTTTTGGATATTGACTTTCTACCCCTTTTAACCCCATTTTTCCAAGTAAATTGAGAGTGTAATTCCTTTTCTCCTTATCAAGAAGTTTATTTAGTTTAAGTCCGAGTAAGATATTTTCTTCAATGGTTTTCCACGGAAAAAGATAGTCTTGTTGCAGCATATAGCCAATATCCTGTTTATTGCTTCTAGTTGGTTTTCCCTCTAATGATACAATCCCTGCAGTTGGTTGTAATAAGCCTGCAATTATGGATAGCAAGGTTGTTTTTCCGCATCCGCTTGGGCCGAGAAAGGAGACAAATTCCCCTTCCTCGATTTCAAGGGATATATCAGTGAGGGCGGTGGTTGCAGTTGAATTCGTAAAATAGGTGTGGTGTACATCCATTAGTTTTAAGAAATTCATACTCTGCCCTCCATTATTAATAGATTTTAGGTACCGTGCCTAACAGCTTCACTATTTCATTACTTTTTCTGCGATTTGGGTATTAACGAGGTCATGGTAATCCATCCGTTTTGGCAATTCTCCTGCTTCATCCATAATATTTTGTAAGTTATTCCACTCTTCCTCATCTAAAATCGGATCCGTCGCAAAAGAACCTTGGTTTTTATAGCGATCGATTACAGTTTCAATAAGTTCAACGTCAGTATCTTCAAAATACTTTTGGATTAGTTTGGCGGTTTCGTCTGAACTATTTTCTTGTATCCATTGTTGGGCTTTATAAATAGCAGTGGTGAATTTTTCGATTGTAGCTTCATTTTTATTTAAAAAGCTTTCTTTTGTCATAAAGGTTGTGTAAGGAACATGGCCGGATTCAGTACCAAAGGATGCAACGATATATCCTTTACCCTCTTTTTCAAACAGACTTGCTTGTGGTTCAAATAATTGTACATAATCACCTGTTCCAGAAATAAAGGCGTTCGCAATATTGGCAAAGTCAATGTTTTGGATTAGGTTCAAGTCTTTATGGGGATCAATTCCATGTTTCTTAAGCACGTATTCACCGACCATTTGCGGCATCCCACCTTTTCGTTGACCAAGAAAGGTACTGCCGTTTAGCTGTTCCCATTCAAAATGTTCTATTCTTTTTCTGGAAACAAGAAAAGTGCCATCTGTTTGTGTCAATTGAGCAAAGTTAATAACCGGATCTGTTGAGCCTTGAGCAGACACATATATCGACGTTTCCGAACCGACAAGAGCGATATCTGCACCATCAGAAACCAGTGCTGTCATCGTTTTATCGCCGCCCCATGTGGTGGTAATTTCCACATCAAGACCTTCTTCTTTAAAAAAACCTTTTTCAATTGCCACATATTGAGGTGCATAGAAAATAGATCTCGTTACTTCAGCCACTTTTACTTTCTTTAATGGATTTTCAGCTTTTTGTGTACCAAAGTTACAAGCGGCTAGTGAAATGGTTAATACTGATATCAAAATCCATAATAAACTAGCTTTCCACGGAATCTTCATATTCCAATTTCCTCCTTAAGTGAATCAGATGAATAATATTAGCTTAAATTATCTTATGAAATGAAAAAAAATGTGTGAATGCCTAAAATGGGACACTATAAGGAATGGAAGGGATTACATGTCTTTTCTTTTATTCATATTCATAAAATAGCTTCTAGACAAAGGAACTTCATTTCGATTAATATGAGAAATGTGCATTTTTTGTGGGATCAATAAAAACACTCTATGGGTTTATGTTGATAGGAAAATAGCTTTTGGAAAATACTAAGAATAGGAGTAATATAAAATCTTGAAAAGAACTGAATCAGAGAATGAATACGCTATATCTTAATACATTTATTTATTAAAGTTGAAAGATAAAGGGGAATCACAAATGGAAGCAACTATGACGAAAGATTCAAAAGAAGGTTCAGAAAAAAAAGTAACAGTGATGAACAAGATTTTAGGAGCCATTAGCGGAAGTTTTGCACCCATTTTAGGTGTACTTGCTGGGTCCGGGATTGTTGTCAGCCTTACTAGCTGTTTTAACGATGTTAGGATGGATGTCTAAAGAAGGCGGTACATATGCGATATTATCTGCAGCTGGACATGCTATTTTTTATTTCTTCCCTGTTTTTCTAGGGATTACATTAGCGATTAAACTTGGTGCCAATGCCTATGTTGGTGGTACAATTGGGGCTGCTCTTTTGGAACCACATTATACAGATTTAATTGCAAATGGAGTTAAAGATGTAGATTTCATGGGAATTCCGGTTATCGTGATGAGTTATTCTTCAACTGTTTTTCCCATTTTAATTGCTGTTTCGATTTATGCGATATTAGATAAATTTTTGAAAAAAGTGATTTATAAAGAAATTCAAATGTTTATTAATCCACTTATTTCATTAGTTGTAATTGTTCCATTAACCGTACTTGTTTTTGGTCCGTTCGGTACGTATGTCGGGGATGGACTCGGAATGGGTATCGAATTTTTAAGTTCAAAAAGTGGACTTATAACAGGAGCTGTACTAGGTGCTGCTTGGTCATTCCTAACGATTTTGGGTCTTCACTGGGCAGTTATTCCACTAGCGATTGCAAATCTAGCTACTGGCGGCGATCCGATTATCCCGATGGCAGCAGCCGCACCTTTTGCTCAAGTTGGGTTGGGAATCGGGGTATTTTTAAAAACAAAAGACAAAGACTTGAAAACGGTCGCTGGATCAGGGATTATACCTGGTGCATTGGCAGGTACGACAGAGTTAATTACCTATGGAATCCTTGTACGTTATAAACGATCGATGGTGATTGTCGCAATAGCAGGAGCTGTTGGTGGAGCAATAAATGGGACACTTGGATTAAAAATGACTACTTTTGTTCTTCCAAGTTTCTTATCAATTCCAGCCTTTTCACCGATGGGACTTTATGTAATTGGTGTTTTAGTTGCTTTAGTGTTGGCAGCGGTTCTTACGTTAATTTTCGGGTATGAAGATAAAAACCAGAAGAATTCATCAAAGGCAATGAAAGAATTAGGCTTAACTAGAGTGAAAAAAGAAACGATCGCAAGCCCATTGAGTGGGTCCATTGTTCCGTTAAGTAAAGTGAGTGATCCACTTTTTGCTACAGAAACAGTTGGAAAAGGGATTGCGATTGAGCCGGAGAAAGGTGAAGTTGTTTCACCAGTAGATGGGGTCGTTACTACTTTATTTTCCACGGGCCATGCGATTGGAATTACTTCTGAAAATGGAGCTGAAATTTTAATTTATATTGGGATCGATACGATCCATTTAAACGGTCAATATTATACCGCTCATGTTAAACAATGGGATAAGGTAAGTACAGGCGATTTGCTTATACAGTTTGACATAGAAAAAATTAAAGCTGCTGGATATGACACAACGACACCTGTTGTGATCACGAACACACCTGAATATGTGGACGTTGAGTCAACAAAACGAACTACAATCCAGGCAAAAGAAGATTTAATTACAGTTATAATATAATAGTGAAAAATTCCGGTACCTTGAAGGTAGTCGGAATTTTTTATACTTTCTTCAATCAAGCCCAATCCTTTGGGTTTCTTTTGATTTGGGAATAAATCTGAATAGAGTTTGACATCCAATCAAAAAATAGAAAACACTACATCAAATCGTGATCTCCTTTCAGCAGAGAACGCAGAGGATGAAGTGTAGTTAAATAAAACGTTATCTTATCTAAGCTATTTAATTCAAATAATTTACTTTTTAATAAACATTTGTGTCCAGTGATGACCATTTGGATCATATCCAACACCGATATGGGTGTAATCATTACTTAAAATGTTTCTGCGGTGGCCTTCACTATTCATCCATGCCTGTACAACTTCTTGTGGTGTTCTTTGCCCTTTGGCAATGTTTTCTCCGGCAGATTTATATGACACACCTTGGTCTCTCATCATATCAAAAGGAGAGCCGTATGTTGGGCTTGCATGAGAAAAATAATTCTTTTGCTGCATATCAGATGATTTGGCTTGAGCTACACTATTCAGTTTTGCATCCGCTGTTAACGCGGGAAGACCATTTTTTCTTCGTTCCGCATTTGTTAAATCAATGACTTGCTGGACAGCTTGACTACTGGTAGCTGGAGCTGTTCGTTGTTGCGATTTTGCTGGAGCTTGAGCTAATGGTTGTTGCTCTGATTGTTGTTGAGCTGGAGCCTGATTAGGTTGTCGCTGTTGTGCTGGAGTCTGAGCCAATGGTTGTTGTTCTAGACCCGCATTTCCTTGATATCTTTGTCTAAATTGTGTTTGAGAACGTGTATCTTGTCTAGGATCAACTGGCAAGAATTGATATCTTGCATCTTGAGTCTGTACCGATTTTGTATGTGGATATTCATAACTCGACATTGGCGTACTAAAATTAGAGATAATGGGAGCACCATTTTTATTTGGATTCTTATTCCAATCATTGGTATAGTCTTTTGTAAAATCATTGGTATCGTTTTCTGTTAGAGGCCCCCGGTGATCACCATCAAGATTAGGATTGTTATTTACATTGAAAAGGTGGTTCCTGTTATGGTCTCGGTTTACAACATTGGTAAGATTGTTCCTGTTATGGTCTCGGTTTACAACATTGGTCATTATTTCTGGGATTCAATGCTGCTTCCTGATTATTACAAGCTGAAAGTCCTAAAAGTAAAACTGAAGCCAGTACTCCGCTTAATTGCTTTTTTGACATTTTAAATTCCTCCCTTGAAAAGATTTAGTACTCCCATATTTTCGCTTATTTTTTGAAAAGTATAGGTGGGAATAACAGCCTCAATTGGAAGGGGAAATGTAAACGATTGTAGTTGTAGTGATTCCATGTTGCAAGGGTGTCTTGCTGTGAAACAGGTTGTGAATTTCACGACATATGATAAAATTGATTGATAATAATTTAACCATTTAAATATGTAATAAATAGAAAGTGTATATAAATATACCCAAAAGGAATAAGTGATTATTTATTTCCAAGGGTGCCTGAGCTTTCTTAGAAAGAAGGAATAAATAGTGATTGCTAAAACAGAAGAGGATTTTCAAGGACTAAAAGAGGCTGGAAAAATAATGGGGACGATTCGCGATGAAATGGTGCGAAAAACACAGCCTGGTATTACAACGAAAGAACTTGATGATTTTGCTGGAGAACTATTTGAACAATATGGTGCGATCTCAGGTCCAAAGGGTGAATATGATTTTCCAGGGTTTACATGTATCAGTGTTAATGATGAAGTAGCACATGGAATTCCAGGAAAACGTGTTATTCAAGAAGGGGACTTAGTGAATATTGATGTTTCTGGGTCAAAGAATGGCTATTTTGCCGATACAGGACTATCTTTTGTGGTAGGAGAGGGAGATCCTATTTTAACTAAAATATGTGAAGTGGCCAAAAAAGCTTTTGATGCCGGATTAACGAAATTCAAAGTAGGCGGTAAAAAAAATGCTATTGGTAAAGTTGTTTATCAAACAGCTAGACAAAATGGCCTTAACGTAATCATGAATCTTACAGGGCATGGAGTAGGGAGAGCCTTACATGAAGCACCTGATCATATCTTGAATTATTATGATGCATGGGATAAGGAACTCTTAAAAGAGGGAATGGTTATTGCCTTTGAACCGTTTATTTCGGCGGGCGCTCAAGAAGTTTACCAAAAGAATGACGGTTGGACCTACTCGACTGAAGAAAAAAGCTTTGTAGCCCAAATCGAGCACACCATAATCGTGACAAAAGAAGGACCCATTATTATTACAGAATAATAACGTTGAAATTCCTGATAGGTCGATTCCCATCAGGAATTTTTTGTATTTTTTTGGTGATTTTTGGATAAATGTGCAATTAGCAATGTTTTTGGTGCAATTATGAGGAAAATTGGTGTAATAATCGCTATTTTGGTGCAAATATTGCAGGTTTTGGTGCAATTCAATAATTAATTCGAAATAAAGGTATAATAAAGGGAAAGAACACCTCTAATAAGGAGATAAAGATGACTGCTATAATGATCCATAAACAGAAATTTCCTTCTCCACATCCAGAAATTGAATTATCTCTTATTACCTACCGATCAAACGGGTTAAAGGTAAAGGGGTTGCTTGCTGAGCCAAAAGGAGATGAACTCTATGACGGTTTTCTCTATTTAAGAGGCGGGATCAAAAATGTTGGAAAGGTTAGACCAGCACGGATCGTTCAATTTGCCTCAGAAGGTTTCATTGTTTTTGCTCCTTTTTATCGTGGAAATCAAGGTGGGGAGGGCAATGAAGATTTTGCTGGTGTGGATCGGGAAGATGCCTTTTCTGCTTTTGAACTTTTGGAATCAATGGAAAAAGTAAGAAAGGTACATATATTTGGATTTTCCCGTGGTGGAGTGATGGCATTATTAACAGCGATTCAATATCCAGAGGCAGCCTCTCTCGTCACATGGGGGGGTGTAAGTGATATGTTTCTCACATATGAGGAACGGAATGATTTGCGAAGAATGATGAAGCGAGTTATTGGTGGGACACCCACGAAGGTTCCTGAGCGATATCGATTTCGTACACCACTTTATTCATTAGAAAAGCTAGAGTCTCCCGTATTAATCATCCATGGCCGAAAAGATCATAATGTGTCCGCAGAACATGCCTATCGTCTTGAAAATAGACTTAAGGAACTAAATAAAAAAGTAAATGGTTGGTATTTTGATGAATATACTCACTATTTCCCACCTGCCGTTAATCGGAAAATAGTAGTTGACTTGACCGATTGGATGAAAAAACAATCGAATTAAGGTAAAATAATAAGGAAGATTCAAAAAAATATTTTATGTGTGAACGGGTTAAAATAGTGATAAAAATGGAGGAAGAAAGAATGGGGATGCCCTTAGAACTAAATACAATGATCATTACAAAAGGGAATGAAATAAGAATAAAGGAAAATGATTTTATTCTGGTAAAGAAAGATTACCGCTTATATCCGATTGAAGTTCCGATTGAAGTAAGAAAAACAATAGAAAGTGAGTCGACTGCATTGGCTGTTATTACAAAATTGGAATGGGAGAACAAGCAAACTAAGATTACTTATCAGCTCGTATCACTCAATACAACAAATTAGGGAATAAAAAACAGCACTTGTTGAAAAATACAAATGCTGTTTTTTATTTATTATCTTGTTAAGCTATCGGTCCACCTTTTTCGCTAATATCCGTGGAAACGTTTGCGAATTTAGTGAAGTTTGTACGGAATTTCCTAGCAAGTTCTTTTGCTTTTTCTTTATATGCTTCTTGATTAGACCATGTTTGATTTGGATGTAGTACATGATCAGGGACTCCAGGAACATGTAAAGGTATTTCTAATCCGAAGATATCGTCTTTTTTTGTCTCTACGTTTGTAAGCTCACCTTCTAAAGCTGCTTGAACCATTGCACGAGTGTAGCTTAACTTCATTCTGCTTCCAACTCCGTATGCTCCACCAGTCCAGCCTGTATTGACCAGGAATACACTTGCATTGTGCTGGCTAATCTTTTCACCAAGCATTTCTGCATAGCGTGTCGCAGGAAGAGGTAAGAATGGTGATCCAAAGCAGGTAGAGAAAGTCGCCTCGGGAGATGTAACTCCACGCTCAGTTCCTGCGAGTTTAGATGTATACCCACTTAAAAAATGATACATGGCTTGTTCTTTAGAAAGCTTTGAAATGGGAGGCAATACCCCAAATGCATCAGCAGTTAAAAAGATAATGGTATGTGGATGACCCGCTACACTCGGTACAACGATATTATCGATTGCCTCTAGTTGATAAGCCGCTCGAGTGTTTTCGGTTAACGATCCATCATCATAGTTGGCAACGCGAGTTTCGTTATCTACAATCACGTTTTCAAGTACAGCACCAAATCGGATGGCATCAAATATTTGAGGCTCTTTTTCGCGGGTAAGATTGATGCATTTAGCATAACAACCGCCTTCAATATTAAAGACGCCATTGTCTGACCAACCATGCTCGTCATCCCCAATAAGCTGTCTGTTGGCATCTGCTGATAGTGTGGTTTTACCGGTTCCGGAAAGACCAAAGAAAAGAGCTACGTCTCCTTCACGCCCAACATTGGACGAACAATGCATCGGTAGAATGCCGTTCTCCGGTAATAGATAATTCATTATGCTGAAAATTGATTTCTTAATTTCACCCGCATACTCGGTTCCGCCAATTAATACGGTACGATTTTCGAAAGAAATGATGATGAACGTTTCTGAATTTGTTCCGTCAACAGATGGATCGGCTTTGAAATTAGGTGCACAAATGACCGTAAACCCTGCTTCATGTTCTGAAAATTCTTCCTCAGAAGGAAGGATAAATAACTGGTGGGAAAACAAGTTATGCCATGCAAATTCATTAATCACTTGGATGGGGAGACGATGTTTTTTATCCGCCCCGGCAAAACCCTTGTAGACAAACACTTCGTCTTTTTCAGCTAGATAGTCTAATACTTTATGGTAAAGACGAGAAAAGACTGTTTCGGAAATGGGTTGGTTGATTGAGCCCCAATCAATTTTATCTTTGACAGAATCCTCTTTAACGATAAACTTATCCTTTGGAGATCTCCCTGTATATTTTCCTGTTGTAGCACGTACTGCTCCAGTTGAAGTTAATAAACCTTCATTACGTGTCAATACTTTTTCGACAAGCTTAGGTACGGATAATTGAACAAGAATATTGTTTCCTTTAAGAAATTCATTGATATTATTTGTTATACCAACATTCATCCGACGGATACCTTCCTTTGTTTGAATTTAATGAAAAGTAAATAAATAAATATAACAAATAGTATAACACAATTATCTGAATAAACTATAATATTTATTTAATTTCCTGAAAATGTTTACAGGTGAAAAATATTCATATTTTCTTTTCAATTGACTAACAAATAATTCAAATTAATTGACGCAACTGTAATCCTACGTTATGATTTTACCTTGAACGGATACTCTCTTATCCTGAGCTGGTGGAGGGACAGACCCAATGAAACCCAGCAACCTGCTTTAAAAAAGTATGTTCATAAAATTATTTAGTCATTTTGACGATCAACTTTATTTAAGATTGATCCGATCTATTAATTGAGTAAATGAAAATATGGATACTTTTCCTAAGCAAAGGTGCTAACCTGAGGCAAGGCTATAGTCCTTGAACGATAAGAGTGAAAGGCGCGAATCTATTTTGCTTTCAACCTTTTCACTTATTGGGAAGGTTTTTTATTTTGCATATAGATAACCAACTTTTAATGTATTTACAGATATATAAGGAAGTGAATCTGTAAAAGTTTCTGTCCGATACTGTCGGATAAAATTCCTTATTTTTTCCATACTACTTAGGGAATGAGTTCCGTATCAATAGAGGGTCTCTGAACGTCTCGAGTACCTTATCTTTATTAAAGGAGGAAATCATATTGGTAAAACGTCGCTTGTTTACTTCGGAGTCCGTTACGGAAGGTCATCCAGATAAAATTTGTGATCAAATTTCGGATGCTATTTTAGATGCTATTATTGTCAAAGATCCTAATGCACGTGTAGCTGCAGAAACATCTGTTAATACGGGTCTCGTATTAGTTGCCGGTGAAATCACTACATCAACATATGTAGATATTCCAAAAATTGTTCGCAAAACGATAAAGGAAATTGGTTATACTAGAGCCAAATATGGCTTTGATGCAGAAACTTGTGCGGTGTTAACTTCGATTGATGAACAGTCCCCAGATATTGCAATGGGTGTTGATCAAGCTCTTAGAAGCACGTGAAGGTAACATGACCGAGGAAGAACTTGAAGCAATTGGAGCAGGGGACCAAGGTTTAATGTTTGGATTTGCTTGTAATGAAACAAAGGAACTAATGCCTCTTCCTATTTCTTTAGCTCACAAATTAGCACGCCGTTTAGCAGATGTTCGCAAAGAGGAATTATTGACTTATCTTCGCCCTGATGGGAAAACACAAGTAACGGTTGAATATGATGAAAATGATAAACCAGTTCGAATTGATACGATCGTCATATCTACTCAGCATGATCCAGAAATAAGTCTTGAACAAATTCAACGAGATTTAAAGCAATTTGTGATCTCAAAAGTTGTACCAAAAGAACTAATTGATGAAAATACGAAATATTTTATTAATCCAACAGGTCGTTTTGTTATTGGTGGACCACAAGGGGATGCTGGTTTAACAGGCCGTAAAATCATTGTGGATACTTATGGCGGCTATGCTCGACATGGAGGAGGAGCCTTCTCAGGTAAGGATCCAACAAAAGTTGACCGTTCAGCTGCTTATGCAGCCCGCTATGTGGCAAAAAACATTGTTGCAGCAGGATTAGCTGATAAAGTTGAAGTTCAGTTTGCCTATGCAATTGGTGTGGCACGTCCTGTTTCCATTGCAATTGATACATTTGGGACAGGGAAAGTGAGTGAAGATGTATTGGTTGATGTAGTAGGCAAAAATTTTGATCTTCGCCCTGCAGGCATCATTAAAATGCTTGATCTTCGTCGTCCTATTTACAGACAAACAGCAGCATATGGTCACTTTGGCCGTACGGATGTTGAACTTCCATGGGAATCGACTGATAAAGCTGAGACATTACGTAAACAAGCACTCAAAGATTGATGAGGGAATAAATAAAATGAGAGTTGCATAAACATGTAACTCTCATTTTATTTGTACTTGGTTTCCCTTGCGTTTATTTTCATTATTCTATGTGTAAACTTCAAATATTAGCTAAAAAATTACTTCATGTTTTTTTTTCTAATACATGCCATGATAAAAAAATTAATGTTAGTATTAGAGAGTATGTTTTTAATAAAGTAGATAACTATTCAGCTTCAGCGCATAGCCGCTTTCGCTTTAAAAGGAGTGTCGTACATAATGTGTGGTTTTATTGGTTGTGTACATGAAAAAGTACAAAGTTTTCAAGAAACCGACAAAAGAATTTTTAAACAAATGAATGATCTTATTACGCATCGAGGACCTGATGACGAAGGCTTTTATATGGATGACCATATTCAATTTGGCTTCCGACGTTTGAGTATTATTGATATTGAAAGTGGACATCAGCCACTCACATATGAAAATGAGCGCTATTGGATTATTTTTAATGGAGAAGTATACAATTATGTTGAATTGCGCGAAGAACTTGTAAATGAAGGCTTAACCTTTGAAACAAGCTCAGATACAGAAGTTATTATTGCTCTGTATAGCCATGTGAAGGAAAAAGCAGTGGAACGTTTGCGTGGGATGTTTTCTTTTGTCATTTGGGATAAACAAGAGCAATCCCTATACGGGGCAAGGGATCCTTTCGGAATTAAACCATTTTTTTACTTTGCAGATGAAGAAAAGACGTTTTTTGCCTCTGAGAAAAAAAGTATCCTATTAGCCTTGAAAAATGATGTGATCAATTATCAATCATTGCAGTATTATTTAACGTATCAATTTGTGCCAGAGCCTGAGACCATGACGGAAGGAATCCATAAGCTTGAACCAGGACATTACTTTACAAAGAAAATGGGTTCACCGATGGAGATCAAGCGTTATTGGAAAGCACATTTTCATCCAGTTCAGAAATCAGAAAATGAGTTTATTAAAGAAATTAAAGATGTCATGTTTGATTCTGTCAAAATGCATATGCGCAGTGACGTACCAGTAGGGTCGTTCCTTTCAGGAGGAATAGATTCTTCGATTATTGCTTCGATTGCAAAAGAGTTTCATCCTGCTATTAAGACGTTTTCTGTTGGGTTTGAACGGAATGGTTTTAGCGAAATTGATGTAGCAAAAGAAACGGCTGAGAAAATTGGTGTTGAAAATATCAGCTATATTATTACTCCTGAGGAATATATGAATGAAGTTCCTAAGATTATGTGGCATATGGATGATCCATTAGCAGATCCAGCATGTGTTCCACTTTACTTTGTGGCTCGTGAAGCACGTAAACAAGTAACGGTTGTTCTATCAGGTGAGGGAGCAGATGAATTATTTGGTGGGTATAATATTTACCGAGAGCCCGGGTCGCTTCAAATGTTTAATAAAATGCCCCAGTTTGGCAAATCTTTCTTGAAATGGATTTCTCGTTTAATGCCTGAGGGAATGAAGGGTAAAAGCTTTATCGAGCGTGGAGTTACACCAATGGAAGAACGCTATATTGGAAATGCAAAAATGTTTACTGAAACTGAGAAACAACAACTGTTAAATATTTATAAAAAGGGCCTTCACTATACGGATATTACGAAGCCTCTTTATGCGGAAAGCGTTGGGTATGATCCAGTTGATCGCATGCAGTATATTGATATCCATACATGGATGAGAGGCGATATTTTACTAAAAGCAGACCGAGTAACAATGGCTCATTCGCTTGAGCTTCGAGTTCCGTTTTTAGATAAAGAGGTATTTGAAGTGGCCTCGAAAATTCCAACAAGCTTGAAAACAGCTGATGGAACAACGAAATACATTCTACGTAAAGCGGCTGAAGGGATTGTTCCTGATCATGTTCTGGACCGGAAGAAACTAGGTTTCCCTGTTCCGATCCGTCACTGGCTCAAAGATGAAATGCATGATTGGGCAATAAAAATAATCCGTGAAAGTGACACGGATCATTTACTAAACAAAGGCTATATCTTGAATCTTTTGGAAGATCATTGTCAAGGTAAGGCAGACAACAGCCGTAAAATTTGGACCGTACTTATGTTTATGGTTTGGCACCAAATTTATGTTGAGAAGATTTATTCTTTTGGATCAGAAACCACTCCAGAGAAAATCGGACAAACTGTAAGAGGTTAACGAGACAGATAAGTAATAGCTTGACTTCCCATTTGCACCCAGGATTCCTCGAAATCCTTCAAGGGTGCTTTTTTATTTTTCTCTCCTGTTAATGGATCATTGAAATAAATATAGTCTTTGTCATAGCCTGTTAAAAGAACCGAATGTTCCTTGTAGGTAATGTCAACCGGTCCACTGGGTGTCTGCCATGTCTGAAAATAATTAGTAGGGAGCTTTTTGTATGTGGTATTAATGATTACCCATACTGGACGTTCATCTGAGAGATGGATGGTCAACTCTTGAAAGTTTGCCCCTGTTAAATCGATGATGTTTCCAGGAAGATATTGTTCAGCTAGTTCTTTAATTGGTTTATGGTAGACACCAAGTCCAGGGGTTTGAAAGGAATACATATCCCCAACAAATCCGTCGTTTGGATGGCCAAAATGTACAACTCCATTTTTAACTTGGTAGACAGTAGGTTCTTTTTTTATATCTTTGGCAAGAGTCATTTTATCCACTTGAATCCCGGCGTGTTGAAGCAGCATAGCAAGGCTTGTTACTTCACAGCCTCGTGGAAGTTCAGGCAATTGGTTTATGACCGGTGCATCAATTAGAACGCTGTCTTCTATTTTTATAATGGTAAAATCAAAATTATCTTGTAAAAAAGTATTGGTCTTGACAATCGGTGTTTGAAACCAATATTTGAAATGTTCGACAGCCTTTACCGCTTTGCCATTCTGATCGAACAGAAAGGCAACTATGAGAACGGTAATAATGATAAAAAACATCATAAAAGATTGAAACAACCGTTTGCCTACTAATTTAGCAAGTAATAGAATGAAAATCAGAAAGAGAAGGATAATAACAAGATATAATATATTCATGAGTACCACCTAATAAATGATGATTAATAATGTTAGTAATTAATGGCTTCAACTTATTAAACTAGGTTAATAAGTTGAATGCTCGAAAATACTAATAATTAATTGTGATCTGATTCTTTTTGTAAACTCTGATAATAAATACCTTTTTCAACGTATTCTTTTCGAATTCGTTCCATGTCTGCTTGATCTTCTGGAGTTAATGTTCGAATGACTTTAGCAGGTCTTCCAAAAGCGAGTGTGCCAGGTGGGATTTTCTTTCCTTGCGGTACAAGACTTCCCGCTCCGATAAAGGCTCCTTCTCCGATTTCAGCTTGATCAAGGATAATGGTACCCATACCGATCAAGGCCATTTTTTTGATGATGCAGCTGTGTAGAATGACTTGATGTCCAACGGTTACATCGTCTTCTAGGATAAGTGGATTATGGGGACTTTGATGTAAGACTGAATGGTCCTGTATGTTTACCCTTTTTCCTATAATGGTTGGTGCGACGTCCCCCCTGATCACTGTGTTAAACCAAATGCTTGATTCGTCACCTATTTCGACATCACCTGTAATGGTCACGTAATCAGCAATAAAAGCTGATTTAGAAATGTTCGGTTTTTTACCCTTGTATGGATAGATCATGGTATTACTCCTTTAACGAAATAGTTGTAAGATTTTTTTATTGACATTAACACAATCGTTCCAACGAATACGATTATTAAAATTTAGTACACCGGATAATAAGGTTTTCCCCTTTTCTAATTGTAGCTGATAAGACGTGAAATTTGTAAAAGATTTTCATTTTGCGTCATAATAGGGTATAGAATGTACTTTTTAAAGAAGCGTTACTATGATAATTAAGTTGCTTACACTTTTCAGTATCAGGAGGAAGAAGAGTCTATGTGGAAATGGGAAGCGGAAGAAGAACCTAAGGCAGTTGTGGTGATCATTCATGGGGCAATGGAGCATCATCGTCGTTATGGTTGGTTAATTGAAAAATGGCGTTTATCCGGTTTTCATGTCATCATGGGAGATCTTCCAGGTCATGGATTGACATCAAGAGCTGGAAGGGGCCATATTGATTCCTTTGATGAATATATTTTTGAAGTAAAGGATTGGATCCAAGCGGCCTATCAATTCAAATTACCTGTGTTTCTCATTGGGCATAGTATGGGTGGTCTGATAGCCATCCGATTATTACAAGAAGAAAAAATGAAACTAGCAGGCGTCATTTTATCATCTCCTTGTTTAGGATTAGTCAAAAAACAACCCAAATTATTAAGTTTAATGGCTTACGGTTTAAATGTCGTCATGCCAAGCTTTAGATTAAACACAGGGCTAACGATCGACATGGCTACTCGCAATGATGAGGTTAGGGAAGCAGATATGAATGACACCTTATATCTAACCAAAGTTTCTGTTAGATGGTATCGAGAGCTTAATATTGCCATGAAGCTTGCTTTTGAAAATAACAATAAAATTCAGGACATCCCAATTCTTGTTATGCAGGGTGCTGAGGATAAAGTTGTTAATAAAGAAACAGTCAAAAATTGGTTTAATTTTGTTCCTTTATCAGAAAAACGATTTAAAGAATGGCCAAAATGTTATCATGAAATTTTCAATGAGCCAGAACGTGAAGAAGTTTTTGAATATGCACAGGATTTTTTTAACAGCCAACTAAAAGCGATCGGCTATATTGTATAAGTGAGGTTTTAACATGTCCGTACCGTCCATGCCATTTAGTTTAATGTCAAAAACGTACCGTAAAATATTTCCGAGTGTCCATAAAGAACTTTCTTATTGGAAGACGAGAGCAGAGGGTATCCCCAACCCAGAATTGCGTAAACAAGCATTGGCTAGTATTGAGCATAAAACGTTTCATTGTGAGGGTGGTGCGATTATGGCATTAATGGCAAATGAACATTACCATGAAGCGATTCGTTTTATTGTTGCCTATCAAACGATCAGTGATTATTTAGATAATCTTTGTGATCGGAGTACTTCGCAAGATCCAGCAGATTTTGCATGCCTTCATGAAGCGATGAGCGACGCTCTTACAGTTGGAGATCCAAAAGGGAATTATTATCGGTTTCGTAAGGATCGTGAGGATGGGAACTACTTATTTGACTTGGCTTCCACTTGTCGTGAAGTGCTGGCAGGATGTAACCATTACGATCAAATAAAAGAAGATTTATTTGAACTGTGTCGTTATTATTGTGATCTGCAAGTACATAAGCATGTGGTTCCAGATGAACGTGTACCGCGCTTACGAAACTGGTTTGATGAGAATAAAGCACATATACCTGCAATGGAGTGGTATGAGTTTTCTGCTTGTTCCGGTTCAACACTTGGTATTTTTTGTCTTGTTTCGTATGCTCTTAGTAACGATTTTGAAAAGGAGGATGCGGTTCAAATTCGTAATGGTTATTTTCCTTATATTCAAGGCTTGCATATATTATTGGACTATTTAATTGATCAGGAAGAGGATAAAGTGGGCGGTGACTTAAACTTTTGTTTCTATTATGAAAATGAAAAACAACTTTTTCAACGCTTAAAATATTTTATGAAGGAAGCGGATCAACATACGAAAAAGCTTCCGCATAAACAGTTTCACCGTTTAATTAATCGAGGACTTCTGGGAATTTACTTATCAGATGAAAAGGTAAGGAAACAGCAAAATGTCCGAAGATTAGCAAACAATATGATAAAAATAGGTGGACCCATCAGTTTCTTTTTCTATATCAATGCCTTGTGCTATCGGAAATTCCAAAAAATAGCAGAGATCGGAATCAGAATAAAAAAGACTAGCTAAAAAATTTTTGGCTAGTCTCTTTTTTCTATAGCAATAAGAAAAGGTGGATCATTTATTTGATTAATGAATCGATACTGTAATACATCGGCTTTATGTTGGTCAATGCCTTCTACAAATTGCAAAAGTTGATCCCGTTCAAACGCTCCCCCTGGGTGGCCGTGATAGATCACAATAACAATAACTCCTTCGGGGGACATCATACCCAGAAGCTGTTTAATGGCCGAAATGGTTGAGGTTGGTTTGGTGACAATCGATTTATCCCCACCGGGCAAAAAACCGAGATTAAAGATAGCAGCGGTCACTTTACCGTAATGAGCCAGGGGTATACATTCTTTAATATGTTCATGACTCTTCTGAAATAATGTTACACGGTTTATGAAATGTTGTTCTTCAATACGCTGTTTACTGTTTTGGATGGCAGCTTCTTGAATATCAAAACCATAAACATGTCCATGTTCACCAACTAAATTTGCGAGCCACACGGTATCATGACCATTTCCAAGTGTCGCGTCAACCACGATATTACCAGGGGTGATGGCTTTTTCTAAAAGCGTTTTTGCAAAAGGAAGAACCTTTTCTAATTTCATTCCGTTTCCACACCCCAGAGTTTTCCCTGCCAGCTGTTTCTACGCAAGAGTTCATCGTCAATAGCATTGAGAACCTCCCATTTATTTACACTCCACATCGGTCCAATCATCAAATCAATCGGTCCATCACCTGTAATTCGATGAACAATTATTTCCGGTGGTAATATTTCTAATTGGTCACATACTAAACTTACGTAGTCCTCAAATGATAAAAATTCAAGCATCCCTTTTTCATACTGCTTGACCATAGGTGTACCTTTTAGCAGATGTAGAAGATGAATTTTTATACCTTGTACATCTAAGTTTGCTACGGCACGAGTTGTTTCCATCATCATTTCCGTCGTTTCAAGAGGCAAACCGTTAATGATATGTGAACAAACACGAATTCCATGCTTTCGAAGTTTTTCTACACCTTCAACATATGAAGGGAAGTCATGAGCTCTATTAATAAGATTCGCTGTTGATTCATGAATGGTTTGAAGTCCGAGTTCCACCCATAAATAAGTTCGTTGGTTCAGTTCTGCTAAATATTCTACCACGTCATCGGGAAGGCAATCAGGTCTTGTTGCAATGGAAAGACCCACAACGCCATCGAGGTTTAAAACGGATTCATATTTTTCCCGTAAGACGTCAACAGGTGCATGAGTGTTTGTGAATGCCTGGAAATATGCCATGTATTTTCCATCTTTCCACTTGGAATGCATTTTACCCTTGATATCGTCAAACTGCTTTACAAGATCATCTGCACGGTTTCCAGCAAAGTCTCCAGAACCTGCAGCGCTACAAAATGTACAGCCACCATGCGCGACCGTACCGTCACGATTCGGACAATCAAAGCCGCCGTCTAAAGCTACTTTAAAAACTTTATGACCAAATTTATTTTTTAAATGGTAATTCCATGTATGATAACGTTTTTGATCGCTTGCATATGGAAAAGGGTTATTCTGATTCAATTCAGATTCCTCCTTAAGAGTCGAATTTAATTATTTTATCATGAAGTGAGCAAGTTTCCAATGGAAAGAAGAAGTATTAGAATTTGGCAGTTTCTACTGCGTAGAAAAAAGAGAATGGAGCAAAATAGAAAGGTGAGGCTCTAAAATGATGGAGCTTTGCACTAGAAAAGATCAAACCTTTTTAAGGAGGGGTTTTATGGCAACTCGACAATCGGTTGATGCGCTGATCCAACAATGTGAGGATGCACTTAAGTTTGCTAGTGAACAGTACACGGAAAGTAGCCTCCAACAGCAATATAATGATGATAACTATACACAGGCCCTGCAACAATTAGAAGGAGCTTATAATGATTTAGCACAAATGGCGCAAAGTGCTAATAGTCAGCAAAGAGAACAGCTTCACCGGATGCGTCTTCAGTTACAACAAGCACAAAATCAAATGATACTTCTTGATCATTAGGGGGAAAAAAAGTGAAAAAGCGTTCGAAACAACAAAATCCAGAGCAAAAAACACGTAATGGTGTAAACAGTAATGATTTTGAATTTGGCACAGATGTTGATCTAATAAAAAAAGCAAAAAAGATGTATGAACAAAGTGGCGGACAACCTGTAAAATCAAAATCCCATCCAGAATAATCAAAAAACTCTTGGATTCCATGAAATCCAAGAGTTTTTTATTGAGAAAGTGGATATCATGTCTAATGTGTAGATAAGTCCAGTACAGCAACACCAAACGGATATTTTTGAATGCTTTAATTAGGGCATTTTGGATAAGATCTGTACACTTGCATCCTGACCAGAAATTATATACAATAGCACTATATATTTATATCTAATAATTTAAATAACATTGACAAGGACTAGTAATGGTGTTTTGCCCGAACATAGAGAGCTGACGGTTGGTGCAAGTCAGACGGGATCATCATGAACTCACCTTGGAGTTGCAGATGTGAAACTAGAGTAATGTCTGCCGTTTACCGCGTTAAGGATAAATGAAGCGAGTGACTTGTTCACTAATGTGGGTGGTACCGCGGGAGATTAATACATAATCCTCTCGTCCCAAATATGGGATGAGGGGCTTTTTTATATTTTTTTAACAAATACTCCTTCCATCATCGTTGGTTGTCAACGTCAACATCAACATTTGTTTAATTTTAGTTAGTAGGAGGAAAATAAGATGAGCTTTAATCATCATGATATTGAAGGAAAGTGGCAGAAGTGCTGGGAAGAAAATAAAATTTTTAAAACGAGCGAGGACAAAGGGAAACGTAAATTTTATGCTCTTGACATGTTTCCGTATCCTTCAGGAGCAGGGCTTCATGTTGGACATCCGGAAGGATATACAGCTACTGATATTCTTTCAAGATTAAAAAGAATGCAAGGGTACAATGTGCTTCATCCAATGGGATGGGATGCATTTGGATTACCTGCTGAGCAATATGCATTAGATACTGGAAATGACCCTGCACAATTTACAGAACATAATATTAATAATTTCCGTCGCCAAATTAAATCATTAGGATTTTCATATGACTGGGATCGCGAAATCAATACAACAGATCCAAAGTACTATAAATGGACACAATGGATCTTCCTTAAACTTTACGAAAAAGGTCTTGCTTATATTGATGAAGTAGCAGTGAACTGGTGTCCGGCACTTGGAACTGTACTTGCCAATGAAGAAGTGATTGATGGAAAGAGTGAGCGCGGGGGGCATCCAGTTGAAAGACGCCCGATGAAACAGTGGAATTTGCGTATTACTGCCTATGCAGACCGTTTGCTTGAAGACCTTGAAGATTTAGATTGGCCAGAAAGTATTAAAGATATGCAACGAAATTGGATTGGTCGATCAGAAGGGGCTGAAGTCAATTTCCAAATTGATGGACATGATGAATACTTTACTGTTTTCACTACTCGTCCTGATACATTATTTGGTGCGACTTATACGGTACTTGCTCCTGAACATAAGTTAGTCGAAAAAATTACCACTCCAGAACAAAAACAAGCTGTTGAGAATTATCTAGAAGAAATTAAAAGTAAAAGTGATTTAGAAAGAACAGATCTTGCAAAAGACAAAACAGGTGTATTTACAGGAGCCTATGCGATTAATCCTGTGAATAATGTAAAAGTCCCAATTTGGATTGCTGATTATGTATTAGCAACCTATGGTACAGGTGCGATTATGGCCGTTCCAGCTCATGACGAAAGAGACTATGATTTTGCAACTAAATTCAATCTTGAAATTATAGAAGTCGTTGCTGGAGGAAATGTTTCAAAAGAAGTCTACACTGGTGATGGTGAACATGTAAACTCTGACTTTTTGAATGGCTTGAATAAAGAAGAAGCGATCAGTCAAATGATTGCATGGCTTGAAGAAAAAGAAATTGGTACGAAAAAAGTAACGTATCGTCTTAGAGATTGGTTGTTCAGCCGTCAACGTTATTGGGGTGAGCCGATTCCAATTATTCATTGGGAAGATGGTACGATGACAGCTGTTCCTGAAGAAGAATTACCATTGATTCTTCCAGTTACAACAGAAATCAAACCTTCTGGTACAGGTGAATCACCATTAGCAAACATTGCTAAATGGGTCAATGTAACAGATCCTGTAACGGGTAAAAAGGGTCGTCGTGAAACGAATACAATGCCACAGTGGGGTGGAAGTTGTTGGTATTTCCTTCGCTTTATTGATCCACATAATGATGAAGTTTTTGCCGATCCTGAAAAATTAAAAGAGTGGCTTCCGGTTGATATTTATATTGGTGGAGCAGAACATGCAGTACTGCACTTACTATACGCTCGTTTCTGGCATAAATTCTTGTATGATCTTGGGGTTGTTCCAACGAAGGAACCTTTCCAAAAGTTATTTAACCAAGGGATGATACTTGGTGAAAATAATGAGAAAATGAGTAAATCAAAAGGAAACGTTGTGAATCCTGATGACATCGTGAATAGTCATGGTGCTGATACCTTACGTTTATATGAAATGTTTATGGGACCACTTGATGGCTCCATTGCATGGTCTGAAAATGGGGTTGATGGATCTCGTCGTTTCTTAGATCGAATTTGGCGTCTGTTTATTGAGGATAACGGTACCTTGAATTCTAAAATTCAGGAGAATGAAAAAGCTAGTAATCTTGAGAAAGTCTACCATCAAACCGTGAAAAAGGTAACGGAAGACTATGAACATTTACGTTTTAATACGGCTATTTCACAACTTATGGTGTTTATTAATGAAGCGTATAAAGCAACCAGTTTACCTGTTAGCTTCATGGAAGGCTTTGTGAAATTAATTGCACCGATTTGTCCGCATATTGCCGAAGAACTTTGGGAAAAGCTTGGACATAGTGGAACGATTTCCTATGAAGCATGGCCAGCTTATGATGAAGCGAAGCTTGTGGATAATGAAGTTGAAATTGTGATTCAAATAAATGGGAAAGTAAAAGCAAAACTAACGGTACCAGTTGGAACGAATAAAGATCAACTCGAGCAAATTGCAATGGATGATGATCTTGTAAAAGCTCAAATTGATGGAAAAACGGTTCGTAAAGTAATTTCGGTTCCAGGTAAGCTAGTCAATATTGTCGCAAACTAAGGGGCTTTAATTGTAAAATAAAAATAACGACATTCTTTCCTGTATGAAGGAAAGAATGTCGTTATATTAAAAGGGAATGGGAAAAAGGGGTGTTAGAAATGGATCCAGTAGAATTTATCACAACAGATGAATTGAAACAACAGCTTGATGCAGGGGAAAAGCTTGAACTAGTGGATGTTCGAGAAGATGAAGAAGTGGCAGAAGGAATGATTCCGGGTGCAAAACATATTCGGATGATGGAAATTCCAGCGAATCTTGAACATTTTGATCGTAATAAAGAATATACCATTATTTGTCGTTCAGGTAGCAGAAGTGAAAATGTATGTTATTATTTGCGGGATCAAGGATATAAAGTGCGTAATATGGTGGGTGGAATGCTTTATTGGAGAGGGAAAGTGGAATAACTTTTTCATTCTTAATGTGCAGCCAATCGACGAAGCACAGCTTCACCAAAAATGATGAATATGGCTATCTTCATGTAAGTGAGAAGGGCAGTGATTTATTAAAAATCACTGTCTTTATTTTGTTTATAATAGTCAGATGATTAAGAAAATATAATACTTGGCAATAATAAATAATAAACTAAAATGTGAGGGTGAAGATAGACATGATCCAGGTTAAATTGTTTGATCAGGAACATGAGAAGGATTTGGAGTATGAGATGAATCAATTTTTGGAAACGTTGGACGAACAAAAACTGCTAGACATCAAATATAATGTTGCTGCCATGCCTGAGGAAGATGAAGAACAAATCTATTGCTTTACCTCTATGATTATTTATCGAGCCTGATGAACAGGCTCGATTTTTTCTATCATGAAAAAAATAGCTTAGCCATTATGAATTAAATTACTGTATTGCCCTGCATTTAATCCTGCAAGCCGACCAGTAACAAGGGCTGAAGTGATGTTAAATCCACCCGTATAGCCGTGTATATCCAGTATTTCACCGCAAAAATAAAGTCCGTTCATAAGCTTAGATGCCATTGTTTTTGGCTCGATTTCCTTAATGGAGACACCTCCGCCTGTGACAAAAGCTTTTTCAATTGGAAGTGTACCATTAACAGTAAATCGAAATCTTTTGCAGCTCTCAACAAAGTTTCGTAGTTTTTCATTTGAAAGAGTAGCTGCCTGTATCAAAGGGTCAATTTCATTTTTTTTAAGTAGAAACAGTAAATAACGTTCTGGTAGAAAACCTTTTAATATATTTTTTATACTCTTTTTTGGCTCTTTTTTTAGAAGTGCGGATAGTTCTTGAAAGAGAGCATCTTCTTTTTTATCTGGAAAAATATCAAGACTAACGATGACTTCTTTGGAAGCAGACTTTTTTAACTCCTTCACAATAAACTGGCTACATCTCAATACCGCAGGTCCGCTAATGCCAAAATGGGTGAAAATCATATCCATCCTATGAGTAATGATTGCCTTGCCCTTTTGATTCAACACGCTCAATCCGATCGAGCGTAAGGACAATCCTTGTAATTGCTTTTCTTTTATAAAGGGTTCATTTGATGTAACAGGAACTTCCGTGGGGAATAGTTCAGTAATGGTATGTCCAGCCTTTTCTGCCCATGCATAGCCGTCTCCAGTTGAACCAGTGTGTGGAACGGACTTTCCCCCAACCGCAATTACAACAGCTCTTGTGTCATAAGATTCACCATTCTTTAGTTGAACGGACTTTGCCTGCCCGTCTTGATAGTGAACGGTTTGAACTGGACGATTCATTAGTACTTTAATATGAAGCTCTGATAATTTGCGCAATAAAGCGTCAATGACGGATTGAGACTTGTCACTAATTGGAAACATCCTTCCATGGTCCTCTTCTTTTAAATCAATGCCTAGTTTATTAAAAAAAGTAATAATATCTTCATTGTTAAAGAGAGAAAAGGCACTATATAAAAATCGACCATTTCCTGGAATATGCTTAATGATATCGTCGATTGGAAGCCGATTTGTTACATTGCAGCGACCTCCTCCTGAAATCGCTAGTTTTCGACCGAGTTTTTCTCCTTTATCAATCAGCAATACTTTTGCACCTGATTCACCTGCTGCGATAGCCGCCATTAACCCAGAAGGGCCACCACCAATTACGATTACATCATACATATATTTAGACACCTTTCTCATATTTTAGAGACAAAGCTTTATACTTTCAATAGCATTCTTTTAAAAATAAGAGTACACTACTAATAATGTTTTTTGTGAATTTTTTAATAAACTTGTTATTTTATATCGCATATAAGTCAAAGAACGTTTAAAATAAAATATTGTTCAGCTTCTCAATTTGTAGAAGTCTTCAATGGAAATTCCTATGTTGATAAGGAGAAGGAATTTATGTCGTCTAAGCTATTAAGAGGTACGTTTATTTTAACCTTAGGAACGATGATTTCTAAGGTGCTAGGTTTGTTCTATGTCATCCCCTTTGATGCAATCGTTGGAAAAGAAGGTACCACGCTTTATCAATATTCGTATGTACCTTATACTATTTTTATTAGTCTTGCAACTGCAGGTATCCCTCTCGCTATTTCAAAGTTCATATCAAAATATAATGCGCTTGAAGAGTATGCGGTAGGTAGAAAGTTATTTAAATCTGGTTTAATTGTCATGATGGCGACGGGGGTTGTTTCCTTTTTAATTCTTTATTTTTCAGCTCCTATTTTAGGGGATATGATTATTAAAGATAAAGATCAGGTTACAAAAGTGGAAGATGTTATAACGGTTATTCGTGCTGTTAGTTTTGCCTTGATTGTTGTGCCATTTATGAGTTTAATTCGAGGCTATTTTCAAGGACATCAATCAATGGGACCTTCAGCTGTTTCACAAGTAGTGGAACAAATTGTCCGCATCGTCTTTCTTCTAGCGGGTGCCTATATCGTTTTATTTGTTTTAAAAGGTAGTATAGCAGAAGCAGTTAGCATGGCAACTTTTGCGGCCTTCGTTGGGGCAATCGGTAGCTTAGCTGTTCTTTTATGGTATTGGTATAAGCGAAAGCCTTTTTTAGACGAATTGCTTTTGCATGATAAAGGAACAATGGATATTTCATTGAAAGATATGTATAAAGAAATTCTTCTTTATGCGGCACCATTCGTTTTCGTCGGAATCGCTAACCCATTGTTTCAATTTATTGATCAAATCACATTTAACCGCGCGATGGTCGATATTGGACTAGCAAAGGAATCTGATTTTGCATTTAGTGCGCTAAACTTTTATTCGCATAAGCTTGTGATTATACCTGTTTCTCTAGCAACTGCTTTTTCGTTAACACTTGTTCCAAATATCACAAAAATGTATGTTGAAAGGGATCGGCAAGGATTAAACCGAGAACTGAATCAAACATTTCAAGTATTATTGTTTATAACTTTACCAGCAGTAGTTGGCTTGTCCCTACTTGCAGAACCTGTTTATACTGTATTTTATGGTCATGATTTATATGGAACAGAGGTATTACGTTTGTATGCTCCTGTTGCCATCCTCTTTGCTTTCTATTCCGTTACTGCAGCAATTATGCAAGGGATTAATGAGCAGCGGTTTACGATTTTAAGTTTATTAGTCGGGTTATTGATCAAATTGGCCTTAAACATCCCGTTGATTCAATTAATGGAAACAAAAGGGGCTATTTTAGCAACGGCTCTAGGCTATGGAGCTGCCATCATAATCAACCTAATTGTTATAAAAATATATGCTCAATATCCGTTTAGACTTGTTTGGAGACGAAGTCTTTTAATCGTTATCTTTACGTTTATCATGTTTATAGGGGTAGTAGGAACGTATAAAGGATTTACTTTATTTCTATCGCCTGAATCTGTTTGGCAGTCTTTATGCATGATTCTTGTTAGTGCGACGGTTGGTGTAATCATTTATGGCTATTTAGCTTTAAAATCAAGGTTGGTAAATTTTTTATTTGGTGAAAAAGTGGATCGTTTGAAGGAAAAATTACATTTAAGGATATAATGAAATGGGTCTCCAAATTGGGAGACCCATTTCTAAGCTCTTAATAATTATTAATCTTCTTGGCGAATTCCAAGTCTTCTTTCAATACGATCAACGCGGCGATCTAATCTTTCTACTTGGCGTTCAAGACGATCAAGACGTTGATTCACATTTCCAAATCCGCCACCTGGGAAAGAATTGCTGACCAGGCTGACCAGGTTGACCAAACCTTGACCTTACTGACGATAATCAAACTCTGGAATAAATTGACCTTGTTGATGATAATTATAATCTGGAATTAAATGACCTTGTTGATAATAATTCACCATAATTGACATCTCCTCAATATTTTTTTGTCATAAGGTTTTCGTGTAAATTTCAATTGAACATGTTGGAACAAGAGAAAAGCAACAAAAACCTAATTGATTTAGTTACACGATAATAGTCTATGGTGGTTTAACTATTTGGTAAGGGATAATAGCCTAAAATGAATGGAAAGGATTGATTTAATTGCGTATTGATAAAATGTTGGCAAATTTAGGATATGGAAGTCGGAAGGAAGTAAAGCAACTTCTCAAAGATGGTGCTATAAAAGTGAATGATGTTATTGTTAAAAATGCTAAGGTGCATGTCGACCCTGAGAAAGACACTGTAACCTTAAATGAAGAGGTTATTGAGTATAAGGAATTTGTCTATTTGATGATGAATAAGCCGCAAGGTGTGATTTCAGCAACAGAAGATGCTCATGATAAAACGGTGATTGATATTTTGGAATTGGAAGATATGGTATATTCTCCTTTCCCTGTTGGTAGACTAGATAAAGATACGGAAGGATTATTATTGATAACCAATGATGGACAACTGGCCCATCAACTATTATCACCCAAAAAGCATGTAGCTAAAACGTATTTTGCTGTTATTGATAGAGAAGTGACAGAAGAAGATATACAAGCTTTTAGACAAGGAGTCACCTTAGATGATGGATATTTGACAAAGCCTGGAGAGTTGAAAATCATAAACTCAGGAGATAATTCGGAAATTGAGTTAACCATTACAGAAGGGAAATTTCATCAGGTAAAAAGAATGTTTGAAGCGGTAGGAAAACGGGTGGTCTATTTAAAGAGAATTTCAATGGGGCCTCTTGAACTTGATGAAAGCTTGGAGTTAGGAGAGTATCGCGAACTAACAGAAGAAGAACTCATTCAATTAAAAACATACCATAAAAAGGAATAAATCGCCTTCGTATTGTTGGCGACTTATTCCTATCTCGTTCGTTTAGGAAGATAATTTTACTTTCTTTTTGGTCGTTGTCCATGTTCCGCGACTTGGGCTACTGACTAAGTCGTTATACGCCAAGACATTTAAGTCTCTTTGTATCGTTCGAGGAGTAATTCCAAATTCTTCTACAAGCTCTTGCGTGGTTACGGTTCCTCTTTGATTAATAAACATGTAGACGGATTTGATACGGTTTAACATCCGGTTAGTTGAAGGTTTCAATAAAACACTCCCTATCCTTTTTTCAAACCAAAGACAAATTCCAACATCCAACATTTTATCGAAGATCGCAATCTTCAGAATTTTTCCTTCTTTTCCTCAGACAACCCCTTTTCTACAACATCTAGTAAATAAATTACTGTAAGCTTCTACCTATATAATAGCCATTAATTCATAAGATTTCCACTATGAAGATCAACTTTACAAAATATTAATTTTTCTTCTATTCTTTTGTATCCTATGAATTCATCCAATATTTTATGACAAATTAGGTAAATATATGGATAATAAGCCTTTTTCGATACAATATTCTTTCAGCATTTTTCATAATCATAGTTTGGAAAAATAAATGATTTGTAAAGATACGATAGGATTGAATAATTAGAAAAGAGGTGTAAATATGGATGAATAGAGAGTATGGTATGATTATTACTATGAAGAAATAGCTTAGGAAAAGGCGCTTGCTTTTCGAATTGGAGGGTTTTGGATGGTTCAAATAAATTGGACGGATGAAGTATTAAAAAGAAAAGACGAGTTAATCCAGAATACACAGGCATTACTGCAAATTAAAAGTGTATTGGATGAGGAAAATGCTACTGAAAATGCTCCGCTCGGTCTTGGTGTGAAGGAAGCCTTGGAATATATACTACAAATGGGTGAAAAAGAAGGATTTCGCATTAAAAATGTTGGAAATTTAGCTGGTTATGTGGAATTTGGACAAGGTGATGAATCTGTCGGAATACTTTGCCATGTAGACGTTGTACCGGAGGGGGATGGATGGTTTAGTGATCCATTTGCTGCAGAAATTCGTGATGGAAAAATTTTTGCCAGAGGAGCCATTGATGATAAAGGACCAACGATTGCTGCATTCTATGCGATGAAAATTGTGAAGGATTTAGGCTTATCTTTAAATAAACGAGTCAGAATGATCATTGGAACAGATGAAGAAAGTGAATGGAGATGTGTGGATCATTATTTTAAACACGAGGAAATGCCTACAATAGGGTTTGCGCCAGATGCTGATTTTCCAATTATTTTTGCGGAAAAAGGAATCGCAGACTTTGATCTGGTACTGAGCCAAGTAGAGAATAATGAACAAAGGGAAGATTTTAAGTTTGAGGTTGTACGTTTTCAGTCTGGTCGAAGATATAATATGGTGCCGGATTTTGCTAAAGTTGCCTTAAACGTTTGTCAACAACAAACAGAAGTTTTACAAAGGTTTAAAGACTTCAAAGAGTTACATGGGTTAGAGGGAAACTATTATGTGGAAAATGGTGAGCTCATTCTTGAATTAGAAGGTGTATCAGCTCATGGAATGGAGCCTGATCATGGAAAAAATGCGGGTCTATATTTAGCCCAATTTATTTATGAAAACAAGGCAGATCAGGCTGCAGCTCGTTATTTTAATTTTGTCTCAAACTATCTTTTTCAGGATTCACGAGGAAAGAAAATGGGTATTGATTTTTCTGATGACATTTCTGGAGAACTGACGATCAATGTGGGGAAAATGTCATATGATTGTAATAAAGGAGGTATTCTCGGCCTTAATCTTCGTTACCCTGTTACAAATAATATGGAGAAAACAAAAGAAGCTCTAATCGCATTTATTAAGCAATCTGGTTTTCAAATGGAAGATTTCTCTGATTCAAAGCCACATCATGTTGACGAAAATGATGAATTGATTCAAATATTAAAGAGAGTCTATGAAGAGCAAATGGGTGAGAAAGCAGAGTTGTTAGCAATTGGCGGAGGAACGTACGCCAGGTCTTTAACCTCTGGTGTGGCCTTCGGTCCGTTGTTTCCAGGTAGGGAAGATATTGCCCATCAAAAAGATGAGTACATATATATTGAGGATTTATTAAAGGCAACAGCTATTTATGCTCAAGCGATTTACGAATTAGCTCAGTAAGCATAAAGCCATTTTAAACATAATTAGATTAAAATAAATCTTTTAAGCCTTTGGTGACGTATCATCAAAGGCAAACGTTATTCAATACAGGATTCACATATCTAGAAATAAGTGAGGGATTAGATGCAAAAGAATACACATTATTTTTGGGCAATCAGCCTATCTGAAGATGTAAAAAAAACAATGTTTATGGAGCTTGAGAAGATTAAAGGATATTTTCCATTTAAACGATGGGTTCATGAATTGGATTACCATATCACGCTGACTTTTTTAGGTTCTGCACAAGAAGAAAAGTTAGAGGTAGCGACGAAATTAATTGGTGATGTGGTAAAAAATGTGAAGGCTTTTCCTCTTGAACTTCAGGGAATAAATGTGTTTGGAAACCGAGAAGCACCACGTATATTTTGGACATCTGTTAAACAAGAAAATCAACTATTCGAACTTCAAAAACAAGTATATGAAGTTTGTTCTGAAGTAGGATTCACATTAGAGTCACGATCATATTTACCTCATATTACGATAGCTCGAAATTGGAATGGGGAGGAAAAATTTGAACGTGATTGGTTAACAATGTACAATCCATTTAAGTATATACCGATATCATTTATAGCGGATGAGGTCGTATTATACAAAACGAATATAGAAAAAACACCAAAATATGAAGCAATTGCAACCTATAAACTACTTGATGAATAGACTATAGATAATAGCGGAAGCGCCTTCTTGGGGGAGCATCGAGGAGCGTCGATCGAGGAGCATCGACTAAAAACCGCCACGTCCTGTGGCGAACGTCGATGTCAGCACATCCTGTGCAAGCCTCGGGAAAGAGAGGAGGGAGTTAACGATGGGGCAGTTGATTAAGCTACAGGATTATGTCTCACGTTATGAGCAAAATATCTTTCATTATCCTTCACGTTTTGTCTTGCTTAAAAAGCAACAGTGGGAAAAATTGAGAAACTTATGGGAAAATCCAAATGAAATGACCTTTTTTACGCAAACTACACAACAAAATGGAATCTTGGAAGAAGACGAAAAACATCCTTATCTTAAGAAAATTAAATCTGTATTCACAAGAAGGAAAGAAACAGAGCAAAAGCCAACTTTAAGTCACGATCATGGGGAATTAGAAACAGATAAATCAGACATGTTTGAAGCCTTTCCAACCTTTTTTCATCGTGCTGAAACGATGGACGATTTAAAACAACAGTTTCTTAACCAACTGTTTGACTTTCAAATGAAATGGGCAACCTCCACTTTAATGGAAAAATCATTTATCGATAAGCAATATTATTATGAGGAGCATCTAAAATTTTTTCTACAACGATTCCCCGATACGTATCTTGTGTTATATCAGCCTATTTTTTTATTAAAGAAAGCATCAATCGAGCTTGAAACCATATTAATCAGTCCAACAGACGTTTGGTGTATATCTTTTCTTGAGCAAAGGAATGAATCTGTATTTTTGGGATCAAATGAAAAATTTTGGCATGTAAAATACAAAGATAAAGAGGAAAAAAGGATTAGCCCCATGATTGCGTTGAATCGGACATCAAAGATCGTCAAAAAGATTTTTCAATTACAAGAAATTGATTTACCTATACACAAAGTTCTCTTGTCTCGAAATGGCTTTATTGATTATCCTAATGCACCATTTGATACGAAATTGATTGATAAGCGAGAATTCGAAGAATGGTTTCAGTCATTACGTCGCTTACGAACTCCACTAAAGCATATCCAACTTAATGGTGCAAAAGCATTGTTGCAATATTGCCAAACGACCTCCATTCGAAGGATAGAGTGGGAAGTAATCAATAAGAAAGAAGATTCCTAAACGAAAGTAACGTATAAAGAACTGCCCAAGCACGCTTTTTGCATAAGAATGTGAAGGGACGAATCTAGATGATTTCTATTGAAAGAGCTTATTTTGCCTATTTAGATGAAATGAATGTGGTGACCATTATAGTCCCCAATGTTTTTGAACAGAATATTATAAGCTCATTTAACTTCGAGTGTGTGGGTGAAGTGAATACGCTTTCGATTGAAGAAGTCATCCACCTTAATGGGAGTATAAAATATATATGTAAAACATTGGAGAATGTAGACCTGGGGCGACAATATTGGATAAAGGATGCCTTACAAAGGAAAACGGATTTACAAATAGGTGCTGTAACGAGAACGGATTCTTTTGATCAAACTTTTTATTATGATGGAGACTTGGGGGTTCAATACCATCCAGAAGAAACCCAATTTAAAATTTGGGCACCGACCGCTACTGGGGTTAAACTCAAATTATTGAAACCTAATGAGGATACACAAGAGATATTTAATTTGAGCAGAATCGAAAAGGGCGTTTGGACGGTATCGGTTGGGAGAGATGTTGAATATTATCGTTATACGTATTTAATTTGTGTGAATTTACAATGGAAAGAAGCCGTTGATCCTTATACGGTTTCTGTGACTGCAAATGGGACAGAAGGGGTTATTATTGATTTAAATAAAACAAAAATCCCCAATAGAGAATTGCCTCCATTAGAATCAGCGGTAGATAGTATTATCTATGAAACCCATATTAGAGACTTTACGATTCACCCAAATAGTGGAGTTACCCAAAAAGGTACTTACAATGGTGCGGCAGAATTGAATACGAAAGGAATAGATGGAAATCCAACCTGTCTCTCCTATGTGAAGGATTTAGGGATTACCCATTTAGAATTTCTACCATTAAATGATTTTGTCGGTGTGGATGAGCTTGGTCAGAAAGTCGAGTACAACTGGGGGTACAATCCACTGCATTATAATGTTCCGGACGGCAGCTATAGTCTTGATCCATCTGATCCATATAAAAGAATTAACGAATTAAAAGCCTTAGTAGATACCATTCATCAAAATGGCATACGAGTCATTTTAGATGTCGTCTATAATCATGTATATGAAAGAGAAACATCTTCTTTCGAAAAAATCGTACCAGGATATTTTTTCAGGCATGATGATCATGGAATGCCTGCCAATGGAACCGGGGTAGGGAATGATGTGGCTTCAGATAGGAAAATGGCAAGAAGGTTCATAATAGACTCGGTTCTCTTTTGGTTGAAAGAATATCAGATGGACGGATTTCGTTTTGATTTAATGGGAATTTTAGATACGGAAACCATGAATGACATAAGAAGAGCAATTGATGAAATCGACCCTTCCATATTAATGATTGGAGAGGGATGGGATTTAAACACTCCTTTAAGCATTGGGAAAAAGGCAAACATACAGAATCAAAATACAATGCCTAGAATAGGTCAGTTTAACGATGAATTTCGTGATTCTATTAAAGGAAGTACTTTTAATCTTTATGACTTAGGTTATGCCTTAGGCAATGAACACTATTTTCACAATGCCAAACGCGTTCTTTCTGGGAGTATTGGTCTTGGAGATCAAGAAGCAGGGTTATTCGATGAGCCGACACATGAGTGTCAATTATGTAGAGTCACATGATAATCATACACTTTGGGATAAACTATTGGTTTGTCTTTCCGATGAAAATAGTGAAACTAGACGAAAATATCACCTCCTTGCAACCTCGATGGTTATTCTTGCTCAAGGTATTCCGTTTCTTCATAGTGGTCAGGAGTTTTTTCGGACAAAAAAAGGAATGGAAATAGTTATCAGTCCCCGGATGAAATAAATCAGCTCGATTGGAATCGAAAAAGTGAATATAATGAACAAGTAGAGTATATAAAAGGAATAATCGCTATTCGAAAAGCCCATCGTGCCTTTCGTTTACCTTCAGCATCACTCATTCGAAAGCATATGTTGTTTCTTCCAATCAAAAAGCCTCTGATTGGCTGGAACCTTCAGAATGTCGGAGAATATGGTCCATGGAAATCGATTATCGTCCTTATTAATCCGACAAAGACGGAAGAAGTAGTGAATTTACCTGTTGGAGAATGGCATGTTTTAGCAAATAATAAGGTTAGTGGGATTGATCCAATGAACCAAGTAATGAACAATAAAATACAATTAGAGGCCATTAGTATGAATGTCCTAATTGAAGCTTGAGTTCAAAAGAATGTTAAAAACATCAGGATAGTCTTGACGCGTCTTGAATGTGGCGATAAAATTTAACAGATGGTTATGGTAAATTATTATCGTTCAATAGCTATCTTTGTATTGGAATGAATCGGAAAATACAATTATTAACTTATAGAATAGTCTAGTTTAAGCGCCTTTTACCTCTAGGTCATTAGCCACTCTGGAAGGTATAAAGTACTTTTTAATAAGTCTTATACTTGAAGGACTTACACAGGATTTGACGGATTTAACCCGACATTCGTCAACAAAGGCGCTTATGCTTTTCAGGGGCAGTAATTTGAAATTGCAGGTGAACAGAATTGGAACATTTTTTTGGACATGATTGGGAGATTGTACCCGCAGGTGGAGCAACCGGGGAAGCCTTTTATGCACAACACGAGGAAAATAAATATTTTCTAAAACGAAACACTTCTCCATTCTTAGCGAGCCTTTCTGCGGAAGGAATCGTTCCTAAACTTGTATGGACAAGAAGATTTGAAACCGGCGATGTATTTACTGCACAGCAATGGTTAAATGGAAGAGAACTTCAGCCTGCAGAAATGGACAAAGAAAATGTAGCAAAGCTTCTCAAGAAAATTCATAGTTCAGACGTTCTGCTTAGTATGTTAATACGCCTTGGAAAGACTCCTTTTCAACCTGTCACCGCATTGCAAAAGATGAAAAAGGAATTGGACGAGGATATTTGTCAGCTTGAACCTGTGAAAGATACAATTGCGTTTCTTGAGGAAAATATGAATGATATTTCCTATGACAAAATGGTTGTTTGTCATTGTGATGTTAATCATAACAACTGGCTGCTTGGAGAAGACAACCAGTTGTATTTAATTGATTGGGATGGGGCAATGGTGGCTGATCCTGCCATTGATATCGGTAATTTATTATACTGGTATATACCGAGAGAGGGTTGGGAAAACTGGCTGGGTCTTTATGGTGTCAGGTTAGATGAAAGCTTATTATTAAGGATGAAATGGTATGTGATGGTTCAAACCCTTAATTCCATTCAATGGCATAAAGATAAATCGCGTTTAACAGAAATGAATAAATGGATTCAACGTTTGCATGAATATCTTTCTTTATGAAAATGAATCCATATCGATCAACCCATTGACTCAGTTGCGTTTGATGGGATTCGATATGCTGATCTACGCTAGAGGAATTAATTCCGCCTTGGCTGTAAGAATAAATTTGTTCAAGTACAGGTTTAACCTCTTGACTAATATTCGAATTGACCATCAAAGATTTGATTAAGCGTTCCAGTTGTTCATATTCAGATACAGAACCACAACAATCTGTTTGATGATTCGTTAAAATATCTTTTAGTAAACTCACTTGATCCTGATACTGAAGCGGCATAATTAACATCCTTTCTGTAAATCTCCTCTCCGTTTTCTAAGGGAGAATTCACAACTTATTTTGTGAGTTCTTTTTTAATTTATACACGTTAGGGCAAAATTACTATTTCATGGATATGCTAGTACTAGGTTAAAGTAACTAGTGAAATACCATAATGATATCGAAAAAATAATATAGGGGTGTCAACATGCGTTTAAGATATAAACCTTGGGCAAAGGAAAAAATAGAGCAATATCCTCAATATGTTGTTTCTTCACCTGAACAATATAAAGGAAAGTGGGGAACCGCTTTTGAAAAAGATCAACCACTTCATATCGAAATCGGTACTGGGAAGGGACGTTTTGTCACTGAAATGGCGAGAGCAAACCCAACAATTAATTATTTAGGACTTGAACTACAGGAAAGCGTAATCGTGTCTGCTTTGGATCGTCTTATTGAAGCAGAGCTTCCAAACCTAAAATTATTAAATGTAAATGCAGTTAACTTACCTCAGTATTTTTCAAAAGGAGACGTTTCGAGAGTTTACTTAAACTTTTCGGATCCTTGGCCAAAAACACGTCATGAAAAACGTCGATTAACGTATAAAAGTTTCTTAGAACTATATGAGGAAATTCTGCCTAAAAAAGGTGAAATCCATTTCAAAACGGATAATCAAGGTTTGTTTGAATATTCCTTAATGAGTTTTTCTGAATTATGGTTTGCTATTGAAATTTGTCAGTCTTGATTTGCATCAAAGTGATTTTGAAGGAAATATTATGACTGAATATGAAGAGAAATTTTCAGAAAAAGGGAATCGAATCTACCGTTGCGAAGTTCAATATCAAAATTAAGATGAATAAAAAGAACTTATCCTTGCTGGGTAAGTTCCTTTCATTATTAGGTTTTGTTCGTACATAAAATAGAAAAAATCAAAATAGATATCTTATAAATTGAAAAAATCCCTTATAAGGGATTTTTTCATTACAGTAAATATGCATCAAGAATAGCGCCGGTTGCAGCGTCAACAATAAATTCATACTGTTCTGTTTGATCAGCGGAGGTTCTTGAAATACCGCCAATATAAACTTCATATTGCAAAAGTGATTTTTTGTAAGGTTTTCTTTCCATTTGTATCCAGGACCCTTGTATGGGACCGTGTTTTTTAAATGCCGATTTTGCGTTTGCTAATGCTTTTTCAGGTGAGACGATTTGTTTTTTTTCTCGTATTCCATGTAAAACAACTCCAGCTACTAGACCTGAGCCAGCACCAATGAGAAATGTTTTCCAATTCATGAATGAGCCCCCTTTAGGTAAAATTACTATTGACCCTTTTACTATACTATCAGAAATGAAGTGGATTCTTAAACTGTTTTCACCTATTGAAACACACACACTGATGGAATTTCTCTTTATTTAGAATAATGGTTAAGTAATCGAAAGTCGTGTAAAATGAATGAAGAACCCATACATAGAAAAACAAAATAAAGGAGAGCTCATTTATGAACGAAAAAACCTTAGAGTTATTTAAAACATTAACCGAATTACCTGGTACGTCGGGAAATGAACATGCCGTTCGTAAATTTATGCGTGAACAATTAAGTAAGTACACAGATGAAATCGTTCAAGATCGGTTAGGGAGCATATTCGGTGTAAAAAGAGGAGATGAAAACGGTCCAACAGTCATGGTTGCAGGCCATATGGATGAAGTTGGCTTTATGGTGACATCGATTACGGATAACGGAATGATTCGATTTCAAACACTCGGTGGTTGGTGGAGTCAAGTATTGCTAGCGCAAAGAGTTGAAATGATGACGGAAAATGGTCCAGTCCCAGGTGTTATAAGTTCAATTCCACCACATCTTCTCACTGATGAGCAGCGTAAAAAGCCGATGGAAATTAAGAATATGCTGATTGATATTGGTGCGGATGATAAAGAGGATGCTATTAAAATTGGCATTAAACCAGGGCAATCGATTGTGCCCATATGTCCTTTTACACCGATGGCAAATGGAAAGAAAATTATGGCGAAAGCATGGGATAATCGTTATGGCTGTGGATTAGCTATTGAACTTCTTGAAGAACTTCAAGGTGAAACCCTCCCCAATATCCTCTATTCGGGTGCAACTGTACAAGAAGAAGTAGGACTTAGAGGGGGCCAAACAGCTGCAAATATGATAAAGCCCGATCTTTTTTATGCGCTTGATGCAAGTCCAGCAAATGATGCGTCAGGAAATAAAACGGAGTTCGGTCAACTAGGAAAAGGGGCTTTATTAAGAATTTTTGATCGGACGATGGTTACGCATCGCGGGATGAGGGAATTTGTACTCGACACAGCTGAGCAGAACCATATCCGCTATCAATACTTTGTGTCACAAGGGGGCACAGATGCAGGAAAAGTTCATCTTTCTAATGAGGGCGTCCCTAGTGCTGTCATTGGAATTTGTTCTCGCTACATTCACACACCTGCTAGTATCATTCATATTGATGACTATGCGGCAGCGAAGGAATTAATCGTGAAATTAGTAAAGGCTTCTGATCAAACAACTTTAGCCACCATAAGGGAAAATGTATGAATGATAGGGACACTCTCTACTTGTATATGAGGTGTGTTGGGTAAAGATTTGTTTTGTTGCATTTTAATGGTTTTACTTATATTTGTTTGGTAAGATCAAAGTACGAATTGGCTGGAGGCGTATCTAATTGAAAAATCTAGAAACAGTTGAACAATTTAATGAATTACGTAATAACGGGAAACATATCTTTATGTTTTCAGCAGATTGGTGTGGGGATTGTCGTTTTATCGATCCGTTTTTGCCGGATATTGAAGCAAACTATAATGAGTATACTTTTGTTCATATCGACCGTGATCAATTTATTGATTTATGTGTGGAATTAAACGTTTTTGGAATTCCGAGTTTTATCGCTTTTGAAGAGGGGCGAGAATTAGGACGTTTCGTTAGCAAGGACCGTAAAACACAGGAAGATATTGAACAGTTCATTGATGGTTTGAAATAAAAAATAAAGACCCCCCTTATCTTAAGATAGGGGGATTGTTCTGTAAGATCATGAAAAAATGTTTGATAAGGGGGGATATGATGAAAATGGATAGTAACCAAATGAGAAGAGAACTAGAAAAGAGGCTTGCACATCCAAATCGTGCGTTTGAATATGATCGTAAAAACGAGCAGCTTCGAATTGAACACATTCAAACGGGAAAAGGAATGACGATCTCGATTTCTGGTGTTGTAGCAAATTGGCACGAACAAAAGGATAAAGCAATCGATGAAATTGTTTATTATGTTGAAGAAGGACTACAAGCGATGGAATCGGACGCTGAACTTTCTGGGAAAGAAAAAAAGATCTATCCAGTTATTCGCTCAACTTCATTTCCGCTTAAAACCAAGGAAGAAATTCCATTTATCGTTGATGAGCATACTGCAGAAACAAGGATCTATTATGCTCTTGACCTTGGAAATACGTATCGTCTTGATTG
Organism: uncultured Bacillaceae bacterium; assembly: GCA_963765265.1. GTDB lineage: Bacteria > Bacillota > Bacilli > Bacillales > Cytobacillaceae > Bacillus_BD. Next base: position 356,813 of record CAVXVN010000005.1, read on the forward strand.
ATGAACAATTGCTCATGAAAGAACAATGGAATGAGAATGTAGTGAAGGAAATGGCTTTATTTAATGTTCGCTCTTTATCAACCGAAATGAAAAAAGATGAAGTGGCAGGAAATTCCTTTTATTTTTTAAATAAGAACGATGGGTATGATGCTAGTCGAATTTTAAATGATGCTTTTTTAAAAGAAATGAATCAAAACATGACTGGAACAATGGCTGTCGCTGTTCCCCATCAAGATGTTCTGATAATAGCTGATATTAAGAATGATACAGGCTATGATATTCTAGCTCAAATGACGATGAGCTTTTTTGCAAGTGGACATGTTCCTATTACAGCTCTTTCTTTTTTGTATGAAGATGGAGGGCTTGAGCCAATCTTTATTTTGGGGAAAAACAAAAAAAAATGAAGTTTTAACTTCATTCAGCAGAAGTCTCCCACTTATGGGAGTCTTCTTTATCGAGCGTGACAAGGTATTATCTGGGCGCAAATACGCCAAGGCGTATTTGATGTATAATGGACCATTGAATTGGTCCTTTTTTTCATGAAAGAAATCTGTTGCAAAAAGAGGTATTATTTTCTAGAAAATGGAAAAAATATCTTGAAAATATTTCCATTTCGTCTTACATTTGATTCATTCTAATAATTTATGTCGAATTTTTAAGAAATACTGCTAAAATAAGAATGATAGAATTAAAGAAAGAGTGATACGCTTTGAATTTAATGAAATGGTTTTTTGACTTATTTAAAAATAATGAAGAGGAAGAAATAGATAGAGAGCATAATTCCCAAAATGTTATGGATAGAAAAAAGGAATGGAATAAAGGCAGAGAAATGGAAACCCGTATTTCCTATCAATATCCTAAAGGAGAATTCCGCTTTCCGCTTATTCCTGACGATGATCGAGAAACAAAAAAACATCCTTCATTAAGAGAAAGAGATCGAAAGCAGGAAATAAATGTTCCAATTCCAACTGCCAAAATAAAAGTGGAACCTGTTATTAAACAAAAGAAAGTTAACGTTGAGAATAGAGGTACCAGACCTTTTAAACCAACTGATATTCCTTCTCCAATATATGGATTTAAAGAGAGACCGGAAGAATATAAAACTACATTACAAATGGAGTATAAGGAAAGCGGAGAAGAAAAAAATACTTCATCCATTGATCAAGAAAAGCAAAGAATACAAAAACCGTTATTTGATCAATCAACCGTCGTGATGGTTAAGGAAGACCAAAAAAACCCAAAAGTGGAAGAAGTGCAGGAAATAAGCTCGTTACAAAAGGTCGATATGGAAGCAGTTGTGGAGCTTAATCACTTGCCAATATTAGAAGAACAAGAAGAAGTATCAGAAGTAGTAGAATTAGCCACAGAGCCAGAAGAAGTATTAGGAGCAATCGAACCAGAAACAGAGGAAGATACAGAGGCAATAGAATTAGTACCACAGCCAGAGGACGTTCCAGCTATCGTGGAACTAAATACAGAGCCAGAAGAAGTATTAGGAGCAATCGAACCAGAAACAGAGGAAGATACAGAGGCAATAGAATTAGTACCACAGCCAGAGGATGTTCCAGCTATCGTGGAACTAAATACAGAGCCAGAAGAAGTATTAGGAGCAATCGAACCAGAAACAGAGGAAGATACAGAGGCAATAGAATTAGTACCACAGCCAGAGGATGTTCCAGCTATCGTGGAACTAAATACAGAGCCAGAAGAAGTACTCGGAGCAATCGAACCAGTAACGAACAGAGGAAGATACAGAGGCAATAGAATTAGTACCACAGCCAGAGGACGTTCCAGCTATCGTGGAACTAAATACAGAGCCAGAAGAAGTACCAGAAGCAATCGAACCAGAAACAGAGGAAGATACAGAGGCAGTAGAATTAGTACCACAGCCAGAGGACGTTCCAGCTGTCGTGGAACTAAATAGAGAGCCAGAAGAAGTACCCGAAGCAATCGAACTAGTAACAGAACCAGAAGAGGTTCCAGCTGCTATAGACCTAATAAAAGAACGAGAAGAAGAGCCTACTTTGCGTAAATCGGTAATCCCATTCAATGTGATCATGCTCAATCATGATAAAAGGAAGTTACCTAAACAAAGAAAAAATCCATCCATTCTAAGTGTGAGAGAACAGACTGAAAGCTCCAAACCCACATTAGTCGAACCAGAAAGTGATCTAAACTATGAATTTCCATCTATTCAACTCTTGACTCCACCTGCTATTGTAGAAGATAACGGAAATTGGATAGAGGAATTGAAAGACATTTTGGATAGGACATTAGAGAATTTTAATGTTGGTGCTCGAGTAGTCAATGTAACACAAGGTCCATCTGTTACCAGATTTGAAGTTCAACCTGAGCCTGGAGTGAAAGTCAATAAAATCACGAATTTGTCTGATGATATTAAATTAAGTTTAGCTGCTCGTGATATCCGGATGGAGGCTCCAATCCCTGGAAAACATACGATTGGCATCGAAGTTCCAAATAAAAAAAGCAGACCTGTATTCTTGAGTGAAATTGTCAACGATCCTGAATTTTTACGTCAGGAATCCCCACTTACTGCAATTCTTGGTCTTGATATTTCGGGAAAACCAATTGTGACGGACTTACGGAAAATGCCGCATGGATTAATTGCGGGTGCAACAGGTTCAGGAAAAAGTGTTTGTATCAATACCATACTTGTCAGTCTTCTTTATAAAGCTAGGCCAGAAGAATTAAAATTGTTATTAATTGATCCCAAAATGGTGGAATTGGCTCCTTATAATCGTATTCCCCATCTTGTTAGTCCAGTCATTACCGATGTAAAAGCGGCAACCGCTGCATTAAAATGGGCTGTAGAGGAAATGGATCGCCGCTATGAATTGTTTGCTCATACAGGTGTAAGGGATATCGGCCGATTTAATGAATTAGCTGAGAAACATAAGCAGTATTCAGATAAGTTGCCTTATATCGTTATTGTGATTGATGAATTGGCAGACTTAATGATGATGTCCCCAGCGGATGTCGAAGAGGCCATTTGTCGAATTGCACAAAAGGCACGTGCTTGTGGAATTCATCTCATTATTGCCACACAGAGACCATCAGTGGATGTCATTACTGGATTAATTAAGGCGAATATTCCAACCAGAATTGCCTTTTCAGTTTCTTCTCAAGTAGATTCTCGTACAATCATTGATATGAGTGGGGCAGAGAAATTACTTGGAAGAGGAGACATGTTGTTTTTAGAAAATGGCTCATCAAAACCGGTACGTCTGCAAGGAACCTTTGTTTCAGATGAGGAAATTGATGAGGTTGTAGCACATGTAAGGCAACAATCAGAACCTCATTATTTGTTTGAGCAAGAGGAATTGCTGAAAAAAGCTCAAATAACGGAAGATGAAGATGAACTTTTTTATGAAGCATGTGAATTTGTCGTTGATCACGGCGGTGCTTCTTCCTCTTCATTACAAAGAAGATTTAAAATTGGTTATAATCGTGCAGCTAGACTCATTGATATGATGGAACAACAAGGATTTATTTCTGAAGCACGTGGTAGCAAACCGAGAGATGTGCTCATTACAGAAGCAGAACTAGAAACCTTACAAGAAGTTAAAATGAATTAGTGTGTTCAAACTTGTAAATCATAGGGTAGAAAGCATGGAAATACTTTTTACATTCTCTTGAAAACTTTCCCTGCTTTTTCTCCTAATCTTTAGAAAATAAAGTTACATAGTTTTTACATATTAAAGATGATATAATATTTGGATATAAATGCGCTTTACTGAAAAATAATGAACATGAATAGGAAACTTACATTGTTATTTTTCATTTATTAAAGAAAATGAGCAAAAATAGATTAAAATCATATACTGTTGTTATTGACAGACGATGGTTGGAGGTTCTTTATATGACTATTTACCATTTCGTAGGTATAAAGGGGTCTGGAATGAGTGCACTTGCACAAATTCTACATGATATGAACTTTCAGGTTCAAGGCTCCGATGTGGAGAAACGCTATTTTACACAAATTGCACTGGAGCAATTAGGAATCAAGATCCTTCCTTTTCAAAAGGAAAATATACAACCAGGAATGACGATTATTGCTGGAAATGCTTTTCCAGATACTCATGAAGAAATTCAGGAAGCAATGAAACTTGGTCTTCCAATTATTCGTTATCATCGATTCTTAGGGGATTTCATGAAACGTTTTTCAAGCATTGCGGTTACTGGAGCACATGGGAAAACCTCTACAACCGGATTGCTTGCACATGTTATCAATGGTTCGAAACCCACTTCTTATTTAATTGGTGACGGTACCGGGAAAGGGAACCTGGAAGCTGAATATTTTGCGTTTGAAGCGTGTGAATATAGAAGGCATTTTCTTTCTTATTTTCCCGATTATGCTATTATGACAAATATTGATTTTGATCATCCTGACTATTTTGCGAATATTGATGATGTTTGCTCTGCATTTCAGGAAATGGCATTACAAGTCAATAAAGGGATTATCGCTTGTGGGGATGATGAACATTTACAAAAAATACAAGCGAATGTACCTGTATTATTTTATGGTTTTGGTGAACAAAATGATTTTCAAGCTCGAAATATCGTCAAAACAACAAATGGTACAACGTTTGATGTATTCATTCGTAATACTTTTTATGAAACATTCACCATTCCGAGCTTTGGGGATCATAATGTCTTGAATGCCTTGGCGGTTATTGCATTTTGTCAATATGAAGAGATTTCGACAGAAGATGTCCGTCGTCAGCTTATTAAGTTTTGAAGGTGTAAAAAGACGTTTTACAGAAAAAAAGATTAACTCACAAATATTAATTGATGATTATGCACACCATCCAACTGAAATTAAAGCAACAATAAGTGCAGCAAGACAAAAATACCCAGAACGGGAATTAGTAGCTGATTTTTCAACCTCATACTTTCTCAAGGACACAAGCTTTTCTAAATGAATTTGCTGAAAGTCTAAAGTTGGCTGATAAAACTTATTTATGTGAAATCTTTGGTTCTGCGCGTGAAAATCATGGAAAGTTGTCCATTCAGGATTTACAAGATAAAATCCCTGGGTCCGAAATTATTAAGGAAGATGATATGTCTTTATTACAGGATCACGATCACAGTGTAATTATTTTCATGGGAGCTGGAGATATTCAAAAATTTCAAGCTGCCTACGAAAAGGGACTCTCTAAAATATAAATAAATGAACGGAAGTGAGCCTTAGACGAATGTCTAAGGCTCACTTCCGCTTTTTTATTTGCAAAAATTTATTGACAAAAGAGTGGTTTAGAATTGAAAGTATTTCAATGTATGGTAAGATTTTGATATAGGGGAACGGCATCATGGGAGTGTAAGGTTTTAGTTCCTTACGATTCTAGAGGTTTTAGATAATATGAAAATGGAGGTGTCGATTCTTTGATCTTAATCGTTTATTTGAGTGTGGCATTGATAGCTATTGCCTTTTTGATATTAGTCATTTATTTATCAAAAACGTTAAAGTCATTACAAATGACATTGGACAATGTGGCAATAACTTTATCAGGTCTTGAAAAACAATTAGATGGTGTAACAAGTGAAACAACGATGCTACTACATAAAACAAATGCTCTTGCTAGTGATATTCAACAGAAAGCTGAAAACCTGAATAGTGTAGTTGATGCGGTTAAGGATGTAGGTAATTCTGTTCGGAACTTTAATGGATCTATTCAAAAAATTACGACTACTGTCAATCAACAGATTGATGAGAATAAGGACAAAATGGCACAAGTCATACAATGGAGTAACATTTTGTTGGATTTAAAGGATAAGTGGCAAGCAAGAAAACAAAATAAGCTAGTCTCACATTCATTTGAAAAAGGGATCGAAATAAAAAAAAAGAGAGCAAGGGACTAAAAAAGGGTTCTGGAATTAATTGTTGAATATTAAATAAAGAGCTTACACTTTTCATAATAAGGAGGAAATATGATGGCTGAAAATGAACGAAATTCATATGAATCTGTACAAGATCAAAGTAACAATCATATTAATACAAAGGATTTTTTAATTGGTACATTGGTTGGTGGAATCGTGGGTGCTCTGACCGCTCTGTTTCTTGCGCCTAAGTCAGGAAAAGAATTGCGTGAGGATTTGAATGATCAGGCGTATTTTCTAAGGGAAAAAACAGAGAGTCTCCGTGAAACGGCAATTGAAAAAAGTAGTGAAATAACGTCCACTGTAAAAGATAAAACATCTGCTCTTTCGAAGAAAGTTTCCGAGCAATCACAAGGCCTTGTTAATAAGGTTAAAGGGATAAAAGTAGGTGTTGAAGATGAACAGTCTGAGGGCGAAAATGCTATAGATCAATTGTTTGAAACAGATGTTAATAGTGATATTCAACAAAAGCTTGAAGAAACGAAAAAAGCATTCGATGAAACGGAAAGTAAAGTGAATCAATAAATAGCGAAAAAAACATCCATTCATTTGGATGTTTTTTTTCGAAACTAAGATATGAAGCGATTCAGATTTGGAGCTTAATTATTCATGACAGGCCAAACAATCTTTAAGTCATCACCAGGTTCAATTTTACCAAAAAATGTAGTTTGTTGATTATTTTTTAATAAAATAAAACGACTTGTTGCTTTCTCTGGCATATTGATTTGAACATGATTAAATAAATCTTGAAACAGAAATGGTTCCATTTTCTTTTGCTCATACTCAATATGATCACCGTCGTTTATGAAATCATTTTCAGAAAGCACTTGGCCATTACGCCTAAATTCAGTCAAATTTTTTGTCAGATCGATTTGCTTTCCATTAAATGATACAGGGATGCTTTGAGAAAGAATCACTTGTTTCATTTCCGCCAACTCGAGTACAGAAGGTAGTTTCTTGTTTTCAATGATTATTTCATCTAGATGTTCAAAACTATTTGAACTTTTCACTTGTCTTCCATTCCGAAATAACTTTCCGGAAAAAGGAGGTAAAAATGTTTCTTTCCCATTTAAGTTAACTCGAAATGGATGCAATTGATTCATTTCATTTTGCAGGTTTAGCTCTGTTAACAAGTCTTCAATACTTTCTGGCAAGTTGTATTCAATTTGATCACGATCACAAATTTGTTTATCAATGGTAGTGGATAGACCGTTACAAAAGATATGAGCAAAGACTGTAAAGGGTTTCCCGTTAATATGGACCGTTTTTTGTGGCAACCCATCAAGTAAATCCTTTATATATACTTCTGGTTGTTCTCCGTCACTTCCAGGAATAACTTTAAGGTGGTCCTCATTTGCGACTGGATCATCAAGGCTGCATTCCTCACTATTACGCATAATGATGGGTGCGATTGCCATAACCCCCTGGAATGGTAATGGATTTTCCGTTAAGTGTAATGATCATGGCAAGACCTGGTTTCCCATAAAGCTTATTCATTTTGATTCCACTTGCTAGTATACAATCCCCAGTTGTTAACTTTTTCACTTCAAACAATCGAACAGGCTGCTCGTTAATATAAACCGTTCGATATTGTACAGGTGATTTTTGTGCAGCAATGGCAATTCCAATAGGAGTAACAAGTTCTGGTCCTATTGGGATTTGATCGTCAATAGATACAGAAGAAATGGCACTTATGTCTCGGATCGCAACTCGATTCTCTGGTAGACTTAAATGTTGTGCTATTTTTTGGGGTAATTCAGGAGTCAGACTTCCACCTCCCACAAGCATGACTGCCTTTGGAGACTTATGATTATTTAAAAGCAGGATTTCATCACAGATGGATTTAGAAAGTTTTTCAAGCACATCATTGATTTTTGTTACGACTTCATTTCTGGATACTTCTGTTTCAAAACCTAAAATATCCGTAATGGTAATCATTTGATTAGTATTTAGGTCTCGTTTTGCTTGTTCTGCTAAAGGAAAATCAAGTAAAAATTGATCACTGATTGCTTCGGTTACTTCATCACCTGCAATGGGTACCATTCCATATGCTATAACCGTACTCAAATCTGTAATCGCAATATCAGATGTTCCAGCTCCAATGTCTACAAGAGCAACATTTAATCGACGCATAGAGGGTGGAATGAGTACATTAATAGCGGCAATTGGTTCAAGAGTAAGTGCGTCCATTTCAAGACCCGCTCTGTGAAGTGCTGCAATTAATGATTCAACCACAACCCTCGGTAAAAAAGTTGCGATGATTTCAACCGAAGCTTCATCTCCCTGTTGATCAATTAGACTACCAATTTCCTGATCATCTAGTTTGTAATAAAGAACGGAATAGCCAACACAATAGTAGTGTTGATGTTTCTCTCCATTTTTTTGTTTATCCGCAACAGAGGCTTGTGCTTTTTGAACAGCACTTAACTCAAGATGAAGGATATCTTGTTTTTGTATCATCGGTTTTCCTGCAACATCTACGGTTACTTTTGCACGTTCGGTCTTCAAAGCTCTACCAGCTGCAGCAACATTTACTTTGCGAAGTGGACCATGTTCCTTTTCAAGTTCCTCTTTAATTTCTGTAATAATCTTTGAAACAGCTAATACATCGTGTATTTGACCGTCCATCATGGCCCGTTTTGTATGTTCCTTCGTAATAATATCTGAAACATAATAGGTTTCATTGCTTTTTTCTTCTAATATAATTCCAACTACAGAGCGTGTACCGATATCTAAAGCAAAAAGCTTTTTCGTTTTGTTCAAAATAAAGCACCTTCTTTTATAGGTTTATATTATCGCTTTAATACATAAAAGCTTAAAAGCGTTTAATTAATAAAGTGCGTGACATTATCAGATTTTTCATTTATAATAACCCTAATCATAAAAAATGTACCATATTTTACTAGGTCGATAAAGGATATGCACATAAGTTTTTAATTATTTATCCGCAAACATAAAGGAGCGATAAAGGATGGCTAATAATGAACTGGATCAATTAAGACAAAGAGTTGAAGAGCTTAATTTGCAATTACTTTCACTTATTAATGAAAGAGCACGTACCGTACAAGAAATCGGCCGTGTTAAAGAGACTCAGGGTGTTAACCGTTACGATCCAGTACGTGAACGTCATATGCTTGATTTAATAAAGGACAATAATAATGGACCTTTTGAAAATTCAACCATCCTTACATTTATTCAAACAGATTTTTAAAGCAGGCCTTGAATTACAAGAAGATGATCATCGCAAAGAGCTTCTTGTTTCAAGAAAGAAAAAGGCAGAAGATACGGTCATTAATTTAAAAGGCGAGCTGATTGGTACAGGAAATCCGCATTTTGTCTTTGGTCCATGCTCAGTTGAATCTTATGAGCAAGTTGCAGCTGTTGCAGCTTCTGTTAAAGCAAAAGGGTTAAAACTTCTTCGTGGTGGGGCATATAAGCCGAGAACTTCACCTTATGATTTCCAAGGACTTGGAGTAGAAGGATTAAAAATATTAAAAAGAGTTGCGGATGAATATGATTTAGCTGTCATTAGTGAAATTGTGACACCTGCGGATATTGATACAGCTCTTCAATATATAGATGTGATTCAAATTGGAGCGCGTAACATGCAGAACTTTGAATTATTAAAGGCTGCTGGATCCGTTAATAAACCAGTTTTATTAAAACGTGGTATGTCTGCTACAATTGAAGAATTCATTAATGCTGCTGAATACATTATGTCACAAGGGAACGGACAAATCATCTTGTGTGAACGTGGGATTCGAACATATGAAAGAGCAACAAGAAATACACTTGATATTTCAGCTGTTCCAATTCTTAAACAAGAAACACATTTACCAGTATTTGTTGATGTTACGCACTCAACAGGAAGAAAAGATCTATTACTTCCATGTACCAAAGCGGCACTTGCTATTGGAGCTGACGGCGTAATGGCAGAAGTTCATCCAGACCCAGCTGTTGCTTTATCAGATTCGGCACAACAAATGGACTTGAAACAATTTGATGAATTCTATAGCGCACTTAAATTATCTTCTTACATTAAAGCATAGTTGAGAATAACTAAAGAAACTTCCACGTAGTGGGAGTTTCTTTGATTTTAAGGAACCTTTCGATAAAAATTTGATGATCGAAGAAAAAATAACTACTTGACATTACTGCTTTATGTTGGCTATCGTATATTTAGTATATACTAGAGTTTAACTGTTGAAGTTCGGGTGAATTCAATTATAACTAATTTTTATTTCAAACCACTTTTTGAGGGAAAGTTAGGGATCAACTTAGGGTTGGTCTGATTAAAACTTATGATAATGAATAAATACTCAGCGATTTATGAAGAAGGAGTGTTAAATATGAACATTACAATATATGATGTTGCTCGAGAGGCTAATGTTTCGATGGCAACTGTTTCAAGAGTAGTAAATGGGAATCCAAATGTGAAACCTACCACAAGAAAAAAGGTATTAGAAGTCATTGATCGCCTAGGATATCGTCCAAATGCGGTTGCAAGAGGTTTAGCAAGTAAGAAAACGACAACTGTTGGGGTTATTATGCCAGATATTTCGAATGTCGTTTATTCTGAGCTTGCTCGAGGAATTGAAGATATTGCCACTATGTATAAATACAATATTATTTTAAGTAACTCAGATCAAAATACAGATAAAGAGTTCCGACTATTAAATACAATGCTTGGCAAACAAGTGGATGGTCTTGTGTTTATGGGTGGAAATATTACGGATGAACTTGTTGAAGAATTTATAAAGTCTCCTGCACCAATTGTCTTAGCAGGATCTGTAGAAGATTCAGGCAAGATTGCTTCTGTCAATATTGATCATGAACAGGCTGTATACGATGCGATCAATACTTTTATTCAAAATGGACATAGAAAAATTGCCATCGTAATTGGTCCTTTACATGAGCCTGTCAATTCAGAGAAAAAGCTTGCAGGTTATAAACGTGCATTGAGTGAAGCTGGAATTGAATATAATGAAGACCTTGTAGCTGAAGGTGATTATACGTATGATTCTGGGATCGAAGCCTTCGAAAAGTTACTTGAATTAGAGGACAAACCGTCAGCTATTTTTGTCGGTTCTGATGAAATGGCCTTAGGTGTTGTTCATGGTGCAGAGGATAAAGGCTTTGTGATTCCTGAAGATTTCGAAGTAATCACTTCGGATAATACAAGATTATCACTAATGGTTCGACCGCAATTAACAACCATTGTGCAGCCTTTATATGATATAGGTGCAGTTGCTATGCGTCTATTGACAAAATTGATGAATAAAGAAGAGGTAGATGAACTTACTGTTATCCTCCCACATCGAATTGAAAAAAGAAATTCAACCAAATAAGACGTAATAATCTCCAGCATTGGTTTCGAGTATTGAGTGATATCATTGCTGGAGATATTTATTTATATACCCATAGGGATATTGATAAAGAATATGGGTTATTTTTCAACGAATGGGAAATAATGATTTTTCGAGGGTTTGCCCATTTTTTTCAGTGATTTCTGCTTTTCTTGGTATCGGTGCATATAAACAATCTTCATCTTCCCATTTTAACGGGAGTGTGACAGGTGCTTTTTTTTGCCATTCCGATATCCAACTGGATGGAATTTGATTCAGATCATTTCTGTTCTCTGTCATTTCAAGCCATATTAATGCCCACGCTCTAGGGACCACTCGCCAAATATCATAACCACCACCGCCAACGGCAATCCATCGACCATCACAATATTGATGAGCAATTTCATGAGCAATTTTTGGGATTTCCTTGTATGTTTTCATGGTCACAGATAAATGAGTCAATGGGTCCAAAAAATGGGCATCGGCCCCATTCTGTGTCAAAATAACATCTGGCTTGAAAAAGGCTGCTACCTCTGAAAGTGCTTCTTTGTAACAAGTAAGCCATGATTCATCTTCTGTAAAGGCATCCACGGGAATATTAAAGGAAAATCCATAACCTTTATCATGACCTCTTTCATGAATATCGCCAGTACCAGGGAATAAATAACGACCAGTTTCGTGAATGGATAGTGTACATACGTTAGGGTCATCATAAAACGACCATTGTACACCGTCTCCATGATGTGCATCTGTATCAATATATAAAACTTTTGCGTGATAGGTTTCCTGAATATATCTAATGGCAACGGAACAATCATTATAAACACAAAAACCAGAAGCCTTGCCTCGAAATCCATGATGAAGACCTCCGCCGAGATGTAGTGCATGATTGGCTTTCCCGCTCATGACATAATCAGCAGCAGTTAAGCTCCCGCCCACAAGTAATGAGCTATTTTCATGCATGTTTGGAAAAATGGGTGTATCCTCTGTGCCAAGTCCATAGTTTTCAGCCCTATCCATAGAAAGTAGGCCTTGACCTGCCTGCTGAACGGCTTCAATATAATCTATGTCATGAAGTAGACTCAATTCATCTTTTGTAGCGAAACGGGGTGGAACAATATCATTTGTCTTGATTGCATTGCTTTTCATTAATAGATCAAGTGTAAGCTTCAAACGTAAGGGGTTAAAAGGATGATGGTCACTAAATTTATATTTTAATAGTTCAGGTGAATAGATGAAAATAGAATCTTGATTCATAATTGAATCCCCGGTAAATTGGGCCATAGAACTTGATAGCCAGCATGTTTTAAATCTTCAATTAAACTAGTTGGATTGATGGTTTGAACTCTTATAACGATCATTTTATACTTTTCATCATGTTTGTAAGGGTAGACTAGTATGCTTAATATATTTGTTTTTCTTTTAAGAAAAACAGATGTCATTTCGCTAAGAACACCTGCGCGATTTGGAGCTTTAATTTCTATTTGTGAACTTGGTTGATGTGCGCCTGTGAGTTCAACTAAAGTGTGTAAAAGATCGGTTTTTGTAATGATACCCACTAATGTATGTTCTTTTACAATAGGTAAACAGCTAATAGGATGCTCATAGAAAACAGTCCCTATTTCTTCCACAAAATCAAGAGGATGTCCGGTAATAACATTTGTTTTCATGATCGTTTTAATAGGCTTTTCGAGTACATTTCTTTGTTCGTTCGAATCAATTAAGATGGAAGGAAGAGCATCTCGAATATCACGATCAGAGACAATTCCAAGCAAATGTTTATTTTCATCTACGATCGGTAAATGTCTAATTTTATGGTGAAGCATCAGTTTGTATGCATCATTAATAGAATGGTTTTGAGTTAGCGTGATTACATTTGTCTTCATAATTTCTTCTACAATCATGATGGTCCCCCCTCATTTATTTAATACATAAATCGATTTACAAAGCGAATCTGATCGAATTTTCGAATGGATTCTGCTTGTATTCTTTTCCCAATTCGAACCATTAGGCAATTCGCAGGGTGTGAGCAAATTTCAGGGTCATCTGTTGCATACCAATTGCAAACCACCTTCGTTCATCATTTTTTCCATTATTTTCCGATAATCCCAGACATTTAGTCCTGTACCTTTTAAATCCCAATGCCAATAATATTCTGTTGTGATAATAATATAATCTTCCATGGCATCATCCATCATGGAAACAGTCAGTATACTTTTCCCAACTCCCGAACCTCGGAACTTCGGAATCACTTCAATGGCTCCTAATTCAATTAAATTATCCATCTTACCCTCTGACCATCGTTCAAGGGGATCAGGGTACAAAAAAGTAGCGTATCCGATAACCATCTGACCTTCTCTAGCAATTATGATTCTACCTTCTGGCAGGTCAGCAATTTCTACTAATGCCTGATGTTGTTTAGAGGCGGGACGAAAGGCAACAAGATCCTCATGAAATTCATATCTTTCAAGTTGTTCTGCATGAATGGGTCCTTCAATCACTAAATGACCTACAGAAGTGATTAAGTCTCTTTGATAATACGTTTTTTTATGTTCCACCTTTACTATTCACCTCCTTGCATCATATGTGCTACTTTGCTTTAGACTCGATCAGAATGTATGTGAATAGGTCCATCCTATAATCGTCATCATGAAATATAGTTAAGAGATTCTATAATCGTATTATAGACAATTCTATTCATTAAAGCTTATTATTTTTGAAAATTATATTAATTTTAATATTTTAAAAATTGTGAATACATAAATTATATACTATAATTGTGATATATAACAAAAGGGGGATTTAGTAGAATGGAATTGAAAGCGCTACCTGTAGTGTCAGGAAACTATAATTTAATCAATTATGAAGACACATATAGTCAATTTGATTGGAAAGAAACAGAAAAATTATTCTCATGGTATGAAACAGGTAGAGTAAACATGGCTTACGAAGCAATTGATCGACATGCTGAAGGCTTTAGAAAAAACAAAGTGGCCTTATATTATCATGATGGCGTGAGAAATGAAAAGTATACGTTTAAAGAAATGAAAGAACAGTCGAATAAGGCCGGAAATATTTTTAGAACGATTGGACAGGTGAAAAAAGGGGATCGTGTCTTTATTTTTATGCCTCGGTCACCTGAATTATATTTTGCAGTGTTAGGTGCCATTAAAATAGGAGCGATTGTAGGTCCTTTATTTGAAGCTTTCATGGAAGGTGCTGTTCGTGATCGATTAGAAGATAGTGAGGCTACTGTACTTGTTACAACGAAAGACCTATTAGATCGGGTTCCTGTTGATGAGCTTCCTCTATTAAAACATATTTTTATTGTCGGGGATGATGTGAAAGAAAGCGAACGTAACATAGATTTTAACGAAAAAATGAAAGAAGCGTCTGCAAAACTTGATATTGAATGGGTAGAACGTACAGATGGATTGATTCTTCATTATACATCAGGTTCCACTGGAAATCCCAAAGGTGTCTTACATGTTCACAATGCGATGATTCAGCATTATCAAACAGCAAAGTGGGTTTTGGATTTACAAGAATCAGATGTATTTTGGTGTACAGCAGATCCAGGTTGGGTGACAGGAACGTCTTATGGAATTTTTGGACCATGGCTAACAGGTACATCCAATTTAATTGTAGGGGGCCGTTTTAATCCTGAGACATGGTACAAAATGATTGAAAAATATGGTGTAACGGTATGGTACAGTGCTCCTACTGCTTTCAGAATGTTAATGGGAGCAGGAGATGAAGTTGTGAAGAAGTTTGATTTATCGAGTTTACGTCATATATTAAGTGTAGGTGAACCGTTAAATCCGGAAGTGGTTCGTTGGGGGATGAAAGTATTTGATTTACGTATTCATGATACTTGGTGGATGACGGAAACGGGTGCGCAGCTCATTTGTAATTATCCTTGTTTAACGATAAAGCCAGGATCAATGGGAAAACCGATTCCAGGTGTACAAGCAGCAATTGTTGATGATCAAGGAAACGAATTGCCACCAAATCGAATGGGGAATTTAGCCATTAAAAAAGGCTGGCCTTCTATGATGCATACCATTTGGAAGAATGAGCCTAAGTATCAATCTTATTTTATGCCAGGGGATTGGTATGTAACAGGGGACTCAGCTTACATGGATGAGGATGGTTACTTTTGGTTCCAAGGAAGAGTCGATGATGTCATTATGACTTCAGGAGAAAGAGTAGGTCCATTTGAAGTAGAAAGTAAGTTGGTTGAACATCCTGCCGTGGCGGAAGCAGGTGTTATTGGTAAGCCAGACCCGGTTCGTGGTGAAATCATTAAAGCATTTATCTCATTACGTGACGGCTTCGAACCTTCAGATGGTTTAATTGAAGAAATTCGTCAGTTTGTTAAAAATGGACTCGCTGCACATGCTGCACCACGTGAAATAGAGTTTCGTGATAAATTACCAAAAACAAGAAGTGGTAAAATCATGCGCAGGGTTCTAAAAGCATGGGAACTTGATCTACCTACTGGGGATCTTTCATCCATGGAGGATTAATGGTAGATCGATTGAAAACAAGAAAAAACCGCTATCAGCGGTTTTTTCTTGTTAGATGTATTATTGATTTTTAGCTGGTGTAGTGGGTATCTGTTCCACTACTTTTTCTGGATTAGTCTCTTGAGCAGGAGGCTTTTCCGTATTTGCAGGTGGACTAGCTGGCGCTTTAGGTGTTGCCGGAACTTCTTCCGTTTTCTCAGGTGCCTTTTTAACCTCAACCTTTTGATCAGGATTTACAGGTGGTGCATCAGTAGGCTTTTTGGCAGGTTGACCGAAGGATGCGGTATTGGATGGTGCTGATTCTTTTCCAGCGATATCCACTGCTGTAACATAGTATGATCCATTTCCACCTGAATAGGAAAGGGATCCACCCGCTTTAATACTAGCCACTTTTTTACCACCGCTATATACTCTGTAGCCGATAATATCATTTTCAGGGTGATTTCCCCAACTAATGGTACTACCTGATGCTGTAATGGCAAGTGAGGCGGGTGTTTTTCCATTGTCTGCCATCTTCGCATTTGGAACTAAAGCGTTACCCAAACTGCTATTACCTGGAATCAACTGACTCACATTTGCTGATACACTAAATAAGTTTTGCATAGCATCTGGATTTAAGATTAAGCCTGTTTCTGAGAATTCAGCAGGTGTAGAGTCAAGGGCCATATATCTTTTATTGCCAATCGTAACAAATCTTCCGCTTATTAAACTATTATCTGCCTTTGTCGGAACAAATTTTGCATTAAATAAATCTGTTCGAACAAGCCCAGCCTTTGAGCAGGCATCTGATGGTAATTCACCTGTGAGAGCACAGAATGAGCGGCTAACAATTCCATCTGGCATTGGCAATGATCCACTTGGATCCACTAAATCAGGTGCTACATCATAGGCGCTATTCATTAAGGCGGCCCATAAATAAATATTTTGAAGGCTATAGGTTAATCCTTTGTTGCTTCCCATCATTTTGGGTTCATCATAGCCATTCCAAACCCCAAATGAGACATTTGGATTTGTTGCCACAAACCATGTATCTTTGTAATCTTGGCTTGTTCCTGTTTTTCCGGCCCAATCAGAACTGAATTTAAGCCGGTTTCTAACGGATGTTGCCGTCCCCCCATTAATGACATCTCTTAACATATCATACGTGAGATAGGCAGTTTGAGGACTAAATACATCAACCGGATTTATTTCATGCTGGTATATGATTTTTCCTTCTTTATCCGTAATTTTATCAATCATATACGCATCAATGAATTGTCCGTTATTAGCAAAAGTTCCAAATGCATTTGTATTTTCCTCAACGGAAATTCCTTTTGTTAAACCACCAAGTGCTGCTGAACGGTTGGAGTAATCTCCTTCTGTTAATGAGGTAATACCCATTTTTGTTAAGTAATCTGCTGGCCTTTTGTCTAAAATATCAACATAGGCTTTCACAGCAGGAATATTGTAGGACTTAGCTAAAGCTTGTCTTGCTGTAACAAGGCCATGATATCCTCCACCGTAATTGGATGGCCATGGTTTACTTGAAGCAGGATTTAGTTTCAATGGTACGTCAGGTAAAATACTACCTGGAGAAAGAGTACCTAGTTCAAAGGCTGGTGCGTAAACGAGCAGTGGTTTCATGGTTGAACCGTTTGATCGTAGAGCCATTGTAGCATGATTGAGTTGTTCTCTCTTATAATCACGACCGCCAACAAAGCTAATGATTTTACCTGTTTTATTTTCAATCAGAATAGCTCCAGTTTCAACAGGGTCTGTGACTGTTTTCGTTTCACCTGTATCAGGATCCGTGATCGTTTTTGTCTTATCTCTTCCATAATATTGAAAGTTTTCGACAACTTCTTTAAAGCGATCATAAATATCTTTATTAATCGTGCTGTGAATTTTGTATCCACTTTGACGGATGTCCCGATCAGCGAGCATCATATATTTCTCATTTAATGTGTCATTGTTTTCTAAGTCCTCTACGCTAAATCCATCTTTCTCAGCAAGGATGGTAGACAGAACCTCGGTTGCTCGTTTCTCGATTTCAATTGTAACCCAAGGATAGTTTTCAATTGGATTTTCATGTACGGTAATAAAATCTTTCGTAATATCATAGGCAATGGCTTCTTCGTACTGTTGTTTATTTATTTTTTCATCATTATACATTCTTTTTAATACGGTTTTCATTCTAGTAATCCCAGGTTCAAGGTTTTGTTTGATTTCTCCTTTATTTGTATAGGGAGTATAGCCAAATGGACTTTGTGGAAGTCCAGCAATAAAGGCAGATTGTGGCAAAGTTAATTCACTTACATTTACTCCAAAAATTCCTTTTGCTGCAGATTGGACACCAGCGATATTTCTTCCTGATGAATTTCGTCCAAAAGTAGAAACATTTAAATAGGCTTCAAGGATTTCTTCTTTTTCAAAAAACTTCTCTAAGACGTAATGCTAATAATATTTCTTTTGCCTTTCTTTCAAATGAAACTTCATTTGTTAAGATTTGATTCTTAATTAATTGTTGCGTAAGTGTACTTCCACCAGATTGAACAGAGGCATTCGTTACCTCTTGAAAGAGAGCACGCATGATTGCTTTAGGTACGACCCCATCATGTTGATAAAAATACTCATCTTCTGTTGACACCACGGCATTAATTAAATCTTCTGATACATCTGGAAGCTTTACTTCCTCTCTTTCGAGGTCTGTATAGAGTTTGCCTAAGTATACTTCATTCGCAAAATACAGTTCGGAAGTTTCTTCATAATTATAGATTTCTTTTTTCATACTTTCATAGGAACGAACAGGCTCATCTCTAACTAAGGATGCAAAGTAACCTGCACCCAGACCACCTGCAAAACCAATGCCAAGTATGATCAATATCATAAAAATGAGAGCTAGATTCCAGAGAATCTGGTATGTAATGCGTATTTTTTTTGCTGTTTGATTATTTTTGAATCTCTTGAAGGAAGACGATATTTTATTAGTCTTTTCAGATAAATTCAATTTCATGGAAACAACCTCCTAAATCAATATAAATTATAACATGAACTAGAGTGTTTAATGTGTATGTATCTAGAAAGAATGTTGATATTTGTTGAAACTTCTTATCATTTATTGACATAGCTTCTTGTTTATGATAAAAATGCAATAATAAATGTTAAATATAATGAAAAGCAATGATGGGAAAAAAGTAGTGCTTCTATCCCTGCTAAAGAGAGCTGACGGTTGCTGTGAGTCAGTGCAAATAGAAGATATGAATTACATCCTTGAGCTTTCATGGTGAACGATATGGTAAGGTTTATCCCTTTTTAGTTGTCTAGAGACGGCAGGTAGGGACTCACCTTTTAAGTAACTGTGACCGGATAATCCGTTATCTTTTTGAGTGGAAGACTAATTTCTTCAATTTTGGGTGGTACCGCGCATATTTTGCGTCCCTGCATATTTTGCAGGGGCGTTTTTAATTTGTATTTAATTTCAACGTTTATACTTTAATTTTTTAGAGGAGGAAAAGAAAATGAATTTACTTGAAGATTTACAATGGAGAGGTATTATATACCAGCAAACAGACGAAGAAGGACTTAAAGTGACCTTAGAGAATGAAAAGATCTCTCTATATTGTGGAGTAGATCCAACAGCAGACAGTATGCATATTGGTCATTTATTACCATACCTAACATTAAGACGATTTCAACAAAAAGGGCATCGTCCGATCGTACTTGTTGGTGGTGCAACAGGAATGATTGGGGATCCAAGTGGCAAAAGTGAAGAACGCAAGCTTCAAACTACAGAGGTAATACAACATAATGTTGAATGCATCCAAAAACAAATGCGCCGTATTTTTGACTTTGAAGGTGAACAAGCTGCCTTAATGGTTAATAATTATGATTGGGCAGGTTCAATGGATATCGTCACATTCTTGCGTGATTATGGAAAACATGTTGGTGTTAATTACATGCTGGCAAAAGATACGATTGCAAATCGCCTTGAAACAGGAATTTCATTTACTGAGTTTACATACACCATTTTACAGGCAATGGACTTTTTGCATCTTTATGAAAAGTTTGATTGTAAACTGCAAATTGGTGGCAGTGATCAGTGGGGGAATATTACAACAGGATTAGAATTAATTCGAAAAATGGCAGCCAGAAGGCTCAAAAGCTTATGGATTAACGATTCCTCTTGTGACAAAAGCAGATGGAACCAAGTTTGGTAAAACAGAAAGTGGTGCAGTTTGGCTTGATCCTGAAAAAACATCACCCTATGAGTTTTATCAATTCTGGATTAATACAGCAGATGCTGATGTGATCAAATACTTGAAGTTTTTCACTTTCTTATCGAAGGAAGAAATTGAAGCGTTAGAAGTGGCAGTTCAGACTGAACCTCATTTACGTGGTGCGCAAAAAGCATTGGCGGAAGCAATGACAAGAATGATTCATGGACAAGAGTCGCTTGACCAAGCCATTAAAATAACAGAAGCGCTGTTTAATGGTGACATTCAAAAACTAACAGCTGAAGAAATCAAACAAGGATTTAAAGATGTTCCTTCCTACGAACATACAACAGGGGAAGAGATCAATATTGTTGATCTTCTAATTGCAGCAAAAATTGCCCCTTCAAAAAGACAGGCACGAGAAGATGTTTCGAATGGAGCCATCTCGATCAACGGAGAACGTGTAACTGAAACAGACTATCTTGTCACAGGAAGCGATCGCATTGAAGATCAATTTACTGTCATTCGTAGAGGGAAAAAGAAATATTATTTAATTAAATACTAATATACATGGGTGTCAGGCACCACAAAAAGACATTTGTCTATTTGCGGTGCCTGACACCATTTTTACAATTAAGGCGAACAAAACAAAAAAACCAGAACCATTGATGTAACAAGGTTTCTAGGTTTTTTGTTGTCGCTATTTACGAAGCGATATTATTAACGAGAGTAGAACTCAACGATAAATGCTTCTTCAATTTCAGCTGGAAGTTCAGAACGTTCTGGTAAACGAGTGAATGTTCCTTCTAATTTGTCAGCATCAAAAGTTAAGTAATCAGGAACAAAATTGTTCACTTCGATTGCTTCTTTAATAACGATAAAGTTTTGTGATTTTTCACGAACCGCGATTGTTTGACCAGGACTTAAACGGTATGAAGGAATATCAACACGTTTTCCATCTACTAAAATATGACCATGGTTTACAAGTTGACGAGACGCACGACGAGTACGAGCTAAACCTAAACGATAAACAACATTATCTAAACGTGATTCTAAAAGAATCATGAAGTTTTCACCGTGGATACCAGCCATTTTTCCTGCTTTATCAAAAAGATTGCGGAATTGGCGTTCGGTTACACCGTACATATGGCGAAGCTTTTGTTTTTCTTGTAATTGCAAACCATATTCAGATAATTTTTTACGTTGATTTGGACCATGTTGTCCAGGAGCGTAAGGACGCTTTTCTAATTCTTTACCAGTGCCAGTCAAGGAAATACCAAGACGACGAGACAGTTTCCAACTTGGACCTGTATATCGAGCCATGAATGACTCCTCCTCTATGTTTTTATTTTGGTAAAATAAAAACAGATGTGATACTATCTTATGGACATTTTGTTTTCATGTATCTTCGCCCCAGCAGCAAGGGTTACCCAGTACACCATCAATTAAAATCAATTGAGGAACAAAATGAAACCAAAAGCATTCACATAAGCTGCAATATTTTACACAACTAATAGTATATAATTATTCTTAGAGGAATGTCAAGAATATTATTGTGGATTAGACGAATTTAAGAATAGAATTAGAAATTGTTAGCCTAATAATGAATGGCCATTAACTGTGCAGCCATGAAACCATATGGTAAAATGTTATTTGATTTCACTTTTTCAATTATTCCATTTCATTCTTCGGACGGATCAAAAAGATTACCTATTTGATTGAGGATTTGTTAGTAAAAAGAGGTAATACTATGTATAATAATTTTATAAGTAAATAGTCCTGATTTAGAGTAATTTTTAGACGGAAAGTACTATTAGTAACTTTGTTTTGTTCGTTGATACTTTGTTAAACCGATTTTTGACTCATCACTTTGTATTGTACCTTTCATGACCATACAGTAAAGATAAGCCAATAATTAACGAAACGATTTAAACACAAAGAGGAATTAATAATTAGGTGAGGAAAATCATGAAATTTCTTGAAGATCGTTTAATTTTAAACTTAAAGAGTCAATTCCTTGACATAATAGTTGAGGATGATGGAATGTATCGTTTCGAGAAAATAATAGAGAAAATGATTTTTATCATTAAATCATTGATAGATATTGAAGAAGTAACGGTATTTAATAGAAATGAAAGCAAAGAAGAAGTGTTTTTTGTAACTTCTACAAATCCAAATCATAAGCTAGGCTGGATGCAAATTGATAAGACTTTTGTAAAGTATTTAGAAAGTGTTGAATCAAAAACGTGTTATTGCCAATTCAAGCCAATTAAGGACATGAATTTGGTCGATTTATTGATCCCGATAAAACTGAAAGAAAATACGATGAATTACATCTTATTAAAAGGAAAAAATGAATCCTTTCTGAAGTTATCTGAACAAGAATTAACCCGATTCAGTGAAGAATGTTGCTCTTTTCTACAAAAGGTCTTGCAATTAGAAAAAATGGTTTTTGAGGAAAGACGGTATAAGCAGTTATTTCGTGTGACGGAAAAGGTTCATTCGACAATGAATATGGAATCCGTGTTGGGTGAAATTATTTTTACTTTGCAAGAAATTTATCCAACCTACACTTACATTCTCTTACTATCACAGGATTATAAAGAGTATGAAGGCTTGCCAGTCAAGGAACTACAATACGATAGTGGAAATATGGCCATCATGCAATCATATGTGACAGGTACGGTGCAATTTGAAGATAGCATTTCAGAAAAAAAGTCGATTCTTTATGCTCCGTTAAAAGGGAAGCAGGGTGTCTATGGAATACTGCAAGTCATTGCATCTAACACACTTGTTTTCCCGAAAATTGAAGTAGAGTTTATCTCTTTGCTTGCCAATACGGCAGGTGGAGCAATTGAAAATGCTCAGCTATATGAACAGTCGAAACAATTAATCTCAGACTTACAATTGATTAATGATACAAGTCACCGCTTAAACTCTAACTTACCACTATATGAAACGATGAAATATATGACTGAACAAATGGTGAAAACCTTTGGCGCGGAAGAAGTAGGGTTTTTCTTATTTACTACAGACTATGAGATCGCTTCTATCCAAAGTGGAAGTACGAACTTCTTTTTCTCAGAAGATGCGGGGAGTTATGTAGATTATTTCAAAGAGAAGATCCTGAAAGATAAGGATTCTCTATTTATAGGCGATTTGAAATTACCAACTATTCATCATGAGTCCCATTTGTTTAGATCTGTTATGGCAGTGCCCATGATACAATCTAATGTGTTAAAGGGTTTTGTTCTTGTTATGAATCATGAACCATACGCGTTTTCATTTGAGACGTTTAAACTGTTTCTTTCCTTAGTTCATCATTCTACTTTAGCGTTTACCAATACCATTCTTAGAGAAGAACTTGAAAAGATGGTTGTGACCGACCACTTAACAAAATTGTATTCAAGAAATTATCTTGATGAGAAGATACAAGAATCGATGCATGTTGATGCAGGAGGAACCTTTATCTTAATAGATATTGATGATTTTAAATCGGTTAATGATACGTATGGACATCAAATTGGTGATGAAGTGATCGTTCAAGTGGCAAACATAATCAAAGCGAATATTCGTGGAACGGATATTGGGTCTCGTTGGGGTGGAGAAGAACTGGCCGTTTATTTACCTAGAATCGATGTGGAAACGGGGATTCTAATTGCAGAACGTCTTGTAAAAAAGGTGAGGGAAAGTTCAAAACCGTCTATTACGATTTCTTGCGGGATTTCAAATTGGAAAAAAGAAGAATTTGATTCTTATCAATCTTTATTTAAACGAGCAGATAAAGCGTTGTACTTGGCAAAGAATACTGGAAAAGATAAGGCTGTTATGCAAAATTTTAATGACTAATTGGTCGTTCTAGTAAAAAACTCCTGTAGGCTCATTAAGTATGAGTGGTCTATAGGAGTTTTTTGTTTTGTGAATCATTCTGTTTTTTTGAACCTATGTCAATCTCGATTGGATCGACTCTGCCAAAAGTTGTTTGAATATTTGACTGCAGATACGAATAATAAGTATAGGCTTTCAAATAGAATGACTCTAATTGCGGATTGTGCTGAAAAAAACGTGTACTTTGTCGATCTTTATTCAAAGGATTTTAAACCTTTGAGGCGAATGTTGAAGAGATAGAAATATCACTTTAGTATGATGAAAAATTAGTATGATAAAAAATCTTCTTCACATGTGAGGTAATGATTATGAAGAAAAACTCGAAAGACGCCATTGTCGATGCAGCTATATCATTATTTAACGCAAAAGGGTTTCAAGGAACGACTATGAGAGATATTGCAGGAAAGGCCAAGGTGAACATTGCAAACATTTCATATTACTTTGAGAATAAAAGTGGATTATTAGAACACTGTTTTACTGATTATTATGAGCGATATATCAATGAAATTGAAAAAGGAATGGATGAATTTGAACTAGGTGCTCGCACTTGTTTAAAAAAAGTGATCGAAAATCTGTTGAAATTCCAATGCGAACATATGCAGTTAACCCGTTTCGTTTTAAGAGAATTATCGTTAGATTCCCAGGTCGTACGTGAAATCATGTCCACCTATCTTGTTAAAGAAAGGTTTTACTTCACAAAAATCTTGGAGAATGGGATGTTACGTCAAGAATATAAAAGAATAAATATTCATTATTTTATCATTCAATTAAAAGGACTTTTATCAACGCCATTTCTCAATAGCGACTATATGACAGAAGTTCTCTATATTGTTCCAAATGAAAAATATTTTGCAGAAAAATATTTGCATGAAATTTTTAATTGGATCGACAGTATATTATCCTCAAAGTCGATTACGAAAACCAATTTCGTATTGCAACGACATGTGCTACGCTCATGATTTTGATCCATTTTCGTAAGGATTCATGCTGCAGTTTAGCAAAGTAGTTGATCGTACCCTTGACCAAGTTCAGTTGCTTGGTGTGCGTCAGATCCATAAACAAGAGGGATACTTAATTTTTTGGCCTCCTCAATTACCCAATTGGGGGGATAAGGTTCACGACAAAGAGGCTTAGCTGTTCCTGCCCCATTATAATCAAGAGAGTAGCCTTTTTCTTTTATACCCTTTAATAATTGGAGGAGGATCGATTGTTCATCTCCATTAAATGGAAATCGATTTTGAAATTTATGAACAAGTGTGATGTGCCCAATTCGTATCGGTTTGTATATACCCAAATCTGCATGCACGGATAATTGCACTGTTTCGTAATATTTTTGATAAATAGCTTCCACCGAACCGTATGACTCTACCATTTTAGAAAAAAATTGAGGACTATAATCAAGGCAATCGTATTTTTGCTTGTTTTTTAGAAAATGAACAGACAAAATAGCATCGTCCAGCTTGGAACCGATTTGATTTAAGGTTTGTTTAATTTCACTTTCAAAGCCTTCAATAAAATCAATTTCTAACCCGCTATTAATTTTTATTTTTCCTTTATAAATCTTTTTAACACGTTCAAGTTCATCAAAGTAAAGACTTAACTCAGACCAACTCATTGCACTGTCTTTGGCAGGAGTTGTATCCATAAATCCTTTAGGTAATGGAGCGTGCTCAGTAAATGAAATTTCTTCCATTCCAAGTGTTAGGGCTTTTTCAATGTAGTCCTCAAAGCGATCCTTCGTTCCGTGTGGACAAAAAGGTGTATGAACATGACCATCTCTTTTCATATTAAAATTCTCTCCGTTCTTTTTTATTATGGAAAAAAGTTGAAATTCCTAAAATAAGTAATCTAGTATTGAATCGAACGTAAATAAAAATGACAATAATTCTACAAAAAATTTAATTAATTAGTCAAAAATGATCGATTACATGGTATCATAATAACATTGAAAAGAATATGTAAAACGCTTTATATCGAATGTTGAAGGTCAGTACCTGGACTCTTTCATAATTTCCAGGTTTAGCCTCCTTTTGGAGGGTCTTAAGTTTTGGAAGAATATGTATGGATACATGACAGCGAAATATGCTCTAATAATATATTTTTAAAATTAATAACAACATGATTGGCTCGGTACAGAACAGGGGGCTTAAAATGGAATTCATAATTGGAGGAATTGCAATCATCATTTGTATATTCCTGGCAGGTTTTTTTATGAAGAAAAAGTATTATAAGGAAATGGATCGGTTAGAAGCGTGGAAAATTGAAATTTCAACTCGCCCTGTCCTCAATGAGATGCAAAAGGTTAAACAATTAAATATGAATGGCCAAACGGAAGAACGTTTTGAACGTTGGCGGGGTATCTGGGATGAAATTCAGACTGTTCTGCTGCCAGATTTGGAAGAGTTATTGTTCGATGCAGAAGAACATATCGATAAGTATCGTTTTAAAAAAGCAAAAGAAGTACAGGCTTCGATTGCTCAAGAATTAACAAATATGGATGGGAAAATTGATTTATTATTGAGTGAATTGCAAGAGCTTATTGGTAGTGAGGAAATGAACCGAGTAGAAATTGAAGAATTAAAAGATATTTATCGGGAATGTAAGAAAATGCTCCTTGCTCATCGACATTCTTTTGGGAAAACGGAAAAACACTTAGAGAAAAGGCTAGAAGATGTATCAAGTATATTCATTCAATTCGATGAGAATACGGAAAACGGCAATTACATAGCTGCTAGGGAAATTGTTCTTACCATTAAGGCAAAGTTGGAAAAGACAAAAAGGGATATGGATCTTATACCCAATATTTTACTTGAATGTAAAACAACGATTCCTTCACAATTGCTTGAATTAAAAGATGGTTATAAAGAAATGCTCTCCCAAGGTTATCTTCTTGAACATGTCCAACTTGAAAAAGAATCAGAGAGAATTACAAAAGAGCTTGATGAATGCTTGAAACAAGTAGAACAAGCTGATATTGAAGATGTCCAGATGAAAATCGATGAATGGAAAGAAAGTATCGACATCCTATATGATTTACTGGAAAATGAAGTCCTTTCGAAGCATGAAATTAAGCAACGGGATCATGAAATTTTAGAAATGCTTTATTCTGCAAGAGAAGCCAACAAAACTCTTAATGATGAGATTATGCAAATCAAACAAATTTATCATCTTCAAGAGGGTGATTTTGGAATCACAGGAAATCTAGTAAAGCGATTAGATCAACTATTTAAACGTTTTGAACTGATCGAGTTTAAAATAAATGAGAACCAAACATCTTACTCGCATCTATGTGAGGAATTGTCAGCGATCAAAACACTTTTAGAATCAATTGCTTTAGAGCAGTCTTCCTTTTTGGAAAAAATACAAGCATTACGTAAAGATGAGTTAACGGCCCGAGAGCAATTAAAACAATTAAAGAAGAAAATTGCAGAAACCATTCGTCTTGTTTCTAATAGCAATATACCTGGTGTACCAAATGAATATAAATATTTAATGGAAGATGCTCGGGGAAGCATCCAGCAGGTTATTGGAAAACTAGATGAGAAACCTTTAGATATTCCGGTTGTTCAGCAATATCTTGAAGTAGCCATTTTGACCGTTGAAAAAGTAACCCATACAACAGATGAACTGTTTGAAATGGTCAAGCTTGCTGAAAAGGCTATTCAATATGGAAACCGCTATAGGAGTCAATACTCCGCTGTTGATAAAGGTTTGTATGAAGCAGAACAATTTTTCCGCTCGTTTCAATATAAAAAAGCATTTGAACAAGCAGCATCTTCTATTGAAAAAGTCGATCCAAGTGCATTGAAAAAAATTGAAACACTACTTTAAACAGATTTTGGTATGAAAGGTTTGCTTAATAGGCAAACCTTTTGTGTTTTTCAATTGACATTGATTATGTTAATATTTTTAAGTTAGTACGGAAAATTTATTTTAGTTGAGCAAAGCGCATACGCTTTTATTGATAAGGGGAGTTACGATGATTTATTTAGACAATAGTGCAACCACTAAACCATTGCCAGAAGTTATAGATTCTTTTGTAAAAGTGTCTAAGGAGTATTTCGGAAATCCTTCCTCATTGCATGGAATTGGGGGTCAAGCAGAAACATTATTAAGTCAGGCTCGAACACAAATAGCTCGGCTCTTATCTGTGAAACAAAAAGAGATTTATTTTACTTCGGGTGGAACAGAAGGGAATAACTTGGCAATAAAAGGGATTGCCTTTGCCTATAAAGATAGAGGAAAACATCTTATTACGACAGCCATTGAACATGCTTCAGTACGCGAGTCCTTTAAACAATTGGAAAGTATGGGGTTTGAAGTAACGGAGATACCCGTTGATTCTAATGGGCGAGTTCATGTAGTTGACATTGAAGAAGCCATACGACCAGATACTATTCTTGTATCGGTCATGCATGTGAATAATGAAGTAGGTACCATTCAGCCAATAGAAGAAATTGGTCAATTATTGAAAAAATATCCAAAGATCTTGTTTCATGTGGATCATGTACAAGGAATTGGAAAAGTACCGCTTGATTTAAACGAAAGCAATGTTGATCTCTGTACCATTTCGGCCCACAAATTTCATGGTTTGAAAGGAAACGGACTCTTGTTTGTACGAGATGGGGTTATGATTCATCCGTTATTTACGGGTGGTAGCCAAGAAGGAAAAGTAAGAAGTGGGACAGAAAATGTTGCAGGTGTCGTTTGTATGTCTAAGGCATTACGATTAATCTTAGACAAGTTACAAACCGAATTAGAACAATTAAAGAAAGTATCAAATGAATTACGAAAAGGATTAGAGAAAATAGATGGGATTGTAATCAATACTCCTGAGAAATTTGCCGCACCACATATATTAAATTTCTCCGTCCCTCATGTAAAATCAGAAGTATTTGTTCATGCACTTGAGGAAAAAGATATATTTGTGTCGACAACATCTGCTTGTTCTTCAAAACAGAAAACAATAAGCAATACGCTTGTTGCAATGGGAATTCCAGAAGAACGTGCAGGTAGTGCTATTCGCTTAAGTTTATCTTATTACAATACATTGGATGAAGTAAAAAAGGTTCTTTCAGCTGTAGAACAGACTGTTGAAGGTTTAAGAAAGGTTATGAAGTAGACATGAACTATGATCGCATATTAATTCGCTATGGAGAACTTTCAACGAAGGGGAGAAACCGTAGTCAATTTATTCAAAAACTAGCAAATAGTATTAGAAGAGCCTTGCATGATTTTCCAAATGTGGCTATTAGAGGAACCCGTGACAGAACGTATATACTATTAAATGGTGAGGATGGGCATTTAATTGTTGAACGTTTAAAATCTGTGTTTGGAATCCAGTCTTTTAGTCCAGTTATTAAAAGTGGTAAAGAGTTGGATGAGATGAAAGATGCAGTCCTACAACTTTTTAGAAAAGTATATAAAGATGGAAATACGTTTAAAATCACGACAAAGCGTGCAGATAAAATGTATCCTATGGATACGAATGAATTAAATCATGCATTTGGTGCGCATGTTTTACAAAATGTAGCTAATTTAAAAGTGAATGTAAAAAATCCGGACATTAATTTGCAAATTGAAATTCGCAAAGAAGCTTCCTATATTTCTTGTGAAACCATATATGGTGCAGGTGGACTTCCAGCGGGTTCAAGTGGAAAGGCGATGCTGATGCTATCGGGAGGAATTGACAGTCCTGTAGCGGGTTTTCTATCTATGAGAAGAGGATTAGAGCTTGAAGGGGTTCATTTTTTTAGTCCTCCATTTACAAGTGAACGATCGAAGCAAAAAGTATTAGATCTATCTGAGAAATTAGCGAATATGAATGGACATTTTCAATTGCATATTGTTCCATTTACAGAAATACAACAATTAATTCAAAAACAAGTACCCGAAAATTACACCATGACAACGACAAGGCGATTAATGCTGCGAATAACAGATGCCATAAGAGAAAAGCAAGATGCGTTAGCCATTGTTACGGGTGAAAGCCTTGGACAGGTAGCGAGTCAAACGCTTGAAAGTATGTATGCAATCAATGAGGTAACCAATACCCCGATATTAAGGCCTCTTATCGCGATGGATAAAACGGATATTGTCGACATTGCTAAAGACATTGACACATATGAAATATCGAATAGACCTTATGAAGATTGCTGTACCATCTTTGTTCCAGCTTCACCAAAAACAAAACCAAAGAGGGAAAAGGTAACACGGTATGAGAGCTTTGTTGATTTTGAACCCTATATTCAACAAGCCGTTGATCATGTTGAATCCATCCTCATTAGACCACAAGCAGTCAAAGAAGATTTATTCAATGAACTTTTTTAACTTCATTCAGCAGAAGTCTCCCACTTCTATAAGTAGTGAGATGAATGTTAAGCTTTTATCAATTCAGTGGGAGTTCCAAACCGCGGCTGAATGAAGTTAAAGCCTCCGGCGGATGCCACAGATTTTAAAAGGAAGTTTATCGAGCGAGCTCGATAAAATCTGGGCGCAAATACACCAAGGTGTATTTGATAAGTAATTTCCACTGATTAGATACCTTGTGCTTATCTTACATTTTGTGAACAAATTACCAACGCTATAGCTGTATGAAGCCATGTGATTTTACACAATCTATACTCACAAGGAGGTGAAAATCACATGGCAAACAACAACAGTTCAAATCAATTTATTAGTTCCAGGAGTACAACAAGCTCTTGATCAAATGAAATATGAAATCGCAACTGAGTTTGGTGTAAATCTTGGTGCTGAAACTACTTCTCGTGCTAACGGTTCAGTTGGTGGAGAAATTACAAAGCGTTTAGTGCAAATGGCTGAACAACAAATTGGTGGATTCCCAAAGTAAATATATATAACAAATAAATATAGATGGCTACAAGGAGTAGGGGAAAATCCCTGCTCCTTTTTGTGGGCAATGATCGAATAAAAGTAAAAAAATACAAAATTAGTACTTGATCATAATAGTTGGTGAAAATTTTTCTTAGTAAACGTAAAGAAAAGTGATATGATGAGAAGTAGATAATTTATTATGGAGGCGATTCAAATGAACCGTGAAGATTTAATTGCACCATTACGGTACAATTTGGTTTCAGAAATAGAACGTTTTACAAATGAAAAAGGAAAAGTAGCTGTAAAGTGGGAAAACCACGATGGTGAAACACGGGAAATTACATACGAATCTTTAATGAAAAAGGCAAATAAAATAGGAAATGTTTTATTAGAAAAAGGCTTGAAAAAAGGTGATGTCGTTCTGATCATCATTCCGCGTTTACTTGAAGCATATGAAGTATATTTAGCAGCACTAAAGTTGGGCATTGTTGTTATTCCAAGTTCTGAAATGCTTCGGACAAAGGATCTCCAATATCGGATTACACATGGCGATGTAAAAGGCGTCATCAGTTATTATCCATATATTGGGGAATTTGAGTCGATCCCTGAATTGGATCATTTGGTTAAGTTTGTAGTCGGGAATGAAAGAGATGGTTGGAACTTTTTAGATGAAGAAATGAAAGCAGCATCGGATGAACTTGCGATAGCAGATACAACCCGTGATGATATGGCATTTTTATCCTATACATCTGGTACAACTGGAAATGCTAAAGCTGTTGTTCATACTCATGGTTGGGCATTTGCGCATCTTAGGACGGCAGGGCCACATTGGCTTTGTATTAATGAAGGGGACGTGGTTTGGGCAACAGCTGGTCCTGGTTGGATGAAGTGGATTTGGAGTCCGTTTCTAGCTGTTTTAGGTTCAGGTGCTACAGGAATATCCTATAATGGGAAATTTGAACCGATAAAATATTTGCAACTTCTTAATAAATACCAAGTCAATGTTCTTTGTTGTACACCGACTGAATATCGACTAATTGCCAAAGTTGATAATCTGAACGAATATGATCTTTCTGATATTCATAGTGCCGTTTCAGCAGGTGAGCCACTTAACCGAGAAGTCATCGATATCTTTAATAAACACTTTAATCTCAAAGTCCGAGA
Organism: uncultured Bacillaceae bacterium; assembly: GCA_963765265.1. Classification (GTDB taxonomy): domain Bacteria; phylum Bacillota; class Bacilli; order Bacillales; family Cytobacillaceae; genus Bacillus_BD. Next base: position 388,664 of record CAVXVN010000005.1, read on the forward strand.
TGGTTATGGTCAAACAGAAAATACGTTATTAGTCGGAATTACAAAGGATATGGAGTTAAAACCAGGTTCAATGGGAAAACCTACACCTGGTAATAGGGTGGAAATCATTAATGAGGAAGGTAATATTTGCCAAGTGGGTGAGGTTGGTGATATTGCTGTTCATAAAGATACTCCAGCATTGTTTAAAGAGTATTATAAGGACCCAGAAAGAACAGCTAAGCAATATCGCGGAGATTTTTATGTGACAGGAGATCGAGCTAAAAAGGATGAAGAAGGCTATTTTTGGTTTGAAGGACGAAGTGATGATATTATCATTAGTTCTGGTTATACAATTGGACCGTTTGAAGTGGAAGATGCTCTTGTCAGGCATCCATATGTAAAAGAATGTGCCGTTGTAGCTAGTCCAGATCCTGACCGTGGAAATATTGTAAAAGCATTTGTCGTATTAAAAGATGGGATTAAGGAAAGTGAAAACGATCTTGTGAAAATGCTCCAAAGTCATGTGAAGAAAACGACAGCCCCGTATAAATATCCAAGGAAAATAGAATTTGTAAGTGAGTTACCAAAAACATCTTCAGGAAAAATCCGTAGAATTGAGTTAAGAAATAAAGAATTAGAAATTTTACAGTAAGTTGAATTTAAGGAGCAGGCGAATTTTGCCTGCTCCTTTTCATAGATTCATCCGTTTTTTTTTGAAATAAGACAATAATGACTTTGTTACTTTAAAATAATTAAAGAAAATTCCGTTTTACTTTTTCCCAAAATGAATTATCTTTTAATTTGATTATTTTAATTTTCTTTCCACTTAGTTTTATTTGAATCTTTTCAACATGACGAATACTGAGTGCTTCATTATCCATTGCCATAGCAGGATGCTCATTTCCTTCCTTTGCCACAACCAATGTTAATACACGATTATCACTTAAAATAAATGGGGAACCAAGTGTACGGTAATAATTGTTATTTAAGGAACCAAGCTCAGTGATTTGCATACATGGAATTATGGGATCTACAACTGCTCCATGTACAGATTTATTATAGCCAGTACTACCCGTTGGGGTGGATACAACCAAGCCATCACCTCTGAATGTTTCAAAATGTAATTGATCAATAAAGACATCCATTACAAACGTTTTAACAATGGCAGATTGAATACTAAATTCATTTAAGCAATAAAAAGAAGCTTGATTATCAATGGACACTTCGATGGTTGGATTATGAAGTACTTCAATTTCGTTGGATTTGATCGCATCCATTATTTTTGCTACATCCTGTAATGCAACATCAGCATAAAATCCTTGTCTTGGTGAAGTTGAAACAGATACATATAGACAGTCATCGCAAAAACCCGTGTTGCGAATAGCTTGTAAGAAGGTCCCATCATCACCAAGACTAATGATAATATGGGCTTCTTTTGTATTGTTTACCACTGTGAATCCATTTTTACGTGCCAGTTCGCATAGTGATTGAAGTTTTGGAAAAATTTCAGGTTCTTCTCTGTGATAAAAATAAATATTTTGGTATTGAGTCATGATTATTTCCTCCCTATTTCTATATTTTTATATTACCAAAATAATTTGAATATTTCCAAAGGTTTATTAAATTATTTTATTATTCATATTCTGAAACATTTTTAGTCTTTTATTCGTATGTATGATAAATTTACATTGAAATATAAAGGGGGAAAATGAAGTGAATGGAAAACGTTGGGCAGCACTCGGGATTGCCGTAGCATTATTGATTTTTTCTATTGTAACAAATGCTTTTTCTGCTTTTTTTAGTAAAGATTTTCAAGCAACAATGGATGGAATTATGAATCCAACCAGTGGAACCGTAATGGAAGAAGTGATTGAAGAAGGAAATCTGATGAAAAAAATTGCTGTGCTTGATGTGAATGGTGCGATCCAAGATACAGGTGAGACTTCGTCTATTTTTTCAACGGGAGGTTATAACCATCAAGCTTTTCTTAAAAATTTAAATTACGCGAAAGAGGATTCTGCTGTAAAAGGAATTATTATTCGAGTGAATACACCTGGTGGTGGCGTAGTAGAAAGTGCACAAATTCATGATAAAATTGTTGAAATTCAGAAAGAAGCCAAAAAGCCTGTGTATATTTCAATGGGCTCCATGGCTGCTTCAGGTGGTTACTATATTTCAGCATCTGCAGATAAAATTTTTGCCAGTCCTGAAACATTAACGGGTTCGTTGGGTGTAATCATGCAAGGGATTAACTATGCAGGTCTTGCTGAAAAGTATGGTGTGAAGTTTGAAACGATTAAGAGCGGTGAGTTTAAAGATATCATGAGCCCATCCAGAGAAATGACGGACGAAGAAAGAGATATTTTACAAAAAATGATCAATAATTCCTATAATGGTTTTGTAAAGGTCATTTCGGATGGACGAGGAATTTCACAAGAGGAAGTGAAAAGAATCGCTGATGGAAGAATCTATGATGGACGTCAAGCAAAGGAATTAAAGTTAATAGACGACTTCGGATATTTTGAAACCGTTGTGGATGTGATGAAAAAAGATCATAAATTAGATGATGCACAGGTGGTTCAATATACAGAGGATCTTGGATTTGGTTCACTATTTAGCATGGGTGCACGCCAATTAATGGGACAGGAGACACATGAACTTGCGGGATTAGTTAAGCAATTATCTCAACAAAATTCACCACGTTTGATGTACTTGTATGCGGAATAGGAGGGTTTAGAAAATGGATTCGGAACAACAAGATTTAGAAAAAGTTGATCTTATGGATGAAGAAAAAGAATTGGTTCAAGATCATAAAGAAAGGAATGCACTTGAAGTCAACTATGCAGGCTTTTGGATGAGGTTTTGGGCATATCTACTTGATTTGCTTGTGATTGGTAGTCTGAATGGAATTGTGGTTTATCCCATTTTTAGGGCACTGGATCTATCTTTAAATGATGCAAATATGTTTGCTCCAGTATCTATTGTAACAGCCATCATTTTTTATGCTTACTTTGTTCTTATGACAAGATTCTTTGGGCAAACATTAGGGAAAATGGTGTTTGGATTAAGGGTTATTTCTCTAAATGATCAAAGCCTGAGTTGGGGAGCAATTATGTTCCGTGAATGGATTGGTCGTTTTATTTCTGGGACTATTATTATTTTGTATGTTGTCGTTGGTTTTCTTCCGAAAAAACAAGGAATTCACGATTTATTTGCGGATACAACTGTCATACATGAACGATCATAATATAATGAAGTTAAAAGGCATAAATAAACCTGTCATGCTCGATCAAATGACAGGTTTATTTATGCCTTTTTTTGCCGATAATAATTGGCTGAAAGGTTGTGACAAAATTGAAATGGATCTTAATTGTATGTATCCTTTTATTCTTTTTAATCGTCTCTATTTTTTTGACAAAATTAAAAGTATCCATTCACTATTTTCATTTTCAAGATGATGATTCTTTAAAAATTGAGTTTAAGGCGTGGCTCGGACTTATTAAATATAAACTCAATATTCCTTTGATCAAAGTAGATGACAATTCACCAACCATTGTCATAAAAGAAGAGGTTCAATCAGGTACAACAGAAGAAACAAAAAAAAAGAATACGATTCAATATTCTGCTGAGGATCTTCTGAATAGTGTGAGAGATATAAAAGCAATTTTGAAACATGTCGTTTCTTTTCATCGAATCCTTCGACATTTCCTAAAAAAGGTAAATGTAACACAGGTGGAATGGCATTCAACCATGGGAGTTGGAGATGCTGCTATAACGGGGATGTTAACAGGTGCTTTATGGACGATAAAGGGAAGTTTAATAGGGATGCTCAGTCATTATTTTAGACTTCTTGACAATCCCAATATATCGGTCCAGCCACAGTTTCAGATGGCGATTTCACAAACTTCATTTAAATGTATGCTTCAATTTAGAATCGGGCATGCTATTATAGCAGGAATTAAGCTGTTGAAATTTTGGAAAGGCGGCCGCCCGCATTTTAAATCTAAGTTGTTGTCCGGCTTGTCTTCACAGGAAAAAACGAAATCAGTCTAAACGAGGAGGAAATACACAATGTCCGATCATCCAATTCAAGGATTAATGACAACCGCAATGGAAAATTTAAAAGAAATGATTGATGTAAATACGATTATTGGAGATCCGGTTGAAACCCCAGATGGAAGTGTTATTATCACAGTTTCAAAAGTGGGCTTTGGATTTGCTGCAGGTGGTAGTGAATTTGTGCTAGAGGGATCTAATGGAGGAAGCCAAGGAGCAGAGAAACCAAAGATGCCATTTGGTGGTGGTAGTGGTGGAGGAGTGTCGATTACACCAATCGCCTTTTTAATTGTCAATTCTCAAGGAGTGAAAATGGTTCATCTTGACGAAAGTACTCATTTATATGAACGAATTTTAGATCTTGCTCCGCAAGCAGTTGATAAAATTCAACAAATGTTTACGAATAAAGAGAACAGTCAAACCCATAAAGATCCAACCCAAGGATAAAAAGAAAACAGATGGAGCAACATTTGAATATGATGGACCTAAACAAGATATTGATTTGTAATAGAACGTATTATGTCATAACTAAAAGATTAACTTTCATCTTATGAAAGTTAACCTTTTAGTTTGTATGAATATGTTCTATATTATTTGCAAGAATATTAGGGTAATTTTGATTTTTTTGATCATTGTGCAAGCGTGAAAATTGCAAAATTATAAATGAAACGATATAGTTTTAATGTACATAATATTATTTGAAGAAATATTGTTTTACATGTACATAATTTACTTTGGGAGGAATTTTTTTATGGCATCTGTAACATTTGCTGGTGATCCAGTAACATTAGTAGGAAATGAAGTAAAAGTAGGAGATAAAGCTCCAAATTTTACTGTTTTAGCAAATGATTTATCACCTGTTACTTTAGAAGATTCAAAAGGTAGTGTGCGTATTATTAGTGTTGTTCCGTCATTAGATACAGGTGTGTGTGATGCACAAACACGTCGTTTCAATGAAGAAGCTGCTAAACTTGGAGATGTTAAAATTTTAACAATCAGCGTGGATCTTCCTTTTGCACAACAACGCTGGTGTGGAGCGGCTGGAATTGATAAAGTTCAAACATTATCAGATCACCGTGACCTTTCTTTCGGAGAAGCATACGGGATTGCGATTCAAGAACTTCGCCTATTAGCTCGTGCAGTATTTGTTGTTGATTCAAATGATACAGTAGTATATGCAGAATATGTAAGTGAAGTAACAGATCATCCTAATTATGAAGCAGCTCTTGAAGCAGCAAAACAAGCAAAATAATAATTATTAATTATAAAGATACTAGATTATGATTCGATCTAAAAATAGAAAGCTGGCGTATCAACATTGCGCTGTCTTTCTATTTTTTTTAAGTCGTTGTGAAAGTATAACTTGAATTTTGATTCATCTGTTTGAAATGAGTGGCAATCTTGAGGAAAACAGCTGACAAGAGCAACACAACTATACAATGCATGCAAGCTAATCATCGCTATTCTTTTAGAATGTTTCCTCTACTACGGATTACTTGTACAATGGGATAATCCTCGCTAGAATAGGAAAAGAGACTAAATGCAGGAGGAATTATTGTGAAAACCAGTCCGGTTGAAGAATTATTTACCGTTTTAAATGAAACAGCTACATTATTACAAGAAGAGTTGAACTGCACCTACTTAGAAGCATTAGCAGAAACAGGTGAAAATATGTTTCACCAATCTGTCTTACAAGACACACTTAGTGAATGGACAGTAAAAAGGCTTAAAAAGATTTATGAGGATATAAAGATTACAAAATATACAAAGGAAGATATTCGAAAATCTTTTCAACTAGCTATTTTAAAAGGGATGAAGGAAAGTGTTCAGCCGAACCATCAGATGACGCCAGATTCAATTGGAATGCTAGTTGGTTATTTATTACATAAGTTTGTAAAAAAAACAAGTTATCGATTATTGGATCCCGCAGTTGGGACAGGAAATTTATTAACGACAGTCATGAATCAAGAAATCAATAAATCCATTGAAGGGATTGGTGTGGATATTGATGATCTTTTAATTAAACTTGCTTATATAAGTGCTAATTTACAGGAACATCCAATTGAATTCTTCAATCAAGATAGTCTTGAGCCACTTTTTATTGAACCAGTCGATGCTGTCATTAGCGATTTACCCATTGGATTTTATCCCAATGATATAAGGGCAGCTGATTACCAATTAAAAGCGGATGAAGGTCATTCTTATGCTCACCATTTATTTATGGAACAAAGTATACGACATGTTAAATCAGGTGGTTATTTATTTTTTATTATTCCAAATGGACTTTTTGAAAGTGAACAATCAAAAAAGCTTCATGAATTTTTTAAAGAAACGGTCGTCATTCAGGGAATCATTCAATTACCTGAGAGCATGTTTAAAAATAAACAAGCCGCTAAAAGTATCTTAATTCTGCAGAAAAAGGATGCTGAACTTAAACCGCCAAAACAAGTATTATTAGTAAATTTACCTACTTTATCAAATGCTTCGGCAATGAAAAAAATGCTAGATAAGATCGACCAATGGATTAGTGAAAATAAAGAGGTAATAGCCTATGGTGATTTGCTCCTTGTTAGATATTTGTCGAAAATTCAGAATATAATTACTTTCATGCGAAATTGCTAAATAATGAACTTAACTCTTGAATTCCTTAACAGACCATGATTAAATGAGGAATTGAAGGTATTAATAATATGGATTGGGCAAACTAATTGTACCCATGAAAATTTTATTAATAGAGAATAGTTATATAAAGGAGCAATAAAAAATATGTCGAAAATTATTGCAATTAACGCAGGTAGTTCATCATTAAAATTTCAATTATTTGAAATGCCTAATGAAGAAGTAATTACTAAAGGACTAATTGAAAGAATTGGCTTAAGCGATTCTGTTTTTAACATTACGGTAAATGGTGAAAAGCAAACTGAAACTACTGATATTCCTAATCATGAAGTAGCTGTTGAGCTATTATTAAGTAAATTAACAAACTTAGGTATTATTAAATCATTAGATGAAATCGAAGGAGTTGGACATCGTGTTGTTCACGGTGGAGAAGAATTCCCTGATTCTGTTTTAATTACTGATGAAGTAATTGAAAAAATTGATAAGCTTTCTGAGCTGGCACCACTTCATAATCCAGCTAATTTAACTGGAATTAAGGCATTTAGAAACGTACTTCCAAACGTACCAGCTGTGGCTGTGTTTGATACTGCTTTCCATCAAACAATGCCTGAAAGTTCATTCTTATATAGCCTGCCATATGAACACTATGAAAAATATGGAATCCGTAAATATGGCTTCCATGGTACTTCTCATAAATATGTGTCAGAACGTGCAGCTGAGATGCTTGGAAGACCTTTGGAACAACTTCGCTTGATCTCTTGTCATCTTGGAAATGGTGCAAGTATTACGGCAATCGAAGGCGGAAAATCAATTGATACATCGATGGGATTCACTCCTCTTGCAGGTGTAACAATGGGTACACGTTCTGGTGATATTGACCCAGCGCTTATTCCTTATATTATGGAAAAAACAAATAAAACAGCAGAAGAAGTATTAGAAGGATTAAATAAAAAAAGTGGTATGCTTGGTCTTTCTGGCTTTTCAAGCGACCTTCGTGATATCGAACAAGAAGCAGAAGAAGGTAATGAAAGAGCAGAGATGTCATTATCAGTATTTGCAAGTCATATTCATAAATATATTGGTTCATATGCTGCACGTATGTCAGGTGTTGATGCGATTATTTTCACAGCAGGAATCGGTGAAAATAGTGACACCATTCGTGCACGCGTATTAAATGGTCTTGAATTTATGGGCGTATACTGGGATCCAGCACTAAACAAACTTCGTGGGGAAGAACGCTTTATTAACTACCCGCATTCACCAGTAAAAGTAATGGTCATCCCAACGGATGAAGAAGTCATGATTGCTCGTGACGTTGTTCGATTAAGTAAATAATTAAATAGAGTATGAAAAGACAAAGGTTTTACGCCTTTGTCTTTTTACATTTAAAGGACTAAGTGTGTGTAAGATTTTGATAAGTGATTATGTTATAATGTAACAAAAAAGCGGTGGTTTTTGAATGTTTTAACAACTGTAGGTAAACAGGAGGAATGACTATGACATTAACAAATCGGGAAAAGAAAGTGTTACATGAAATCCGCGAATGGGAAAGTCGTTTGTATAATTATGAACCAAATGATTTTCAAATGGTTTATGACAAATATATTGAGCGGTCATTTCAACTTTTACCTGAAAAAATAAGAGAACAATTTTTTTCTTCTATTGATAATTGGTTGTTTCATCTTCAAATGCTTTCATTCAAGGGTCTGAACTGCAAATGGATGCAAAAGAGAGAATTTTGGCAAACGGTCGAATTTTTCAAGAGCGTATTGAATCCATTGAAGATATGAAGTATCTTTCGATTGAACAGTTACAATACATAGCACAACAGCAAATAGCACGTCATAAACTGTATTCCTTCGCCCAAGGGGGATTGACTGGAATAGGAGGAACCGTTTTTCTTAGCACTGATATTCCAGGGATCGCGGTCATTAATTTAAGAGTGGTTCAATTAATCGCTATGACTTATGGAATTGAAGTCAATACACCTTTTGAAATGATGACTGCATTAAAAGTATTTAATATTGCGACACTCCCTAAACGTTTACAAAGTCAGGGATGGGAAGAATTGATGAATGATATTCAACATGCAGAGGATACCTATTTCTATGAGGGCAGTGAGGATATTTCGAATATTGCCTGGGTGGAACAGGTACTTAAACAGGGAATGAAAGGGTTAGCTATTATACTCTTTAAAAAGAAACTGATCCAAGGAATTCCTCTTGTTAGTATGGCAATTGGTGCTGGAACAAATTATCAATTAACAAGAAAAGTTACTGATTTTGCTCATAAGTATTACCAAATGAGATATTTTCTATCCAAAAAGGGAGATCTATTATGAGTATTCAAGAACATAAACAAAAAGCACTTAAGAGCGTAAATTGTAAAGTTGTGACAGTAAGTGATACGCGAAATAAGGATAATGATAAAAGCGGAAAGTTAATGATGGAATTGCTTGAAGAGGCAGGACATAAGATTGTGGATTATTGTCATTGTGAAGGATGAAGAGGAACCCATTCGAGAGGCTATTCTTAAAGGGGTGTAGACATCAGGATGTAGAAGTCATTTTAACAAATGGCGGGACGGGAATTGCCCTAAGGGATGTTACGATCGAAACCGTTTCTAATTTATTTGAAAAGGAAATAAGTGGTTTTGGGGAACTATTTAGAATGTTAAGTTATCAGGAAGATATTGGTTCTGCTGCTATTCTTTCACGTGCAAGTGCAGGGGTGATTGGAAATAAAGCTGTATTTTCTACTCCAGGTTCTTCAGGTGCAGTTAAACTTGCCATGAATAAATTAATCTTACCTGAGCTAGGACATGTAGTGGGGGAATTGCAAAAAGATTTGCCTAATTCAAAGTGAATAATAGTGGGGAATTTTCTTTATTAAGTAGTGATTTAAAGTGGATAACTCTTTAAGTCACTACTTTTATAAATGGTTTCTCTTTATAAAATGTTTTTTCTGTGTAACATATTGGTTCTTTCGAAACCAAAGCCATAAATCGTTAATAATGGATGCAAGTTCAGCAATTTCACTATTTAATTGACAGGAAAGTTTAAAATTACTTTCTTCGGAAAGTTGTGCTTGTTTTCTATTAATATGATTTTCGAGGCCTGCGATACGGTCCGGGATGCTTCCTCTAATCGTTTCCCATTGCATGAGAATGGATTGTTGAACATCAGCTGATAAATGATTCCAATCTTGATTTGATTTAGGAAGTTGAATTCCTAATCGTTCATCATGAAAAAAATATTCTTCCATATAGCCACTCCTATGTAAAAATGATTTGTTTATATATTCTACTATATTCAATCTATATCTTCCATTCTGTGAAGTTTCCCTTTTATCCTACTTTTAACAAAGCGGTAAAACGCACACTGATGGAAGGCTTTATATTTATAATAAAAAAATATTTTTCTTGCAAATTCATGAATATGTATTGAAGTTTATTCAAAAAATTGTTACAGTATAGTTTATAAATAATGTATAAAAATTTAAATGAATGTATATTTATTTAATGAATATATGAGGAGGAAATAATATGTCAAACCCTAAAGTAGTACTTGCCTATTCTGGAGGATTAGATACATCAGTAGCGATAAATTGGATTAAGGATCAAGGTTATGACGTTGTTGCGTGTTGTTTAGATGTTGGTGAAGGAAAGGATTTAGATTTTATTAAAGAAAAAGCTCTTACTGTTGGAGCCGTAGAATCTTATGTAATTGATGCAAAAGAAGAGTTTGCACGTGATTATGCTTTAATTTCATTACAAGCACATACGTTATACGAAGAGAAATATCCACTTGTTTCTGCACTTTCAAGACCACTTATTTCTAAAAAACTTGTTGAAATAGCAGAAGAAGTAGGTGCGGTTGCCATTGCACATGGTTGTACGGGTAAAGGGAATGACCAAGTTCGTTTTGAAGTATCTATTCAAGCACTTAATCCAAATCTTACAAGTATTGGCACCTGTTCGTGAGTGGGGCTGGTCACGAGAAGAAGAAATTGAATATGCAAAAGAAAAGAATATTCCAATTCCAATCAATTTAGATAGCCCATTCTCTATCGACCAAAATTTATGGGGAAGAGCAAATGAATGTGGTATTTTAGAAGATCCTTGGGCTACACCACCACATGATGCATATGAATTAACAACAGCACTTGAAGATACTCCTGACACACCTGATTTTGTTGAAATTTCTTTTGTAAAAGGTGTACCAGTAAGCTTAAATGATCAAGCTTATGATTCATTATCACAGCTTATTCTAGATTTAAATGTTCTTGCTGGTAAACATGGAGTTGGACGAATCGACCATGTTGAAAATCGTCTTGTAGGGATTAAATCACGTGAAGTATATGAATGTCCTGCTGCTATGACGCTTATTACTGCTCATAAAGAGTTAGAGGATTTAACTTTAGTTAAAGAAGTAGCACATTTCAAACCAGTAATTGGGAAAAAATTATCTGAGCTTATTTATGAAGGTCTTTGGTTCTCACCTTTAAAAGATGCTTTAACAGCATTTTTAGAAGAAACACAAAAATATGTTACAGGTACTGTTCGAGTGAAACTTTTCAAAGGACATGCCATTGTAGAAGGTAGAAAATCTGAGTACTCACTATATGATGAAAAATTAGCTACTTATACATCTGATGATGAATTTGATCATAATGCTGCTGTAGGTTTTATTAAACTTTGGGGTCTTCCAACAAAAGTACAAAGCATCGTGCAAAAAAACAAGAAGGTGAAAGCGTGAAAAAACTTTGGGGCGGAAGATTTACAAAATCCGCAGAAGAATGGGTAGATGAATTTGGTGCCTCCATTTCCTTTGACCAAGAATTAGTACTAGAAGATATTAATGGCAGCATCGCCCATGTGACGATGCTTGCCAAAACAGGAATTTTAACAGATGAAGAAGCGGATCAGATCAAAAAAGGTTTGGAAACATTAAAAGAAAAGGCCACAAATGATGAATTGGAATTCTCTGTGGCATTAGAAGATATTCATTTGAACTTGGAAAGCAAGTTAACGGATTTGATCGGTCCAGTTGGTGGTAAGCTTCATACAGGACGTAGTCGTAATGATCAAGTGGCAACAGATATGCATTTATACTTACAAAAGCAAGTTGCTGAAATTATTGAATTAGTTGCGAGATGCAGCATGCTTTGCTCGAACAAGCTGAAAAACATATTGAGACGCTTATGCCAGGTTATACTCATTTACAAAGAGCACAGCCGATTTCTTTTGCACACCATTTAATGGCTTATTTCTGGATGCTTGAACGTGATAAACAACGTCTTAAACGAAAGTATTAAAAGAATTAGTATTTCTCCTCTTGGTGCAGGTGCTCTTGCAGGTACAACTTTTCCAATTGACCGTGCCTATAGTGCAGAATTGATGGGCTTTAGTGGGATATATGAAAATAGTATGGATGCAGTAAGTGATCGAGATTTTATTCTTGAATTTCTTTCTACTAGTTCTATTTTAATGATGCATCTTTCACGTTTTAGTGAAGAAATTATTTTATGGTCAAGCCAAGAATTCCAATTTATCGAACTTGATGATAGTTTTTCAACGGGAAGCAGTATTATGCCGCAAAAGAAAAATCCAGATATGGCTGAGCTTATTCGCGGAAAAACTGGTCGAGTATACGGAAATCTATTTGGACTATTAACGGTTTTAAAAGGTTTGCCACTTGCGTATAACAAAGATATGCAAGAGGATAAAGAAGGTATGTTTGATACTGTTAAGACTGTTACAGGCTCATTGAAAATATTTGCTGGTATGATTCGAACCATGAAGGTTCGTACAGAAAATATGGAACAAGCAACGAAACAAGATTTTTCTAATGCGACAGAACTTGCGGATTATTTATCCAGTAAAGGAATGCCGTTTAGAGAAGCACATGAGGTAGTTGGAAAACTTGTCCTTCAATGTGTGGAGAATAAGTGCTTCTTGGTTGACTTATCTATGGATGAATTTAAACAATCCAGTTCGCCTTTTTGAAAACGATATTTATGAGGTGTTGGCTCCTGAAACAGCTGTTGCACGGCGCAATAGTGCAGGAGGAACAGGATTTGAACAAATTAAGATTGCAATTGAAAAAGCAAAAAGCTGTTTAGAAGATTAATAATTCAACATACAAAATAAAACCATGCTGATGAACAGCATGGTTTTATTTTGTAGTTTTGTAATTATTCGTCTGTATCGTCACTGCGGACCACTAAGACGTCACAACGGGCATAACGAGTAATATGCTCAGAAACACTTCCAATCAAGAAACGCTCAACAGCATTTAAACCAGTTGCTCCACACATAATTAAATCAATATCATATTTTTTAGCAATATCTTTCGGGATTTTTACTTTAGGAGAACCGTAATCAACTACATAATCAACATCTGTTACACCTGCATCATTTGCTTCTTTTTTGTAATTTTCCATTAGTTCTGTTGCGAACATATCCGCTCTTTCTGCAATCGTGCGATCATAGGCTTCTACAGTTGCAAAGGTACGAGTGTCAATGATGTGTGCCAAAACAAGTTTAGAGTTATTTCTTTTAGCAACGCTAATCGCTTTTTTAAATGCCCATTCAGCTTCTTTTGATCCATCTACTGCAACAAGAATTTTTTTATATGTAAGACTCATAATAAATCCCTCCCTTTTCTTTTATTATACTATAAAAGGTGGGTATAATTGTGGAAAAATTTCGAAATATATATAAAGAAAGATATTTTTTTGTAATAAAGGGGGTAGACAAATGGAAAAAAGCGATGGAATTAAGTCATTAAATCTGACTTATGATGATCAAGGAACAAATATTGTGAGCGAACAGATTATGAACGCTTACAACTTCGGTGTGATGGATCAAGAAAATGGAGAATTTATATGGAAAGATCGGAAACCATCCATTGAATAGAGTTTTGAGAAGACGATCATAAAGTAAAGAGCCTCCGAAAAAGTTTCCGGAGGTTCTTTGGCACTCTTAAAGTATAAAATTGCAGCGCTGAAGAAGTTCAGGCATAGGTGGCAATTTTAGGAAAACAGTATAAGTGCAACTACGCCTCTGTCCGGCAAGCTCGCCAATCGGCAGTTTTCTATATCAAATAATTTGTAGTTCTTTTGGGAATTTCGTTAATACTTCTATTCCATCTTCTGTGACAAGTATGTCATCCTCTATTCGAACGCCTGCCACATTGGGTACATATATTCCAGGTTCAATGGTGTAAACCATTCCTTTTACTAGCCTTAATGAATTGGTTTCTGTCAGTGATGGATATTCATGAACACCAATTCCTAAACCATGACCAAGACGATGCGGGAAAAATTGTCCATATCCAGCATCACGAATGATTTTCCTTGCTGTTTGATCAACATCAGCACATGGAACTCCAGGTCTGCTAGCCTCAATAGCAGCCAGTTGAGCCTTCAAAACGGTATCATATATTTCATTTTGTTTTTCACTAATGTCACCGAAGGCTACAGTTCTTGTAATGTCTGAGCAGTATCCGTCCACAACGACGCCTAAATCAAATAGGACAAAGTCTCCTTTCTTTACTATTGAAAGACCTGGATTTCCGTGAGGGGAAGCCCCGTTTGTACCAGTAAGAACCATTGTTGAGAAAGACATTTGGGCTACGCCTTTTTTCTTTAATTCATATTCGACGGCGGCAAGTATTTCTAATTCTGTTTTTCCTTCTTTTATTTCTGAGCAGCCTACTTTAATCGCATAATCTGCTAATGCACATGCTTCACGAATTTTTGAGATTTCTTCTTCATCTTTGATCATTCGTAATTGACGCAAGTTTTCTTCTGCTGATATAAAAGCTGCATTTGGAAATAGTGAAGAAAGAGCTTCAAAACGCTCGACATTCATATGTTCTTTTTCAATCGCAACCTTACTCACTTTTGTGATTCTCTTTTGAATGGTATTTTGGACTAGTTCCCAAGGATTCTCTATGTCACTATATCCGATGATTTCAAAATCCCACCCTGCATTTCTGGCATCTTCTTTTTCCATGCTAGGACAAATAAGAAAAGGTTCTGCTTCTTGAAATAACACAAGGCAAAGCAATCTCTCATGAGGGTCGCTAAAAAAACGACTTAAATAAAATACATTTTCTGTAGAAGTAATAAATGAAACGTCGAGCCCGTTTTGTTTCATCCATTCAGACATTTTCGTTAACTTCTGATTCACTTGCATGACCTCCTTTAAATAGACACATACTTTACGGAAAAATGAATAATGACCATGTATTTTTCAGTAAAAACACTGAAATTTCATAAATATGTAATCTATGATACGATCATAATTGTAGACCTTTAAGGTATATTAGAAAAGTGAATACTAAGGTTTACAACGGTATCAATACAGTACTTCACGGTATTAAATTGGAATAATTTATCATCAAGGGAGTGTTTTAAATGTTATTTATCGATAATAAAGGAATAACAGATCCACGTATTAACTTGGCCATTGAAGAGTACGCTCTGAAAAATCTTGATATTAATGAAACCTATTTGTTATTTTACATAAATAAACCTTCAATTATTATTGGGAAAAATCAAAATACCATTGAAGAAATCAATACGGAATATGTTGAGGATAAATGGAATTACAGTTGTGCGTAGACTGTCTGGAGGTGGGGCGGTTTATCATGATTTAGGAAACTTAAATTTTAGCTTTATTACAAAGGATGACGGTGAGAGCTTTCATAACTTTAGAAAGTTTACTGAGCCTGTTATAAATGCACTTAAAAAGCTTGGTGTGAATGCAGAATTAAGCGGTCGAAATGATATTGAGGTAGAAGGTCGGAAAATTTCTGGGAATGCACAGTTTTCAACAAGAGGAAGAATGTTTAGTCATGGAACCTTGTTGTTAGATTCAGAAATTGAACATGTGGTTTCTGCACTACGAGTAAAAAAGGATAAAATTGAATCAAAAGGGATTAAATCTATTCGCAGTCGGGTCGCCAATATATCTGAGTTTTTAGCGGGAAAAGTGACGGTGGAAGAGTTCCGTCATTGTTGTTAACGAATATTTTCGAGGGGTTAGATGAAATTCCTGAATACGTCTTAACGGAAGATGATTGGAAAAAAATACATCAGTTATCGGAAGAACGTTATCAAACATGGGAGTGGAATTATGGAAAATCACCTAAATTTAATCTCCAACATTCACGCCGGTTCCCAGTTGGAAGCATAGATGTGAGACTTGAAGTGAACAAAGGCGTCATTGATCATTGTAAGATATATGGTGATTTCTTTGGTGTAGGGGAAGTAAGAGATATTGAAGATCGTTTAAAAAATGTGAAATATGAACGTGCATCACTTGAAAAAGCACTAGACGATCTGGATATAAAACATTATTTTGGCAATATCACCAAGGAAGACTTTATACAGTTGATATATTAGAATGATGATGTGTTGCAAGAAAAACAGACAATGATGTCTGTTTTTTTGTTTAACACATGAAAGAATGAATGGTATTTCTTTTATTTTCATGTAAAATAAGAAGAATATTAATGATTATTAAAAAATTTTAAAAATTGATTGATATATTATTATTTTGATATTATAATTTAACACATAAAAGCATAACAGTGTAAAAGTGATTTTGTAATTTAGATAAATAAGAGGGGGATCACCATGACAAAAAGAATGAAAAAGACAATGGGCTTGGCAGCATTTGGTTTAGCGGGTGCCTTGCTTTTAAGTGGTTGTGGAAATGAAAGCGGTAGTGGAGATGAAAAGGAATCTACTTCCAGTAAAGAACAAACCTATCAAGTTGGAATCTCACAATATGTTGAACATCCTTCATTAGATGCAGCAACAGAAGGGTTTAAGAAGGCATTAGAGGATGAAGGGATAAACGTTGAATATGATGAACAAAATGCAAATAATGACCAAAATAACGTCCAAACGATCGCAAATAATTTTGCCGGAGATGGAGTCGATTTAATTTTTGCAAATGCTACACCGAGTGCTCAAGCAGCACTAAATGCAACAAAAGACATTCCAATTGTGTTTACATCTGTTACAGATGCAGTAGGTGCACAACTTGTTAAGTCCATGGAAGAGCCTGGTGGGAATGTAACAGGAACCATAGATAACCATCCAGATGCGATTCCGAATACCGTGAAGTTTATTAGTGAAAATTTTCCTGGTAAAACAATCGGTACCGTCTATAATGCTGGTGAGCAAAATTCTATAGCACAAGTAGAAATTATTAAGGATTCAATCAAAGAGCTTGGCCTTAAGGATCTTGTTACAGCAACGGTTTCCACTTCTGCTGAAGTAAAGCAAGCAACTGAATCTTTGATTGGAAAAGCGGATGTAATCTATGTTATTACTGATAATACCGTTGTTTCTGCTTTAGAATCCGTTACACAAGTTGCGAATGATAATGATTTACCATTATTTGTTGGGGAATTTGATTCTGTTAAACGTGGTGGTTTTGCTGCATACGGATTTGATTATAAAGATATTGGTTATGAAGCTGGATTGTTGGCTGCACAAATTTTAAAGGGTGAAAAGAAACCATCTGAATTACCTGCTCAATACCCGCAAAATTTAAAATTGGTCATCAATAAAGAAGCAGCTAAAGAAATGAATATTGAACTGAAGGATGAATGGAAAGACATTGCTGAATTTATTGAATAAGTCTATATCTGGATGAGGGACTCTATGTAGGGAGCCCCTCCCTTTTGTTCACAGACAATTTTAAAGTGCTCTAGCTTCAGCGCCTATGGGCGTTTACGCTTTACATTAAGAAAGGAAGATTTCAATGTTTAATGCTATTTTTGGCTCTTTTGAGGCTGGTGTTATTTATGCATTAATGGCTTTAGGAGTCTATCTCTCTTTTAGAATCTTAGATTTCCCAGATATGACTGTGGATGGCTCCTTTGTTACGGGGGCTGCTATAGCAGCTATCCTAATTGTGGGTGGTACAGATCCATTTGTCGCTACTTTAATCGCACTTATTGTTGGATTTATTTCCGGTTGTATCACTGGACTGCTTCATACGAAAGGGAAAATCAACCCTTTATTAGCGGGAATTCTTATGCAAATTGCTCTTTATTCGATTAATTTGCGCATAATGGGTAAATCAAACGTTCCATTGCTTCAAGAGGAAACGGTGATTACAAAGGTTACTGCCTTCTGGCAAAGTTTAAAAATTGACGATGCGCTTAACTCTCTTTTCCAATCGATTGGTTTGGGTGCGTTTGTGCCAAAAACATGGGGAATCCTTATCGTTATGTTGTTGTTAGCTTATATCGTGAAAAAAGGGATTGATTTCTTCCTTAAAACCGATATCGGCTTAGCTATACGGGCAACTGGAGATAATGAAACGATGATTTCCAGTTTTTCAGCTAACACTGATTTTCTTAAAATATTGGGTCTAGGACTTTCCAATGCCATAGTTGCTTTTTCAGGCGCTCTTATTGCTCAGTATAATGGCTTTAGTGATGTTGGAATGGGAATTGGGATGATTGTCATTGGTCTTGCATCTGTTATTATAGGTGAGGCTGTTTTTGGATCTAAAAAGATTGCTAGAGCTACATTAGCAGTTATTGGCGGTGCTATTCTTTATCGATTAATTGTTACACTCGCTCTTCGAGTTGAATTTTTGGAAACAGGAGACATGAAGTTAATTACAGCCGTCATTGTTATTTTTGCCTTGATTCTTCCTAAAATGAACGATAGTCGAAAGGAAAAACAGCGGAGAAAGAAACGATTGATGCAATCGCTTAAGAAGAATGAATCCATACAATAGAGAATGGATTGATAAAAAAGCAACGAGGTGAGTCTTTTGCTACAATTAAAACAAATTTTTAAAGTTTTTAATGAAGGAACGCCTGATGAAAAAATTGCTCTCCAAGAGCTAACACTTCATTTAGCACCTGGAGACTTTATGACAGTAATTGGAAGTAATGGAGCAGGTAAATCGACTTTGATGAATATGATTTCAGGGAAAATGATGACAGACCTTGGGAGTGTGTCTATCAATGGTCAGGACGTTACGAATGTCAAGGAACATAATCGAGCAAGGCTAGTGGGACGTGTGTTCCAAGACCCAATGGCCGGGACAGCACCCACTATGACGATTGAAGAAAATTTAGCCATTGCATATATGCGAACAAAGACTCGGGGTTTAAGTATTGGCGTTTCTAAAAAAAGAATGGATTTTTTCAAAGAAAAACTTGAAACCTTGCATTTAGGTCTAGAAAATCGTTTGGAAGCAAAAGTAGGTCTTTTATCTGGTGGTGAAAGGCAGGCGCTTTCCCTATTAATGGCAACTTTTACCGAGCCGAAGATTCTTCTGCTTGATGAACATACGGCTGCACTTGATCCATCCCGTGCAGAGCTCATTACGAACTTAACGAGAGAGATTGTCAAAACATACAATTTGACAACTTTGATGGTAACACATAACATGCAGCAAGCCTTAGATCTAGGTAATAAGCTGATCATGATGGATAAAGGTCAAGTAATTTTAACAGTAAATGAAGAAGAGAAAAAACAGCTTACTGTAGAAAAGCTTTTAGAAGAGTTTCAACGTATTCGCGGTGAAAAAATGAATAGTGATCGAGCAGTATTAATTTAGGAGACTGACATAGACGTCAGCCTTCTTTTTTGCACTGTTAAGAAAGTATAAAATTGCAACGCTGGAGAAGTTCGGGCGTAGGTGGCAATTTTTAGGAAAACAGTATAAGTGCAACTACGCCTCTGTCTTCGCCTTGTAGGCTCGCCAAACGGCGAGTTTTCTTTATATTTTGTAAATGAATAAGGTGGACTTAGATACATCATTTTCTTTTGATTAGAATGGTATGAATGGATATATGCGAAAAACCATTCATGACAAATATGTATAAGAGATCCTTGATACGGAATTGATGATGACTTGTCCATCCTCTTCTTCCACTCCGACTCTAAAGGTGTTGGGATTACCCGAAATAGAAATGTCAGCAAATGATTGCATGTCAAGCTGTTCTTGTCTTTTAATTTGGTATTGAATATATGTGTGAGTGCCAACGTCAAAACGGCGTCGGATTTTTTCGTGTTTTTCTTCACAAAATATCGCAACATGTAGGTTTTCACTAGTCAGTTCCTGACCAATCAATAAATCCAATCTCTCTTTTATATCTGCGTTTTTAATCATACGTAAATTTCCTTTCCTAACATAAATCTTTATTATGGATATAATCTATTTTAATCATAGCAAAATAGCCTGTGAGGGTATAGTTGTATAATAAAATAAAAGCTTATGGAGAAGTCCGCTTTTTTGTTGAAGTAAAGGGATGTTCGTTAATGAAAGGATGCTATATTAAAAAAAGAATTATTTGTTTAAAAGTATTTGAAAAATAAGAAGAGATAAGGGGATACCACAGTTGATTAAACGATGCGCATGGGTCATGTCAAAAGATCCTTTATATATGGAGTACCACGATAAAGAATGGGGAGTTCCAGTATATGATGATCGATTATTATTCGAAATGCTATGCCTAGAAGGAGCACAGGCTGGACTCAGTTGGTGGACGGTTTTACAAAAAAGAGACAATTACCGAAAAGCCTTTGATCAGTTTGAAGCAGAAAAAATTGTTCAGTATACAGATGAAAAATTACAATCATTAACAGAAAATAAGGGGATTGTTCGGAATAAATTGAAAATCCAAAGTGTTGTCACGAATGCTAAGGCATTCGTGAGAATTCAAAATGAATATGGTTCATTTTCTCAATATATTTGGAGTTTTGTAGATGACCAACCGATTATTAACCGTTGGGAGACTGTAAACGAAGTACCTGTTTCAACTGAAATAAGTGATAAAATGAGCAAGCAGTTAAAAAAAGATGGATTCAAATTTGTAGGAGGTACGATTTGTTATTCCTATATGCAAGCAGTGGGAATGGTGAATGATCATACTTTGGAATGTTTCTGTCATCCTATTCATGATCATAAAATATATTCTTAAATGACTAGATCAAGGGAACCCAAAATGGTTGTTCGCTATTTAAGTGATCGCTGGAATAACATACCAAACTTTGGATATAAGAAATAATTTTTCTATTACAATGATTCATGCTTAAAAAAGATGTAGATATGTGACTCCGCATATCTGCATCTTTTTTTGTTTACATACATCAGATGAACTAAATACATTAACTGAAGAGTTAAAATAAAGCTAGAAAAATACATGATGATTTCTTGGTCTAATTTTCTATATTTTTTACTACACTAACTATAAGGTAAGTTTGTACATGGGAATGAGCGTTTCATCGTTGGGAAGGGGGAAGGGAATGGCAAGAAAGATTGGGTTATATGGTATTTTGGCTTATTTTCTTTATGGTTTATTCTTTTATTGGTATTTATTTTATTTTGCTGATACTAGTTTACCTTTTGAGTATCAAGGAACAAGTGCAGATCCTGCTACATTTTTAAATGGAAGAGAATTTGTCCTTACAGAAGAATACTCGAAAATTCGCAATCTCATGTTCTTTCTTTCAACACCATTTGAGTGGTTTCTGTATTTGTTTATTTTATTATTTGGGATCTCAAAGGCATTTGAAAATTGGGCAGTGACGTCTTCCAAGTATAAGTGGTTGCAAAATGCAATTTATTTAATTTGGCTATCCTTTCTTTCGTTTATTGCAACCCTACCGATTAGCTATTTGAGTTATTCGTTGGCAAAAAGTTATCGTATTTCAACGCAGACTATTGCTTCCTGGATGAAAGATGAGTTCATTGATTTTTGGTTAAATTACGGAACGATGCTGCTCCTTGTATCGGTTCTTTATTGGTTAATGAAGAAGAGTACTAAACGGTGGTGGTTGTATGCCTGGTTCCTTTCGATACCGTTTACATTATTCATAATGTTTATTCAGCCGATTGTAATTGATCCTCTTTACAATGATTTTTACCCATTAAAGGATAAACAATTGGAAGCAGAGATCCTAGAATTAGCAGGTAAAGCCAATATCCCTGCAGAACATGTTTTTGAAGTGAATATGGCTGAAAAAACGAATTCTCTTAACGCCTATGTGACGGGAATTGGTTTAAATGCACGAATTGTGCTTTGGGATACGACTCTAAATAAGCTGTCTGATCAACAAATATTATTTATTATGGCGCATGAAATGGCTCATTACGTCGAGAAGCATATTTATTTTGGTATTGCCACCTATTTGATTTTTTCACTAGTAGGTCTGTATTTTACCGCAAAAATAATGAATCTTGTAGTGAATCGTTTAGGCACGGTGCTGAATATCACAACTGTACAGGATATTCGTTCTTTACCACTTTTTTTAATGATTATTTCGATGCTTCTTTTTTTATCCAGTCCGATATCCAACATGATTTCTCGTTATCAAGAAACAAGAGCAGATCGATATGCCATTGAGATGACAAAGGATTCTGAAGCGGGTATTATTACTTTTCAGGAATTAACGCGTTCAGGTTTGAGTCAAGTAAATCCTCCAGTTCTGGTGAAAATCTTTCGCTATGGACATCCGACCATGTTGGAGAGAATCTCTACGCTTGAAGAATATGAACTAGAACATAGGGGAAAAGAAGCGAAATAGTGGGAATGAATCAACCTTCAAAAAAACATCCTCCTGATAAATTAGGAGGATGTTTTTGCACTGTTAAGAAATTATAAAATTGTAACGCTGGAGAAGTTCGACGTAGCTGCAATTTTTAGGAAAACAGTATAAGTGCAACTACGCCTCTGTCTTCGCCTTACAGGCCCGCCAATCGGCGAGTTTTCTTTGAAATGAAATAATTGTGAGGGCCATGATGCTTAGAATTACACAGGACAAGAGGGATTTAGCGTGAGGAGAATGGAATACTTTCTAGTTGTTTTCTTAAGTTCCAAAACGTTTGTTCAATTCTTTGTATTGATGTGATAGCAGTTTAAATGTTTCTTGATTACGCTCATCAATGGCTTGATCAATGCGGGCGATTAATTGGTCTCTTTCGGAATTCAATAAGATCTCGGCTAGAGTCATGTCAATGTACAAATCTTGCATAAAGCTTTCTTTCAATTTCTTTTGTTTCATGGCACTGGATTTCATTAATTCTGTATTAGAATTCTCTTTCATGGAAATCACCTCGGGTGCTTTTTTATATTATATGGAATTATCATGTAAATATCAACTGAATTTTTAGAATTTTTTGAAAATATTTTCAAAAATTTGTAGTAATCACAAAAGTAAGAAATTAGACTTATTTATTAGAAGTTATTTGGAAATAACATGGTATGATAGTTGTTGTTAATTAAAAGGAGATGAAAAAATAATGAAGAAAAAGGAAATGAATGAGGAATATGAGATTAATCCATTAACGGCTGCTATCGTACCGTTACAATATGGAAGCAAGCTTTTTTCACAGATTCATCAGCTTGACCAAGAATTTTATTCCCCACTTAAACCACTTGAACTTATTAAAATGAGCTGCCGATTATTTGGATCTGGATATGAAGGGAGAAAGGAGGGAAGCAGACAATTAATAGGCATCACCCATAAAATTCCAATCATAATCGATGCTACAAATATAATGTATTTTTTTCCTACTACTTCACCTAATAATCCCCTATGTTCCTGGATTTCTCATGAGCATGTTTTGCATTATGATAAAATTGATTCAACCAACACACTCGTTACTTTTAGAAATAAGAAATCATTGGTTATTCCTATTTCGATTTATTCCTTTCAAAACCAAATGTTAAGAACGGCTTTCTTACGAACCAAGCTTATGCAGAGAATAGATGGCTTTGATCGAAAATCAATCCTTTTTCACCGTAATCATTCTAAAGCATCCGAACATAAGCCAGTTTATGGAGATGAAGATTTAGATATATATAATAAAGTAAAAGAAAGAGTGAAAATAAAAGTAGAAGATTAAACTTTGTAAACTGGATCCTATTTGGTTAGCTTTAATCGAAAATGGCGATAGCAGAGGTATTTATGTGAAAGTCATAACATGCTTCTGCTTTGAATGTTGCTGGAATGATTAAATCGAGGACCTATTCCCATCCTTGATTAGGCCATTAGCAGACGAAAATCGCTTAAAGAGATAGAAGCTTAGCAATTCCTGGACTTTGTTCCGGATACGGGGATTAAAGTAATTATGATGTTCTTCGTAGCCTTTATACAAAAATAGAAAACCTGTGAAAGCATCATCATGATTTATTTGTTCGACCTTTAGCTTTTGTTGCCTCATATACTGCTTAACATCCTTCAGTTCTTTTTGTATCACCTTCATGGTTTCCTCAATGAGGTCTAAGTAGGGTTGCTTTAATTTAAATGGACTCTTATCAATGACAGTGAGATCTCGATTTAAAATGATTAATACCATCGGCAAATATATGGCTTGCTCCATAATATCTCGATCGTTCTCTGGGATTCTGGTCATAGTCTCCAAAAACTCCTTTAGATAAAATAAGAACATTAGTTCCTATTTTATCTTACATGAAATATCTCTTCTTATCAAGCAGGTTGGTGAAAGCTGAAATTTCATTAAAGTAATGGATTGACATTAATGCAGAAACATATTACTATTATCTTGTATTCAAGATAATTAAATTAAATATATTTTAATTAAAGTTTGTTTTTGGAGGTGGAAAATATGGAAGGAAAATGTAAAAATGAGACTTTTTTAGTATTAATGGAAACATCTAAAGCCATTCACGAGAAAATAAGGATGGAACTGAACAATTACAAGCTTAATATTACGGAATTTTCCGTTTTAGAAGTGCTTTACCGGAAGGAAAAACAGACCATACAGCAGATTGGTAGCAGCATACTTATTTCGAGTGGATCGATGACATATGTGATCGATAAATTAGAACAAAAGGGCTTATTGAATCGACATGCCTGTCCCGGTGACCGTCGGGCCATAAATGTGGCATTAACGGAAGCTGGAATTGAAGTGATAAATGAAATTATGCCGAAACATTATGAATTAGTTGATGACATGTTTGAATCATTAACTAAAGATGAGGAAGAGACAATAGTAAGGCTGTTGAAAAAAGTAAAGATTTCAATAAGCGGCTCGATATCGAAAAAAGCGTTATCTACAAACTGCAGTAACGCTTCTTTTAAATCTTGTTTTTCCATCTAGTTTAAACTATTTAAGTAGCTTTACACTTAATTAAATTATCTCGAATTAAGCATAAAATGTCAATAAGCTGTTTTACTGTCAACCATTCTCTAATAAAGTGCAGAAAGCAGAAAGAAAGTTACTGACCTAGTTAGGAATATAAGGTGTTTTCAAAAAAAAATCAGTATAGGGATCTGATCCTTTAACTTCATAATGGAATTCCAAGATATACATTCTTACTACGTTTGGATTTTCTATTTTGCAAGAACATCTTGATACTCGGGGTTACTTTCAAGTACTTTTTTTGCATAGGGACATACAGGGATAATAAGTTTATTTTCATTTCTGGCATAATCAACTAGCTTATCCACTAATTGTTTTCCTAATCCACGACCGTTCTGTCCGTTATAAACCACTGTATGATTTACAATGATTAAATCCTGACCATTTACATCCGTTCCACTCGGAATAAATTGAATCCTTGCAATAATTTCTCCGAATTCTTCGATATAAATTCATTTTTATCCGACTTGATTTCAATCATTATTATGAATTAGATCCCCTTATTTTTCAACTCATAAGAAAGTGCTTTACTTGGACAAGTATCAATTACACGCATGATTTCTTTTGTTTCTGCATTTTCAATAGATATCCAAGGTTTACGGTTTACATTAAATACATTTGGAAGTCCTTTTACGCATTTTCCTGCATGTTCACAAATTTCGGGTTTCCAATAAACTTTAAGGCTGTCAGATTCATAACTTTTTACATTTGAGCTCATTAATTTTTTTCTCCTTTGATTCATATTGTAGACTTATCAATATCTATATGATAATTATACAAAACAGAAGGAACTTCTGTTAATGGAATTAGCACAAATAAGTGAATCTTAAAAGTAAATACCTAAATATTACCAATAATGGACTTTTATGATGAATCTAAAACAATTGTAATCGTATGATGATTAAATTGAAAAAATACTGATATATTCCATTAAAACAAGCCAAAATAATAGGATATTGAACCGTATTGTGTTAGGCATTGAGGGTTATTTGTTGTAAAATAAAACACAGTAAGGTGAAATTTTGTAGAATTAAGAAACTTTTTGCTTGAATTTGCCGTCAAATATATAAAATAGATTAGAAACAGGGAAGGGCTATCGATATGAGGTATGAAAAACATCGTCAAGACAAAAAAGAAAAAAAGAAGCGTAAAAAAAGAAGGTTAAGAAAATCTGTTTTAACATTATTTATAATTATACTGGCTTTATTCGGATATTCATATTTTCAGTATAAACAAGGATTAAGTAAATCAATTGATCAAGCCAATGTGAATCAAGAAGTATTCGAATTTAATGGGGAACAAGATCAATATGGGGGTACGAATATTCTTTTAATCGGCAGTGATTCTAGGGGTGAGGAAGGTGCTCGTTCAGATACCATTATGGTCGCTCAGTATCATCCAGATAAACACACGTATAAGCTCATTTCAATCATGCGCGACACGTATGTGGATATTCCTGATCATGGTAAAAATAAAATTAACGCTGCGTTTGCATTGGGTGGGCCAGAATTATTGAGGCAAACGATTAAAGAAAATTTTAATATCGATACGAAATATTATGCCATTATCGATTTTGATGGATTTAAACACTTAATTGACGAAGCTTTTCCAAAAGGAGTCGAAATTGATGTTGAAAAAGCGATGTCTGCGTATATTGATGTGCCATTAGAACCAGGACTGCAGCGCCTTAACGGGGAAGAACTCCTTTCATATGTCCGATTCCGTCATGATGCAATGGGAGATTTTGATCGAGTTAAACGCCAGCAAAAAGCAATGAAGGAGGTAGCAGGCCAATTTGCTTCCTTACAAACGATATCAAAGCTCCCTAAATTAGTAGGGGTCATGCAACCTTTCGTGAATACCAATATGAATACATCGGATATTATTTATATTGGAAAAGATTATATATCGAAGAGATAATCGTAACATTGATACGTTCCGAATTCCGGTCGAAGGAAAATTTAAACCGCAAAGAATTGAAGGAATTGGAGAAGTATTGCGAGTCGATATTGATGCGAACACAGAGGCTGTTGGTGAATTTTTAGCAAAATAGTGATCGGAATTGTTAATTTTAAAATATCAGGTGTACAATTATGAGTAAGATAGGGTAGTGGGGAAACGATGAAAATATAAAGATGATTTCATTAAGGTAATAGGTATAGGAAATATAATCGAAGTTCTTGCTTTATTGCAAAACAAGGAGAAGTCTTTAATGGATTTAAATACATTGAAAGAATGGTTCACTCTCGAAAATATTATGGAATTGATAAAAGCCTATCGCTCATTTGGTCCGCTCCCAGGAATATTACTGCCAATGCTCGAGGCTTTCCTCCCTTTTCTCCCGCTATTTTTATTTGTTATGGCAAATGCAAATGCATTTGGTCTTTGGTTCGGATTTCTATTTTCTTGGATTGGCGCCTGCTCGGGTGCTCTTCTTGTCTTTTTGCTCGTTAGAAAATTTGGACAGAAAAGAGCTCTACAATTTATAAAGAGGCATCCTCAAGTTCAAAAGCTTATGCGATGGGTGGAACGTCACGGTTTTGGTCCTTTATTTATTCTTCTGTGTTTTCCATTCACACCGTCAGCTATAGTGAATATAGTCGCTGGTTTGTCAAAAATCAACACGTATCAATATATGCTAGCTGTCATGACTGGAAAACTAGTCATGATTTTTACCATTAGCTTTGTTGGCTATGACATCCAATCCCTTTTGACAAAGCCTCTTAGGACAAGTATCATAGCGATCGTTATATTTATTCTTTGGTATGTTGGGAAAAGAATCGAAGTAAGATTAAATAAGAGCATGGAAAGAGAACGCAGTAACCATGAAGGTTGAAGTAAACCGTTAAATTCTTAGCAGTTGAGGGAGCGAAGCATGTGAAAGAACAAATCAAGAAAGAGAGCATCGAATGGCTGAAGGCTTTTGGAATTGGTATGATTATTTTTATATTTATCCGCATGTTTTTCTTTTCTAATTATGTAGTCGAAGGTGAATCCATGATGCCAACGCTTCAAGATGGAAATAAACTGGTGGTTAATAAAATTGGTTATCACATCGGTGAGTTGCATCGATTTGACGTGATCGTGTTTCATGCAAATGAAGAAGAGGATTATGTAAAGCGCATAATTGGTCTTCCAGGAGACCGGATTGAATATTTGGAGGATCAACTTTATATTAATGGGAAAAAGGTGGATGAACCTTATTTAGATAAATATCGTGAGGAATTATTAGGGGAACGACTGACGGGTAATTTTACGTTACAAGAGATCACGGATGAAAACGTAGTACCAGAGGGGTACATCTTTGTATTAGGCGACAATCGTCTAGGCAGTCGAGATAGTCGTGAGTTCGGTTTTGTTTCAATCGATCAAGTAGTGGGAAAAGTAAATCTGCGCTACTGGCCAATGGAAGAAATAGCGATATCCTTTAAATAATATGGAAGTAATTGAGGATTCTGTGATAGGAGTTAAAAAAACTCTTACCATAGAGTCTTTTTTTAAAAAAACTTTAAGAATAAAAACTCGCTTACTATAAATATCTCCTGAGGAAGTTTATGATGGAAGCTGGTAAAACTCCAATTAGATGATTCTTTACTTCAAATAAAAAGGAGCACTTCTCTTCTTGAAGAAATGCTCCACGTTCAATATCTACATTATATTATTCCATTTAGAAAACATAAAAAACACTTACTTAGGAGTTTTTGTTCTACGTCAACTGCATGGTTGTAATGCAAGTGTCGTCACTTTCAAAAGTAGAGAATTCTGACTCCACAGTTTTTCCGTCATGTGCAATCGTTATGTGATACGTTTTATCTCGTGGTAACCATAAATCGATAAATCCGTTAGATTGGGATTTCAACGTTTCATCTAGTATCAGATTACCTTCTGTGTCTTCAATGTATACATCAAAATCTTCTTCCACCATTTCTCCCTGACAACCTGTCAAGCTATGAATAGTACAAGGGTGAGTTTTATTTATATAAGGTGCAATAGACACAAAAAAGTCGTTTTTAGGTAAGTCATAGACTTGCTGGCTTTTGTTGCTTTCGGTCACAATAAGTTGTTGAGATGTGATTGAGGCGGATTGATTTTCTATGTTTCCTACACTGTAATCACTCACCAATTTCTTAATGTCTTGCGTTTCACTTTCTTTTGAAGCGTTTTCCTCATTTGTACTTTCTCCACCACAAGCAACTAAAACAATGGCAACCAATATAGTAACCGCAAAAATTGCATAGGCTTTTAATTTCATTTAGTATTCACCCCCTTGTCTCTTTCTATATACTATATTACCATTTTCTATTCTGTACGAATGTCCCATTTCCTACATTCGACACAATATTTATATTTTTTAATAGATTAGAATTCTTGCGAAACCAAAGCATATCAGTACATACAATATCGATCTCTTTATTTTTTCAAAAAAACAAAATATAGGAAAATAGATAACCTTCACATTTTCTCCATGATTATAAATTATAATATATCTAATACCACTAATTTTATAATGGAAACAGTGACTTTGAAAGAAAATGAACATAACTATTTTTCATGAAATACTTTATGAGTAAAAGTATTTCGGGATGGTAAAAGGAGCAGTTGTATATAGTGAAGATTAAAAGTATTTCCCTCAAGCTTGGATTATGGTTTGGAGCCATTTTTATTTCATTGCTATTCATTTTGGGGTTTATTTTATACGGAATTTTTACAAACTTTTTTACAGATTATATTGAACAGGATTTAATCGTCAGAGGTAATAACCATGCGAGAAATCTAGAGGGTCAGTTTTATCGGTCTTCCATAGATCATGCAGTTTCGATGGAAAGTGGTGTTTCAACAAAAATAATCATTACAGATGCTAATCATCAGATTCTTGCTTCATCCATTGAACCTGATCAAGATATGAAAGAACATATTTTAGATAAGAAACCGATCAGCAAAGGACAGATTATAGAGAGTGGTTGGCAGGATCATGATTATATCATCTCCGTTTCTCCTGTGGGAAATAATTCTGGGTATGTATATATGTTCTATCCTTCATCAATAATTAAGGAAATTATTTTCGTTATGAGTTTATTGAGCTTGATTACAAGTTTAGGCATAATGTTCGTTGCATTTGGTCTTATCGGTATTTTATCGCGAATATTTACAAAGCCCCTTGTTACAATGAAAGAGGCAACGATTAAAATGGCAAAGGGATCATATCGGCAAACAGTTCCTGTAAATGGAAATGATGAAATTGCTCAACTTGGACATTCCATACAAACACTTGGTGAGCAACTTCAGTATTATGAGGATAGTCGGAATGAATTTTTGGCTGCTGTATCACATGAAATTCGGACACCATTAACTTATATAAAAGGATATAGTGATGTACTGAGTAAAGGAATGATAGAAAGTCGAGAAGAACAGGAAGAATATTTAAAAATAATCAATAAAGAAAGTAATCGACTTACCTTTTTAGTCAATGATTTATTTGAGATGAGTAAACTTCAGGTTGGAAAGTTTGAATTAAATAAAGAGTGGGCAAAGATCAATGAGATTATTGAAAAAGTCATCTCTAGCTTTAAGCCCGCTGCAGAAAAAAAGGGACTGGAATTAAAGGGTGATTATCCAGCAGACCTACCACTTCTCCAAGTGGATGTACGACGATTGGAACAAGTGGTTTATAACCTTGTCGAAAATGCAATTAAGTATACCAATAATGGAGGAATTACAGTCCGTACTTTTTTAACAAAAGAGTCTATCATCATTGAAATAAAAGATACTGGTATAGGAATTCCTAAGCAGGATTTACCTAAAATTTGGGATCGTTTTTATCGAGTGGATCAGTCCCGAACAAGAAAAACGGGTGGTACTGGTTTAGGGTTATATGTTGCTAAACAAATAATTGAAGCGCACGGTGGTGATATTTCCGTGAAAAGTCAAGAAAATGAAGGAACGATTTTTACGATTTCTTTGAAAGTCGAGAAAAAAACGTAATAAAAACGACGAAACTCAGGTGAAGAGAAAACAATGAAGAAAATATTAATTGTTGATGATGAATTTGAAATGAGGCAATTACTAAAGATTTATTTAAGACAAGACAATTATCAAGTGGATGAAGCAGAGAACGGACAAGAAGCATATGAAAAAATGAAAAAAAACGACTACGATCTCATGATCTTAGATGTTATGATGCCTATTATGGACGGATGGCAAACGATTGAACAAGTAAGGAAAAACTCTGATATTCCGATCATTATGCTAACAGCAAAAGGAACGCACTCAAGATAAAGTAACAGGTTTCTCTACCGGTGCCGATGATTACTTGGTAAAACCTTTTGATGAAGCGGAATTGTTGGTTAGAATCAAGGCGTTACTACGGAGAATAAGTCATAACGAGGCTGAATCTGAAATATTAAAATATGAAGGAATCATTTTGGATCTAACAGCAAGAGAAGCTTTCTTTGAGGAAGAAAAGTTAAGCTTAACACAAACTGAGTTTGATCTTTTATCTGTTTTCATTAAACATAGAGGAAAAGCTTTATCAAGAGAGCAACTTGTAGAACTCATTTGGGGAATAGATTTTACAGGAGAAGATCGAACGGTTGATGCACATATTAAGAATCTGCGTGAAAAGTTAAAAGCTGCTGGTATTGAACAAACCGTTATTAAAACTGTGTGGGGAATTGGATATAAAGTAGAATAAAGGTGAGAAAATGAAACGATTATTGCCGATCATCCTATTGATTCTTTCTATTATATTGGGGATTTTATTTTTAGTTTTTGTGTTAAGAATGATTTGGTTTACACCAGGATCTATGGGAATGATGATGGGACCAGGTATGATGTATCACCATATGTCGTTTTGGTTTGGTCAAATGCTTTGGATTCTACTCATCATAATAGGTATCCTTATGTTTGTATACTTAATTATTAGGAAAAAAGGAAGACATAACAAAAGTAAATAATAAATCTTGGATTGAAAAGAGTGCAGTGAATCATGAAACTGGCTCTTTTTTATTAATACTTTTACATGATTTATCATTCTTTTCTAATTAAGATTTCCTAGCTTTAATGCTTGTTTAGAAGAAAAAGGTAGAGTAAATCAAATGAAATTTGTTTTTTAAAAGAAAGCATAACTTTTAAACTTTAATAGTAGTCTAGCGCAAGCAGCCGGCTCCTCGAGGTCACAAGCCAAGCCTTTAGGCCGAGCAAGACGCTTGCGATTTTTCTTATAGGGCTGTATTTCTTCATATTTTCATCATGATTCTCACTTAATAGTTATTTACATAGATAGCAATGAATGGAAAGTAGACTTATTTGTTCCTGGGGATTAATTCATGTATGTTTCGGCAGTATAATTATTAATCTTTATAAATCATTTCTCAGAGAGAAAATGTATAGGTATTAATATTTATACAGATTTTATTACACTGTGTATTAAACAAAAGGGCCATTTAATTGAGCAACACCTTTAAAGAAAACTGGATATTTAATTAAAAAAAGCTGCCAATAAAGGCAGTTTTTTATTTACTCGCTCTTTCGTTCATTTTTTTGTCTTTTATGCAATGTATGCTTTGTTCCCCATTCATGCATTGCGTGTAAGATCGGTTCCAAGCTCCTGCCGTATTCAGTAATCGAATATTCCACTTTAGGAGGAACCTGTGGATAGACAACACGCTGAATAATATCCTCGTTTTCCAACTCGCGTAATTGATTAGTCAGCATTTTTTGCGTGATTCCAGGCATTCTTCGTTTTAATTCACTGAATCTTTGAGTACCGTTCTTCAATAAATGCAATAAGATAATTGGTTTCCATTTCCCGACTAATATGCTTAAAGAATCTTCTACACGACATAATTCTGGTTCTAGATTCATCCTAATTACCCCTTTAGTATCTTTTTGTATACTATACCACTTTTAAGTGCGTACTTTTTAAAATGATTATTATGAGTAATAATAACATCATTCAAAGGAAATCTAAAAACATTTTAGATAAAGAGAATTAAAGGGGAGGACAAAAAGGTGGATATGAATACTGTCTTGCTACATTAGTTGTAGCAATTGCTATAGCTCTTACGGGTGCAGGACAATATTCACTGGATGCGCGTTTTTTTAAGGGAAGATCATTATATGAATGAAAAGGGGATTGTCTTATGAGCATTGCAAATCAAGAGAAGTTTGAGTTTGGTATCTATACTTTTGGAGAAATTATTCCGGATCCTATTACTGGAAAAATGATTTCTGCGGAAGAGCGTATTCAAAATATCATCGAGACAGCGAAGCTAGCTGATGAAGCTAGGATTGGATATTTTTGGTTTAGGGGAACATCATCGTTTGGATTTTGCGGTTTCAGCGACACCTGTTGTGTTAGCAGCGATTGCACAAGCAACGAAAAATATTCGACTAGCCAGCGCTACAACCGTATTAGGTACAGCAGATCCTGTAAGAGTATTTGAAGACTTTTCGACAGTAGATTTAATTTCAGGTGGGCGTGCGGAAATTATGGCAGGTAGAGGAGCATTTATCGAATCGTTCCCTCTTTTTGGCTATAACTTGGATGATTATCATGAACTTTTTGAAGAGAAATTACAATTGTTACAAGAACTAAATAATAATGAACGTGTTACATGGCAAGGGAAGTTTCGTTCGCCATTAAATAATAGCGAGATTGCACCTAGACCAAAACAAAATAAGATTCCGATTTGGAGAGGAGTAGGAGGAACCCCTGCAAGTGCAGTTCGGGCTGGGCAGGCTGGGTTTGGAATGGCACTCGCTATTTTAGGAGGTAATCCTCTTTATGTAAAACCTTTAGTAGAAGCCTATCGTCAAGCTGGGATTTCGGCAGGACACGCAGAAGAGGATCTAAAAATTGCGATCACAAGCCATGGCTATATTGGCAAGACTGCAGAACAAGCTGTTAATGAATTTTATCCATATTATTCAAATTATATTAGAACGATGATGGGAAGAAATATTCCTAAAGAGCAAGTGACAGCAGCTGTTTCTAAAAACGATGCACTTGCTGTTGGAGGTCCTGAAGAAATCGTTGAAAAAATTCTTTATCAGCACGAATTATTTGGTCATGATCGCTTTATTATGCAGCTTGATATTTGTCAGCCGTTCTCCCAAGTTGCAAGTGCGATTGAATTATTAGCTACTAAAGTAATGCCAGTAGTAAGACGAGAAATAAAAAACAAATAAATTAAAAAGTTAATATTCCAGAATAGGGCGCTTTAATAAAGTAATGAAAAAGCCCAATTTCTTATTAATTTACGGTGAATATAGAGATAGTAAATTTTAAATTGAAATTTATAATAACATCCTAAAGGAGAGTATGAAATTTTTATGAAAAAAAAATATATTCTAATGATAATCGCTTTATTTATTGCATCATTGAACTTGCGTCCGTCAATTAACTCGATCGCACCATTGCTCGAAACGATTAGAACCAGCTTAGGAATGAACGCCTCCGTAGCGAGTTTGCTGACCTCAATTCCTGTTCTTTGCATGGGACTCTTCGCTCCTGTAGCCGTAAAGTTCAGCGGAAAATGGGGTATTGAGCGGGTATTGGGATGGTCGCTGCTTGTCATCGGAGTCGGTACTATTCTTAGGTTCTTCACGAATTCGGTCTCATTTTTGCTTATTACCGCTTTTATCGCGGGTATAGGGATTGCATTTGCAGGACCGCTTCTTCCCGGATTTATTAAGCGCCACTTTCCTAAGCATGTGCCCTCGATGATTGCGATATACACGGTTGCGCTTACTCTGGGAGCAGCACTAAGCTCGAGCTTGACCGTGTCGATGCAGAATAGTATGAA
Organism: uncultured Bacillaceae bacterium; assembly: GCA_963765265.1. Taxonomy (GTDB): domain Bacteria; phylum Bacillota; class Bacilli; order Bacillales; family Cytobacillaceae; genus Bacillus_BD. Next base: position 423,283 of record CAVXVN010000005.1, read on the forward strand.
CTCTTGGCAGAGCGCGCTCGGGATATGGGCGGTAATCGCATTCGTCGCAGTGCTGTTATGGTGGTTGTTCGTTATGCGGCATATTAGACCGCAAGATCATCCCACTTCAACCGGCACGAAGACGAGAATGCCATGGACAGATAAGAAAGCGTGGCTACTTACACTGACGTTCGGCTTGATGGCCATGCTATTCTATTCATTCACAGCTTGGTTGCCACAGATTATTCAAGGGATGGGCTATAGTAAGTCCTACGCTGCAAGCGCGCTTACGATTTTCGTCGTTGTTCAGATTCCGGTAAGCCTTGTTCTGCCGATCTTGCTTCGCAAATTCCCTTCCCGTCGCCTTTGGCTAACGGTTGCAGCGCTGTTGGAACTTGTCGGGCTTGTGATGCTTGCGTCCTCCATTGAACCGTGGGTTGCCACGATCTTTATTGGTGTAGGCGCCGGCGCATTGTTTTCTCTCAATATACTACTGCCTTTGGACGCTACCGACAATCCGCAGGAGGCGGCTGCTTGGTCGGCCATGACTCAATCAGCCGGCTATGTGATCGGGGCAACCGGCCCCCTTATTCTTGGCTGGATTTACGATGCGACGGATAGCTTCTCAACAGCAATAGTGGGGCTGATTGTAATTACCTTAGCGATGATGGTCGTGCAGACTGTCGCCACTACCATAAAAAGAAAACAACAATCGGGAGAAATTAATCGCAATAATAAAATATCATAAGCCAACCTTATGGGACACAAATTTAGTGTTTTACGAAAAATCAGGTTTTTTCTACTGCAAGAAATTAAAACAGCATGTGTTTATAGATGGTCAGTTGATTAATAAACAACTATCAGAAAAGGATTATGTAATAAAAGAACAGCCTTTACGAATTGCGATCATAGATTAGCAAGGAATATCTTATTAAGTAGTTTCTTTCTTTATGTTCGTTGAAAATAATGTTTTAGATTGGGGTTGCTGATCTCACGCGGTTTTTAGAATTACAAAATCGGCAGCCTAGGGAAAATAAAGTCCTAGACTGCCGCTGTTTTATTGAACTATTGTTTTCCGTTTAACAATACAACCTAATTAAAGGTAAGTTGTTATTCCACAATCGGGCGCTTTCTGAAGCAACGGTAAAAGTCAAATTTCTCAACCTTCATGCTGAGAAATGGGGCTTAATATATTTACTTATAATGAAAATAGCACTTAAAATAGGTGCAAAAAAACTTAAAGTGACAACATAAATAAGAACACTTTCAATTTCTACCACCATACATAGTATCCTTTTGTATACTATACCACTTAAAAGTGCGTACTTTTTAAAATGATATTATTAGTAATAATAACATTGTAAGTTAAAAATAAAACGATCGTATTAACAGAACGTATATGAGTTTTCGTAAGGTAAAAGAAGAATACATTTTGAAGAGAAAGGATGATATTAAATGACAAAAATCGGTATTTTAGTTGGTAGTTTACGGAAAGAATCTTTTTCTAAAAAAATTGCAGCTAATGTTGCAGCTTTATTCCCTGAAGGATATGAAACAGAATTTATCGAAATCGAAAATTTACCATTCTATAATCAGGATGATGATAATGAAAATAATGTTCTAGACAGAATATACGACATTCCGTAACAAAATAAAGGAAATTGACGCTGTTTTATTTGTAACACCTGAATATAACCGTTCTGTACCTGCTGTATTAAGTAATGCACTAGATATAGGTTCACGTCCTTATGGAGCGAGTGTATGGAATGGTAAACCGGCAGCGATTATCAGCCAATCTCCTGGTAATTTAGGTGGATTTGGTGCAAACCACCATTTACGTCAAATCCTAACATGCTTAAATATGCCAGTGGTTCAACAACCGGAAGCTTATATTGGTAATGCTGCAGCTTTATTGGATGAAAACGGCAAAGTTAAGAATGAAGGAACTGTTCAATTCTTACAATCATTCGTTGATGCATTTGTTAATTTGATCAAGAAATATCAAGCATAAGGAAACTTCCGTTTTTTTGCTAAACAATATTAAATGAACTAATGGTAAAGAAAGAGGTTGGAGCCTATAGCAGAAGAAATTCTGTTTTATAGTCCAACTGTTTTATTTTAGAAAATAGAATAATAAGCCAGATTCTTGACTTTAATGACTAATGAAACTGGCAAACTACATCAATTATTAAATGTCATTCGGGAATCTGCTGAGAACAGAAAAAATTAATCTTAAAATAAATAAGTAATAAATTAAATTTATTCAGTAATTGGGTGCGATTCTTTAATAAGAATCGCTTTTCTTATTGAACTAAAGTGTCATTTTTGCATTTACCACTATTCCGATCGGGCGCTTTTGTTTAATGTCCAAAATTATAAAAAGCTATAAATATGCAAGTTTTTATTCATACTTTGCATATTTTCAGCTTTTTTGCATTTAGAAAACATACTGCTATAAATGACATCTTTTGAATGTCGAATACAACTTATTCATTGGCTACTGATTAAAGATGAAAAAATGAATGTTGAACTTCATACTTTCTTCATTGTTACAAGATATATTCAAAGTATAGAAGAGATAGATAGGAGGAGAAAGTGATGATGGGAAATGGATTTTATAGCGGATTTGGAGGAGGACCTATGATGCTAATAGGCTTTATCATTATCGGTGTACTTCTATATTTAGCTTTAAACAAACAAAACACTAGTAAAGGAAATGTAGCTGCAATACCACCAGTACCAAGTTCTGAAGCCCTTGAAATAGCTAAAACAAGATTCGCTCGTGGAGAAATAACAGTTGAGCAGTTTGAGGAAATCAAACAAACCTTACTTAAATCATAAAATTGAGTCTACTATAATTTGAAAAATTATAAAAATGAGGAGTGTTTAAAATGAAAAAGACAATCTTAATCGGTGCATTAGCTACAGCTTTCATTGTAACAGGAGGAACAGGTTTATATATGGCATCTGCTAAGGAAACCCCTTCAATCAATAAAATATCTCCCCAAATGTCAAATATGATGGGGACAGGAAATTTCGATGAGATGGAACAACAAATGGAAAAAGTCGGAGTTAACTTTAATGAAATGCAGCAGTATATGGAAGAAGGAAATATGAATTTTGGACAAATGAAGGGAATCATGAGTAAAATGCATCCTAATTTGGATACCCAAGAGTTAGAAGAAATGTATAAAAGTATGCATGGTACAGGTGGTTCATCAGAAAGCCGTAATTTTAATTGACCATATAGATGTTAAAAAGGAAAGTGAATTATCACCCGTTGAATAAAATATAAGTTCGGAGTATTCCCGTTATGTTATAAAACGGGAATACCCTACCATGTTTTATAAATTTGAAGAAAATGGTAACAATGAAAGAAAAAAGGAATATGATTTTCATAAAACAGACACTTTACATAGGGTACGGGGGTATACTATAATGAATTCAAGGAGGGGAAATGAAATGGATCCCGAATTCGAAAATGAAATGATTTCAGAGGATAGTTGCTGCGCTCATCCACATGGTCGAATGAGCCATCACTCTGAAAAAACGAAAAAAAACCTTGTGTCCCGTTTGAATCGGATTGAAGGTCAAATTCGGGGAATAAAGAGATTAATTGAAAATGATACTTACTGTGATGATGTCATAACACAAATTGCTGCTTCACAAGCGGCACTTAATAGTGTTGCTAAACTTCTTCTTGAAGCACATATGAAAGAATGTGTGGCTAATCGAATTCAAGAAGGGGACATGGAAGTTCTAGATGAAGTGCTTATTACGATTCAAAAATTAATGAAAAAATAAAAGGAGACGATAAATATGGAAAAAGTAACTCTAAATGTAGAAGGAATGTCTTGTGGACATTGTGTGAAAGCAGTAGAAGGCAGCGTTGGTGCTCTTAATGGAGTATCAAGCGTAAAGGTTGATCTTGAAAATAAAAAAGTAGACGTTGAATTTAATAAAGATGAAGTAACATTAGACACAATCAAAGAAACGATTGATGATCAAGGGTATGAAGTAAAGTAATGAAGAGTAGACGTGCTTGAAAGAGCACGCTCTCTTTTTTGAATATTAATATACCCTATGTGGGTATGAGGTGAGGTGCTAAAAATGAGTGACAAAGTTTTAGAAAACCAATTTCAAATAACTGGAATGACTTGTGCAGCCTGTGCAACGCGAATAGAAAAAGGGTTAAAAAAGATGGATGGCGTACAAGATGCAAACGTCAACTTGGCACTAGAAAAGGCCATGGTGAAATTTGATCCTGCTGTCATGAACCCTTCTGATATACAGAAAAAAGTGAGAGATCTCGGTTACGATGTGATAACCGATAAAAAAGAATTGGTTTTAACTGGAATGACCTGTGCAGCTTGTTCAACAAGAATTGAAAAGGGTCTTAATAAAATGGATGGCGTTCTTCAAGCGAATGTTAATTTAGCCCTTGAAAAAGCATCAGTAGAATTCAATCCATCAGCTATTTCACCCAAGGACTTAATTCAAAAAGTTGAAAGCTTAGGCTATGGGGCGATGGTTAAAAGTGATGAAAATGAAAAAGAAGCCGTGGATTACCGTCAAAAAGAGATTGAAAAACAGCAAGGAAAGTTTCTTTTCGCTGCTATTTTATCACTTCCATTACTTTGGGCAATGGTTGGTCATTTTAGTTTTACTTCTTTTCTCTGGGTTCCAGATGCATTCATGAATCCATGGGTACAATTGGCACTAGCTACACCTGTTCAATTTTTTATTGGAAAGCAGTTTTATGTTGGTGCGTATAAAGCCTTGAAAAATAAAAGTGCCAATATGGATGTTCTCGTTGTTCTTGGTACATCAGCTGCTTATTTTTACAGTGTATATTTGTCTATTCAAACAATCGGAAGCGATGCACATTCAGTCGGACTTTATTTTGAAACAAGTGCTGTTTTAATCACATTAATCATTCTTGGAAAATTATTTGAAGCAAAAGCAAAAGGCCGTTCATCAGAAGCCATTAAGAAATTAATGGGGTTACAGGCTAAAACAGCGACTGTTATTCGTAATGGAGAAGAAACGGTAATTCCATTGGAAGATGTTGTAACAGGCGATATTTTACTAGTTAAACCTGGTGAGAAAGTTCCAGTTGATGGTGAAGTATTAGAAGGAACCTCTGCCCTTGATGAATCGATGATAACAGGTGAAAGTGTTCCAGTTGATAAAACGGTTGGTGATCAGTGTCATTGGAGCGACAATAAATAAAAATGGATTTTTAAAAATTAAAGCAACAAAAGTAGGGAAAGAAACAGCTCTATCACAAATTATTAAAATTGTGGAAGAAGCACAAGGCTCAAAAGCACCGATACAGCGTATGGCTGATTCAATTTCAGGAATTTTTGTACCGATTGTCGTAGGAATTGCAGTTATTACTTTTTTAATTTGGTATTTATGGGCAGATCCAGGAAACTTTGCTTCAGCCCTAGAAAAATTAATTGCCGTTCTTGTTATTGCTTGTCCATGTGCTCTTGGTCTTGCAACACCAACGTCCATTATGGCTGGTTCCGGACGTGCTGCTGAATATGGAATTCTTTTTAAAGGTGGAGAACATCTTGAAATGACACACAAAGTCAATACGGTCATTTTAGATAAAACAGGAACGATTACAAATGGTGCTCCTGTTCTGACAGATGTGTTAACAGATCACGACGAGACAGAGTTCTTATCTCTTGTAGGATCAGCCGAAAAACAATCTGAGCATCCTCTTGCACAAGCCATTGTAGAAGGAATCAAAGAGAAGTCGATTGAGCTGAAAGAAGTTACAGACTTTGAAAATATCCCTGGATATGGAATTAAAGCAAATGTTGCTGGAAAAGAGATTCTTGTAGGTACTCGTCGTCTTATGAAAAAATACAATGTCGAGATTGATCCAGTATTAGATAAGATGGAAGGTCTTGAGAAAAAAGGAAAAACAGCTATGTTAGCTGCTGTGGACGGAAATTATGCAGGTCTTGTTGCTGTTGCTGATACGATTAAAGAAACATCTACTCAGGCGATCAAGCGAATGAAAGAAATGGGACTTGAAGTTATTATGATTACTGGTGACAATAAACAAACAGCCAGTGCCATTGCGAAACAAGCAGGGGTAGATCATGTTATTGCTGAAGTCTTACCAGAAGGAAAAGCAGAAGAAGTGAAGAAGCTTCAGGCACAAGGTAAGAAAGTAGCCATGGTTGGAGATGGAATTAATGATGCTCCAGCTCTTGCTACAGCTGATATCGGCATGGCGATTGGTACAGGTACCGATGTAGCAATGGAAGCAGCAGATATTACCTTAATTCGTGGAGATTTAAATAGTATTCCTGATTCCATCTTAATGAGTCATAAAACGATGAGAAATATTAAGCAAAATCTTTTCTGGGCACTTGCTTATAACACAATAGGAATTCCAATTGCTGCACTTGGATTCTTAGCTCCATGGCTTGCTGGTGCTGCAATGGCATTCAGCTCTGTATCTGTTGTACTAAATGCACTTCGTTTGCAAAAAGTAAAACTGTAAGGAGAGCTGAGTTCTATGAAAAAATGGGTGTTATCAGCTCTAGCCTATTTAATTGTAGTCGTTGGTTCTTATTATGCATACACGTCGATTGCCAATCCTTCCACAGAAGACGTGCAGCATTCAAATACGGAACTGCATAATGAATAGATTACTAGATTTAATAAATGGTCTCTATAGATAGAGACCATTTTTAATGGAAAAATAATTAATTTTACATAAAAAATCGTTTTTTCATTATGATAAAATGGAAAGATTATATCTAAATATAGCTCTACAAGTGGATATTCATTTATAAGGAAGGATACTTTGTGTTGTAACAGTTCCTTCAAAATAGCTATAGTCAAATGATGATCGGAAATTTAATTATTTTATAATACTAAATTATTAAAAAAGTAAAATTTATTGTTGACATCAGGGCATATTGCTAAGTAAAATGAAAATATAATAAATGATAACGATTATCAGTATCAACTATTTATACTAATTCTAAATAAGGGGAATACAGCTAATGAATCTATCAAAATTATTCAAACCACTACTTGTTGGTACGGCATTAACAATTGGACTAGCTGGTTGTGCTGGGACAAATCAAAGTGAGTCAAAAGGGAAAGAAGCAACAAAACCAGAGAACCAAGAAGTAAATATCTATACGGCAAGACATTATGAAGTGGATGATGAGATTTATAAGAAATTTACTGAAGACACAGGCATTAAAGTGAATGTTGTAAAAGGGGAAGCAGAAGAACTAATTGATAGAATTAAGCGTGAAGGTGAAAGCACAGCAGCTGATTTATTTGTTACAGTAGATGGTGGAGTCCTTGCAAATGCAAAACAGAATGATATTCTTCAACCAGTTACTTCAGATGTTATAAATGAAAACGTTCCCGAAAACCTTCGGGATGCTGATAATAACTGGATTGGGTTGGCAACAAGAGCACGTATCATTGCCTATTCGAAAGATAGAGTGTCACCTGAAGAATTGTCAACATATGAGGATTTAACAAATGAGAAATGGAAGGGAAAATTATTAGTACGTTCTTCAACAAGTTTATATAACCAATCCTTACTTGCTTCCTTTATTGAATTAAATGGTGAAAAACAAGCGGAAGAATGGGCACAAGGTATTGTGAACAACTTTGCACGCCAGCCAGATGGCGGTGACCGTGACCAAGCGAAAGCAATTGCTGCAGGTATTGGTGATGTTGCGATTATGAACACCTATTATGTTGGGTTACTTGCTAATTCTGAAGACCCTGAAGAAGTAAAAGTTGCAGATAGCATTGGAGTCTTTTTCCCGAACCAAGAAACAACGGGTACTCACGTGAATATCAGCGGAATTGGTTTAACAAAGCACAGCAAGAACAAAGAAAATGCCATTAAGCTTATTGAATATATGACAAGCGTAGAAGCCCAAGAAATTATATCAGCTAAAAATTATGAGTTTCCTGTAAATCCGAATGCCGCTAAACCAGAACTACTAGAGAGCTGGGGCGAATTTAAAATGCAAGAATTAAATTTTGATACTTTAGGGGAGCATAATAAGAAGGCGATCGAAATCTTTACTAAAACAGGATGGAAATAAGATGAAGGCAGAGTTAGTTAAACGTAATATTAAAAAAGAGTTTAACGGTTGGTGGATGATTAGTTTAGTTGGGGCAGTAGTAATACTACTGCCTATCCTTTTTATTTTCTCTTCTATTTTTCAAGAACCTAATGAAAATTGGCTTCAAATACAAGCGTACTTGCTTAAAAATTATGTGCTCAACACGTTCACACTTGTGGTCTTGACTGGTATTTTAACGGCCTTTTTAGGGGTAACCTTGGCGTGGCTGACTGCAGCCTATGATTTTCCACTAAAACGTTTTTTTCGTTGGGGATTAATTTTACCACTATCCATTCCTACTTATATTGCTACCTATACTTATCGTACCATGCTAGGGTATACGGGAGTGGTTCAAGCAACGTTAAGGAATCATTTTGACTATCAGATAAATCCAGAATGGTTAACAGTTTCAGGAATACCTGGAGCCGTATTTATCTTTACTTTATTTTTGTATCCATATGTATTCATGATCACAAGAGCATTTCTTGAAAGTCAAAGTACATCCTATATTGAGAGTGCAAGATTATTGGGACGTAAGCCTTTATCTGTATTTTTTAAAGTTGTGCTTCCTCTTTCAAGACCTGCTATTGTTGGAGGTACGGTTTTAGTTATTTATGAAGTACTAGGCGATTATGGGGTGACCAGCTATTTAGGGATTCACACCATTTCAACAGCTATTTTTCAAACGTGGTTTAGAATGTATGATGTCAATTCAGCGATGAGACTTGCTGCTTGGTTAATGGTGATCATTGTTGGAATATTTATTTTGGAAAGATTCCTGAGACAAGGGCGACGATATCATTTAAGTAATAAATCAAAGCCACTTGCACCAGTTAAATTGAAAGGGATGGCTGGAATAGCTGCCTTTTTGTATTGCGGAGTGGTGTTTCTAATCGGATTTCTCATTCCACTCGTACAGTTAATCTCTTGGGCTATTCTGACCTTTGATAAAATTTGGGATTCAACATTTTTTACATTGATCAATCAAACTGTCTATGTTGCGGTCATATCTACAGTAATGATTCTTATTCTTTCAGTTATTGTCGCTAACATTACCCGTTCTCATTCTACATTTTCATTTATCTTATCGAAATGTGTAACAACCGGTTATTCCATTCCTGGTCCGATTATTGCCATTGGTGTACTGGCTATTTTTATCGCACTTGATGGAGGGCTCGCACCTGTATACTCGTATATGGGATTGGGCGAAGCACCTCTCATTTTAAGTTTATCTTTAATCATGTTAATTGTGGGTTATTTTATTCGTTTTATGGCTACTGGATTTAATGCGGTGGAAATAGGCTTCGAAAAAGTAGGAACGAAATATATGGAAGCTTCAAGAATGCTTGGACTAGGTGTGACAAAAACATTTTTTAAAGTGGATCTTCCGTTAATTAAAGGGTCAATCATTAGTGGATTTGTTTTAACCTTTGTTGAAATTTGTAAGGAATTGCCTTTAGCCTTGTTACTGAGACCTTTTAATTTTGAAACTCTCGCAACCAAGACGTATCAATATGCAAATGATGAGCAAATACATGAGGCTTCTATTTCATCGCTTTTAATCATTGCGATTAGTATTTTATCCGTAATTATTATTCAAATGATCGGTAAGAGGGTGAAACGATGAGTATTGTTGAAATTAAAGGTCTCGCTTTTTCATTTTCTCGTAAAGAGGAACCAGTCATTAACGATTTTTCGTTTTCAATGGAAAAGGGAGAAATTGTCGGCATTTTAGGACAAAGTGGTAGTGGGAAAAGCACCTTACTTCGCTTGATTTCAGGATTAGAGATGCCCCAAAAAGGAACGATAAAAATTGCTGGAACTACCGTTGTAGGTGAAGGTGTATTTATTCATCCAGAGGAAAGAGGAGTAGGGATGGTTTTTCAAGATTATGCACTGTTTCCGCATATGACTGTAAAGGATAATATTCTCTTTGGTTTATCCCGTATGCCTCGAAAAGATCGAAAACAAAGGTTAGATGAGATGCTGGAGCTTGTCCAAATGGAGAATTTTGAGAAACGATATCCACACGAACTAAGTGGAGGGCAGCAACAGCGGATTGCTCTTGCTAGAGCGCTTGCCCCAAAACCGAATGTGTTGTTAATGGATGAGCCTTTTAGTAACTTAGATGCCGATTTAAAAGAGTCTATTCGTGAAGAACTTGGAGTGATTTTGAAAAAAGCCAACATGACTTGTATTATGGTTACACATGATCGAAATGATGCTGAAGCAATATGTGATTATAGTATCGTACTCGGAAAAGCAAATAAGACTACTAATGATTTCAAGAGAAAACCAATACTGAAAATAAAATAGTTTGTTCTAAAAAAAGCATCACCTTGCCTAAGCAGCAAGACGATGCTTTTTTTGTTACATTCATTTTAGCCTTCAATCAATTGGTGGACGCTTCTATCAAAAATACCCCAAGCTACACAGAAAAACTATACGACTTGAACCTCTAACCATTTTCGTACACTATTAATAAACCATACTTTCTTACTTTTTCTTAAGTCTGTAATCGTTAGTACTTTTTCGTGAATGGTTTCTTCTTTGATTAACCTTTCTCGATAGGTGCCAGCCAGTAAGCCACTATTGATTGGCGGTGTCCATAAAATACCGTCTATTTCTAAAACGATATTACCATTGGTGAATTCAGTCAATTCCCCATCTTCATTCCAAAGGAGAACATCAAAAACATGAGAATATTTCTTTTGAAAATGAGAATAAATGGCTCTATTCGTTGTTTTGTGGTATAAAAAAGGATTGTTTTTATCTAAAGGTTCGTCGGCCAGTGTGACCATTAAAGGTGTCTTTAGTTGAGTAATAGGTTGAGACTCTATTGTCAATTCGCCATTTTTGTCTAAAAGGAGACGAATCTTTAAGGCACCAAGACTATTTTTTCTTGCAAGATCATGTAATGTTTTTTGGGCATTCTCTACATCAACGGAAATACCAAAGTACTTAGCTGAGTTTTTTAAACGGGTGAGATGTTCTTCTAGTAAGAAATATTCTCCATCCTTTAATAGTAGGCTTTCCAACAATTGAAAATCCGGTCTATCCTCCTCAAGTAAGCTAGCTTTTGCAAGGACTTCATGATATTCTCCTTCTGCCGTAGAATCCCAGGTAATCCCTCCGCCAACCCCATATGTAGCCTTACCAGTTTTTTGATCAACCACTACCGTACGGATTGGAACATTAAAGATTGCTTCTTGATTAGGGGTGATGTAGCCAATCGCCCCACAATAAACTTCACGTGGAGATTTTTCCAAATTGGAAATGATTTCTATTGTGCTGATCTTTGGTGCGCCTGTGATGGATCCACAGGGAAAAAGAGCTTTAAAAATATCAACTAGTTGGATATTCTCTGAAATTTTTGCTGCAATCGTCGAAGTCATTTGATGAACGGTTGGGTATTGTTCAATTTCAAACAATTTTGGAACGTGTACCGTACCTGGTTCTGCAAGGATGCCTAAATCATTCCGTAGCAGATCTACAATCATGACATTTTCTGCACGATTTTTTTCGGACTGATAGAGCCAGCTGGCGTTTGCTTCATCCTCAGCAAAGGATTTCCCTCTTTCGATGGTTCCTTTCATCGGACGAGTGGTCACTTGATCTCCTTCTAAGTGGAAAAATAGTTCAGGTGAAGCGGATAAAATACTATGTTCTCCGGTATCAATATAGGCACAATAATTCGAAGCTTGCGCCTTTTTCAGCTTTTGAAATAAAGCAATATCGTCACCATGGAACTGTGAATTCAAACGAATCGTATAGTTTGTCTGGTAGGTATCACCATTTTCGATGGATTGCTTAATAGACATGATCGATTCACGGTATTCATCCATGCTAACCGATGAATTCCACTTTGTGAGACTATAAGCGCCAGTGCTGCTTAGTGACATGTGCTGCGGTTCTGAAAAGATCCCAAACCATAATAACGGCATGGAATGTTCTTCTTTCACACGATAAGCAGGATCAAATGCAGATGCACTTTCGTAGGATAGAAATCCTGCAGCATAATAGCCGTCATCAATGGCATTTTGAATCATTTGAAAACACGGTAATACCTCTTCAATCGTATTGGCAATAATCACTTTATGTGGCTCACTGAATGTTAGTGGCTCAATCTCACCTTTGGAAGAGGAAAATTCAAAAGATAAGAGTGGACCTTGTTGTTGTTTGATAGGATTAGTTAACATAGTTGGGTTCCTTTATATGTATGGTTTTTAAAGAAATTACGGACCATCCGCATTCCGCTTTCCGTCAAGATAGATTCAGGATGGAATTGAACGCCTTCCACTTTAAACTTTTTATGTCGGATTGCCATTATTTCTCCGTCAGTAGTTCTAGCACTGATTTCTAAACAGCTCGGGAAGGATGGCTCATCAACAACCAATGAATGATACCTCGTAACTGGTAATGGTGATGGAATGTCTTGAAAGATCTCATTTTGATCATGATTAATGAGTGAGATTTTCCCATGCATAGGTTTTGATGCTTTTTTAACGATTCCACCAAATGCTTGTGCAATAATCTGGTGACCAAGACAGACGCCTAATATCGGGATTTCTTGATAAAAATTCTTCACAACATCTAAACAAATCCCTGCTGTATCAGGATTGCCTGGTCCAGGAGAAATAAGAATATAATCTGGATTCATATCGGTAATCTCTTTCAAAGATACTTGGTTATTTCGAAGTACAATGACCTCTTCACCAATTTCTTGAACGTATTGAACTAAGTTGAATGTAAATGAGTCAAAGTTATCAATTACTAATATCAATTTTATGATTGCTCCATTTCATAAATTTGTTTTTGCTTTTTCAAAATAATGATTTAATCTCATTGTAACGCTTACTTTTGTTATTTTACACATATATAAGAACATTATAGTAAAAAAAATACTTGCTAACACACATTTGATCAACCAATATTCTAAAGCATGATTAGCTGGCTTTTTGTTCATGCTATAGATAAGCAAGATCATATGAAATGATTCTATTTAAGATAACGATTATAGTAAAGAAGGAATGAATATGCGTAATATAGTTATAATCGTTTTGGGTTCAGTGCTTATAGCAGTCGGGTTTAACTTTTTTATGATTCCCCACCAAATTTTGAGCGGCGGATTAAGTGGGATTGCCATGATGTTAGGGATTGTTACCCCTATTAATACGGGGATTTTGAATCTATTATTAAATTTGCCTTTATTAATTATTGGAGTGCTAAAGCTAGGTAAGCAGTTCATTACATATACCATTATTTCGGTCATCATAACATCAGTTTCATTGTACTTCCTTCCTATTCAAAAAATCTCCAGCGATCCGTTATTGTCCTGTTTATTTGGTGGAGTGCTTACTGGTTTAGGTGCAGGGATTGTTTTTAGAGCTTCTGGTTCTACTGGCGGCCTTGATATTCTAGCAATGTTGTTAATGCAAAAGAGAAGTTTCCCACTTGGGACTATGCTAGCAGCCATGAATGCAGTTGTGGTCATTATTTCTGGTTTTATTTTTGGATGGGATCTTGCAATGCTTACATTAGTAGGGATTTATGCTGCGGCTAAAGTAATTGATACGATACATACGAGCCATATTAAAGTAACGTTAATGATTGTTACACAAAAGGGTTGTGAATTAAAGGATGTGCTTCTGTCCAAACTTGGAAGAGGAATTACCGTTATGGATGGAAAAGGGGCCTACTCTGGAAGCAAGAAAGAAATTTTGATGACCGTCATTACACGTTATCAATTAACAGATGTTCGGAATACGATTAATGAAGTGGATCCAAATGCCTTTGTCAATATTACAGAGACAACGGAAGTGATTGGATTGTTTCGTAAAGGGTAAGAACAAAATCAACGCTTAGGGTTCGCGTCTTGAGCGTTGATTTTGTTTTTTAACGTTCGAATTTTCAAATCTGGTAAGGTAAGTCTTTCTTCGCATAACCGGAACGACTCAATTGTCCTTCCTCGCATTTTCCTCTATTTCATCACCACATAACACCATAAAAAATCGTTTGTCATATGTGGTAAGATGATGGTAATGAAATGCTTCGAAAGGGGGATGGAAGATGTCAGTACGCTTATTAATGGGTCGATCCGGTTCGGGCAAAACAACCCGGTGTCTCGATGAGTTGAGGTCCAAATTGATGGACGATCCAGAAGGAAATCCGCTCATCTATATCGTTCCAGACCAAATGACTTTTCTATCTGAATATAAATTAATCGACACACCTGGGCTAGGTGGGATGATTCGAGCGCAAGTTTTTTCTTTTACTCGTCTTGCATGGAGAATTCTTCAAGAAACGGGTGGAATGAGTCGCTATCATTTGAACAACACAGGGATTAATATGTTAATTCAGAAAATCATTGAAGATAAAAAGGAAGAATTACATCTTTTTGGACGTGCTGCAGATAAGTCTGGATTTATCAGTCAGATGGAACAAATGTTGATCGAATTTAAACGCTATTGTGTGCAGCCGACAGAATTGATGGAATCAAACGTCCAATCCACAAAGGTCACTGCAGGATAAGCTTCACGATCTGCAACTCATTTATGAAGGATTTGAAGAAGCTCTTTTTAATAAATATATTGATTCAGAAGATTATTTTCGTTTGCTATCTGAAAAAATAGCTCAATCCAGCTATTTAAAATCAGCAGACATTTATATTGATGGTTTTTATAGTTTTACACCACAGGAATATATGATTATTGAGCAGTTAATGAAGCATTGCAGGCAGGTAACGATCACTCTAACGCTTGATCGTGCTTTTCATGGACAGGCTCCAGATGAATTACATTTGTTTCGACTATCAGGAGAAAACTGCCGAACTCTTTATGAGATGGCTTCTGTTAATGGAATGAAAGTGGAAGAAATCATATTAAAAGAGCAAAAAAGGTGGCAGGATGAGTCATTACAGCATCTTGAAACCTATTTTGATTCGCGGCCTGCACGGCCCTTTAAAGCTTCCAATTCCATTCATATCGTACAAGCCGTCAACCGTAGGTCCGAGATTGAAGGGATCGCTCGGAAAATCAGGCAACTTGTCCGTGAGGAAAAATATCGTTATCGTGATATCGCCTTGTTTATGAGAAACGGTCAAGATTATCAGGAAATGATTGAGACCATTTTTCGTGATTATGATATTCCCTATTTTATCGATCAAAAAAGAACCATGCTCAATCATCCATTAGTTGAATTGATTCGATCCGTACTCGAAATCATCAACGGATATTGGCGCTATGAACCGGTTTTTCGGGCAATTAAAACAGAATTGTTATTTCCGCTTGGTCAACGAACAAACAGACTCCGCGAACAAATGGATGGCCTTGAAAACTATGTATTAGCCTACGGAATTAAAGGAAACAAGTGGATAAAGAGAGAACGATGGACCTATCGGCGTATGCGTGGGTTGGAGCTAGAAAATGTGGCTCAAACCGATGAAGAGAGAAGAAAAGAGCAGGAGCTAAACGAACTGCGGCTCATGGTTACCGCTCCGATATTACGACTATCAAGACGACTGACAAAAGCAGAAACAGGTCAGAAAGCTAGGTGAAGCTCTTTATTTATTCATTGAAGAGCTCGATATTCCAGCGAAATTAGAGAATTGGAAAATAGCAGAAGAAGAGAAAGGGAATCTGGTGAAGGCACGGGAACATGATCAAGCCTGGAATGCGATTGTTGGTATCTTGGATCAATTTGTTGAAATTCTCGGGGATCAGCCTATTTCGCTCAAATCTTTTTCCAAAATATTGGATGCGGGATTAGAAGCACTTAAGTTTTCCATTGTTCCACCAGCTATTGACCAAGTACTTGCAGGGGATATGGAAAAATCACGTCTTTCCGATGTAAAGGTTGCCTTTATTATTGGATTGAATGAAGGTGTGTTACCTGCGAAGTTTTCAGAAGATGGAATTCTTACGGATCAGGATCGTGAGAATATTCTAGCAACCGGTTTGAAAATTGCTCCATCAAGCAGAACAAGACTGTTAGATGAAGAATTCTTAGCCTATCGAGCATTTGTTACACCGTCGGAGAGCTTATATATAAGTTACCCGCTAGCAAATGAAGAAGGAAAGGCGTTAATGCCATCCCTTTATATAAAAAGAATTCAAGATCTATTCCCAGACCATCATAAGCATATGTTCATGACCGATCCAGCAGAGTTATCCGAAAGTGAACAGTTAAAATATGTCTCACATCCAAACAGGAGTCTTTCTTATTTAACGGCACAACTCCAATTGAAAAAACGAAACTATCCATTATTTGATTTCTGGTGGGATGTGTATAACTGGTATACAGCGGGAGTAGAAAAGAAGAGGGTTATGCATGTTCTTTCAAGTTTAAACTATAAAAATGATGCTAAGCCGTTAACAGAGCACGTTAGTCATGAATTATATGGAGATTTAATTCAAGCAAGTGTCTCACGAATGGAGCTTTTTCATAGTTGTCCATTTTCACACTTTGCCCAGCATGGTCTGAAGTTAAGAGAACGGCAAATATTTAAATTAGACGCACCTGATATTGGTGAATTATTCCATGCAGCCTTAAAATATATTGCTGAAACTGTCATGGTGCAAAAATTATCATGGCCATCTTTGACAAGGGAACAATCAGAAAGGCTGGCAAAGGATGCAGTAGAAACACTAGCACCAAAGCTGCAAAATGAAATATTGCTTAGCTCTAATCGCCATACCTATATAAAGCGAAAGCTTGAACAAATTATTAGTCGAGCATCCATTATATTAAGTGAACATGCGAAAGCAAGCGGGTTCTCACCTGTTGGACTAGAGCTTGGATTTGGTCCTAAGAGTGAGCTGCCACCACTGTCGTTTCAACTTCGAAATGGAACGAAAATGGAACTTGTTGGTCGAATTGATCGTGTCGACAAAGCAGAGGATGAAAGTGGTGTTTATTTACGAATCGTCGATTATAAATCGAGTGCAAAAGAGTTAAATCTCGGTGAAGTCTATTATGGAATGGCTCTGCAAATGCTGACCTATTTAGATATTATTATCAGTCATTCCACTTCGTTAATAGGATCTGAAGCGATACCAGCTGGAGTTCTTTATTTCCATGTTCATAATCCAATGATAAATGCTAAAAAGATTATGACGCTTGAAGAAATTGATGAAGAAATATCTAAAAAATTCAAAATGAATGGGCTCCTACTTGGCGAAGAAAATGCGATTCGGTTAATGGACCTTAGTCTTGATACAGGGAAATCAATCGTCATCCCAGCAGAAATCAAAAAAGACGGTACTTTATCCAAACGTTCCAAAGTAGCAAGCAATAAGGAGTTTGATGATTTAAGGCATTATGTTCGCGGTATGTATGTCAAAACAGGGAATGCCATTACAGAGGGTACAGTTCAGATTTCACCCTACAAAATGAAGGATCGAACGCCATGTACATTCTGTTCCTATAAGTCGGTTTGCCAAATGGATGAATCATTGGAAGGCAATGAATATCGTCTGCTCGTACCTCGTTCGAAGGAACAAGCACTAGAGTTAATGCGAAAGGAGGTTGCGCAGGATGGGGAAGAATAGAATACCACCAAAGCCTGAATCTGCGACTTGGACCGATGATCAATGGAAAGCGATAATGGCTAGCGGACAAGATATATTGGTTGCGGCTGCAGCTGGTTCAGGAAAAACAGCCGTACTGGTTGAACGGATCATCGAAAAAATTCTATCTAAGGAAGAGCCGATGAATGTGGATGAACTGTTGGTCGTTACTTTTACCAATGCGTCTGCAGCAGAAATGCGCCATCGAATTAGTGAAGCATTGGAAAGGGCTATTAATGAAGACCCGACGTCCATTCATTTACGGAAACAGCTTAGTTTATTAAATCGGGCATCCATCTCAACCCTTCACTCCTTTTGTCTGGAAGTAATTCAGAGGTATTATTATTTACTTGATGTGGATCCAGGCTTCCGTATTGCAGATGAGACAGAAGGTCAACTATTACGTGACGAAGTGTTAGATGAACTATTTGAAGAGGAATATGGAAAGGCGGAGAATGAAGATTTTTTCCGGCTTGTTGATAGTTTTACCAATGATCGCAGTGATACGGCACTGATGGATATTATTCGAGACCTGTACGATTTTGCCCGTTCAAACCCCTCTCCGGAAAACTATTTACAGACGATCGTAAATATGTATGATGTTGATTCAGAACTAGCCATTGACGAGCTTCCTTTTATGAAATCATTACGGACGGATATCCATCTCCAGCTAGAAGCTGTAAAGGGGATGCTTGAAAGAGGTCTTGCCTTGACAAAGCTTCCAGGTGGTCCAGCACCTCGTGCAGAAAACTTTTTAGATGATCTCGTGATTGTCGAAACGATGATTACGGCAAGTCATGATTCTTGGAATACGTTATATCAGGCCATGCAAAGCTGGTCCTTCTCACGAGCGAAAGTTTGTAAGGGAGACGATTTTGATAAAAAATTAATCGATGATGCTCAGAAACTTAGGGACGGGGCGAAGAAAAAACTTCAGGATATGCAAGCGGAGCTTTTTACGCGTAAGCCAGAAAGCTTTTTGAAGGATATGAAGGAAATGCAACCGCTCATTAAAACCCTTACACAACTTGTTCAAGCCTTTTCAGATCGCTTCACAGAGATGAAAGAGGAGAAAGGGCTTGTTGATTTCGCGGATTTAGAGCATTATTGCTTAGATATATTACTTGATCCTTTTGCTAAAAAAGAGGGAATCATGGCTCCATCTGAAGCGGCTATTGCCTATCAACAGCAGTTTAAAGAAGTGCTAGTGGATGAATATCAGGACGTCAATATGGTGCAGGAAGCAATCGTTCAGCTCGTAACAAAAGAAGGTGAAAGCAATGGGAATCTTTTTATGGTGGGCGATGTAAAGCAATCCATTTACCGTTTTCGATTGGCTGAGCCCAATCTTTTTCTTAGCAAATACAATCGGTTTACAAATGATGGTGAAGAAAGTGGTTTAAAAATTGATTTGGCGCGAAATTTTCGTAGTCGAAATGAAGTGCTTGCTGGAACCAATTATTTATTTAAACAGATCATGGGTGTGAACGTCGGTGAAATTGAATACAATGAAGCGGCCGAACTGGTGAAAGGTGCTTCCTATCCTGAGGAAGACCCTTTTCCGATTGAATTGCTGCTCGTTGATCTTGAGAAAGAAGAAAGAGACGAGCATGAAGAGGACAACAGTGACGAGGATCAGGCAATTTTTGACGCAAATGAACTCGAGCAGTCGCAATTTGAAGCAAGAGTGATGGCAAAAAAAATCAAAAGCATGATCACAGAGCGTGTCCCGATTTTTAATCCTAAAACCGGAATAAGTCGACCTGTGGTTTACAGAGATATCGTGATTTTACTTCGTTCCATGACTTGGGCTCCGCAAATTATGGAAGAGTTTAAGCAACAAGGGATTCCTGTTTATGCGAATTTATCGACAGGTTATTTCCAAGCAACGGAGATCAACATCATGATGTCATTATTAAAAGTAATCGATAATCCCTATCAGGATATTCCACTGGCTTCCGTTCTGCGCTCACCGATTGTAAATCTAAATGAAGACGAATTGGCAACAATCCGCATTCATAATCGAAAAGGCAAGTTTTTTGATGCTGTGTTGTCCTTTAGCCGTCAAAAGCCTAACGGTGAGAGTGAAAGGATATACGATAAAGTGAAACCTTTTCTAAATAGGCTAGAAGAGTGGCGGTCCATGGCGAGACAGGGTTCATTGTCTGCTTTAATTTGGCAATTGTATCGTGATACTTATTTTTATGATTTTGCAGGAGGACTGCCTGGAGGTAAACAACGTCAAGCTAATTTGAGAGCTCTTTATGATCGGGCACGTCAATATGAAGCTACTTCATTCCGCGGTTTATTTCGGTTTCTTCGTTTTATAGAAAGAATGCAAGAACGGGGAGACGATCTTGGAGCTGCTCGAGCACTTGGTGAACAAGAGGATGTTGTACGAGTCATGACGATCCATAGTAGTAAAGGATTAGAGTTCCCAGTTGTATTTGTTGCTGGATTAGGACGAAATTTCAACATGATGGATTTGAGAAAATCCTATTTACTTGATAAAGAGTTTGGGTTTGCCGCAAAATATGTCAATGTTGATAAACGTATCACGTATCCTTCTTTGCCCCAACTGGCCTTTAAACGAAAAAAGAAGATGGAAATGCTTGCCGAAGAAATGCGTGTTTTATATGTAGCGTTAACGCGGGCGAAAGAGAAACTCTACTTACTTGCCTCGGTTAAAAGCTTGCAAAAGAAGCTGGATAAATGGTCACATACTCTTGATCATAAAGAATGGCTATTATCGGATTATGAGCGTGCTGCAGCGAACAGCTACCTGGATTGGGTGGGGCCATCACTTGTTAGACATCAAGATTGCAAAATCATGCTGGAAGATGAACGGTCCCTGTCAGGGCTTGTTCCACAAGAGCTGATTGAACATCCATCCTGTTGGAAGGTTGAAGTCATCAAGGCCAATGAGGCTGCTATGCTCGAAGAGGAAGAACCATCAGAAGATCAAGCATGGATAGAAAAAACAGGAAAGGGTGAGCTGATTCCCATTGAATCTCCTTACAAAGAGGAAATTGGAGAGCGACTTTCTTGGTCTTATTCCTTTACGAGTGCTGCCACCCATCGTTCAAAGCAGTCTGTATCAGAAATTAAAAGGCAAACGGATACAACTGATGATTCCAGTTCTACAGAAATGCTGCGGAAGTTTAAAAAGCCTTTAATGAATCGACCACGCTTTATGCAGGAAAAGGAACTATCACCCGCAGAAATCGGAACAGCCATGCATATGGTGATGCAGCATGTCGATTTTACAAAGCCTGTTGATCAGGAGTTCATCTCTATCCTTTTGGAAGAAATGGTTCGTAAAGAGTTATTAACGGTAGAACAAAAATCTGTCATTGACCTTGACTTAATTGGTGACTTTTTCCAATCCGACTTAGGTAAACGGATGTCTTCTGCTCAAAAACTCCAGCGGGAAATTCCATTCAGTTTAGCACTGCAAGCTAGGGAAGCTTATAGTGATTGGAATGGAAGTGATGAGACCATTCTTGTTCAAGGTATTATTGACTGTTTGTTCGAGGATGAAAAAGGCCTTGTTCTAGTTGATTATAAAACAGATGGGATTACAGACCGCTTTAAAGGTGGTTTTGAAGAGGCCAAACCTATTCTAGAGAAGCGTTACAAAGTTCAAATTGATTTGTATACGAAAGCAGTTGAACAAATATATAAACGGCCAGTTGTGGAAAGATTTTTATTTTTCTTCGATGGTGCCCATCTTTTAAAATTAGAAAGATAAAGAAACACCGGCAAGAGTATTCTGCCGGTGTTCTTTTTTGTAGGGATAGGATTACAATGGGAAAATGGATCAATCATGTCGATCTGTTGTCGACAAGCTTAATTGTTACCGACATTTGGTTGGTCGATTAAATTAGTATCAAAATTGTTGGTAGCACTGATACCGTTGTTTGTCATTATGAATGCACCAGTGTTTCCTCCGCCAGACCCTGAAGTCGTTTTTGAATTGTTTTTTGGTGAAATATTTAGGGCATCACCAAATAGTACATTTCCCCCGTCAATGGTAATGATTTGAACGGGTCCTATAAATGCAGGCATGTTAATCCTCCTCCTGAAGCATCGTTACGATTACTTTTTTCTCTGGGTTCTAAATGTCTGATCTGCAAGGTCCGGGCTTCTGACTGAATATAGTCAGAACTTCCAATATGCAAGATGGATGCGGCAGAGATTGCAAGAACATCAATGGAACCCACTTTTATGAATGAATTTAATGAGGTTGACTGAATCGTAATGGGCTCATCTATAGGCGGAATAGGGAGTGAATAGGAAAAAATTCCATATACATTAAAATTCCCCTCATTGGAAAAAAAGAGTTCTTTTTCCCTTTGCACAGCAATGGTTCGTGTAAAACTGTTAATCCCCTTTGAATCACCAATTTGAATGACAGAGGCAATTCCAGCTGAGTCCAATTTGAGTGAATCGACTTTTGATGTCCGTTTTAACATCTCGTTACCCCTGTGGCGCTAATGGTACAAACGGTCCGATGATTAATGACGCTGGAGGAGTGTCAAATAGGGAAGTAAGCTGGATTGAATTTGTATCCCCAACCATTAACAAGGAGGAGCTAGAGACCCCAATAACCCGAATACTTCCTACACAAATATCACGATTTACGACTTCATAATTCATTCAGGTTTCATTCCTTTCATATTTTCAGGTAGATGTTGAAGAAAGGATAAGACACCATAGTGGATTTCCTTTTGCATTTGTTCGAGAATATACTCTTTTTGTTGTTCGGGTGAGTCGTTACTGTTCCTTAATGGCTGATTTAAGTAATACTCAATTCGGTTTGGAAGCTGTTTTTTAATATCTTGAAGGATAAATTCTCGATAAGATTCATCTACCTGAAGATTAAGTTGTTGTCCAGCATCTGTCATGATGGATATTAGGTTTGAATCAAGATATTGATGGATGGAATTTTCGAGATCAGTAAACAATGCCATCCTCTGACTCGGCGATGCAGCTCCGTTTTTGTTTGGAACGGAAAAGTCCTCGATTCCTTGTAAGTCTGTTGGATTTAAACCAATGTTTAATGTTCCTGCTAATGTTTCAACTTTCAGCTGATCAAATTTATATTCCAATTTTTCGACATGAACAGGAGGGCGACTTTGTAATTCGGTTATTTTTTGCTCCATTGAAATCATTTTCTGTTGTAAGTTGCGTATTTTTTGATCTTGTTTATGCATATAAGCCTGCATGGATTGGAGTACTTGATACATATTTTGATTCACGCTTCACACCTCACAGTGACTGACGGTCTATAGTCGAGTACGTTTTTCACGAATGATGATAAAGAGAGTTTAGCTCGTTAAAGATGTCAACGGAACAAAAGGGGGTTGTGTTTCAGTTACAGAACCAAGGTGTACTGGTTCAGGGGCAGGTCCTGTAAACCCACCTGTATTATATAGATTTGAGACAGGTTTAATGATTCCTGCGCTTCCTATTTGGAGTACGGAAGAGTTTGAAATCCCTTCTATTTTTAAAAACTGAATGGAAATGGATTGCTGAACATAGATATTCATTTTTTTCACCACTTTTATTCATTTGCTTAGGAGATCATGTAAAACCATTTGTCCCGGTTTAACAGGCTGTAATACCCCCACTGATGGAAGTTTTCTTTATTTAACGAATCACAATGTAAACCTCTAAACATTAAAGAAATTTCCTTGGTCGATTCCATCTTGATCATACGTATTGGTCGAACTGTGATGATTTTGAACATACAGTCCATCACCTGTATTAAAGGACCCTGCTCCTGCAAACGTTTTTGCATTCGATAATGTTGAAATCTTATAAACATCGCCAATATGAAAAACTGCACCTGACCCGATCGATATGACTTGAACAACTCCTACAATGGCTGGCATTTTGAAACACCCTTTAATTTTTAATATCGGATAGGAAAAAGAAGAAAATGATGATCCTGCCCATCTTTATTAATATTGTATGGAAACAAATCATGAAAGGTGATTCATTTGCCTAAATGCTTAATTTAATAAATGAGTAAAGTGACTGCTATATGACTAATTTAATCAATTGTTATGACTTTCTTTCACTTAAATATATGACTTTATTTTTACATAATAAAGTTAGAAAAAGTGATGGAGGAGTTGAAATGATTAAAACAATTTGGAAAGTAATTTCGCATTTGGGTACCCGTTTTATATTCTTCAATAATGGGAATCTTTCATCTGGTGATTCTAACTTCTTTGGGATTAATTGGCTTAATTACAGGGATATGCACGTTGTTGATGCCGATATTTGGTTTATTACGAGCTTTTGGAGCTAAAAAAATATTTATGATATGGGATGACATGCAAGTACCGACAATTTTAGGTCTTCCCACTGGAATTTTTCTAGGGATGATTTGTGCGTCGATAGCTTGGTTAAGTCTTCGTTTTTTTATGAAATATTTTCATTTCATTTCGAGAAATAAGCACAATTTTATGAAATAAAATAAATAATCTGGAGGAATAAACATGAAAAAGGTATTTAAGATAATAGGGATTAGTTTTGTCAGTCTTATGGTTCTGTTAATGGCAGGAGCGTTCGTCTTTGGCAGTGCAAAGCACTCAGATTTAACGGGGAGTGAAGAAAGCAGGGTTAAGGAATTTATGGGAGAATTTATAAAGGAAGAGCCATTTGATGGATCAGTATTAGTGCTGCATAAGGGTGAAGTGACTTTGAACGAATCATATGGATTAGCTGATAAGGAAAACAAAGTGCCGTTTACGAATGACCTGCAGTTTCCGGTTGGATCCATCGCAAAGTCGATGACAGCGATGGCTATCTTGCAGTTGGAGGAAGAAGGAAAGCTATCTGTGACTGATCGATTATCAGAATACATGCCTGAGCTGCCACATGCCAATCAAATCACTCTTCACCAATTATTAAATCATAGCTCAGGATTAACTGACTTTTTGGAAGTTGAGGAAATCAAAAACAATTATACAAAGGCCCATTCGGAGGAAGAAATTATCAACAGCTTTAAAGATAAACCGCTGATATCAAAGCCTGGTGATAAGTATGCTTATATTAGCTCGGATTATTACTTGCTTGGAAAAGTCCTTGAGAAAGTATCTGGTGAAGAGTATGACACTTATTTACAAAATCATATATTTAAACCGGCTGGAATGAACGAAACGTTTGTCATGAATGAAGAAAATCGTGATGAAGTAAAAGTAAAAGGGTATGAAAACGGAGAATTCAATGTAAATGTTCACCCTAGCTTGTTGTTCGCATGTGGTGATGTCGCCTCCACGAAGGCTGATTTGGCTAAATATATTTACGCTATCGACAAAAATTTATTATTATCTAAAAAGCAAAAGGAGAAAATGACTACTTCAACCATTGATATTATTCCGACTCAAATGGGCTACGGGTATGGCTGGTACGCAGCAGACAGTTTCTATTCATTCAATGAAAAAGAATATTCGCATGGCGGCTCATTGCCTGGACTGAGAGCAGGATTAATGAACTTCCCAGAAAAAGACTTAACAATTGTGATTTTTAGCAATAAAGGATTTGCATGGAACTATGTCAAACTTGGGAATGAAATTGCTTCGATATTGTTAGATAAAAGAATGTGGTTTATTCATAAATTATAGTAAAAAGATATAGGGGAAGTTTAGTGGGGGAACTGGTTTATTATTTAACAGATTGAGCCTTCCTCCTTTTGTTTAATTCATATACAATTATTACTAATAAAGGTAAAAAATGGGGGAGTATGAACATGCTATCATTTTCTAAAAAGAAATGGATATGGTTTAGTTTCCTGTTAGTTCTAGTTCTTAGTGCTAATGTACTCATTTATCGAACGGATATAATAAAGCCTATTCCAAGTGAAGTTGCGCTAGCTTCAATAGTTGACTTTATCGTTATTATCCCTCTCACCACTTATTTTTTTATCATTAGAAAACGTTATTCTATAAAATATTTACTGCTTGTTGCGATTGCAGGATATGGTCTTGCTTCACTCATTATTCCAAAAGGCTTACTTTCTTCTTATTCATTTGTCAAATACATTTTATTTGCTTGTGAGGGAGTATTTATCATCTTAGAGCTATACATTATTTATAAGTTAATGACAAAGATTCCCTCCATTATCAAGAACTATCGCAGTAATGAAACGGAAATTCCGACTTTTCAATATCGAATGGAGCAAATTATCACTCAGCATTTAAAGCCCTCACGTATGCTAGATATGATTCTCTCAGAAATCACCATGTTTTATTACAGTTTTTTTTCTTGGAGGAAAAAACCATTATCAGTATCCAGTGATGTACGAACATACACCTTTCATCAAAATACGAGTACTATTGCTTTTTACATGATGCTGATCCACGCACTTGTTCTTGAATCAGTAGGTTTCCACTTTTTATTGAATTCTTGGAATGAAGCCGTTTCTATTATTTTACTACTTTTCAATATTTATACTCTCCTATTCATTCTCGCAGAGATACAAGTAATTCGATTATGTCCTTTTATTATAACCAATAGACACTTATATCTGCAGGTTGGAATCATGCAGCAGTTAACGGTTCCAATTAGGGAAATTAAAAGCATTCATCCTTATCAAGGTCCGGAAAAACTTTCGAAAGATGAGAAAAAGGATATCTTCGATGCAGTATTGACCGATTTTATGAAAGAAAAACCGATATATGAAATTGAGTTTAACACACCTCAGGAAGTGATACTCATGTATGGATTTAAGAAAAAGGTAACGAAAGCTCATCTTCGACCAGATGAACCGCAAAAATTTTACGATACTCTTTATGAAAAATTAAATAAAGTGAACAGCTAATCGGATTGTGTTAGGACAATAAGGGATGGAGGTGTGTGATTGAGTAAGTTAAAAGGTGTCGATAAGCTTTCAGTTTTAGTAGAACTCGTGATGTTTACTTTTAGATTATTTTTTTATGTGTTTGTCTTGATGGACGTGTATACGGAGAAGGACTTGCTTGATCACTTTTTCTTAACGGTTATATGGGTAGTTGCGATCATGGTGGTGCCTATTTGTTTTTGGATTCCGCTTGTATTTAAAAAAAGTACGTATTTTTGTTTTGCGGAACTGTTGCTAAGCGGCTCCTTGACTATTTATGCTATGCAGCAGTTTAGTGATACCTATACATCCATGTTTATTATTTCAGCTTTAACAATTTCTTTTCATCTTGAGAAACGGCATTATTGGATGTTGCCAGTTATGGCCCTTTTTCCTTTTATAGATTTCATCATAAAAGGTATATTACCGAGTGAGAGTCCATTTTTCTATATTTTTAATCATTGGTTTTTAATGATTATTGGATTTGGATTTAATCTAATTATTAAAGCTTATAAAAATACTGAAAATTTAAGTAATATCATAGAGGAACAAAATCAAACGCTTGTTCAATATGCCAAGCAAATTGAGTCTCTTACCCTTGTAGAAGAACGGAATCGGATGGCGCGTGATTTGCACGATACACTAGGGCATTCGTTTATTTCCTATATTTTAGGGTTAGATGCCGTATTGTATTTGATGGATTCCAATACTCCTGAAGCGAAGAAAAAGCTTGAGGAGCTTAGAAATTACGCGTCAGAAAACCT
Source organism: uncultured Bacillaceae bacterium (assembly GCA_963765265.1). GTDB lineage: Bacteria > Bacillota > Bacilli > Bacillales > Cytobacillaceae > Bacillus_BD. The sequence goes on from CAVXVN010000005.1 coordinate 450,572, forward strand.
GGATCAAATTAGGGAAACCATTCATGAAATTGGAACAGAAACGGATATTTCATTAACCAATAATTTCTCGGCTATTATGGATGAGTTTTCTGAGTATACAAGTACGAAAGTAGACTTTAAAGTAATAGGTGAGGAATATGTATTGCATCATTCGATGAGAATGGCTCTTTTGCGTTGTTTGCAGGAAAGTTTGACGAATGCAAAAAGGCATGGCAATGCTACAGAGATTTCTATTCAACTATCTTTTATTGAAAATGAAGTGGAGTTAGTCATTGTGGATAATGGTAAAGGTTCAGAAAAGGTTGAGTATGGGTTTGGTCTAACCTCAATGCAAGAACGTTTAACAGCACTTAATGGTGCATTCAAAATGATTTCGTCTAAGAGCTTAGGAACAACAGTAACATGTCATATTCCATATAGGAGGTAAGAAGGATGGAGGATATTAAAGTACTAATAGCAGATGATCAAGGATTGATCAGAGAAAGTTTAAGTATTGTACTCAATATAGAAGATCAAATCACTGTTGTCGGTCTAGCTGAAGATGGAAATGAGGCAGTGCAATTATGTGAAAGTCTCTCCCCTGATGTCGTTTTAATGGATATTAATATGCCGAACATGGATGGAGTGAGTGCAACAAAGTTAATCAAAGAACAGTGGCCACAGATAAAGGTTATCATTCTTACATCCTATCAAGATGTGGACTATGTTGTAAGTGCACTAGCGAATGGAGCAGAGGGCTATCTTCTAAAATCACTTCATCCTCGCAGTCTGGCAAGTAGTATTCGTTTAGTCCATTCTGGGGGAACTCTTATTACAAAGGAAATGGCAGCTAGTTTAATAAATAGCCAACCTCACAAGGAAGAGGATGTTTCACAAGTGAAGGAATCTAGGCAGCAAAACCTTATACACCATTATGGGTTAAGTGAACGTGAAGTAGAAGTGTTAAAGCTACTGGCTCAAGGTCTGCGGAATAATGAAATTTCTGAACGGTTATTCTTAAGCGGTGGGACAGTTAAAAATTATATTTCTAATATTTATGCAAAGCTTGAGGTAAAGGGACGACGTGAAGCAGCCGATAAAGCTAAAAATGAAGGGTTATTCTAAGATTAGGTTGAGCTTAGGTGGATTTTTTTGCATGGTACTAAAATAGAACCTATTTTCATATTGAAATTTTGCATGACCCTTTTTAAGAAGGGGTCATGTTTTTTTACACTCTTAAAGTAAAAAATTGCAGCGCTGGAGAAGTTCAGGCGTAGGTGGCAATTTTTAGGAAAACAGTATAAGTGCAACTACGCCTCTGTCTTCGCCTTGCAGGCTCGCCAATCGGCGAGTTTTCTTTATGAAATAAAAGAAGCGAATATGAATGACATCTAACGAAACTTAGTGACTTTCCATTAATGGATATGAAAATGATTATGACTTTTCCTTTACCGTTAGTCACTATTGGTTATGACTTTTTCTGAATAGAATGAGGATATAGAAAAGACAAAGGAGTGAAAATTAAATGGCTGGAGTCGTTGAAATACAAAACGTTTCGAAAGTGATTAAAGGGAAGACCATTATTGATTCATTAAGCTTTGAAGTAAATCGTGGAGAGGTATTCGGGTTTCTAGGACCAAATGGTGCAGGTAAGACGACAACGATTAGGATGATCGTGGGCTTGATTGGAATGACATCAGGAGATATCAAAATTTCAGGCTATAGTGTCAAAAATGATTTTGAAAAGGCTGTCCGTCATGTAGGAGCCATTGTTGAGAATCCGGAAATGTACAAATTTTTAAGTGGTTACGAAAACCTTGTTCATTTTGCCCGTATGTCAAAAGGGATCAAGAAGGAAAAAATTGATGAAGCGGTGCAACTAGTTGGATTAACAGAAAGAATTCATGACAAAGTCAAAACCTATTCACTAGGAATGAGGCAGAGACTAGGGCTTGCTCAATCCCTCTTACATGATCCAAAGGTTTTAATTCTTGATGAGCCAACGAATGGGTTAGATCCTGCTGGTATTCGTGAAATAAGAGATCATTTAAGAATGCTCGCCCGTGAAAAGGATATGGCGGTTATTGTATCAAGTCATTTGCTTTCAGAAATGGAAATGATGTGTGATCGCATCGGGATCATTCAAAAAGGCAAGCTTATAGATGTTCAACTAGTGGAAGACTTTGTTCATGGTACAGAACAAACCTATGAATTAGAGGCTTCTCCGAAAGAAAAGGCAATGGCGTGTATTGAAAAACGATATCCCAATATAAAAGTTCAAATGACGAGTCAAGGTGTATCGGCTCCATTAATAAAAGAAGAAATTCCGTTAGTGGTGAAGGATATGGTTGCTGCTGGTATTCAAATTTACGGAATTAAAGAAATAACGAAGACGTTAGAAGAACGTTTCTTAGAGGTTACGGAAACGAAGGAGGAAGCGATCCATGTTTAAATTAGTGCAAAATGAGTTGATGAAAATGTTTAAACGACCAGGAACGTACGTCATGATCGGGTTGCTTTTACTAATGATCTCTGTTGCAGGGGGAGTGCTTAAATATCAAGAAAATACAGCAACAGAAGCAGATAATCAAAATTGGAAGCAAGGTTTGCAAATAGAAATAGATGAAACAAAAAAAGAATTAAAGGATATGGGTGACGCACCAAAGAATGTGACTGCGTATTTAGAAAGGGATATAGCACTTAAGGAATACCGATTGGATCATAATATCTCACCAAATCAGGATTATTCCTTGTGGGAATTTGTCAGTGATACATCTAATTTGATTCAATTCGCTGGACTGTTTGCGATCATTATTGCTGCCGGTATTGTTGCCTCTGAATTTAACTGGGGAACGATTAAGCTCTTGCTGATAAGACCGATTGACAGAGGCAAGATTCTTGCTTCAAAATATCTGGCTGTTATCGTGTTTGCTCTCCTGTTGTTAAGTGTATTATTTGTCTTTTCTACTCTACTTGGTTTGATCTTATTTGGTACTCCTGAGACAGCTGTTCCATATTTGAATTATTTTGATGGGAAAATTACAGAACAAAGCTATGCTTTACATCTTGTCATTTTATACGCAATGAAATCAATCAATATGATCATGCTTGCCACAATGGCCTTTATGATTTCAGCCGTATTCAGAAATAGCTCCCTTGCCATTGGCCTTTCGATCTTTTTAATGTTTACGGGTGCGGAGTTAACAGGGCTTTTGGCTATGAAATTTGATTGGGCGAAATATGTTTTGTTTGCCAATACAGATTTAATGCAATATTTTGAGGGGGTTCCAATGGTCGAAGGAATGACGTTAACGTTCTCCGTGATCATGATTGTCAGTTACTTTATACTTTTTCAAAGTCTTGCCTATGTGGTATTCAAGAAAAGAGATGTCGCTGGGTAATGTAGTTTTACAAAAAAAATTTACTAAGGTAGGGATCAAGATGAAAAAATTAATGGTTATGTCTTGTATATTATTGGGATTCTTATTAGCGGGTTGTTCGGTTGAATTTGATACAGGTTCTTCTAAAACAGAAAAATTTGAGGATAAGGCAGAAGCTCTAGGGAATGAATTTGACGCTGCACTTGAAGAAGCAAAACAATTGGAGAAAAAAGAAAAGCTTACTTCTGAAGATCAAAAACGAATCGTAACACTAGTCGATGACTTGACCGTTGTTATTGAAGAGTTTAAAGACGAAAAAGCACCAATGTTTAATTGGGCGAAAGATTTTAGTACTGATAAATTAATGGAAAGAAAGGAAATATTACTAGACATACAAGAAAGAGCAAAAGATGGAGAGGCTACGATCGAGGATGTAAAGGAAATGAGAAAAGCTCTTTCAGATGATATTGAAATCAACTTGTTTGGAAAATAAGAATTTTATCGGGAAGTTTTAAGAATGTAAGGATAGTGAGGAGAAATATGATTTTGTATAAAACTGGAGAAATCCAGTTTTTTTATTTTGTTCTATTTACTGATATTTTACAATTTTCCATTATAATAGAATTATCATTTGATAAGGAGTTTATTTATGAGTCAATCAATCTCGCTCACTCAAGAGCAAAAACGTATCGTGTCCTTAGATATGATGAGAGGTTTTGCCATTCTAGGGATTTTCCTCGTGAATATGCTATCTTTCCACTCACCTTTGTTATACATCGATCCACTAAAATGGTGGCAGAATCCTCTTGATCAAGGAATATATGTGTTTATTGATATTTTTGTTCAAGCAAGCTTTTATCCGCTATTTTCGATGTTATTTGGCTATGGACTCGTCATGCTAAGGGATAGAGCACAATTGAAAGAGACATCTTTTATGTCTATTGCATTTAGAAGGCTTTCTCTGCTCCTAATCATTGGTCTAATTCATGCATTTTTTATATGGCATGGAGATATTTTATTTAATTATGCGCTACTTGGATTTATCTTCCTTTTGTTTATTGGCTTGAGTGGGCGAAACATGATGGTTGCTGGAAGTTTATTCTACTTTTACCCAATTTATTGATAATGTGTATGTTGTTGTTGACTTTTTTATTTGTGCCAGGGGAAGAGCTAACGATGTATGATCCATTATTGTCATTACAATCGATAGACATCTATCAGAATGGCACTTTCTTTGAAATCACTATGCAGCGAATTCAAGATTGGGCATTCACCAATGATATTTCCGGATTGATCATGATGTTTTTTGTGCTGTTGCCTCTTTTTCTAATTGGTGGAGGTGCTGCGAAGTTTAAATGGCTTGAAAGGCCAAGTGAATATCGAAAAGGTTTAACGATTACCTTTATCGTAACTTTTGTATTGGGTTTATTTATTAAACTTTTACCCTATCTGTTTGAGAATAATTTGGCTTCGTTATATGCTCAGGATATTTTAGGTGGGCCGCTTCTAGCGATTTCATATGGTTTAGCGATTGTTCATTTTGCCGAAAAAAAGTATATTAATAGGCTTCTAATAGCCATGTCATTTGTGGGTAGGATGTCGTTTAGTAATTATTTGTTTCAATCTATATTATCTACATTGATTTTTTATCACTATGGTCTTGGGTTTTATGGGAAAGTTTCTGTCTTCACAGGGACAATTCTTGTGCTAATCGTCTACATTTGTCAAATTTTTTTAAGTAGACTTTGGCTTAAACATTATTACTATGGGCCCGCGGAATGGGTCTGGCGAAGCTTTACTTATTTACAAAAGCCAAAATGGCGTCGAAAATCGGAGGACGGCTCTTGAAAAAGTGGTTATTTTCAGTAGTTATGATTGATATAATCCTTTTGGATGGAGTAACATAATTAGAATAATAAATATGAGGTGATTGGATGAAGTTTGTGACGGTGAAAGATCAAGATAGTGAATTTATTGGATTGGTTGATGAATCTGAAAATCGTGTATTACCTTTAAAAAGGGCATGGCAAGCTCGTTTTGGAAATCATGATTTTCCTGAAACACTTCTAGATGGAATTGAAATGGGGAAAGAATTTACAGATAAAGTACAACAATTAGTAGAAACAGTGACAGTAGAAGCCTATCTTCCGCTTGATTCTTTAACGCTACTAGCTCCGATTCCTACACCCAGAAAAAATATCTTCTGTGTTGGGAAAAATTATGCAGAACATGCAATTGAAATGGGAAGCAAGGAAGATATTCCAACAGACCCTATTGTGTTTTCAAAAGCGCCAACCTCGGTCATTGGATCTGGTGCTAAAGTGCTGAATCATCAAGAGGTGACAGACGAGCTAGATTACGAGGGAGAGCTTGCTGTGATCATTGGTAAAAAAGGAAGAGGAATCAGCCGTGAAGAGGCTCTTGATTATGTTTTTGGTTATACCATCTTAAATGATGTCACAGCAAGAGACTTACAAAAAAGACATAAACAATATTTAATTGGCAAAAGTCTTGATACATCTTGTCCGATGGGCCCTTGGGTTGTTCATGCTTCTAACATCGAAAACCCGAATCATTTAGCGATTGAAACGAAGGTCAATGGAGAAGTGAGGCAGTTCTCTAATACGGAAAATTTTATTTTTTCGATCGAAGAAATCATTCATGTGCTATCAAGAGGGATGACGCTTGAACCAGGGGACATCATTGCTACGGGAACTCCAGCTGGGGTCGGAAAAGGGTTTAAACCACCACGATTCTTAAAGCCAGGTGATGAAATGGAAATAACGATTGAAAAAATCGGAACTTTGATCAATTCCATTTCAGTAGAATAAGCCAATATAGGATAGATATTAGAAATATAAAGGATTGGAAAATCATTTTAACATCGTAAAAATAGGATTATCATAGTCTTTATGTTATGCTAAATTTGGATAATAATAGGAGGAGGACTAGAACATGACGCATGCTCATATCACCACATGGGTGATCGCCTTAATATTATTTTTTGTTGCGATTAGTCTACATAAAAATGGGAAAACACGTGGCTTAAAAGTTGTACAAATGATCTTACGTTTATTCTATTTATTAATTATTGCTACTGGAGTGGGAATGCTATTTAGCTTAAGTACGATAAGTGCATTATATTGGATTAAAGCTATTTTGGGAGTTCTTGTCATTGGCTTCTTTGAAATGGTTCTAAGTAAAACAATAAAAGGGAAATCAACAGGCGTCCTTTGGACTTTGTTTGTTGTTGCATTTGTTGCAGTCGTCTATTTAGGGTTTAAACTTCCTTTATAGGATTTTACATTTAACCATGTTGTTGTTTAATATTACTAAGAAAAAACTGCCGATGTGCAGTTTTTTTTATGGTGTCAGATAAAGCAAAAGCGGTGCCTGACACCATAAAAGAACAAATTTACATATTTGGTGGACATATTCATTTTCCCATTTTTTCAATGACCATTCTTTTTCCTGTGCTCAAGGTGAATTCAAAGCGATCGCTTTCATTTTCATAATAGAAAAAATGGTGATGAACACTGCATATGGTGTCGCTATTGTCAAAAACCATAAAATTCACGCCGTTTTTATGCTTTGTTTCACTGAGAAAAGTTAAGTGATTATAGCAATAAATACAATCATACAAAGAAAAATTCAGTGCATTTAAATTTGTGATAAATTGGTAAAATGCATCATCATTGAGTTCTTTAGAAAGCTGTTCTAATGAAAATACTAAATTTTTACGGATTCTGATTTTATCCTGATTTTTTAGAGGATGTATAACATTACCCATTTTGATTTGGTTTTCTCCACAAAGAATTCCTTCTTTCCATCGATTTAAACGAAATACCTCAATAGCTTGATGCAACCACAAATCCAATAATGTAGCTTCTTCGGTATCTTCATCAAAAAATATCCATTGTTTATTAATACATTCAATTGAGCCTTCTGTATAGCTGCGGTGCTGATTTTCCAATAATTTTGTACGCTGCTGATTATTCATGATTGTATACCTCCATTTAGTATTGCCTTTCTATTTTTTGACAGAATCGAGTTATTTTAAACCCACTTTTTCGGGACAAATAACCATTTTTTGATTCTCTGCATAGACTAAGTTAAGTAATGGTCGTTAGGATTTGAAGCAAAAGGTTCCGTATGAAAGGGATGAGCAGATATGTGTGGGATTACAGGTTGGATTGATTATCACAAAAACTTGGGAAATCAAATAGAAACTCTTGAAAAGATGACGGAAACCTTAGCCAAAAGAGGACCTGATGATACCAATATTTGGACGGATGTACATGTTGGTTTTGGACATAAAAGACTTGTTGTGGTTGACCCAGAGCGCGGAAAGCAACCAATGGTAAAAACAAAACAAGAGAACAGGTACACGCTTTGTTATAATGGTGAACTTTATAATACGGAAGATATTCGAAAAGAGTTGCTACTAAAAGGATATTCTTTTCATGGCCATTCTGATACAGAAGTCTTGTTAACTGCGTATATAGAATGGAAAGAAAAATGTGTGGATTACTTAAATGGGATCTTTGCCTTTGCTGTTTGGGACCAGGAGAGAGACTTGTTATTTATTGGTCGTGATCGACTTGGTGTAAAGCCCTTATTTTATTATGAAACCGCAACAGGGTTTATTTTTGGTTCAGAATTAAAAGCGATTTTGGCTCACCCAGATGTCAACCGAGCGCTTGATCAAGAAGGATTGTCTGAAGTATTTGGACTTGGGCCATCAAGATCACCCGGTTCTGGTGTATTTAAAGGGGTAAAAGAATTACGACCCGCACATGCTTTAACCTTTTCTAAAGATGGATTGAAAATTTGGCGATATTGGAATGTGAAAAGTGAGCCACACCAAGATTCACTTGATGAAACGGCAGAAAAAATTCGCTACTTATTTACGGATGCTGTTACTAGACAGCTCGTCTCAGATGTTCCATTATGTACGTTTCTTTCTGGTGGGTTAGATTCAAGCGCCATTGCGGGAATTGCTGCAAATGCTTTTCAAAAAGAAGGCAAAGGGCAGCTTCATACGTATTCGATTGATTATGAAGGGAATGATCAATTTTTTAAATCCAATGAATTTCAACCAGATTCGGATGGTGCATTCATAAACAAAATGACTGAAACCTTTAATACGATTCATCATTATAGTGTTATTTCACAGGAGCAGTTGGCAGAGGATTTGATTGAAGCCGTTCATGTGAGGGATTTACCTGGAATGGCTGATGTTGATTCATCCTTACTTTGGTTTTGTCGTGAAATCAAAAAAGATTTTGTTGTGAGTCTGAGTGGAGAATGTGCGGATGAAATCTTTGGTGGATATCCGTGGTTTCATCGTTTAGATGACTTGAATCGGTCAGGGTTTCCGTGGATGCGGTCGATTGATGAAAGACAGGGATTGTTAAAGGATCATTGGCAAGAAAGACTCAATCTTAAGGAATATTCATTGAGCAAATATCAGCAGATGGTTTCTGAAACACCGACCTTGGATGGAGAAAGTAAGCAGGATGCACAAAGGAGAGAATTGTTTTATATTAATATGCTCTCGTTTATGACGACTTTACTTGATCGGAAAGACAGAATGAGTATGGGAGCAAGTCTAGAAGTCCGTGTCCCATTTGCAGATCACCGCTTAGTCGAATATGTATGGAATGTACCGTGGGAAATGAAAATGGTAGGAAATCGGGAAAAAGGAATTTTACGGAAAGCGTTAGAAGGCCTGCTCCCTGAAGAAGTATTGTATCGGAAAAAAAGTCCGTATCCAAAGACCCATCATCCTGCCTATCGAAAAATCGTTAAAGGGCATGTTAGAAAGTAGTTTACAAGATCGCAGTTCTGTTTTATATGAGTTTTTTGATAAAGAAAAGCTTCAACAAATTGTCCAGACAGAAGGAGCCTCTTTTAAGGAGCCATGGTTTGGTCAATTGATGACAGGACCTCAGCTGTTAGCACACCTTGTACAAATCCATCATTGGTTTAAGGATTATCAAATCAATATTGTAGAGTAAAGAATAAAAACCCGGGGAATTCCGGGTTTTTATTTTGGAATGTCCCCATTATCATCTGAAAACATTAAAATGGATGCACCATAGGGTTGAACAATGGCTACTAAATCGTCGGTCTCCATCATGTATTCTTGGTTTTGGACTAGATCTGAAATTTTCTTTCCTTTTAAAGCAAAAGGAAGTGTGAATTTCAGTTCCTTGTCGTAAGGGTTTAAAATAACTAGGCATTTGCGGTTTTCTTCTGATTTTACATAAACCACTCCGTCGTCTATAGGGAGAAAACGGAAATTCCCTTTATTCGCAAGTAATGGAAATTCTTTTCGTAGCGCAATCAGCTTTTGAATATGGGTAAACAACTCAAGATTTTGCTTTTGCACTTCCCACGGCATACATTTTCTGCACTCAGGATCCATTCCACCGGTTATACCAACTTCGTCACCGTAAAATAGACAAGGGGTCCCGATGAATGTGAGTAGGAAGGTGTAAATAAGTTTTGCCTTTGCCACATGATTATTGCATTCTGTCAGTAGCCTTGGTGTATCATGACTGCCAACAAGATTGAATAATGATTCATTGACAGTATTCGGATATTGATGAATGACAGTGGTCATCTGTTCAACAAACTGCACGGGAGTGCCTATCCCTTTTGCAAAGAAGTGAATGGTATGGGTCAAAAAAGGGTAATTCATAACGGAATCAAATTGATCCCCCCGGAGCCAGGGCATACTATCATGCCAAATCTCACCGAGAATATAAAGATCCGGTTTGATCTCCTTAACCGCAGATCGGAATTCTCGCCAAAATGAATGATCAATTTCATTGGCAACATCGAGTCTCCATCCATCGATATTAAATTCACGTACCCAATAACGACCCACTTCAAGTAAATATTCTTTGACTTTTTTATTTTGGGTATTCAGTTTTGGCATGGTCTCGACAAAAGAAAAAGTAGCATAATTCGGCCGCTTTCCTCCTTGAAGGGGAAATTGACCTGTATGAAACCAATCTTTATAAGGGGATTGCTCTCCTTTTTTGAGCACATCCTGAAAAGGTGGGAAATGATATCCGCTATGGTTAAAAACAGCGTCTAGCATCACGCGGATTCCTTTCTCATGACATTTGTTAATCATCCTTTTAAATGTTTCTTTATCACCAAACTGGGGATCTATTTCAAAATAATCGATCGTGTCGTATTTATGATTCGAATGCGCTTTAAAAATGGGGGTTAAATAAATACCTGTGATCCCTAAATCCTGCAAGTAATCAAGTTTTTGCATGATGCCGGTGAAATCACCGCCAAAAAAGTTAGAGGGTGATGGATCCTCGCTTCCCCATGGTCTTGTATCCTTTGGGTTTAATAGGGCATCCCCATTCGCAAATCGTTCTGGAAAAATTTGATACCAAACCGTTTCACGAACCCAATCAGGGGAACGAAATACTTCGCTGTTGTGTAAAAAAGGAAAACAAAAATAGTAGCTTGGATCTTGAGGCGGTTCAGAGAAATAACCTTTTTCCGTCAAGATAACTGTTTCAAGATCATTTTGTAAATAGAATCCATACCTGATCCGTTTATAAGCTGGTGTAACCGTAACTTGCCAATAATCAAACAAAGCATCCGTACCCGTACAAATGAGGGGGGTTTGCTCCGTAACCCATTTATTTTCATTCCAATCATACTGATCTCCAAAAATCAGGCTGATAGACATAACATTTTCCCTTTTCGTTTTAATCCGAATATGAAGCTCAGCTTTATTAAGAGGATAGGCATACTGATCGGTTGGACGGTGAAAGACAGATGCTCGTTCAATCATTCATCCTAATCTCCTTCCTAATGAAATAGATGATACTAGGGTTTCCCATTCAATCGAAAAATGTACGCTAAAATATAATTAGAATTTTTTAAATAATATTATTTTTCGTTGACGCTAAAGATACCACAAGCTACTCTTAATAGAGTGAGCAAAAAGATTTTTTACTATAATATGCATCAAATTGGTATGGGGGGAACTTTTAGATGAAAAAAAGGGTATGTATGGTACTGTTTTTTCTAGCGTTGTTTTCTAACACTTTAGCAGTAGTCGCAGCAGAAAAAGAAGAACACAAATGGCAGGATGAGACGGTTTATTCTTTAATGATCGATCGTTTTAATAACGGTGATCAGACGAATGATTTCGGGGTTGATATAAATGATCCAAATGGCTACCATGGGGGAGATTTTCAAGGGATTATTGATCAATTAGATTACATAAAGGAAATGGGATTTACAGCTATATCCCTGACACCTATTTTTGCTAATGAAGATGGTGGATATCACGGATATTGGGTGAATGATTTTTATCAAACAGATGAGCATTTTGGATCAAATGACTTATTTAATAAGTTGGTAGACGAAGCACATAAGCGGGATATGAAAGTCATCCTTGACTTTGTTTCAGGGTATGTGGGTCCTAAACATCCGTGGGTAAATGATCCAACGAAAAAGGATTGGTTTAAAGAGGGGCAGGAAGAGGTAGATCAAGAAGGTATTACTTTACCGAAATTAGATCATGAAAATCCTGAGGTAAAAAAATATTTAATTGATGCTGCTAAATGGTGGATCAAAGAGAGTGATATTGACGGATATTTGCTTGACTCTGTAGGGGATGTTCCGACCAGCTTTTGGGTTGATTTTACAAACGAAGTGAAGAGTGTTAAAAAAGATTTCTTCTTACTTGGGGAAGTTACCACAAATGATCCCGTTAAAATGGAGTCATATGCTGAGACAGGAATCGATGGTTTTGTTGATTTTCCGTTAAATGAAGAATTAAGAAAGGTTTTTCCAAAGCCTGATCAGTCCTTTGGAGAGTTGTTTAAGAGGCTTGAGCAAAACGAAGAACTCGGACTTAACTCTTATTTAATGGGAACCTTTATGGATAACCACCATACGGTTCGGTTTACAAGAGATATGGTGGAGAACAATGAGCATCCAGGTCCGCGATGGAAACAGTCGCTCACCTATCTGTATACAACTCCAGGGATCCCGATTGTCTATTATGGGAGCGAAATTGCGCTCGACGGAGGAAATTCTCCAGATAACCGCAGGCAAATGAACTTTAGGACGGATAAAGAATTAATTGATTACATGGCAAAACTGAGTAGGGTACGTTCACAATTGCCATCGCTTACGAGAGGAAAGATGGAGCTATTATACGAACAGGATGGAATGGCTGTATATAAACGTGAATATCAAGAGGAAACGTCTGTTGTGGCAATCAATAATACAACAGAAACACAAACGGTGGCCATTCCCGCTGAAAAACTTGCAGAGGGTGCAGATAATAAGGAATTAAGAGGTATGCTTAATGGTGATCTTGTTCGCGATAAGGATAAGCAATATACGATGACGATTGATCGTGATGAGTCTGAAATCTATGTGCTTAGTGAGAAATCTGGTATAAATTTGTTCTATTTGATCAGTCTTGGAGTGGTGTTGCTCTCTTTTTTTGTTTTTTTGATTCTCGTATCTAAAAGGTCACGTCTGTAGCTGTGAAGGATATTTATTCTGTTCTGGGGTAGTTTTAAAGTTTAAACTTGATTGCGAAGTGAGGATACCCCTGCATATAAAATGGAGGGAAATTATTAAGCAAAAGCTACTTATAGCCTATTTATCCTCTAATGGACAATTAGGCTATAAGAAACAAAGTGCTCAAACGCTTGGACATCTTAATTGGATTTGAATTTTTTTCTAATTTGATGAAAAAATGGGGAGACTTCTTTTATTAATGGTTTTAATTGTTTAGATGTAGTGACTAGGGTATCGTAGGTTTCCATAAGCAATTCAATATCCACATTGTTAATAAAATTTTCTATCTGATTTTGAGTGGTTGGAGCACTTTGCGTAGGCTCTTTTCTCCTAAAGCTAAAAACCCAGTCATCGATACGATTAGAATTACGATCAAAAGATGAGTGTTCGTTTTGTTCCAGAGATTCTTGTGAATTATTTTCGCTTTCTTTGTAAGTTTCTCTATGTTTACTATTTCCAAACATGAATCTTGAAAAATGGTCAATTTCTCCATTCGTCTTTTGTTTATTATCATTCCCAACCAATGTCTTCTTCCTCCTCTCTTTCCAACTCTTTTAGATAACCTATGATTGGTTTTGTATCCGTGTGTGGATACTTGTACAAAAAATAAAAAAAGAGTCAAAAGACTTCATTTTAGTGAGGATTTTTGGATAATAGAACGGTCTTTATTTTATCCCACTCTTAACGGGCAGTAAGACCCCCATCTCAAGATTCTAAGTGTACAAAGAGGAGATAGGTGGGGGATGAAGCAGACTAGGCGACGTCCTGTCACGCAGTGCCTGATTGATTTTTCTACGGGCTAAAGCCCAAAGAAATACCTTGTAGCAAAGTCTACACACTAGCACTGCCTATGAGTCGAACCCCCTCACTGATGGAAGTCTTCTATATAAAACTTTTTAATCTTTTATCAACGCTTGTCCAGTCCTCTTTATTCTTTTTGCATATCTTATAAGCGAGAGACAGGAATCTCTCTTCGCCTCCACCGAGGTCCAATGCTCATATTTTCACCTCCGAAAGAAGCGTATGTAATCATGCATACGCTTCATCTCTTTTTCATCAGTACATTATATTAAGAGACAACATTGTTAATTAGAAACCTACAAAAAGTTTAATTTTAAATGGTCATTTAAGAATAATTGGACTGAGATTGCGGATTTCTTCTAACTATGGGAAGTTGTCCAATCAATCTCTTTTAAAAAAAATAATATAGAAGTAGGGATGGTAATAAGCATCCTAGACTACTAACAGGTGGTGAGAAATATGAGCTGTGGATTTGGAAATGGATACGGTGATCAAGGGTACGGCGGTGGATACGGCGGCATTGGCTCTAACTTTGCATTAATCGTTGTATTGTTCATTCTATTAATTATCGTACTTTCTGTTCTTTAATAGGTTATTTTTTTAAAAACTTTAACATGATTCATTTGCGTTTTTTATAGTCGAATTATTACCGAAAATGAGGTGATATACATGAGCGAAGGATCAGGATCAAGTCGCGTAATGGCGTTAGTTGTTGTACTTTTCGTATTGCTTATCATTGTAGGATGTTCTTGTAATAACATCTACTAAATCTTACAAGTGAAATGGCACTTATTGAAAGAGCAAAGGACCGATTGGAATAATCTGTCCTTTTCATAAATAATCCTATAATCTTCCAACCATTAATAAACAGAATATAGCTTATTCTTGCTTAAGAAAGGAGGAAGAAAATTGCCAAATTCACTTATGAGATTCAGGGGTCAACCAATTGAAATTAGAGATACACGTGGTAGATTTCATCGTGGAATCATGGATGGGTTTGATCCAAGAAGAAGAGGAGTGTTTATTCGGGATCGCTTTAGAAGAAGAAGATTTATCCCCTTCTTTTTAATCTTTGCTATTTTCTCCAGAAGACGACGCATTTTCTAATAAGTAAAACATTTAGATACAATTCTTCTCAAAATGGATAACGGACTGATTGATGAATGATATCTTGAAAGAAAGAACCTTTAGACCCTTTCTTTCAAGATTATTATGAGAATTCATCCGTTTACGATCTTACCACCATTAATATGAAGGATCTGTCCACTTACATATGTTGAATCCTCACTCGCAAGATACACATAACCAGGTGCTTAGTTCGAAAGGCTGTCCAGCTCGGCCGAACGGATCTTTATTTTATAAATTTGGAAATCAGTTCGATTAAATAGGGCAAGAATTAATTTTGATAAAAATACTCATCTTTTTTAAAAAATTTAATCTTTTCTCAACGCTTGTCCAGTCCTCTTTATTCTTTTTGCATATTCTATTAGCGAGAGACAGGAATCTCTCCACCGCCACCGTGAGGCCCATAGTATCACCTTTAGAAGAAGCGTATGTAATAAAGCATACGCTTCTTCTCTTTTTTCATCAGTACATTATATTAAGAGACAACATTGTTAATTAGAAACCTACAAAAAGTTTAATTTTAAATGGTCATTTAAGAATAATTGGGCTGAGATTGCGGATTTCTTATAACTATAGGAGGTTGTCCAAGCAATCTCTTTTTAAAAAAATAATATAGAAGTAGGGATGGTAATAAGCATCCTAGACTACTAATAGGTGGTGAAAAATATGAGCTGGTGAAGATAATAAGGAATTAAGGGGTATGTTAACGGCGAATTGTTCCCGAAAAGGATAAGTAATATACGATGACGAAGGATCGTAATGGAGTCTGTAATCGTATGTGCTGATATTGAGGATGTTCTGGTATAAATAACATCTATTAAATCAGTCTTGAGAGCAGTGTTGCTTTCTTTTTTTGTTTTTTTTGATTCTCGTATCTAAAAGGTTCCATCTATAGCTGTGAAGGATGTTTATCCTGTTCTGGGGTAGCTTTAAAGTTTAATCTTGATTGCGAAGTGAGGATACCCATGCATACAAAATGGAGGGAATTTATTAAGCAAAAACTACTTATAGCCAATTTATCCGCTAATGGACAAATAGGCTATAAGAAGCAAATGCAAGTAAAAAGAAGTAGCTTAAACGCTAAGACATTTTAATTCGATTTGAAATTATTACTAATTTGATGAAAAAAAGAATTATTTTGATTTTGAGTACTCCTTTTTAATAAAACATTTTATTCTTTTATCAACGCTTGTCCAGTCCTCTTTATTCTTTTTGCATATCTTATAAATGAGAGACAGGAATCTCTCATAACCTCCACCGTGGTCCAGAGCCCATATGATCACCTCCGGAAGAAGCGTATGTGTTCATGCATACGCTTCTTCTCTTTTTCATCAGTACATTATGTTAAGAGACAACATCGTTAATTAGAAACCTTCAAAAGTTTAATTTTAAATGGTCATTTAAGAATAATTGGGCTGAGATTGCGTATTTCTTATAACTATGGGAAGTTGTCCAATCAATTTCTTTTTAAAAAAATAATATAGAAGTAGGGATGGTAATAAGCATCCTAGACTACTAATAGGTGGTGAGAAATATGAGCTGTGGATTTGGAAATGGATACGGTGATCAAGGGTATGGTGGTCAAGGATACGGCGGTGGAATGGGTGGCATTGGCTCTAACTTTGCATTAATCGTTGTATTGTTCATTCTATTAATTATCGTACTTTCTGTTCTTTAATAGGTTATTTTTTTAAAAACTTTAACAGGATTCATTTGCGTTTTTTATAGTCGAATTATTACCGAAAATGAGGTGATATACATGAAGGAAGGATCAGGATCAAGTCGCGTAATGGCGTTAGTTGTTGTACTTTTCGTATTGCTTATCATTGTAGGATGTTCTTGTAATAACATCTACTAAATCTTACAAGTGAAATGGCACTTATTGAAAGAGCAAAGGACAGGTTGGAATAATCTGTCCTTTTAATAAATAACCCTATGATTTTTAAAATATTAATACATATAGCATAGCTTTTTTTGCTTAGAAAGGAGGACGGAAATTGCCAAATTCACTTATGAGATTCAGGGGTCAACCAATTGAAATTAGAGATACACGTGGTGGATTTCATCGTGGAATCATGGATGGATTTGATCCAAGAAGAAGAGGAGTGTTTATTCGGGATGGCTTTAGAAGAAGAAGATTTATCCCCTCTTTTTTAATCTTTGCTATTTTCTTCAGAAGACGACGCATTTTCTAAAAATAAACATCAGATAAAATAAGGCGCTTTTCAGATTGTATAATCGACTGTGATAAGAAAAAATCTTGAAAGAAAGATCACTTAACCTTTTTCTTTCAAGATTTTTTATGAGTTTTAAGCTTCTCCAATTTTCTATATTTATCCGTTTATTATCTTCCCACCATTAATATGAAGAATCTGTCCACTTACATAGGCTGAATCCTCACTGGCAAGATAGACATAACCGGGTGCCAATTCAAAAGGCTGTCCAGCACGGCCAATCGGTGTATCGGTTCCAAAGTTGACTACTTTTTCAGCGGTAAAGGTGGAAGGAATGAGAGGCGTCCAAATCGGACCAGGAGCCACACCATTTACACGAATTCCTTGTGGTGCAAGGGATTTAGCTAATGACCTTGTAAAGGAAACAATAGCCCCTTTTGTTGCCGAATAATCAATCAACTCTTCATGTCCTTCATATGCTGTAATGGAGGCTGTATTAATAATTGTACTTCCTTTATGTAAATGAGGAAGCACGGCTTTTGTTAAATAGAAGTAACCAAAAATATTCGTTCTGAACGTTTTTTCTAGTTGTTGGGTAGTAATATCCAGCAAACTTTTCTGCGGATGTTGTTCGGCTGCATTGTTTACGAGTATATTTATTTTTCCAAACTGTTCGATTGTTTTCGTCACAATCTCTTGACTGAAGGCTTCATCGCCTATATCACCTGCAAGGAGCAAACACTTTCTTCCTTCTGCTTCTACTAATTTTTTTGTTTCCTCTGCATCCTGATGCTCATTTAAATAGACAATAACCACATCTGAACCTTCTTTTGCAAAATAAATAGCGACAGCTTTTCCGATTCCGCTATCACCTCCAGTGATGATGGCTATTTTATTGTTTAATTTGCCGGAACCTTTATAGGCAGAATCCATTGAAAGGGGCTGTGGACTCATTTCAGACTCTACACCTGGTTGCACTTTTTGATGCTGTGGGGGAAATTTAGTTGTTGGTTGATTCATATTGCGACCCTCCTGATTGACATCCTTTTTTTCAGTTTAGTTTGTGTCAAACATAGGAGGAATATGAAAAGTATACTGGAAGGCTTATGTGGAAAAAGAGGATTGACTTTTAATTTGAAATTTAGAAACTAAATATACATTATGTTTTCGCGATATCTTCAGGTACCTTGTTTGTTTAAAGATTAAAAAATTCTAATGTAATTCCAATTATTTTTTTAGAAATCCTTCATCTCCTTTTTAGATCTAAAGAGTAAGATGGGTTTTGTAGTAAACACAGAGCTAGAACAAGAACATGAAAAATAGTAAGTACATTAAGTACATATTGAAGAATAAAAGGAGATGAGTACTTTGGCAAAAAATCCATCCATTACTGATGAAGTCGGGGTAAGCCCACTACGACAGATGTTGAACAAGGTTCCAGAAATTACAATTTGGTTTTGGATCATTAAGATCATGGCCACTACGGTAGGTGAAACCGCTGCAGACTTCCTGACCTTTAACCTGCACTGGGGCTTATCAAATACCACAATTGTTATGACGGTACTTTTGCTTATTACACTGTTCATACAGTTCAAATCAAAGAAGTACGTACCGTGGATATACTGGCTCGTGGTTGTGCTAATTAGCGTTGTTGGAACGTTAGTCACAGATAACCTCGTAGACAACTTTGGAGTTGCCCTAGAGACGACTACTATTGTCTTCACGGTTGCATTGCTGATGACTTTTGTGGCTTGGTACAGGAGTGAAAAAACACTGTCTATTCACTCCATCTACACAACCAAGCGAGAGGCTTTCTATTGGTTATCCATCCTATTTACCTTCGCTTTAGGTACTGCAGCTGGTGATCTTATCTCAGAAGGTATGAACTTGGGTTACTTGAATTCAGGAATCATATTTGCCAGCTTGATTGTGTTGGTTACAATCGCCCACTACGGATTTAAGTTGAATGCAGTATGGGCATTCTGGATTGCCTATATCTTAACACGTCCATTTGGAGCATCGTTTGGCGACTACTTGTCACAGTCTCGTGGTGCAGGTGGTCTTGGACTAGGTACGGTTGGAACTAGTGCAATCTTTCTTATCATTATCTTGATTTTGGTCATTTATCTGACCAAAACGAAAAGGGATGTAGTTCTGAACACTGATGAACAGTAGAAAAAGATCCCCATGGGTTCATCTGGTGTTTGTAACAAGGCTAGATGTTACAAACGTAAATGACTAGTAGTTGAGATTAGCTTGTTTCAAGAAATAGAAAGATTCATTGAGGGGTCCCATTACGTATGGCCCCTTTTCATCGTGCATGAACTGGCACAAGAACTCCGTTATACGAATTTCACAAAATATTATTACCTCTATCCAAATTACAAGAATATGAAAGGAAGGTAAAAACAATGATTCATACAAAATCTTTAACTAAAAAGTATGATAATGGATTTGTTGCTGTAAATGATTTAAATATCCATGTCCAAAAAGGCGATATTTATGGCTATTTAGGTCCAAACGGAGCAGGGAAAACAACGACCATTAGGATGCTAAATGGACTACTGCAACCGACTAGAGGAGAAATCCTGATAGATGAACGAAAAATAACAGATCATCTTGTGGAAATTAGAAAAATGATAGGAGTTCTTCCTGAGTCACACGGCTATTATAATTGGATGTCCGGTAGAGAATATTTAACTTTTTTCGCCAAATTATATGGGTACGACAAATCCAAACGAAAAGATAGAGTGGAGGAAGTGCTAACTTGGGTCGGGATGATAGAGAAAGCGAATGTACCTCTTGGACAATATTCGCGAGGGATGAAGCAAAGGATAGGACTTGCCAAAACCATCATTCATGAACCAGCCCTTATTTTCTTAGATGAACCGACTCTTGGTTTAGATCCGCAAGGTCAAAAGGATATTCAAACCATTATCCAAAGATTAAATAAAGAAAATGGAGTAACTGTATTCATTACTTCACATCTATTGAAGGAAATTTCAGAAATTTGTAATCGAGTAGCCATTGTATCAAGAGGTACTCTTATTGAAGAAAATAGTATCGATCAATTACTAAACAAATACAAAGGATTAGCAGAAGGTAGAGCGGTCACTTTAGAAGATATCTTCTTTTATTTAACTACATCAAAGGAGGTTGAAGGTCAATGATGAGTGCTCTATTTTATAAAGAAATTAAAGAGCATGTTCTATCAAGAAAAGGTCTTTGGATTTATTTTGCTCTGTCCATTTTATTTAGTGCAATGGCCTTTTCTTTCGTAACGTTTAAAGAATTAAGCCTCCTCGCACAAGTGGAAGTGAATATGACATTTATAAAAATTTTATTAGGAGTAGGCACTCTCATTTCAATCATTATCGGTTCTACGATGATTTCGAATGAAAAAGAACAAGGGACGCTAGAAAGTTTATTATTGACACCTTTATCAAACTTTCAGATTATTGTTGTCAAAGCAGCTTCCATTTGCGTTTTTTGGTTTGGAGTACTCATTATAAGTTTGCCTTACTTTTATGCCTTAACGTATGGGACACAGTTATTACCGACCGTTTTTACGTTGATATTAATTATCGGAACTTTTCTGGTCTTGGGTTTTTCAATCCTATCTTTGGCCTTTTCAGCATGGTTTTCATCAACCAAAAATGCTACCTTGCTTTCTATTGTCATCTTCTTAATAACTATATTGCCAATGTTTTTATCTACTAAGATGAAAAAGGCAGGATTTGCATACGTAATAGATCGATCAAGTCCTATTTCATCTACTTTATTAGCGGCGAAGGATTTATTAATTAATAAGTTTGGTATGTCCACTATTTTTCTGGATGTTTTACCTGTCTTTATTTTTTTCATTGTAGCTGTAGTAATTCTATTAATAGCAAGTCGAAATATCAAATTGATAGGGGGAGAATAATATGAGAAAGTTCATATGCCTTGTACTCATACTTTGTAGTTCTCTCTTTGTTACTCCATATGCCTTTGCTCAAACAAGTGAAACACCGAATATTTCTGTAACCATTCAATCACCGGATAGTGTTAGGGAGTATCCAGGCTTTGAAACAAAAATTAAAGCTCAAGTTACCAATAACACCGATCAAGCGATACCTGATGTGATGGTGTATATTACAATGGCTAATACGGTTAAGCATTGGACGGTCAATCTAGAGGATTACAGCGCAGATCAGCCAATCTCTATTGGAACACTGAATCCTAATGAAGTACAAACCATTGAATTACCTATCCGATTTGTATATACGGATCAGTATAAGTTGTATGTAACAGCAAGCAGCGATCAAGAAACAGCTGTCTACTCCAGTGATTCAATTATTGTAGATATTCTAGGTAATACAAAAATTAATCCATTAATAGTTGAAATCATTGCCATTGCAGTTCCTGTCATACTTTTATTATGGTTACTAGTAGAAACGTATCGAGTAAGAAAAAGAAGGTAGGATTTATTAAAAAATAATTTCGTAAATAATGATTAAAAAATTCTAATGAAATTCCAAGTGTTTTATAAGGAATCCTTTATCTCTTTTTTAGAACGAAAGGGTAGGATGAATAGTGTAGTAAATAATAAATAGGAGGAACAAGAAAATGAATTTAAAACTAAAGAAAGTTATTATTCCAGCATTAGCAGCAACAATCCTTGCAGGAGGCGGCTTCAGTATTGCAAATGCAGCAAGTTTACAGGACAAGCCTACTCAAGCGCAAGAAGCAAATGAAGATCAAAGCCAAGCAGAGTTAGTCAAACAAGCGAAAATTACAGAAGAAGCAGCCACAAAAACAGCACTTGAAAAAGTACCTGGAACAGTACAAGCAGTTGAATTAGAAGATGAAGATGGTACAATCGTATATGGATTTGAAATTGTAGCAAAAGATGGCAGTCAACAAGAAGTGAAAATTGACGCCCAAACAGGTAAAGTAGCAAAGGTTGAAGCCGATCATGAAGAAGAAAACGGCAAAGAGAATGGCGAAGAAAATGATGATGAAGAAAACGACGTTCAAAATCAAGCAGAGTTAGTAAAACAAGCGAAAATTACAGAAGAAGCAGCCACAAAAACAGCACTTGAGAAAGTACCTGGAACAGTGAAAGCAGTTGAATTAGAAGATGAAAATGGTGCAATTGTATATGGATTTGAAATTGTAGCAAAAGATGGTAGTCAACAAGAAGTGAAAATTGACGCCCAAACAGGTAAAGTAGCAAAGGTTGAAGCCGATCATGAAGAAAAGACGGCGAAGAAAAAGCTGATGTAGAAAACGAAGTTCAAAATCAAGCTGAGAATGCAAAATAGTCAAAGTTTTACCTAAGGTGGCAACAATCCATCTGCGAAAATAGGAAAGATTGTAAAAATAGATCATGAAGTTAGAAGATGATGGTAAAAATAGTACTAATCCAAAGGTGTCCGAAATTGTATTGATATTTCGCGGCACCTTTTTTGAAAATGTTTAGGAGAATGATGATGAAAAAAATTCTGATTATAGAAGATGAAGTGAATTTATCAGATTTTATTCGGTTAGAGTTAGAATATGAAAAATATGAAGTTTTTGTTGCCTTTGAAGGTAGAGATGGGTTGGCAAAGGCATTGGATGAAGACATTGATCTCGTTTTATTAGATTTAATGCTTCCGGGTTTAAATGGGATTGAAGTATGCCGAAGAATCCGAGCTGTTAAAACGATCCCGATCATCATGATCACTGCACGCGATAGTGTACTAGATCGAATTTCAGGGTTGGACAGTGGTGCAGATGATTATATTTCTAAGCCCTTTCAAATTGAGGAACTTCTTGCAAGAATGAGAGCTATTTTCAGAAGAGTGGAGAGCGTGGATCAAAATAACCACCTTTTACTGTTTAAAGATCTTGAGATGAGTTTAGAAGCAAGGATTGTAAAACGTGAAACGGAAGTGATTGAGTTAACAAAAAAGGAATTTGATTTACTGAAACTGTTGATGAAAAACGTAAATCGTGTATTGACAAGGGAAGTCCTATTAGAAGCAGTTTGGGGATATGAAGCAGTGGTTGAAACGAATATCGTGGATGTGTATATTAGCTATCTCAGAGCTAAAATCGATCGTAGTGGCCAAGAATCCTATATCCAAACTGTGAGAGGGTCCGGCTATGTATTAAGAAAATAGAGGGTGCAAGTTAATAATGTTTAAAAATCGATCAATAAAATGGAAAATGACCATTTTATCAGCTATTGCCATTTTTCTAATTTTTATGATTTGCAATATTATTCAACTGATTCTCATCCAAACCCAGACATTCAAACAAGAAGAGCAGATATTATTAAAACGTTCAATGGAGATTCAGGACTTTTTAACCGAACAAGCGAAACTTGTGGATGGCGAAGGAAAACAGATGGTTTTATCGGAAAAGTTTCTTGAAAATATTGTAGAAAATAGTGAAATGATTCAAATCATTGATCAAAAAGGGAATGAACTATTTAACATTTCTAATGATTTTCCAGATATCCAAAACAAAACACAATCATTAGATTCAGGTTTTTCTCGTATTCAAGCAAAGGGTGAACGAGTACTTTTGTACAAAAAGCCATTAAATATTGGATCCTTTCATGGAACCCTTCAAATAGGACGAGATGTGGAGATGTTCGAAGGCTTTTTGGAGCAGGTCATATGGACATTGTTATTAGGGACAATGCTTTCTTTAGCATTAAGTCTTATCAGCGGTCGACTTTTAGCAGGGAAATTATTAGCACCGCTTCGAGTGCTTACAAACACAATGAGAAAAATTGAAGATAATCAATTTGAAGAACGTGTGCCAGTAATGGAAACAAAGGATGAATTTTCACAGTTGAGTTCCATTTTTAACGACATGATGGACAAGATTGAAGCTTCCATGTTGCAACAAAAAAAATTTGTTGAGGATGCTTCACATGAACTTCGAACCCCTTTAGCGATCATTCATGGACATCTTTCTTTATTGAAAAGATGGGGGAAGGATAATAAGGAAGTATTAGAAAGTTCATTGAATACTAGTATAAATGAAACGGACAGGATGATTGGTTTAACAAATGAACTATTAAGGCTCACAAGAATCGATAATAGGAAGGATATGCACGATATTCACCTTCCATATAACGTTTCAGATACCATTCATGAATTGATTAGCAACTATAAACTTATTCATTCAAATCTAAAAATGACCTATGTTCAAAATGTAGAACATGTTCATAGACTTTTAACTTTACCTGAAGAACAATTGAAGCAGATCCTCATCATTATTTTGGATAATGCCATTAAATATAGCGGAGAAATGAAAGAAATTATTATTTATTCGAATGAAGTAAACGATAAATGTAAAATAAAAATTCAAGATAATGGATATGGAATCAGTGGTGAAGACTTACCATATATTTTTGATCGATTTTATCGTGTAGATAAAGCTCGTAACCGTGAAAATGGTGGGAGTGGGCTGGGTCTTGCGATTGCCAAAGAAATAATAGAAGTGTTTAAAGGAACGATCCGGGTCGAAAGTGAACTTGGAAAGGGTACCGTAATAAGTTTGATCATTCCGTATGACCCTTCTTCATAATAGCGAGTTCAGAAGTGAACCAGTGATAGGGAGTTACTCGTATGAAATTAAGAGGGCATTTTATAGTTGGGTTGTTTTTTCTTATCGGTTTTAGTATGATGGCGATTTTTATTAGCGGGCAAACGATCATTCAATTTGATCAAATCGTTATTTCCTTTATTCAAGGTTTTGAGTCACCAATGCTAACCTCAATAATGAAATTTTTTACGTACATCGGGTCGTTTCCTTCGGTGTTTGGGATTTCTTTATTAGCATCTTTATTTCTTTATTTTGTATTGAAGCATCGTACTGAGCTTTTATTGTTTGGTACTGTCGTTATCGGAACACCCTTAATAAATCGGATGCTAAAACAATTGTTTCATCGAGCCCGGCCAGATCTCCATCGTTTGATTGAAATAGGCGGCTATAGCTTTCCTAGTGGTCATGCGATGAGTGCGTTTGCTGTATATGGAATTCTTACATTCCTATTATGGCGCCATATCCCTACCCGTTTGGGACGTACCGCTCTGATTATGATTTGCAGTATATTCATTCTCATGATTGGCGCTAGTCGGGTTTATCTGGGGGTACATTATCCGAGTGATATTATCGGAGGGTATTTCGCCAGCGGCTTTTGGCTGGCTATTACGATTTGGTTTTTTCAAAGATATAAAGAAGAGCGGTATGCAAGAAGAAATTTCTCTGGGAGCAAAGGATAGCTTATTGGTGCAGTTTAAAACAATATATACAATTGTTAGGTTTTTATTAGAATGAATGGAAAAAAGCTTGTATCAATGATTACATGATACAAGCTTTTATTAACGATATTTAAGGATACTTAAATATCGTTAATATTACGTTCCATCCTCATAAGATTAACGATAATTAACAAATTGAACATCTACGGTTAGATCAGCTTCTTTTACAGCTTGGATTATTTTTTGTAAGTCATCACGGCTTTTCGCTGTTACACGTACTTGGTCATCTTGAACTTGGCTTTTTACTTTAATCCCACTGTTTTTAATGATGGTGTTAATGATTTTTGCGTTATCCTTATCAATCCCTTGAACAAGCTTTGCTCTTTGACGAACAGTACCGCCACCTGCTCGTTCAATTTTTCCGTAATCAAGGTTCTTAACAGGAACACCACGTTTAAATAATTTGCTGAAAAGAACATCCTTAACCTGTTCTAGTTTGTATTCATCATCTGAAACGAGCACCAATTCTTCTTTATCGAGAGAAATTTCACTCTTGCTTCCTTTAAAATCATAACGAGTTTGAATTTCCTTCATCGCAATTTGAATGGCGTTTGTTACTTCCGAAAGATCGACGTTCGAAACAATATCAAATGAGCTTTCCTTTGCCATGTCTCTACCTCCACACATACATTTTTTCATTTTGATCTGTTCAGGCAACCCAATGAATAGGTGCTGAAAGAAGTTTCCCTTTAAGAACTAATTATAGTAGAATATAGCAGTCTATACAAGATTCGGCAAGAAAGAATAAGGTCGAAATCCATTCATAATAGAGGATACGGTTTTTAAGGAGGAATTTTTTTGTCAATACATGATCATATTGGAAAAGTCGTTTCGTTAGAGGTAGTAAGAATAAAGGAATTCGGCTATTTTTTGAATAATGGTACAGAAGAAGATGAAGATGTACTTTTGCATTTTAAAGAATCAGAAAGAGAACTAGAACTTGAAGACAAAGTCGAGGTATTTTTATATACCGATGCCAGGGAGCGAATTGCAGGAACCACTACGATTCCCAAAATAACCGTTGGTGTTTATGGTTGGGCTACGGTCAATGATATCAAACCGGGAACGGGGATCTTCTTAGATATTGGCATTCAAAAAGAGATGCTTCTTGGGGAAGAGGATTTACCTGCATTAAAAGAAGTTTGGCCAGAAATTGGTGATGTCCTTTTTATTACATTAAGAGTGAATAAAAATAATCGTATTTATGTAAAACTAGCGACAGATCCCATTATTGAAGAACATTCCAATAAAGCTACACGTGATGATTTTAATAAAAGTGTTCAAGGCCATATTTATCGAACAGCTAAAGTAGGAAGTTGGATTTTTACAGATGATGGATATAAAGGCTTTATTCATGAATCACAGAGACTTGTTGAACCACGATTAGGTCAAAAAGTTGAAGGTAGAATTATTGATGTGAAAGAAGATGGAACAGTAAATGTATCATTATTGCCAAGGAAAGAGGAGGCCTTAGATGATGATGCAGCAAAGGTCTTGGAAATTTTAGAAGGACGAAATGGATCCATGCCGTATTGGGATAAAAGTATGCCTGAAGAAATTCAAGAGAAATTTCATATGAGTAAGGCTGCATTTAAACGTGCATTAGGTCGATTAATGAAGGACGGAAAAATTTATCAGGAAGAAGGTTGGACCTATATTAAGAAGGAACAATAAAAAAGAGGACGAGAAATTCGTCCTCCACATGTTTTCTTCATTATAGATGATCTGTTTTCTTTGCGTATTGATTTTTTCCAGCTTGACGGTTTTTTTCTTCCATCATATTTTTTTCATGGCGAAGGGCATTGTTATCCTTCGCTTTTTTATCGTTATCAGAGGTATGCGGCATTTTTAAAAACTCCCTTCCATCATTGTTGTTCACAATTAGTGTCTGCTGGACTTGAAAGAAGTATGCGAAGGAGTTGTAACTACCATACAATTAGTTAGATGGCAGTTCGTTTAAGAAAAAGATCGCAATGGTTCCAGGACCAGTATGGGATCCAATCACACCACCAATTTCAGTTATGGTTACTTCTTTTGCATGTAACTCTGTTTGTATTAATTGTTTCATTTCTAATGCTGTTGTCTCAACATCTGCATGGCTGATTCCAACTGTTTGTTCTTCGAACCGTACACCACGTTCTTTCATCACTTCGATGATCCGATTCATAAGTTTCTTTTTACCACGGATTTTCTCTATTGGAACAAGTTTGCCGTCTTCTACATTTAAAAGAGGCTTAATATTTAATAATCCCCCTAAAAATGCGGATGCTTTTGATACTCGGCCACCCTTTGCCAAATAGTCTAAGTCCTCGACTGTAAATAGATGCTCCATATGGGAGGATAGAAAATTGGCTCTTTTAACAATTTCCTCATGTGTAGCACCGTCATTTGACAAGCGGACTGCTTCTCTAACAATAAGCCCACATCCAAGTGAGGCGCATTTTGAATCGATAATCGTCAAGTTGAAATCAGGATACTTTTCCTTTACTTGTTCGTACATCATGACAGCTGTTTGGTATGTACCAGATAATTGCGATGAAAAGGCAATATAGATTCCTTCTTCATTGTGAAGGGCCATATCCGTAAATGTTTCTTCAAATAAAACTGGCGAGACTTGTGATGTTTTAGGTACTTGACCACTTCGTATGGCATTAAATATGGTTTTGGATTCGATCGTAAGTAAATCCTCATATTCTTGATTATTTAAAAGGACCTTTAAAGGGAAAAGTGTAACATGATTCTCTTCTAAATAATGTAAAGGTAAATCACATCCACTATCCGCTAAAATTCTAACTGACATTGGAATCACCTGCTTTCAATCTATTTTAAGGAAAAAAATAGGAGTATTTAATTTTTCCTTCTCTTTATACATATTTATTAGTGTATCATTTCATGTGCATCTATTAAAGATATTAAAGGAAGGATGCAGTTATGAGAGATCCATTCTCAATTTGTTTTTGTTAAATAATCTGATATTATTAATTTTTATTACTAAATGCTTCTTACAATTAAAAAGTGAGTGGGTGATTCGTCAATGGATTATAAAATAAGATACCAGGAACTTTTAGATAAAATTAATCAATATAATGCAGGAGAAATAGGGATCACGAGGATCGCTTATTCAAACGAAGAACAGACCTGTACCCATGCATTCATGCGAATGTGTAAAGCTGAAAATATGAGTATCAGACTAGATGATTGCGGAAATATGATTGCCAGAAGAGAGGGCAAAATAGCAGGTTTGCCGCCTGTGGTGATGGGATCTCATCTAGACACGGTTTACCAAGCGGGGAAATATGATGGTGCCGTCGGTGTAACCGCTGGGCTTGAAGTCATTAAACGACTAAACGACAAAGGGATTGTCACTGACCATCCGATTGAAGTAATCGCCTTTGCCTGTGAAGAATCTGCACGTTTTGGAGTTTCGACTGTTGGAAGTAAAGCAATGGTGGGGAAAATAAATAAGGAAATGTACCGTTATTTAAAGGACCGGAATGGAATCACGATGGAAAAGGCCTTTTCACTCTGTGCATTGGATTTTAACAGCATCGATCAAGCAAGTAGAAAAGAAGAAACATTTAAAGCGTTTTTTGAATTGCACATCGAACAAGGCCCGATATTAGAAAATGAGAAGAAAAAAATTGGGATTGTTACAGGAATTGCAGCGCCTGTTAGGTTTATTTTAAAAATTATAGGGACATCCTCCCATTCAGGTACAACTCCTATGAATATGAGAAAAGACGCTCTTCTTGGAGCTGCAGAAATCGCATTGGCATTAGAAGAAGCGGCAATTCAAGAAAGAGAATATGGAACGGTTGCAACAGTAGGAGAGCTAGATGTTTATTCGGGTGCGATGAACGTAGTTCCAGGTGAAGTGCAGATAAAAGTTGATATCCGATCAACTTCCATCGAATCCAGACAAAGAGTTGTGGATCATTTATTCAAAACGATCTCACAGATCATCAATAAAAGACAAGTTGAAGTGGTGGATAAAGTCATCGGAATGGAAGCACCAGTCAATCTTTCATCGGAATTAATGGATATAGTAGAACAGATCTGTGTGAAAAAGGACATAGCTTATCGGCATATGCAAAGTGGAGCGGGACATGACTCCATGAATATGGTGGAACTAGGTCCAACTGCTCTTATTTTTATACCGTCTAAAGATGGAATCAGCCATAATCCAAAGGAACACAGTGATCTTGAGGCTATTTTAGATGGAATCGACATATTAGAAGAAGCTGTTCTACAATGCGCCAAAGCGGACTACAATCACTGATGTATAAAAGGCATAATAGGAAAAGGATTCAAGAATAATTGGAGTGATGAAAGATGTTAGGAATAGGAAATAGATTCATTCAAATCATTTTCATATTATTTTCTACGGTGTTTTTCTATGGAGGTTCTCATGCGGAAGCAAGTAGGATGGAAGAAAAACATCAAATCTTTTTTACAATGATTAGCCCAAATGAAGAGAATCTAGCTTTCAGAGACATTCAAGTAAGCAAGGAAAATGGAAAATACTTGATAACAGGTAAGGTCAAAGCTGAGAAACATTCTGTTTATTACACAGTAGAAGATGGTCATAATGAACTGGTTTTGGAAACCGCTGTCCCTATAAATAATATCTCAGCAACAAAATGGTCATTATTTAAAATTGAATTTGCGATTCAAACAAATAAATGGCCAAAAAATCGCGAGGTATTTCTAATTTTTTATGAAAAAGATAAGGATGGGAATGTATTTTCTATCGATCAAGTTGTCATACCCTTATCGCCTAATAATAAATCAAGCTGACAAAAAAATCTGTCAGCTTGATTTATCGACCTTGGACAAGAGACCATTTAACTTAGTCCATCTAACTCTTTCTGTAGATCCTGGAGTTGTTCTTTTTCTGCGATTGTCGAATTGGCATAGGCAGAGGACAGTGCATTCTTTGCTTTGGAAATCGCAACAGGTTGTTCACTAGGTCCACTATTTTTAGCTAATTCAACGAATTTCCGAGCATCTTGGAAGATTTGGTTACCCATCGCTATATTCCTCCGAGTGAAGATTCTTTCACATTTGCCATTTTATGCGATTCTGCTTCGGCATATGTCATGTGATAAGGAATACGTTCAGCATGTTTAGAAACAGAGTCTACACCTTGCTGTACAAATCGTTTTGATTTATTCCGTTTACCCATTCGAATCCCCTCCAAAAAGAGTTTTGAAGCTAGTAACTGCTTCATCATATAGTATGGTCTATTTAGATTGAATTTAAAAAGGAATTAATCGGAAAAAGTTAAATGGCTTTTAAATTTAATA
Organism: uncultured Bacillaceae bacterium; assembly: GCA_963765265.1. Classification (GTDB taxonomy): domain Bacteria; phylum Bacillota; class Bacilli; order Bacillales; family Cytobacillaceae; genus Bacillus_BD. The sequence continues at coordinate 481,222 of CAVXVN010000005.1, forward strand.
ACTCGTTCAAATAATGTCCAATCCCATCTTCCTCATTCGACAAAGTTGTCTCATTTGCCACTGCTTTGGCTTCGTCAATTCCATTGGCCATGGCCACACCGTGGCCGGCATATTCAAGCATTTCTAAATCGTTATCTTCATCACCAAAAGCGATAATCCTTTCTGGTGGGATATCAAAATAATCTGAAGCATACTTCAAACCAATGGCTTTATTTAGCCCACTTTTAATGATTTCAATGACAGGAAAAGGAGCACCCCAACTGCGATGTTCAATGACTTCTGCGTGTACCTCTGATAAATGGTTGCGAATTTTTTTTACTTGTTCTTCATTTGAGTGGATCAGCATACTTGTTGGAGATTTCTGAAGAAACTCACGCAGATCACCGGTTGTGATATGTGGGTCTCCAAAACTGAACAAATCAAGAAGCTTTTCGTCATGATAATGAAAATACACATCATCAATCACTTCAGCAATGATATTGTAAAATTTAAATGAACTGCAAGCATCTACAATATCCTTTGCAACCGATATTTCAAGTGGAGAATGATACATGCCCCAATTTTTATCCTTTGGATGATGTACAAAAGCACCATTAAAATTCACGATAGGTGTGTCTAATTGAAGCTCATTATAGTACATTTCTGAACTGCGAAAGGGTCTCCCTGTTGCGATCATCACAACATGTCCGGCTTCGCGAGCCTTATTGATCACATGTTTGGTTTTATATGAAATGGTTTTATCGTCTTTTAATAAAGTACCGTCTAAATCAAGCGCAATGAGATGTTTCTCCGTCATCATATCTCTCCTTCTGAGTGTAAGTTCAACTATATCGATCCCAGTTTAACAGGTTGTAATTCCCCCACTGATGGAAGTTTTCTTTATTAGTGTAAACTTTTTGGAAATCAAAAGTCCACATGTTACACTTGAATGGCAATCATTTTTAAGTTTATTACGATTTTGTACGGATGAACTCTATATTCAATAGGCGTTACAAAAGAATCATAATCCTTATTTGTAAACAATATTAAAGGTATTCGTAAAATTTTGTTGAGGTCTAGATTTAACTTCATTCAGCAGAAGTCTCCCACTTCTATAAGTGGTGAGATGAGTGCTGGCTTTTATCAATTCAGTGGGGATTCAAATCCTGACTGAATGAAGTTAAAGCCTCCGGCGGATGCCACAGATTTTAAAAGGAAGTTTGCCCCATCTTAACGGGCAGTAAGACCCCTTATCAAAACCATAAGGGTTCAACTGCCCGTAAAGATCCGATAAGTGCGACTAACCATAAGTGGGAGGCCTCCCACTTATGGAAGTCTTCTTTATCGAGCGAGCTCGATGAAATCTGGGCGCAAATACGCCGAGGCGTATTTGATTAGGAGGAGTTATGTTTTGATTTTAGTTGATAATAAAAAGATTCAACAGATTCCTGTTTTGCATTTGGTTGATGAAAGAAGAGTTGATGAAAAACTTCCTTTCATTTTTTTTATTCATGGATTTGAAAGTGCAAAAGAACATAATCTCCATTATGCTTACCTTTTAGCAGAAAAAGGATTTCGTGTTGTATTACCGGAGGCTGCCCTTCATGGGGAACGCCATTCTGACACAATTGGAAAGAAACAAATGGCTTTACACTTTTGGGATATTGTCATGCAATCTATTGAAGAATTAGATGTTCTTCGTCAATACTTCGAAAAGGAAAGTTTAATTGATTCAGAAAGAATTGGCATGGTTGGTACTTCAATGGGGGGTATCGTTACACTTGGATCGTTAACACGTTATAAGTGGATTAAGGCCGCTGTTAGTTTAATGGGAATGCCCTATTACGAAAAGTTTGCGCTTTGGCAAATAAATGAACTGAAAAAGCGTGGAATTGAGTTACCGTTTAAAAAAGATCAAATAGATGAACTGATCGCTAAGTTGAACATGTTTGATTTAAGTAAGCAACCTGAGAAACTTGAAAAACGTCCACTATTATTTTGGCATGGAAAACAAGATCCTATTGTACCGTTCTCTTATACATATGATTTTTATGAAACAATAAAACCACTTTACAAAGATGCACCAGAAAAATTACACTTTATGACCGACGAAAAATCAGGTCATAAAGTAAGTAGAGAAGGGGTACTTAAAACAGTGGAATGGTTTGATACTTATCTAAACAATTAGCTCTGACTTAGAGCCACATTATAATCGAATAAGTCATTTCTTAAGATAAGGATGTTTAAGTCGATATGCCGTTAAAGGTATTCAAAACTAAGCCAAGGTCAAACGTTTTTACTTTTCATACATTTCTGTTAGGATAAACTCTAGAGGTAAGACTATGCAACATGTTTGGCGGGGTCAAAGGCCCCCTAATTTCGTAAGGAGATGAGTCAAATGGATCAAGATTTAAAAGATAGTATTATGAGTGCGTTGGAGCTTGTTGAAGACCCTGAAATTGGTATGGATATTGTAAATCTAGGCTTGGTATATGATGTGAAAATGGGTAAAGACGGGATTGTAACGGTTGATATGACGTTAACGTCAATGGGATGCCCGCTCGCAGGAATGATCGTTGAGCAAGTTGAGAATGCTCTTAAAGATATTCCAGAAATAAATGCTACAAACGTTAATATTGTTTGGAATCCGCCATGGAGCAAAGATCGCATGTCAAGATATGCCAAAATTGCTCTTGGAATTCAATAAAGTACGAACAATTTCAAGAGACTGTCCCCTAGGGTGTCTGATACCCTAGGGGACAGTCTCTTTTTGTTACACTTTGGTTGTGAGTAACCTCACTATATTGATGAAAAAGATCCTTTATACTGATAAAAGATAAGAGACTTTTTTATTTATCGTCGTATAATAGGAGGTTACCATCCATGTTTAATAGAGACTTTAATCAAGATCCATTTATCGTGATTTGGGAATTAACAAGGGCATGTCAACTTCATTGTTTACATTGCCGTGCAGAGGCACAACATACAAGAGATCCTAGAGAATTAACCTTCGAAGAGGGGAAGACGCTCATTGATCAAATCTATGAAATGAATAACCCAATGCTCGTTTTTACTGGTGGAGATCCATTAATGAGAGAAGATGTTTTTGAAATCGCCTCCTATGCCATTCAAAAAGGCATTCGTGTTTCTATGACTCCGAGTGCCACTCCAAATGTGACGAAAGAAGCGATTGAAAAGGCAAAAGAAATTGGGTTATCAAGATGGGCTTTTAGTTTAGATGGTCATAATGCTGAAATTCATGATCATTTTCGTGGGACATCCGGTTCGTTTGACTTAACAATGGAAAGAATCAAGTATTTACATGAACTTGAAATTCCGGTTCAAATCAATACAACCATATCTCAATATAATATAGAATATTTAGAAGACCTGGCTTCATTAGTTGAATCATTGGACTGTGTGCTTTGGAGTGTATTTTTCCTCGTTCCGACAGGTAGAGGGTTAGTAAAAGACATGATTTCTCCAGTTGAACATGAAAAGGTATTTGTATGGTTATATCAACTAAGTAAGAAAGTGTCTTTTGATATAAAAACGACCGCTGCTCAGCACTATCGCCGCGTGGTCATCCAACAGAAAAAGAGAGAAATGAGACAACAGCAGGAGAACGAAGGGATTCAATATTTAGACGCTTTAACAGAGCGAGGAATGACAGGATCCATTGATGGTTTAGGTAGGGCTCCAAAAGGGGTTAATGATGGAAATGGGTTTATTTTCATTTCTCATATCGGAGACGTTTTTCCGAGTGGATTATTGCCAATCAAAGTTGGAAATGTTCGTGAACATCACCTAGCTGACATTTATCGTGAGTCACCTATTTTACAAAATCTACGAAATCCAGATCTGTATAAAGGAAAATGCGGAGTCTGTGAATTTAGAAATGTTTGTGGTGGATCAAGGTCGCGTGCATATGCCATGACTGGAGACTATATGGAAAGTGAGCCATTCTGTGTGTATATCCCACAAGCATTGAGGGGGAGTAATACTTGCGGGATTACTCTTTAGATGATCTCCTATTTTCATTATTCACTTCTGTAATAAAAGGGAAATGAAATTAATAAGGTTTTCTTTGCAGTTTAGAATATGAGATAATTAAGCTCATTTTAATAAACCTTCAATAAAATAATGTAATGGACTCTTAAAAAGGGGGGGTTACTATTTAATGACTAATCAAAAGGTGAAGGATAAATTAAATCGGCCTTTAAGAGATCTTCGTATTTCTGTTATTGACCGTTGTAACTTTCGTTGCCAATATTGCATGCCAGCAGATCTTTTTGGTCCTGATTTTGCTTTTCTACCAAAAAGTGAATTGCTTTCATATGAGGAAATAGAACGAGTGGCACATATTTTTGTGGGGCTTGGTGTAGAAAAAATTCGTTTAACAGGTGGAGAACCTTTACTAAGGCGGGATCTCCCTATACTTGTGGAAAAAATTGCGTCAATCGAAGGGTTAAAGGATATTGGCTTAACAACGAATGGGGTCTTATTACCAAAATATGCGAATGAATTAAAAGCGGCAGGATTACAACGTGTGAATGTCAGTTTAGATTCCTTAAACGATGAGTTATTTGGACAAATAAATGGTCGTCATGTTAGCACAAAGCCTGTACTTGATGGTATACATGCTGCAAGGGATGCGGGACTTAGTGTAAAAATAAATATGGTTGTAAAAAAGGGTCTTAATGATACTGAAATTGTGCCAATGGCGCAGTATTGTAAAGATCATGGACTGCAACTTCGTTTTATTGAGTATATGGATGTTGGAAGTACGAATGGATGGAAAATGGATGATGTTGTAACGAAAAAAGAGATTTATAATCAATTAAAAGATCATTTCTCTTTACAACCAGTAGATCCGGATTACTATGGGGAAGTGGCAAAACGATACAGATACGAAAATAGTCAGGTTGAGGTTGGTTTTATCACATCTGTATCTGAATCTTTTTGTTCAAGCTGTACACGATCACGACTTTCTGCAAATGGACAATTGTTTACTTGCCTATTTAACGGAAATGGACACGATATTCGTGATTTTATGAGAACTGGTGTAAGCGATGAAGATCTTCAAGCGCGAATTATTGAAATTTGGCAAGGTCGTAGTGATCGATATTCTGATGAACGGACAGCTGAGACAGTAGCAAATCGTAAAAAAATTGAAATGTCCTATATTGGTGGATAAAAGAATTTGTGTAAATGAAAAACCAGCTATGGAGCATTTCACATAGCTGGTTTTTTTATTGCACTGTTAAGAAAGCATAAAATTGCAACGCTGGAGAAGTTGGGGCGTAGGAGGCAATTTTTAGGAAAACAGTATAAGTGCAACTACGCCTCTGTCTTCGCCTTGCAGGCTCGCCAATCGACGAGTTTTCTTTGCACTGTTAAAGAAAATATAAAATTGCAACGGTGGAGGAGTTCGACGTAGTGGCAATTTTTAGGAAAACAGTATAAGTGCAACTACGTCTCTGTCTTCGCCTTGCAGGCTCGCCAATCGACGAGTTTTCTTTAAATATAACGAGGGAATAAGATATTATTCTCTAAATGTACATGCATAAATGTATGTGATTCTAACATTTCAAGACGTTTGTATACTAAAGTATAGGTGCCACAAGCATCGATAGGAAGAGTATAGTCAGATGTAACTTGACGTAGTTCTCTTAAAATATTTCCAGCATGATCATGCTCTTTTTCTAACTCACGAATGATTTCGATGATCTCAGCTTTATTTTCAATATCTGGATTACGATCCAATGTTAAAATAAGTGGAAAGCTAGTAGCTTCTTCTTTTGCAGTGTGTTCAAGAAGTTCTTTCTTTAATTCATAAAATAATTCATAGACCTTTATTAGTTCCGGATGGTTGTTACCATGAACCTTTGAAACTTTTGTAACATACGGACTTAGTGCTTGAAGTTCTTCCTCAAGTGGTCGGTGGTAATATTCAATTACATGCTCGATGATGGCCTCGGATGAACTGTTTGTCCATACTGTCATATCATCATTTGAATCTGATTTTTCATAAACAACGGCAAGTTCTTGTGTAAGTTCGTCTAGGTCAACGTTTTGCTCAGCGGCTGCCTGGCTTATAGGAATATTACCTCCACAGCAAAAATCAATTCGATGTTTTTTAAAGACATCACTTGTTTTTGGAACTTCATTCACGATATCTCTTACTAAGCTTGTATTTGAAAAGGGGATACTCATATTATTACCTCCAAAGTAATTGTATTTGAAATGAATAACATAAGCATAAATGAATTGCTCTTTTAACAAGGTGACATTTATCACAGGTCAAAAAAGTTTTATAAATATGTGAAAAAGATCATAACAAGAATAACTTTATACTGTTATATTGGAGAATATATGAGAACATTTAGTAATAATTGAATAGTAAATAATGAAATAGATGATGCTAAATTGGTAAAAAGTAGTATGTAGGAGCTGATCAAATGCTAGAAATAAGAAAACCGATTCCAATTGAGGAAGCAGTAAATCGAATCATGAAGTTCGCCGAAAAAGGTAGTACGGAATTTGTATCGATTAATGAAAGTTATGGACGTTATTTATCTGAAGAATTAGTGGCAACCAATCATGTTCCGCCATTTGATAAGTCTCCTTATGATGGATTTGCCGTACGATCTATTGATACGAAAAATGCTGCTTTAGATAATCCAGTTGAATTTGAAGTTATTGATCACATTGGAGCCGGTAAAGTGAGCACAAAGACATTGGGTCCTTTTCAAGCAGTTAGAATAATGACCGGTGCTCAAATGCCGGCTGGAAGTGATGCCGTAGTAATGCTTGAATTAGCTAAGATAACGGATCGAGAAGACAAACAATATATGACGATTAAGCGGTCCTATAATAAAGGGGACAATGTATCCTTTTGCGGAGAAGATGCAAAGGAAGGAGAAGTTCTAGTCCCAAAAGGAACCTGCATTAACCCAGGTATCCAAGCCATGTCTGGCAACGTTTGGTTATGCACAAGTACCCGTTGCTAGAAAACCAATTGTTGGTTTATTCGCCACGGGAACTGAACTGCTTAATGTAGAAGATCCACTTGAACCTGGTAAGATTCGTAATAGCAATTCTCATATGATTATGGCGCAGATAGAACGAGCTGGTGCTGAAGTGAAATATTTCGGAAATCTAGCTGACGAATTGGAAATAAGCTACGAAGCGATTTCTCATTCATTGAGTCAGGTTGATATGTTAATTACGACAGGTGGTGTATCTGTTGGTGATTTTGATCTATTACCTGAGATTTATGAGAAGCTAGGTGCAGAAGTATTATTCAATAAAGTAGCTATGAGACCTGGGAGTGTTACAACAGTAGCACAGAAAGAGGGTAAGATATTATTTGGCCTTTCAGGAAATCCATCTGCATGTTATGTTGGTTTTGAATTGTTTGCTCGGCCAATGATTAGAAGTATGCTTTTCTGCGAAAAAGAACATTTACGTAAGGAAAAGGCTCTTTTACAGACGGATTTTCCAAAGGCCAATCCATTTACACGGTTTGTCAGAAGTGCCCTTTCGGTTTTGGACGGCCAACTTGTTGTAGAGCCTAGTGGGATGGATAAATCAAATATTGTTATGAGCCTCTCTGGGGCTAACTCATTTATTGTTTTGCCAGGAGGAACAAGAGGGTATACAGCAGGAGAAAAAGTGGATGTATTATTGCTTGAAGATACAATGGGGAGTAAGTGGCCTTGGTAAGACCTTTTATTTTTCAAATGGTTGGTTACCACAATAGCGGGAAAACGACCTTTATGAATAAGCTTTTATCCCGTTTAAAAGGTGAAGGGATTAAAACCGTTACGATTAAACATCATGGACATGGAGGGAAACCAGCAGTTGTGGAAGAAACAGATTCTGCTCAGCATATTTCAGCTGGAGCAGTTGCGTCCCTAGTTGAAGGTGAGGGTAGACTGATACTTACAAAGTGAACAAATGAATTGGTCACTTGAGGAAAAATTACAACTGATGTCTATCATCAATCCGGATTTGATCTTAATAGAAGGACATAAGCATGCAGATTACCCCAAACTAGTATTTATTCGAAAGGAAGAAGATCTTCAGCTTCTTGAAGAATTAACCCATATCGAAATGGTATTGCTCCAGCAGCCCCTAGAAGTCCTTGAAAAGGTCACTTCCTTTCATCGTGATGATGCAGAAGCAGTACAATGGTTAATAAATTTTTTTCATAGAAAAATAGTGGAATGAGAAAAGCGTAGGCGCCTGGAAAAGGTGCTTACGCTTTTTTCATTCTATATTACATATCTCTTTGGGGCAGTTTTCACAGTTAATTTCCATTTTTAAATAGTTTAGGTCATGGATTGTAATAATTCCCTTATCAACGGAAAGAACATGGTTTTTTCGTAAATCACTAAGCATACGGTTGACGACTTCTCTAGATGTTCCACAAAAATTGGCTAATTCTTGATTTGTCAGTGGTAAATCAATCAGTATTCCATTTGGAGTTTTTTGACCATAACTATTTGTTAAACGGATAAGAGTCGAATATAAAGCACCTTTTTTTCCGTGTAAAACTAAATCACGAAACTTTGTTTGCGTTTTTCGGTTCTGGTTACTTTCCCATCTCATAAATTCAATTGCTAAACGAGAATCGATTTCAAGTCTGCGTTCTAATTCATCTTTATAAATGACGGCTACTTCACCGCTTTCGATTACCTTTGCATTGAGTAGATATTTAGAAGTGGGACAGAACATGGACAATTCTCCAATTAATTCTCCTGTTGAACATAATCTCAAGGTAAGTTCACGACCATCAGGGGTAATTTTACTGATTTTAATTTTTCCACTTTGTATAATAAAAACTTCATTTGCGGGTAAACCTTCCTGGTATAAAAAGGTCCCTTTACCTATCTTGCGAATATGATGGACGGATTGGAGAAACTGAGAAAGATCATTCGAGATTTCAACTAATGGTTGCACATAAATAACCACCTTTATTAATCAAGTCAGTAAGGATAACAAACGATTTACTATACAAGATTTACATGAAAAATTGTCATAATCCCCTATTCATTCATTGATTTTGTAATCGTTATTATCCCTAATACATAGACGAATCAATTATATTAATTAAATACTATCATTATATTGATAAGCTAGTAAGCTTATATAGAGAAAAAATTATAAGTTATTAAAAATAAATGTATTGCTTTTATAAAGTGAATTCTCTATAATAATAAACAACATTTCTTAATATTTATAAAAAAAAACGTTTAAATATACATTTATTCAAATGGAGGTTGAAGTAGATGAAGGTTGCAATAATAGGTACAACAGGGTACGGTGGTGTAGAATTACTACGAATATTGCATACACACCCAGAATTTCATATCCAGTCCATCCACTCGACCAAAGGTGAAGATCCTATATGGAAAGAGTATCCCCACTTATTTTCAATTAATAATCAGGTACTTGAGAAGATTCAGCCAGAGGAAATAGCAGAAAAGGCTGATCTCGTATTTTTGGCCACTCCTTCAGGTGTTTCAGCACAACTAGCTCCCCAATTTGCCGAAATGGACATAAAAGTCATTGATTTATCAGGAGACTTACGATTAAAGAATCCTGCTGAGTATACCGAGTGGTATAAACATGAAGCGGCACCACAATATGCAATTGATAAGGCGGTATATGGATTAACGGAATGGAATCGTGAACAAGTCACCCAAGCAGACTGGATTTCAAATCCTGGCTGCTACTCGACTGCTTCCTTACTTGGATTGGCACCGGTGGTGAAAGAAAATCTGATTCATCCCACATCGATCATTATTGATGCAAAATCCGGAACGTCGGGTGCTGGGAGAAAGCCAACCAGAGTAAATATGCATGCTGAAATGAGCGAAAATTTTAAAATTTACAAGGTGAATGAGCATCAACATATTCCAGAAATCGAGCAGCAACTTAAAATATGGAATAAAGCAATAAAGCCAGTGACATTTTCAACCCATTTATTGCCTATAGCAAGAGGAATCATGGCAACTATTTATGTGCAACTTAAAGAAGAAAAAAGTTTGACTGAGCTTTATGACCTCTACAATGAACATTATCATAACGCACCATTCGTGCGGATCAGACCAGCTGGTACTTATCCGTCGGTTAAAGAAGTATGTGGATCTAATTATTGTGATATTGGTCTACATCTAGATAAACGTACAGGCAGATTAACCATTGTATCTGTCATAGACAATTTAATGAAGGGCGCTGCAGGTCAAGCGGTCCAAAACGCAAACTTAATGAATGGCCTTGATGAAAAGACAGGGCTTGAATTTATCCCGATGTACCCATAAAAAAAGGCAGAAGGAACCTGGAACTGGCTCATAAAAGTCAGCCTTAACTAATATTTATTTCTCGATAATAGTCGCAATAGGTGTGGCGATGCAAGGCTGAATATAAGGAGGCATCACTAGTGCAAGCAGTATCTTATAAAAATGTTGTAAAAGAAATCAAGAATGGAAACATATTAAGTCCAAAGGGTTTTTTGGCCACTGGAGTTGAAGCTGGGATTAAAGCTTCGAAAAAAGACGTCGCCTTAATTATGAGCGAGATTCCTGCTAGTTGTGCAGCTGTTTATACAACGAACCAGTTTCAGGCAGCACCTTTAAAAGTAAGTCAGGAGAGTATTTCTAAGGAAGGGTACATTCAAGCTGTTATTGTTAATAGTGGTTGTGCAAATGCATGTACCGGTCAAAAGGGGCTTCAGGATGCATACGAAACAAGAAAGCTTGTTGCAGACAAATTTCATCTTGCTGAACATTTAGTTGCAGTTGCCTCAACAGGTGTGATTGGTGTTCATCTTCCAATGGAAAAAATGGTAAATGGGATTGAACAATTAAATCCCGGAAATGATGTTTCAGATGCCATCAATTTTCAAACGGCAATCTTAACGACTGACACAATTATGAAGACTTGTTGTTTTTCAGCTGAAATAAATGGGAAAACCGTTACAATGGGTGGAGCAGCTAAGGGATCTGGAATGATTCATCCGAATATGGCCACCATGCTCGGCTTTATTACAACAGATGTAAATATTGGACATGAGGAACTTCAAGCAGCTTTAAAAGAAGTAACAGAAAAATCATTTAATCAAATTACAGTTGATGGAGATACTTCGACAAATGATACGGTCACCGTATTAGCAAATGGAAAAGCGGGCAATGAATCATTAAACCCGAATCATCCAGATTGGCCAGTGTTCATGCAAATGTTAACAATGACAAGTGAAAGTCTTGCCAAGCAAATTGCAAAGGATGGAGAAGGAGCTACTAAACTTGTTGAAGTCGAAGTAAAAGGGGCTAAAAATCACCTAGATGCTAGAATGATTGCGAAGCAGATTGTTGGTTCTAATCTAGTGAAAACGGCTGTACATGGGGCTGATGCCAATTGGGGAAGAATTATTAGTGCAATCGGACAAACAACAGCGTCAATCAATCCTGAAAATGTCGATATTTCGATTGGAACGATTGAAATGTTGAAAAATAGTGAACCAGTTGCCTTTTCAGAAGAAATGGCTCTTCAATATTTACAAGAGGATTTTATTCAAATATTTGTGGATTTGCATAATGGGGATGCAGTCGGAAAAGCATGGGGATGTGACTTATCCTATGACTATATTAAAATTAATGCAAGCTATCGTTCATAGGAGAGATGAAAGATGAAAAAGATTGTTATTAAATGTGGAGGCAGTATTATTGATGAACTAACTCCAGATTTTTTTGCATCGTTAAGGCAGCTGCAGCAACATGGGTATCAATTGATTTTTGTCCATGGTGGAGGTCCTGATATTAATAAAATGCTATCGATGTATGAGGTGCAACCTGAATTTCATAATGGTCTTCGTAAAACAACAAAGGAGACGCTTGAAATTGCAGAACTTGTGCTTTCAGGACAAACGAATCGAAAACTTGTACAGAAATTATCTGAATTCGGATTTCAGGCAATCGGATTAAACGGCAGTGATGGAGGTATTTTGCAGGCTGATTTCATTGATCAAGAATTGTTAGGATTTGTCGGAGAAATCACGGATGTGAAGGATCAGCTGATTACTCTCTTCATAAAAGAAGGATATATTCCAGTTATTACGCCAATTGCCGTTAATCAGAATGGACAAAAATTGAATATTAATGCGGATTATGCAGCTGCTGCGGTTGCCAATGCAATAGGTGCAGAACAATGTATCTTTGTAACGGATGTAGCAGGAATTATGGTTGATGGACATGTGGTTGACCAACTTGAGAAAAAGGAAGTTGAACAATATATTGAGGATGAAACGATCTATGGAGGAATGATTCCAAAAGTAACCTCTTGTCTTTCAGCGCTTGATAAAGGTCTTTCTAGTGTAATGATTGTGTCAGGAAAAACCCCTTTCTATAATGGTGAGGAATGGAAGGGTACAAAAATTATTGGAAAAGAGTGTAGTGATTATGAGTAATTTGTTTCCAACCTATAGCAGATGGGAAGTTGAGCCAGATTGGGCAGAAGGAAGCTATCTTTATGGAAAAGATGGAAAAAAATATTTGGATTTTACTTCTGGAATTGGAGTTTCTAATCTAGGACATCGCCCAAAAGTGGTGGAAGAAGCCATTGAACAACAATTAAAGAAATTTTGGCATGTGTCTAATTTATTTCCGGTTGAGAGTCAAGAAATAGCAGCTGGAAAATTAGCAAAAGCCGCCAATATGGATCTTGTCTTTTTCTCTAATAGCGGGGCAGAGGCCAATGAAGCAGCCATCAAGATGGCAAGAAAAGCAACAGGAAGAACAAAAATTATTACTTTTTATCAATCTTTTCACGGACGTACATTTGCAACGATGTCTGCAACCGGACAGGATAAAATAAAGCAAGGGTATGGTCCTATGCTTGAAACCTTTGTATACGTACCATATAACGATCTTGAGGCATTAAAAGAGGCAATAAGTGAGGAAGTAGCAGCAGTTATGTTAGAGGTTGTTCAAGGAGAAGGTGGAATACACCCTGGGAGCGAGGAATTTCTAAAAGGGGTAGAAGAAGTTTGTAAACAATTCGGATCTCTTTTTATTGTAGATGAAATTCAAACTGGGATTGGACGTACTGGAAAACCTTTTGCTTTCCAACATTACGGATTACAACCAGATATTGTTTCTGTCGCTAAAGGATTGGGAAATGGATTACCGATCGGTGCCATTATAGGTAAAGCCCATTTAAAAGATGTATTTGGACCAGGGAGCCATGGTACAACATTTGGTGGAAACCCAATTGCCATTGCGGCAGCTATTGCGACAATGGATACGATTTTTGATATTAGCTTTCTAAATGATCTGAATGAAAAGGCAGACTTTTTTAAGAAAATTTTAGAAGAAAATCTCTTAGAAATACCGATTGTAAAAGAAATTAGAGGACTTGGATTCATGATAGGTATTGAAGTGAATATACCAGTACCTGCTATTCTGGCAAGTATGAGATCAAATGGTTTTATTGCACTTTCAGCAGGTGAAAATGTCATTCGGTTATTGCCACCATTAACCGCAAGCAAAGAAGAATTGCAAATGGCACTGGACATTATTACTACTGTATTAAAGAAAAATATGGAAACTGCTGTATAGTTGAAAAAATTTTTAGTTTTATGTATAAATATAAATATGTTATAATAAATATACAATACCAAAGGGGGGTGCGAGATGAACGGTTATTTACATTTAAACAAGGATGAACGTTTTCAAGGTCAATGGCTTACAAATGCACCAACTGAAGACATTAAAGGGGAAATTGTCTTTTTTACTGGGATGACTGGATATCAAGAAGTATTAACAGATCCATCCTATAAAGATCAAATTATTGTATTTACGTATCCATTAATAGGAAACTATGGAATAAATGAAATGAATTTCGAAAGTAAGAAACCTCATGTGGCTGGTGTGATTGTTTATGAAGCAAAACAAACTGCTTATCACTATGAAGCGAAATATACATTGGTAGACTATTTAGAAAAGTGGGGAATACCCATGCTGGGTCTATTGACACAAGAGCAGTGGTGAAAAAAATTCGCAGTGAAGGTACAATGCCTGTCGTCTTGTCTAATTCCACTTTTACGAATGATGATTCTTTCCAATTATTGGATGATCTAAAAGTGAGTAAGGTAACAACCTTTAGTCCTGAACAATATGGGGATGGAGATCAACATATCGTTCTTATAGACTATGGGTCTAAAAAATCCATCATAAACAGTTTGGTAAAAAGAAATTGTAAAGTTACGGTTGTTCCATATCAAACATCGTTTGAGGATATAGAGTTGTTAAAACCAGACGGTATTTTGCTTTCGAATGGACCAGGGGATCCGAAAGAATTAACAGGAATATTACCTACTATAAAAAAATTAATCAATCAATATCCGACGTTGGGGATTTGTCTTGGACATCAATTGGCAGGACTGGCACTTGGTGCAAATACGGAGAAATTAGCTTTTGGCCATCGAGGTGCGAATCATCCTGTGATGGATTTAGAGTCTAAAAGAGTATTTATGTCTTCGCAAAATCATAGCTACGTAGTGGATGAAAACAGCTTAAATGGAACTGGACTTAAAATACGATTTTTGAATCTTCATGATCAATCGATCGAAGGATTCGTCCATGATGTTTATCCATTACAAACAGTTCAATTTCACCCAGAAGCACATCCTGGACCAGCTGAAAGCGAATACATGTTTGATGAATTTATTGAAATAGTAAAAGCAAACAATGGGAGAGTATTTGCATATGCCTAAAGACATAACGATTCAATCTATCCTTGTAATTGGTTCGGGTCCGATTGTTATTGGTCAGGCAGCCGAATTTGATTATGCAGGAACACAAGCATGTATGACATTAAAAGAAGATGGCTATGAAGTCATTTTAGTCAATGATAACCCAGCAACGATTATGACCGATCACAGTTTTGCGGATCGAATTTATTTTGAGCCTTTAACAGTTGATATATTAGAGAAAATCATTGCAAAGGAAAGACCTGATGGTTTGTTGGCAACATTAGGCGGTCAAACTGGATTAAATTTAGCCTTTGAATTACACGAAAAGGGAATTTTAGCAAAGTATGATGTTAAATTACTTGGGAGCTCAATCGAAGCGATCAAGAAAGGTGAAGACCGAGAAGCATTCCGACAATTGATGCATGAATTAAATGAACCTGTTCCTGAAAGTACAATTGTACATGAGTTAGAAGAGGCTTTAGCGTTTGCAGAACAAATTGGATTTCCGATTATTGTTCGCCCAGCTTACACGTTGGGAGGAACAGGTGGTGGAATCGCTGACTCTATGGAAGAACTGACAAAATTAACGTTAGGTGGATTAAAGGAAAGTGCCATTCATCAATGTTTAATTGAAAGAAGTATTGCTGGATTTAAAGAAATTGAATATGAAGTGATGAGAGATGCAAATAACACCTGTGTGACGATCTGTAATATGGAGAATATTGATCCAGTGGGTATTCATACGGGTGATTCTATAGTAGTAGCTCCATCTCAGACTCTTACAGATGAGGAATATCAAATGCTTCGATCTGCATCTATTAAGATCATATCAGCACTTGAAATCATTGGAGGCTGCAATATCCAGTTTGCTCTAGATCCAAATAGTAAAAACTACTACTTAATTGAGGTGAATCCAAGGGTAAGTCGATCATCCGCGCTCGCTTCCAAAGCGACCGGTTATCCGATTGCCCGTATGGCAGCAAAATTATCAACTGGATATTTGTTAAATGAAATCATCAATCCAGTTACTGGAGATACGTTTGCTAGCTTTGAACCAGCATTGGATTATGTAGTGGTAAAGATTCCAAAATGGCCATTTGATAAATTTCCTTCTCTAGAGCGTAAACTGGGTACGCAAATGAAAGCAACTGGAGAAGTAATGGGTATCGATCGAAATATTGAAAGAGCCCTTTTAAAGGCAATACAATCATTAGAAATAGACGTTCATGACTTAAAGCTTCCAGCATTGAAATATACAAGTTTACATGATTTGAAAAAGGCAGTTCTTGAACAGACAGACCAACGTTTCTTCTTCCTAATGGAACTGTTGAGGAGAGAAGTTTCGATTGAAGAACTGCATGATCAGACGGGTATTGATTTATTTTTCCTACATTGTTTTAAAATGATGATTCTAATAGGAACAGGAAATTTCAGCATCATCACTTGAAAAAGTATCAAAAGATCAACTCCAAATTTGGAAAGAAAAAGGGTTTAGTGATTCTTTTATTGCTACTGAATGGAATGTTGATGAGGAAGATATTCGGAATCTAAGAAAAAAATGGTCCATTCAACCGGTTTACAAAATAGTGGATACCTGTGCAGCAGAATTTGAAGCGAAATCTAATTACTTTTATTCAAGTTATTTTGGTGAAAATGAACAGACTCCAAGCAATAAAAGAAAAGTAGGGATTATAGGGAGTGGACCTATACGAATTGGGCAAGGCATTGAGTTCGATTATTGTTCTGTACATGGCGTACTTGCTTTGAAGAAGGAAAATGTTGAAACCATCTTAATTAATAATAACCCGGAAACGGTTAGTACCGATTTTGCCATAGCTGATCGTCTTTATTTCGAGCCTTTAATTTTGGAGACGGTATTAAATGTAATTGAAAACGAGGGGATTTCCGAAGTTATTGTCCAACTTGGTGGACAAACAGCTCTGAATCTGGCAAAACAATTAGAGCAGTACGGAGTAAAGATTCTAGGCACTAATTCACAAGTTATTGACGTATTAGAGGATCGAGAACTGTTCTATCAATTACTTGATCGTTTGGAAATTCCGCATATCCAAGGGGATATGGCCAATGATCAAGAACAGATTCAGTCCTTAGTAAATCAGTTTGGATTTCCAGTATTGATTAGACCATCCTATGTTATTGGTGGAAAAGGGATGGAAATAATCAACAATAGTATCGAATTGGAAAATTATTTACAAAACAGTGATATTCCATATCCTGTCCTTGTCGATCAGTTTATGCAGGCTTCTGAAGCTGAACTAGATTTAGCAGCAGATGGCAAAAATTTATGTATACCCGCCATAATGGAACATGTTGAAAAAACAGGTGTTCATTCAGGGGATAGCCTCTCTGTTCTGCCAGCACAAACATTAACAGAAATAGCGAAACAAAAGATGAAACAATATGCAGAAATGATTGTTCAAGACCTTGGATATAAAGGTCTTATGAATATTCAATACATTGTGGATGGAGATTCTGTCTTTCTTCTAGAAGTAAATCCACGTGCAAGCCGAACGGTTCCAATTGTCAGTAAAGTAACGGGTGTTCCACTTGTGCAAATTGCGACAAAAATATTGCTTGGGAAATATTATTTGTCAAAAGAAGAGATAGCCTATAATGGTAGAGATCTTCCATATGTTTGTGTGAAGTATCCAGTCTTCTCAAACTATGCATTAAAAGGTCTTGATTCAAAATTAAGTCCCGAAATGCGTTCTACGGGAGAAGGAATTTCAATTGCCGAAAGCTTTGAAGAAGCATTGCGAAAAGCATTCCATGTGGCATTAAAGGAAAAAAATGGAAAGTCCATTGTAGTAAGTACACTGGATGGGCTCGAAAGCTTAAAGGATCTGACCGTTCAAGCCGGCATTACCTTTGTATTAGCGGATGATGCGGAATCTGAATTAAAGCATTCCAATACAATCGCCTATTATAATCCAGGGGATGTGTTGGAAGATAAAAGATTGCGGTCGATAGCAATAGGGAATCGTGTCATTACATTTACACAGAAAGAAAGTTTGGCTGCTTTCTTAATTGCATTATCAGTCAAAGAAATAAATATCAACTCTATCGAAGAATGGCACAAAAAATCAACATCAGAAGGAGACATGGAAGTAGTATGGTAAATGTACAAGAAATGGTAGAGCATGAATTAAATTTAAAAGGAAAAGATTTTTTAAAACTAGCTGATTTTACTCCTGATGAGATTTTAGGTTTAGTGTACAAAGCTAAAAAGTTAAAAGACCTTCACTTAGCTGGAATCGAGTATAAACCATTAAAAGGAAAAATCTTAGGAATGGTTTTTGAAAAATCTTCTACTAGAACTCGTGTTTCTTTTGAAGCTGGAATGCTGCAATTAGGTGGGCATGCCATATTTTTAAGCAGCAGAGATATACAAATAGGAAGAGGAGAACCAATTTCTGATACAGCTAAAGTACTGTCGCATTATTTGGATGGGATTATGATTCGTACATTTGGTCATGAAACAGTCGAGGAACTTGCTGAGAATGCTTCGATTCCTGTTATTAATGGATTAACAGATTTATACCATCCAACACAAATATTAGCTGATTTCCTAACGATTCTAGAAAATAAAGGTGAGTTAAAGGGATTGAAATTGGCCTATGTGGGTGATGGAAATAATATGGTTCACTCTTTAATGATCGGTTGTGCAAAAATAGGTATGGATTTCTCTGTGGCCTGTCCAGAAGGATATAAACCAAATGAAGAAATTGTAGCCATAGCACAGAAGTTTGCTGAAGAAAGTGGTGCGAAAATCGTTGTAACAGAAGATCCAATTGAAGCTGTTAAGGATGCAGACGTACTTTATACAGATGTTTGGGCAAGTATGGGTCAAGAAGAAGAAAATGAAATTCGTATGAAAGTATTTTATCCAAAGTATCAAATTAATGAAGAGCTTGTTCAACATGCAAAAGATAATTATCTATTTCTTCATTGCTTACCAGCTCACCGTGGTGAAGAGGTAACAACTGAAATCATCGATGGAAGTCATTCTGAAGTATTCGAAGAGGCTGGCAATCGATTACATGCACATAAAGCTATTTTATGTGAATTTCTTTAATCGATAAAAATTTGCCTTTCCCTTCATTTTTAATCCTTAATTTTCCTTTATTAAATAGGCCTAAAATAGCCATAATAAGAGGTATAAAGGATAAGGGGGGATTGAAATGGGGCAAAATCGTCAGTTTCGTGCAGGACAAAAAGCACCTAATAACGGAATCTATATAGAAATTGGTGAAACAGGAAGTCCAGTAAATAATCCGCAGAGACTGAAGCTAAAGGCTGGGGATGCGTTTCCGGAAAACTCTAATCATAATCGAATTTGGACATATCAAAGAAAACCATAATACAAGTAAAAAGGCCATCCCATGGGGTGGCCTTTTTACTTGCATTATGTTCCATCCTTTTATTTTTTTGAAAAAAAGTTTATAATAAACTTAAAGGTCAAAAAAGGTCAAAGGAGGGTTTTGAATGGACATTAATCGTATGACGGAAACGGTACAAACCGCCATAATGAATGCACAATCAATTGCTGTTAGAGAACAACAACAAGAAGTGGATGAGGCTCATTTATTTCTAGCCTTGCTTGAAGATACTGGAAGTTTAATGAATTCTATTATAGAAAAAACCACCATCTCCGTGTCCGAATTGAATGATGAATTGCAACAAATTTTAGCAAAGAAACCTCGAGTTTCAGGTAGCGGGGTTGAACAAGGCAAGCTTTACATCACCAACCAATTACAAAGGGTTTTGGCGGAAGCTGAAAAATCAATGAAACAATTTAAGGATGAATATTTATCCGTCGAACATATTTTGTTAGCAACTGCTTCTTTGCCGTCAGAAATCGGAAAACTTTTGAAAGCAAAAGGAGTTAATCTACAATCCTTATTGAAAATTATTAAAGAAATAAGGGGGAATCAACGAGTGACAACTCAAAGTCCAGAAGGTACGTATGAAGTGTTGAAAAAGTACGGTCGAGATTTAGTTGAGGAAGTTCAAGCAGGTAAAGTAGATCCTGTCATTGGTCGGGACAGTGAAATCCGTCATGTGATTCGAATTTTATCACGGAAAACAAAAAATAATCCTGTACTCATTGGTGAACCTGGGGTAGGGAAAACTGCCATTGTAGAAGGACTAGCGTGGAGAATTGTTCGTAAGGATGTTCCTGAGGGATTGAAGGATAAAACGATATTCTCTCTTGATATGAGTGCTTTAGTTGCAGGTGCTAAATTTCGTGGGGAATTCGAGGAACGGTTAAAAGCCGTATTAAATGAAGTGAAAAAAAGTAATGGACAAATTTTACTTTTTATTGATGAGCTTCATACCATTGTTGGCGCGGGGAA
Organism: uncultured Bacillaceae bacterium; assembly: GCA_963765265.1. Classification (GTDB taxonomy): domain Bacteria; phylum Bacillota; class Bacilli; order Bacillales; family Cytobacillaceae; genus Bacillus_BD. The sequence continues at coordinate 501,337 of CAVXVN010000005.1, forward strand.
AACAGAAGGTGCCATGGATGCTGGAAATATGCTAAAACCCATGTTAGCCCGTGGTGAACTTCATTGTATTGGGGCAACCACACTAGATGAATATCGGAAATATATTGAAAAAGACCCTGCTTTAGAACGAAGATTTCAACAGGTGCTTGTTCAAGAACCAGATGTGGAGAACACGATTTCCATATTAAGAGGATTGAAGGAACGATTTGAAATTCATCATGGGGTCAATATTCATGATCGTGCTTTGGTAGCCTCTGCTACTCTTTCTGATCGATATATTACGGATCGTTTTTTACCAGATAAAGCAATTGATTTAATGGATGAAGCCTGTGCGATGATTCGAACAGAAATCGATTCGATGCCCTCTGAATTAGACGAAGTAACAAGAAAAGTTATGCAATTAGAAATTGAAGAGGCTGCATTAGCAAAAGAAAGTGATGAAGCTAGTAAAGAAAGACTGATCAACCTTACAAAAAGAACTGGCAGAATATCGCGATCAAGCCAATACGATGAGAGCTAAATGGCAGCTTGAAAAGGAAGGAATTCAAAAAGTACAAGAAAAACGTGAATTACTAGAAAAATTACGTCGTGAATTAGAAAAGGCAGAAAATGAGTATGACTTAAATAAAGCAGCTGAACTACGACATGGTAAAATTCCTGCTCTAGAAAAAGAGCTCCAACAGATGGAAGCAGAAGTAAATGGGAAACAAGGAGAAAGATTATTAAGAGAAGAGGTAACAGAAGATGAAATTGCAAGTATTGTGGCCCGTTGGACAGGAATTCCGGTTACTAAGCTTGTTGAGGGAGAACGAGAAAAACTTCTTCGTCTTGAAAGTATTTTACATGAGAGAGTAGTCGGCCAAAATGAAGCAGTTGAATTGGTTTCAGATGCTGTATTAAGGGCTAGAGCAGGGATAAAAGATCCAAGACGTCCTATTGGTTCCTTTATATTTCTTGGTCCAACTGGTGTAGGAAAGACAGAGCTTGCAAAAGCATTAGCGCAAAGTTTATTTGACAGTGAGGAACAGATGATTCGCATCGATATGTCTGAGTATATGGAGAAACATGCAGTATCAAGGTTAATTGGGGCTCCTCCAGGATATGTTGGATACGAAGAGGGCGGACAATTAACGGAGGCGGTGAGAAGACGTCCCTATTCCGTCATCCTACTTGATGAAATTGAAAAAGCACATCCTGAAGTATTTAATATTCTCTTGCAAATGCTTGATGACGGAAGGATAACGGATTCCGGCGGTCGAATGGTTGATTTCAAAAATACGGTTATTATTATGACATCCAATATCGGCTCTCAATTTTTACTTGATCGCAGGGAAGGTGAAGATGAAATTGGCGCCGAAACAAGAGATCGGGTGATGGGACAATTACGAAGCCATTTCCGACCTGAATTTTTGAATCGGGTGGATGAAATCATTCTATTTAAACCACTAACCTTACAAAATATTAAAGAAATTGTGACCAAGTTGATTACAGAACTACAAGTAAGACTTTCAGATCAGCAAATCCGATTGAGTATAAATGATGAAGCCAAAGAATTTATTGCAGAAAACGGTTTTGATCCCATTTACGGAGCACGTCCATTAAAACGGTTTATCCAAAGAAGTCTTGAGACGAAGCTGGCTCGTGCGATTATTGCTGGTGATATTCGTGAAAATCAAGAGGTCAAAATTATCGTGGAACATAATGAGATCAGTTTGGAAGTAAAATGATCATATAATTAAGATGTCTTTAAAATCATAAATCTTTCGTTCGTTAAAAGTTAAGATCTTAACAAAGAAAGAGTCATCCTGAGTTTGTAGTCAGGATGACTCTTTTAACCTTAAATTTCTTCTTGAATGTTATGATTAATGTACTCCTTCTTTTCCACCTGAGGGTTCAGGAAGAATAGAAGATATAATGATGATAAGTACAGTTGAAATAACACCCAAAATGAGACCGGTTTCAAAATGGAAAGAAACACCCAACATCGAACCAGCTACATAAGTAAGCATCTCCATAAGAAGAATAGTCCAAAATAAAGTTCCCAAATAGCGCACAGAATTCACCTCAAACTTTTTAAGATCCTTTTTATATCTTAGCATAACGGACTAAAATAATAAACACGATATTTATTATTTTAGTCTCTATAACTGGGCTTAATCCCATTCATTTTTGAACATAAACGCATACAATAATTATAAATGTTCAGAGTATAAGAGCAGCGTGACAGGAAGTTATTATTATCATTTATTACTAAATAAAGGTTAGATGAATGATATACAGAATATAGAATGAATCAAATAAAAAGGAGAGATCTGTGATGGAGAGCCGGAACTTTCAATTGGATGCAGAATGGAATATTGTTCACTACCCCGAACAACCTCTGGGTTTCGGTATCCTCATCATTGGGGATGAAAGACATTTTGTTGATCAGAACACAAGTTTTTGGCTACAAAATGAAGGGAAAGAATTTACAAATTCAATCTCTGCTAAAAGAGGGATATACAGTATTTTATAGCAATTTATATGGGAAGAATTGGGGAAGTGAAAAAGCTGTTAAATTGGCAAAACGATTATATGAACATATCATTCGTTCAGAGATAATGAATGATAAAATTCATATTATAGGTGAGGGTATGGGTGCATTAGTGGCACTCAAGTTGCTCCATGATATGGATGAATATGTTCGATCCATCGTTTTGATTAATCCCATTTTATCCTTACAACATCATTTAGAACTAGAGAAGGATCGTAAGTTTTTTTATAAAAAATTAGTTAAGGAATTAGCTATTGCTTATGAGCAAGAGGGTGAACAACTCATTTTTCAATTAAAAAATGTCGATGATCCAACACTTTTTAGTTCTTCTGTACCAATAAAAATTATTCATGTTTTGGCAGATGGTAGGGCATACAAACAATCCGATTTATTAAATCAACTCTCGGATAAATGGAAGAATGAAAAAACTTCTATTTCCATTTGTTACGTTGTTCCTGAAAAAAGGCAGCAAATAGTGAACCAAATCATTCGTTTTTTTGAAAGTCATGAAGAATGGTTATGAAAAAGACCGTGAAATCAAGCTTGCCCTGTGAAGTAAGTCAGAAAATAATAACTGGTATTCGTTTTCCATACGTTCCTCTTATTCATTGTTAATGAATGATACTAGCCTCCCTATGCATAAGATGAAAGAAATGATCTTATGCATAGGGAGGTCTAGGGATTTATGGACAAGGTAATCATTGTTGGTACATATGAATTTATCGGATTTCAACTTTGTCTCTCGCTACTTGAACAAGGAAGAGAAGTGGTTGGTATTCATTTAAAAACGAATTCTAAAGATCCATTTTTAGAAGAAAAACGATTTGAAATTGGCAGAAATAGTAATTTTACAGAACAAGATGAATCATACTTTGATTCATTTGAACCATTAGCATATCCGATGATCTTATTTATTGATTATTACAGTTATTATTTTAAAAGAGAAGAAAAGAAACTGTCCTCCGTTATAGACACTAATTTCTTAAAAAAATATTCATTTCATTTCGTTCTAACCATACCCCTGCAACTCATTCATGAGAAGAATCTTATAGAACTGCCCCTTTTTCAAAAATCTGATAAAGAGTGCACTCCATCAATTTTCTACTTACCAACTGTATACGGTCCCTGGCAGCCTATGAAATATGTTTTTCAACAAGCAATGAACAATCCTAATGGTCCAATCAGTCTAGATGATCGAGAATGGACAGAAGATGTACTTTACATTGATGATGTTATGAGATATTATTCTGAAGGAATTGGAGGGTAAGAAGAAAAAAGTATACCTATTGAAAAGTAAAATAGAGGATCATTGGAAAAAAGTATCAAGTATATTAGTAGGAGAATCTCCAATTGAAACCCACTCGACATAAGCTAAAACCGTTCAGCCAAGATATTACGGTTATCGATGTGGGAGCTACAGAACCTCAAGATGGAATTGAAAATCAAAAGAGGCATTTATCTAGGTTAAAGAAGATCTGGAAATATAAATTTGAGTAGCACGCAAATGAAAATTGAAAAAGCCTTGAAGTTTGTTTCTTATATTTAATAAAGTTAGTAAAAAGCTGACTTAGATTGAATCTAAGTCAGCTTTCCATAATTAGTTTTTCATCCATTTATTTAAAACGGGGCCCATTTTTCTCCATAATGGTTTAATATGTGAAATGGAGTTGAATAGATCATCGATATTTTTCATAAGTTCATCCTTATTGACATGTTTTAATAATTCGTCTATTTGTGAATACTCAGGTTGTCTGTTTTCTTTGCCCCTTTCATGATTCCGTTTTCCTAAAAACCAATCATCTCTAGAAAAGTGATTCTCTGCATCAGCATTCTCTTCAGTGCTCTTTGAATCGTTCTTGATCATTCTTGATATCTGCTTTTGCTTCTACCCCTCTATTACCAAACATGAATAAATGAAATGAATCCTCACGACGATCATTCGTGTTTTTTGATTTTGGTTTCTGATCCATTATAATTCCCTCCCCTTATATTATTTCCATTATTAAATTATGAAACAATATGGAAAAAGCGTAGACAATTGCCTTCATTCTTTTTGAAAAAAAGATAAGTAAGCAATTTCTTTGCTGATTAGGTTGCGAAAAAACTACTTTATAGGTTAAAATTAGTACCAAGTCATAATAATTGATATTAAAGATATTATTACAGTAACCAGCTCTGCTGATGTTTAACTTTGTTGTCACATATACGTTTAGCAATAGCAACAAGCAAAATCAATGGGATAAAGGAAGAGATTTTCCTTAAAATAAAGAAAGCAAAAATATAAAGGAGTTGGCATGATGAACGCAGGAATATTAGGAATTGGTAGATGTTTACCTGAAAAAATATTAACAAACCATGATTTGGAAAAAATAGTTGATACAAATGATGAATGGATTAGAACAAGAACAGGAATTGAAGAGCGGAGAATTGCTGATGATGAGACCAATACATCTGATTTAGCTTACGAAGCTGCTGTGAAGGCGCTAGAAAATGCTCAAATTTCAGCTGAAGAAATCGGTTTAATTCTTGTTGCAACGGTTACACCAGATCATCCATTTCCATCCGTCTCATGTATGTTACAAGAACGTATAGGGGCAAAAAATGCAGCTGCAATGGATGTAAGTGCTGCATGTGCAGGCTTTATGTATGGAATGATTACAGCAAAACAATTTATTGAAAGTGATTCATATAAGTATGTCCTTGTCGTAGGAGCAGAGAAACTTTCGAAAGTTACAGACTGGAACGATCGCAATACAGCAGTGTTATTTGGTGACGGTGCTGGTGCTGTCGTAATGGGGCGTGTTTCAGAAGGAAGAGGTATTCTTTCATTTGAACTTGGAGCAGATGGAACAGGTGCAAAACATTTATATCAAGATGAATTTATCATTATGAATGGTCGAGAAGTGTTTAAGTTTGCCGTTCGACAAATGGCTGAAAGCTCTGTTCATGTAATTGAAAAAGCAGGTCTTCAAAAGGAAGATGTTGATTTCCTTATTCCGCATCAAGCAAATATTCGTATTATGGAGGCTTCTAGGCAACGCTTAGGATTACCAGAAGAAAAAATGTCTAAAACCATTAAAAAATATGGAAATACATCTTCTTCTTCCATTCCAATCGCTATGGCTGAAGAGTGGGAAGCAGGTAAAATTAAAGACGATGATGTGATTGTAATGGTCGGATTTGGCGGAGGTTTGACTTGGGGTGCCATTTGTATGCGTTGGGGTCGTTAAATAGATAAGGATAAACCGTTTTGGTTCAATTTGTAGGTATAGTAAAGGAGTGAATGGAAATGGAAAAACGTAGAGTCGTTGTGACAGGATTGGGTGCTATAACACCACTTGGAAATGATGTTGAAACAACATGGAATAATATTGTAAGTGGTGTATCAGGAATTGGTCCACTAACAAGAGTAAACGCAGATGATTTTCCAGCAAAAGTCGCTGCAGAGGTAAAAGATTTTGATCCAACTGCATATTTAGATAAAAAAGATGCTCGAAAAATGGATCGATTTGCACAATTTGCTGTAGCTGCTTCTATTATGGCGGTGAAGGATGCAGATCTAGACATTAATGAAGAAAATTCAGAAAGAATTGGTGTTTGGATCGGATCAGGAATTGGTGGGATGGAAACATTTGAGACTCAACATAATAACTTTTTACAAAAAGGGTATCGTAGAGTAAGTCCATTCTTTGTTCCAATGTTAATTCCTGATATGGCTGCAGGACAGGTATCGATTACCCTTGGTGCAAGGGGGGTTAATTCGTGTACAGTGACAGCCTGTGCAACAGGAACCAATTCCATTGGAGACGCTTTTAAAGTCATTCAGCGTGGAGATGCCATTGCCATGATTACTGGCGGAGCAGAAGCCCCTATTACAAATATGTCAGTTGCCGGTTTCTGTGCGAATACAGCATTAAGTACAAATCCTGATCCAAAAACAGCATGTCGTCCATTTGATGCAGATCGTGATGGCTTTATTCTTGGAGAAGGTGCTGGAATTATTGTTTTAGAAGAATTGGAACATGCTTTAGCACGTGGTGCACATATTTATGCAGAAATTGTTGGATATGGTTCAACAGGAGATGCCTATCATATTACGGCACCTGCGCCAGGTGGTGAAGGTGGAGCGCGTGCCATGAAAATGGCAATCAATGATGGTGGTCTAAAGCCTGAAGAAATTGATTACATCAATGCCCATGGAACAAGCACAGGATATAATGATAAGTTTGAGACAGCGGCTATTAAATCAGTCTTTGAAGATCATGCAACAAAACTTGCTATTAGTTCAACAAAATCAATGACTGGACATTTATTAGGTGCTGCAGGTGGAGTGGAAGCAATCATTTCAGTACTTTCGATTAAGGAAGGGATCATTCCTCCAACGATTAATTATCACACCCCAGATCCAGAGTGTGATTTGGATTATGTGCCAAATGAAGCTAGAAAGCAAGATATTAACGTAGCACTAAGCAATTCTCTAGGTTTTGGTGGACATAACGCAACAATCGTTTTTAAAAAGTTTGAATAGATATATATAGGTAAAACAAGCTATACATGTGTAGCTTGTTTTTTTATTGAATATTGTTGATAAACTAGATTAAACTACACATGAAATGATATTTAGAGATGATAATTATTATAAATTAACATTGACTATAAAATACAAAAGTATATAATAATAGTAGGAATCAAATAATTAATTAGATCATGTGATCAGTAATCATAGTCGGTACTAGGATAAAAAGCTTTGTTTGTTGAAAATGCTTGAACAAAGCTAATTAATAAGAAAGATGTTGATGGAAATGGAAAAGATCATCAGTCTTCTCAAAAAAGAGCAAATTCGTATTACGCCGCAAAGGCAGGAAATGATATCTATTCTAAAAAAATCTAAGCAGCACTGGACTGCTGAAGAAATCTTTAATGAACTGGGGAGGCAGTTTTCATCTGTCAGTATTACGACTGTTTATAATAATCTCAAGTTATTTGTAAAAATGGGAATAGTAGAGGAACTCCAGTTTGGAGAAGGTTTAAGTAAATTCGAATGGAAAGATGAAGAGCATTACCATATTATTTGCTCGAATTGTGGTAAAATTGAAGACTTTTATTATCCGCAATTAAAAGAAGTGGAAGCTTTTGCACAAGATTTATCGAAATTTAAAATTAAAAATCACCAGCTCCAGTTTTATGGAATTTGTAATGACTGCATGGGGAGAGACAGAAAAGCAGGTGAAGAAGAATGATTTGTCCGATTTGTAAACAACCACAAATTGAACTTAAACATTCCGTGCAATGCGGATGTGGACATCGACTTAAACAGAAGAAAGACACACATACAACAAAACATACCATTACACTAAATGTGAGTTCTTAATGATCACATCATTTAATAAATGATGTGGTTTTTTTGTGCTATTATTGGATATTTCTTTAACACAGTAGTCCTTCTTATCATACTTTAGGGAGGAGGGATTATTGTGAGTATCGAAAAAACGAAAATTTGGCTTGAAGAACATTTTGATGAACCGATAAAAATATGCAGTAGGCTTGTTTCATCCTCCAATAAGGAAGATGCAGTTGAACTTTATGATTATTTAGTTTCATTTGGAATGTATCAGCCTAATCCAACATCAAGAGAAATATTTCATCAATTAAAAGATGAAGATAGTTGGTCAAAGGTGGAAAATATTTATCTGAAATATAAAATAAAATGGAGTGGACCCGATATTCCGGTCTATATTTTTCCAATGAGAAGAACGAGATACTCAAAAATAGATCATAAATCAGGAGTATCTTTCGCAAACAAAATGTTTCTTTTTCTAACTCCATTGTTGGATGTAAGAGAATTAGAAGCACTTATTGTACATGAGTATCATCATATTTGTCGCCTCAAGTATTTAACAAAACCGTATCATGAATTTACTTTATTAGATTCAATTCTAATGGAGGGTTTTGCGGAATATGCCGTAACAAAATTCTGCGGGAAGAACTATAATGCAAAATGGACTTCATATTATAATAATGAAGAACTGGAGTATTTTTGGGAAAAGTATTTAATGAAAAACCTTCAAGCTAAAAAAACGGAACCTATACATGATGCTATATTATTTGGAAAAGGGAGATTTCCAGATTTGATGGGCTATGCAGCAGGCTATCAAATCATTAACCTATTATATAAAAAGAAAAGCTTTACGTTCCGAGAAACTTTTACGATAAAAGAAGACGAAGTTATGAAAGTTCTGGATTCCTTATTTTAATTGTTTTCTCTTTCGGACTCTTGTTTCAATGGATAAATATAAGGTTTTAAATGTAGTTTAAGGAATAATTTAACTCTCATCTGCCTATACTGATTGACAAACAGTTAATGGGAAGAGAGGGGTTAAAAGATGTTGTATCTTCATGATGTTTGGGTTAACTGGTTTGAAGGTGAAGAGAATGGTTATAACGTTTGTTATTTTCATGAATGGCGAAAAGACGATGGTGTTGAACTATTGGATCAAGTACCTCTGTTGAAAATTGATACTGTTCTTTTTAACTACATAGAAAATGACTTAGCAGAACTACCACAACAACTATTGGATGATATTTACCAAAAAGCATTTTTACGAAAGAATCATGAGAGAAGTCAGATGGAATATTGTTTTGTTGTCTCAGATGGAAAAGGAATATTAGCTGTCGATACAATTGGATATTCGATTCCGATTCGAAAAAGCAGATTAATTCCGCGCCAAGAACAACTGGCATTTGAAATGTTGGAAAATCAAGAAACGCTTCATTATTCGTTTACACATGAACCAACACAGAGCAAGGAGTCCCATATTTTATCACCTAAGGAAGAATTAATGAAAGGGCTTACAAGAAAAGAAAGACAATTAAAGCAGCTATTATTTATGGCATTAGACCAGCTATATACTTCTAATAATGTAGCAGAAGTTCGTTATTGGTACACAGAGTGGAGTCCAGATTCATATCAAGTTATTCAACATCTTGAATTTGCTGAAGCTTGGGAGCAACTATTTGAGCAAGCTAAATATGGTTGGAGTAGTAAGCACGAAATCTTTTGTGAGAATTTAATTAAAGGCCAGCCATTTTTCGAAAAACTATGGGACATGGAACAAGGCCACATAGTGAATTAAAAGGAGGAGCTTGTATTTTAGCTCCTCCTTTTAATGTTTACTTACGTATTGGGAATGAATCTTCTAGACGAGATTATCTCCTTTTTCGTCCAAGGCCCATAGCCCTTTCCATTTTGGATACCATTTTATTAGCAACGAGTCTGGCTTTCTCGGATCCTCTATCTAGGATCTCGTCCAGTTCATTTGATTCCATAAGCTCATTGTATTTTTGTTGAATAGGAGAGAGAGCATTTATGATAACTTCGGCTAGGTCTCCTTTAAATGCACCATAGCCTTTTCCTTCATATAGAGTTTCTAACTCTGCTATTGTCTTACCTGAAACAATAGAATAAATGGAAAGAAGATTCGAAACGCCTGGCTTATTTTCGATATCAAATCGAACAATACCCTCTGAATCGGTTACAGCACTCTTAATTTTCTTCTCAATTTGTTTAGGCTCGTCCAACATAGAAATAAACCCTTTTTGATTTGGATCTGATTTGCTCATTTTTTTTGAAGGATCTTGAAGAGACATGACCCGAGCCCCAACCTTAGGAATCCGAACCTCAGGAATGGTAAAGATATCATTGTATTTTTTATTAAATCGTTCTGCTAGATCTCTTGTTAGCTCTAGATGCTGTTTCTGATCTTCTCCAACTGGAACAAGATCTGCACTATATAATAATATATCGGCTACCATTAATGGTGGATATGTTAAAAGTGCAGCAGAGACAGCATCTTTTCCTGCTGATTTATCTTTAAATTGCGTCATTCTCTCAAGTTCACCGATATACGAGATACATTGCATCATCCATGCAGCTTGGGCATGTGCTGGAACTTCAGACTGAATAAATAAAGTAGCCTTTTCAGGATCAAGACCCACTGCTAAATATAATGCTGCAAGAGAACGGATATTTTTACGTAATACAATTGGATCTTGTGGAACCGTAATGGCGTGTTGATCGACAATGCAAAAATAGCAATTGTATTCATCCTGTAGTTCAACAAATTGTTTTAAAGCACCTATATAATTGCCAAGGGTAATCGTTCCACTAGGTTGAATACCGGAAAAGATGGTTTTCATGATCGTTTCCTCCTTATTTGAATCCTTAATTAAATGAAGCTCTTTGATATGTATGATGACTATAGTCTAACAAGTAAGAATCAAAAAAACCATTCGACCCTATTGATCTAGGGACGAATGGTCCATGTTGTTACCCTAATTCAAATTGACTCCGCTAATATTCTTATATAAGTATGTACATATATTTATAAAATAACGTAATCATACAAAAAAATCAAGTTTTGAAAATATGAATAGGAACCATTCTTTTTTACTAATGATAAATATGATTGAGAATCCGACTATTTAGGTGATTTATAAAGGTCATTATACTAATTCATTAAACAATAAACAAAAGTATTACTTGATATATAAAATTATTTTATTATAATTATGTATGACCAACACAATATCTTTACAACGTATTAATATTTTCTATAAAAACTAAAATATTCTCACTTTTTACTAGTAACAGATGTTTTTTTTTATTATATAAAAAATAAAAAAAATTAAATACTCCTGTGATAAAAATTTTCACTATTCTAGTATTACATTGTAGATGTACATTTGTTTTTATTGACTTAACAGTAGGATGTTGTTTGTTGAAAAATATAGAGGAGGTAACATGATGAAAAAAAGATCATTACTCTTTTTAAGTATGATACTTATTTTGAGCGTTTTCCTAGCTGCATGTGCTGGCAAGGGCAATAATGCAGGCAGTAGTAAAGATGGCGAAAAGGCTACACAAGATCTAAGTATAAATATTAAAACAGAGCCGCCAACTTTACACCCTGGCTTAGCAGAGGATTCAACTTCAGGGACAGTTCTTCGTCAAGTACTTGAAGGATTAACAAGAATTAACCTAGAAGGTAAAGCAGAATTAGCTGCTGCGGAAGATGTTAAAATCTCTGACGATCAAAAAACATATACATTCACACTTCGTGATTCTAAATGGACAAACGGTGACCCTGTAACAGCAAAAGATTTTGAATATGCTTGGAAATGGGCGCTAGATCCTGCAAACAATTCTTCTTATTCTTACCAACTTTATTATCTTGAAGGTGGACAAGCATTCAACGAAGGTACAGGTAGTGCAGATGCTGTTGGAGTAAAAGCACTTGATGACAAGACTTTAGAAGTAAAGCTTGTTAATCCAACACCATTCTTCTTAGAACTAACAGCTTTCTATACTTATTTACCAGTTAACAGCAAAATTGCTGAGGCAAATCCTGACTGGGCAAATGATGCTGGAGAGAACTATACAACGAACGGACCTTTCAAATTAACAGAATGGTCACATTCAGAAAAAGTTGTATTAGAAAAGAACGCAGATTATTGGGATGCTGACAATGTAAAATTAAATACAATCACAATGATCATGGTAAACGATGCAAATACGGAATTATCAATGTTTGATAGCGGTGAACTTGACTGGGCAGGTATGCCAAATGGAGAACTACCACAAGATGCATTACAAACTCTTAAAGATGCAGGCAGACTTCATACAGAGTCCATTGCAGGTATTTACAATTACAAATTAAATACAACCGTTGCACCTTTCAACAATGCAAATATTCGTAAAGCATTTGCATTAGCCATCAATCGTCAAGAACTTATTGACAATGTTACACAAGGTGGACAAATGCCAGCAATGGCCATCGTTCCTCCAACGATGTTCCCTGAAAATGAAAAAGGGTACTTCAAAGATAACGATGTAGAAAAAGCAAAAGAATATTTACAAAAAGGTTTAAAAGAACTTGGGCTTAAAGATGTTTCAGAACTTCCAGCGATCGGCCTTTCATTTAACACAGATGAAGGACATCAAAAGATTGCTCAAGCCGTTCAAGATATGTGGAAGAAAAATTTAGGTGTTGAAGTAACATTAGATAATTCAGAGTGGAAAGTATACATTGAAAAAGTCACAGCACTTGATTACAACATTGCTCGTATGGGTTGGTTAGGTGACTTCAACGATGCGATCAACTTCCTTGAGCTTTACTATTCTGCAGATGGTGGAAATAATGATACAGGTTGGGAAAATAAAGAGTTCCAAGCGTTATTAGATCAATCTTCTACAGAAGCAGATGCAGCGAAACGTCAAGAACTGTTAAAACAAGCTGAAGCCATTTTTATGGAAGAAATGCCTGTTATTCCAGTTTACTTCTATACAAATAACTGGGTACAAGCGGATAATTTAAAAGATGTTGCCGTATCTGGTCTTGGTGATGTTCAATTTAAATGGGCATACTTTGAATAATATATGATTTCATAACGAAAGGTATATGGGCATTGACCCATATACCTTCGTTTTCTGAAAAGGGAATAAAATTTAATTTTTTCGAAGTTTGAAAATAAATGAGTACAGGAGGTCTAAACTCTTGAGGGTTGACTTGCATAGAAAGTGCTGATGTCGACGTTCCTCATCTAGGAAACTTGTACTTTTGAAAATAATAATTGGAGGTGTTTGACATTGGCTAAATATATTGGAAAACGTTTGTTGTATATGTTGGGCTCATTATGGCTGATTATCACAGCAACATTCTTTTTAATGCGAATGGCACCGGGAAACCCTTTTACATCCGAAAAAAAATTACCTCCTGAAATTGAAGCAAACTTAAATGCTTTTTATGGTTTAGATCAGCCTTGGTATGCTCAATATTGGGACTACATAGTTCGGATAGCTAATTGGGATTTCGGTCCATCTTTTAAATATAAAAGTCAAACGGTCAATGATTTAATTAATGATGGATTCCCTGTTTCTTTGGCATTAGGAGCAGAAGCTATTCTTATTGCCGTTGCTATTGGAGTTCTATTAGGTGTTATTGCTTCTTTAAATCAAAATAAGTGGCCAGATTACAGTGCTATGATTGTAGCGGTATTCGGGATTTCTATGCCATCCTTCATCCTTGCTACTTTATTACAATATTTCCTTGCAATCAAAATGCAGATTTTTCCTGTAGCTTTATGGGAATCTCCTATGCACACCGTATTACCCGCGCTAGCACTTGCAGCCTCCCCGATGGCCTATATAGCTCGGCTTACTCGTTCATCCATGCTTGAAGTATTAGCAAATGACTATATTAAAACAGCAAAGTCAAAAGGATTAAGTAAAGGTGTTATTACAATAAAACATGCAATACGAAATGCTATGCTACCTGTTGTTTCCTATATGGGACCCCTTTCGGCAGGAATTATTACAGGAAGCTTTGTGATCGAGCAAATTTTTGGTATTCCAGGCTTAGGTTCACATTTTGTTACGAGTATTACGAATCGTGATTATACTGTCATTATGGGAATAACTGCTTTTTATAGTATTATCCTACTTGTATGTATTCTCCTTGTCGATATTGCATATGGGCTTATAGACCCGCGCATTAAATTAAATGGCGGAAAGAAAGGAGAATAAACAATGGAACTAAAGGATCGATTTATAGTAGTTGGCACTCAAAATTCAGAAGTTGAAAAAATTTCAAAGCCTAGTCTTTCTTTTTGGAAAGATGTATTTTATAGATTTCGGAAAAACAAGCTTGCCTTGGTTGGTGTTGTTCTTCTCATTTTATTAATCATCATGGCAATCTTTGGACCCTATATGACAGGTTATGATTATGCATCAAATGATTTAGTGAATAAGAATCAACCCCCATCTTCTGACCATTGGTTTGGAACAGATGATTTGGGGCGTGATGTGTTTACACGTACTTGGGAAGGTGCTCGGATTTCTATATTTATTGGTATTGCAGCAGCATTGATTGATTTAACAATTGGCGTCTTTTGGGGCGGAATTGCTGGGTATAAAGGTGGTCGAATCGACGAGTATATGATGCGTGCTGCGGATGTATTAGCTGGAATCCCTTATTTATTACTTGTTATTTTACTTATGGTTGTACTAGGTTCAAATGTGAGCACAATGATCTTGGCAATGTCAATCACAGGTTGGGTAAATATGTCACGTATTGTTCGTGGACAAGTTCTTTCGTTGAAAAACCAAGAATATGTATTAGCATCACGTACACTTGGGGCAGGTACATCCAGAATCATGAGCAAACATTTAATTCCAAATGCGATGGGACCCATTATCGTAACAATGACATTAACGATTCCGTCAGCCATCTTCACTGAAGCTTTCCTAAGTTTTCTAGGATTAGGATTAACTCCACCTATAGCAAGCTGGGGAACCATGGCGTCAGATGGACTACCTGCATTAAGGTATTTTCCATGGCGTTTACTCTTTCCAGCAACGTTTATATGTTTAACTATATTTGCATTTAATGTTATTGGTGATGGCTTACGAGATGCTCTAGACCCACGATCACGTAAATAGGAGTGAGAATATGGAAAAATTATTAGAAGTCAAGGATTTACACGTCTCATTCCATACGTATGGGGGAGATGTACAAGCTGTTCGTGGTGTTTCTTTTGACTTATATAAAGGGGAAACATTAGCGATCGTTGGTGAATCTGGTTCAGGAAAAAGTGTAACGGCACAAACATTAATGCAACTTATTCCGATACCACCTGGTAAAATTACAGGTGGACAAATTTTGTTTAATGGTACAGATATTGTTTCTAAAACCGAAAAACAAATGGAAAAGATTCGTGGAAAAGAAATTAGCATGATTTTCCAAGATCCGATGACTTCCTTAAACCCAACCATGAGAGTGGGTACACAAATTATGGAAGTGTTAATGAAACATCAAAACATGTCAAAAGGCTCTGCAAAAGAAAGAGCAACAGAGCTACTGAAATTGGTCGGAATTCCAATTCCAGAAAAAAGGGTAAACCAATATCCACATGAATTTTCTGGTGGGATGAGACAACGGGCCATGATTGCGATTGCTTTGGCTGCTAGTCCTAAGCTTTTGATTGCTGATGAACCTACAACTGCTTTGGATGTGACCATTCAAGCCCAAATTCTTGAGTTAATGAAAGAATTGCAAGCGAAAATGGAAACATCAATTATTTTTATTACCCATGATCTAGGGGTTGTGGCAAATGTAGCCGATCGCGTTGCTGTTATGTATGCAGGTCAGATTATTGAGACAGGAACAGTAGATGAAATTTTTTACGATCCCAGGCATCCTTACACATGGGGATTGCTTGCATCGATGCCTAGTCTCGATAATGATGATGATGTGGAGCTTGATGCCATACCTGGTACACCACCTGATTTAACAAATCCTCCAAAAGGAGATGCGTTTGCTGCAAGAAATCAGTATGCACTTGCCATTGATTTTGAGGAGCAACCACCAATGTTTCAAATTTCTGATACTCATTTTGCGAGAACATGGCTTCTTCATCCGGATGCACCAGAAGTGGAACCACCGGAGTCTGTAAAACGGCGCATCCGAAAATTATCCTCCACTTTCGAAAAACCTGTTTTAGTAGAGGAGGGTAAAAAGTAATGGCTGAGAAATTAATAGAAATTAAAAATCTAAAACAATATTTTAATGTTGGTAAACCAAATATGGTTAAAGCAGTTGATGGTATTTCTTTTGATATTTATAAAGGGGAAACATTAGGCCTTGTTGGGGAATCTGGTTGTGGAAAATCCACTACTGGACGAAGTATTATTCGATTATACGATGCAACAGATGGACAGGTTCTATTTAACGGTGAAGATGTTCATGGTAAAAAGTCTAAAGCTGATTTAAAAAAATTCAACCGCAAAATGCAAATGATTTTCCAAGATCCATATGCTTCATTAAATCCACGTATGACTGTAGCCGATATTATTGCAGAAGGTATTGATATTCATGGATTGGTAAACAGCAAAAAGGAAAGAATGGAACGAGTTTACGAACTGTTAGAAACAGTTGGATTAAATAAAGAACATGCAAATCGATATCCACATGAATTTTCAGGTGGACAAAGGCAACGGATTGGTATTGCCCGTGCATTAGCCGTTAAACCTGATTTTATTATTGCGGATGAACCGATTTCAGCACTTGATGTTTCGATTCAGGCACAAGTGGTTAATTTATTGAAAAAACTTCAACGAGAGCAAGGATTAACTTATTTATTTATTGCACATGATCTATCAATGGTTAAGTATATAAGTGATCGAATTGGGGTCATGTATTTTGGAAAGTTAGTCGAATTAGCAAATGCAGATGATTTGTACGAGAATCCTATGCATCCATATACTCAATCATTATTATCTGCTATTCCATTGCCAGATCCAGATACAGAAAGAACACGTACGAGGATAACGTATGACCCTGCTTTATATGAGTATGAAGCAGATGAACAGTTGGAAATGCGTGAAATTAGGGCAAACCATTTTGTACTTTGTTCTGAGAAGGAATATGAAGAATTAAAAGCGAAGTATTCAAACTAACAAAACGATCTCATTTTTGAGATCGTTTTTTTCCACCAACATTCTTCCAATCTGTTTGCATTCTATTGGATTGATGAACAAATTCTAGCGCTTTTTTTCCACCAAATAGTTTTGTGCCAATTCCATTAAGTATTACGCCATTTGTAGCTGTTATAGCTATAATAAGGATAGCCACAATTATAAAATCTATAAAAAAACCAGTCATTTTTGACCTCCTTTTCACGAATTTTCGTTGACCTTAAAAGTATATGAATCCAATCTTTATTATATCTAAATTTTCTCACTATTTAAAGGAGTTTACAATCATCTGTCTAAAAATAGATGTAATATTCGAAAAATAATTTGTCGATTTTCAGTGTTTGCTCATTAATTGAGAATTTAATATTATTCTTGTATAAATTTCACCTAAAATATATTAAAAAGTGAATAGATCAATGTAAACCTCATTTTGCAAAATAGTTAGAAAATTGACAATAGAAAATAAGATGGAAACAAAGATATGACAGATTTAATCTATGTATTACTTCTTGATTTGGCTCATTTAACCTCAATTTGATCGATTTTTTCGTAATTCTTGAAAAAGATACCCTGAAAGTGAAACTTTTTGCTTTCTAAAACGTCTTATAAGAGTAGTTTCAGTTGTAAAATGAAACAAATAATAATTTGATTAATTAAAAATCTTTTTAAAAAAAAGGATACCAAAACAATATTTAATGGTGTATAATAAACAATATAAATTACTTAATTAAAGTCATTTTAATTTAATAATCGACAAATAAACAAAATATTTTACAAATATATTATAGATTCTATTGAAGAGGGAGTGGATTTTAATGGTAACATTATACACATCACCAAGTTGTACGTCGTGTAGAAAAGCCAAAGCGTGGTTAGAAGAACATGATATTCCGTATAAAGAGAGAAATATTTTTTCAGAACCATTATCCATTGACGAGATAAAAGAAATTCTTCGTATGACTGAAGATGGTACGGATGAGATTATCTCTACTCGTTCCAAATCTTTTCAAAAACTTGATGTAAATCTTGAAACATTGCCATTGCACGATTTATTTCAATTGATTCAAGATAATCCCGGATTATTACGGAGACCCATAATCATAGATGAAAAGAGATTACAAGTAGGTTATAACGAGGATGAGATTAGAAGATTTCTTCCAAGAAGGGTTCGTACTTTCCAACTACTTGAAGCGCAACGACTTGTAAATTAAAAAGGCAGGCTCAGTAAAAATGAGCCTGCTTTTTTTATATAAATATATAATGTAAAATCCTCTAAGATCCATCGTGTACGTCACTTCTTTCAAATGTTTGAATGAACCTTTTATTTTAAACATTATAGATAAAATTTTAATATATTATTTATTTTACATAATTTCATTAAAAGATAAAATATATATATGCTATTCATGCTTAATAAATGTATCTTTAAAGAGGGTCGAGTGCTTGTCCATGGTACGAATGATACAGTTAATAGCCAAATCCTATTATGCAAAATACATGGGGCCCTAATTCAGGACTGAAAGAAGGCATTTGTGAAGTAAAGAATGAATACGTGAATGTGGTGGGAGAGATTGGCCTTTTTCTTTTCAATTCACGTTGTTTTTGCTACAATACAGGTTAAGATAAATAGGCACATAATGGTTTTATGAAACTTGTGTCTTTTTAATTCCCTTTATTGATTTTTTATCATAAAATATGAGTACAAGGTAAAAAAAAGTATGCAACATGAGTTAAGAGCATAAATAAATAAAGGGAGAAAATGGTTTAGTTGTCTGTACGGGGGTATTTTGTCCCTTCAACCAAAGCAGGAAGGGAGAGTGTTGCTATATGGAAATTGAGCGTATTAATGATCATACCGTGAAGTTCTACATTTCTTACATCGATATGGAGGAAAGAGGGTTTGATCGTGAAGAAATTTGGTACAATCGCGATCGCAGTGAAGAACTTTTCTGGGAAATGATGGATGAGGTACATCGTGAAGAGGATTTTATGGTCGAAGGACCTCTTTGGATTCAAGTACAAGCGCTGGATAAAGGGTTAGAGATCCTCGTTACAAAAGCTCAGCTTTCAAAAGACGGTCACAAGTTGGAACTTCCGTTATCTGAAGATAAGTTCGGAGATTTATCTGCTGATGATCGAATGGAAGATCTTTTACAATCCCATTTTAGCTCACAAGACGATCTGGATTCCAATTATGAAGATCCTATGGATTTTCTCTTGAAATTTCAAGACTTTGAGGATTTAATTTCCCTTTCAAAACGGAATGGTTTAGATGAGTTGGCAACGAAACTATATTTCTTTGAAGGAAATTATTATTTATATACAGAATTCTCTGAGGATGAATACGAAGAAAATAAAATTGATACAATATTAAGTGTTCTCCTTGAGTATGGAAATGAAACTCCTTTGACCATTTATCGAATTGAGGAATATGGTAAATTGATCATTGACTCAAATGTATTTCCTGAAATTAGAAAGCACTTTAAATAATGATACCGATTCCTACGTGGGAGTCGGTTTTTTTACGAAGGACAAAGTTTGATAAAGATTTTTTGTCTAACGGGTGATGCTTTTGATTTTTAAAGGAAATTTATGAGCAAGCTAATGTAAAATCTGGGTGCAGATCCGCCAAGGTGCATTTGGCTTTTTCGCTGGAGGTAGGAATGAAAAATACGGTTAAAGTTACTCTTTTCCTCATGATCGTCGCTACTATTCTATATTTGATTGATACTTATATGAAAAATATTAGTGGATTATTTGGATATTTTAGTATTTTGATTTCTTTGACAGTCATGGTGATAGGATTTGTGATCTTTCTTGAAAATCGCCATCCTACACAAACCTTAACATGGCTTATCGTTCTGGGTGGTTTCCCATTAGTTGGGTTTATTTTCTATCTTTTGTTTGGTCGTAATTATCGAAAGGAAAAAATGTTTCGAAAAAAATATTTTCTTGATAAACAAACCTTTATGCAACATGAAGGGCAAGATCCTTTTAGTGAGAGAAAAATAAATCAAACAGGGACGCATCAAAAAAAGCTCTTTTTTTTGGCGCGAAAATTAGGAAACAGCCCGATTTCGTTTGGGACGGATACAAAAGTATTGGCAAATGGAGAAGAGACGTTTAAACATATACTAGAGGCATTAGAAGGAGCTGTTCATCATATTCACCTTGAATATTATACGGTTCGAGATGATGAAATTGGAAATAAGATAAAATCTATTCTTATTCAAAAAGCTCGAGAAGGTGTAAAGGTCCGTTTTTTGTATGATGCAGTCGGTTCTTGGAAACTTTCGAATCACTATATTAACGATCTAAAAAGAGCGGGAATTGAAATGGTTCTATTTGGCCCAGTGAGACTACCTTTTTTGAATAGTAAATTCAACTTCCGTAATCACAGGAAAATTATCGTGATTGATGGAAGCCTGGGGTTTGTTGGCGGGTTAAATATTGGCGATGAATATTTAGGTCGTGATGAGAATTACGGTTTTTGGCGTGACACGCATTTAATGTTAATCGGTGAAGCCGTTCGATCCTTGCAATTAATTTTCTTACAGGACTGGTATTATATGACGGATAAAAGTTTATTAAGGCCAGAGTATTTATCACCGCTACTTAAAGAAAATGAGCATGGAGGAGTTCAGTTAATTGCCGGCGGGCCGGATAATGAGTACAGTGTGATTAAAAATATTTTTTTCGCTATGATCACTTCAGCAAGGAAATCCGTTTGGATTGCCTCTCCGTATTTTATCCCAGACGAGGATATATTTTCCGCCTTGAAAATTACGGCATTAAGCGGAATTGATGTACGGTTACTTGTTCCGAAGAATCCAGATAAACGAATTGTTTTTCATGCCTCGCGCTCTTATTTTCCAGATTTATTAGGAGCTGGCGTAAAAATTTATGAATATGAAAAAGGCTTTATGCATAGCAAAATTGTCATTGTGGATCATGAACTTGCTTCAATTGGAACGTCCAATATGGATATGAGAAGTTTTCATTTGAATTTTGAAGTAAATGTATTTCTATATAGGACTGAAAGTACGAAAAAATTGGTGAGCGAATACGTGAATGATCTACGTAGTTCCAAAGAAATTAATTATGAAGTTTTTCAGAAAAGACATTTGGGGTACCGTCTATTAGAGTCCACATCCCGGCTACTCTCTCCACTTCTTTAAAGAATCCGTTCAATTAGGACGGATTTTTTAAATTAAGAGAAGGAATACATTCGATAATAGCGAATGTATTCATAGAAAGGAGAGAGAGTTTATGTTGACTGCTGTCAAAAAAGATGGAACACCGTTTAGTTTGCTGCCAAGGCTCCCGAAAGAGAAATTAAGGAGGATACGAGAAGATCAGGAGTTTCAATGCCCAGAATGCAAAGAAAAAGTGATGATGAAAATAGGTACTCAACGAATGGAACATTTCGCTCATCAAAAAGGTTCACTCTGTGTTGAAAGTTATGAAAGAGAATCTGAATACCATCTTGCAGGGAAGCTCCAATTATTTCAATGGCTCAATAATCAGAAGCTTTGTCCAGAATTAGAGCCCTTTTATCCTAGTATTCGGCAACGTCCAGATATCGGGGTATCCTATGATAAAAAGAATTACGCACTTGAATTTCAATGTTCCGCGATTCCACCCGAGTTAATGATCAAGAGAACAAAGGGGTATCAACTAAACAAAACGACTCCTTTTTGGATTATGGGTGGAAAAAATATTAAACGAAAAGGAGAAAAGAAAATTTCTCTTTCAAACTTCGATTATTTATTTCTTACAAAAAGCCTCGCAGGACAGTGGATTCTCCCAGCATACTGTTCCACTTTAAAAACATTTATCCTCTTACGGAATATAACACCTTTATCTTCTAAAAATGCTCTCACTCAATTTTCAATTATTCCCATGCAACAGATTGATTTTGAACAGTTACTAAATCCATCGTCTATTTCTAATTCTTTCAATAGCGCAGATTGGAAAAAAGAGATACGTTCACAAAAGTCAAACGTTCATCTACAAGGCTATCATCAAAATGAATTTTTGAGAGAAATGTATTATGCCTCCTTAAACTGTACATTGCTACCTTCTTTTATTGGTTTACCTGTTCCAAACGCTCCAGTAATCGAAACGGCACCTCTTATATGGCAAGCGTATTTGTTTAAAGACCACCTTCATCAAAAAAATGCTGGAGAGATCTTAACATTTAGCACGGTTTACCGTAGTTTTATGCAACGCGTTCATAAGACGCAAATTAAATTGCGTACACTTCCATTAGTCCCTCATATCAGTCCTACACTTCCATTAGCAGAATATCTTCATTTATTAGCACGATTAGATGTGTTGGTAGCACTGAATCCGAATACGTTTCGCATAAAAAGGAAACTTATCGTACCAGAACATTTAGTTTTACAACTTGAAATGGAGGATTCCTTTTATAAAGAATTTGCTCCGATTCTTTTTAGTTGATGGAGCAAATGAAAAGGACTCTTCCAACATATACTAAAAGTGTTAACTTTTTAAAATGGAAGGGAATTGCGGTAAACTAAGAGAAGATACTATTATCCCTTTTGGGTAATTGAAAGTATGAATGGAGGATTATGATGGCAAATGAAGCAGCAGTAAATAAACTTCCGTCAAGAAGTGAGATTGCAGTCGAGGATACATGGAGATTAGAGGATATTTTTGTAAGTGATGAAAGTTGGGAAAAGGAATTTCAAGAAGTGAAGGCACTCCTTCCTGCAGTTAAAGAGTTTGAAGGGAAATTAAGTGAAAGTGCAGACATTCTTTATGATGCTTTGCAATATCAGGATCAATTATTGGAGCGGCTTGGAAAGCTATATGCCTATTCTCATATGCGATATGATCAAGATACGACGAATTCGTTTTATCAAGGTCTAGATGATCGTATGAAGAACCTTTATTCACAGGCAGCGAGTAATCTTGCTTTTATCGTTCCGGAACTCTTGTCCATTGATGAAGGAAGGTTAAAAGATTTCTTATCTGAGAAAGTAGAATTAAAGTTGTACGAGCACTCTTTAGATGAAATAAATCTACAAAGGCCACATGTTTTGTCCGCTGATCAGGAAGCATTGCTCGCAGAGGCTTCTGACGTATTTGGAGCATCAGGAAATACCTTTGGCATGTTAAACAATGCTGATCTTGCCTTCCCAGTAATAAAGGATGAAAATGGAGAAGAAGTGGAAGTCACACATGGGCGTTTTAGTCGGTTTCTTGAGAGTGCCGATCCAAGGGTGCGCCGTGATGCGTTTCATGCTGTTTATGAAACCTATGGAAAATTCCGGAATACGTTCGCTAGTACTTTGAGTGGAAACATCAAAAAGGATAACTTTTATGCACGAGTAAGAAATTATTCGTCTGCACGTCATGGGGCACTTTCTGAAAATAATATTCCTGAAAGTGTATACGAAAATCTTGTGAGTACGATCAGTGATCAATTGCCATTATTACATCGTTACATCAAGCTTCGGAAAAAAGTGCTTGGTTTAGATGAGTTACATATGTATGATTTGTACACACCGCTTGTGAAAGATGTGAAAATGGAAATCGGTTATGAAGAAGCAAAGGAAATCATTCTAAACGGTCTTTCGCCACTAGGTGAAGAGTATATAAATGTATTAAAAGAGGGTTTTGAAAATCGTTGGGTTGATGTTCATGAAAATAAAGGAAAGCGGAGTGGTGCTTATTCATCTGGCTCTTATGGAACGAATCCATATGTGTTAATGAATTGGCAGAACAATGTCAATAATTTATTTACCCTTGCACATGAGTTTGGTCATTCTGTTCATAGTTATTACACGAGAAAAACTCAGGCTTATCCATATGGTAACTATTCCATTTTTGTTGCAGAAGTAGCTTCAACTACGAATGAATCGTTATTAAATGATTATTTATTAAAGACCATTAATGATGAGCAAAAGCGAATTTATTTATTAAATCATTATTTGGAAGGCTTTAGAGGTACTGTTTTTAGACAAACCATGTTTGCAGAGTTTGAACATTTAATTCATCAAAAAGCACAAAATAGTGAGGCATTAACAGCTGATAGCCTAACAAAAGATTATTATGAATTAAATAAAAAGTATTACGGTGTAGAAGATATGGTCATTGATGAAGAAATTGGCTTAGAGTGGTCCCGTATTCCTCATTTCTACTACAATTACTATGTCTATCAATATGCAACTGGTTTTAGTGCGGCAGCTGCTTTAAGTAATGGAATCTTAACTGAGGGTGCACCAGCGGTTGAACGGTATATTAATTTCTTGAAAGCAGGAAGCTCTGATTATCCTATTGAAGTATTGAAAAAGGCAGGCGTTGACATGACAAGTAATAAACCAATTCTAGATGCTTGTAAAGTATTTGATGAGAAATTAACAGAGTTAGAACAGTTGTTATAATTGGCCGTACAACAAAGAGTCGTTGGCGACTGAGCTAGACAAATGAAAAGGAGCTGAATTCAGCTCCTTTTTCCTGAGGGACAATAATCAGTTAAAACCCCTTAAATCTCTTTCGATTATTCAAATAAAAGAGGATTAAAAAAAGCGAAAAAAATAAAATAGGAGAAGTAATGTAGAGAGGCACCAGTTCAATTAAACCTAGTAATTGCAAGAAAAAGGAAAAAACAAAAAATAAAACAAAAAAGATTATATATATTTTCTTCACACC
The DNA here is from genome assembly GCA_963765265.1 of uncultured Bacillaceae bacterium. Classification (GTDB taxonomy): domain Bacteria; phylum Bacillota; class Bacilli; order Bacillales; family Cytobacillaceae; genus Bacillus_BD. Next base: position 526,080 of record CAVXVN010000005.1, read on the forward strand.
ATTCACCTCAAAAAAAGTTTAAATGTGTAACATATATCATTGATTTGTTGTCATTTATATGTTTGATGAGGCCATAATAGGACTGGAATTTTGACAATTGTGTGAAATGAAATTCAAACGTATTGTCAGACCCATTCTGGCATGATATATTTATAGCGTGAAGTTGATCACAAGCAAACATGTACCCCTTTGTTTGACCGTGAAAAAATTTCTCCCATCCCCTTTGTTCGTATTTAATAGAAAAAGACCTTGCGGAAGCAAGGTCTTTTTCTATGTAAAAAAACCCCAAAAAACTTTGTTTAATGGGGAAGGTTTATTCTTGTGCTATGAATCTCCAGAATGTTCCATATTTCGCTGGAACTTTTTCAACCCGATGTTTTAATTGAAGCTTTTTTAATTCACGCTCAACTTCTTGAATAGACTTATTATATACAACGGCAATTTCCTTTGAAGCTACCAAATCAAAATGTTTTAGAAAGACTTCTAAAGGAGGTGGGCTTGATCGGACGGGTTCCTCTTGTAACATTTCCTCAATTATTTGAACATATACATCGTACGGATAATGTCCAGTTATTTTAATTCCTTCATCTTCAATATTTTCATTAAAGAAAACAAGTGTTGGAATTTCTGTAACTTCCATTTCGGATGTAATTTTTAAGTCACATTGAAATGCTTTTGCTGCACTATTCGAATGAATATCTGAAATAAATTCATCCACATCTAAGCCAACATTTTCTGCACAGGCACGTAATACCCCGAAAGTAGAAATGTTTTGCTTTTCAAGAAAAATCATTTCCTGTAATTTGCGAAGAAAACGAATTCCTGCCTTCCTTCCCTGAAGTTCAGCGGCTTTAATGGCAATTGACGCTAAATATGGTGTGGAAATTGGATTATCTAACCATAAGCTGCCATCACATGACATTCCGAATCGACTGGCTGTTTTATCCCATCGTTCTGCCATATTTTCAAATTTGTGTTTTCTACCCATGTTCAGTGAAGCTATTTGTCCACTAATAACATGCTTAATCCTAAAATATTTTCCATATTCGATGTGAAGCTTTTTCATGTTCGGTTCAAGTGCCCAGCACTCAGGAGAAAGGGGATCAATGAACATGTATATTTCTAGTGGCTTATTTTCATTGCAGTGACAGGGGAAGGAAGCAGTATTGAATGTTAATGCTTCTTGGTTTGTCACAGTCTCTCACCTTTCATTTGTATGTTTTCATCTGTATTAATCATATGCTCGGCTGTCTGGACTAGCCTGGAAAAATAAAAGTCTCGTATTGAACCTGATAAACCGACTTCATCCATGGCATCTTCCATACATTGTAGCCACTCTTTTGCTCTAGTTTGTGTAATTTCAAAAGGCATGTGTCGGGCTCTTAACATTGGGTGACCGTGCTCCTCTGTATATAAAGGGGGTCCGCCTAAGAACTGAGTCATAAATTGTTCTTGCTTTCGAGCCGTTTCAGTTAAATCATCAGGAAAAATGGGAGCGAGATTAGGATGTTTTCCAACACGGCGATAAAATGCATGGATCAAATGGTTTAGCGTTTCTACACCTATCGTATCGTACGGAGTAGGCATTTTCTCGACCATAAATTAAAACCCCTTTAGCTTTAGTATGACATCTAATAAAAATAAATTATCATCATGTAAATATTAATCATGCTTGTATAATGTTTAAATAACTATCTTCTATTTTAACAAGCAAAATTTTATATCACAAACAAATCGCCTTGATGGCAAAAGAAGGAAAGGGTTTTAACGGAATTTCTTCATCTCAAAATCCACCATAATAAGGTACGGTTATGATGGATTAGGATAAATATCTACTTTTAATACTAGAAACATAGTTTTTTGTTTCTTCAAATGGAGGAATCCCTCCATATTTATCAACATTTCCAGGTCCAGCATTATATGCGGCAAGTGCCAAATCTGTATTCCCATTATATTTTTTAAGCATCTGACTTAAATAAAGACTTCCACCCATAATATTTTGCATAGGATCAAATACATTTTGTACCCCTAGTGCATCTGCTGTTCTCGGCATAAGTTGCATGAGTCCACCTGCGCCCGAAGAGCTGATTGCATTGGGATTAAAATTTGACTCTTGTTGAATGACAGCCTTTATAAGTTTAGCAGGTACTTGATATCTTTCAGATGCTTGTATAATCAAGTCATCATAGTTTTCAACTGAATTTGAAAGCTTAGTCAATTGAATGGGTAGTAGAGTAGTTGAGGTTAAGAATTCCTGAGCGTCACTTTGTTTTGATGTTTGAGTTTCACTATGTTCTGACGAAATGAATGGTAGCGATTGTGTATTTTCCCGTAAAAGGTTATTGAAAAGGTCTGTAAATAAGGTGTTTTGAGTAGATTTCGTTTTGTTCGAAGCAAAATTTTGCAATGCTTGCAATTCTAACCTTATTTTTAATTGATTGACATCCATTGCAATTTCTCCTCATCATTCAATAAGCTGTTGGCGCTTTTTTTCTTCATAAAAGCGTCTAACCTTATTTTTTGATTTTCTAATTGGAATGTTTAGTTTTGAAAGTAAGTTTAAAAAAGTGGATTCACCAATGTCTCGATTCGACACTTCATATTCTACCTCATAATCTTGGACATTTAAATAGGAACTGAAATCCAAGACGAGTAGACCCTCTAAATAAGGAAACTCTACTCGATCTGTAATAAGTGAGCCGAAATATTGAATATCATCAGTATTCACGTTCAAGGTTAAAATTTGAGTTTTAACGATCCCGTCCATTATTTGACCGCCATTAAGAAGGATATTCGCTTGTTCATCACTCAATATTTGGTTTGTTTCAAGTAAACCTTCTGGATGAGGTTGTTTTAATGTCATTTCAAAACGCCCTTTTTTTTCGCGAATTCTAAGCGCACACCCATTGCTTTTTAAAGCAAAATCCAATGTATCGAAATAATGATTTTCTTGTTTAACGAAATCAGAGGATTTAACCTGAAAATGGGATTTTATTTGAATAAATTCCTCTTTTGTTAACATATTTTTAAATTCAATTTCAATATTTTGTGACATATTTTGTGAGTCCTTTCTGTATAGCTATATCAATTAAAAATTTATTGCAACTTTATTATCTCTCTATGAACGGAAGAAGACAATTTTTAGTATAATAGCAATTGGTATGATAAAATAATTAATGTATTTGGAAGGAGAGAATTAAGACAATGAACAAGCGATTTACAATACAAAATGTAATTCTAAAAGAAAATAATAGGGTTCTTTTGGAAATAGAAAAAGATCAGTCACTGAATGAATATAAAGCAAGTGGGCAAATGCTCGTAGACTCAGACAATCTTTCATTTATTTATTTATTAGAAAAGGACGATCACTATACATATATTGCTTTACCTGATACCGTTTGGAATGACATGAAAATGGTAATAACTGAATCCCTCCCCGTGGTAATTACAAATGGAAGTGAAGAAATTCAACTTACACAGTTCCGAGAAGAATTGACTTACCTGATTGAAAATATTAAAGGGAATAGCAATTACGGAGAAATGATGGTAAGCAAAGTAGAAGTTGTATTTGAATAGGTGGGATTTGTGTGTTGAAACACTGGGAAAATTTTTTATCTCCATATAAACAGGCAGTCGATGAATTGAAAATAAAATTAAAGGGGATGCGACGTCAATTTGAGTTGCAATCCAATCATTCTCCCATTGAATTTGTCACAGGTAGGGTAAAGCCCATTGCCAGTATACTAGATAAAGCAAATCAAAAGTCTATTCCACTTGACAAGTTAGAAGAAGAGATGCAAGATATAGCCGGACTAAGAATGATGTGTCAGTTTGTTGACGATATTGAAAAGGTAGTCGAGTTGCTCCGTAAACGAAATGATTTTGAGATTGTGGAAGAACGAAATTATATATCTCATAAAAAGGCAAGTGGATATCGATCTTATCATGTGGTAATTCGTTATCCAGTACAAACGATTGAAGGCGAAAAAAAAATATTGGTTGAAATTCAAATTCGTACATTAGCGATGAATTTCTGGGCTACCATTGAGCACTCTTTGAATTATAAATATCAAGGTCAGTTTCCTAAGGATATTCAAATGAGATTACAAAGAGCAGCAGAGGCTGCTTTTCGTCTTGATGAAGAAATGTCACTAATCCGCGGGGAAATTCAGGATGCACAAGCGTTTTTTAATCGAAAAAAGGAAAGTCAGCAAAAACCTGGAAGTTAAAAGTTGAAGAAAGGGGAGCCTAAAAGTATGAAATTTGCCATCACTTCAAAGGGAGATTCCAGTTCCAATAACTTAATGCATAGAATCAAAATGTATTTACTTGATTTCAATTTAGTCTATGATGAGGAGCAACCAGAAATTGTGATTTCTATCGGGGGGGATGGAACGCTACTTTATGCTTTTCATCGTTATAGTAGTAGACTTGAAAAAACAGCATTTGTTGGTATGCATACAGGTCATTTGGGATTCTATGCTGATTGGACACCTGAAGAAATTGAAAAATTGGTTATTGCCATTGCCAAGACTCCCTATCAGGTTGTTGAATACCCTTTGCTTGAAGTGATTATTAGGTACCAGCATGGAGGACGGGAATCAACCTACTTGGCGTTAAATGAATCAACGGTCAAGGGTGTTGAAGGGAGGACACTTGTGATGGATGTAGACATTCGTGGACAGCATTTTGAATGTTTTCGTGGTGATGGATTATGTGTGTCAACACCTTCAGGTAGTACAGCCTATAATAAGGCATTAGGTGGAGCGATTATCCACCCGACGATTTCAGCTATCCAGTTAACTGAAATGGCATCCATAAACAATCGTGTATTTCGGACGATTGGGTCCCCACTTATTCTTCCAGGGCCTCATACGTGCATGTTGAAGCCTACAAACCAGAATGATTTTCAAATCACGATTGATCATTTAAGTTTATTACACAAAGATGTAAAATCCATCCAATTTAGGGTAGCAGATCAGAGAGTGCGATTTGCTCGTTATCGTCCTTTTCCATTTTGGAAAAGAGTTCATGATTCGTTTATTTCTAACTAGATAATAGGGAAGATCAATAGGAGCGATCGTATTTATGTCAAGCTTTATGCTGCAATGGGAAATCAATTCTATTGATGCTGGTAAATCGGTCAAAGAGTTTTTAAAACAACAGAAGATATCAAAAAATGCTTTAACGGATATTAAGTTTAATGGAGGTAACATTGCTGTAGAAGGACAAGAGGTTACTGTCCGTTATGTCTTAAAGCAGAATGATCATCTTACTGTTCAATTTCCAATTGAAGAACCTAGTACAGGTTTGATCGGTGAAGACATTCCTTTAAAAGTGATCTATGAGGATGAATATCTTCTTGTCATTAATAAACCAGCTGGAATGTATACGATTCCTTCAAAAGAACATCCATCAGGGAGTCTTGCTAATGCATTAATTGGGTATTTTCAAAAAATTGGATTACAGGCCACCACTCATATTGTTACAAGACTTGACCGGGACACATCCGGACTCGTCTTGGTTGCCAAACATCGTCATCTCCATCATTTGTTCAGTGAGCAACAAAAGTCAGGTGCAATAAAAAGGACCTATGTAGCATTGGCAGAAGGCGAATTGAACAAAACAAACGGAAAGATTGAAGAACCTATTGGCAGAAAAAAAGATAGTATTATTGAGCGTGAAGTACGTCCAGATGGTCAGTATGCATTAACCCACTTTCGAGTATTGAAAAAATATCCAGACTTTATGCTGTTGGAACTGCGTCTTGAAACGGGGAGAACACATCAAATTCGAGTACATCTCTCTTACCTTGGACATCCCTTATTAGGAGACGATTTATATGGAGGAAAGGTTGATTTGCTTAATCGACAAGCACTCCATTGCTATCAACTATCCTTTTATCATCCGTTTAAGCAAAAAACGTTTGAATTTACAGTAGAGTTACCAGAGGATATTGAAGAATTATTGAAAGAAGTGTGAAAAGGATTCTTTACACTGATAAGTTATGACTATACGTATCCATTTTTAAATAAAAGTGAAAGCTTCGTCCTGCTTTCACTTTTCTAATTCACGAAACTTTTCAGAGAAATACGGCATTGTTGAAGAAACAGAGAGAATGTCTAGTTCAGGATAGCGAAGAGAAGATAGTTTTCCGCCAAAAACAGCTCCTGTATCAATATTAAAGGTATTTCCCACTTTTCTCACTTCTTTTACAGGTGTGTGACCATATATGATATACGCACTCCCTTTGTATTCCAATGCCCAATCTTTTCGCACAGGCGAACCATCCTCATGTTTTTCACCAGTAATGTCCCCATAGAGGACAAAAGTTTTAACTCGTGAATTTTGCTTTCCAATTAATTCTTCACAAATACCGGCATGGGCAATGATCAGATTTCCTCCATCGAGGACATGATACAATGGAGCATTTTCATATAATTGAATGAACGATCTTCGCACTTTTTGTTGTTCTTTTCTATCAAGGGCTTCGAATTCAGCTACCGTCGTTTCTAAACCATGAGTAATTTGAACTTTATTGCCTAAAAAGTAGCGATAAAGTTTATTACAGTGATTTCCTGGCACATAATAGGCTAAATCCTTTTGAATTAATGTGTAAACGATATGAATAATTTTTATAGATTGTGGTCCACGGTCCGTCAAATCTCCGACAAAAACAAGCTTTCTGCCTTTAGAATGTACCGGATATCCACTTTTCCAATTATAATCAAGCTTTTTGGTTAGTTCGTAAAATTCATCATAACAACCATGAATATCACCCACTATATCTACTTTCAAGACGATAACCTCCTCAAATAATCAAAGGCTTTGTAAAAGTGCAACTTTAACTTCGTTCAGCAGAAGTCCTCCACTTCTATAAGTGGGGATGAATGCTTAATCAGAGTATTACCGAAAAATACTAATTTTAAAAGAATTAAAACAAGAACTACAATTGGAAATCAATTTGAAAAGTAGTTTTCTTTTCTTTTTCGGTAAATTATAGTAAAGTTAGTACTAGGTACTAATGACATGTGATAACTTTGGGGGTTTATATAATGACGATTAATTTAGTGGGTAAAACGTTTGTTGTGATGGGTGTCGCAAATAAACGTAGTATTGCATGGGGAATTGCTCGATCCTTAGATAAAGCGGGTGCACGATTAATTTTTACATTCGCAGGGGAACGTCTGGAAAAAAATGTTCAAGAGTTAGCGGATTCATTAGAAGGTAAGGATTCTATTGTCTTGCCTTGTGATGTCACCAATGATGAAGAAATTGCCAAATGTTTTAATGAAATAAAAGAAAAAGTAGGAACCATTCATGGTTTGGCTCACTGTATTGCGTTTGCAAACAAAGAAGAGCTTGATGGTGAATACATGAATACAACGCGTGATGGATTTTTGATCGCGCAGAATATTAGTTCATATTCATTAACAGCCGTTACTAAGGAAGCAAGAGGATTAATGACCGAAGGTGGTAGCATTGTTACTCTTACCTATCTTGGTGGTGAGCGTGTGATGCAAAATTACAATGTTATGGGTGTTGCGAAAGCGTCGCTTGATGCAAGTGTTAAATATTTAGCAGCGGATCTTGGTAAGGATGGAATTCGTGTGAACTCGATTTCAGCGGGACCTATTCGGACTTTATCGGCAAAAGGCATTAGTGATTTTAATTTGATTCTAAATATTATTGAGGAGCGTGCTCCGTTACGCAGAGCAACCACTCCAGATGAAGTGGGCGATACTGCTGTATTCCTATTCAGTGATATGGCCAGAGGGATTACAGGCGAGAATATCCATGTTGATTCCGGTTATCATATCTTAGGGTAACAAAAGGTCTGACTTATAAAAAAGATGCATTTTCGAAAAATGAAAATGCATCTTTTTTTATCCAAAAAATTTCGCTTGTTTAGAGACTTGCTGAATGTTATCTGAATTCGTTTTTTTTATGAGAATAAAGAAACTATAGGAATTTTTTGCATACAAATATAGGTAGATTCACTAGAAGGAGGAGAACTGCTATGTCTGTTAATAAATCTCGTGAGCCGCTCCTTTATATACAACAACCAGATTTTGCATTTCCAAAAGCTGAGATGCAACATACCTATGTGGTTAGAAAAGCGGAATTCGAGAGTGGAAATGCGGTATTAAAGCCATTGGCTGAAAAAGAAATTAAACCGAATAAGACATTAGGATCCAATCACAACATTCAAACACAAGATCATGCCGTCCAAAGCAATCAAGAAGAAACGAAAGAGAAAAGCTTATCTAACACAGTAATGGATGAGGGCGAACTACATTCAAAAATACAAACTGAAGAGATTCCTTCATCAGCCATTCAGGATGCCATTCATCAATATCATAAACAAGGACCGAACGAAGTTCCGTCCTCCAATCCAACAAGAAAAAAACAGTCCTATTCATTCAATCGAGTGAAAAGCTTTAAAGAAATGAATACAATTGAACGACTGAACTATTTAGTGCATTTTCCAAAACTTTTACCTCCTGTTCCGTGTGTGTTTGTGACAAAAAGTCGTTCTGTTAAAGGATTTTTAGTGAAGCAGACCGAGGATTCTATTGAAATAAAGCAGTTTAATGACAAAATGATGCAAATATCGATTAGAGAACTAATCGAAGTGAAAATGATTGGTCTTAAATAATCAGACTGAAGATTCAACGGATATGTAGAAAAGCCAGCAGGAAACTGCTGGCCTCTATAAAGAGAATGAGTAAACAAATACATTCCGAACTTAGTAAGTCGTCTAGCCTCTAGTTGCCATTGGATATATTGGATCTACAGCAAGTTGGCGCACGTTATACACTTATTTATTAGTCACAAATGTCAAGGTCTACGTCAGCGATACATTGAACTGCACAGAAGCAATTTAGGTCAACGGAAATACAGTCATTTGTAGCTTCGAAACCAGCTAAATCACAAAATGTTGATAAGTCGATGCAACAATTTTTAACCATGTTAAGAGTACTCGACTGTCGTACCATCTTTTTTGATTGGACGAAGCACGCGAAGTGTTGCGCAGCAGTTGTCAAAAATATCTTCTACACGGAAAAAGATTGAAACGCAACCCACACAGTCAACGCTTTTGAAAAATGCGTGGAATGGTGATCCGTCAGCTGTTTTTAAAACAAAAACCCTTGTATCTGCATTTTGTCTTGTTGCAGGGGATACAAGCGATCCAAGTGGTTCTAGAAAACAATTCGAAGGACATTCACAATTATCTTCTGCATTGTCCTGGATATCCTTAATAGCACGAACTACTTCACACACACAACCTTTATCATGTTTATGTCTAGATTCTGAATTATCGTCGTTTCTTCCACAACCCATAATGTTTTCCTCCTTGTTTATTTCTTTAGTATTCCTACACTTATAAGATATTGTAGGAGGGCTAATTGGGTAACGGACAAACGCCTTGTTTTATAAAATTGGGCTATTTATCCCGGAATATGAACTAAAATGATTTTCCTATTCCAATGGATAAATCGTTTTGAATGTGGAATTAAAGTTGAAGAAGGTGCGAATGAATGGATATTGATTTTTTTACGTTTATCTTGTTAGGATTATCTGCATTTCGACTTACTCGATTGTTGGTTTTTGATAAAATAACTGCTTTTATACGAAATCCTTTTTTGGATGAAATAGAAGAAATAGATGAAAATGGACAGACAGATACCTTTCTTGTACCTAAAGAAGGCATTATAAAAGGATTTTTTGGGGAATTATTGAGCTGTTATTGGTGTACGGGTGTATGGTCCGCCATTGTATTATGCACTTTTTATTTGGTATACCCAACTTTAGCCATTCCTGTATTATTAATATTAGCTGTTGCAGCAGTGGCAGCTATTATTGAAACACTTATTCAATTTTGGTTATAGTCACCCTTAAATTGATTAAAAATAGGCAACTGATTTACACAAGGCATTTCCTCTGACATAAACTAACGTAAGGGATAAAGATTTTTTTGTGGATAGGGGATGGAATCATGAATCGATCTAAGAATAATCAATCAACGTCGACTACAAATGGAAATAAAACAAACTCTAATTCAACCCAATCAACTAAATCTGCTGCTAAGAGAAAAGGTTGTGGGTGTGGGAAAAGGTCATCTAATTAATCAGGATGGATTTTTCTATCCAAATATATAGGTTGTATTCCAATATAAGCTAGCTAGAGCAATATCTGTTACAAACAGATACTGTTCTTTTTTTATTGGAATTATTTAAAAAAACTGGAAATCCTTCAAAGTGTTGCATCAAAATCATACTTATCAAGAGTGCTCATAAACAAATATTTTAATGTAAAGAATCATTTTGATGTAAAAGTTAGAGTTGGAAATAATATTGTTAAGAAATTGATTATAATTTAGCCATTTAAGAAGAAAATAAAGTAAAAAGAAGTAGTAATTTTTTTACATAGGAAGGGTAGATAATGAAAAATAAACAGTCTGTGTTTTACCTTTATTTTTTCCTTTGTTTGGTAGCTATTATGGTGGGGTGTAATTCTAATTTAGATGAAGAAAAAGAAGCACAATTATCGATGATTAGCAAAACCAATCCAACCCCCATTAATTTGTCTTCACAACCCAATCAAAGTAATACAACAAGTAAGAAAATAAAAGAAGAGGTTGAATCCATTGATTCTATTTATGATGTGGCGGTTATTAAAGGAAAAGATAAAATTCTGGTTGCTTACAAAGTTAAGCATTTACGAAGATTTCATATGAAGACGATTGAGAAAGAAGTTGAATGATAAACTTGAGAAAAAGTATCCAGATGAAGACTTTACGGTTTCAAGCGACTACAAAATCTTTTTAGAAGCAGTCAGATTGGGAGAAAAGTTAAAAGATCCATCATATCCTGAGAAAAAGGCTAAAAAGGAATTAGATAAAATCATTAACCTTAGTAAGGAATTAAAATAGGAAAGGAGATTCAAAAATGGGGAATAAGCAACAAAAGCAAAAAAAGACTCCAGAACAGCAACAATATGAGCAACTTCAGCAAAAACATGAAATCAAAAGACCAATTTTAAAAAATTGTCTAAAAGCATTCTTGTGTGGTGGAATTATTTGTGTGGTTGGACAAGCCATTACTTACTTTTATATCTATTTTTTTAATTTCACAGAACAAACAGCGAGTAATCCAACAGTCGCAACACTGATATTTATTTCCATGTTATTAACAGGATTTGGAGTATATGATCGAATTGGACAATTTGGGGGTGCAGGTAGTGCCATACCCATAACGGGTTTTGGAAATGCAGTCATCTCCGCTGCTATTGAGCATCGTACGGAAGGTTTTGTCCTTGGCGTTGGAGGGAATATGTTTAAGCTTGCCGGTTCAGTCATTTTATTCGGTGTTTTTTCAGCGTTTGTAGTTGCCTTAATCAAAACGGTTCTCATAATACTGGGGGTTATCTAATGCTTGTAGGCAGACAATCATGGGTATTTAAGGAGCACCCGGTAATCGTAGCGACTGGCGTTACGGGAGGTCCATTTGAGGGAAATGGAAATTTAGCTGATGATTTTGATGTTTTGCATGATGATTTGTGGATTGGTCAAGATTCATATGAGAAAGCACAACGAATTTTACTCGAGGAAGCCATTCAAATAGCTATGGAAAAGGGCAATATTCAGAAAGAAGATGTACAATTTTTAATTGCAGGTGATTTAATTAACCAAATTACCCCATCAAGTTTCGCAGCTCGAACGGCTCAGATTCCTTATTTTGGTCTTTTTGGTGCATGTTCGACGTCAATGGAAGGACTTGCGTTGGCTTCTTTTATGATCAATTATCATGGAGCAAAAAAAGTTTTAACGGGTTCTTCAAGTCATAATGCTGCAACTGAAAAACAATTCCGCTATCCAACGGAGTATGGTGGGCAAAAGCCACCCACTGCTCAATGGACTGTAACAGGCGCAGGTGTGGCACTGCTTGCAACGAATGAAAATCAACCCAATACCCCCTTTACCACATCAGCAACAATTGGAAAAGTGGTGGATATGGGGCTTAGTGATCCATTTAATATGGGGGGAGCTATGGCGCCAGCCGCAGCAGATACGATTATTGCTCATTTTAAAGATAGACAGCTAGAACCTTCTTATTACGATTTAATTGTGACAGGGGATTTGGCGAAAATAGGTCATGAAACTGTGTTGGAAGTATTGCAGAATAGTGGATTAAAGATTGATTCTGAACGTTTCCGAGATTGTGGACTTATGATTTATAAAGAGGATCAACCGGTCCAAGCGGGAGCCAGTGGGGCAGGTTGTTCAGCCACTGTTTTATATGGACATTTGTTAAATCAAATGAAGCAAGGACGATATAAACGTATTTTGTTTGTGGCAACAGGCGCTTTACTTTCTCCTCTCACATTTCAGCAAAACGAAAGTATTCCATGTATTGCACATGCTGTTTCCATTGAAATTTAGTAAATAAGAGCTTTTTTATAAAGGGGGGAAAGTCATGTTGCCAATGTTTTTTTGGGCATTTGTTGTAGGAGGGTTGATTTGTGTTGTTGGGCAATTATTATTTGATGTGGCTAAATTAACACCTGGACACACATTAAGTCTAATGGTTGTGATTGGTGCTGTATTGGATGGCTTTGGATTATATGAGCCATTCATGGATTTCGCTGGAGCAGGGGCAACGGTGCCGATTTTGAGTTTTGGGAATTCTCTTGTACATGGTGCATTACATGAAGCCGAACAGCATGGACTAGTGGGTGTATTGACAGGAATGTTTGAAGTGACAAGTGCTGGAATTTCAGCTGCGATTGTCTTTGGATTTATAGGGGCTTTAGTGTTTAGACCCAAGGGATAATGAGGGAAAATTAAGTTTCATCATAAAGTAGCTTGCCATCACCATTTAATGATCATTTACATATGTTATTAGTGACTCCGAAATAAGTGAGGTGAAGAAAAGATGGGCTACGGATATGGTGGTATGTGGCTATGGTGGCGGAAGTTACGGTGGTTGTAGCACTTTTGTTTTGATTGTTGTGTTGTTTATTTTATTGATTATTGTAGGTGCAAGTTTTTGTTAAGATTATGAAGTAAATCGAAAGTCGCTCGGGTATAACGGGCGGCTTTTTTAGTTTTAGAAAAATGGTTATTATCACCTTTTTTCTAAATTCTCATAGTATATAAAAGTAATCCAAGAGGGAGGCATCATTAAAGGATGGATAATTTTTTCTTTAAAAATGTTGAGCAAAAAACAGGTGTTAATATGAAGGATATTATGGATTTAGCAAATTCGTTACAAAATGCCAATTTTAAAGATGAAAAGACAGTTCGCCATGTGATCCAACGTGTTTCAAAGATTGCGAATAAACATGTTTCAAAGGAAACGGAAAACAAAATTGTCCAATCGATTGTACAAGACGGAAAACAGCTTGATATTAATACGATTTCAAACATGATAAATAAGAAGTAAATAGAACCTATTTACTTCTTATTTGGTCAGTAGCAAAAGCTGTCTCCTTACTATAGGGGACAGCTTTTTTACAGAATTGAAAAAAACGGAATAATGTGCAATTAATGAGAATTTGGTGCGTGAAAATAATTTATTTATATACAAATTGAATTCTAAGTGCATTAATGTCGAAGGGGTGCTAAAAATCGTGACGCATGGACTTTTTTTCCACGGAGATGTTGCGGAACTGATAAGTAAAGCTTGTCCTTTGCTCTTGTTAGGGCTACATATAATAATCGACGTTCTTCCTCAAGTGGTTGGCTATCACCTTCACGTAGCGATTCGAGTGCATAATCATGTGGAATACTGCCATCCACGGTTCCAATGAGATAGACAATCTTGTATTCTAGTCCTTTTGCACGGTGAATGGTACTTAAGGTAATGGCATCTTGTCTATTTTTACTTTGCTTTTTGATTTCTTTATTCATGGCAGCCATATGCTCAGAATGCTCAAGAAATTCAAGAATCGAAGTAAAGTTCTTTGCAGAAACCTTGAGATCTCGCAGATCATCAGATCCCTTATCTAATTTATTTCCTTCGTTTCCACGTTTTTTAAGAAAATCCCCGAATCCAAGTTCTTTTTCGACCTTTTCAATGGCCTTTACCGGTGTTAAGGAACTGATTGTGCGGATAACCGGTTCCACTTTCTTTAGTTTTCGTTCTTGAAAGGCAAATCCGGTTTGAATATGACTAAGACATTCAAGGAGAGAACAGTCTTTCATAATACTTTCCGCCTTAAGATCGCGCAAAACGCTTTGTTTAAGAAAAAGGGCTGGAAGAATGTTTCCCATTGCAGATGGATCATCTTCATTTACACTTAGTTTTAAAAACGAAAGCATGCTTTTCACAATAAATCGTTCATAAAAGGACTCTAAATCCTGATCGATTTTAAAAGGAAGACTAGAAGTAGTTAGCCTTTCAAAAACAGCTCTGCTTGCGGTATTTGTACGAAATAAAATGGCGAAATCTGAGGGGTCCGCTCCTGCCGCAATTTTTTCACTTATATCGGTAACGATCATGGTAGCTTCTTCTTCTTCATCGTCTGGAAAAAATAAAACTGGTTTTTCATCATTCGTAAATTGTGCATGCATTTTTTTAGGGCGTCTCTGTTTGTTCTGAACGATGATCTTGTTTGCTGTCGACACAATCGGATGCGAGGAACGATAATTTTCATCTAATATTACTACATCAGTATGAGGAAAATCTTTTTCAAAATCTCTAATATATTGAGGGTCACTTCCACGAAATGCATAAATGGATTGATCATCATCCCCAACAGCACATACATTTTTTGCTTTTGCAGACAACATTTTAATAAGTTCATATTGAACTTTATTGATATCTTGAAATTCATCAATTAAAAAATGCTGAAAACGGTTTTGATAGCGTTCTAAGATTTCTGGTTCTTCTAGGAACATTTGATAACAGCCACACAACATATCATCGAAGTCAAAAACCTCATGTTTGTTTTTATATTGCTCATATCGGTCATACAAATAAGCTGTTTTTTCCTCCCAATTTGTACTAGGCTTTACATCTTTGGGTGAAATAATGGAGTTTTTCCAGAATCCAATTTGTTGTAGTGCAGCGTCATAGGCGAATTCTTTATCATCTAGGTGAAGTTCTTTTCCAGCCTCTTTAAGAATTTGTCCACGCTGCCACTCTTTATTTAATAGAAAGTTTCCGTTCCATTTTTGTGGATAATGGTGAGCAAGTATTCGATAAAACAGACTATGAAATGTACCTGTCACGAGTCTATTAATCTGTGAACGATTCATGTTTGGATAGTTTATTAATCGAGATTTCATTTCTGAAGCTGCTTTGGCTGTAAAAGTCACGAGCATAATTTGATTAGGTTCTATCATTTTTTCTGAGAGTAGAAAAGCCGTTCTTGCTGTTAAAACTCTTGTTTTACCACTTCCTGCACCTGCGAGAACGAGTAGAGATCCATTTGGATGTACGACTGCTTGTGCTTGGTTTGTATCTAAATAGATTTGAGCATTATGAAGTGCTTGGATATAAGGAGAATGGATCGAAATGTTCTCTTTTTTATCATCAATAATAAAGTGTGGTAATTGCTTGACTATTTGAGCTGATTTAAATGGATTAGCTAGATTACTGTCTCTAGTATGTGTAATGGATCTTGATTGAGGGAGGTTAAACCCATTCAGTTCTTTACTATTACTACCGGCTGCCACTGGCGTCCGATTGATTTCTTGATCCTGACAAATAGGATTTTTTGTGATCATATGTTTAAAATGAGGATCTTTACAAATTCCTAAAAATAGCACAACTTTTTCAGAACATACAGGACATTCTAAAAGTCCTTTTTTACTCTCATCGTGCAATTGTTGATAAGAGGTTCGATTGATTTTATCTAGATGGATTATTTCATTTCCTTTTTGAGCTGTTTTCATAGTGATTTCTCATCCTTTGTTAATCTTCAAAATAAGATAGTTTTAATCATAACATAGCTCAGAACTTTTTCGGCAAACAAAAAACTCCCAGTAGAGGAGTTTTTGTATCAAATACGCCTTGGTGTATTTGCGCCCAGATTTTATCGAGCTCGCTCGATAAACTTCCATTTAAAATCTGAGGCATCCGCCGGAGGCTTTAAATTCATTCAGGGTTTGAACCCCCACTGAAATGATAAAAGCTTGAATTCATCTCTCCACTTATAGAGTGGGAGACCTTTACTGAATGAAGTTAAATGGTTTTCAACATGGATTGATGAGGAATACCTGCTTCGTAAAATTCATCAGAGACAATTTCATATCCTAATTTACTGTAAAAGGGAATGGCATGTGTTTGAGCATTTAACTTTAATTGTTTGATCCCTTGCTTTTTAGCAAATGATTCCATTTTCTCCATCAAAGCTTTACCTGCACCACTTACCCGTGATTCCTTTAATATGCATACCCGTTCCACTTTTCCATACCCATCAACGAGACGTAAACGACCAGCTCCAATAGGTGTTCCTTCTTGATATAGAACAAAATGAGTAGATTCCTTTTCAAGATGATCGATTTCTTCTTCCATTGGAACATTCTGTTCGTCAACAAATACTGCTTTTCGTACTTTGTATGCATCTTTTAATTGTTGATCATTACTGACCATTTTGATTTCAAGTTCTTTGGTGTTCATTACATTAATCCTTTCTAAAACGAAATGTTTCAAATACTGTCCATGAGCCATTTTCAAGTTGGTATAAAAGATGAAAACGGTCGATCGTATCTTGTTGGTTTATTTGTAGCATTTTTAAAGAGCCAAATACATCAGAATGTTCATCACGTGACAATTCTTGACCAATCGTAATATGTGGTACAAATATTTGTTCAGGGACATAGTTCGGAATAAGTCCTACCATTTTGGCGTGTAAGTTTTCCAAATCCTCTTTTGGATCAATCTTTAAATAAATTACATGATTAACGGGTTGAAATGAACTGAATTTTGTAATCGTTATGTCAAAGGGTTTGGATTCTTTGGCAACATCACGAAGGTTTTGAACCACTTCATTGAGTTGTTCCTTTTTTACTTCGAACCCAGCTATTAACGTAATATGTGGTGGAATATGTCCATAATGAGGGTCATATCGTTTTCGGTATGAATTGGCTAAATCTTGCAAAGGTTTCCCAGGGAAAATTACAACACCATACTTCATATCAAGTACCTCCAGGTAGGAAAGATTAATTAATCTTTTCAGGTAGATTTCCACCATATGCTATACATTATATCAAATACAGGGAAGATATAAAAATACAATTCTATTCAAAATATATGTAGGAAGCAGTGTTAATATCAATTGCGGAATTTAATAAATTGACAAAAAAGAGGAACTCTATGATAGAATTAATATCAGAAAATTCAATTTATTAATTAAGATGAATTTTCATTATTCAAAACAAAGGGGGAAACTTTTTGAAGAGCAGAAAATTTTTATTTTTGAGTGGATTATTTTTGGTACTAGCCATGATTATGGCTGCCTGTGGAGGAAATACAAATGAAGAAACAGGGGGCTCTATCGAGGAAAATAATAGCGGAAGTGAAGCTGAAAAACCTGAATTTATTAGTGTTTTAACGGGTGGAACAGGTGGTACATATTATCCACTTGGAGGGTCATTTGCGAATATCATTTCAGAAGAAACTGGAATTGAAACAAATGCTGAAACTTCAGGTGCCTCTGCTGAAAACATGACGACTTTAAAAGATGGAGATGCAGAAATTGCCTTTTCACAAACCGATATTGCTGCCTATGCGACAGAAGGAAAACTTATGTTTGAAGGTGGAGCTATTGACAATGTACAAGCAATTGGAACTCTTTACCCAGAAACCATCCAAATCGTAACAACAGAAAAATCAGGAATAAAATCGGTTGAAGATCTGAAAGGGAAAAAGGTGTCTGTTGGTGCACCAGGTTCTGGAACAAATCCAAATGCAGAACAAATTTTAGAAATGTATGGCTTAACGTTTGAGGATATCGACAAAAAAGATCTCTCATTTGATGAATCAACGGCTGGAATTCAGGATGGGACGATTGATGCTGCATTCGTTACAGCAGGTACTCCTACAGGAGCAGTTGAAGGACTGTCGGCAACAGAAGATATTGTCATTGTTCCGATTGATCAAGAAAAAATAGACTCTCTAATTGAAAAGTACCCATACTATGTTCAAGATGAAGTGCCTGAGGGAACTTACGGACTTGCTGAAACAGTACCTACAGTAGCGGTTCAAGCGATGCTTGTTGTGAGTGAAGATCTTTCTGAAGAGGTAGTTTACGACATTACAAAAGCCATATTTGAAAACCTTGATCAAGTCTCACATGCAAAGGCTAAATTAATCAAAGCAGAAAATGCATTAAATGGTGTTGGAATTGAAGTTCATGCTGGAGCACAAAAATACTTTGATGAAAAAGGTGTTTCAGCCCAGTAAGAAATGAAAATAAGAAAGATGACAAAGCAAGGTCATTATTCTTATGAATGGCAATGTTAACAAATAATAGATGGCCGGTCAGCAATCTTTTGGGAATGGCCGGCCATTATTTTTGAGTCCGTTTCTACGATTCTATGAATGGGAGCAGGGGAGGGAGTAAGATGATAAAAAGAAATTATCTCCATAAATATTTATTAGCCTTATTTGTCCTCTTTTTAATCCCTGTTTTCTTATTCATTCCTAATAAAGATGCTCTTGTTTTTCAATATCAAAATAGTGGGAAGGTACTTGCCTATTTGCCACTATCGGAAGGCGATTCTTTTCAAATAAAATACATTCATTCCATCCATCTATCGGATGTGGTTGAAAGCTATACTGTGACGAAAGGCAATGAAATTAAACAGATTGAACTAATGTATGAAGATTTTGCGATTGGAATGCCAGAAAATGCAGGTGCTGGGGAAACGTTTGAGCATAGGAATGGAAAATATTACATCAAAAATATGGATAATAGATTCCCATTTTTTGATTTAAGAACAGGGAAAGTGCGAGCAAATCATACATTAATCGTTGGTACAAATGAGTATCCTCTCTCTCACTACATAGAGCCTGGCACATGGGTGCGTTTAAAAATAGAAAGAATTAATTTATGGCAGCAATGGAAAGGAGTGAATATCCTTGAGTAATCAATATGAGACACTTTCAGAAGAAGAACAAAAGAAGCTGTTAGAAAAATATGATCCTGAAGCAGGGACCAGAAAGTTGAAGGGAGTCATTGGCTGGATTGTTTTTATCGGTCTTTTGGCTTTTTCACTTTTTCAAGTGTATACATCTGTATTTGGAATTTTAACGGCACAACTACAGAGATCGATTCATTTAGGCTTTGCATTAGCCCTCATTTTTTTGCTTTTCCCAGCAAGAAGGAAGGATGTTGGGAGAAAACATAAGGTAGCTTGGTACGATCTGATTCTTGCTGCTGGATCTGTTGTCGTGGGATCGTATTGGCCCATAATGATTGATGATTTGGTTAATCGAGTAGGGAGACTAACAGATGTGGATTTAGGGGTGGGGTTACTAGCCATTTTGTTAGTTCTTGAAGCAACAAGACGTACAGTTGGTTTGCCGATTACGATTATTGCTCTTCTATTTATTGGCTATGCATTATTTGGCCCCTATATGCCTGGGCCCCTTGCCCATCGTGGTTTAGAAATGGATCGACTCGTTCAAACTATGTTTTTTACTACAGAAGGTATTTTAGGTACACCTTTAGCCGTTTCCTCCACCTTTATCTTCTTATTTCTATTATTTGGTTCATTCTTAGTCAAAACAGGTGTGGGTGAATATTTCAATGATCTTTCGATTGCCATTGCAGGAAGAAGTATCGGTGGTCCAGCTAAAGTGGCTGTTTTTTCCAGTGCGTTGCAAGGCACGATAAGCGGAAGTTCTGTTGCTAATGTTGTGACAAGTGGGGCATTTACGATTCCAATGATGAAAAATCTCGGTTATCGAAAGGAATTTGCTGGTGCAGTGGAAGCAGCCTCATCCACAGGCGGACAGTTGATGCCACCGGTTATGGGTGCGGCAGCGTTTTTGATGGCTGAGTTTATTGGGATTCCTTACGCAGAGATTGCCATGGCTGCTGCCATTCCAGCGATCCTATATTTTGCGGGAATCTGGATAGTCACTCACTTTGAAGCAAAAAAGACAGGCTTGCGTGGATTAACAAAGGAAGAAATGCCTGATCGGAAAGAAGTACTGAAAAAACTGTATTTATTAATTCCGATTGTTGCAATCGTTGTACTTCTCATGACAGGGATGAGTATTATGCTTGCAGCACTTTATTCGATCGTTATTTCGATCGTTGTGAGTTTGTTAAAGAAGGAAACAAGAATCGGTTTTAAAGGGATTATAGAAGCTTTGGTGGATGGTGCAAGAACTGCCCTAGGAGTTGCGGCAGCTACAGCAGCAGCTGGAATCATTGTGGGAGTTGTGACGAAAACAGGTTTGGGTCTTAAATTAGCGAACGGATTGCTCGATATTGCTGGAGGGGCTTTACTTCCGACTCTTTTTCTAACGATGATTGCTTCCCTTATTCTTGGAATGGGTGCACCAACAACAGCTAATTACGTCATAACCTCAACGATCGCTGCTCCAGCGATTATTATGTTAGGTGTTCCGGATTTATCAGCCCATTTGTTTGTCTTCTATTTTGGCATTATCGCTGATATTACGCCACCCGTTGCGTTAGCGGCTTTTGCAGCTGCCGCGATCTCTGGAGGAGAGCCAATCAAGACTGGAATAGAATCATCAAAATTGGCTATTGCTGCCTTTATTATTCCTTATATGTTTGTATTTTCTCCAGAATTACTATTGATTGATACATCATGGACTTACGCCATATGGATTGTCTTTACTGCTTTTACAGGAATGATTGCGATTGGAGCAGGTGTAGTGGGCTATTGGTATCGAAAGATATTCTGGTATGAGCGTATTCTCGCAATCGTGGCGGGATTGCTGCTAATTGATCCTCAAGGTATTACGGATCTAATTGGGCTTGCTATCTTTTTTGCACTGATTGCGATTCAATTTATTAATAAGGGGCGTGACACACCAAAATCACAAGTTTTAGAAGGATAAAAAGGAAAAAGACAAACCCTCGATTTTTAATGGTTGAGGGTTTTATTCTTTGTTGAAAAATGAGAACGCTTTCGGACATCTTTCAGACTTTTTTTAACATTATTTTTAAATAATAATTTATTTTTTTAGAAAAAATTGTCGAGATGTTCAATGGTGCAGTCTATCAATATTGTAAGCGGTTTGCATGTACAATTGTACGCTATTGAAAGATTGTAAAAATTCAAATTCTGACTTTACATTAATGTCGAAATATAATTAAATAGAAAGTATCATAAAAAATCAAATTATATTGGGGGAAACAAAATGAGTAAGATGCTTAAGAAGCCATTACTATTACTTGCTGTTTTCATGCTTTTCACGTTAGCAGCTTGTGGTAATAATAATTCAGAAAGTTCAGAAGAGAAAAACAACTGATGGCGGAAAGATCGATGCGAAAATCGGAGTGATCTCGATTTTATCAGGTTCTGGTTCAGCATATGGAGAAGCGATCACAAATGGATTTAAATTAGCACAAAAAGAAATTAATGAAAAAGGCGAAGTAAATATTGAACTTGTAGTTGAGGATTCTGCTGGTGAACAAGAGCAAGCATTATCAGCAGCTCAAAAGATCATGAGTGATGATGAAGTTGTCGCAATATTAGGACCAACCCTGAGTACGGAGATGAATGTCGTTGGACCTGAAGCGGATTTAAATGGTATTCCAATTATGGGAACTTCCACAACAGCTAAAGGTATTCCACAAATCGGCGAATATGTATTTAGAAATTCATTACCAGAAGAGATTGCTATTCCGGCAGCAATCGAAAAAGCCGTTGAAAAATACGATGCGAAAAAAGTAGCACTTATATATGGAAATGATGATGTTCTTACTAAATCAGGTTTTGATACGATGGAAAAGACAGCAAAAGATATGAAACTTGATATTGTAACAATTGAAACCTTCCAAAAAGGTCAATCAGATTATAATGCTCAATTAACAAAAATTAAAGAACTTAAACCAGATTTGATTTTAAGTTCTGCCTTATATAATGAAGGCGCAGTGATCATGGATCAGGCAAGAAAAATGGGGATCACGGTTCCGTTTGTGGGAGGAAATGGTTTTAACTCTCCAAAAGTCATTGAAATTGCTGGCGATGCTTCAGAAGGATTAATTGTGGCAACACCATGGTTCGCAGAAAAAGAAGATCCAAAGGTTCAGGAATTCGTCAAAAATTATGAGGCTGAATATGGTCTAGCACCTGACCAATTTGCAGCTCAAGCATATGATGCACTTTATATCATGGCTGAAGGTTTGAAAAATGCTGGTGAAGCGGATCGAGATGCCCTTCGCGATGCGATTGCTGATATTAAGGATCTAGAAGGAATTTTAGGTAAGTTCTCATTTGACAAAGATGGTGACATTGTCATGGAGCCATCTGTCGTAACGATTAAAGATGGTAAGTTCCAACTGTTTGAATAAATTTTAGACAATCAGTTAGGAGTGTTAGGAACCTAGCTGATTGTTCTTTTTTAGGAAAGAAAGAGAAAATACTAAAAGTAAAGGGTGAGATGTTTTGCTGCTAGAACAGTTAATAAATGGGATAACACTTGGAAGCATCTATGCGATCATTGCCCTTGGATTCACACTTGTTTTTGGAGTATTAGGTATATTAAATATGGCACACGGTGAAATTTTCATGTTTGGTGCTTTTGTTGGTGTAGTTGTTACGAGTAATGGGGGTTCAATTTGGCTAGCGTTTCTTGCCTCCATCATTGTAACGTCAATTTTAGGCTTGTTGCTTGAGGTTTTTGCTTTACGTACGCTACGTGGGAAACAAGGTGTTTCACATCTAGCCCCATTAATCAGTACGATCGGAGTTTCGATTTTACTTGAAAATGTTTCGCATCATTTATTTGGAGCGGGTAATCATCCTTTTCGTGTTGCGTTTGCTGAGATTAAATTCGAAATGGGCTCTGTTACCGTTTACCTTGTTCAGATATTAATTTTTGTGATTTCAGTTGTGTTAATGGTGGTTCTTTCTTTATGGCTTTCAAAAACGAAAGCAGGAAGGGCTCTTCGTGCAACTGCAGAAAATTTAGAAACGGCTAGCATCCTTGGTGTCAATACAAAAAAAATTATCTTATTAACGGTTGTCATGGCCTCAGCTCTAGGTGGAGTTGCAGGGATTTTGGTCGGTATGTCCTTTAATTCAGTGAATCCTCAAATGGGATTATCTATGGGTCTTAAGGGTTTAGCTATTATTATTTTAGGTGGTATGGGTAATGTCAAAGGTGCTATGGCCGGTGGATTGATTCTTGGATTGGCCGAAACCCTTGTCGTTGTCTATGGAGATTCAGGTTATCGTGATGCAATTGCCTTTATAATCATTATTATTATCCTTTTATTGCGACCACAAGGGCTCTTTGGCCAAAAAACATCAGAGGGTAGGTGACGTAATGCTTGGAGAATTATTAAATCCATATCAATTACAAATTATTTGTTTTATTTTGATTAACATTATTTTGGGTCTAAGTATTTATGTTACGCTATCATCAGGTCAGCTTTCGCTTGGAAGTGCAGGTTTTATGGGGATTGGTGCTTATACGTCAGCCTTATTAACAATTAATTTTGACGTACCGATTTTCATTGGAGTTATAGCAGGTGCGCTTGCTGCAGGAATATTAGGTCTTATTGTTGGAATTCCTTCACTTCGATTACAGGGTGTTTATTTAGCGATTGCTACCTTGGGCTTTGGTGAAGTCATCCGGGTCTTTTTTGTTAACTGGGAATCAGTGACAAAGGGAGCAATTGGGATTTCTGGAATTCCTAATATAGGTAGAGAACTGTTTGCGACTTTTAGAGATGCCGGGTTTGACCCTGATATGATCGGTTTGAAGAACAATCAATTTGTTTATTTACTGGTACTCATTATTTTATTAATCATTAGTAATTTTGCTAATCTGGTTTTTTATTAGACAAAATAAATCTCGTGTTGGACGTGCATTTGCAGCTATTAAAATGGATGAAAAGGCTGCAGAGGCGATGGGGATTAATATTACTTACTATAAAGTATTATCTTTTACACAAGGAGCTGTGCTTGCAGGTTTTGCCGGTGGGCTATTTGCCCATGTGATGTCCTATATCAGCCCGGCGGATTTTGCTTATAACCGCGCGATTGATATTCTTATTTTTGCTATATTTGGCGGAAGCGAAGTGATTTGGGGAGCCGTGTTTGGGGCAGCATTTATGACTATTTTGCCTGAAGCTCTTCGGTTTATTAGTGAATATCGCTACATGATTTATGGAATAATTCTCATTATCTTGATGGCTTACCGTCCTCAAGGGATTATCGATATAAATGTTCTAAATTGGTTTAAAAAGTTCAAAAAGCAAAAAGGAGGGGCCGTTCATGATTCTGGAGATCAAAAACATAACTAAAAATTTTGGCGGCATCTCCGCGCTAACGGATGTTTCTTTTAGCATTAATAAAGGTGAGATCTTTGGTTTAATCGGACCAAACGGGGCCGGAAAAACAACCATGTTTAATATGATTACGAATATGTTTGCACCGACTTCTGGAGAAATTATTTTTGATGGAGAGCAGATTACTGGAATAAAACCTTATCAAATTACAGATAAAGGGATTTGCAGAACCTTTCAAAATATCCGCCTTTTTCCACAGATGAATGTGTTAGAAAATATTATGGTCGGAGGACACAGTCGTACTCATTCTGGTGTATTAAAAAGTGTACTTCGGACAAAATCGCAGCGGAATGAAGAAACAAAGCTTCGTGAAATGGCAAGAGACTTAATGGAATTAGTAGGTTTATCTAATTATGATGAAGTGATTGCCGAAAATTTGTCCTATGGTCAGCAAAGAAGACTTGAAATCGCAAGAGCGATGGCGAGTAATCCAAAATTATTATTACTTGATGAACCTGCAGCGGGAATGAATGAAACAGAAACGGAAAGCTTGTTTGATTTAATTAAAAAAGTACAAGCAAGAGGCGTAACGGTGCTCATAATTGAACATGATATGCCGCTTGTTATGAAACTTTGTGATCGAATAACAGTCTTAAACTTTGGTAAAAAGCTCGCAGAAGGTACGCCTGAGGAAATCCAAAACAATCAAACTGTAATTGAAGCCTACCTCGGCTCAGAGGAGGATGATGATATTGCTTAAGGTATCTGGAATTGAAACGTATTATGGTAAAATTCAAGCCTTAAAAGGTGTTAGCCTGGAAGTAGAACAAGGAAAAATTGTTACCATCTTAGGGGCAAACGGTGCAGGTAAAACAACGACAATGAAATCCATTGCCGGCCTATTAAAGCCAAAGACAGGTAAGATCGAGTTTCTTGGCAAAGATGTGACAGGACTTAGACCTGATCAACTTCTTAAACAAGGGATGTCTCTTGTTCCAGAAGGAAGAGCGATCCTTTCAGGTATGTCGGTCATGGAAAACTTAGAAATGGGTGCCTATCAACGAAAAGATAAAGATATTGAAAAAGATATCGAAAATGTGATGAAACAGTTCCCTATTTTAAAAGAAAGAAAAGATCAGCTTGGTGGAACCTTGTCTGGAGGGCAGCAGCAAATGCTAGCAATCGCAAGGGCTTTACTTTCACGACCTAAGTTACTATTACTCGATGAGCCTTCAATGGGACTCGCTCCGCTAATCGTAGCCGACATTTTTAGGATAATAAGAGAAATTAAAGATGAGGGTACGACTGTATTGCTTGTAGAGCAAAATGCCAAACAAGCACTAAAGGTAGCAGATTATGGCTATGTAATGGAAACGGGTAAAATCATTATTGAAGGAAATGCCAAAGATCTTCTCAATGATCCAGGTGTAGTAGAAGCCTATCTCGGAAAAAGAGCTTAATGAAAAAATATGAAAAGACCAAATCGTATATGATTTGGTCTTTTAAAATTGCTTTTTAAATTAGCCGTTTTCTAGAATTTCTATTCAAAATAATTTTTGATATAGCATGGCGAATAAAAAGCTTTATTCGGAAAAAAATAGGCTTTTTACTGTTAGAGTAGTCTGAATAAGTTATGCATTCGGACAGGAGCATGTTCTTTTTTGCAAGAGGTGTCCGAATGAGTCGTGTATTCGGACAGGAGCATGTTCTTTTTTGCAAGAGGTGTCCGAATGAGTCGTGTATTCGGACAGGAGCATGTTCTTTTTTGCAAGAGGTGTCCGAATGAGTCGTGTATTCGGACAGGAGCATGTTCTTTTCAGTAAGAGTAGTCTGAATGAGTCGTGTATTCAGACAGGAGCATGTCCATTTCTGCAAGAGGTGTCCGAATGAGCCGCGTATTCGGACAGGGGCATGTCCTTTTCAGTAAGAGGTGTCCGAATGAGTCGTGTATTCGGACAGGAGCATGTTCTTTTCAGTAAGAGTAGTCCGAATGAGTCGTGTATTCAGACAGGAGCATGTCCATTTCTGCAAGAGGTGTCCGAATGAGTCGTGTATTCGGACAGGAGCATGTTCTTTTCAGTAAGAATAGTCCGAATGAGACATGTATTCGGACAATTACTAAATATTTTCTGTTTATTCTGTCTAATTGAAAATTTACATTCTCTTTGTGAATCTTAATATGGTATCTTATTTTATAAAAATACTCTGTCAACTCTTTTTTGAAAACATTGAAGTACTTATTTTGCATTTTTAACCCATACTAATAAGAGAAAAAATAGGAGGTATACAAAATGGATAAAGAAAATTTTTCTGATAACGAAGCGACTACAGCAAATATGAAATTGAGTGAGAAATATGAATGATGACACCCAGATTCCACATGGATAGGTGACGGTGAAGAAAATTCTGTGACAGAAGCAAATCTTAAGATTCAAGAAGCATTTTACAATGAAAATGATCAAGATGAGGTACCACCGACTTATGTGACCAACGAGACAGCGGCAATTAAAGTTACTGGAAATGAAAAATAGAAATACATTTTAAGTAAGGAAAAACCGGTCTATTGGACCGGTTTTTTCATACAGTTAAACGATTCCATCTGTTTTGTCGCTTTTGTCTTTATTTCGTTTATTGCCTTTGCTGTTGTCACCACTAACAGGAACTTCTCCGTGTAACTGTGGTGAGTTTTGATTCTTGCTGCCTTTATTGAATTTTTTGGTCATCGTAGAACCCCTTTCTTGTTGTAAATACAGTTTGCCACTTTTTAAGTGAACTTATGACAAACTATTTTTGAAAACGGTGTTTTTCGATAACCTCTAATTGTGTGATTTTCCCTTCATGAATGACGATCGTAAGTGAACCAAAGTTAATTTTCTCCAGGAGTTCCAAAATATTATTCCATTTTCCTTGATCAGTTATAGCCATTCAAATACCTCCCAAAAATTGTTTTATTTAATAAATAAGGCGTCTATCTCTGTGAAAGAGTTAGACGCCTTTGGTGGTCCAATCAGCGATTGTTAATTATTAATGTAAGACTATTTTAAAACATATAATTCCAATGAGTCAAGTGAGTTTTTAGAAAAAATCTCAGAAAATCTTAAAATGGAACATTAGACATATATTAATACTTTATAAAATAGGTATTTCTAACATGTTTTGAGTTTATGTTATCATCTAAAAATATAAATCTCATAAAACACAGTTGACATATATGAATAATAAATATAAAATAAATTAAAACATTCAATAAATACAAAAATTAGTATGCTGATCAGTCACACTGAAGGCACACAACATTTACAAAGTGAAATTATTTTCATTTCATTTTGTAAAACTGTTGTGTGTCTTTTTGTATTTATGATTCATCATCACTTTTTGTATTTATTAACATTATGTATAGGGGGAATTTACTATGAAACTAGTTAAGAAAAAAGGAATTTTCAAAATGGCTACTGTTTTGCTATCATCGTTTGTTTTACTTTCAGGGTGCTCATCATCGGAAACATCTAGTAATGAAACAAATACTGAGAATGGAGAAAAAGCAAAGGAACCTGTAGAGTTATTGAATGTTTCGTATGATCCAACACGTGAATTATATGAAGAGTTTAACAAAGAATTTGCTTCATATTGGAAAGAAGAAACGGGTCAAACCGTTACAATCAACCAATCACATGGTGGTTCAGGGAGTCAAGCTCGATCCGTTATTGATGGTTTAGAGGCAGATGTTGTTACGTTAGCACTTGCGGGTGATATTGATGCCATTGCTGATCAAAAGTTATTGTCGGAAGATTGGCAAAAAGATTTTGACCAAAATTCAACACCATATACATCAACAATGGTATTTCTTGTTCGTAAAGGAAATCCAAAGGGGATTAAAGACTGGGATGATTTAGTAAAAGAAGGTGTTTCTGTCGTTACACCGAATCCGAAAACATCTGGCGGTGCACGCTGGAATTACTTAGCTGCCTATGGATATGCGTTACAACAAAATAACAATGATGAAGAAAAGGCAAAAGACTTCATCAAAAAACTTTTCCAAAATGTTGAAGTGTTAGATTCAGGTGCCCGTGGTTCGACCACAACTTTTGTTGAAAAAGGCATAGGAGATGTACTTATTGCTTGGGAAAATGAGGCGTTTCTTTCACTTAAAGAATTTGGAGATGACAAGTTTGAAATTGTAGCACCTTCTGTAAGTATTCTTGCCGAGCCACCAGTTGCTATTGTGGATTCTGTTGTTGATAAAAAAGGTACACGTGAAGTAGCCAAAGCATATTTAGAGTATTTATACACAGAAAAAGGCCAAGAAATTGCGGCTCAAAACTTCTACCGTCCACGCAATGAAAAAGTAGCAGAAAAATATGCTGACCAATTCCCGAAAATAGAATTGTTTACAATTGAAGAATTTGGTGGATGGGATAAAGCACAAGAAACACATTTTAGTGATGGTGGAGTATTTGATTCCATTTATGCACAATAGATTAATTGTTGTAATTAAGTGAAAAAGAGAGTAGAAGTTTTTTAGAAGTAGTAAGGTGTCTGGTTCCAAAATTTTAATTCTATTAAGCGTCATTTGTTAAGGTAGACACCTTACTCTTTTCTACCTGAGGAGAAGATCATATGAAACTCAAGAAAAAGCGGGTATTACCGGGCTTTGGACTATCATTAGGGTTTACAACTTTATATTTAAGTTTGTTCGTATTAATCCCGCTTTCAATGGTATTTATTCAAACATCAGAGCTTGGATGGAGAGAATTTTTTGAAATTGTCACGAGTGAACGGGTGCTGCATTCTTACAAAATAAGTTTTGGAACTGCGTTTGCAGCAGCAGCCATAAATGCTGTTTTCGGTTTACTGGTTGCCTGGGTATTAGTTCGCTATCAATTTCCAGGAAAACGCTTATTGGATGCGTTAATTGATTTACCTTTTGCACTGCCCACTGCAGTGGCTGGGATCACATTAACAACCCTCTATGCAGAAAATGGGTGGATTGGGCAATTATTAGAACCGTTAAATATAAAGGTGGCATTTACGCCACTTGGAATTTCGATTGCACTTACCTTTATTGGCCTTCCATTTGTGGTTCGTATGGTTCAACCAGTCCTTCAGAATATTGAAAAGGAACTAGAGGAAGCGGCAGAAAGTTTAGGAGCATCACGCTTGCAAATTTTTCGAAAAGTCATTTTCCCATCTATATTGCCAGCTCTTTTGTCAGGGTTTTCATTGGCCTTTGCGAGAGGACTTGGGGAATACGGGTCCGTTGTATTCATCGCAGGCAATATGCCGATGAAAACAGAGATTGCGCCACTTATGATCATGACGAAACTTGAACAGTTTGACTATGCAGGTGCAACTGCAATAGCTGTTGTGATGTTGCTTTTTTCATTCCTCTTTTTAATCATTATTAACATCATTCAAACGTGGAGCCGCAAACATGAGCTCCAAAAAGAGTAGGTGAAATAAATGGAACCCTCATTATCAAAACCAATCGAAAGACAACCAGTAAGGAAACGAAAAAGTTCAAAAGAATCTAAAGGGGTCAAAATCGTCCTTATTTCGATAGCCATTTTGTATCTATCCTTATTATTATTTGTTCCACTCATTGCTATTTTTATCAAAGCATTTGAGCAAGGTGTAGATGTGTATTTAGCAGCCATAACAGAAAGTGACGCACTCTCTGCTATTAAACTTACACTCCTTGTGGCCGTTATTGTTGTTCCATTAAATACGATTTTTGGAATTGCGGCAGCATGGCTGGTGACAAAGTTTCATTTTAAAGGAAAACAACTTCTTTTGTCCATAATTGAGCTGCCATTTGCGGTTTCACCTGTCATAGCGGGCTTAGTGTTTGTCCTTCTTTTTAGCCCTCGAGGCGTATTAGGTCCTTGGATGGTTGAACATGGTATTAAAATTATCTTTTCTGTTCCAGGTATTATTATTGCGACTATATTTGTTACTCTCCCATTTGTTGCTCGGGAGTTAATCCCGGTAATGCAAGAACAAGGAACTTCCGAGGAAGAGGCAGCTGTATCGCTTGGGGCCAATGGCTGGCAGATGTTTATCCGTGTTACTCTTCCAAATATTAAATGGGGATTAATGTACGGGATGATTTTGTGCAATGCAAGAGCCATTGGTGAATTCGGAGCGGTTTCAGTTGTATCAGGACGAATTCGAGGATTGACCAATACCATGCCGCTTCACGTAGAGATCCTGTACAATGAGTATCAATTTTCTGCATCGTTTGCCGTTGCATCACTTAATGTCTATCATGGCCATTATCACGCTCATTATAAAGAGCATCATTGAGTGGAAAACAGAGAAACAGGAAGTTTGAGGAGTGGAGACTAAACATGGCGATCCAAATTCGTAACGTATCAAAGAACTTTGGGACATTTCAAGCATTAAAAGATATTAATTTAGATATACCAGATGGAAAACTTGTTGCGCTCTTAGGTCCATCCGGTTCGGGGAAAACGACGTTACTTCGTGTGATTGCTGGACTTGAGTCTGCAGACGAAGGAGCTATTTTATTCGACGGGGCAGATTTAACGGATGTTCATGTGAAGCATCGGGAAGTCGGCTTTGTTTTTCAACACTATGCTTTATTTAAACATATGACGGTGTCTGAGAACATTGCGTTTGGTTTGAAGGTTCGTAAGAGAAGAGATCGTCCTTCGGCTTCTGCTATTAAGGAGAAAGTGACTGAGCTTCTCAATTTAGTCAAATTAGAAGGATTTGCGAATCGCTATCCTTCTCAATTATCAGGAGGGCAGAGGCAACGGGTTGCATTGGCACGAGCACTAGCAGTCAAACCACGTATTTTACTTTTGGATGAGCCTTTTGGTGCTTTAGATGCAAAAGTAAGAAAAGAACTACGTAGATGGCTTCGGAAATTGCATGATGAGGTCCACATTACAAGTGTCTTTGTTACGCATGATCAAGAAGAAGCACTCGATGTTGCTGATCAGATTGTTGTAATGAATGAAGGGAAAATCGAACAACAAGGGTCACCAGATGAAGTGTATGATCACCCAGCAAGTCCGTTTGTGTATGATTTTCTTGGAAATGTGAACTTATTCCGAGGTCGGTTGAACCATGGAAAGTTGAATGTGGGTAGCGCTCAATTAGAAGCACCTGAGCATTTGAATGTAAGTGATACAGAAGCAGTGGGATACGTTCGCCCGCATCATCTATCGATTGATCGATTAAAACAAGCGGACGATGCGATCCCAGCAATCGTTAAATTTTCTCATTCGGTCGGTCCACTTGTCTACATTGAAATGAAACTACAGGATTCGGAAGAGTATGTTGAAGCTGAAATAAGCAAGGAGAAGTTTACCGAGTTGAATCTGAAAATAGGTGAAGTCGTGTATGTGCGTCCAAAAGAAGTGAGGGTTTTTGTGCCAGAGGATTTTGTGATTTAACGATTCAGGGTAGAAGTATTTTATATTGAAATCATACAACCATTAGCAATGAAAAAATACCGAGACTAAATTAATTTAGTCTCGGTTGATTTGATTATTCAATTATCAGCCTGCTTCGATACGAATAGCATCAATCTTTTGACAATCTACAATAAGTGTTGATCCTGGTTCTGTAGTAGGATCCGTAAAGAAAGCACAACAATTATTGTTGTTAAAGTTAATAAATCTTACGTCTTCTAATATTTTTCCACCAGATAAAAATACATCTACTTCTGTGCCTACTTGTAGTCTTCTTAGTTGGTCACAAGCACATCCATTACATCTATTTCGATTTTCTTGTGCGTTGTTAACAGTATCACTTTCTAGATTAGAATTTTGTCGGTAACCTCTATAGCGCATCTCATTACACATAAAGTGAATCTCCCCCCTTTGTTCATAAATTTAATTCCAATATTACTTTATGAATATAGTGCTAAGGAGGCTTGGACAAGTAGTATATGTAAGACGCACATTTTTCTGTTTTTATGCTGAAAAACAACTCATTGTTTATATGTGAACGAGTCTAGAAAAATGATGAAAAAATAGATGTATAGCAGGTAGTTGCATTTATTGTTAAATATAATAATAGTAAATACTTCGGACTTATTAAGGCTAATTATGAATTAGGTTATGATATATGCATAAATTCTTTTTCTATTAAGCTTTAAAACTATCTTGCCATTTTAGTAATCGATTTTCTAAAAAGCGGACAATAGAGTCAGAGATTTTACCAGCTAAGGCAAAAATGATAATCCCGACAAAAACAATATCTGTTTGCATAAAGGAACGAGCGTCCTGGATCATGAAGCCTACACCACTATCTGCACCTAATAATTCTGCGACAACTAAGCACATCCAAGCGGCGCTTAATGCTAAGCGAATTCCTAATAAAATATTAGGTAGAGCAGCTGGAATCATGAGTTTCGTTATTTGTTCCTGGCGGCTGTATTCTAATATTTGAGCAACATCATATAGTTTATTGTCCACATTACGAATGCCTAAAAAGGTTTGTAAATATAGAGGAAAAAAGGCTCCTAAGGCAATCAGTAATACTTTAGATAATTCACCAAACCCGAACCACATAATGAATAGGGGAGTAATGGCAAGTAAAGGAACGGTACGTAACATTTGGATGCTCGGGTTTAAGTATTCTTCAGATTTTTTATTCATACCTACAATGATACCGATTAAGAGGCCGAAAAATCCACCTAAACTAAAGCCGAGAAGCGCACGTGTTAAACTAATTTGTAAATGTGTTGCCAATTCTCCTGATTGAACGAGTTCAATGAAACTAGTAATGATTAATAATGGGGATGAAAATAATTGAGCTGGCAAGATACCGATTGAACCCAGTATTTGCCATACGAGCAATACTAAAATGGGAAGAACTAATCCTCGAAAAACAATCTTTCCTTTATTTGATTGTGTTTTCTTTTTTTTAATTACAATACCGTTGCTTTGGGCAATCGTTTGTGTAGATGTCGACATGTATGTCATCCTTTCTTAAGTTCATTAATTAAATGGTCCAATCTTCTACTTCTTCAACCTTATGTTCAAGATGATTCAAAATTACCGTTCTAAATTCTTGAAATGATTTTCCTGTTCTTCTCCTTGGATAGGGTAAATCAATTGGTACAATGGCTTTCACTCGACCTGGTTTGGCATCCATAACAACGACTTTAGATGACAAAAAGATTGCTTCATCAATATCATGGGTAACAAGTACCATGGTTGTCTTGATTTTTCTCCCATATTTCTAGTAAAGCTTCTTGAAGATGGTTACGGGTGAAAGCATCTAATGCACCAAACGGTTCATCTAACAATAAAACTTCAGGATTTCGCAGTAAGGCTCTAGCAATGGCAACACGCTGTGACATTCCCCCTGATAGTTGACGTGGAAATGCTTTTTCGAATCCTTTCAAATTAACGAGTGAAATTAAGTCATCCACTCTTTTTCTGTATATCTGTATCTTTTAATGACAGATTTCCTGCAATGTTTTTTTCTACATTTAACCATGGAAACAAGCGGTGCTCTTGAAAAATAAATCCGCGGTCTTTAGAAGGACCATTTACTTCTTGATCTCCAACAAGAATGTCACCTTCAAAGTTTAAATCAAGTCCAGCAATTAACTTTAAAAGAGTACTCTTTCCGCAACCGCTTGGGCCAATGATGGTGAAAAACTCACCCTCCTTTACTGAAAGATCAATATTGTCTAAAACATGGACCCTCTCATTTTCATTGATAAACGTTTTACTTACTTGATTAATTTCTAACGTTGATACCATCAATTGCTCATCATCCTTTCTGAAAATAAAAATAGAGATTCAGCAAAAAGACCAGCAGGGTCTTTTAACTGAATCTCTAGTGGACTAGTCGACTCATTTGAATATTAAATTAGAATGATTCAAATATTTAATTAATAATTTATCATGTATTGGTTTCATAATCAATACTTAATACCAATTAAATTTATAGGAATAATATAAAAAATCAGTTGACAGAATATTTTATCATCTGTTAAGATTCATTCATACACAAATCCACTGAACAATTTAGTCTAATTTAATAGTATGACGAGAATCGACTGGTCGACCAGAGATTCAACAAAGATTATCCCCTTACTCTTTGTTGAATCTCTTTTTCTTTTTAACTATTAAATTGACTATATAGGTGGGTTAAGTTGGATATATGGTATTGGGAAGTAAGCGTAGTAACCACGTAAGTAATGTAAAATGAATGAAAAAATTAAATTCATTAGGAGGAAAATAACAATGACAACTAAAACAAATCAATTAAAAGTAGTACCTGTGGCAGGAAGAATTGGTGCCGAAATTCATGGTGTCCGATTAAGT
Organism: uncultured Bacillaceae bacterium; assembly: GCA_963765265.1. GTDB lineage: Bacteria > Bacillota > Bacilli > Bacillales > Cytobacillaceae > Bacillus_BD. The sequence goes on from CAVXVN010000005.1 coordinate 560,849, forward strand.
GGAAATTTAGATTCAACCGTATTAAACGAAATTAAGCAAGCATTAGATAAATACAAAGTTGTGTTTTTCAAAGGCCAACATCATTTAGATGATGCAAGCCAGGAGGAATTCGCCAAATTTTTAGGCGAACTATATGCACATCCAACGGTACCTGTAAAAGAAAATTCAAGTTCTATTTTAGAATTAGATTCTGAACAAGGTGCAAAAGCAAATACATGGCATACAGATGTTACTTTTGTTCCGGAAGTTCCAAAGTATTCCGTTTTACGAGGTGTAACCATTCCTAAAGTAGGTGGGGATACAGTTTGGGCAAATACGAACACAGCATATGAGGATCTACCAGACGGACTACAAAAATTAGCTGATCAACTGTGGGCGGTTCATACAAATGAATATGATTATGCGAATCTAACAAATTTAGATGAACTTGAAACGAAAGAGGCAAGAATCAAATATCAAGCCGTTTTTGAATCAACTACATTCAAAACAAAACATCCGGTTGTTCATGTTCACGCGGAAACAGGTAAAAAACATTTGTTACTAGGTGGTTTTGCTGGAATTCTAGAGGGGTATTCAAAAAGTGAATCAGAAAAATTAATTGGCATTTTCCAATCATACGTAACTCGTTTAGAAAATACAGTTCGTTGGAGATGGACAGAAGGTGACCTTGTTATTTGGGATAACTTAGCTACTCAACATTATGCTGTTGCTGATTATGAAGATCGCCGTATTGTTCGTCGCGTGACGGTCGGTAAAAATGTACCTGTTAATCAAGAAAATGAAGCTAGTAAACTTGTTAGTAAGAAATAAAACATTTTATTCATCATAATAAAACTGTAATGAAAAATCGACTGTACAAACAGAGATTCAATAAAGATTTGCCTCTATGGCCTATATTGAATCCTTTTTAACAATAATGAAATTAACATTAGAAGCAGTATATAAAATATGGGTCAGGGAGGATATTATGAAAAGTTCACACAAGTTTTTACTAGGTTTATTGATTGCTATTATGGCAACGGTTTTATTAACAGGATGCAACTCGGAAACAAAGTCAGCATCAGGAAAAAGTCAAGAGGATGATGAACCGATTAAAGTAAATGTAGCAATAAACGGTGGGATTGGTCCAATAGTAATCGCGAAAGAAAAGGGATGGTTAGAGGAAGAATTTAAATCATTGAATGCAGAGGTGGCATGGAGTGAATTTCCGAGTGGACCCCCACTTCTTGAATCATTAGCTTCAAATCGTGTTGACTTATCAACTCTTGGTGATGGTGCGTTAATTGCGGGTTTAGATAAAAAACTTCCATTTGAAGTAATTGCTCAATTGGGTACAGGAGAGTCACTCTCAAGAATTCTTGCTCAAGCTGATAGCGATATTCAGAAGGTGGAAGATTTAAAAGGTAAGACGGTTGGTGTTGCTTCTGGAACAACTGCTCATGTCTATTTAATTAAAGCATTGAAAGCTCACGGTTTAAGTACAGATGATGTGAAGCTCATTAATTTACAGGCAGATGATGCTCAAGCAGCTTTTGAAACAAAACAACTAGACGCATGGGTAATATGGAATCCTTATAGAATTCTTAATATTCAAAAAGGAATTGCCAAAGAACTTGAAGTAAACGCAGAAATATTGGCACCTGCTGCTCTTATCGCACGTACAGAGTTTGGTAATGAACATCCGGAGATTGTCGAAGCTTATTTGAGAGTTTCAATGAAAGCAGCCCAGTGGCAAAATGAAAATCCAGATGAAGCCGCAAAAATATTCTCTGAAAAGACGAAGTTACCAGTAGAAATTGTAAAATCGATCATTACTGCTGAGAAGCCCGATTTGTTTTTTACAGACAAGGGAATCAAAGCACAACAAGATTCAATCAAGACATTAGCTAAAGTTGGATATATCAAAAATGAATTTAACTTCGAAGAGCATATTAACAACAAATACCTTGATGAGGCTTTTAAATAATTTTATAAATTTAACTTTTAGGAGGATTTTATTATGACAACACAAACAAATCAATTAAAAGTAGTACCAGTAGCAGGCAGAATTGGGGCCGAAATTCAAGGCGTAAAATTAAGTGGAGATTTAGACTCCAACTGTTTTTAACGAAATTAAACAAGCGTTAACTGAGTATAAAGTTGTCTTTTTCAAAGGACAAAACCATTTAGATGATGCAAGCCAAGAGGCGTTTGCAAAATTACTAGGCGAACCATATACACATCCAACAATTCCAGCTAAAGAGAATACAAATTATATTTTCGAACTTGATTCTAAAAAGATTGGTACTACAACTGGTAGAGCAGTTACAAATCCTTGGCATACGGATGTTACTTTTGTTCCGGATGTACCTAAATATTCCGTTCTAAGAGGTGTAACCATTCCTTCGGTTGGTGGTGATACGGTTTGGGCCAATACGAATGCTGCCTATGATGATCTTCCACAAGGGTTGAAAACATTAGCTGATGAATTATGGAGTATTCATACGAATGAAAATGATTATGTTCAAAATATTAGTGAATCTGAAGCGAAAGCGAATGGGCAAGAATTTGGTAAGAAATTTTCATCAACGGTTTTTAAAACAAAACACCCTGTTGTACATGTTCATGAAGCAACAGGTAAAAAGCATTTATTGTTAGGTGGATTTGCTAAAAAGTTAGTGGGATATTCAACGAGTGAATCTGAGTCATTACTTAATATTTTTCAATCTTATATTACACGTTTAGAAAATACAGTCCGTTGGAAATGGACGGAAGGTGACGTTGTAATTTGGGATAACTTAGCTACACAACACTATCCAGTTTCAGATTATAAAGAACACCGTGTCGTACGACGTGTGACAGTTGGAAAAGGTGTACCTGTTAATCAAAAGAATGAATCGAGTACATTGCTTTCTAAAAAGGAAAATTAATTCTTTAAATGAATAAGACAAGAGGAAAAGCCGACTAGATTACTAGAGGCACTTGGTTTAGAAATCACGAACCTAAGTGCCTCTTTACATTTAGAAAAAAGGAGAGAATGTATATGTCAAATATTGTTATTATTTCAGGAAGTCCTGCTGAAGTTTCTCGCACATCCGCACTTGCATCATTTTTGAATAATGTTATAGCGGAACAAGGGCACCAGGTGAACAAAATATCGGTTCGTGACCTGCCACCTGAAGCGCTTATTTATGCACAATTTAACAACTCCGCTATTAAAGAAGCTCAAGAATTGGTGAAACAAGCAGATGCTCTGATCGTGATCAGTCCAGTATACAAGGCGAGTTACACGGGCGTTTTAAAAAGTTTCTTTGATTTGATCCCGGAAAAAGGACTTGAAGGGAAAAAGGTTCTTCCGATTGCAACAGGTGGTTCCATTGCCCATCTATTATCACTAGAATATTCCTTTAAGCCACTTTTTTCCGTACTTGGTGCAAGAGAGTTTATTGAAGGAGTTTATATAGTCGATTCACAATTAGCTTATTCGGGTGATAAATTAACCTTTGTTGATACTGAGGTTGAAACAAGATTAAGATCATCTGTCCATAATCTTCTAGAGTCCATACGAGAACAAACACAATCGATTTTAGAGTAAATATATTTTCCACCGATTTATTTTGGTGGCTTATCGACTATAAGTTAAGTAATGGTAGCAGAACATTCAATTTTGTTTGGAGGAGAGAAAATTGTCAATTCGTGTAAGGAAAATAACTTGGATTTTATTCATATTTATCATCCCTTTATTTGTATTAAGTGCTTGTAATACGGCAACTTCAACTGACGAAGAAGCCTCGTCAAATGGAGACGAACAAAAAACGATTCAAATCGGTTATCAAAAATTTGGTACGTTGAATATCCTCAAAGCAGAAGAAACATTAGAAAAGGAATTAGAGCCACTTGGTTTTACTGTGAAGTGGACTGAATTTCCTGGTGGTCCCCAACTACTTGAAGCATTAAATGTTGGCAGTTTAGATTTTGGTCATACAGGAGAGGCACCTCCAATATTTGCTCAAGCAGCTGATGCCCCACTGATCTATTTTGCGAATGAACCTTCAAATCCAAGAGGTGAGGCCATTATTGTTCCAAAAGATTCTCCTATTAAAAGTGTTGAAGATTTAAAAGGAAAAAAGGTCGCATTAAATAAAGGGTCAAATGTCCATTATTTACTTGTAAAAGCTTTAGAAAAACATGGTGTTGACTATGAGGAAATTGAAACAGCCTTTTTACCACCATCAGATGCAAGGGCAGCATTTGAAAAAGGTGCTGTTGATGCATGGGTAATCTGGGATCCATTTTTAGCAGAGGCTGAAAGAAAAACAGGTGCTCGTATATTGGTAGATGGAACAGATTTAGTAAATAATAGAGAGTTTTTCTTAGCTTCAGAATCATTTGCTAAAGATCACCCTGAAGTTTTAGACGTTATTTATAAAGAAATAGAAAAAGCTGAACAAAAGGTTCAAAAGAATCAAAAAGAATCAGCGGAATTTTTAGCCCCTCAAATTGGTATGGATAAGGAAACGTTAGAAATTGTACTTGAGCGAAGAACTTACGGTATTGAAAAAGTAACGGATGAAGTGATCAGTGATCAACAAAAAATTGCCGATCAATTTTATGATTTAAAGTTAATTCCTAAAGAAATTGATACAAATGAGGCTGTATTAAAAACGGACAAATAAAAGGAGAAAATAGAAATGAATGTATTTTGGTTTATTCCCACTCATGGCGATTCACGTTATTTAGGTGTGACAACTGGTGGTAGAGCAGTCAATTTACCCTATTTACAACAAGTGGCAAAAGCGGTTGATAGTTTAGGTTTTACAGGAGCGTTACTACCGACTGGAAGATCTTGTGAGGATGCTTGGGTAGTGGCATCCTCATTAATTCCTGTGACGACACGAATGAAATTTCTTGTGGCTGTAAGACCTGGAATCATGTCACCGTCTCAAGCTGCAAGAATGGCAGCAACCTTTGACCGACTATCAAACGGGCGATTGTTAATCAATGTTGTGACAGGTGGAGATCCTGTTGAATTAGCAGGAGATGGGGTTGAATTATCTCACAAGGAACGATATGAGCTAACAGATGAGTTTCTAACGATTTGGAAGGAACTTTTACAAAAAGGCGAATCAAATTATTCAGGCAATTATTTAACTGTAAAAGATGGAAAACAATTATATCCTCCTGTTCAAAGTCCATATCCTCCCCTCTATTTTGGAGGGTCCTCTGAAATCGGGCAACAAATTGCGGCAGATCATGTAGACGTTTATTTAACTTGGGGTGAACCGCCTAAACAAGTGGAGGAAAAAATAAAGAAAGTTAAGAAACTAGCAGAAGAAAGAGGAAGAACAGTTCGATTTGGCATCCGTCTTCATGTCATTGTAAGAGAAACGGAACAAGAAGCTTGGGATGCTGCTAACGATCTAATTAAGTATGTGGATGATGAATTAATTGCAGAATCGCAAAAAGTTTTTTCTCGTTATGACTCTGTTGGACAAAAAAGAATGTCAGAGCTACACAATGGTAGAACAGATGATTTAGAAATAAGTCCGAACCTATGGGCTGGAGTTGGGCTAGTTAGAGGAGGAGCTGGTACAGCACTAGTTGGTGATCCGCAAACTGTAGCAAAAAGAATGAAGGAATATGAAGAGATAGGAATTGAATCCTTTATTTTGTCAGGCTATCCTCATTTAGAAGAGGCCTACCGTGTATCAGAATTATTATTTCCACATTTGGATCTTGAGGAGACAATAACTGTACCGAAACAACCCAATATTGTAAGCCCATTTGGAGAAATTGTAGCAAATACACTACTACCTAAAAAGGTAAATGTAACGAGGTAATGAATATGAAATCTAAACGAATTTTGCCTTGGATTATTCCTATTGTTTTAATTGGATCATGGCAGTTATTTTCATCACTAGGCATTTTATCTTCAAGAGTGTTGCCTAACCCGATCGATATTTTTACGGCTGCTACGGAATTAGCAAAGAGTGGACAATTAGGCTCTCATGTGTGGATAAGCACAAAAAGAGCATTTTGGGGATTCATTGTAGGTGGAGGGATCGGTTTTATTTTGGGTTTAGTGAATGGTCTTTCAAAAACATCGGAATCTTTATTAGACTCTTCCATTCAAATGATTCGAAATATTCCCCATTTAGCATTAATACCAATTGTCATTCTTTGGTTTGGAATAGAAGAGGAAGCTAAATTATTTCTTGTAGCCTTAGGTACTTTTTTTCCGATTTATTTAAACACATTTCACGGAATACGTTCTGTAGACAAGTCTTTAATTGAAATGGCGAAAGTATATGAACTTAAAGGATTCTCATTGTTTTGGCATATTATTTTTCCAGCCTCTTTACCTTCCATTCTTGTTGGAGTGCGATATGCATTAGGGATTACATGGGTAACGTTAATTGTAGCCGAAACGATTGCATCAAATTCTGGAATTGGATATATGGCCATGAATGCTAGAGAGTTTATGCAACTTGACGTTGTAGTCTTAAGTATTATTCTTTATGCACTTTTAGGAAAACTGTCCGACGTAGCAGCAAAAGTAGCAGAAAGAAGATTTTTAAAATGGCATCCAAGCCATCAAAAATGATTTGGAGGTGTAATGGGTGACAATGGTACAAGGAAATGAACCAATCTTAAAACTTTCGAATATAAGTAAAGCATTTGACAATAAGGAGGTTTTAAGAAAATTAGATTTACAAGTGAATACGGGGGATTTCGTTGCAGTGGTAGGGAGAAGTGGCTGCGGGAAAAGTACTTTATTACGAATTATTGCTGGACTAGAACAAATAAGTTCAGGAAATTTAACTGTTAATGGTCAGGAACTAAATGGTCGGAATAAAAGTGCGAAAATAATGTTTCAGGATGGACGGCTGCTTCCTTGGAAAAAAGTATACGATAATGTAGGTATAGGGTTAAAGCTCGATTCGCAAAAGCAGCAGATTCTAAAAATACTAGAACAGGTCGGATTATCCGATCGTTCGCAAGCCTGGCCATCTGAACTATCTGGTGGACAGCAACAAAGAGTGGCACTTGCTAGAGCTCTAATCCATGAACCACAACTACTTTTATTGGATGAACCGCTGGGTGCGCTTGATGCATTAACAAGGATTGAAATGCATGAATTAATTGAAAATCTTTGGAGAGAAAAGCAATTAACAGCTATCCTCGTCACACATGATGTGGAGGAAGCCGTTGCGCTAGCAAATCGAGTAATATTAATTGAAGATGGTGAGATTGTGCTGGATCTTCCTAATCGTTTACCTTACCCTCGGCAAAGAGACAATGCTATTTTTTCTAAACTAGTTAGTCAAATTTTGAATAAGATTTTGGGTGATAGAAGAAAAGCCTGCACCTGATTTAACACTAACGAATTGATTTATACGTATAGAAGCTCTATCTGAACTTGAACACCAAAGGTTTTAAAGTATCAACACTTTTGGATTCTGAAGTTGAACAAAGATTGAGATCGTCTGTCAATGATTTACGCGAATCCTTTCGAGAACAAGCAAAATCAATTTAATACGATAACTATTCACAAAAAAGAAAATGGACCTCTTAATCCTGGGTCCATTTTCTTTTTTTGATTACATGTCCAGCAATTTGTTTTAAAGAAAGGATGATTAACTATTCATACGTCTCAGGTCTTATAGATAAATCATTCTATAGTTCATTGCTCGAAATCATGCTCTCACTTAAGATAAGACTATAATATTAAGTGAAAGTAGGTGTTTTTTTGCAAAAGAACCTTATCGTTATTATCATACTTTTAGGTGCTTTTCTTCTATTAATAAGTGTTCCTTCATTATTACCATTTGGAAAACAAACAGCAGAGTTAACAGATGACATTGATGTAATTGAAATTGATGTTTCGGGAATTAGTACGACGATCATTCCTGATAAAAGAGACAATGTGGAAGCGGATCTAGACGGAAATGGTTCTGTTCAAGTTAAGAAGAGTGGTAACAGTTTAGAGGTGGAGTACAAACGCAAATGGTATCAAGCATTTGGATTTTTTAAGCGTCCAAAGCTAACAGTCTATCTTCCAGACGACTATCAACGAGATTTGGCCATTGAAGTGGGTTCTGGAAATGTGAATTCAAAAGATTTGCATCTTAATAATCTCTTATTAGATGTCAATTCTGGAAATGTGAATCTGGATTCGATTACGACTCAAACGGGTGTACTAGATGTGAGTTCAGGGAATATTGATTTACAACAATATACTGGACAGCTTGAGGCAGATGTTTCATCAGGTAACTTATCTATTCAAATGGATGAATTAACGGATTCAGTTAAAGTGGATGTGAGTTCTGGTCATGTAGAATTGGATTTACCTAGTGATGCAAATTTTACATTAAATGGGGAAGTGAACAGTGGCAGTCATTTCGAATCGATTTGCTCTTGAAAATCAACAGGAAAATAAGCATGAACTTAAGGGGATACATGGATCAGGTGAGCATCATTTAGATTTGAGTGTATCAAGTGGTAAGATTGATATACAATAGTTATCAGCAAAATAATCATATAGTTTGAAACCTTTTTTATATTATTTTCGTATATATAGTAAAAATTATTATGAGGTGAAAAGGATATATGTATGTGCAACAAACTGTTAATGGGCATTTGCCTTCTGTATTACGTGCGTTTGCTCTCTCATTAGGATTTGCCTTTATTGGTACGATGGCAGGTGTTTTCGTTCCGCCGGCATTGTTTTTGCCACTCGTTATTCTTGAAGTGGTTATGCTGTTATTTGCGTTTTTTATCCGCAGAAAAAAGTTCATGTCCTACACATTTTTATATTCATTTACGTTTATTTCAGGTATAACAACGTATCCCATTGTTTCCCATTATCTTGCTACCATTGGACCCAACCCTGTATTGTTGGCACTAGCAACAACAACAGTTGTATTTGGTGGACTCGCCATATACGCGTCAACAACCAAACGTGATCTCTCCTTTTTAGGCGGGATGCTGATGGCAGCACTTCTTGCTCTAATTGCCATCTCTATTTTTAATATTATTTGGCCATTAAGCTCAACAGGAATGCTCGCCTTCTCTTTTGTGGGTGTGCTTGTATTTAGCGGTTATGTTTTATTCGACTTCAATCGAATGAAGCAATATGGCGTATCTGCTGAAGAAGTTCCTTTAATGGCTCTTAACTTATATCTTGATTTTATTAATTTGTTTACCAGTATTTTGCGTATTTTTGGTATTCTTGGGAGCAAGGATTAATCTGATAAAAGCCAATGGACTGAATGAAATTCAGATCCATTGGCTTTTTCGTTTATGAATTATACCAGAACACCCGTGAAGTTGTGGGATGAATAGGATTCGGTTATTGATGGAGCTTTTGTACATTAATAACCGACATATGTAAAGTGAAAGCAACTTAAAATAATGATATTAACAACAAAATCACCTATACATATTAGCCAAAAGGGTAGGGTTTAAAAACAAAATATTATCGATTATAATAAATGAATATTACCTAAACGAATGAACTCATTAACGATGGTTGCATAGAAAAGGAGATATAATGGAATACAAATTACTTTTTTTAGATATAGATGGAACGATTTTAATGCCGGATCATACTTACAGTCATTCAACTAAGGATTCTATTATTCAGTTGAAAAATCAAGGAATTGAAGTCTTTATCGCAACGGGGAGACCCCTTCATGAAATTAAAGAGCTAGGCGAGGAATTGAATGTAGACTCTTTTATTGCTTATAATGGTGCATATGCTGTCTATAATAAACAAACAATCGTCGATGAGCCGATGGAAGGTCTTCAAGTTCAGAGGTTTCTAGAAATCGCTAAGGAAAAGAACCACGAAATGGTCTTATATGCAAATGGAAAGAATTATTATACATCGCTTGATAAACCTGTTGTAACTAATTTCATCAAAACATTTCAGTTAAGGCACAATGCATTATTTACGAATGAAGTAAGTGATCCGATTATAGGGATTACATTAATGAACTTAATCCCATCACAAACAGCTCTTTATGAATGGGATGATAATATTCATCTATCTCAGGTGAATGTAGAAGGAAACAAACATGCTTATGATATTATTCGTAATAATGTAAATAAAGGGGAAGCCGTAAAAAAGGTGCTTCAACGACTAAATATAAAAATGGAACAATCAATCGCATTTGGGGACGGAATGAATGATAAAGAAATGTTGCAGGCAGTAGGAGAAGGTTTTGCAATGGCAAATGCACATCCTGAACTTTTCGACTATGCCAAGCATAGAACAACATCCGTATCAGATTCTGGCATCTTTAATGGATTAAAAAAATTAGGCTTGGTCAAATAAAATATCATTTAAATGAAAACATGTCCTCCTTTTACAACTTGTTGCATATATTAATTTCAGCGAAGTGTATGGGAGGAGAACGATGTTTCATTTCATAGAGAAGTCTATTTTCTGGATGGCATTACTAAGAATTTTTTCTGGGAGTTTAGAAATATTTGTTGCATTTTTGATCTTGAAATTTAACAATGTTGAAAAAGCTCTGGTTATGAATAGTTCGCTTGCGTTAGTAGGTCCGATCATTTTAATTATCACTACAACGATTGGTCTATTGGGAATAGCTGAAAAGGTATCAGTAACAAAACTAATTTGGATATTTAGCGGAGTGGCATGTATTCTTTACGGTGTTCGTAGTAATTAATATTTATGGAAGCAGTAAATAGAGAAAGATAAAAATAACAGCAATCATCAACTTTTTTTTAATAGAGTGATGTTTGTTGTTTTTTTATCTTTGAAAATAATAGTATAATAGGTATTGACTTAGATAAAAGATAATGTTAAATTTAAAAACGTCACTAATTCGCAAGTTGATTTTCAAGTCTTCTTGAAAAATATTATCCTATTAAATAACACTGGATAATGGTGAAAGAAAACTTTAAAAAGAAGTTGACTTCAACGAATGAAGATGGTATTATTAATTCTGTTGTCACTTCGGTGGACATCAGATATAGTTCTTTGAAAACTAAACAAAATCTAAACGTCAACGTTTTATTTTTAAGTCTTTTTTAAAAGACAACAATTGAGCAAGTCAAACAATCTTATTGGAGAGTTTGATCCTGGCTCAGGACGAACGCTGGCGGCGTGCCTAATACATGCAAGTCGAGCGAATTTACGAGAGCTTGCTCTCGTAAATTAGCGGCGGACGGGTGAGTAACACGTGGGCAACCTGCCTATAAGACTGGGATAACTTCGGGAAACCGGAGCTAATACCGGATAATTCACATCTACTCATGTAGATGTGCTGAAAGACGGTTTACGCTGTCACTTATAGATGGGCCCGCGGCGCATTAGCTAGTTGGTGAGGTAACGGCTCACCAAGGCCACGATGCGTAGCCGACCTGAGAGGGTGATCGGCCACACTGGGACTGAGACACGGCCCAGACTCCTACGGGAGGCAGCAGTAGGGAATCTTCCGCAATGGACGAAAGTCTGACGGAGCAACGCCGCGTGAGTGATGAAGGTTTTCGGATCGTAAAACTCTGTTGTTAGGGAAGAACAAGTACCAGAGTAACTGCTGGTACCTTGACGGTACCTAACCAGAAAGCCACGGCTAACTACGTGCCAGCAGCCGCGGTAATACGTAGGTGGCAAGCGTTGTCCGGAATTATTGGGCGTAAAGCGCGCGCAGGCGGTCCTTTAAGTCTGATGTGAAAGCCCACGGCTCAACCGTGGAGGGTCATTGGAAACTGGGGGACTTGAGTACAGAAGAGAAGAGTGGAATTCCACGTGTAGCGGTGAAATGCGTAGAGATGTGGAGGAACACCAGTGGCGAAGGCGACTCTTTGGTCTGTAACTGACGCTGAGGCGCGAAAGCGTGGGGAGCAAACAGGATTAGATACCCTGGTAGTCCACGCTGTAAACGATGAGTGCTAAGTGTTAGAGGGTTTCCGCCCTTTAGTGCTGCAGCTAACGCATTAAGCACTCCGCCTGGGGAGTACGGCCGCAAGGCTGAAACTCAAAGGAATTGACGGGGACCCGCACAAGCGGTGGAGCATGTGGTTTAATTCGAAGCAACGCGAAGAACCTTACCAGGTCTTGACATCCTCTGACACTCCTAGAGATAGGACGTTCCCCTTCGGGGGACAGAGTGACAGGTGGTGCATGGTTGTCGTCAGCTCGTGTCGTGAGATGTTGGGTTAAGTCCCGCAACGAGCGCAACCCTTGATCTTAGTTGCCAGCATTCAGTTGGGCACTCTAAGGTGACTGCCGGTGACAAACCGGAGGAAGGTGGGGATGACGTCAAATCATCATGCCCCTTATGACCTGGGCTACACACGTGCTACAATGGATGGTACAAAGGGCTGCAAAACCGCGAGGTCGAGCCAATCCCATAAAACCATTCTCAGTTCGGATTGTAGGCTGCAACTCGCCTACATGAAGCTGGAATCGCTAGTAATCGTGGATCAGCATGCCACGGTGAATACGTTCCCGGGTCTTGTACACACCGCCCGTCACACCACGAAAGTTTGTAACACCCAAAGTCGGTGGGGTAACCGTAAGGAGCCAGCCGCCTAAGGTGGGACAGATGATTGGGGTGAAGTCGTAACAAGGTAGCCGTATCGGAAGGTGCGGCTGGATCACCTCCTTTCTAAGGATATTTACGGAAAACTTTGGTTTATACCAAAGTTAAATAAGTTGACGCTTAGATCTTTGTTTAGTTTTGAGAGAATTATATTCTCTTAAAAAACACGTTCTTTGAAAACTAAATAGAAACGAAATAAGAAGATAAAATATCACCATTAAGATAAATCTCTATATCTTATCTTTCGAATTTGTTTTTACAAATTTAGATTCGAAGGTATCAGTAGAGAGCACAAGACCGGAGTGAAAATAGAAGCAAGCTGACGCAGAGATGCGCCGCTTATATTTACACGACATGGTTAAGTTAGAAAGGGCGCACGGTGAATGCCTTGGCACTAGGAGCCGATGAAGGACGGGACTAACACCGATATGCTTCGGGGAGCTGTAAGTAAGCTTTGATCCGGAGATTTCCGAATGGGGGAACCCCCTATCTTTAATAGGATAGGATCTTTACCTGAATACATAGGGTATTGAAGGCAGACCCGGGGAACTGAAACATCTAAGTACCCGGAGGAAGAGAAAGCAAACGCGATTCCCTGAGTAGCGGCGAGCGAAACGGGAATAGCCCAAACCAAGAGGCTTGCCTCTTGGGGTTGTAGGACACTCAACATGGAGTTACAAAGGAACGGGGTAAATGAATCGACCTGGAAAGGTCAGTCGTAGAAGGTAAAAACCCTGTAGTTGAAACTTCGTTCCCTCCTGAGTGGATCCTGAGTACGGCGGGACACGAGAAATCCCGTCGGAAGCAGGGAGGACCATCTCCCAAGGCTAAATACTACCTAGTGACCGATAGTGAACCAGTACCGTGAGGGAAAGGTGAAAAGCACCCCGGAAGGGGAGTGAAATAGATCCTGAAACCGTGTGCCTACAAGTAGTCAAAGCCCGTTAATGGGTAATGGCGTGCCTTTTGTAGAATGAACCGGCGAGTTACGATTACATGCAAGGTTAAGTTGAAAAGACGGAGCCGCAGCGAAAGCGAGTCTGAATAGGGCGATTTAGTATGTGGTTGTAGACCCGAAACCAGGTGATCTACCCATGTCCAGGGTGAAGTCCAGGTAACACTGGATGGAGGCCCGAACCCACGCACGTTGAAAAGTGCGGGGATGAGGTGTGGGTAGCGGAGAAATTCCAATCGAACTTGGAGATAGCTGGTTCTCTCCGAAATAGCTTTAGGGCTAGCCTCATGTAGAAAGAATCTTGGAGGTAGAGCACTGATTGGACTAGGGGCCCCCATCGGGTTACCGAATTCAGTCAAACTCCGAATGCCAAAGATTTATCCATGGGAGTCAGACTGCGAGTGATAAGATCCGTAGTCAAAAGGGAAACAGCCCAGACCACCAGCTAAGGTCCCAAAGTATACGTTAAGTGGAAAAGGATGTGGAGTTGCTTAGACAACCAGGATGTTGGCTCAGAAGCAGCCACCATTTAAAGAGTGCGTAATAGCTCACTGGTCGAGTGACTCCGCGCCGAAAATGTACCGGGGCTAAACGTATCACCGAAGCTGTGGATGGACATCTTAGGATGTCCGTGGTAGGAGAGCGTTCTAAGGGCGTTGAAGCTAGACCGTAAGGACTGGTGGAGCGCTTAGAAGTGAGAATGCCGGTATGAGTAGCGAAAGATGGGTGAGAATCCCATCCACCGAATACCTAAGGTTTCCTGAGGAAGGCTCGTCCGCTCAGGGTTAGTCGGGACCTAAGCCGAGGCTGAAAAGCGTAGGCGATGGATAACAGGTTGATATTCCTGTACCACCACACTTTTGTTTGAGCAATGGGGGGACACAGGAGGATAGGGTAAGCGCGCTGTTGGATATGCGCGTCCAAGCAGTTAGGCCGTCAGTGAGGCAAATCCCACTGGCAATAGGCGGAGCTGTGATGGCGAGGGAAATTAAGTACCGAAGTTCCTGATTCCACACTGTCTAGAAAAGCCTCTAGTGAGAAAGATGGTGCCCGTACCGCAAACCGACACAGGTAGGCGAGGAGAGAATCCTAAGGTGAGCGAGAGAACTCTCGTTAAGGAACTCGGCAAAATGACCCCGTAACTTCGGGAGAAGGGGTGCTTTTTAGGGTGAATAGCCCCAAAAAGCCGCAGTGAATAGGCCCAGGCGACTGTTTAGCAAAAACACAGGTCTCTGCGAAGCCGCAAGGCGAAGTATAGGGGCTGACGCCTGCCCGGTGCTGGAAGGTTAAGAGGAGAGGTTAGCGCAAGCGAAGCTTTGAATTGAAGCCCCAGTAAACGGCGGCCGTAACTATAACGGTCCTAAGGTAGCGAAATTCCTTGTCGGGTAAGTTCCGACCCGCACGAAAGGCGTAACGATCTGGGCACTGTCTCAACGAGAGACTCGGTGAAATTATAGTACCTGTGAAGATGCAGGTTACCCGCGACAGGACGGAAAGACCCCATGGAGCTTTACTGTAGCCTGATATTGAATTTTGGTACAGCTTGTACAGGATAGGTAGGAGCCTAGGAAACCGGAGCGCTAGCTTCGGTGGAGGCATTGGTGGGATACTACCCTGGCTGTATTGACATTCTAACCCGCACCCCTGATCGGGGTGGGAGACAGTGTCAGGTGGGCAGTTTGACTGGGGCGGTCGCCTCCTAAAGAGTAACGGAGGCGCCCAAAGGTTCCCTCAGAATGGTTGGAAATCATTCGTAGAGTGTAAAGGCATAAGGGAGCTTGACTGCGAGACCTACAAGTCGAGCAGGGACGAAAGTCGGGCTTAGTGATCCGGTGGTTCCGCATGGAAGGGCCATCGCTCAACGGATAAAAGCTACCCTGGGGATAACAGGCTTATCTCCCCCAAGAGTCCACATCGACGGGGAGGTTTGGCACCTCGATGTCGGCTCATCGCATCCTGGGGCTGTAGTCGGTCCCAAGGGTTGGGCTGTTCGCCCATTAAAGCGGTACGCGAGCTGGGTTCAGAACGTCGTGAGACAGTTCGGTCCCTATCCGTCGTGGGCGCAGGAAATTTGAGAGGAGCTGTCCTTAGTACGAGAGGACCGGGATGGACGCACCGCTGGTGTACCAGTTGTTCTGCCAAGAGCATCGCTGGGTAGCTATGTGCGGAAGGGATAAGTGCTGAAAGCATCTAAGCATGAAGCCCCCCTCGAGATGAGATTTCCCATAGCGCAAGCTAGTAAGACCCCTGAAAGATGATCAGGTTGATAGGTTTGGGGTGGAAGCGTGGTGACACGTGGAGCTGACAAATACTAATCGGTCGAGGACTTAACCAAAAATGAAAAATGATATTTTACTTCTTATTTCACCTTCTATTTAGTTTTGAAAGAATGTAACACAAGTCTGGTGACGATAGCGAGAAGGTCACACCCGTTCCCATACCGAACACGGAAGTTAAGCTTCTCAGCGCCGATGGTAGTTGGGGGTTCTCCCCCTGTGAGAGTAGGACGTTGCCAGGCAAACGAAGAGTACCTAATGGGTGCTCTTTTTTGTCGTCTTCATTAATATAGGAATTAACACACTTGATCATAATGAAAGATGAGGTTGGCTACTTCTTTTGATAAGATGATAAAAGAACAATACAAAAGATGTTCATTAAAGGAGTGATACAATAAATGGAATTCAATGAGATGCACACTAATGATCATGCGTGTGATCATCATCCAAACGGAACAAACAAATCATGTATTGCTTTGGTACCCATTTTTAACCATTTAGAAGAAGAACCAATGAAAGAAATCATGGGGACTGCCCAATCCGTTTCATATAAAAGAGGAGAAAATATTTACCAAGCAGGCAATCAATCAGATTCTCTTTACATAGTAAACAAAGGAAAAATAAGAATTTATCGATTATCTGAGTCAGGAAAAGAACAGATCGTTCGAATTTTATATCCAGGAGATTTTACTGGTGAACTAGCTTTATTTAGCAATAGTATTCATGAATCCTTTGCAGAAGCAATGGAAGAAACCCAAGTATGTATGATTACACGATCAGATTTACAGGAATTTTTGTTGAAATATCCTTCAATTTCACTAAAGATCCTAGCAGAGTTTTCAAACAGATTAGAACAGTCAGAGAAACAAACAGCTCGTTTTGCAACTGAAAAGGTTGAAACACGGCTTGCCCTATTCTTAGCAGAATGTTTAGATCATGAAGGTCGATCAAATGAATTTGTATTACCTATGAGTAAAAAAGACTTGGCCTCCTATTTAGGAACCACACCCGAAACCATCAGCCGAAAGATGTCTGATCTTGAAGAAGCCGGTTATATTAAACAGAAGGTACATAAGAGAATTGAAATTTTAGATTTAGATGGATTACTTCTGGTATGACATAGAACGACTTTTGTTTTAAGCATATTCAAATTGTAAATCTAGAGGATCCTAATCAATAAAGGATTATTAATGGAAATCTTTTGAACCCTTAATCTTGAATGATCATTTTTATGATAAGTATGGTTAGTAAGACTTATCTGAATTAATAAAAAAACACTTGCGGAAACAGACTATATGATATAACCTTAGATTTAATTCATTTTCAACCCATCTTCACGGGCAGTAAAACCCCAACTCGAGATTCTAAGTACACGAAAGAAGGTAGGTTGGGGGAGCAACTGCCCGTAAAGATCCGACAAGATCTTTTCTTAGAGCTTCAGCTCTTAGAAAAGTCAGTCAGGCTCAGCGTGATAAGTGCGACTAACCATCAGTGGGGATGAAGAAATACCCCCCACTGATGGAAGTCTACTTTATCGTAAATCGACAAAAAAATAATGTTCGAGCAATAGGTGTGAAAAGCAGCAGTTATCATGCTTTTCACTTAAAAGGGAAGTTCGGTGTAAATCCGACACGGTCGCGCCACTGTTATGGGAAGCATCCTATCATAAACCACTATTTCATTATGAAATGGGAAGGGGATAGGAAGCGATGAACCTAAGTCAGGAGACCTGCCTATTGTTTTGCGCTTATTACCTACGCGAAAATAGGGAGGAGTGATGGTCATATGTTGAAACCCATTGTGAGTCTCAATACTAGTTAACTATGTCTATCATTAGTCTCTCTTTCTTGTAAAGAGGGGCTTTTTTATTGGGATGAATCATAATGAGATGGGGGAAATGTCATGAGTATCAAAAGTTCAAATTTAGGTTATCCGAGAATCGGTGAAAATCGGGAATGGAAGAAAACATTAGAATTATTCTGGGCAGGAGACATCACGGAAGCACAATTCGAAAGCGAGATGGAAAAGATTCGCCTGTCACATTTGCGGAAACAACAAGAAAAAGGAATTGATCTTATTCCTGTTGGTGATTTTAGTTATTATGATCATGTCTTAGATACAGCTGTTATGTTTGGTCTTATTCCTACACGATTTAAGACAGATGATAAGAAAACGATCTCTTCAAACTTATTTTGAAATGGCAAGAGGTAGTAAAGGAAAAGTCGCTTCAGAAATGACAAAATGGTTTAATACCAACTATCACTATATTGTACCAGAGCTTGAAGATGCACAGCCTGTGTTAGTGGAAAATCGTTCATTAACATTGTATAAAGAAGCAAAAGAAAAATTAGGGATTAATGGGAAACCTGTTATTCTGGGCCCGATTACCTTGTTAGCTCTGTCAAAAGGATGTAGTGATCAAAAACGCAGAGAGTTGTTAAAAGCACTTGTGCCACTTTACATTGAGGTATTACAACAACTAGCAGAAGCAGGTGCGGATTGGATACAAATCGATGAGCCGATTTTAGTGAAACCGATGGATGATGAACGATTGCATCAGTTCAATGAAGTATATACAGCATTTAATAAAGAAGTTCCAACTGTAAAGCTCATTCTGCAAACCTATTTTGAAAGCATTGAACGATATGAGGACATTGTTCAACTTCCAGTTGCAGGAATTGGCCTTGATTTTGTTCATGATGATGGTGTGAATTTAGCTCATTTACAATCAATTGGCTTCCCAAAAGATAAAATATTGGCAGCAGGAGTCATTGATGGACGAAATATTTGGAAAGCTCATTTACAAGAAAAAGCAGCAATTATTGAAACATTAACGAACATCGTGGAAGTAGATCGTCTCATTATTCAACCGTCAAGCAGCTTACTTCATGTACCTGTGACGGTGGAAAATGAACAAAACCTTGAATCGATTGTAAAAGATGCGCTATCTTTTGCAGATGAAAAGTTAAAAGAAGTCGTTTTGTTAACAAAGTTTGCAAAACATGAATCCTCTATTGAAGAGCTTATAAAATACGACAAGGCAGTTGAAGTAATAAATCACTCTCCTCTTCGAAACGTGAAAAAAGTGCAAGAGGCATTAAACCATTTATCTAACTATTCAACAACTCGTGTTGAAGCAAGTAAAAGAAAAACATTACATGATAAGCGTTGGAATTTGCCCTTTCTTCCAACAACAACGATTGGTAGCTTTCCACAAACAAAAGAAGTACGGAGTCAACGTCTTAAATGGAGAAAAGGTGAACTCTCAAACGATCAATATGAGCAATATATTAACGCGGAAATCAAAAAGTGGATCGACATTCAAGAAGAAATCGGTTTAGATGTGCTCGTCCACGGTGAATTTGAACGAACAGACATGGTGGAATTCTTTGGTGAGAAATTAGCTGGCTTTGCGATTACGAAGTATGGTTGGGTACAATCATACGGTTCACGTTGTGTGAAACCACCTCTCATTTTTGGTGATGTCTTCTTAAAAGAACCAATGACAGTAAAAGAAACCGTTTATGCGCAAAGCTTAACTACAAAACCTGTAAAAGGGATGTTAACAGGTCCTGTAACCATTTTTAATTGGTCATTTGTGCGTGATGATATCAGTCTTATTGATGTCTTAAATCAATTGGCACTTTCGATCCGTCAAGAGGTCGAAGCATTAGAAGCAAATGGCATCGGGATGATTCAAGTCGATGAGCCGGCATTACGAGAAGGATTACCATTAAAACAAGATAAAACAGAGGATTATTTAAAAGCAGCTGTCTATGCGTTTAAATTATCCACATCGTCTGTAAAAGAAGAAACACAAATTCATACCCATATGTGCTATTCAAACTTCGAGGATATTATTGACGCTATCGATGGCCTTGATGCAGATGTTATCTCCATTGAAACATCAAGAAGTCACGGTGAATTAATTCGTTCATTTGAAGATTATCACTATCATAAAGGAATAGGGCTTGGTGTGTATGATATTCATAGTCCCCGTGTACCGACATCTGAAGAGTTATCACAAAATATAGAACGTGCTTTAAAAGTACTAGATTACCGTTTATTCTGGGTTAATCCTGATTGCGGCTTAAAAACACGTGGGATTGAGGAAACCATTGCAGCCTTAAAAGTAATGGTTGAAGCAGCGAAAGAAAAAAGAGTTGTATTGAACTAGGGCTATTAGGAAGAAAAAAATGTTTAATATACCACCGAACACATATTTTGAAAAAGCAGACCTTTCATGTGGTTTGCTTTTTCATATGTTCCTAAAGGAATGGGCTATTTTTCATTATTAAAATTTAATAGTACTTGTAAAGTAAGCATAAATGAATTACTATTAGTAATAGTATTTTCTACATATAGATTAAATAATTGATTTTAATAACTATATATTGTATTGATTTTAAAATAAGATGCGATTTTTCGCTTAATAGGGAATTCGGTTAAAGGCCGAAACTGCCCCCGCAACTGTAAATGCTGACGAAATAAATGAACCACTGTATAAGATGGCTTGCTGTTTAGGTGCTTATACGGGAAGGATTTAGAGTAGGATGAAGCATGAGTCAGGAGACCTGTCTTATTTTAATAGATTTCAACTTCTTCGGGGATTGAGAAGATGAAATGAAGGGTCCTAGAAGAATTTACATTCTCGTATTTTCGAATGTTCTTTTTTGACGTTATCATTTCATCCGCTCAAATCCCTGAGCGGATTTTTTTTGTGGGAAAAAGATTCATACAAATTAATTTAGGGGGAATGAAAAGATGGGTTCATTTGTACAAAAAGAACGATCTCAAGTTTTAGAAACGATTCAGAAAGCAGCAGAGAAATATGATTTAGATGTAAAAGAGATCAAAGGACAGGTTGCACTTTTAAACGGAAATGCAAAGGAAGCAAATGAGCAGGCTCATGTATTATGCATTAAATAAAATATCGATGGATCAGCCGAATTGGACATTCGTTGCGGCACAGAGCATATTTGAATGAATTATATGATCTTGCTGCAAAAAATAGAGGATATGATCCTTCTCATAAATACGCGGATTTCTACGCATTGATGAAAACATTGACGGAAAAGGGAATCTATTCAGTAGATTTATTGGATTCTTATTCAGAAGAAGAAGTAGGAGAGTTAGCGACGGAAATCAATCCAGATCGTGACCAACTTTTTAATTATATCGGGTTATTTTTGCTTGCTGATCGCTATTTAGCGAGAGATCACGATCGTAATTTGTATGAGCTTCCACAAGAACGATTTATGATTATTGCCATGCATTTGATGAAGAACGAGAACAAAAGCAATCGTTTAGAGCTAGTGAAGGAAGCGTATTGGGCATTAAGTCATTTATACATGACTGTGGCGACACCGACACTCTCTAATGCAGGGAAAAGCTTTGGTCAACTCTCCTCTTGCTTTATTGATACGGTCGAAGATTCTCTTGATGGAATTTACTTAAATAATTGGGATATTGCCAGATTAAGTAAAGATGGCGGTGGAATCGGGATTTATTATGGAAAAGTGCGTGCACTTGGTTCTGATATTAAAAAATTCAAAGGGAATTCTTCAGGTGTTGTGCCATGGATTCGGTTGATTAACGATACGGCTGTAAGTGTGGACCAGCTCGGACAACGGCAGGGTGCGATTGCGATCTATCTTGATCTATTTCATAAAGATATCATGAATGGTTTTCTTGATTTGAAAACGAATAATGGGGATGAACGGAGAAAAGCACATGACATTTTTACGGGGGTAACCGTACCGGATCTCTTCATGGAAACCCTACAGAAAGTGGATGAGAATGGAAGAAGTAATGGCATGTGGCATACGTTCTGTCCACATGAAGTGAAGCAAATCATGGGTTGGAAAGATGGGAAGCGGGAATCCACTTGGTCTTGAAGATTATTATGATGAAAGTGATAAAAAGTATTTTACAGAAAAATATAACGAGGCAGTAAGTCATCCGCTTCTTCCACGCAAAACGTATCGAGCGATGGACATCATGGCTCGAATTATGGTTGCCCAGTTAGAAACAGGCACCCCTTATATGTTTTATCGTGATGAAGTCAATCGACAAAATCCAAATAAACATGTAATAGGGGAAGGTCGTACGTCGATTTATTGCAGTAATCTATGTACAGAAATTGCCCAAAATATGTCCGCGACAACGATCGTGAATGAATACGAGGATGAAGAAGGAAATATGGTCATTGTTCGTAAGCCAGGTGATTTCGTTGTCTGTAATCTATCGTCTATAAATCTAGCAAGAACCGTTCAGGATGATGTGCTTGAGCGTCTAATACCAATACAAATGAGAATGTTAGATAATGTGATCGACTTAAATACGATAGCCGTTGGACAAGCAGAAAAAACAAATAAAAAATATCGTGCAGTAGGCTTAGGAACATTCGGTTTCCATCATCTTTTAGCGTTGAAAGGAATTCACTGGGAATCAGAAGAGGCCGTTCAATTTACCGATTCATTATATGAAGAGATAGCGTTTTATACGATTCAGTCTTCCATGGAGCTAGCATCGGAAAAGGGAGCTTACAGTCAATTTGTAGGTTCTGAATGGGAAACTGGTCAGTATTTTGAACGAAAGGGCTATTCGTCAGATCGTTGGAAGATTTTGAGAGAAGAAGTAGCGGAAAAGGGAATTCGCAATGGCTGGTTAATGGCCGTCGCACCTAATTCCTCAACGGCAAAAATTGGTGGTTCGACTGATGGGATTGACCCCATTTATTCGGTGGAATACGCAGAAGAGAAGAAAAACTTTAAGTTCAAAGTGACCGCTCCTGACCTAAATCATATTACTTATAACTATTATCGCCGAGCAAGACATGAGTTGGATCAAGTATGGAGTATTAAGCAAAATGCGGCAAGACAACGCCATATCGATCAAGCGATTAGCTTCAATCTATATGTAAAACACGATATTAAAGCAAAAGATTTGTTACATCTTCATATGGAAGCATGGAGAAATGGTCTAAAGACGACTTATTATGTAAGAAGCACGTCACAGGCGGAAATTGCGGAATGTGAAGCATGTCATAGCTGATTGTTTTGCTCATTTGTCTAAACGTAGGATACGAACAGATATGCATTTAATTCTTAGGAGGATTTTTCATGAATCAAATTCTAACAAAAATAAAGCTACTGAATCCAGAATTTCCGAATAAATCAACCGGTATTATTAATGGGCAATCCTCTGGACTCTTAAATTGGAATGATATTGCCTATCCACAAATGTATGATCTATATCAAACGCTATTGTCGAACTTTTGGAAGGCTCAAGAGATTAATATGCAAGATGATATTAAACAGTGGGATTCATTGACTCAGGAAGAACAAAATGTTTTTTTGCGAGTAAATACTCAACTTGCTTCACTTGATAGTCTGCAAACACCAACAATGAGTCAAGTGATGGACTATGTGACAGACTCGAGTTTTAAAGCGATTTTTGCAGTGATATCTCAGCAAGAGGCCGTTCATAATGAATCGTATTCCTATATTTTAAGCTCACTTGTCCCGCTTCAAGAGCAAAATGCCCGTTTTAATCAAGCAAAAGAGGATCCGATTGTACAAAAACGGAATGCTCTGATTTTAGAAGCGTATGATGCCTTTCATATGAATCCAACACCGCAAAACTTATTTAAGCTTGCAGTCAATTCAATTAATTTAGAAGGAATTTATTTTTATGCTGGTTTTGCATTCTTTTACAATCTAGCACGCAGACAAAAAATGTTGAAAACAAGCACAATGATTAGTTATATTCAGCGGGATGAGATGCAGCATGCGTACTTTATTTCGCAATTTATCCGCATCCTATTAACGGAAAATCCTGAAATGAATTCGAAAGAGAATATTGATTATATATACGAAACCGTAAGCAAGGCGGTAGAGCTGGAAAAAGAATGGTCACATGTCATTTTAAAAGATATAGAAGGAATTGATTTGCTTGAGTTTGAACGATATCTTGAATACCTTGCCAATAAACGATTTCGCCAGCTTGGATTGAAAAATCTTTATCAAGATCGAGACAATCCTATGCCGTGGATTCATGTCTTTAGTGATGAAATGATAAATGAAACGAAAACAGACTTTTTTGAGCAAAAGTCAAGGACGTATACAAAGGTGACACAAACAAATGGATTTGACGAATTATAATGAAAATGGCCATCATCTATTCGTCGAAAACCGGAAATACGGAAGAGCTTATACAATATTTAAACGAGCTTTTCTTATCCCGTTTTGTAAAGGTTGAATTGTATCAAGTGGGTCAGTTCTCGCTGTCTAGGCTGCCAGAATATGATGTGGTAGTTATTGGCACTTATACGTGGGGGAAAGGAGAAATTCCAACTGAAATGATTCCTTTATATCAAGCCTTTGAGAATCAGAATGTGAAACATATTCTAACGGGAGTTGTTGGGACAGGGGATCGTTTTTACTCGCATTTTTGTGGAGCTGTTGATGGATTTAGAGATATGCTATATGACCAAACCAATCTTACAGTAACGTTAAAGGTGGAGCTTTCTTTACAACAGAGTGACATGTCACGGTGTACTAAATTCGTGGAACTTATTTTGCAACGTATGAAAAACAAATTTAGTCCAACATGTGTATAAATTTGGCTTACACCTTCAAGGACTCTGAAAGCTTAAAATAGTTTTGTAGTTCTTTTCCTAACCTTCAAATTTTCGGAAAACTGCACATTATAGACCAGTCTGTTATAGTAATAATAGGAATGGATTATAGTAATCGGAGTTCTATGTCTCAATAGAAAATGAAAAAATGTTAAATAGTAGAATGAACCATAACGAATGGAGGAAATGAAATAATGTCAGATTTGCCTAATTGTCCAAAATGTAATTCTGAATATACTTACGAAGATGGAAGTCTTCTTATATGCCCAGAATGTGGTCATGAGTGGACTTTAGAAGCAAAAGCAGAAAATAACGAAGATACAAAGATCATTAAAGATGCAAATGGTAATACCTTAAATGATGGTGATTCTGTAACCATAATCAAAGACTTGAAAGTAAAAGGTAGTTCATCTGTTTTAAAAATAGGTACAAAAGTAAAAAATATACGGCTGGTTGATGGTGATCACGATATTGATTGCAAAATTGATGGTTTTGGAGCAATGAAATTAAAATCTGAATTTGTTAAAAAGATCTAATAAATGTTCACATACAAAAAATGAAATCGTTTTAAGAACGAGATCAAGAAATTATATGAGCTAAATAAGTAAGGGATGCTTCTCCTTATTTGTAAAAAAATGCTTAGACCAAAAGTCTAGGCATCTTTTTATTAATGATTTGTTAAAAGTAATTTACATTAAAGCGCTTTCTGTATTCCTGATCTAGCTTTTGTGTAAGGAATATGTAAAATGAGACAAGTTGAATTGATTGATATTTCAAAGTCATATGATAAACAAACGAACGTGTTGAATGATATTAATCTTTCGATAAACAAGGGTGAATTCTTTGTTTTAGTCGGTCCTTCTGGATGTGGGAAAAGTACGTTGCTACGAATGATTGCTGGTTTAGAGGAAATCATTGGGGGAGTACTAAAGTTAAATGATGAAGTAGCTAATCATCTTCCACCTAAAGATCGAAATTTATCGATGGTTTTTCAAAATTATGCCCTTTACCCACATTTAACAGTAGAACAAAATATTCTTTTTGGTCTAAAAGTCAAGAAAGTGGACAAAAAGGAACAACAAAGAAAATTGAATGAAACATGGGAAATGATGGGATTAAGTCAATTATTGAAAAGAAAACCTAGAGAATTATCTGGTGGACAAAGACAAAGGGTCGCATTGGCTAGAGCGGTTGTAAGTGAAGCGCCACTTTGCTTAATGGATGAACCACTATCCAATTTAGATGCAAAATTACGTGCGCATATGCGTGTTGAGATTCGTAGATTACAAAGAAAATTAGGACTTACCATGATTTACGTGACACATGATCAGGTTGAGACGATGACCATGGGAGACAGAATCATGGTGTTGAATGATGGAAAAATCCAACAAATTGGGGAACCCATTACTTTATATAACGAACCTGCCAACACATTTGTCGCCACTTTTATCGGGTCTCCAAAGATGAATATGGGAACAGCAGAAATTTTCGTTGAAAAGCAACAATTGATTATTGAGGATAAGCTTATTATTCATTTAAGCCCATCGGAATTATTACATATACCATCTATGAAAAAGACTACCATTGGAATTAGAGCGGAACATATTTATCCAGCAACTGAAGAAGAAGCAAATATCTTTTGGAAGTTGCGAGTGTCGAACAACTAGGAAATGAAACGATGATTGTGTTTGAAGAATTAGGGGATCAATTATGGAATGCGAAATGGCCAGGACAGTGGATGATTAATCCAGGAGATAAGATTCCAGTAAAAGTATCCGTGGAAGACATTTGTTTCTTTGATGTTGAAAATGGTCAACTAGTACAACCATCCTTTAAAGAGAGAAATAAAGAGGTTGTTGCACAATGAATATAGAAGCAACGATGAAGGCTGAGCATAATCAAATTCAATATGAAAAAGTAAAAAAACAACAACGGAAACTAGATTTGTTAAAAGGTCTTTTATTCTTATCCCCATCTATCATTTTATTTAGTATTTTTGTATTTTATCCAATGATTCGTACAGTTTATTTTAGTTTCTTTTTAACCAATCAGGCTGGTGCAACAACGCTATTTGTTGGATGGCAAAATTATCTAGATATTTTTACATCTCCAATTTTTATGAAAAGTTTAACATCAACCTTATTATTTGTTCTTTATACAGTTCCAGGTACAGTCATTATCAGTTTACTTTTTGCCGTTATTGCAAATGAAAAGTTAAAAGGAATTGGCTTTTTTCGAATGATTTTTTCATCATCTATGGGGGTATCTGTAGCCACAGCATCTGTATTTTGGTTGTTTTTATTTCACCCAAGTATTGGATTCTTTAACAAAATATTAGTGCAACTTGGTTTAGATAAAATCGGTTGGTTAACGGATCCTGCATGGGCACTTATTTCAGTATCCCTTTCAACCATTTGGATGAATATTGGTTTTACCTTTTTAATTTTACTTGGTGGTTTGCAGTCCATTGACTCCCATTTATATGAAAGTGCAGATATAGATGGTGCGGGTTATTTTTACAAATTACGTCGTATTACCATTCCAATGCTTTCACCGACTCTATTCTTTGTGACGACTGTTTCTATTATCAATGCTTTTCAAACCTTTGGCCAAATCGATATGTTAACAAAGGGTGGACCAATTAATGAAACAAATCTGATCGTTTACTCGATTTATCGTGAAGCCTTTGTAAACTATCAGTATGGTATCAGCTAGTGCCCAAGCAGTCGTCTTGTTCATTATTATACTCGTCATGACTGTGATCCAGTTTAAGCTTGGGGAAAGGAAGGTGCATTATCAATGAGGATGTCTCTTTCGAAAAAAGTCATCTTATATACATTACTCACAATTTCAGCATTATTCGTATTTTTACCCGTTATTTTTGCCTTTTTGATGAGTTTTATGAACAGTCAAGATGCCATGATGGGTAAAATCATACCATCCGTATGGACACTTGAGAACTATGCAAAAGCATTTGAACGATTACCATTGCTTCAATTTTTATTGAACAGTTTTATTATTTCACTGCTCATTATGATCGGTCAATTAGTCTTTTCAAGTCTAGCAGCCTATGCTTTTGTTTTTCTAGAATTTAAGGGTAGAGATTTCCTATTTTACTTGTTTATCGGAACATGGAAGAAAGGATATGAGATGTATGAATCATACGAAAATATATGGTCACCGTGGAAGCATGGGGACAATGCCAGAAAACACATTATTAAGTTTTCTTCATGCACTGGAATCTGGTGTAGATGGTATTGAACTGGATGTGCAATTAACCAGTGATGGACATTTAGTCGTGATTCATGATGAGAAGATCGATCGGACTACAAATGGTAAAGGGTATGTAAAAGATTTTAAGTTAAATGAAATCAAGCAGTTTAGTGCAGGTGTGAAGTTTTCCCATTTAAAGTTTTATAATGAGACTGCTTGGAGTAAAGAACTCATACCGACATTAGAAGAAGTTTTGGAATTGATTACTCCTTATGGGATTGAATTAAATATCGAATTGAAAACAAATGTTTTTCCTTACGAGGGTATTGAAGAAAAGGTTGTATCGATGGTCAAAAAATTTGATTATGAGGATAAGGTAGTGTACTCCTCATTCCATTTACCTTCTATATTAAAATTGAAAAAAATCGATCCTCATTCAAAAATTGCCTGGTTATTAGTCTATGAACTCAGCCACCCATCTGAATATGTCCAAAGCCTTGAATTAGAAGGATTGCATCTTTATAAAGACTTATTATTAAAGAATGCGATTGAGTATCAAAAAAAGGGTGATTATCCTATTCGAGTTTGGACAGTTAATGAGGTTAGGGAAATGGAACAGCTATTACAAATGAAACATATCGATACCATCATGACAGATTATCCAAAAGAAGCCATTTCTTTAAGAAATGCTAAATCTTAAAGCCATAAAAAGATAAACGACGACAGCCAAAACCTAAGTCCCTTCCAATAATGTTGGAAAAACTTAAAAAATATTAAACAACACTTTAATGTACAGTGAAAATCGAATACTTATTAACAAAAAACGCTCAGAGATTCTCTGAGCGTTGATTTAATTGCTACACTTATGTAGGTAAAAGCACTCCTTTAGCCATGATCCAATCGACTAATGTCTATTGTGATCAGCCCCTTTAACAATCTATCCCCTAAAGTTAACAATACTCCTTGCTATTCAACAATCCAGCCTACGTTACTTAAAATACATCTCTTCACAAATTATATAATAACTTAAACCAATCATTACAATTTCCCTTTTTTCTTTTCAATTGAAAGATAAATTAACAATCAAAATAACCACCTAAATAGAAGATGAAAATCTTTATTATTAGATCTTTTTATTTAGAGTGTATCAACACAAAAACAGCAGTACTTAGCTGAAACTACGATGTTTTTAGATTGTATAAGGTGAATAAAAAGACTAAGGATACAGGTTATTTTACTATTATATTCTGGTTTTTACTGGAATGAAAAAGAAATGATTGATTAATAGATAGTTTTTAAATATCTCATAATAAAATGTATTTATCATTGTATAAAAGTAAACTTTTGTAAAGATTTTATTGAAAATATATTACTTTTCTATTTTCCACACTAGTCTACAGCAACTTCTAGAGTCTTACATAGTTTGTAAAGTACATTCAATTGAATGGGACAATTTGATCGAGATCATTTGAATTGGAGAAGAAGGAGGTGTTTTTTATGTATTCTGGATTGGAAAATTGGGAAGAGTCCTTTCAAGAAGTGATCACTCTCCATAAAGTTGGAATTAAGGGTGATACAGAATCAGTAGAAAAAGCATATAAACTGATTAAGAAAATTAAACTTCAAGTACGGGATAACGCCCTAGTGGATGCTTATTATGGAAGCATCACCGCATTAATAGCAAGAGACCATCCAAATTTGGTAGAAAAATCGAAACTCGCCAAAAAAGGACTTCGCTCACTAGATCAATCTGTTCAAAAAGACCCAAATCTTATTGATATTCGTATATTAAGAGGGTATGTTTGCTATCGATTGCCCGAAATGTTCTTTAAACGAACGCAAACGGCCATTGAAGACTTTACTTTTTTAATTGATCACTATGAACAAAATAAAAGTAAAGAAATTTCTAGGGAGTTCTATTTTCAGCTATTGTTTGATTTAGGTATGGCTTACCGCAATATTGGTAATGAATCAAAGGCTGTTTCAACGTGGGATAAGCTTGAAAAGTCATCTACCAACTCCAAATATCTCAATCTTGTGAAAAAAGCTAAAGGAGAAGGAAAATAAATGAAAAAAAAGGTACAGTTTTGGGATAATTACCCTTATGGGAAACCTGCCAAAAAACGAGTAGCAGAGTATCCTGCATTAGAAAAACCTACTGAAAAACGAGTGGCAGACAATCCTGCATCAGGACAACCTGCTAACAAACAAGTAGAAGAGAATCCTGCATTAGAAAATCCTATTAAAGACAGAGCATCAAACACATTTGAACAATCACCGAAGAATCCTAGTGGTTCAAAAAGCACTGTAAATTCAGATGAAATACAAAACGCCATCAGTCTCCATAGTGATGGTGTAAATGGAAATAGATCAGCCGTCAAAAATGCATTTGATACGTTCAAAAGCCTATATGCACAAAAACCAAATGATTCTGAAATTGCAGCCTATTATGGGAGCGCAACAGCATTAATGGGGCGGGATGAAACCAATCTTACAAAGCGCATGAAATATGCATTATCAGGGCTAAAGCTATTAGATGCTGTTATCGAGAAATCTCCTGAATTACCACTAGCTCGTTTTCTTCGTGGAAATGTTTGCTATCGCTTACCCGAAATGTACTTTCATAGAACAGATACCGCCATTGAAGACTTTAAATATCTTGTCAATTTCTATGAACAAGATAATCGTATTCTTACAAAATCAGAATATGAAACGGTATTAAAAAACTTAATTAAAGCTTGTGAAACATTGAATAGAGCAGAAGAAGCAAAGAAATACAGAGAGAAGTTTAAAGCCTTATCCCAAATAATTAATGTAAGTCAGGAAAGTGAAGACAGCCAAGACAATACGGAAAGCAAAGAAGGACAGATCCACCATGAATTAAGCAAACAATCTAGTGAAGTTTTGACGGAATTGGATGAAAAGAGTTTTCAAATTTATCAAAAAGCACTCCGTGGTGGGATAACAGATGTAAATAAGGCTATAGAGTACTTTTCAAAATTAGAAGCAGATCATCCTAACGATCCATTAATCAGAGCCTATACCATTGACTGTAGTTCCTTACTTGGGAGAGATGCGAACAATACGTTTGAAATGTTTGCTTCCGGAATAAAAGCTATGAAAGCACTAGATGTGTTAGTTAATGAATATCCAAATCATATAAATATCAAGAAAATTCGTGCTTTTCAAAGTTTTCGATTGCCAGAAACGTTCTTTAGAAAAACAGCTTCTGCGATAAAGGATTTCGAGGAATTAATACGTCAGTATGAACAGGATCAGAGTATTTTTTCGACTGAAGAATACTTGGAGTTGCTATTCCATCTAGGTGAAGGATATGCACGTCTCGGAATGAATGATGAGGCAAACTCCGTTTGGAATAAGCTCCTTCAATTAAATCCAAGTGCAGGGATGAAAGAAAAGCTAAGAGAGAGACAAGATATTCTGGCATTTAGGCCTATAGATTTAAGCAGGATTTCCGTATCTCATCCAGAGAAGCTTTTTAAAGTTGGAAAGGAACTTCATGAAGTAGGGGTAGCAGGCAGCAAACAAGCTGCGCAACAAGCGTTAGATCTATGGGAAAAAGCAGTAGAAGCATTTCCAGAAGATAGTACCGCAAAAACATATCATGCAGCTTCTGTTGCATTAATGGGGAAGTTTGCTGATGAGGCTCAAGGTATGTTTGGTGAAACAATAAGAGGATTGAAGCTTCTTAAGAGTGCATTTAACAGTACAAATCAAACTGCAGAATTACTGTTATTACGTGGGTATATTTATTACGCATTACCAGAAGCTTTTTTTCACAAGACAGATAGTGCTATCAAAGATTTTAAAACGGCAAACTCTTTATATAAACAAGGTGATCGAACCATTACGAGAGAGAAGTATTTAAAATTACTAGTAGATCTGGGAATTGCATACGAAAGATCGCATTTCAAAGATAAAGCGCAGAAAACATGGAGATTGCTCGCTAAAGAGGATACCGAAGGTCAGTATATGGAGTTTCGTATCAGCAAGGGGGTTGAGAATGAATGAGTTCACTTTTTGAACGAAAGATAAAAAAGGTAACAACACCACTCAACATTTCAAAGTATCTTAGTGACAGTGATTATTTCGATGCAACCACGAATGTTGAAAAAATTGAGCAGTTTCATCTTGATGCTGTACGAGAAATTTCACAAAGAGCCTATGAAAATAACGAATTTTATAAAAAAAAAATGGATGCGACAGGAATACTTCCCCAAGACATTAAAAGTCTCAGTGACTTAGTGAAGCTTCCACTATTAACAAAGGATGAACTAAGAGGAAAGCCTTATATTCTCTTAACCTGCAAAAAAGAGGATATTGCACTTGTTCAGGTTTCAACAGGAACATCGGGTGGAGAAGAGATTTATATGATGTACACATGGAATGACTATTATTTACATGATTTAGCTCCAAGATATCCGAAGTTATTCCCCATTGAACCTGAAGATGTGTGTTTGAACGCTCTACCCTATGAAATGAGTGCAGCTGGTCTTGCCTTTCACAAAACATTTATAGAGGGCTGTGAGGCTACAGTCATTCCAGCAGGAAAAGGCGGAGCATATTCAACACCAAAAAAAACGTTGAAAATGATTAAGGATTTACAACCGAATGTCATCATTACAACGCCTTCATGGGCCATGCAATTAACAGAAGAAGCTAAAGAGCAAAACTTTGATTTTCAATGTTTACAATTGAAGAGTCTATGGCTAACAGGAGAAGGATGTTCTCCGGCCTTTCGTGAACGTTTAGAAAAAATTTGGAGAACAACAGCGAATTTTTTCTATGGTTCATTAGAGTGTGGTGTACTGGGAATAGAGTGTAATGATCATGATGGGTACCACTTAGCACAGGCTCACGCGATTATTGAAATTATTGATCCAGAAACAGAAGAAGTATTAGAAGAGGGGGATATCGGTGAGATTGTTGTGACGAGTACCCTTCGCTATGACACTCCTATTCTACGTTTTCGTACCGGCGATCTAGGTTATATTGATAAAACTCCTTGTAGTTGTGGAGTTACGCTACCTAAATTTTATCTTCGGGGTAGGGTACAGGACCAAATTCGTTATAAAAACACGACACTTTCACCTTTTTATTTAGAAGAATTTCTTATGAGACAGCCTGAAGTTGGGAATTGGTTCCAATTCGTTGAAAATCCAGATAAGTCGGAAGATCTGATTTATGTGCGCTGCGAACTCGCAAAAGGGGTAGAACCTACAGAAGAGCTTGCAGAACGATTAGCTAGTAAAATGGAATTTTCAACTGGAATTCCGTTTTCCTTTGAGTTCAAAGAACAATTACCGCGACCACAAGGAAAAACAATTCGAGTTGTGACAGAATAGGAGGTTTGGTTACGTGATTATTGATGCACATGCACATTTATCGTCAACGGATTATGGAAGTGCACAGACCTATTTAAAACAATTAGAACAAGCTGGAATTGATCGTGGTGTTGCGGTTCCAGGTGCTATGCTAGACGTTCGCAAAATGACAGAGTATATCACAGGAAAGTCTCAGCCAGACAATCCTGTCCCTGATAACTTATATATTCGAGAAACCATGCAAAACCATCACAATATCTATGGATTTGTTTGTATTGATCCTCATCAAAACGATTCTTTGCAAACACTTGAAAATAGTCGCAAACAAGGGTTTTCTGGTTTAAAGCTCTCTCCTTTGTCCCATCAATTTACGTTCTCAAGCAAGAGGGTTAAAGAATTAGCTCAATTATGTAGTGAATATGAATTTCCTATATATAGTCATGTCGTATACAGCCCTGGTGCGTCTACAGGTAAGTTTGTTCAACTTGCGAAGCAATTTCCAAAGACGAATTTTATTATCGGTCACATGGGATTCGGACCTGCTGATCAAGAAGCAATAGATACAGCAAAATCTTTACCAAATTTCTATTTAGAAACCTCAACCGGTAACTTCTTGAACATCCAAGAAGCTATAAAGAAAGCTGGCTCTTCCAAAGTGATTTTTGGTTCTGAATATCCTTTATCACACCCTGCTATCGAATTACAAAAAATTTTGATGCTGGATGTCTCGGATCAAGAACGATCTGATATTTTATCCGGCAATATTAAGAATCTATTAAAGCTGAAATAAAGGGTGCTGTATATGGATTTAAGAAAAGTGCAAATCTTAAATGAAGTGATTAAATATGCAAAAGCAGCCCCATTTTATCAAGATCGATTGCCAGGTCAAATTAAATCTTACAAGGATTTTAAAGACATTCCATTAACGTTGAAAGAGGATTTGCAGAACCATTCACCCTATGGGTTTGTTGCTGCTGATAAGGAAGATTTACTCCAATATCATGAATCATCCGGTACAACAGGAAATCCAATTTCAGCATGGTTCAGTGAAAAAGATCTTGATGATATAACTACTAGCATCAATGATTGTGGCGTCCATTTTTCAAAACAAGACAAAGTATTAATTCGATTTCCTTACGCTCTCTCAACGATTTCACACTTTCTGCATCAGGCAGCACAAAAGAATCATGCTTGTGTGATTCCGGCAGACAGTCGGACGACCGTTACACCAATGCCAAGGGTCATTGAATTAATGAGAAAGTTAGAAGTGACCGTGCTTGCATGTAATCCACTTCAAGCCATCATGCTCGCTGAAGTCGCTGAAAAAGAAGGTCTTCATCCAATAGATGATTTTCCTTCACTGCGGGCCATATGTACAGCAGGAGAGCCTTTGACTCCATTTAAACGGAACTTATTACACGAAATCTGGGGAGTTCCTGTCTACGACAATTATGGTATGACAGAAGTAGGTACCGTAATGGTAGAGTGCCAGTATCAACAACTCCATCCTTTCCAGGCTGCCTTTCATATTGAAATTTTGCGGGATGATCTTCAAACTGAAGCACTTCCTGGAGAAGCGGGGAATCTTGTTCTTACAACGCTTCAAAAAAGGGCAACATTGATGATTCGATATCTTACCGGTGATCGTGCAAGAGTAATCAATATGAAATGTCCTTGCAGTAAGGAACCTATTGTTGAGATATTGGGAAGAAAAAGCAATTTGATCAAGCTCAATCAGATTGATTTTGATCAAATGGAAATAGAAGAAGTCATCTCCAATCTGCCATGCAGACGATTTTGGGCTGTTGGTGTCTTTAAAGATACACTAACGTTTTTTGTTGAAAAAGAAAGTGAATCCGATCAGGTGCCTGCAGGTATGGAGGAAGCATTTCAAAAACAATACGAAGTAAAAATGAAAATTCATCTTGTTGAAAAAGGAACCTTGTATGATCGAAATGAAATACAATCTTTTGGGGTGAAGGCAAAGCCTCGCTACCTTTTAACTGAAGAAGAAATTAGCAAACTATTAATACAAATTTTTTAGTGCTTGAAAGGAGCCTTAACATGAATAAGCAAAGAGAAGTTTGGTATGACGGACGTGGAATTTCTGTTGAAAACATGGATGTTTGGGAAGTGATTAATCACTCGCCTATTGAAAAAGTATTAGTGACAGTAGATCAGCGTCAAGAGGGATATTTTCCACAAAAAATCAAATTCATTACTCAAGTACAAGAAGCGGGTGATCTAAAATCTATATCACCCCAAGACATTGTTTTCTCGGATGATGAATTGATTTTGGCAGAAGCGAAAAGTCTTGGGTTGAAAACTTGTATCTTTTACTCTGTTGATAATCGTGAAATGTTAGAGCGCGTCTCAAGAGAAGCAAGTCAGTATGACTTTGCCGCTGTGGATTTTGACTTGCCAACAAATATTCCATTAGAGCTGATCATCGCAAGATTAGAAGAAACAAATACCATCTTATTACGTGCAGTAAGTACAGCCATTGACACTGAAATTGCCTACGGAACACTGGAAAAAGGCAGTGATGGTGTATTATTTGCCACAACAAATTTAAGTGAAATTAAAAGACTCATAGAGTATGTTTCGAAATTAAATAATCCAAAGCTGAATTTACAGCCGCTTGTGGTGACAGAAGTGGTTCACGCAGGAATGGGAGTTCGTGCATGTATTGATACAACAGGCTTAATGGGTCAGGAGGAGGGCATGATTATCGGTTCAACTTCCGGCGGCGGAATCTTTGTATGTTCAGAGACTCATTATCTTCCGTATATGAACTTACGACCATTCCGTGTAAATGCAGGTGCAGTCCATTCCTATGTCTGGCAGCCGGATGATGCTGCAGAGTATTTATGTGACCTAAAAGCAGGCAGTAAAGTCCTTTGTGTGAATACAAATGGAGAAACGAGAGAGTTAACAGTTGGCCGTGTGAAAACAGAGGTACGTCCGATGCTCTTAATCAAAGGAAAAGTAGAAGATCGAGAGCTGAATGTTTTTGTTCAAGACGATTGGCATATTCGAATCATGGATGCTGAAGGAAATCCGAGAAATGCTTCTACCATTCAACCTGGAGATGAATTGCTAGCCTATACGTGCGAACCAGGTCGACATGTTGGTGTGAAGGTTACCGAAACAATAGTTGAGAATTAAAGGAGATATTTAAAAAATGACAGGGAAAACTAATCGATTACAAAAGTTGTATCGACACTCCGATAAATTGTTTATCGTACCAATGGACCATGGAATTTCATTAGGACCAGTAACTGGACTAGAGGATATTGGTAAGACAGTTAAAGCAGTATTTAAAGGTGGTGCAGATGCGGTCATTGTTCATAAAGGATTGGTCCGATATTTGACTGACTCCATTGGATCAAATGAAGGAGAGTTGATCATTCATTTATCTGCCTCTACTGCACTAGCTCCTGATGCACAGTCAACAAGGAAAGAATTGGTATCCACTGTGGAACAAGCGATTCGCCTTGGAGCAACGGGGATTTCAACTCACGTCAATTTAGGTTCGAATTTTGAAGCGGACCAACTGAAAGATATGGGATTAGTGGCAGAAGAGTGTGATAAGTGGGGAATGCCATTATTAGCGATGATGTATGTTCGAGATGGATCAAAAGACCATGAATTTGATGGGGCAAAAATTGCCCATGCCGCGAGAGTTGCTGAAGAACTTGGTGCTGATCTTGTCAAAGTGAACTATAGCGGATCCGAAAAATCATTTAAAGAAGTCATTAATGGTGTGAAAATTCCTGTCTTAATTGCAGGTGGAGAAAAAATGACATCAGATGAAGCTATATTAACAATGATCAAAGAGTCTATTCAAGCAGGTGCTAAAGGCGTGTCAATTGGACGTAATGTGTTTCAACACAAAGATGCAACGTCACTTTCAATAAAAATCCGGGAAATCTTAGATCAAGAATAAAGGAGTGAATCAAATGACAAAAAATAATGATCAAGAGAAGAAAAATGCGACGTATAAGCCAGCTGGTTTTCAAGCCCAAGATTCTAATAAAGGTTTTCAAATGGAAAATCGTCATGAAAATGCTGTCAATGTTAATCAGGACACGATAAAGTCCGCAATGAAGGATTTACAACAAAAAATTAGCGATGCCAAAAATAGTGAGAACAAGGGAGAATCTATTCAAAATGCTGTATTTGAGATGATGCAAAATATGGGATTGAAAATCCCCCCTGATGTGATTGATAAAATAAAAAATACGCGAGGTGAGAAGTAATGGAGAAAAGTACTGTGGAATCAGTTGTTACAACTTTACGTGAACAGATCAATGCTGCCCTACAAGGGGAAAATGTAGCAAAGGATATTGAAGCAGCTATTTATAAGATGTTGGATACACTTAATATACCAGTATCGAAAAAATAATGATAGGCACTCTAGAAGGTGAAAAACTCACCTTCTAGAGTGCCTCTTTGTTTTATTAAGATACCGTGTTAAAAAAGGTTAACTTTTTCCTAGAATGGAAGTTTTGAAATGGAAGAAATCATGGGTTTTACAGGAAGCTACCTAATTGGTAGCCTTTAAATCTATGATTCTATTTTTATTAAAATAATGAAATGAGTGTACCACCTAATGCACCGATGATTACGATTATCCATGGACGCAGTTTCCAGAACACTAACAAGCTAAACAAGATCGAAGCAAAAGCAAAGTCAGCGGGTGTTGAAATAGAACTGGTCCATATTGGATGATAGAAAGAAGCAATTAATATTCCTACCACTGCAGCATTGACTCCCATTGATGCTCCGTTTATTTTTGGGTTACGGCGTAAAGATAACCAAAAAGGTAAGGTTCCTAAGATAAGGAGGAACGCAGGTAAGAAAATGGCAATAGTGGCTAATAACCCACCTTGCCAACCTCCTATAACAGTACCAATATAAGCAGCAAAGGTAAATAATGGACCAGGTACCGCTTGTGCAGCACCATAACCAGCTAAGAAGGACTCTTCGCTTAACCAGCCAGTAGGGACAAATTCACGTTCTAATAAAGGTAGAACAACATGACCACCACCAAAAACTAAGGAACCTGATCGATAAAAACTGTCAAACATAGCAATCCAGCTCAAAGAGGTTATTTCTCGCAAAATGGGTAAGAGGATCAGTAAACCAAAAAACAAAGATAAACATATAACGGCAAAACGATGAGATATAGGAAAATCTATTTGTGAATCATCGCTTTCAGTATTTTGTTTATAAAGAATGAAACCAATGATGGCAGAAACGATAATGACACCAACCTGAGTAATGGCAGTTTGCCACAATAAAGTACCCACCAATGCAAACAAAGCGATTGCTTTTCTCTTTAAATCAGGTGTAAGTTTTTGTGACATACCTAAAATGGCATGTGCAACAACAGCAACTGCGACTATTTTTAATCCATGTATCCATCCTGCATCCGCTATATCTAACCTCTGAACAATGAGAGCAAACAGGATGAGTGCAATAACTGAAGGTAGGGTGAATCCAATGAAGGATATGATTCCACCTAGTACTCCTGCTCGCATAACACCAATCCCAATTCCCACTTGGCTACTAGCAGGACCTGGTAGGAACTGACATAAAGCAACTAAATCAGCATAGCTTTTTTCATCCATCCATTTCCGTCTTCGAATGTATTCTTCATGAAAATAGCCTAGATGTGCTACCGGTCCCCAAAAGATGTAAGACCAAGCCTAGTTGAAACGAACAATATCTCTAATAGAGACTTGAAATTTCTGTTCCTGTTGTTT
This sequence comes from uncultured Bacillaceae bacterium, assembly GCA_963765265.1. Classification (GTDB taxonomy): domain Bacteria; phylum Bacillota; class Bacilli; order Bacillales; family Cytobacillaceae; genus Bacillus_BD. The sequence continues at coordinate 599,607 of CAVXVN010000005.1, forward strand.
GGCTTCATTCAATTCTCCTTTTTTATTCATTTTCAATAATCAATATATTACAGTAAAACATTATTTTTTCTTAAGTAAAACGAGAATCTTAGCATAATCTTTACATTGGACAAGAATTACTTGAATGGATATCTATGGTAGAATTATTGGATAAAATTAGGTGAAAGACATAACTGTGAACATTATGAAAGGTACCATCAAATTGCAAAATAGCTATTGGAGGAGAACCATGTTTAAAATATACGAATTAAAAGAAAGAACAGATTTGTTTGATGAGGCAGTTGATTTTGTTTGGAAGCAATGGGGAAGTCAAGAAAATTATATGTTTTATCGTGATTGTATGAAACATTCTTGTGATAATAATAGTGAATTACCTCGATTTTATATGGCAATCCAAAATAATTCGATTGTTGGTTCATATGCCTTGTTAACAAACGATTTAATAAGTCGACAGGATTTAACTCCTTGGCTTGCATGTTTATTCGTTGTTCCAGAATTAAGGGGAAATAAATTGGGATTTATTTTGCTTCAACATGCTATTAAAGAAGCGCATAAAAAAGGGTTTGAAAATCTCTACCTGTGCACAGATTTAGAAGGATATTATGAAAAATATAGCTGGAGTTATGTGAAGGAAGCTTACGTTTTTAATGGCGAACCAACTAAGGTTTATATGAAATCAACTAATTAAATTTAAATGATTACGTAGAACTATGTTTTCGTGTTATTTTTGATCGATAATAAATAGATATCGTTCATTTAGAAGAAATTTAGGCTATTTAAGGGATTTACAATAAATGGTATCAGGCGTAGAATAATCACATTAAAAAACAATTTTATATCGGCCAAATCTCAGGGAATTTGAGAACGGAGGAACCATTATTTAGGGGTTAATTCTGTCATTACAGAAGGGATGTAGAACTCTTTCGCCATCCTACCCGTCAGCTAACTTCGTCGGCTAAAGCGAAGGAGGTTATAAGACCGCCTTAATTCAGAAACTTTTTTGTGATGTCTGAAACAAATTAGTAGACTGAACGATTTGTAGGTCTTTTTATTATGTCTTTAAAGTGCAAAGTAGCTCAATGAGTACTTTCAAATGTAACTTTACTAAGATAGAGATGGGACAAATATTTAAATGAAATTATGGAGAAAGTAAAAACAAAACGAAATTCCTCTCATCAGGTCAATTAGGAGCTAACGATGAAAAAAATGAAAGATTATCTTGATCCACCAAAAATTCTTGTATTAGGTTTTGCAATTGTTATTCTGATTGGTGCATTTTTATTGACTCTTCCCATTGCTACCGAAGATGGAAAAGGTCTGTCTTTTTTAAATGCTTTATTTACTTCTACATCTGCAACATGTGTTACAGGGCTTATCGTAGTAGACACTGGTGATACCTTTACCATGTTTGGTGAGATCATCATTCTATTGCTCATTCAAATTGGTGGATTAGGATTTATGACATTTGCCAGTTTTTTCTTTTTACTATTAGGAAAGAAAATATCATTAAAAGAAAGATTGCTTTTGCAAGAATCCTTAAATAATGTGACCCTAGCGGGGATTGTAAAATTAGTAAAAAGAATCCTCATATTCACTGCGGTGATTGAAACGGTTGGTGGAATAATTTTATCTATTCGTTTCTCATTCGATATGCCAATAGGAAAAGCCATTTATTATGGTTTCTTCCATGCCATATCAAATTTTAATAATGCTGGGTTTGACATAATGGGAGGATATAGAAGTCTGACCGGCTATGTAGATGATCCAACTGTCGTTCTAACCATATGTGCCTTAATCACACTAGGTGGTTTAGGATTTATTGTATGGAACGAACTTTATGAATACCATGAAACCCATCGTTTATCTGTGCATTCAAAGGTGGTATTGTTAATGACCGTCATTCTAACAGTAGGGGCAACCATTTTAATCTTACTATTTGAATACGGAAATGACAAAACCATAGAGCCACTTTCAGCATCTGGAAAAGTATTAGGATCATTGTATCAAGCGGTTACTCCAAGAACAGCTGGCTCAAACACATTACCAATTGGAGATTTAACACAATCGACTTTATTTCTAACCATTTTTCTCATGTATATCGGAGCGGGCTCAGGATCTACTGCTGGAGGAATTAAGCTATCGACCTTTGCAGTCATATTGGCAACGGCTAAGGCGCAAATTAAAGGAAAAGAAGAAGTTGTATTATTTAAACGTCGCATTGTCATGGAAACGATATTAAAGGCATTTACAGTTGCGCTGAGTGGATTTGTCATAGTTGTAATGATTACGATGCTTCTTACCATTACAGAAAATGGTCATGATTTTCTCATGTACTTGTTTGAAGCTGCATCAGCGTTTGGTACTGTTGGTTTATCAATGGGATTGACTCCAGAGCTGTCGAATATCGGTCGTCTATTAATTATATTTACGATGTTTGCGGGAAGATTAGGTCCTTTAACCATTGCATTTGCCATTTCAAAAAGGCGGAAACCAGATTCTTTCCGACATCCAAAAGGAAATATCATGATCGGTTAAGTAGAAATGCTATTTTATCTTTTAATAATTGGGAGTGTAGGGAATGTCTAAACAACAATATGCTGTTATTGGTTTGGGGAGATTTGGAATCAGTGTTGCTAGAAGATTACATGAAGCCGGTCAAGAAGTTCTGGGAATTGATGTGAATGAAGAACGAATTGATGATGCTGAATTGTATGTGACACATGCCGTTATTGCAGATTCAACAGATGAAAAGGCATTATCTGCAATTGGAATTCGCAACTTTGATTGTGTCATTGTAGCAATTGGAAATGATATACAATCTAGCATTTTAACGGTTATGATTTTAAAGGACCTTGGAGTAAAAAAAGTGATTGCTAAAGCTCTAGGTAAGCTTCATGGCAAAGTATTAGACAGAATAGGAGCAGATTGGATTGTTTATCCTGAAAGAGATATGGGAGAACGTGTGGCAAATCAGCTCCTATCGCCGAATATGTTAAACTACATTGAACTATCTAAAGAATATAATATAGAAGAAATCATGATTCCTGAAAGAATGGCTGAAAAAAGTTTGAAGGAGCTAAATATTCGAGCCAAATATAATGTGAGTGCTATTGCTGTCTTTAGAGATGGGAATATCATTATTTCTCCTTCCCCAGATGAACTTATTCATAAAGGTGATCTATTAGTGATGATTGGAAATAGAGAGGATCTAGCTGAATTTGCAAATTTATAATAATAGGATATGAATTCAATAAACTCTTTGTAATGAGTATCGATCAGATAGTTTGATCAGCTGAATCGATGCTCAGAGAGTTTATAATATCAGAAACTTAGAAACACAAAAACTGTAAAAAGGATGAATATATGATAAAATAATTGAAAATTCAAAATTCACGGGAGTGTTATGATGATAAATTATGACGGACGAAAGTTTGTATCAATTGAAAATACAGCCAATGGAGAAGTTTCTTCAAAAACGACTTTTGAATATCAACAAGAAGGGCATATCCTCTTTGCAACATACCGCGGAGGAGATATTGTAAAAGGAACCATAATTGGCATCGTAAAGGAAAATGGTTGTCTGAAGTTTAGATATAATCATGTAAACATAAAAAATGAAATAAGAGGTGGTCAATGTTACTCCATTCCTGAAATTTTAACAGATGGTCGAATTCGACTTCATGAAAACTGGAAATGGTTAGATAGTGATCAAAGTGAAGGGGAGTCCATTATTGAAGAAATAAGATAACCTTTACAGATCTTAAAAAGATTCATTAATAAAACCAAGAAAATGAAATTTTTAGTTATTTAACAATTCGATACAAATTTAGACAGATATCTTCTTTTTACTTTTTGCCTTCAAAAGCCTTCATATGAAGCATCAATTTGTTTTTCTTAGAAGTTCTTCTCTATTGGTTTTGTATAATAAAGTCGATAAATGCAAAATGATTTTAGAAGGGAATTAGCATATTTTATAGAAGTCATTATTTGTTGAACTTAGTTACAAAAACTAGTTAATTAAGGAGGATGATGATTGATATGTTGAATGATATGTTCAAATGGATGCCGTATAAAGAGCAAGAAATGTATGAAAGAAAGCTTATAAAGGTTATGAAACGTTTAAAAATTGAAGAATACCATTTCAATTGGGATCGCAGCAGTTGTTTTATTGAATTTCAATATGAAGAAAACTTATACAAGTTAGAACACACCGTTCAAAAAGCAAAAGAAAAAGGGGTTATTGTGTTAAGGAATGGATTGGATTGTTTGAGTGAGTTAGTCCTATCACTTGAAGATCTGTGTCAAATCATTGAAAGAGGAACCTATCATCTCGATACTTGGTTATCTGGAATGAAAAAGATGCAATTGGAAGAAGACACTCCTGAATATCTAGAAGAAGTTCATATAAGGTATAAGTCATCAGGGAAACAAAAACAATCCGAAAATAAATTGAATGATGACTATAATCATATTGTTCCTGAATTCACTCAAGAGGCTTTTAACCGAAACCAGATGATCAGACGAGCTCAAAGTAAAGAGAGACTCATTTAAAGATTGATTGGTTATTTCGCTTCAATAATATCATTCACGTTCCTTTGTCACTGATAATTAAAGAATAGGTGACGCCTCATACTATATAATCCAAAGCATTTTATCCAAATATAATATCAACAACGTAGAATGGAAATTCTGCAATTTCAAATATCGCTCCTTCATTATTCCTCGATATCCTCTTCCGATTGGGTAATGAGTACGACTTTATTAATATAATTAGCAGCGTCAAACCCTTTGTAAAGACGGATTTGACGCTCATTTTATTTTCATTTTGTAAAAACTGTGCAACCATCCCAGTTACATCAGGATTATTATATAGTGGTGGATAGCCTGTTGTACAAGTGAGTTCACATTTAAACCCATTTCCTCTTCTATTCTGTGGGAATTTACGCAGTTCTACCATCAGGTAAACCGAAGAGTGTAAGCGAGAGAATATATAATTATATTGTTACAACAATTATTACCAAGACGTTCAATTAAATTTTAGATAGTTTGGCTATAGAGTTTGATCATACATGTGATATAATTTACACACACGTTTAGTTTGTGTTAATCAATGATTAAGGTACATAACAGAAGTGTTTGTGAAAACTATTAAAAAGGTACAAATTCTTGAAATCAAAGCAGTTGTAGAAACACCTCCTATGTCTGCTTAAGAGGATTTTTCCTACTATCTGAAAGCGATTGCAAGGAATGTGTTTTATGTGGAGCAAAGCCTGCAAGTGGAGAATTTTATCCCCACATCATCCGAAAATTGATATTAATGAAGATCATCTGCTAATAGCAGCAAAAGCTAAGGGATTACATTATTGATATGAATATTTTGTAAGCAAATAGTTTGGTAATAATGTATTTTTCATTTTCAGCTAAATAATTAGGTGGATTGTTTACTAAAAATGTAAATACCATATGAAAGGAAGGAACATACAATGTCTTTTACTAATTTAAAAGAACTAATTGAACTTGCGGAGAAAGAAGAAACAACTATAGCCGAAGTAATGATAAAAGTTGAAATAGAACAGGGGGGTCACTCTAGAAGTAGTATACTTGATAAAATGACTGAGCAATTAGAGGTAATGATTGATTCTGTACGTAAAGGAACAGAGAGTCCTGTTATGTCCCGAACTGGTTTAACGGGTGGAGATGGCAACCGCGTTTATGAATATGCACAAAGTGGGAATTCTTTTGTTAATCCCCAAACGCTGCTTGTATTGAGTTACGCACTAAGTGTATCGGAGGTCAATGCTGCAATGGGTCGAATTGTTGCTACACCAACTGCTGGCTCGGCTGGGATTTTACCTGCCGTTCTCGTTCATGCGCTAGATAGCGGCAAATATACAAAAGAGCAAGTTGCAATTGCTATGTTCACTGCTTCAGCACTGGGTTTGGTGATTGCGAATAAAGCTTCCATTTCTGGAGCTGCTGGGGGTTGCCAAGCTGAAATAGGTTCTGCAACAGCAATGGCAGCAGGTACACTTGTTGAACTTGCTGGTGGAACACCCGTTCAGGTAGGAAATGCAGTAGGGATTGCTTTGAAAAACTCTTTAGGGTTAGTTTGTGATCCTGTTGCTGGACTAGTTGAAATTCCTTGTATCGTTAGAAATGGATTACATGCGATTACAGCCCAAGCAGCAGCGGATATGGCTCTAGCAGGAGTACGTAGTGTGATCCCACCTGATGAAGTGATTGTTGTCATGCATGAAGTAGGACAAAATATGCCTGAGTCTTTAAGAGAAACGGGAATTGGTGGGCTTGCAGGAACTCCTACTGGTAAAAAATTAAGAGAACAGGTTTTTAATAAAAAATAGGAGGTCGTCTACCATATGAAATATCAAAGTGCATTTGAAATAATTGGTCCTATCATGGTGGGACCTTCTAGTTCTCATACTGCAGGTGCCGTTCGGATTGGAAATATTGCACATCAATTATTAAACGAAGATCCAGTTCAAGTGACGTTTTCTCTTATGGGTTCTTTTGCAGAAACGTATGAAGGTCATGGCACCGATTTGGCTTTATTAGCAGGTGTATTAGGGCTATCTACAAGCGATGAGAGAATTCCAATTGCTAAACAGTTAGCTGAAGAAAGCCAATTAGAATATAATTTCACAAAAAAAAACTTAGGCGATTTCCATCCAAATACTGTTTTAGTCGAACTAAAAGGGAAGACAAAAGAAGTTAAGCTATTGGGAAGCTCGATCGGTGGAGGAAAAGTGGAAATTCAAGAACTTGATGATTTTCCATTAAAGTTTTCGGGTGAAAAACCGACTTTATTCTTTAACCATACGGATCAAAAGGGAGTTATTGCTGCTATATCTTCTACTCTTCATCAACATGGATATAATATCGCACGACTTGCTCTTGAACGATATAAAAAGAATGGTCCTGCTATTGCGATTTGTGAAGTTGACGATATAGTTGAATCAGACCTATTACCTCTACTAAAAAGGGCAATTCCAATAATTGATGAAATTCGACTAGTACAAACAAAATAGAAGTTAGAAGTTCTATTTCAAAAAGTTCTTGCTAGAAGGGACTGTAATACAATACTTTGAACCAAAAAAGGAATTAAAAATAATAATATTGAAGTTCAGATACAGTAAAAAACAGCATTGGTTATCAACCTAATGCTGTTTTTTAATTTCATTTATATTAAAGTTTTTATATGAAGAAAAAGAGCGATACATATTCTGAGCAGGCTGAAAGACTAACTCCAATATCTTCGGTTATCCATTATTTGTTGGAAGCTTCAGCAATGCTCTTTATTGATTTGACAAGCATTTCGTTGAATTCATCGTCTGTTTGATTAGCAGATAATCCCTCTGTTAGGGCACGTGAAAAACTCGCTATGACTCCATGATTATGTGCCAGTATATCATTGGCTTCTGCTTGTAAGTAACCGCCTGATAGCGCAACAACACGTAAAACATGTGGATTTTCAACTAAATCGCTATAGAAATTAACTTCCGACGGTAAAGAGAGTTTAAGCATGACTTTCACGTCGTTGCTAAGGTTAGATAATTGATTAAGAATTTCCTCTTTTAATAATCCTTCTGCCTCAGCTTTATCGGCGCTGTGAATATCCACTTCAGGTTCGATAATCGGTATGAGTCCCTTCGCTAAGATTTGGTTTGCAATCTCAAACTGTTGCTGAACAACTTTCTTAATACCAACAGGATTGGCTTCTTTAATATATGAGCGCATTTTTGTCCCGAAGATGTTGAGTTGAATTGCCCGATCGAGAAGTTCATCCAAACCATTAATGGGCTTCATGACCTGAACCCCATCCTCAAGTGATGCAAGGCCTTTATCAACTTTTAGAAAAGGTACAATTCCTTTCTTCTCCCATAGAAAATCAGCTGTATGTACCCCATCAATAAAACGATCCATCGTGTTTTCAAATAAGATTGCACCCAAAACATACTGAGAATCAAATGCGGGACTTTTGATAATGCGCTTCCTCATCTCGTGTACTAATGTGAACATCTCTTCATCATTGGAATAGCGATTTTCACTTATACCATATGACGCCAGTGCCTTGGGAGTGCTTCCTCCACTTTGGTCCAAAGCTGCAATAAAACCTTTTCCAGTTTGAATTCGTTCAAATTGCTTGTTATTCATCATTGGTTCTCCCTTCTAGAAATGAAATTATGTACTTATTTTTAATAATACATGTAACTTGAAATAAATGCCAGACTGTAGGAAAGCAAAACTAGATCCTATCTATTTTACTTTGATTTTATTGTTATTTTTTGTTCTTCTGTATCCATAGTTAACTAAAGATGCAATTTTGCGCAGGGTAAAAACTTTGGGTGAAAAAAACATCATAACTTTTAAAAAACAAAAAAGCCACAAATCCTTATATATCAAGGTTGGCAGCTTCTTTAAAAGTATGATCCCGACTGGGCTCGAACCAGCGACCTCCACCCTGTCAAGGTGGCGCTCTCCCAGCTGAGCTACGGAATCGAATGGATCAATAATCCTTACTGGTGAGTGACATCTATAATTTTAATTTAGATTCTGATATTTGTCAATTTCAAAAAACTAAAATTCCATAATAAAAACGAACTTTGACCATCATGATAGGATGGTCAAAGTTCGTTTGAACGCAGGCTGAATTAAGAAGACTCTTTGTTTGCTAATCTTTTCATTAAATTAATATTTAGCGGTTTTTTAAAATTTGGATAAGCAATCCCTATTAGAATAACAATTACACCTATCCATTTAGAAAAAGTAACAGCTTCATGCAACACGAGAGTGGACATGAGTACGGCTGTTGGCAGTTCAGAGGCACTTAATATGGTTCCGAGTCCACTTCCTATTTTGGGCATTCCAATGTTGAATAACAAAGGAGGGACAAGTGAACCAAAGAAACCCATAATGAGTCCGTATTTAAGGAGACCGTTTTTCAGTGCCTCATTCATGAGAAATTCAGGTTGCAATACGATAAATATAAGTAAGGCTAGCACCGGTGGTCATGATGGCACTTTTCGTAATGGGATGAACAGGGATAGTTGAGCGACCACTTAATATAAATAAAGGTAGCAAACGATAATGCTGATAGTAGTCCCCAACTAATTCCAGCAACTGAAAAGGTTATATCCTTTTTTAAAAAACCAGAAGCAAGAAGAGAGCCTAAAAGGATGACTACTGTGGCTATTAAGTTTTTTCTATCAGGTTTTTTCTTTTCAATTACAGTAATGCAAAATGATACTGACCCAGGTATATTGCAGTAAAAGAATAATGGCAAAAGAAGCATCCACATACCCAAGTGCTTTATTGTAAAAAATTCCTGTTAATCCCATTGGAATCCCACTTATGAGTAAAATAAACCATTGCTTTCCACTTAATTTATTTCTAGGTACGAAAATAGAAATCATCCATAACATGATGGCTCCAAAGAAGTACTGACTTCCAGTTACATCACTCACTCCAAATCCATCGTTGAAACCTAGTTTTACAAATGTAGACACAACACCATAAGAGCAGCCACCAAGAAAAACAAGTAACGCATATTTCCAAATACCCATAAAAATATAACCTCCTAAACGCAGTAAAGCCACTCATCCCTAATAGGAGATGAGTGGCGAAAAGTAAAATTGATTTTACAGAAAAATCCACTTGCTACAAACAGTCCTTGTAGCTTTTCATATATATTAATTATATATTTAAATAGTGAATTGTAAACTGTAAACATTTGAGAGTTAAAACAGAAGAGAGTTGTGCAGAAGTCTCTTTTAAAACCTCTTCTTCATTAAAACAAGGAACGACAATGGTTAAAATTGGTTTATTCATATAGAAAGACTCCTTAAGCAAACATTATTTTACTTGGTAAAGGTAAATGGACCATGCAGAATCTTTTTGATTGAATTCTTTCTTTAAAATAAGTCCGTTTTCTTCTGCATTCATGATCGGAACTGCTGAGAAAATATATTGGCCTCCCATTTGTTTAAAAACGTTCATATTTAACTGTAAATGGTTAATTTTCACCTTAGAGTCTTTTTTGAATTCATACCTTTTACCTAATTCAGAAACGAAAATATAGCATCTACCGCCCCAGGTATCAAAGTATTTTTTCAATGTAGGATTTTTATCTAACTCTGATGCAATGATTTTCCTAAACTGATGTTTATAGGTTAATGGATAGAAGTTATTATATGTATCCAAAGTGTAAAAACCATTGTATTGAGCAATAGAAGGGTGAATCCCGATACTAGCGACTCTGTAACTACTTTGAGGTTTACCGATGTATTGTTCAATTTCTTGAAATTGAGTTGTGGCATAAAATTGCTTGAAAGATGGACGATGTTCAGTTCGATAAACAATTTCGTCATTTGCGGCAAATAGAACAAGTAATTGCACAATTAAACATATTTTAACAAATATTTTCCAGAATCTTCCTTTGTCCCAAAGAAGATAAGCCCCTAGAGCAAACATCATATAAATAATCATGGGACGTAAAAAGTGAAATCGGGCAAAATTAAATGTATTTAGTAATGAAACCTGTTCCTTAATGGGTCCCCATCCTTTATAGAACCAAAAGGCATACCAAACAGATAGAACAAAATTGAAAATAAATAAGTAAAGAAATCTTTTTTCTGTTGTTCCACGCACTTTATTTTTCCAAATCAAAAAAAGAGCAAGGAAGGAAAGCGGGACAATGACCAAAGTATGAAGTGTGAGCACATGTGTGTGTCCAAGAAAATAGTTTTTGAATACTAAACGGATTGTGTGCCAGAACCCTAAAGTAGAGCTTGCGAACTCATTTCTGCTTGTCGGTGATTCTGGAAAAACGAGTGAATAAACAAGGCGATATTCGATCAGCAAATAAATACTTGTCATGAAAGCGATGCTACTAAAAAAGACCCCATTTATTTTCTTTTTTACGAACCAATCTCTTAGCCACAATAGTCCCATCGCAACTAAAAAGAAGAAAAAGCCTAAAACAAAACTTGAATAAAAAGGGAGTAGTAGAAGAGTAAGCCACTCTTTCCATGTGTGCTTCCCTTCTCTTATATTTAAAAATGCCCATAGTGCAAGAGGCATACCAAGAGTACTAAGCATGCCTGAAGGCCAAAATGGAGTTAATGCAAATGCTAATGAGACCCATATTGTAATCGGGTAAGTTTCTTTAGATTTAATAAAATGTCTTTTTAGTAGTAGATACATACCAAGAAAAGCAACCATTCTCGTAATGGTTTGACTAATCGCATATGCCAGCATGTTAGGTAGTAGATGATGCAGCCATTGTATTCCGCTAAATTCAGTGCCAAATGCATTTCTCGGTAAACCATTTACGATCTGTGGAATTACCGCATGGATCGAGCCAAAGAGTTGACCACTCTCTTTAAGTACTTTATACCACGCTATATTTGAATCTAAATTATCATGAACCCTAATATGTGCATTTTCCCCTAAAATATACAGTGGAGATACATATAGAACTAATAGAAAAAATGCGATCCATAAATGCTTTTTTTCTTGACTCATGCCTGTCCAAGATTTCATAAATATTTACACCACACTAAACTAAAAAAAATGTCAGTCATATAGGATCCTACTTCCATTTATAATTCATCAATTCTTACGCATGAATAACCTTGGATCACGAGCTCATTCAGAACTTCTTTCAAGGCTTTAATCGTATTTAAGGGTGCATTTGAGTCAGCTCCAAAAGTATCACCACTATCATGCAATAGGATGACATCTCCTTTTTTAATATTTGCCAGCAGTCGATTTTTCACCTTCTGACTGCCTCCTGAACTACGCCAATCCCCAACCATCAAAGACCATAAAACGATTTTATAATGACCTTTTAGAAATAAATCAAATATATTTAGAAGTCCCCATGGAGGACGGTAATAAAGAGGGCGAACACCTGTTATTCCTTCTATAATGAGTGCACAATGATTCAATTCCCTGCGTACTGTCCATGGCGTCATGATCCAGTTTGAACGATGAACATAATTGTGAACGCCAATTAAATGCCCTTCCTCATGCATACGAAGGATCAAATCTGGTAGTTTCTCTGCTTTTGAACCTACTACAAAAAAGGTTGCTTTTATATTATATTTTTTTAATAAATCAAGAAGAATAGGTGTATAAAGTGCGTCTGGACCATCGTCAAATGTAAAAGCAATTTTAGAAGAGTTTTTCTTTCTTCTAAATACACTGAACCCTAATCCAAAAGTAAGAAAATAAGGGACGATCGTATAGATCATATAAACAAGAATCAGTATGAATATCATGTAGTACAACTTTTATGCCACCTCTATTCCTTTCAAATGACTTTTGAAGGAACCAGTAATCGCAATGAAAAAAATTCTCCAAATAGAATCTTTATTGAAAGACTAGTAAATTCCTTGCTTTTGTTCGATATTTATCGCTTGGACAATGACATTAAGAGCATCAAAGGAAGATGTCCGCGTTTGATAGGGCTCTGTCAATGTGTTGCATAGACTTTAAGTCTCTTGAATCATTCAGTATACTTTCAATCTTTAAAATTAAGTCATTTTCCGTTTTTGCGAGAAACGCCAGTCCTGATTTCCATAAAAATTCCGCATTGTCTTCTTCCTGACCTGGTAATGGATGGTAGATTAACAAAGGTAATCCCATGGCTAATGCTTCAGATGTTGTGACTCCGCCGGGTTTCGTGATCATAAGATCTGAAATGGCCATTAATTCTTGAATATTTTCACAAAAACCCAATAATAATACATCATGTTTATAATCTTTTAACTCCAGCTCCAATTGTTTCTTTAATTTCTTATTTCTTCCACAAACAATAATCAGCTGCAAAGTTTGTGAAACAGACTCTAATGCACGGAAGGTAGATCGACCTTTTCCAATAAAACCATCACCGCCACCCATTATTAATACGGTGAACTTATTTGAGTCTCATTCCATACTTTTCTAATAGAAGTTCCCGTGGTTGTGACTCAATGAATCTTTGACGTACAGGTATTCCGGTATTTTTTATTTTGTCATCCTCTATACCTAGAGAAATCAGTCGGTCTCGCACTTGATTGGAGCCAACAATATAAAGATCTGTATAAGGATGAATCCAATAAGAATGGTCCGTGTAATCTGTAATGATTGTGACGGCAGGAATATTGATTAAACCCTGTTCTTTCAGTTTAGAAATGATTCCTGCTGCAAAAGGATATGTGCTTACAACCACTCGAGGTTTAATCCTTTGAATCACTTCTAACATGGTCTGCAAACCAAAAGTAAAAAGTGAATTTAACTTGGTAGAAAAAGAATTCTTGACACGAGTTTTCTTATAAAAGTAGCTGTACACTTGAGGAAATCTTTTAATGCCTCTTTTGTAAACGAAAAGGCTAACAGGATAAAGATAGGGATGAATCCACTCCATAATATCTAAAATAATGGGTGAGGCATTTGGAAGAGTGTATTCCACAGCTTCACTTATTGCTTTTGCAACTTGTTTATGGCCATCTCCAAATGTAGCTGAAAGTATAAGAATTTTATCCTTCTCATTATCATTCATACCTTTTCCCACCTTAGATGAATTTATCCCGTCTTAACGGGCAGTAAGACCCCCACCTCGGGGATTCTAAGTATACGAAAGAAGATAGGTGGGGGATCAACTGCCCGTAAAGATCCGACAAGGTCTTTTCTTGGAGCTTCAGCTCTTAGAAAAGTCAGTCAGGCTCAGCGTGACTAACCATCAGTGGGGGATGAAGAGAAACCCCCACTGATGGAAGTCTTCTTTATACGATAACTATATGCCTTCAACGTGAATATTCTCTTAATATGATATTAAAAATGAATTAAAATAGAATAAAAAAGAAAATCTGTCCCTTATACTAATGGAAAACCCAACATTGGATGTTGATCCGTTTGTTGGGTCTTCTTATTTTGCCTACTGATTTGTCTATTCATTCATACTTCTTAGTAATTTGAATATCTCAAGTAGCAGAATATTCAAGCCTAACCAAACTCCACCAAAAACATAGCCTGCAGCAATATCACTGGGAAGTTCAACTTCAAAAAATAATCGACTGAGGGCGATCAAAATTAAAATAATCATTCCGGTAAGTGGAATAAATGTATGGATCCAGACTTTATTTACGTTACGAACCAATATAAATACAGCAAACCCGTAAATAATAAAATCCATTAAGGATTGTTCGCTTGGAAAATGATTAAATAGTTGATCCATAAGCGAATATTGGCTAAGGGAAAGATTATGGAAAATAGCTTGTAAACTTTCTTCATAGAGTTCCCCACCCAAAATAACGATGGTAAGAGATCCTAATTCAATTATTTTATTCTTAGCTGTAAAAAGAATCAAAAATAATGTAAAAATGATTAGAATAATTAGTGCCGGCCTCGAGCCCATAAATGTGAATATTTGCATGGCTTCTTCCCATCGGTTGTTGAAAGTAGAGGAAACCAATAAACTCACAATTTCATTAAAATCACTAAACTCATTACCAAGAAAATCCTGTATAATCCCGATCATGAGTAGGATAAAACCTAAGGTTAACAAAGAGGTAATGGTCAATAACAACCCAACTCGTTTTTGGGTATGAAAGATTTTCATGGTCATACTTAAAAGTTGAATCGCTTTATTTTTAATCTCTACTCTATATTTTTTATATATGTAGAAAAGAGTGGCTATAATCGCTGCCACTATACTTCCAATGATGAGGTATTTTTTTATCGAATTGTGAAAATGTTCCCACTGTGGACCTAATAATTTTCCAATTGTAATAAATACCGTCACCCAAATGAATGCTCCACTATAAGCGAAAAGTGAAAATGTTCGAAAGGGAAGTCTAGTAATTCCCGAAAAGTATCCAGTGATATGTCTGACACCTGGAATGAAATAAGCAATAATCAGTAGCTTATTTCCATGCTTGGTAAACCAGAGGGATGTTTTTTCAATTTTCTCAGGTCCCATATGAAAACGATGACCGTATTTTTCGAAAAATGGTTTTCCTAACTTAAAACCAATCCAATAGGAAATAGTCATTCCGATAGAAGCTCCAGCTCCCGCTATCAAAATGCTAGCCAACCAATTTAAATTTCCTTTGAATATAAGAAAACCGGTGTAACTCATAAGGACTTCACCTGGTAACGGAAGGGCAATCAATTCAAGTAAAAGGGCAGCGAATAAAACAATATATCCGAATTGATCCATATATGCAGTAAAATTACCCACGACAAATGCTCCTTTGTTAAACGGTATATGATTTCTATATCTTTAAACAGATACGATGAAAAAGAACTTTAAAAAAGGAGTATTTTCTTCATCATTTAATGGCTATTTTTTAATAAAGATTTAGTTCCTATTAAGGTAAGAACAACTCTACTGAAGTTCCGACTCCATCTTTACTTGTCACTTTAATGTCCCCTTGATGCTGTTTTATTATATTTTTTGCAATCGACAAACCTAGACCCGTTCCACCTGTTTCTCTACTTCTAGCCTTATCCACTCGGTAAAAACGTTCAAAGATATGTTCCAATTCATTCTCGGGGATGCCTATTCCATGGTCTTTTACCCGGAGGACAGTATAGGGTTCAGATTTTTCTAGATAGACATCTATTTTCTCTGTACTATATTTCATTGCATTATCCAATAAAATAATGATGACTTGTTTTAGCTTTAACTCATCTGCGTTTACGATGATGGGGGATTCTTGATAATGAAGCACGAACTCTCTTTTATATACTTCTCTAAGCTGAATGACTATATTCTGACAGAGAGATATTAAATCAATTGGTTTTATATCTAAGCTATTCTCCAATTCTGTATTGGCTAGATCAAGAAATCTTTCTGTCATTTTTTGTATTCGAGTAGCTTCTGAATAGATGGAGTTAATGGCATGCAGTGTAAGTTCTTCGTTATGCACTCCTCTTCTTCGAAGGAGATCTGCGTAACTCTTAATAACCGTTAGTGGGGTTTTTAATTCATGTGAAGAATCGGAAACAAATTGCTTTTGCTTTTCCAAATTTTCATTTAATCGATCAATCATCCGATTAAACGTTTCTGCCATTTTATGTAACTCATCCTTTGTACCATGTAGAATGGCTATTTTTTTGGGGATGCCACTTTTTTCAATATCCTCCATTGTATTGATCATATTGGAGATAGGATTTATCATAATATTTGATAACCATTTGCCCCCGAGCAATGATAAGCCTACCCCTAAAATCGTACAAATAACAAGGATCGTAAATAGTAGGTCTTTCCCCAATTCAAAGCCTAATAGTCTTTCCCCAATGACTAACGATTTGACAACTTGTCCATTCGTCTTTGATCGGTACACTTATCATGATGATTTGTTTTTCACCATTTTCTTGGTGAATGGTCGATCTTTTTGTGACAAGTTTTGTAGAAAAGGGTGTATTCATTTTAGTAGCAAGATATGGATCATTGGTTACTTGGTTTATGATTTTGGAATCACTATTGATGACTCTGATAAAGGAATGGTTATTTAAATAATGAGTTAACTTTTCTTCCATAACGACAGCTGAGTCATCGATTTTTATTTCATTTAGTATATTTTGCGCCTTTTGAACCAATTCTCCTTGTTCCATATTAAAAGTAAGTTTCAAAAAAGAAAAAAATACAATAGTATTCACAACAATCAACACGAAAAGGATCCAAGCAGTTGTAATAAGATTTATTTTTGTCCTCATTTTCATCGTTTTAATTCTCCCTTACTGTATAACCTACGCCCCTTACAGTGTGAATGATCGGTTCAGAAGAAAAGTCTTCTTCGATTTTCTTCCTTAAATGTCTTATATAAACATCAATGACATTGGTTTCCCCTTCATATTCATAACCCCAGACATGAAAAAGAATATTCTCTCTCGTAACAATTCTATTTTTATTTGAAAGTAAATACAGAAGTAGATCATATTCTTTCGGGGTTAATGGGATTGAAATCGGTCCTCTGGTCACCTCTCTAGTATCAAGATTTATGATTAAATCTCTCACTGATAAAACGGAGTCCTCAAGTTTAGCTGTTTTGGTAACGATCGAATTCTGACGAAGACAAGAACGTACTCTTGCTAATAATTCATCCATTTCAAAAGGCTTTGTAATGTAATCATTCGCTCCTAGGTCTAGTCCTGTTACCTTATCCATGGTCATATTACGAGCAGTCAGTAGTATGATCGGTAATAGGTGGTTCTCTTTGCGTAATTTTCTAAGAAGCTCAAGTCCATTGATCTCTGGTAACATAACATCCAATAAGATTAAATCCAATTTTTCCGTTAAGGCTAATTGTAATCCCAACTTTCCGTCATGGGCCATTAGCACTTCGTAACCTTCATACTCTAACTCTATCTTTAAAATCTTGGCTATCTCTTGTTCGTCTTCAACAACCAAAATACGTGGGATCATCAGCAACGCTCCTTTTTAGACGCCTCTTGAAGGGAAAATCCTACTTTTTCAACCCTTCAACACTATTTTTAAATACTTATCTACAATTTATCATTGTTTTTCGTGATATTTCTTTTTTTAATTGAATTTTAATCTGTTTGTTTTTACGGCTAATTGAAACAACTTATTTAGATATCCTCAGAAATTGTTGCAGGAATTATCATATAAAAAAGAGGACCTGTATCAAGAATGATACAAGTCCTTTTTAGACTAGTGAAAATGAGGTTGCTCTGAAATAGAATTAGAGAAATTTGTATCGTTTACTAATACTCACTTTTAATCTATAAACTTTTCATAGTGTATAATCGATTCTCGAGGTAATAATGACTTAGCGGGTGGAATTTGCTCTGGGTAGCCTAGACCTAATATAGCTACAATACGACGATCTTTTGGAATGGAAAGGGCAGTACGTACATAATCTTCCCTCCGTGTAGATTCGTCAGCGTCTTCAGCATGGTAGATCGCCCCAAATGCTGCTCCAAGCCCCAATTCAGTTGCGGATAACCAAATAAATCCACTTGCTATAGAGGCGTCTTGGAGCCAATATTTACTTATATCAGGGCGACCAGTTATCACAATGGCTGCAGCTGCTTCGGCTAGCCAGGGAACAAAGGGAGTAGTATGTGCTAAGTGTTGAAGCATATCTTGATTGGTTATAGCAATAAACTCTCGCGATGGCAGGTTATTTCCAGCAGGAGCCAAATAAGCAGAGTTCAAAACTTGTTCTAGAGTCTCTGAAAGTATCGGCTTTTTTTGAAAATGAGTAATTTCACGTCTTGTTTGGATCGCTTCAAATACATTCACTAAAAATCAACCTCCAATTTTTTTAATGATGTCTTTATCCATTTGATATGGATTCATTATGATTAAAATACTACTATTCTGATTTGACTACAATATAAAAAAGATTCATATATCTTTTTTGCAATTAATGATTATTAGCTAAAAATTCCATTTGTTAAAGGACATTGATGGCTAACAAGAGAATTAATAGATATAAATTATTTTTCAAATAGTAGAAAGAAGGAGAAATAAAGTGAAATTAATTAATTTTAAAGTAGAAGAACAAATTCGTTTAGGAATCAAAACCGAAAAAGGGATTTTGGATGTAGAACAAGCAGCCACTTCATTGTCTCTGGAGTTGCCAACGACAATGGAACAAGTGATTGCTGGGGGAGATAAGGCACTTAGTCAATTAGCAGAATTAACCAAGCTTGAATTTCCCGCCATTTCAGAAGAAGCGCTTGTATATGCTCCATGTATCACTCAACCGGAAAAAATTATTTGTGTAGGGTTAAATTATGTAGATCATGCAAAAGAATCAAATATGGAGATCCCAACTTCGCCAGTTCTCTTTAGTAAATTTAATAATACATTAGCTGCACACAATCAAACGATTCGTTTGCCAAAGACCGCTGAGAAATTTGATTATGAAGTAGAAATGGTCATTGTCATTGGAAAAGAAGCGGCAAATGTTTCTAAAAATGAAGCACTTTCATATGTATTTGGTTATACAGTGGGAAATGATCTATCTGCTAGAGATCTTCAATTCCGTAGTGGTCAGTGGTTACTTGGAAAAACATGTGATCATTTTGGTCCCATTGGTCCATATTTAGTTACTGCAGACGAATTAGACCCAACGAATTTGAATATTCAATGTAGCGTAAATGGTGAAGTTCGCCAATCTGCTAACACACGTGATATGATTTTTGACTGCGCTACCCTTGTCAGTTATTTATCGGAGCATATGACATTAAAGCCAGGGGACATTATTTTTTCTGGCACACCAGAAGGAGTCATTTTGGGCTATCCAGAAGATCAGCAAGTATGGTTGAAATCGGGAGATGAAGTACAAGTTTCAGTTGAAAATATTGGTACTTTAGTGAATGTACTAAAGTAATTTTATAAAAAATAAAGGAAGAAAGGGCTGCCCTAAGCAAAGATGTTAGATATCTTTTGCTTGGGACAACCCTTTTGTTTTATTAAGATGCTTTGTTTTCAATTGTTCCAAATGGCGAAGGGATTTCTTCTCCATATGAATTGGTGAATTTGATTTGAGAAGGATTCACTTTCTCGCCTAAACTCCATTTTTTAACGTTTTCGGCTCCTCTTATTTCTTGAATTTTTCCTTTTTCAATGAAGACTTCTTTCACTTCTGTTCCGGTAAAATCAACCACTGCCTCTTGGGCTGAAGAGATTACAATGGTTGTTTTCTTTAGGCCTTCACCTTTAAGTGTGGCAGATTTTTTAAGATGTATACCATCAGCTATTGAAGAGGTTGCATCCATTTTGATAAGAGCTTTGTCTGGTCCAATAACAAGTTTTTTTGCTACGTAACCGACAAGATCAAACACGTTTTCGAATTGAGATTCATCTACTACAATTGGCTTTTTCAAAGATGTTTGAATTAATACAGGATCATGGTCACTTGCACGACCGTGTTCTTCCATGAAACCTGAATTAATATGAAGAATATCAATATTTGTTCTGTGTGCTATGTTGTTGGACACTAAAATATGGTCAAGTACTTGAGCATTTCCCTGATATGAATACGTATAACGTTCTTCAGCAGGAACTTTCTCAATCATATTTGTTAATTCATTCCCTTTTAACGCTTTTAAAGGATTAGAGAATTCAAAGTCATTAAAGTCACCTAACAAGACAACATTTGCATTTGGATCTTTTGCTTGAATATCTTTAACAAAGCCATTTACAACATTTGCAATTTGCATACGTTGAACTTCACTATTTAAGACAGGAGGCTGTACTTTACCGAATAATGGTAAATCTCCACCTTTTGAGTTAAAGTGGTTGGCTACGACAATGACACTTTCTCCATTAAAATCAAACTGTGCAGCAAGTGGTTTACGGCTGTTTTCAAAAGCAGTATTTGACGGGTCAATACGGCCAGGATTTAATGTTAGCTTACCATTTTCAAATCCAACCGCTTGTGTAGCAGTGCCTTTTGTACCTTCTGTTAATGTTACTCGCTCAGGGTTATAAAGGAAGCCGACACGGATATTTCCTCCAGGAGCCCCGCCATCTTTTTTATCCTCTGGTGCGATGTCAGTATAAACATAATTTGGGCCACCTAGAGATTTAATTTTTTCGGTTAATAATGCAGCACTTGCGCTGGCATCAGTTGTACGGCTATCTGTAGCACCATCGTTATCTTGTACTTCTGTCAAACCGATAATGTCAGGTGTTTTCATGTTCGAAACAATCGCTTCAGCTAGTTTCGTAACTTTTGCATCATCTGTTTTTGTTGAAAAGTTTTCTACATTGTAAGAAGCCAATGTTAATTTGTCTGCTTTATATGTTATAGGTGTTGTTTCACGTGTGTTTGAACCTTCGATTAATTTTAGGTAAATCTGCTTTGTTGCTAAGAACTTTAAAGTTGCTAAAGCCGTAGCTGACAACCCCTTTAATGGTACCTTCAAAACGATCGCCCATTTTGGCTACGTAGCGAGTATCATTGATGTCAATCATAATTCTTTCAGGGTTATAGTCAAATTCAGATATGCGTAATCCACCAGCGGTTGTATTTGTTGCCATTGTGCCAGGAATAACCGTTAATTCCCCAAATTGTTGTAGAGCAACTACCTTTGGATTGTTTACTCCTACAAGCATACCTTCCATGCTTTCAAAGAAGTCAATTCCATCTTCTTCAGGATCAAATTCAGCCAATTTATCATTGTCAATGATTTCAGTTGGTGGAATGCGATCTTCACCGATGATAATTGCTGCAGGTAAATCTTGATTGCTTGCTGTTTGACTTGAACAGTTGTTGCGTTAATTTCTGTTACAGGTAAATCTGTTTGTAGTTTTTCAGCATAACCCTCTAATACCCATTCCTTCACTTGTCCGCTAACTTTAACTACGTCGCCGACTTGAACGCCATGTGATTTTTTATAATACTAAAAGTCCTTCTGAAGTCTTATCATTCATATCCGCTTGCAAGTCTTGAATATAAAACTCACTTCCATTCACATAAGTGACAATTCCTTCTACATTTCCAACATTTTTTCCATTGTATGGAGAATAATGTCCTTCACCTTGAATGTCATGTATATGAAGGTTTTCGATTGCAATTGAATAAGAGAATTGAGACACATCGCTATTGGTTAAACTTGTTTTTACAGCTATGGCTTTAATCGTCGTGTCTACTGTAATTTCAATTGGAGCACTGTAAACGGTGCTAGTCG
This sequence comes from uncultured Bacillaceae bacterium, assembly GCA_963765265.1. GTDB lineage: Bacteria > Bacillota > Bacilli > Bacillales > Cytobacillaceae > Bacillus_BD. The sequence continues at coordinate 621,282 of CAVXVN010000005.1, forward strand.
TTGTTGGTTCACTGCCATCCAATGTAAAGTAGATGGTTGCACCTTCAGTATTAGTAGTTAATTCCACTTTTGTACCTTGGGGCACCATACCTTCTTTTGGTGTCGCGGAAACGGCTTGTACTTTAGTAGGATTTGTTTCTTCGATAAAGGTAAATCCTTTAGCGCTCTGTAAACCAGGTACAGAAAAATAGGCTCCTAATGTACCTGTAATTTGAATTTTCTTGCCTAAGTTTTCTGGATGATCTTTTAAATTAAGTTCTGTTCTAACAGAGCCAGAGGGTAATTGTACGGGCAAAATTTTACTAGGATTGGTCTCAGTTGGTGAATCAGCGATGGCAAGATTTGTACCAGCAGCTGTAAATGTAAATGGAGCCGTATGTGAATATGTTGCCTTTCCTCCACTTCCTGATACTGTTGAACCAACAATATACCCCTCCACGGTAGCGGTACCGCTATTATTCGCAATAGCCTCTGCAACAGAAATAATTTCTGCTGCTTTTGATACATTTGCACTAAATGGAGTAAATAGGCTAAAGATTAATGCAAAGACAAGTACAAAATTGACAGTTTTTTTCTTCTGATTTCCTATCATTTTATCCTCTCCTAATCATCGTTTTATCTGTTAGTGAAAAGGTACATGGTAATAGACCAAGAATGAGATTAATTCTTGGTTATTTGGCATATAACTTAATCTCTACTATTTAAGTAGAACATTCTCTTATTAAAAGAGAGTGATAGATTTGTAAAAATAATATAAATATTCAGAAAAGATAATTTATAATAGGTATAAGGATCCATTCTCTTATTGCATACTTTTCGGTCGAAATGAATATGAAACCAAATATTTCCTATGAATAAATTCTTGGAGAAAAACAAAAAGGTATTCAAATGAACGATAAATTTACATTTAATTTACGAAAAATTAGGAAAACTAGTGTCCTTGTGATCATTTAGTTTTTAGATAATCAAAATATAATTAACCTTGGAAATAACTAAAGACATTTAAGGAGTGGATGGTTTTGAAGAAGTCCTTCGGGAAAATAGGCAAATCGGTTGTTGCTACTACAATAGCTCTATCTGTTTTGGCAACACCAATATCGTACAAAACGTTTGCCGCTGCACCCGATCATTCAGCAGAGCAACAATTAAAGAAAATAGAGAAAACGAATAAAGATAATGGAAAGCATGAAGTAAATCTTAGAATCCTAGGAACGACAGATATACATACAAACCTATATAATTATGATTACTATAAGGACACTGAGTCGCTTGAGTTTGGACTAGCTAAAACAGCTACTCTTATTAAACAAGCAAGAGCAGAAGCAGAAAACACGTTATTATTTGATAATGGTGACCTAATACAAGGGAACCCGCTTGGAGATTATAAAGCAAAAGTAGACAAGCTTGAGGACGGGGAAGTTCATCCTGTTTTTAAAGCCATGGACAAGCTGGATTATGACGGCGCGACAGTCGGAAATCATGAATTTAACTATGGTTTGGAATATTTGGAGGAAGTACTGGATGATGCACCATTTCCATATGTAAATGCCAACGTTTATAAAGATGACCAAGATAGTAACCCGAAAAATGATAAAAACTATTTTAAACCATATGAAATTATTAAGAAGAGAGTCATAGATGAAAATGGGAAAAAACAAACCATTAAAGTAGGTGTCATCGGGGCAGTTACGCCACAAATTACGCAGTGGGACAAAGCAAATCTGGATGGAAAGCTCATTACGAAGGATATTGTGAAATCAGTAGAATCACAGATTCCAAAAATGAAAAAAGAGGGTGCAGATGTCATTGTGGTTCTAGCTCATACAGGTATGGGTGATGAACAAATGGTAGAGATGGAAGAGAATGCAACCTATGACCTGACAAAGGTAGAGGGCATTGATGCCATCATTACAGGGCATAATCACCAGAACTTTCCTGGAGACTTCAATGCATTACCAGGTGTGAACCAACAAAATGGAACCATTAATGGTGTTCCAGTTGTCATGCCAGGAAGCTGGGGAAATCAGCTTGGCGTTATTGATTTAACCATTGCGAAGGAAAAAGGAAAATGGAACGTTAAACAATCACAAGCATCTTTGAGAGCGATCTATGATAAAAACTCAAAGACTAGTTTAGCTGATGCAGATCCAGAGATCTTACAAGCGGTTAAAGAAGATCATGAAGCTACGGTCGACTATGTTCGCCAGCCAGTTGGAACAACTACGGCTGATATCCACAGCTATTTTGCACTTGTACAGGATGATCCATCCATTCAAATTGTGACCAATGCTCAGAAGTGGTACATTGAAAAGCAATTAAAAGGAACTCCTGATGAAAATTTGCCGGTTCTTTCTGCGGGTGCTCCCTTTAAAGCAGGTGGAAGAAATGGTGCAAGTTATTATACGTTTATTCCAGAGGGAACAATCGCTATAAAAAATGTATCTGATCTATATTTGTATCCAAATACAGTAGCAACTATAAAAATTACTGGAGCAGATGTAAAAGAATGGCTTGAAATGGTTGCTGGACAATATAATCAAATCAATAGTTCAGAGACGAATGAACAAGCATTGGTCAACAATGATTATCCAACCTTCAATTATGATGTCATTGATGGAGTTACCTATGAAATTGATGTAACAGAAGCTGCAAAATATGATAAAGATGGTAATCTTGTGAATGCTGATGCCAACAGAATTACAAACCTACAATATAATGGCGAGCCGATTGATCTCGAGCAGGAATTTATTGTCGCGACAAACAATTATCGAGCAAATGGCAATTTCCCTGGTGTCCGCAATAAGACAGCAGTTGAGCTGTATCCTGATGAAAACAGACAAGTGATCATTGATTATATTAGTGAACTCGGAACAATTGATCCATCTGCGGATAACAATTGGAGTTTTTCACCTGTAGCAAATGATGTGAATGTAACCTTTGAATCTTCGATGGATGCAAAAGATGCGATTACTGAAGGCAGTTTGATTCAATATGTAGGTGAAGCTGCAAATGAATTTGGCAAGTATTCTATTACACTTCCAAAAAATCAATCTCAGACTGAAACCTTTGAACTACAATTACTAGGAGTTAATGATTTACATGGACAGCTTGATACGTATAACGCTTCCTTAAATGCAGGAGGAATTGAATACCTTGCCTCTTATTTGAAACAACGTGAAGCAGAAAATCCGAATACATTGCTTGTTCATGCGGGTGATGCAGTTGGCGCAAGTTCACCTGTATCTGCACTATTACAGGATGAACCAACGATTACATTTTTAAATGAATTGGGATTTGATGTAGGAACAGTTGGTAACCATGAATTTGATGAAGGTGTCAAAGAAATGATGCGTTTGATTAATGGTGGAAGTCATCCGAAAACAGTAGAAAAGTATGGAGAATTCGAAGGGGCCAGTTTCCCTTATATTGCGGCAAATGTAGTTGATGCTTCTACGAATGAGAATATTCTTCAGCCGTATGTTATTGAACAAGTCAATGGAGTGCCAATCGGATTTATTGGTGTGGCCTTATCCGACACACCGAGTATTGTTGCGCCAAGTGGTGTAGCGGGAGTGAAATTTACGGATGAGACTGAAGCGATTAACAAATATACAGCTGAGCTAAAGGAACAGGGTGTTGAAACGATTATTGTTTTAGCACATAATCCATCCACTTCTAAACAAGATGGTACAAATCCAGGTGAAGAGCTTGTAGATATAGCGAACAATGTGGATGATGAAGTGGACGTGTTGTTTGGCGGTCATAACCATTCCTATACCAATACAACCGTTGATGGAAAATTACTGGTTCAATCTTATTCATATGGGACAGCATTCTCTGATGTGGATCTTACCATCGACCCTATAACAAAAGATGTTGTCAATAAGAAAGCGGAAATCGTCACAACATTATCGGGATAAAGTGACTCCTGATGCAAAAATAAAGGGAATGCTTGATGCTTACGTGGCAGATGTGGGTCCTATTTTAAGTGAAGTAATTGGAACAACTCCTACGATGATTTCAAGAACAACAAATGCTGCTGGTGAATCTGCTATGGGGAATCTGATTGCCGATTCAATGAGAGCACAAACAGGGACAGATTTTGCTTTTATGAATTCGGGTGGAGTACGTGCAGACATTGATGCCGGAGTAATAACTTGGAAAGAAGCATTTGCCGTGCAGCCTTTTGGAAATGATCTTGTGAAAATGAATGTAACAGGTGCAAACATTAAAACACTATTGGAACAACAATGGGGATCAAAAGTTCGAATTATGCCAATTTCCGGCCTGAAAGTTAGCTATGATGATTCAAGAGCAGCTGGTGATCGAATTGTTTCAATGGTAAAAAATGATGGAACTCCTATTGATCTAAACCAGACTTATAGTATTACAGTTAATAATTATATGGCTGATGGTGGGGATGGATACACAGTCCTTGCGGGTATTGAAGACCGTACGATAGATGTGGTAGACCTTGATGCTTTTGTCAATTACATCAAAGCAAAAGGCGAAGTAAATCCACAAATTGAGGGACGCGTCACGAAATTAAATTAGTAGAATCTAATATTGGTAGAGTGCTGAAATGATTCAGCACTCTTTTTTGTATGAATTTATAAAAAATGAAGAATATATTGTCAGTCCCTTTCATAAACATCCGTAAATATAGGAATACTAACGATGAGCAAATATAGGGATGTGGATGAAATGGAATTTATACATGGACAAGATTCTCTTACCGCGATTCAGTGGATTTTAAGGGCTGTTGTTGCTTTTTTCTTTTTGCTTTTTTCAGCTAAAATTATGGGGCAACGGTCGATTTCAACAACTAAGATTGACTTGATTTTGTTATAGCCTTAATTCATCGGGAATATTATGGCTCATCCATTATCGGATGAAAACTTAGGATAGGGATCCATGATTACAATGACCGTTTTAATTTTATTATACTTAATGGGTGTATTTTTAAGAGGAAAACATGGACTTTAATGAATCTAAGTGATTTGGAAAGATATTTTGATTCAAAGTCATAAGCAGTATCAACATAATCATAATCATTTATTGATAAAAGGAAATAATAAATGGATTACTTTAGGCCGTTAAACAGATAATAAAGAAAAAGGAGGATGATCTAAATGGGTGATTGGAATGAACAAAGTGCTCCAAATAATAACCTCTCAGCAGCAACGATCCGAACCTCAAAAATGGTTGGTAAGGAAGGAATACAAAGTGAAGAGTTTTCAGAAGAACTGTCTGATGGCGGAGAGAGAAATGAAATAATTAGTAAGCAGCTTAAGCAAAGGAAGCCTGGGAGGAGTTCAAGAAATAAGGGAGACAGTAAATAATAGGCCACTTCATAGTAGTGGCTTATTATTTACTGATGTAAGCCCGAAATTCAGAAACTTCATCAACCTTAATTGCAGTCCACAAAAACAGGGTAGTTTATTTCCTGAATATCATACTTTACAATGCACATATAGTAAACAATGTTGTTTAACAAAGCCTTTTACTAAATTCATTAATTTTAGAAACTTTGATACCAGACTCTGTTAACGCTGAGGAAATGTACTTCGCAAAGTCTAATGCATTTTCACCGTCTCCATGAATGCATACAGTGTCTGCAACAATCCTTATATCACTTCCCTGTTGAGTATGGACTTTACCTTCTTTCACCATGGTAATGACCTGATTAACAGCTTCTTTATGATTTTTAATAAGTGCATGTGCATCTCGGCGGGAAGTTAAGGAACCATCTTGCTGATAGGTACGATCAGAAAACACCTCACTTGCAGTGCGCAAACCAATTCTCTTTCCTGCTTTAATTAGTTCTCCTCCTGCTAATCCAAAGAGGATTAATTCAGGATCTATTTTATAGACAGCTTCAGCAATGGCATCGGATAAAGCGACGTTTTTAGCAGCCATGTTGTAGAGAGCACCATGTGGTTTAACATGCTGAACTTTTCCACCTTCTGCTTTTACAAAACCATAGAGGGCACCAATTTGGTAGACAACAATGTCATAAGCCTCTTGAGAGGATAAGGACATCTCTCTTCTGCCAAAACCAACAAGATCTGCTAAACCGGGATGCGCACCAATACTTACATTTTTTTCTAAAGCAAGTTTAACCGTTGTCCGCATTGTTGCGGGATCCCCTGCATGGAATCCACAAGCAATATTGGCCGATGTGATATAATCTAGAATTTCCTCATCATGACCCATTTTATATAATCCAAAACTTTCTCCCATATCACAATTTAAGTCCACCCTATGCATGTTCATTCCTCCTACCTAAATTTATTGTAAATTCCATGTTTGAGTTGATTAATTTTGATTTCTAATTCTAAAAAGAGAAGTTGGGCTTCTTCGTGAGTGATTTTCGAAAAGTGAATCATATCTCCTGGCTTTGCTTGTGCGATAGAAGATAAATCAACAGTGGCAATTTGACCGATTTTTGGGTATCCTCCCGTTGTTTGCCGATCAGCCAAAAGAACAATTGGATTTCCTTCTGCTGGAACTTGAATCGTGCCAAATGAAACAGCCTCAGATATCATTTCTTTAGCTTGTTCAAGTTCAAGGTGGGGGCCTTGTAATCGATATCCCATTCGATCTGATTGCGTTGTTACCGTAAAAGGTTCAGTAAAAAAGGCTTCTTGGCTTTTTTTTGTAAAAAGCTGATATTGGAGTCCTTTCATTACTCGAATAGAAGGTTCGCTATGTAAATTAGGTATCAGGTCAGAGGTTACTGTCCAGTCCATTTCAATAAAGAGCTTGTCCGTTAAATTCTTGTTCAGTTGTAGAATCATTCTTTTCGATAGCTTAGAAGGGGGATCAAACATGATTTGATCTCCTGCAGCTAAAGATCTTCCTTGATAGCCACCAATTTGGGCTCGTAAATAAGTCGATTTACTTTCCATGATCGTAGGAATGGAAAATCCTCCTGCTACAGACAAATAAGCTCTACATCCAGAACGAGCTTTGCCAAATCGAAGTTGGGATCCTTTTTTAACAAAAACCGTTCTCCAGGTGCGAATGGAAGTTCCGTTAATTGTAGGAGAAAAATCTCCTCCACAAATGGAAATGAGTGAATCTTGTTCGAATTGAATCACGGGTCCTAGTAAAGTGATTTCAATTGTAGGTTTATTTTCTTTGTTACCGACTAATAAGTTAGCCAGACGATGGGCAAGTGGATCCATTGCGCCACTCGTAATAACGCCATACTTTTGATAACCGTACCTTCCTAAGTCTTGGATACTAGACAAAAGGCCGGGTTTAATAATCGTTATCATCCGTTGTCAGTCTCCCATTCTATATATTCCTGATAGCTGATTGATTTGAATTTTATTTTATCTCCTGCTTTTAGTAAACTAGGAGAGTCTTCCAATGGGCGAAATAATTTAAGAGGGGTTCGTCCTATAATTTGCCATCCTCCAGGAGTTTCGATCGGATAAATTCCAGTTTGTTCTCCCGCGATCCCTACAGATCTTTCGGGGATCTTTAACCGAGGAGATTTTCTTCTAGGTGCAGCAATTTTCTTAGACATACCTCCAATATAAGGAAACCCAGGGGCGAATCCAATCATAAATACTATATAATCACCAGAGGTGTGAATATCAATGACTTCTTCAGTTGTTAAATTGTTTACTTGTGCTACTATCTCTAAATCGGGTCCTAATTCTTCTCCGTAGCATACGGGAATAAGAATCGTTTTGGATTCCATTATTTTTCCAGTTGTTAAGCCCAATAATACATTGTTTAATTGTTCGCAAACAAAATAGTAGGGCAATTGACTACCTTGATTAAGAAGTATGATTTTCATTGGATCATAAAAGATTGTGACGGTTGTAAATGCGGGTATATATTCAATCATCCATTCAAAGGGATGATCATCTAAATAAGAGGCTATGATTTGGATTTTTTGGTGGTTGGCCATGTTTATGTCTTCTCCAAGATGGATAAGTATGGCTTGATCACCTAATGGGGATAATTGGTAAAACATATCTACCTCCTAACAAATGAGTGAAGTCAGTATATATCCGCTGTCTAATAAAATGATGCGAAGATTAATAATAAAGTTTAAGAAACGTGTATAATCGAATAAAGAAGATATTAATATTATAATGAAAATAGCTGATAAAGAATAGTGTATGTAGAACTAAACAGTATGAAGCGATAATGATAAGAATTCATTTACTTCAATTTTTACCTTTATTAAGTAAGGATTGAGAGGTTCATATAAGATTGAAAAAACAATTAGGAGATAAAAAATGAATAAAAGAGTAGTGATTACAGGGATTGGAGCTGTTACTCCATTAGGAAATGATATTGATGAAACATGGAAAAATATGAAAAAAGGTGTGTCAGGTATTGCTAAGGCAACAATCATTAATACCGATAAAGTTGATGTGAAACTGGCTGGAGAAGTGAAAGATTTTGCACCTGAGGAATTCATGGATCGTAAAGAATCCCGAAGAATGGGCCGTTTTAGTCAATTTGCCGTCGCTGCAAGTAAGATGGCTATTCAAGATGCCAATATACATATGGGTGTAAATGCTGATCCAGAACGTGTTGGGGTATGGATTGGTTCTGGTATTGGCGGGTTAGGAGAATTTGAAGAGCAATATCGGAAGTTTTTGGATAAGGGTCAGAGAAGAGTGAATCCATTTACGATTCCCATGTTTATACCAGATATGGCTGCAGGGCGAGTGTCCATTGAATTAGGGGCAAAAGGAATCAATAATTGTTCTGTAACCGCATGCGCATCTGGTGCCAATTCAATTGGAGATGCTTTTAGAGCGGTTCAAAAAGGCGACGTAGATATTATGGTTGCAGGTGGTACAGAAGCATCCATTACGGAAATGACCATTGCGGGATTTTCAAATATGACTGCACTTTCTACAAATCCTGATTCTGGGTCAGCCTGTCGACCTTTTGATAAAAACCGAGATGGGTTTGTCATCGCAGAAGGTGCAGGTATTATTATTTTAGAAGAATTAGAGCATGCGTTAGCGCGCCAGGCGAAAATATACGGTGAAATCATCGGTTATGCTTCCACTGGCGATGCCTACCATATCACTTCACCTGCACCGAATGGAGAAGGTGCTCAGCGTGCAATGATATTAGCCATGGAAGATGCGGACATTTCAACGGAGGAAGTCGATTATATTAATGCACATGGAACCTCAACCCCAATAAATGATTTATACGAAACAAAAGCGATAAAAGAGGTGTTCAAAGAGCATGCCTATCATTTAGCCATTAGTTCTACGAAATCCATGACGGGGCATATGTTAGGAGCAGCTGGGGCAGTTGAAGCGATTGTTTCTTTATTAGCGATTAAAGAAGGCATTATTCCTCCTACGATAAACTATGAAACACCGGATGAGGAATTGGATTTGGATTATGTTCCTAACGTGGCAAGGAAGAAGGATGTTCATGTTGTATTATCCAATTCATTAGGTTTTGGTGGTCACAATGCTACATTGATTTTTAGAAAATTTTCGTAAAGATAAGCTAAGTTGATAAATGTTATAGTTATATTTTTTATGTGAAAATTTATAGAAGTGCATAGGAATGAAATGCTTGTTATATGGGTTATTTATTGACATAAAAAAATAGATATGTTATTAAAATTATAGTTAGCACTCTAATATAGAGAGTGCTAATAAATGAATATTTAGTTAGACTAATCAATCATAATGAATGAACTACAGGAATGGTTGTGGATGTAGTTTAAGTATGGAAGGAGAAATAATAATGGAAAAGAAACAGTTTCAAGCAGAATCAAAAAGGCTATTAGACATGATGATTAACTCCATATATTCTCAAAAAGAGGTATTTTTAAGAGAATTAATTTCAAATGCAAGTGATGCAATCGATAAGATTTATTATAAAGCTTTAACGGATGAACACTTAAGTTTTAATAAAGAAAGTTATTACATAAAAGTGGCTGCCGACAAAGAAAATCGAACTCTGAAAATCATTGATACAGGTATTGGGATGACAAAAGAGGATCTCGAAAATAACCTGGGAATCATTGCAAAAAGTGGTTCTTTAGCATTCAAAGGTGAAAATGAATCAAAAGATGGCTATGATATTATCGGCCAATTCGGAGTAGGATTTTATGCAGCGTTTATGGTTGCAGACGTTGTAACCGTCATTAGTAAGGCATTAGGCAGCGATGAAGCCTATAAATGGGAATCTGAAGGTGCGGACGGCTATACCATTGAGCCATTTGAAAAGGATTCTGTTGGAACAGAAATTATTTTAAAAATGAAAGATAATGCTGAAGAAGAGTCCTATGATGAATATCTGGAAGAGTATCACTTGAAAACGATCATCAAAAAATACTCTGATTTTATTCGCTATCCAATTAAAATGGATGTGACGGTTAAAAAGCCGAAAGAAGACAGTGAAAATGAATATGTTGATTTTACAGAAGAACAAATTATCAATAGTATGGTTCCAATCTGGAAGAAAAATAAAAGTGAACTAACTCCAGAAGATTATGAGCAATTTTATATGGAAAAACACTATGGTTACGACAAGCCATTGAAAACAATGCATATCAATGTCGACGGAACCATTCGATATAATGCGATTCTTTTTATTCCAGAGAAAACTCCTTTTGATTACTATTCAAAGGATTATGAAAAGGGCTTAGAGTTGTATTCGAACGGTGTATTAATCATGAGCAAATGTTCAGATTTACTTCCGGATTACTTTAGTTTTGTCAAAGGTATGGTGGACTCTGAGGATTTATCATTAAATATTTCCAGAGAAATGCTGCAGCATGATCGTCAATTAAAATTAATTGAAAAAAATATTAACAAAAAAATAAAAAGTGAATTGCAAAGTTTATTGAAAAATGAGAGAGAGAAATATGAAGAATTTTATCAATCCTTTGGAAGACAGTTAAAGTATGGGGTTTATAGTGATTTTGGTAGCCATAAAGAAGTATTGCAAGATCTCATTCTCTTCTATTCATCTAAAGAGAAAAAACTAGTGACCTTAGATGAGTATGTTTCAAGAATGCCAGAAGACCAAAAATTTATTTATTATGCTTCTGGAGAATCGAATGAGAGAATCGAAAAACTGCCACAAACTGAAATGGTAGCAGATAAAGGGTATGAAATATTATACTTTACAGATGAGATTGATGAGTTTGTGATCAGAGTACTCATGAATTATAAAGAAAAAGAATTCAAATCAGTTTCAAGTGGAGACTTAGGGATTGAAGAGGATCAAACAAGTACAGAAGAAGAGTTAAATGAAAATAAGGATCTTTTTGATTTTATGAAAAAGACCTTATCAGACAAAGTAAAGGATGTTCGCGTTTCAAAAAGATTAAAGTCGCATCCTGTATGTTTATCAACGGATGGAGAAATTTCGATTGAAATGGAAAAGGTATTGAATGCGATGCCTGATAATCAAAATATTAAGGCTGATAAAGTGTTAGAAATTAACGCCCATCATGAGGTATTTCAATCATTAAAAGATGCATTCGAAAAGGATAAAGACAAATTAGCCCTATATACCAATCTATTGTTCAATCAAGCGCTTCTCATAGAAGGATTACCAATACAAGATCCAGTTGAATTTACAAATGATATTTGCAAAGTCATGATTTAATTAGAAAAATAAAATCATCTAGCCCTATTGAATCTATGAAAAAAAGACGATGAATCCTTCATAAGGATTCACGTCTTTTTTTAATAAATGAATCGTATTTATTTAAAAATCGGAAGTTTAAGTGTAAAGCAAGTCCCTTTTCCATATTCACTTGTCACTTTGATCGTTCCATTCATACTTTTTATGATGCTGTAGGATACCATCATCCCTAGTCCTGTACCTTTTTCTTTTGTTGTAAAGTAGGGTTCACCGAGACGATTTATTTGCTCTTGGGTCATACCTTTTCCTTCATCCCTAATATCAATTTTGATCATACCATCTGTAACGCTTTGGCAGATTTGAAGATGACCATTATCTGGCATAGATTCAATGCCATTTTTCAAAATATTAATTAGGCATTGTTGGAATTTTTTCTTTTCTCCAATGGCAAAGTATTGATCTTCCTTAGATAAAGAAAACATTACTTGTACACCATTCATTGTAGCGAGGGGTGTAATAACATTAACCGCATGTTGAATTTCATCTTGAATATTTATTTTTTCTTCTTTTTCAAGTGTGGGTTTGGCAAAGGTTAGATAATCGTTGATTACTTCAGTTGCACGATCCAATTCTTTTAATGCAATCTCTGAATATTCCTTTCGTGACTGCGCTGAAATATCTTCAGATAACAATTGAATAAAACCTCTGCTGACCGTAAGCGGATTACGCACCTCATGGGAAATACTTGCAGCTAGATGCCCCACCATTTGAATTTTCTCTGCTTTAATAAGTTTTTGTAAAACTTGGAAATTGGTCCTGATCACTTCCCATAAAAGGGTTGAAATGACCATTCCAATAATATGGATTATAAGATATTTTAGCCAAAAATTATTATTTAAGGGAATGTTAAATAAACTAGTTGTTAAATAATAAGAATTCAGTAAGCATAAAACTGTCAGTGAAATACTTATAGCAACTTTTTTCTTAACATTTACTTTTAAATAGTATTTAGATATTAGAGTTGAAATTATGGTTATAAATGTGAAATTGATAAGGACAATATAAAAGCCTACACCACCTTGTAAGTAGCGCATCGTGAGCACTAAAAATAATAATGAAAAACCTAATTTATATCCACCATAAAGACATCCTAAAATAAATGGAATCCAGCGTAAATCCCAAACCAAATCTTTATTAATAGAAACTGGGAATAACATACAAAGAATAAGTGACAACACAGGAAATAAGGCTATAACCCACCCTTTTAAATCCTTTAATCGATTTGCATACTGTGCCATGTAAATCATTTGTACTAAAAATAGAGCGAGTAAAATAAATAAGAAGTTGACAAGCAGACCTTTCGTAATGAAATCCATGAGTGCACCATACCTTCAGTAATTATGAATAACCTAGATAATATATTAAAATCATAACAAGATCAGTGCGGTAATACTAGTGAAAAATAAAAAGGAATAAGTAAATACTAAACTAGACGAATAACTTGGAAATAAGTCTGAAAATAGTAACGTTCTCCTGCATCACGGGCTAAACATAGGACTCTAACAGAAGACGGAAGATCTTTCGCAATTTGTACTGCGAAGTGGTACGAATCAGATAGACATAAATCGTACTATTTTAGTATGATTTAAAGTTATTCTATTATACATAGAGCAAAAAGACAATCTGGTTTATAGTGAGGGATAAAGTCTCTACCATTATTTCGTGATATGATGGTATTAGATAAAAAGTGAGGTTGAACTCGATTTTTCATTTGCCTTTTGGATGAAAATTATTTACTTGACCGTTTCATCCACCTTACTAGAGGAGTAATAAAATGAAGGAATATTATTATGATAAATTATTGAATATATCAACAACAGGATATCAGGAGGGATTTAATAAGTCTTTTCATTATCATCGATATGAGCCAACCCCATACAGTGCCTTAGAAATATTATTTAATCAATATGAGTGTAAAAGTAGCGATCGAGTGGTTGATTTTGGATGTGGAAAAGGGAGATTAAACTTCTATATTCATTATTTTTTTCATGCAACAGTTGTAGGAATTGAAATGAATGAAATATTTTATCAAGAAGCCATAGAAAATCTAAATCGATATTTGGGGAAATCACAAAATAAGGAAGAACAGCTTCATTTTCTTTGCTGTCTGGCGGAAGAGTATCCGATTCACCCTGCAGACAATCGGTTTTATTTTTTTAATCCTTTTTCCATCCAAATCTTTATGAAAGTTATCAACAATATTTTGCTTTCGGTGGAAGCTTCAGAGAGAGAGATTGACTTGATTCTATATTATGCGTCGGAGGATTATATTTATTATTTAGAAAATGATACTTCTTTTGAATTAAAAGAAGAAATTGTGATACCAGAACTCTATGAACAAAATCCTCATGAAAGATTCTTAATCTACCGGCTAGGGTTATAAGTGGATGAATGTTAAATGATATGTATTCCTGTGGTGAAAGGTGTGCTTTACTGTTGAAAAGCATGAGAAACGTAACTAAATAAGCCATAATATACGAATGAACTAGTATATTATGGCTTATTTTATTATTCTTTAACGAAATCGATTGTACTCCTTACGGTATTAATCGGACGAACTAAACTTTCAATTTGTTCACGTTTAGGTTCTAAGAATGGAGGCAATGATAATTTTTCTCCAAGTGTTTCATAGGGTTCGTCTCCCATAAAGCCAGGACCATCTGTAGCAAATTCAAATAAGATTCCTGGTGCAACCCTTGCATATAAGGACTCGAAAAAGTGACGATCTACATAACCAGACGTTTGAAAACCAAAGCTTGACATCCTTGTGATCCATTCTTCTAAAACGGAACGGTCTTCTACACGTAATGCCGCATGGTGAACGGTACCAAACCCTTGTCTTCCTTGAGGCAGAATCACATTGTGTTCAACGATTACTTGTGCACCATTTCCTCCTTCACCAACTTCAAATAAATGAAACGATCCTTCTTGATCAATTTCTTTAAATAACAAAACTTTTTCCATCATTTCTTTAAAATAATCAAATTGAGCGATTCGAACAAAGATTGGTCCTAACCCAGTAATAGCATATTCTAATGGTATGGGTCCTTTTTCCCAAGGTATACCTGAAGCTACACCTTCATTGTTTTCATCTGAAATCAATTGATATTGTTGATCATCAAAGTCAACAAAAGAAAGGGTCTTTTTACCAAATTGTTCTTTAATGCCTGTGTGCTTTACTTCTAGTCGATCAAAACGTTTTACCCAATAATCTAAGGCAGCATCACTCGGTACACGGAAAGATGTTTTTGAAATTTCATTTGTACCGTGTACACCTTTAGCTATTCCAGGAAAATCGAAGAAGGTCATATCTGTCCCTGCACCACCTACATCATCTGCAAAAAATAGATGGTAGGTTTGAATATCATCTTGATTAACGGTTTTCTTGACTAGACGCATTCCCAAAACATAAGTGAAAAATTTGTAGTTCTCTTCCGCACTACTTGTAATAGCTGTTACATGGTGCATTCCTTTTAAATGGTTCATTTATAATTCCTCCTGTAGTTCTCTTTAATTGAGATGATTAGTATAGAGAGTCATAATACTTTACTTTACGTTTAGTTAAAATATCTTTAATTCGAGATAAATATAACACGGATAAAATTCAGTGTCAATCGTTATTAACTTAATTATGTTAGAAATATAATAAAAGAAACATAGTTGGTCTATTTTTTATTAAAAGGTAAAAAGGGAGTAGAAATCATCTTATAGACGATTTCTACTCCCTTTTAATTATTAACTAATGACGGCAATAATACCTTGTTCATCATCTAACACGAGTTCAATTCCTGCATAAGGATCTTGATTCAGCTGTTCATCCAACCATAATCGTAGTGCTTCGATTAAGTTGACCGTAATAAGAACCTGTTTTCGACCATCCACAAATACTTCAGCGGAAAATCCATAATCATCATCATACATTAATTCCACTTCAACTTCTTCAGGTTTTACCTGCTTTTTACGAGAGATATAAACACAAATAGCATTAACAATGTCTTGCTCAGAAATGATTAACCTCTCCATGGATCTGGATCCTTTTTGTTCTTATTGTTCTTGAACATAGTATAGATTTTACGAATAAGTGCGATTACAACAAAAATCGCAATAAGATTAATGAATAGACCTAGTATATTTCCCATAAATCCCATATTTGCAAATAAACCACCGAAAAGCATACCGGCAAGTCCACCTATCATGAGACCTCTCATTAACCCACCACCTGAGAAAAATCCACGTTTTGTGTTAGTAGTCGCTGCAGATCTATTGGTTGTATTGGTATCTGCCTGTTTCCTTTGTTGGAAATTGTTGTTATTTGTACTATTATTATTACTTTTAAAACTCTTTGAACCTGATCTGTACGATTTTGCTTCCACTGTTGTAGAATTATCGTGGAAAACTACGTTTCCGATCGGCGAAAAAATAAGTACTGCCGTAAGTACTGCTGATAAGATTTTTTTCATTTATTCTATTCCCTCCATGATGTTAGGTATGATTTGTGAGTGGAACTGGATAAGTATTACAGGTTCCATCACTTTTCCTATTGTATAGTATTTACGTTTTAAAATAAAAAAAGTTTCGCTTTTATAAAATAATAATTTCTCTTAAAACATATTAGAAACTACACAATGAAAAATTCATAATTTGGGCTAGTCTCATACTAAATATAGGTACAAAACAAAAAACCGTCGATTGAGATGCAGATTGCAACTTGATCGGCGGTTTTTTTGATTTTTTTGATGATACATATTGGTATGAACGAGCTGGTAGACATGAATCAAGATACTTTATTCATCCTTGTTGTTAGAAAGAATAGAAGTAAGTTTTTTATCGATCTTTGAGATGTTTTTTGGATTCAGCCATTTTTCTGGAATGATCATATAGTTACAGAGGCTACTTTTCAAATAACGATAGATAATCTGGGCCTCATCTATTTCATCTCTACTTATTTCTTTTGTAAGAATAGGTGTCCTTTTATGAAAATAGGTTAAAATAGATTCCTTAATAATTGAACATAGATGTTCAATGTCTTTGTTTTCAAGAAAATGTTTTTTACAATAAAGTATCTCTTTCCCCTTAATTAAAAAGAGTTTAAACGAGTGATCATTTAAGTATTCAATAATGGCCATATTTTTATTCTCTAATGTAAATTCAATCATTTTCTCTTTATTTAAAAGACTTTTTACAGTATTTATATGATCTCTATATTTGGCCGCCTTTTCAAAATGAAAGGTTTCAGCAGCATCTGCCATTCTTTGCTCCATTTCTGCTAGGAGGCTTCGATCTGAACCATTCAATAATCGAATGATCTGATCGATTAGGAGATTGTATTGTTCAACCGCTTTCCCCCCGAGACACATGCCCATGCATAACCCTAAAGTATAATTTAAACATGGAGTCCCTTTATTAGAAGGGGAACTGCAATCTATTTTAAAGCATTCTTTTAATCCTTGAACTGCTTTTTCCACAGTACTTTTACTTGTATAAGGACCAAAATAAAGATGACCGTCATTTTGAATAGGGTAATTGGTTGTTTCGATTATACGATTCTTGCCATTTCTTTTTATGACAATATAGGCATAGGATTGAGGATTTTTCATTTGTGTATTGTAGATGGGCTTTATTTCCTTAATTAATTGACATTCCAACATGAATGCTTCAAATTCAGTATCTGTTAGAATATAGTCAAAATCCTTTAAATGATTGACAAGTTTAATTATTTTTGGAGGATGATTCTTTGAGTTTTGAAAGTAAGATTGTACCCTTTGTTTTAAATGTTTCGATTTTCCAACATAAATGATGCTGCCGTGGGAATCTTTCATGAGATAAACGCCAGGGGATGAGGGAAGGCTTTTTATTTTCTCTTTTAGATTCAAATGAATTCCCTCCTCTTAACAATGAATTTTGGATCGGCCTCGTTTTGGAGATTCATTGAATAATCTACTGTATTTTATATCGATTTGATCAAAATTTCTATATAAAATAAATTCAACTAGAATTAAGTACCTGACATTTGCGCTAAATATAGAAATATTTGACAATGAGATTAATTTTAGTCTATTGTGAAATTAATATTCGATTAATATGAAAACGGATGCATTGCTTGGTTCTGCAGAACTGAAAAAACTAGATTAATAGAAAAGCATCCATTCTAAACTATTTATTCAATTTTCTCTATTTAAAATTCAAATGAGGTGAATGTATATGGAAAAGGAAAACCAACCATGTAGTATATGCGGTAGTAGTGTTTCCTTACTTTACGTTCATGAAAAGTGGATTTGTCATGAATGTTTACAAATTGCTTGTGAAAAATTAATGATACCATGGAAGACTTCATTGGAATTACTATTAAAGAATTATGCTGATGCGTGCATTCGGTGCAGAACAGAAGATGATCCAGAGGCTGTCCATTTAGCAAGAGTCATCGGGCGTAAAATAAGGGCGATCCTTGACTTTCTGGGTGTACCAAAAAGTCATGAATTGTTGCTTGTGATTAAAAAAATGCACCATTCATTTAGTAAGGTTCGAGAAGCTGATGTATTACTAGAGGAAATGAAGAAGGATTGTGAAACAAATAAAGTATACAAAGAGATCGTTAACCTAGTGATGAAAAAAAGGCGAAAATTGCAAAATGCAATTGAAAAAGAAATCTCCTCTTTAATAAATGAATCTTTTATTAAGAATGCTCAGATCTTTATTCATCAAGAACTAGTTACATATATTTTGCCATTAGAAAAGGAAAAAGTCATAAGTGAATATGAGAAACATTTTCTCCGGCAGGTTGAAGTATATGAACAGACTGTTGAAGAAAATGGTAAATTCACAGCGAATTCGATCAAAGCTCTCCACTCTGTACGAATTCATTCTAAATCCATGCGCTATATGTACCACTTTTTAAATGAGACACTTGGTGAAAAATATCAAGACAAAGAAGCTTATTATGAAAGTATTCAAAATCAATTTGGTGATATAAACGATGTTCAGGATTGGTTATTTCAAGTCAAAACATACGAGAGAAAAATTCATGCAACAAAAAATGAAGTTGAACATGTTAAGAAAAATTTAAAAGCAAGATTACATCATCTTATTGAAAAAGTGGATTTGTCCCAACTTAAAAGGCAGGAAAACATCGTTAAATGATAAATTGGTTCTATGAATATGATGATGAGTATGTAAAAATAGAGTATTAAGGATATTAATATCCAGGATACTCTATTTTTTTGGGGAGAAATGTGAATAGAAATGGATGATAGTTGGAAGAATAGTTCAGTATGAATTTAAAGGAGGCAGATTGATTATGGCAGAATCACTTTATGAAAAAGTTGGCGGAGAAGAAGCAATTTCAAAGGTTGTAGATTATTTTTATTCAGAATTGGTTTTGAAAGATGCAACAGTAAATGAGTTTTTCCAAAATACAGATATGGAAAAACAACGTAGTCATCAATCAAAATTCATTAGTTTTGCTTTAGGGGGTCCTAAACAATATACGGGAAAATCGATGGCAAAGGCACATGAGGGTATGAATTTACAACCTGAACATTTTAATGCTATTGCGACCCATCTCCATGATGCACTTGCACATTTTGGAGTGGAAGAAGCGGATATTGATACGGCATTAACAAAAGTGGCTTCATTAAAAGATGATATTTTGTACAAGTAAATTCCTTTAGGTGCCTAGTCCCCTCGATGTATTGCCGGGGGCTAGGCACCTTTTCATTATGAAGTGCAGATCCCTTAATAAAATTAAGAAACGACTTTAACTGTAATTTCTAATTGCATTTCTACATTTCCTTGAATGGCTCTGCTTATCATACAAGAGGTTTCTGCCTTTTCAGCCAGTCTTTGTGCGAGTCGTTTGTCTCGTTCGGAGGCATCCATTTTCAAGTGTATGGTTGGACGATGGATGATTTTTTTATAAGTAAAAATGCCTTCAGTTACATCGACAATACCTTCTGACTCCATTGTTAAGTCTACTTTCTCTAATTGACTGCGTTCCATCATGGCTGCAAGTGTAATAATATAACAGGTTGCTGCAGCTCCGAGAAGCATTTCATCCGGGTTAGTGCCAATACCAGGCCCATCCATTGCTTGTGGGATCGATACCTTTGTGATTAAGTTCCCTGATTGAATTTCCCCTGCGTCATTACGCAACCCAGGCCAATTTGCTTTTAAGTAGAAATGATGTTCTGCCATTTGTTTTACCACCCTTCCTTCTATATTTTCAGTTTAAGGTATAAATGAAAGAATGAGAAGTTCAGAACTCTATTTTCTTTTCATGATACAATATATAAAAATTATAAATGATTTAAGTTCATTTAAAGGAGTTTAACTATGACCTCTTACATAAATCAACAAAATGGGATATTTCCTTCGGTTTGCTCTTTAGATTGTCCTGATCAATGCGGTTTACTTCTCCATAAAAAAGATGGAAAAATCGTTAAGGTTGAGGGAGATCCAAACCACCCGGTCACCAAAGGGAATATTTGTAATAAAGTTCGGAATATGACGGAACGAATCTATGATAAGAAACGGTTAAAATATCCGCTGAAACGTATAGGAGCAAAAGGCGAAGGTGCATTTGAAAGAATAAGTTGGGAAGAAGCCATTCACACCATTACAAGTCAATGGAAAGAACTCATTCAAAATCATGGACCGGAAAGCATTCTTCCTTATAGTTTTTATGGAAACATGGGGAATCTTACAGCAGAAGGCATGGATCGACGGTTCTTTCATCGCTTAGGTGCTTCGCAACTTGATCGAACCATTTGTTCCGTTGCTGGGGGAGTTGGTTATAAGTACACGATGGGGAGCAGCTTAGGAATCGATCCGGAAGATACCATTCAATCAAAATTAATGATCTTTTGGGGCATTAATGCGGTTAGCACCAATATGCATCAGATCACTCTCGCTCAAAAGGCACGAAAGGATAACGGGGCCAAGATTATCGTCATCGATGTTCATAAAAATCAAACAGCTAAGTTTGCTGATTGGTTTATTCCTATTTTGCCAGGGACAGATAGTGCACTTGCATTGGGAATCATGCACATTTTATTTGCCGAAAAGATGGTGGATATTTCTTTTCTAAAGGAATATACAGTGGGACATGAAGAGCTGCGTAAACATGTTGTACAGTATGATCCAAATACGGTATCGGAAATAACAGGTGTACCTGTTGAAGATATTTATAAACTGGCTCGTATGTATGGAAATACTTCTCCGTCGTATATTCGAATTGGGAATGGCCCACAGCATCATGATAACGGTGGAATGTGCGTAAGAACCATCTCTTGTCTACCTGCGCTAACGGGTCAATGGCTTTTAAAAGGCGGAGGAGCGATTAAAGGTAATTCTGGTTATTTGGAGTATAATTCGGAACGTTTACAACGTCCTGATTTATTAAAAAATAAAGATACTCGTGTGATTAACATGAACCTGCTCGGAGAGAATTTACTCTCATTAGAAAAACCAATAAGATCACTTTTTGTATACAGCAGTAACCCGGCAGTTGTGGCGCCGAATGGGAATAAGGTCAGAAAGGGTCTTGAACGAGAGGATTTATTTACAGTCGTACATGATTTATTTTTAACCGAAACAGCAAAATATGCAGATATCGTTTTGCCAGCAACCTCTTCGTATGAGAACACTGATTTTTATGCATCGTTTTGGCATCTTTACATGCAAATTCAGGAGCCCATTATTGAACCTTTCGGGGAATCTAAATCAAATGTGGATGTTTTCCAATTACTTGCAAAAAAAATGGGCTTTGATGAACCTATTTTCCAAGAAACGGAAGCAGAAATGATTGCACAGTCACTTGATAATCCAAGTAATCCTTATATAGAAGGAATTAGTTATGAAGCTTTAGTTGAGAAACAATATGTGAAAGCAAATGTTAGACCCTTGTTTCCTGGAAAACTTAAGACACCGAGTGGAAAAATAGAGTTGTATTCAAACCAAATGAAAGAGGATGGACACCCTCCATTGCCAACCTATATACCACTTGTGAAAGATGGTGACTTTCCATTTTCATTTGTGCCCGCACCAAATCATAATTTCCTAAATTCTACTTTTTCAAATAATAGTAAACATCAAGCTCTCGAAAAAGAACCTCTCCTTCATATGAATCAAAACGATGCTATAAGGCTCGGCATTAAAGAAGGAGAAAGGGTTAGGGTTTGGAACCAACGAGGAGAATGTGAGCTAAAGGTTACGGTAGGAGAAAATGTTTTGCCGGGTGTTGTCGCAACACAAGGGTTGTGGGAGAATTCAGAAGGCTCAAACCAGTTAGTAAATTCTCTTACTCCCGATCGTCTTTCCGATATGGGAGGAGGAGCAACCTTCTTTTCAGGACGAGTGGATGTAGAGAAAATTAAATGAAACATTGAAAATAATGATTTATATAAAAAAAGAAGAGGTGAATGGAATGTCAGATAATGAACAAGCATTTTGCTCAATTAACTTTAATAAAAAGGGAAATATTTCAACTTCAGAAACGGAACATGAAATTAAAAAGGATGGATCCTTTGATCGTCAAAAAAATAGATTTGCCACTCCTTTTGGAAATAAGGAAGGTGAACTACCAGTTGAGGCAGGAAGATATCGAATTTTATGGGCTCCGATTTGTCCATGGGCACATCGTCAAGTAATCGTTCGGAAACTTCTTGGTTTAGAAGATGTCATTAGTTTAGGTACTGCCAATCCAATTCGAACAGAACAAGGCTGGGAATTTTCATTAGATGAAGGTGGAGTCGATCCTGTCCTAGGTATTCGTTATTTAAGTGAAGTTTATGTAAATGCAGACCCTGAATATGATGGTACGAGCTACTGTACCAGCGGTTGTGGACATTACAACAAAGAAAGTCGTCAATAATGATTATTTTAAACTAACAAATTATTGGGAAACTGCATGGGCACCGTTCCATAAAGAAGGTGCACCAGATTTATACCCCGAATATTTACGTGCGGAAATTGATGCATTGAACGATGTTATTTTCCACGAAGTGAATAATGGTGTGTATAAATGCGGATTTGCTCGTTCACAAGAAGCCTATGAAGAATCATACAATACTTTATTTGCTAGATTAGATGATTTAGAACAACGTCTCTCTACACAACGCTTCTTATTTGGAGATAAGATTACGGATTCAGATGTTCGACTATATGTTACATTAGCTCGCTTTGATGTTGCTTATCATATCGCTTTTAAGACAAATAGAAATCGAATTGTTGATTTTCCAAACCTATGGGGCTATGCACGTGATTTATATCAAACACCTGGCTTTGGTGATACAACAGATTTTGAAGCGATCAAGCAAGGATATTTTGCTTCAGCAAACGTGATTGATAATCCATTGAAAATTGTACCAAAAGGACCGGATATTTCGGGATGGAATTCGCCTCATAATCGTGAAAAGTTAAGTGAACATAAATAAATCAATCGAACGAAATAATATCAAAATAAAGAAGCAAGGGTGATAGAAAGTGGATGAAACGCAAAAAGAAACACCAAAAGAAGTAGATGCAAAAGGTAAATTTAACCGCCAAGGAAATCGATTTTCCACGCCATTTGGAGATGGACCGGATGAATTTCCAGTAGAAGCAGGGCGATACCGTCTACTATGGTCAGCAATTTGCCCATGGGCACATCGAGCTGTCATCGTAAGAAGTATACTAGGATTAGATAAAGTTATTAGTCTTGGGAAAGTCGCTCCATTGCGACCGAACCTTCCACATGTAGATTGGGAATTTTCTTTAGATGAAAATAGCGTAGATCCCGTTTTAGGAATTCAGTATTTAAGCGAAATCTATTTGAAAACAGACTCCACTTACGCTGGACGACCAACTGTACCAGTGGTTGTAGATGTAGCAGAACAAAAAGTAGTCAATAACGACTATTTTAAATTAACCAACCATTTTGAGACAGCATGGGCACCGTTTCATAAGGAAAATGCTCCGGACTTGTACCCGGAAGAATTGCGAAATGATATTGATGCTCTAAGTGAAATCATTTTCCATGAAGTAAACAATGGCGTATATAAATGTGGCTTTGCTCGTTCTCAAGAAGCTTATGAAGAGGCCTACGATGTTTTATTTGCAAGATTAGATGAATTAGAGGAACGTCTTTCTACACGACGCTTTTTGTTTGGAGATTATATTACAGATTCAGATGTTCGGTTATATACTACATTAGCACGTTTTGATGTAGCCTATTATTCAGCTTTTAAGTGTAATCGAAATATGATTGTAGATTTTCCTCATTTATGGGGTTATTTACGAGATCTTTATCAAACACCAGGATTTGGTGATACGACTGAATTTGAAGCGATTAAGATTCATTACCATTTATCAAACCATATCGCGAGTGATGATCAAAAAAGTCATACCACTTTGCCAAAAGGTCCCGATGTATCAATCTTTAATACCAAACATAATCGTCAATCTTTAAGTGGAAAACAAGAAAAGTTTCTCATCCATAGAAGAAAATAACTAAGATGTAAATAATAAATTTGGATAGTCTAATTGGAATTACTTAATCGAATATAATATTTAATCTGTTTTCCAACGAGGAGATGATAAAGCAATGATTATACGAGAAGCTGTTGAAAGTGAGTTACCTGCAATTCGAGAATTACGAATAAGCGCTTATCGAGAACATGCACAGAAGATTCCTGAAGATCATTGGAAAGTTCTAAAACAGTCCATCTCATCTGATGCAGATATACAGTCAGGGGCTGATTGCATCGTAGCTGAAATAGATGGAAAAATAGTAGGTAGTGTTGCTTTGTTTCCACCTAAAACCGATGCGTACAAAGGGTTAGTAGATGAACTGGATCATCCAGAAATACGGATGCTGGCCGTATCAGAGAAGGCTCGTGGAAAAGGGGTAGCGTCAGCGTTAATTGCTGAATGTATTCAGAGGGCGAAAGCAAACGGCTTTCAAACGATCGGATTGCACACCGCAGATTTTATGGAAAGTGCGATCAAATTATATGAACGTCTCGGTTTTGATCGTTTACCTAAGTATGATTTTAAACCATCAAACGATGGCATTATCGTAAAGGCGTTTCGGTTTACGATTCAATGAAGTCTTCATAATAGTAAATAAACAAACAAAAGGAATCAGTATGAGAAAAACTGATTCCTTTTGTTTGTTTATTTTTCGTTTCGAATGTTTATCAAAATACATCTGGTTGTTCTAAAAAGATAGAATTAATAATAAAAATGAAAGTGGGTGAAAGAATGAAAGGGAGTGAATGCATTGGTTATAAAATATAAAAATAATTGGATTCCTACAAAAACTCTTGAAGAAATGTCAAAGACAGATTATGATGTTCTAATTGTGGGAAGCGGTCCTGGTGGAGGAGCTACCTTACAGAGGCTCTGTGAGTTGTGGAAAAATCAAGGGGCTAAAAAGATTGGAATTCTTGAAATGGGAGATAAGTTATTTCATTCTCATGCACAAAATATCCCAACTCAGAATGTGAATACATCAAGGGATGATTTGGTTCCAAATAATTCAACTCCTATAGGCAAACGGTTACCGCAATTTTCAGGGGCAACAATGGTTTATGCACTGGGAGGCAGGTCATTATTCTGGAATGCAGCAACTCCAAGGCCGATTCGTTCTGAATTAAACAAATGGCCAATTAATCGGAGAGAGTTGGACGTTTACTATGGAATGGCAGAAAAATTATTGCATGTAACAAAGGATTGGGCTAAGGGTTCGTCCATGCAAAATATTCTTTTAAAACGACTACATGCTGGAGGAATTTTAGAAGCCGATGATATGCCTTTGGCTATTGATTTGACACCTTCACATCAAGGCGAGGTCCACTCAAATTCATGGTATAGTTCCATTAATGCTTTAGCGGCAGCTCTTTTTGATAAACCATATGATCTTGCTGTGAATGCATACGTGTATAAAGTGAATGCTCCAGGTAATAGGGTCCAAAGCGTACAAGTATTTGATGCTAATAAGAGGTCGCACACAATACGTGCAAAAAATGTAGTAGTTTCCGCTAGCACCCTAGAGACTCCACGGTTGCTTCTTAATTCAGGAATTCCAGGACCAGCAATTGGCCATTACTTGACAGGACATGTGTCGATGATCGGGATTGGAACGATTAGCCGAAGACAATTTTCAGATAGAATTGGCAATCTTTCTATATTAAAGTTTGAAACCGAGGAGGATCCATATCACATCCAGATACTCGGACCAGATCAATATTGGTCATATCAGCAATTTGAAGACAAGGTATTAAAAGATCAGCTCATGGTTGTATACGCAACTTTTGGCAGAGTGCAGCCTAGACGAGAAAATAGGGTGTATGTTGATCCTAATGATAGGGATGAATTCGGTGTACCTTTGCAGCAAGTTCAGTATTCCTGGAGTGATCGGGATAGGCAAACGGCTAAGCAAGTGGAAGAGGGAATTAGACGATCTGCAAAAGCCATGGGAGTAACTCTCGATGAGTCTTCTTTAGTTCTTCGTCCGCCAGGTGCTGACATGCATGAGGCTTCTACCTGCAGAATGGGAGATGATCCAAATACCTCAGCTACAAATCGTCACGGTCAAATACATGGTGTTCAAGGTTTATATGTAGCGGATAATAGTGTTCTGCCTTCTTTGACAGCTGCTGGTCCAGTTCTTTCTAATAGTGCTTTGGCTATTAGATTGGCCGATCATATTGTTCGTCAGTCATCATAATCGCTTCTTACCATTAAATACGAGAGAACATAAAAAGCAATGAGCTGATAAAACAGTTCATTGCTTTTTATATGGTTATTTGCGTTCATTCTGACTTTTCTATTCTGAGTTCATAATGAAATTAGACTTCAAGAGGGAGTATAATATAGAAAGAGCTAATTGAAATATTTTGTTTAGCTTTTTTTAAAATAGGTTCGTTTTACATAGGAATGAGATCATGAAGGAGATAGTAGGATGAAATTTGAAAAGGTTCGTTGGGGTATCATAGGATGTGGTGATGTGACGGAAGTGAAAAGTGGTCCAGCATTCCAAAAAGTGAACAATTCAGAGCTGGTTGCCGTGATGCGGAGAACTGGGGAACGTGCAAAAGATTACGCAAAACGGCATCATATAGCAAAATGGTACGATAATGCCGATGAACTTATTAACGACCCTGATGTTGATGCCGTCTACATTGCAACACCACCAGGATCGCATAAAGAATATGCAATCAAAGTGGCAAAAGCAGGAAAACCTATTTACGTAGAAAAGCCGATGGCGCTCAATATCGCTGAATGCCAAGAAATGATCACTGCTTGCAAGGATGCTGGAGTTCCTTTATATGTTGCTTATTATCGTAGGGCGCAACCGCGATTTTTAAAAATAAAAGAGCTGTTGGAAAATAAAGCAATTGGAGACGTTCGATTTGTGTCGACTATACAGTATCAAAAAGCTTCAGAAGATGTAATGGATCCACAAAATCTTCCGTGGAGAGTTCAACCTGAATTAGCCGGTGCTGGACTTTTTTTTGATTTAGCCAGCCATACGCTCGATATGTTGGATTTTTTACTTGGACCCATAAAGTCTGTTCAAGGATTTGCTTCCAATCAAGCCGGCTATTATCGTGCGGAAGATATTGTTACAGGTACCTATCTATTCGAATCAGGCGTTCATGGCATAGGGAATTGGTGTTTTTCTGCTTTTGAAGATGTGGATGTCAATGAAATTGTTGGCAGTAAAGGGAAGATCACCTTTTCGATTTTTGGAAATGAGCCCATTGTTTTGACGTCAGCTAGTGGAACAGAGCATTGGAGTTTCGAGCCGCCACAGCATGTTCATCTACCTCTAGTGGAAACGGTTATGGCTGAATTAACCGGAGATAGCGGCAGGTGCCCTAGCAGCGGAGTGACAGGGGCAAGAACGAACTGGGTCTTGAATGAAATGGTGAAAAATTATTATCTCGCCGATTGATTATTACGTGATCGTTTACACGGTTAAGAAGCTCGCGCGATATTCAACCAACGTACCAATCCACTTTTTCAAAAATTACGTCACCTCGTTCATTCCGATGAACGAGGTGAAATTAAACGAACCAGTTGGATTATTACAGATTGGTACCGTTCTCAAATCTACTATGATTCAAGCAGTTGGAGAGCAACATGGAAAGGGGAGGGAGGCGGTGTCTTATTAAACCAAGCTCCTCATCAGTTGGACTTATGGCAATGGACGACAGGCCTTGTACCAAAAAAGGTGCACGCTTTTTGTCATTATGGTAAATATCATCAGATTGAGGTGGAAGACGATGTAACTGCCTACATCGAATATGAAAACGGAGCAACCGGTGTATTGATCGCTTCAACAGGTGAAGCTCCGGTACAAACCGTTTGGAAATCGTCGGGGACCGCGGGAAAATCGTGAGATGATAAAGCAATGATTATAAAGGATTATTAACAATGTTTTTAGTGTTTCTTTATTTATTTTCGATCTTGTAGTTGCAATTGTAAGCATTCTTTTAGCAATCAATATTGCTTACCGATATAGGAAAATATTTAATCTTGATTTGCAGAGTTCAATATTGCGAAAAGTTTTTTATATTGAGCATAACTTAATGTGTTGCTATTAGGCTATTCTAATAAGATTATACAGAAAAACCTCTTCATTTTTTTAAGAAAGAAGAGGTTTTTCTATGATATCATAACCATTTTTCCGCCCATGCCTCTACTGGCTTAAGGGATCTTCCTAGTTCTATTCCTTTTTTTGTTAAAGAATATTCCGTTCGCACAGGGCGGTCTGTAATGACATTTCTTAGAACAATTCCACAGTCCTCAAGCTCTTTCATCCGTTCATTTAACACTCTTTTACTTAAATCAGGTATAAAGGTATGAATTTCACTAAACCTTTTTGGTTCTTCCATTAACGTATGAATGATGAGTCCTGTCCATTTTTTTCCAAGAAGGTGGTAACACTCTTCTACATGTACACATAATTTATTCTGGTCACTTGCTTCACTCATTTATAATAACCCCCTTTACAATTACAATTAGTTATTAAAGTAAAATAATATTATAAAAAACTACC
Organism: uncultured Bacillaceae bacterium; assembly: GCA_963765265.1. GTDB lineage: Bacteria > Bacillota > Bacilli > Bacillales > Cytobacillaceae > Bacillus_BD. The sequence goes on from CAVXVN010000005.1 coordinate 649,987, forward strand.
AAGTTATTATTAATAACAAACAAATTAATACAAATAAAGTGTTTTGACAACAATGAAAGATATAATTGATATCATTAATAGTACTATTATCAAGCCTTTTTTCATATAGAAAAATAAAATGTCACAAATTAGACACAAATGTGTTGACGTGCATAAAAAAAGCATTTACTATGGTTACATAAAGTTAACTGGTTATAAAAAGAGATAAATTTAAAGGGAACTTTTAATCAATAAGAATAATCCTTGTTAAATCTTTTTTTTAGCTTATATCTTTAATTAAATATATATGAGTTAAAAGTAAATGACGGTATGAGATAAAAAATAGATGACCAAATACTGATAGGAAGGAGATCGTTATGTGCGAAGTCGAAGTTACAGTTGAACTAAAGGGGATAAAATATCAAACAAATGTCATTGTCAATAAAGGAATGTCAGATGATGTCATAAAGGATTTAGCTGAAAAACAAGTAATAAAACAATGGAGTGAATAAGAAAACAAATTTAAGTAAAAAGAAAAGGATGATATAAAAATGAACAGTAATTTATCAATGGAACTTGTTAAAGTAACTGAAGCCGCAGCTTTAGCTGCTGGAAGATGGACAGGTAGAGGGAAGAAAGCAGAAGCGGATGAAGCAGCAACGCAAGCAATGAGGGATATGTTCAATTCCATCCAGATGTCAGGAACAGTCGTAATTGGAGAAGGCGAAATGGATGAGGCACCGATGTTATATATTGGTGAACAATTAGGAACAGGGGATGGTCCTGAAATTGATATTGCTGTAGACCCATTAGAGGGAACCAATATTGTTGCTGCAGGAACATCGAATGCACTCACGACAATTGCAGTCTCAGACCATGGAAATCTATTACATGCACCTGATATGTATATGGAAAAAATCGCTGTAGGCCCTAAAGTGGCTGGAAAAATTGATATTAATGCTCCTGTCATTGACAATCTAAAAGCTGTTGCAAAAGCAAAAAATAAAAATATTGAAGATGTAGTTGTGACCATATTAGATCGTGAAAGACATGAAAAAGTCATACAAGAGATCCGTGATGCTGGAGCAAAAGTTAAACTCATTCAAGAAGGTGATGTGTTAGCAGCCATCAATACAGCGTTCGAAAATACAGGTGTTGATATTATGCTTGGTTCTGGGGGAGCCCCTGAGGGTGTATTGGCTGCTGCCGCACTGAAAAGTCTGGGTGGGGATTTTCAAGGAAAGCTTCTTCCACAAACAGAAGAAGAAAAAATTCGTTTAAAGAAAATGGGTATTAACGATTTTAATAGAGTTTTATTAATGGAAGATATTGTTAAAGGTGATGATACTTATTTTGTAGCAACAGGTGTGACAGATGGTGAACTTCTGAGAGGAGTCCAATATAAAGGAAATGTTCAAACAACTCATTCAATTGTTATACACGGCAAAACAAGGACAGTTCGGTTTATAGAAGGACAACATAGCATGATCAATCAATAATGAGTAAATAAGGAAGTTATTATATTTTAGTGGAATGGTCATTGGTTAAAGTTGATTAAACCTATACGCTTAATTGTTATAAAGTGAAATGTTGCTCTTTCCGAAAGAAAAAATCGAATGTGGTAAAGGAGTGAAAAACTTGAATGAAAAACAATTAGTTGGTGAAAAAGCAGTAGAATTCATCAAAGATGGTATGGTCGTGGGGCTTGGTACAGGATCAACCGTGTATTATACAATCATCAAACTTGGTGAACTAGTGAAAGAGGGACTATCTATCCAAGGCATTCCTACTTCGATTCAAACAGAGGAATTAGCAAAAGAATTAGGGATTCCACTGACAAGTTTTAAGGAGATTGAGCAGATTGATTTGGCTATTGACGGGGCTGATGCAGTTGATTCAAATTTAGACTTGATTAAAGGTGGAGGTGGAGCTCTTTTAAGAGAGAAAATCATTGCCAAAGCAGCTAAAAAGTTTATTGTGGTCACTACACCTTCCAAAATGGTGGAAAAATTAGGGACATTTCCGATTCCAGTAGAAGTTGTTCCTTTTGGTGCCGAGTGGACTGCCAAACATCTCCAAGAACTAAGAGGCGAACCTACTCTACGTCAAATAAATGGTAAGCCTTATCGGACTGACAATGGCAACTATATTTTTGACTGTGTATTCCCGAATTTAACGCAGATCCATGAATTAGATGAAAGCATTAATAAAATTCCAGGTGTGATAGAAAACGGTTTATTTATCGGAATGGCCGATCTGGTCATTTCATTAAATGGGAAAAGTCAGCCTATTTTCTTAAGAAGAGGAGGAAAGTAAATGGAAGCATTGACCTTCGTGTTATTTGGAGCAACCGGGGATTTAGCAAAAAGAAAAATATTCCCGGCTTTATATAATCTATATCTTGAGCAAAAACTGCCTCAACCCATTTCGATTATTGGACTAGGCAGACGTGAAATGTCTGATAAAGAATTTCAAAATTATGTTGAGCAATCAGTAAGAACCTTTTCAAGACGAATTGAAAATGATCACGGCAACATGGGTTCGTTCCTTGATGCCTTTCGATACAGTGTCCTTGATGCGACAAATGCAGATGACTTTGGAAAACTGCTAAACCTTGTAAAGCAACGAGAAACTAAACTAAATATCCCGGAAAATCGAATGTTTTACCTATCAGTCGGTCCTGAATTTTTTGGTCCAATTGCTCTAAATATTAAAGAAAGTGGTTTAGGTTCTACAAAAGGCTGGAAACGACTGATCATCGAAAAACCATTTGGACGTGATTTAAAGTCAGCACGTGAATTAAACACCACCTTAAGCCAAGCCTTTGAAGAAGATGAAATTTATCGAATTGATCATTATCTTGGTAAATCAATGATTCAAAATTTGGAGTCACTAGAATTCTCGAATCCAATCCTACAAACTTTATTGAATAATCAACATATTGCCAATGTGCAGATTACGGCAAGCGAAACCGTTGGGGTAGAAAAACGTGCTGGGTATTATGACAAATCAGGGGCTATCCGTGATATGTTTCAAAATCATATGATGCAAATTTTGATGATGACAGCCATGCATTTACCAAAAAGCATCAGCCCTGATGAAATCCGTCATGAAAAGCGGAAGGTGATCGAATCTGTTCGTCCGTTAAAGAAAGAAAATGTTAACTTAGATGTTATTCGAGGTCAATATAGTGATGGAGAAATAAAGGGTAAACCAGTTATTGGCTATACAAATGAGCTTGGAGTTGAGGCTTTCTCTCAAAATGATACCTTTGTGGCAGCACGACTTTGGATCGATAATCCATATTGGCAAGGGGTACCCTTCTATATTCGAACAGGAAAAAGAATGGCTAAAAAATCTACGCGGATTGTTGTTGAATTTAAAAATTCATCCAAGAGGGGAAATACAAACAAATTGGAACCTAATCTTTTGATAATCGAGATTAATCCAAATGAAAATGTATCTTTACAAATAAATAGTAGAAATCCAATTAATGGAAAAGTGGAGCCTGTTCAAATTAGTTTTCCAACAGAACAAGTAGATATACCTGAGGCTTATGAACGATTAATTTATGATGCTTTCAGAGGGGATTCAACTTTCTTTGCTCATTGGAAAGAAGTTGAATTGTCATGGAAATGGGTACAACCCATACTTGAGGCATTTAATGAAAATCTCATACCACTCCATCAATATCCGGCAGGCTCCAATGGCCCTGAGACAGCTAATCGCTTGCTTAGCGAAAATGGAATCAAATGGTGGTTGGATGAGGATGAGTTAGAAGCAAAGAAGTCGGTTGAATTCATAAACGAATTTGTAGCACAATGAAAAAATGTTTAAAAAAGTTTTCCATCAAATAAGAACAACATTAGAACTTTAGCTGTAAATAGGATTAATAACATCAAGCTGGCAATAGTTTAACAATCTGGTCTGGCGATGGGATCAGCACCATTAAGGTATACAAGATGGTTTTTACAAATTAAGGCTATAATTCTCACTATACCTAATGGTTTAATATGATTCACTTTGCTTTTTAAAGGAGGAGGAGGAGAACATGATGGGCATCATCGTTTGTCAGGACAATAACGAAATTATTGATTATTTTGAAGCGGATAAAGTAACAGTCCTTTATACAACTAATTGCAACTCTTTAAAAGAGGAACATTCCGAAAATAAAAATCCACTATGAAATATTAAAGGAGATTTAGGTCAAATGAGCACAACATTAGAAAATTTAGCTGTTAATACAATTCGTACTTTATCCATAGATGCCATAAATCAAGCGAATTCAGGTCATCCTGGTTTGCCAATGGGTGCTGCACCAAGTGTTTACGCATTATGGGCGAATCATTTGAATCATAATCCTCACAACGCCAAATGGTTTAATCGTGATCGGTTTGTTTTGTCTGCAGGTCATGGGTCAAGTATGTTATACAGTTTGCTTCATCTTACTGGTTATGATGTAACAATTGATGATTTAAAAAGCTTTCGCAAGCTAAACAGCAAAACACCAGGACATCCCGAATTTGGTCATACAGATGGTGTGGATGCCACAACTGGACCATTAGGACAAGGGATTGCAAATGCAGTTGGAATGGCAATGGCTGAAGCGCATTTAGCGGCCAAATTCAATAAAGACAACTTTCCTGTGATCGATCACTATACGTACGCATTAGTCGGAGATGGGGATTTATCAGAAGGGATCTCTTATGAGGCCATGTCGATGGCCGGTCATATGAAACTTGGAAAACTGGTCGTTTTATATGACTCTAATGATATTTCGTTAGATGGAGAATTAAATCTTTCATTCTCTGAAGATATTCAAAAAAGAGCGGAATCCGCTCATTGGCAATATATACGAGTGGAAGATGGAAATAACGTAGAAGATATTACAAAAGCGATTGCGGAGGCTAAATTAAATACCGAGCAACCAACTTTGATCGAAGTTAGAACGATCATCGGTTATGGTAGTCCCAAAGTTGCTGGAACGAATAAAGCACATGGTGCTCCACTTGGCGTTGAAGAAGCGAAAGCAACGAAGAAAGCCTATGGATGGGATTATGAAGAAGATTTCTATGTTCCTGAAGAAGTGAAAGAACACTTTGAATCATTAAAACAATTTGGTATTCAAGCTGAAAATCAATGGAATGAATTGTTTCAAGCTTACCAAGATGTCTATCCGCAATTGGGAAAAGAACTTGCAAATGCCATTGAAGGAAAAGTTTTGATCGATGTGAAAGATATATTAACTTTCGATCCTGAAAAGGCTATTTCGACTCGGGTGGCTAGTGGAAATGCAATCAATCATTTTGTGCAAATCGTTCCTTCGATTTTTGGAGGAAGTGCAGACCTTTCTGGCTCCACAATGACAACGATCAAAGGCGAAGCCGTTTATGCTATAGAATCTTTTGCAGGACGTAATGTTTACTTTGGTGTTCGTGAACATGCCATGGGAGCTGCAGGTAACGGAATGGCTCAACATGGTGGTGTAAAACCATTTGTAAGTACATTCTTTGTATTTAATGATTACTTACGTCCATCGATTCGTTTGGCAGCCTTACAAAAACTACCTGTCACTTATGTATTTACACATGATTCGATTGCTGTTGGTGAGGATGGTCCAACACATGAACCGGTCGAACAATTGACTGCGCTTCGTGCGATTCCCGGTCTTACAGTCATTCGTCCATCTGACGCGAATGAAACAGCGAGTGCTTGGGCTTATGCTCTTCAAAATACAGAGGGTCCTGTTGCTTTAATCCTTAGCCGTCAAAACTTACCGGTATTTGAAGAAACTAGAGCAAATATTGATCACTTGTCTAAAGGTGCTTATGTGTTAACAGAAACAAATGAAAATCCGGATGTTATTTTAATCGCAACAGGCTCTGAAGTAGCATTGGCAGCTCATGCAAAGGAAGAACTTGAAAAAGAAAATGTATCTGTTCGCGTTGTTGCGATGCCAAGCTGGGAACTATTCAATCGTCAATCGCAAGAATATAAAGAGCTCGTACTTCCTTCTTCCATTACAAAACGAGTATCTATTGAAATGGGTATTTCACTTGGATGGGATCGTTATGTAGGACAGAAAGGAAAAATTATATCTATTGATACATTTGGGGCTTCTGGAACTGGAGCAGCTGTAATGGAATTATTCGGGTTCACAACTGAGAACGTTGTTCAAACAACAAAAAGTCTATTAAATGATTAAAAAGTGAATAAAATCATTATTTAAAAAGTTAAATTTGAGGAGGAAAAATGATGCAAGTCGGATTAATTGGATTAGGGAAAATGGGATTAAATCTTGGTGAAAACTTATTGGATCGTAAACATCAAGTGGTAGCATATGATTTAAATCCAGATGCTGTCGAAGATATGAAAAAATATGGAGCAAAGGGTACAACTAATTTAAGTGAACTCTTCCATTCTTTAGACAACCCAAGAGTACTTTTGATGATGGTACCACATATGGTGGTTGATTCAGTGATCAGTGAAATCACACCATTGTTGGAAAAAGGAGATATTGTAATTGACGCTGGAAATTCCCATTATAAAGAATCGATTCGTCGTTACCAAGAATTAAAAGAAATTGGCGTAAGCTATATGGACGTCGGAACTTCAGGCGGAATGGAAGGAGCTCGTAATGGAGCTTGCTATATGATTGGCGGGGATCAAGAATCTTGGGAAGTAGTTGAACCCATATTCCGTGATACAGCTGTAGAAAATGGGTATTTATATGCAGGTGAAATTGGGAGTGGACATTTCTTGAAAATGGTTCATAACGGAATTGAATACGGCATGATGGCTGCCATTGGCGAAGGCTTTGAAATATTAGAAAAAGGCCAATTCGACTTTGACTATGAAAAAGTAGCAAACGTTTGGAACAATGGATCTGTTATTCGTTCTTGGTTAATGGAACTTACTGAAAATGCCTTCTCTAAAGATGCGAAACTTGATGGGATCAAAGGGGTTATGCATTCATCAGGTGAAGCAAAATGGACACTGGAAACAGCCTTAGATCTACAAACAGCAACGCCAGTAATTGCCTTGTCATTATTATCCCGTTACCGTTCTTTAGATACAGATTCATTCAATGGGAAGGTAGTAGCAGCTTTACGTAATGAATTTGGTGGACATGCTGTTGAAAAAGCATAAGTAACAAAGACTAAGTAACGAAGTCGAACATTCACAAAACAATTGGAGGAAATGGAACATGAAATTTTTTATTGATACTGCAAACCTTGACGATATTAAAAAAGCGTACAAAATTGGAATCTTATCTGGTGTAACAACCAATCCATCTTTGGTGGCAAAAGAAGGCATAAAATTTGAAGACCGTATCGAAGAAATTTTACAAGCTGTACCAGAAGTGGAATCTGTTTCTGCTGAAGTAACACCGCATGCTGTGACAGCTGAAGAAATGATTGCAGAAGCAGATGAATTAATCAAAATGAATGGTGGCGATAAAAAGATTACCATTAAAGTACCCATGACATTAGCTGGTCTAGAAACGACTCGTTACCTTTCCAAAAAGGGTGTAAAAGTAAATGTCACGCTCATTTTCACTGTGAACCAAGCCCTTTTAGCAGCACGTGCAGGAGCTGCTTATGTGTCACCATTCTTAGGACGTCTAGATGATATTTCGGAAGATGGCGTACAATTAGTAACAAAAATTGCAGAATTATTCCATATTCATCAGCTTGATGCACAAATCATTGCAGCATCTGTTCGTCATCCTGATCATGTGACTCGTGTGGCAATGGCTGGCGCTCATATTGCGACCATTCCTTACAAAGTGATTGAACAAATTGCTAAACATCCACTTACAGATCAAGGAATGGAAAGATTTGCGGCAGACTGGGTAGAACCTAAAAACTAAAACCAACAAGAATGAAGGATGTAGGGCGTTAGATGTTTGGATTTACCAAGATCGGCATGTTAACGTCCATTCTCCTTGATAAATTATGAATGAGTTTTGAACAAAACATTGTAAAAGGGGCTGGAATAAAATGACTATATCTTTCGATTACTCAAACGTAACACCATTTATGCAACAAAGTGAAGTAGAAAATCTTACTGAATTCGTAAAAGTAGCTCACAACATGCTTCATGAAAAAAAAGGACCAGGCTCTGATTACCTCGGATGGGTTACACTTCCACACGACTATGATAAAGAAGAATTTTCAAGAATTAAGAAAGCGGCTGAAAGAATTCGAAAGTCTTCTGATGCATTGATTGTGATTGGAATTGGGGGATCTTATTTAGGTGCAAGAGCAGCGATTGAAGCTCTCTCTCACTCTTTCCATAACCAAATGAGTGGGAATACGCAAATTTATTTTGCTGGTCAAAATATTAGTTCCACCTACATTTCTCATTTACTAGAAATGCTAGAAGGAAAAGATATATCCATAAACGTGATTTCAAAATCTGGTACAACTACAGAGCCTGCTGTTGCTTTCCGTATTTTCCGTGATTACTTAGAGAAGAAATATGGTAAAGAAGAAGCGAAAAAACGGATTTACATCACGACAGATAAAGAAAAAGGTGCATTGAAACAACTTGCTACTGAAGAAGGGCTTGAAACATTTGTTATCCCTGATGATGTCGGCGGAAGATACTCCGTTCTAACAGCTGTAGGTCTATTGCCAATTGCGACCGCAGGACTTGATATCGACCGTATGATGGAAGGTGCAGCAGCTGCTGCAGATAAATATAATCAAGCTGATCTTGCAAACAATCAAAGTTATCAATATGCAGCGGTTCGTAATGCCTTGTACCGTAAAGGAAAAGGCATTGAGCTGTTAGTAAACTATGAACCTAGTCTTCATTATGTTTCTGAATGGTGGAAACAGCTTTTCGGAGAAAGTGAAGGAAAAGACCATAAAGGTTTATTCCCAGCTGCTGTTGATTTTTCAACGGATTTACATTCAATGGGACAATATGTTCAAGAAGGTCGTCGTGATTTAATTGAAACAGTTGTCCAAGTGGCAAAACCAAAAATAGAATTAACGATCGGGGAAGATGCAGCTAACCTTGACGGATTAAACTTCTTAGCTGGTAAAACCATGGATGAAGTTAATAAAAATGCGTTCCAAGGGACAGTATTAGCACATGTAGACGGTGGTGTGCCTAACATGGTAGTCGAACTGGATGAATTAAATGAATATACATTCGGTGAAATGGTCTACTTTTTTGAAAAAGCATGTGGAATTAGCGGCTTGCTTATGGGTGTAAACCCGTTTGATCAACCAGGTGTTGAGGCCTATAAGAAAAACATGTTCGCTTTACTTGGCAAACCAGGTTTCGAAGCGGAAAAAGAGACTTTGTTAAAACGCTTATCTAAATAATAGGATAGATGAATTCGCTAAAGATTTTTTGTGGTTCAAGGTTGAATCAAGTGCGATAAAAGGGGTATTAATTGGAGAAAGAAAATGCAGGGTTTCTCTGTATAAAGTGATCGATCGTACAAAGGGGGAAGTAACATGTCTTTAGTGACAATGAAAGAAATGCTAGATAAAGCTAAGTCAGAAGGTTATGCAGTAGGCCAATACAATATAAACAATCTGGAGTTCACACAAGCGATTCTTCAAGCGGCAGAAGAAGAAAAATCACCGGTAATTCTCGGTGTTTCTGAAGGTGCAGGGAAGTATATGGGTGGATATAAAACCGTAGTAAAAATGATTGAAGGTTTAATGGAAGAGTACAAAATTACTGTGCCTGTGGCTATTCACTTAGATCATGGGTCAACCTTTGAAAATTGTAAAAGCGCCATTGATGCCGGTTTTACTTCTGTTATGATTGATGCTTCTAAACATCCGTTTGAAGAGAACGTATCCATTACTTCAAAAGTGGTAGAGTATGCTCATGCAAAGGGTGTATCGGTGGAAGCTGAATTAGGAACAGTTGGCGGACAAGAAGATGATGTGGTTGGAAAAGGTGTGATTTATGCGGATGTGAAGGAATGTGTAGCGCTTGTAGCCAAGACAGGCATTGATTTCTTAGCTCCTGCATTGGGATCTGTTCACGGTCCATACAAAGGAGAACCAAACTTAGGATTTGCTGAAATGGAGGAAATCAGAAATCTTACAGGCGTGCCACTAGTCCTTCATGGGGGAACAGGTATCCCAACAAAAGATATTCAAAAAGCGATTTCATTAGGAACAGCAAAAATAAATGTGAACACAGAGAATCAAATCGCATCTGCCAAGCGTATTCGAGAAGTGCTAGCTGCAAATCCAAACATGTATGATCCACGAAAATACTTAGGACCAGCGCGTGAAGCCATTAAAGAAACTGTCATCGGCAAAATTCGTGAATTTGGTACTTCAAATAAAGCGTAGTCGAACATATTAGCTAAAAAATGGTCGAGTGTATAGACAATATAACATCTATTTATAACTGGAATGTTGGGTTGAGTAAGGAAATTAGAATAAGAAATCAGATATATTTTATGATTAAATTATTTGTTGCTTCCTTGTTCTGGTTAAAAATAGTTGAATGATACAAATATGAGGAGATTATTATAATGAGAAAATTACCTTTTAAAATTGATTTAACGGATAAAGTGGCTGTTGTAACAGGTGGAACTGGCGTGCTTGGAGGACAGTTTGTCGATGCATTAGCTGCTTGTGGAGCGAAGGTGGCTGTTTTAGGCCGTAGACTTGAAGAAACAGAGAAAAAAGCAGCAGAAGTGAGGCAAAATGGTGGAGTTGCCATTGGAGTAGCAGCAGATGTAGTAGATAAAGAAAGCTTAAGAGCAGCACATGATGTGATTCTTGAAAAATTTGGTCCTGTTGATATCTTAATTAATGGAGCAGGTGGTAATCATCCAAAGGGTACTACAACGAAGGAATATTTATTTGAAGAGGATCTAAAAGAGAAAGCAAATGATACAACAACATTTTTTGACCTAGATCCACAAGGCGTTCAATTCGTTTTTAACTTGAATTTCTTAGGTACTTTATTACCTTCCCAAGAATTTGCAATAGATATGGTGAATCGTCCTGGTGCAACCATTATAAATATTTCATCTATGAATGCATTCACACCATTAACAAAAGTCCCTGCATATAGCGGCGCAAAAGCAGCGGTGAGCAACTTTACGCAATGGCTAGCAGTCCATATGTCTAAAGTAGGTATTCGTGTAAATGCAATTGCACCTGGCTTTTTCATAACAGGGCAAAATGAAAACTTATTAAAAAATGAAGATGGTTCTTACACAGAGCGTTCTGAAAAAATTCTTGCGGGCACACCAACGAATCGTTTTGGTGAATCCGATGAGCTAATCGGTACTTTATTATATTTAGTAAGCCATGAAGCCTCTAGCTTTGTAAATGGCGTAGTGATTCCTGTTGATGGCGGATTTAATGCATTTTCG